>NZ_CP025699.1:0-264541 GCF_023278595.1 Lelliottia sp. AC1
CCGCCAGCGTTCAATCTGAGCCATGATCAAACTCTTCAATTTAAGTTTGATGCTCGTGAATTAAACTTCGTAATGAATTACGTATGTTCACTCAGAGACTTTGGTATTCATTTAGCGTCTTGCGACGTTTAGAATCCATGTCACTTTGAGTGCCCACACAGATTGTCTGATAAATTGTTAAAGAGCAGTGCAACGCGGCTTTCGCTCACCGTTGCGAGGTCCCGTATAATACGTTTTCCTCATTCAGAGTCAAGCGTTTAATTTCGCTTTTCGCTGTCGGCGTTCATCGCTGAACCCCTGCTGTCCCGGCGGCTTGCGTGCCGTTGTTCCGTGTCAGTGGAGGCGCATTATAGGGAGTTATTCTGAGGTGACAAGAGGAAATGTAAAAAAACTTTCTGACCGTATCTTTTTTCGCCAAAACGCCGGTTAACAAGCCACAAACTGTCCTATTTGCTGTTTTTGCAGTCACAAACACACGCCTGATGGCATACTTAACAGCATGTACTATTAAGGAATAAGAGCGATGCCCTTAAGCGCGCAACAGCTGGCCGCCCAAAAAAACCTCTCTTACGTGCTGGCAGAGAAACTGGCCCAACGCATTCTGGCAGGAAAATATATGCCCGGAAGCATTCTTCCCGGTGAAATGGAGCTGGGTGAACAGTTTGGCGTGAGCCGTACCGCCGTGCGTGAAGCGGTAAAAACCTTAACCGCGAAAGGCATGGTGCTTCCGCGCCCACGCATCGGAACTCGCGTGATGCCTCAGAGCAACTGGAACTTCCTCGACCAGGAGCTGCTCTCGTGGTGGATGACCGAAGAGAACTTCCATCAGGTTGTGGAGCATTTCCTGGTTATGCGTGGCAGCCTCGAACCTCAGGCATGTCTGCTCGCCGCCGTGCAAGGCAGCGCCGAGCAAAAAGCACAGCTTAATACGTTGATGGACGAAATGACCTTCCTGAAGCAGCATTTCAACCGTCAGCGCTGGATTGAAGTGGATATGTCCTGGCACGAGCAAATTTACGCGATGAGTGGAAACCCTTTCCTGACCTCCTTTGCCTCCCTGTTCCATTCGGTGTATCACACCTACTTTGCTTCTATTACTCAGAATGACGTGGTGAAGCTGGACCAGCACCAGGCAATTGTCGATGCCATTCAGGAGAGCGACGGACAGCGCGCTTTACTCGCCTGCCAGGTTTTATTAGCAACACCACACCAACAACCGGACAATCAATGACTGAGAAAAAAGCACGCAGCATGGCGGGATTGCCATGGATTGCGGCAATGGCTTTCTTTATGCAGGCGCTGGATGCCACCATTCTTAACACGGCCCTCCCGGCCATTGCCGAAAGTCTCAACCGCTCCCCGTTGGCGATGCAATCCGCCATCATCAGCTATACGCTGACCGTCGCAATGTTGATCCCGGTCAGCGGCTGGCTGGCGGACCGCTTCGGTACACGTCGAATCTTTATGCTCGCCGTCACTCTGTTTACGCTCGGTTCGCTGGCCTGTGCACTTTCGACATCCCTGGCGGAGCTGGTTGTCTTCCGTATCCTGCAGGGCATCGGCGGCGCAATGATGATGCCGGTCGCACGCCTGGCGCTGTTACGTGCTTACCCGCGCAGCGAGCTTTTACCGGTACTGAACTTTGTGACCATGCCCGGTCTGGTCGGCCCCATTCTCGGGCCGGTTCTTGGCGGCGTGCTGGTCACCTGGGCGAGCTGGCACTGGATATTCCTCATCAATATTCCGATTGGCGTGGCAGGCCTTTGCTACGCCCGCAAATATATGCCGAACTTCACCACGCCAAAACGCAGCTTTGATATGGGCGGCTTTTTCCTGTTCGGCCTGAGCCTGGTGTTGTTCTCCACCGGCATGGAGTTATTTGGCGAGAAAATCGTCGCCACCTGGATCGCCCTTTCTATCATTCTGAGCGGCATCCTGCTTTTCCTTCTCTATATACGTCACGCGCGTCGTCATCCGACGCCGCTGATTTCATTGCTGCTGTTCAAAACCCGAACTTTCTCGGTGGGGATTGCCGGAAACATCGCTTCGCGTCTGGGTACCGGCTGCGTGCCCTTCCTGATGCCGCTGATGCTGCAGGTAGGGTTTGGCTATCCGGCGCTGATAGCCGGGTGCATGATGGCCCCGACCGCCGTCGGGTCAATTCTGGCGAAATCGATGGTGACGCAGATTTTGCGTCGGCTGGGCTATCGTAAAACGCTGGTGGGTGTCACGGTCTTTATCGGTCTAATGATTGCGCAGTTTTCGCTTCAGTCCGCCGCCTTCCCGGCGTGGATGCTGCTGCTCCCGCTCTTTATCCTGGGCATGGCGATGTCTATCCAGTTTACGTCGATGAATACCATCAGCCTCGCGGATCTCACCGACGAAAATGCCAGTGGCGGCAACAGCGTGCTGGCTGTGACGCAGCAGCTGTCGATCAGTTTAGGCGTGGCGGTGAGCGCAGCGGTGCTGCGCGTCTATGAAGGGATGGAAGGGACGAACACGGTTGAGCAGTTCCATTACACCTTTATCACGATGGGCGCACTGACGGTGGTCTCGGCGCTGGTGTTCATGCTGCTCAAACCCAAAGATGGCCGCAATTTGATTAAAGATCGCCACCAGCCGAAACAGAACCGCGTTCCATCAGAACAGGAGTAAGCTGCAAACGTTGCTGCTGAAGTGCGGGCTGTGCCATACGATGAATCAACACATCGATCGCCAGCTCGCCCAGTTCATCTTTCGGCTGATGAATGGTGGTCAGCGGCGGCGTCATAAACTGAGCCAGCTCGATATCATCGTAACCAATCACCGCCATATCCTGGGGAACGCGTAATCCCGCCTGATACAACGCCTGATACGCACCAAAAGCCATCGCATCGTTACCGATAAATACCGCCTGCGGACGCACGTCTTGCGCCAGCAGTTTTTGCATCGCCTCAAAACCACCGTTAAATTCAAAATCGCCGGTGATGCGATATCCGTCCGGAACGGGCAGCCCCGCGCGCTCCATGGCAGCGAGAAATCCCTCGAGACGTAAACGCGCCGGAGTTTTATCCAGCGGCCCGGTAATGCAGGCGATGCGGCTGTAGCCTTTATCAATCAAATGCTGCGTCGCCATATCCCCGCCCAGCAGCGAGTTATCCTGAATCAGATCGCTGGTCCCGTCGAAGGGCGCCCAGTCCATCATCACCGTTGGAACGGAGGGATAGCGCTGCATGATCTCTTTGGAGGGCTGGTGCGTTTCGGTGCACAGAAGCAATAATCCATCGACGCGTTTTTGCATCAGCGTTTCCAGATTACGGTTCATACGCTGTTCGTCGCCCTCGGTGTTACACAGCACCAGGCTGTAACCCCGCTCAAAGCAGCTACGCTCAACGCCGCGCACCAGCTCAGAATAAAACGGGTTAGTACTGGCGGTGATCAACATGCCGATGGTGTGCGTCTGATTAAGCTTAAGACTGCGTGCGAGCGCCGAAGGAGCGTAGTTGAGGTCTTTAATGGCAGCGTCGACTTTTTCCCGTATCGCCTCGCTGACAAAGCGATCGTTATTGATGACATGGGAAACCGTCGAAGTAGAAACGCCCGCCATGCGGGCGACATCTTTCATTGTGGCCAAGCGTTACCTCTGCTGACTCAAAAATTCATCAATCTCTTTGCGCCATGGAACGGAAGGCTGTGCCCCTTTGCGTGTCACCGCAATCGCGGCTGCGGCATGAGCGAAGCGGATGGCATTGTCCAGCGAGCCACCTTCCAGCAGCGCCGTAACCAGCGCACCGTTAAAAGTATCTCCCGCCGCGATCGTATCAATCGCTTTGACCTTAAAGCCGGGAACGCGACGACCTTCGCCGTTGACGCTCGCCCATACGCCACGGCTTCCGAGCGTAATGATGACCGTACCGATACCTTTATCGTGCAGCGCCTGAGCGGCACGCGCCGCGTCGTCATCATTTTCCACGCGAATGCCCGTCAGCTTTTCGGCTTCCGTTTCGTTCGGGGTGATGATGTCCACCAGCGCCAGCAACTCGTCTGATAATAGACGCGCTGGAGCAGGGTTAAGTACGACAGTGGTATGATTTTCATGTGCAATTTTCGCGGCCGCCAGCACGCTTTCGACCGGCGATTCGAGCTGCATCAGCAGCGCTTCGGCGCTGGAGATCAATCCTCGCTGCGCTTCCACGCGTTCGATGGTCAGCGCCGCATTGGCACCCGCATGAATACCGATGACATTCTCACCTTCTGCGTTGACAAAAATCAGCGCCACGCCCGTCGATTCCCCGCCCACCACGCTGACAGGTGAGATATCGATATGGTCGCTCTCCAGCTGTTTACGCACGCGCTCGCCCGTATCGTCATCGCCGGTACAGGCGATAAATGCAATATTAGCGCCGCTGCGACCGGCGGCCACCGCCTGGTTCGCGCCTTTACCGCCGAAAGCCACCTGATACTGATTACCGGTGACGGTTTCGCCAGGCGTGGGGAAAGCATCAAGGTTAAGAATGTGATCGGCATTAATACTGCCAAGGACGACGAGATTAACTGCGGTTTTCATGTTTGAGCTGTCCAGTAAAGATCGCCACCGGTTTTACCCGGTGGCGTATGCCACACTTTTCTTTATTTGTAGTCCCTCAGGCCGTCAGACGACCGCCTGAATCGCCTATTACTGCTTGACGACCAGCTTCAGGTCAACCGGATATTTCGCCTGGACTTTCTCGCCCTTCAGCACTTTATCCGCAGTCTGAACACCCGTCGCACCAATCTGCTCAGGCAGCTGCGCGATGGTTGCCGCCAGTTTGCCATCATTTACGGCTTTCTCACCGTCTGGCGTGCCGTCAAAACCAACCACCATCACATCCGATTTACCGGCAGTCTGCAGCGCACGCAGCGCGCCGAGTGCCATTTCATCGTTCTGTGCGAAGACAGCCTGCACTTCAGGGTGCGCCGTCAGCAGGTTCTGCATAACGTTCAGGCCTTTAGTACGGTCGAAGTCAGCAGGCTGGCTGGCCAGGACGTTAAATTTGTGGGCTGCCACGGCTTGCTGGAAACCTTCGCCACGCTCACGCGCTGCGGATGTCCCTGCGATACCCTGCAGTTCGATCACTTTGGCGCCTTCGCCTGCTTTCTTCGCGATGTAATCACCCGCGATTTTACCGCCCAGCACGTTATCAGACGCGATATGGCTAACGACGTCACCTTTTGTCGCCACACGGTCAAGAGTGATTACCGGGATTTTCGCCTGGTTGGCCATCTTCACGGCGTTACCGACCGCATCAGAGTCGGTTGGGTTGATCAGCAGGATTTTGGTGCCACGAACGGTTAAGTCCTGAACGTTAGCCAGCTCTTTCGCCGGGTTGTTCTGAGAGTCTAGAACCACCAGGTTATAACCCAGTTTGTCGGCTTCTTTCTGCGCACCATCCTTCAGGGAAACGAAGAACGGGTTATTCAGGGTCGAGATGACCAGCGCGATGGTGTCTTTCGCCATTGCGTTCGCACTAACGGTTGCGCTCAGTGCCACAGCAGAAACCAGGGTAGCCAGTTTTTTCATGTTCATATCAGAGATGTCCTGTAGTGTCGTCAGTTACTGTTTTTTGTTGTCTACCAGAACCGCCAGCAAAATCACCACTGCTTTAACGATCATCTGGTAATAGGAGGAAACACCTAACAAATTCAAACCATTATTCAGGAAGCCAAGAATCAGTGCGCCGATCAATGTCCCAACAATGCGACCTTTACCCCCCGCCAGGCTCGTACCCCCCAGTACCACGGCGGCAATCGCATCCAGCTCATAGCCCGTACCCGCTGTCGGCTGCGCAGAAGAGAGGCGCGCCACTTCGATAATACCTGCCAACGATGCCAGCAAGCCGCACAGGGAATAGACAATAATTTTGACTTTATTGACGCTAATACCGGAGAGACGCGTCGCCGCTTCGTTACCGCCCAGCGCATAGATATAACGACCGAGGCGCGTGTGGTGCAGCATGTACCAGGCCGCCAGGAAGACGATACCCATAATCCACACCGGCGTCGGGATACCCAGCGGACGACCAATACCGAACCAGCCAAACAGATCGGCGTTATCGGTAAAGCCGGTATTCACGGGGCTGCCGTTGGTGTACACCATCGTGACACCGCGCAGCAGCAGCATCATCACCAGCGTGGCGATAAACGCCTGCACGCGGCCTTTAGCCACAATCATCCCGGTGACTGCACCCACTGCGGCGCCTAACGCCAGGGCAGCGGCGATAGCCACCAGCGCGTTAACCTCAATCCCTACAATTGAAGCCGCTACCGCGCCGGTGAGCGCCAGCAGAGAACCGACGGACAGGTCGATCCCCGACGTCAGAATAACCAGCGTCATGCCGACCGCCATAATGGCGTTCACGGACGTCTGCTGGAGAATATTGAACAGGTTATTGACGGTAAAAAAGTTCGGGCTCATGGTCGACACAATCGCGATCAGCACCAGCAGCGCAATCAGTGATTTTTGTTCCAACAGCCATGCCTTGGTGAAATAGCGGCGACCAGAAACAGCCTGGGTAGTCATCTTCTTACTCCTGATTCACGCGATTAAGCTTGCCCACAGCGGCAGCCATCAGAACTTCCTGGGTGGCCTGCTCGCGAGTGAATTCACCGCCGAGATGCCCTTCATGCATGACGATAATGCGATCGCTCATGCCTAATACTTCTGGCATCTCGGAAGAGACCAGAATGATGCTCAGACCGTCAGCCTTGAACTGGTTGATCAGCTGATAAATCTCTTTCTTGGCGCCCACGTCAACGCCACGGGTTGGTTCGTCGAGGATCAACACTTTTGGACGCGTCATCAGACCGCGGGCAATCGCCACTTTCTGCTGATTACCGCCGGAGAGCAGGCCGATTGCCTGTTCCATCGACGGCGTTTTCACGTTAAACAGGCGAATAAAATCACTGACCGCCTGCTGTTCGTCTTTGTGCTTCAAGCTGCCGCCGCTGCGGCTGAAGTAGCCCAGCGCCGTCAGGGACATATTCTCTTTCACCGACATCCCGAGCACTAAGCCATCGCGCTTACGGTCTTCGGAGATATAGACGATGCCGTTCGCCAGCCCATCCTGTGGAGAGCGGGTGACAACTTCATGGCCGTCGAGGGTGACGTAACCACTGGTGCGCGGCAGCGCGCCGTACAGCACTTTCATCAGCTCGGTACGCCCGGCCCCCATCAGCCCGGCCACGCCAAGGATTTCGCCCTGACGCAGCGTGAAGGAGACATCGTTTACGCCCGGCCCACACAGATTGTCGACTTTCAGGCGGACAGCGCCCGGCGTTTTGTCGAGACGCGGATACTGTTCTTCCAGCTTGCGCCCCACCATCATCTCAATCAGCGTATCTTCGGTCAGCGAGGAGACCTCGCGCTCGGCAATAAATTGCCCGTCGCGGAATACCGTCACGTCATCGCAAATCTCGAAGATCTCTTTCATGCGGTGAGATATATAGACGATCCCGCGCCCCTGAGATTTCAGCTCGCGGATCACGCGGAACAGGGATTCGGTTTCTGTATCGGTCAGGGCGTCGGTCGGTTCATCCATAACGATGACTTTCGACTCGAAGCTCAGCACTTTGGCGATTTCCACCATCTGCTGATCGCCAATAGACAAGTCGCCTACCAGACGGTCGCTTTTAAAGCGCAGATTCAGCTTCGCCAGTAGAATGTCGGCTTCGGCGTACATCTTTTTCCAGTCGATTTTGCCAAAGCGATTAACGAATTCACGGCCCAGGAAGATGTTTTCCGCAATGGTGAGCTGCGGGATCAGGTTCAGCTCCTGGTGGATAATGCCAATCCCGGCTTCCTGAGAGGATTTAGGTCCGGTGAAGGTCGTCTCTTTCCCCAGCCACAGCAGCGTTCCGGCGTCACGGGCATAAATGCCGGTGAGCACTTTCATCATTGTGGATTTGCCAGCGCCGTTTTCACCCACCAGCGCCATAACGCGCCCGGAGTAAACGTTTAACGCGGCACCGGAGAGGGCTTTTACGCCCGGGAACGATTTATCGATCCCTTTGAGTTGCAATAATGCGTCCATGATGGCCTCAGAACGTGACGCCAGCACAGAGAATGATATTCGCATACGGGGAACACTCCCCGCTGCGAATCACCGCCTGACTGTCTGCGGTTTGTTGTTTGAATTGCTCGTGCGTTGTGTAACGAATTTCTATGGTGTTTCCCTGGTGTTGTTGCAGTTGCTCAATATGGCTGAGCAACGTTTCGTGGAGTTGCGGATTATGTTGTTTGATCTCCGTCGCGAGAATGGCTGCCTCAACCTGCATCTCCGACGTCACCACGCCCAGTACCTGCATAAACGAGGGCACGCCCTGCGTTAACGCCATATCAATACGGGTTGTGCTGCGCGGAACCGGTAAGCCTGCATCGCAAACCACCAGCGTATCGGTATGCCCAAGACGGGAAATAACCGACGAGATTTCAGAATTGAGTACCGTGCCTTTCTTCATTTTCTTGCTCCACTAGCGAAACGTTTCGCTAAAAGAAGTGTAGCCGCAAGAGTGTTCAGAAAACCATCATGACGTAACAGAATTGTGATCAACGTCGAAACGTTTCGCTAAGTGAAATGTGGGGGCATTTCGGGAAGTTTTTTACGTGGTGGCGCCTCGCTTATCTGGCCTACAGTTTCGTAGGGCCGTGCAAGCGAAGCGTCACCGGGAGAAGGTGTTGCGGAGGTTAAATCTCGACCTGCGTCCCTAATTCAATCACGCGGTTAGGCGGGATTTCAAACTGGTCAGGTGCGCGCAGGGCGTTACGCTGCAGGATGAGGTACAGCTTGCCGCGCAGACGCAGATACCACGGGCGTTTGCCGACAATCAGCGACTCGTGCGACATAAAGAACGAGGTTTCCATCATTCGACAGCTCAGCCCTTCCAGACCACAGCGGTGGAACACCTCTTCCACGTTCGGCGTTTCGCGCCAGCCGTAACTCGCCACCACGCGCCAGAAGGTCGGAGAAAGCTGTTCGATCTGCACACGGCGCACGTTGTGGACGTATGGCGCATCTTCGGTTCTCAGCGTCAGCAGGATCACGCGCTCGTGCAGCACTTTGTTGTGCTTGAGGTTGTGCATCAGGGCAAACGGAATCACGTTCAGCGCGCGTGACATATAAACTGCGGTGCCAGGCACGCGCACCGGCGGAGATTTCTCCAGCGAGGCAATCATCGCTTCCAGAGAGTTACCGTGCTCGTGCATACGTCGCAGCAGGCGGAAGCGCTCGCTCTTCCAGGTGGTCATCACCAGGAACATCACCAGCCCCAGGGTCAACGGCAGCCAGCCGCCGGAGACAATTTTGTCGAGGTTTGCTGAGAACAGCGGTACATCGATGCAGAGGAAGCCCACCAGAATCAGCGCAACCAGGAATTTATTCCAGTGCCAGTTCCGGTACGCCACAGTGGTCGAGAGAATCGAAGTCAGCACCATCGTACCCGTCACCGCAATACCGTACGCCGCGGCCAGGTTGCTGGAGTGCTCGAAGCTGACAATCACGATCACCACGGCGAAGTAGAGCAGCCAGTTGATGAACGGAATGTAGATCTGGCCGGACTCCATCTCCGAGGTATGAATGATGCGCATCGGCGACAGATAGCCCAGACGAACCGCCTGGCGCGTCAGGGAGAAGACGCCGGAAATAACCGCCTGAGAGGCAATGACCGTCGCCAGAGTGGCAAGGATAAGCATCGGCACCAGCGCCCAGTCAGGCGCCAGCAGGAAGAACGGGTTCTTGATCGCTTCCGGATGTTTGAGCAGCAGCGCGCCCTGACCGAAATAGTTCAGCACCAGAGACGGCAGAACCACGGTGAACCAGGCCAGACGAATCGGCAGCTTACCGAAGTGCCCCATATCCGCATACAGCGCTTCCACACCGGTGATCGACAGCACCACGGCGCCCAGCGCGACGAACGAAACCGTTTTGTATTCCAGGAAGAAGTGGACCGCCCACATTGGGTTCAGCGCCTGCAGCACTTCTGGGTTGGCGATAATACTGCGCAGACCGAGTGCCGCCAGAATCAGGAACCATGCCAGCATAATGGGTGCAAAGAGTTTACCCACCAGCCCCGTACCGTGCTTCTGAATAGCAAACAGCAGCGTCAGCACAATGATGGCGAGCGGAACGACCCACGTATCCAGCTGCGGCGCAATAATCTCCAGCCCCTCAATTGCTGAGAGCACCGAAATCGCCGGGGTAATCACCACTTCTCCATAGAAGAAGCTGCCACCGATCAGGCCGATAATCACCAGGAACGAGGTCATTTTTGCCGATGTATTACGCCCGGCAAGAGACATGAGGGTCAGGATCCCGCCTTCACCGGCGTTATCCGCGCGCATGACAAAGGAGAGATACTTAACGGAAACCACCAGGATCAGCAGCCAAAAGATGAGTGACAAAAAGCCAAAAACGGCGTCACGTTCAACACCAAAACCAAACTGACCGGACAGACATTCGCGAAGCGTATAGAGCGGGCTGGTACCGATATCACCGTACACAACCCCAATGGCCGCAAGCGTTATAGCGCTTAATGATTGCTTATTATCAGTGCTCATAGACTAGTCTTTTCGTTGTATAACAAATGTGTGCTTAGTCCCTTGGCCCACAAAAAGGCGCACAGTATGCACGATTAATCGCAAGATCGTACCCCTAAATGCAACCCTATTAATGTAGCGCAAAGAAAATAACGCCGCACTTCAGTCTATTACCAGCCCATGCTGAAACGTCTATACTCGCATCAATTAGCTGCGACGACGCCGAAAGGACGCAACACAATTATGGCTCACTCACATTTATTAGCAGAAAGAATTTCCCGTCTCAGCGGTGCGCTGGAGAAAGGCCTTTTCGAACGCAGCCATGCGATCAGGCTCTGTTTGCTGGCAGCGCTCAGCGGCGAAAGTGTGTTCCTGCTCGGCCCGCCCGGCATCGCCAAAAGCCTGATTGCGCGTCGACTGAAATTTGCCTTCCAGAACGCGCGCGCCTTTGAATATCTGATGACCCGTTTCTCCACCCCGGAAGAGGTTTTTGGCCCGCTTTCCATTCAGGCCCTGAAAGATGAAGGTCGCTATCAACGATTAACGGCAGGGTATCTGCCCGAGGCTGAAATTGTCTTTCTGGATGAGATCTGGAAAGCCGGCCCGGCGATCCTGAACACCCTGCTTACCGCCATCAACGAACGTCGCTTTCGTAATGGCGCTTATGAAGAAAAAATCCCGATGCGCCTGCTGGTGGCAGCGTCCAACGAACTGCCTGAAGCCGACAGCAGCCTTGAAGCGCTGTATGACCGCATGCTGATTCGCCTGTGGCTGGATAAAGTGCAGGACAAGTCGAATTTCCGCTCGATGCTGGTGAGCCAGCAGGACGAAAATGAAAACCCGGTGGCGCCGTCATTACAGGTGACTGACGACGAGTACCAGCAGTGGCAGCAGGATATCGGCAAAATCAAACTGCCGGACGCCGTTTTTGAACTGATCTTTATGCTGCGCCAGCAGCTGGATTTATTGCCGGCCGCGCCGTATGTCTCGGATCGGCGCTGGAAAAAGGCGATCCGCCTGTTACAGTCCAGTGCTTTGTTCAGCGGCCGGGATTCCGTCGCCCCCATCGATCTTATCCTGCTGAAAGACTGCCTGTGGCACGATGCGGAAGGGATGCACCTGATGGAACAGCAGCTGGACGTTTTGATGACCGGACACGCGTGGGGGCAGCAGGCAATGCTCAACCAGCTGGGCGCCATCACCCAGCGACGCATCCAGCTTCAGCAGCAGCAAAGCGACAAAACGGCACTGAAGGTGAGCCGTCTCGGCGGGATGTTCTCACGTAAACCGCACTACGAGTTGCCCACAGAGCTGACGGACACGACCCTGACGCTCTTACTCCAGCAGCCGTTAAAACTGCACGATATGCAGGTGGTTCACATCACCATTGAGCGCGAAGCGCTGTCGCAGTGGCTGGATAAAAATGGCGAAATCCGTGGAAAACTCAACGGCATCGGCTTTGCCCAGGTGCTGAACCTGGAAGTGGATACCAGCATGCATCTGGTGATCCGCGATGTGAGCCTGCAGGGTTCACGCCTCGCCCTGCCGGGAAATGCCTCGGATAACGTGCCGGAAGAGATAAAACAGCAGCTTGACGCGCTGGATACGGAGTGGCATCAGCAGCACACGCGCTTCAGCGAACAGCAAAAATGCCTCTTTATACATAGCGACTGGTTGGGTCGCATCGAAGCCAGCCTGCAGGATGTCAGCGCGCAGATCAAACAGGCGCGTCAATGCTAACGCTGGATACGCTCAATGTGATGCTGGCGGTTGGTGAAGAGGGGCTGATTGAAGAGGTCGTCCTGACCTTACTCGCCTCTCCCCAGCTGGCCGCATTCTTTGAAAAGTTTCCGCGCATTAAAAAAGCCGTCACCGACGATATCCCGCGCTGGCGAGATAGCCTGCGCCAGCGGCTAAAAGAGACCGAAGTCCCGCCAGAGCTTACGGAAGAAGTGGCCTGCTACCAGCAGTGCCAGCGGTTATCCACACCGCAATTTATCGTTCAGCTTCCCCAGATCCTGACGCTGCTCGATAAAGTGCACTCCCCGTACGCCGCCCAGGCCCGCAAGCTGGTCTCGGACAACGCCACCTTTACTCCGGCGCTGCATACGCTTTTCCTGCAGCGATGGCGGCTCAGTCTGGTGGTGCAGACCACGTCGCTCAACCAGCAGTTGCTGGAGGAGGAGCGCGATCAGCTGCTCAGTGAAGTTCAGGAGCGGATGACGCTGAGTGGGCAGCTGGAGCAAGTGCTGGTGGAGAACGAAAACGCCGCCGGAAGACTTTGGGATATGAGCGCCGGGCAGATCCAGCGCGGCGACTATCAGTTGATCGTTAAATACGGCGATTTTCTGGCACAGCAGCCCGAGCTGATGCAGCTCGCGGAGCAGCTTGGCCGCTCGCGGGAGGCGAAGTCGGTGCCGAAAAAAGACGCGCCAATGGAAACCTTCCGCACACTGGTTCGCGAACCGGCAACCGTGCCGGAACAGGTCGACGGTTTACAGCAGAGCGATGACATCCTGCGCCTGCTGCCGACAGAGCTGGCGACGCTTGGGATCACCGAGCTGGAGTATGAGTTCTACCGGCGGCTGGTGGAGAAACAGCTGCTTACCTATCGCCTGCACGGCGAATCCTGGCGCGAAAAAATCAGCCAGCGTCCGGTCGTTCATCAGGATTTCGACGAACAGCCGCGCGGCCCCTTCATTGTCTGCGTTGATACATCCGGTTCGATGGGCGGCTTTAACGAACAGTGTGCCAAAGCGTTTTGCCTGGCACTGATGCGCGTCGCCCTCGCCGACCGGCGTCGCTGTTATATCATGCTGTTTTCCAGCGAAGTGGTGGGATACGAACTGACGAGTGAGCAGGGTATCGAACAGGCGATCCGCTTTTTGAGCCAGCGCTTTCGCGGCGGAACCGATATCGCCAGCTGTTTTCGCGCTATCGCAGAACGCATGCAGGGCGGGGACTGGTATGACGCGGATGCGGTGGTCATTTCCGATTTTATTGCGCAGCGACTGCCGGACGACGTGGTCACAAAGGTGAAATCATTACAGCGGGATCACCAGCACCGCTTTCATGCGGTGGCGATGTCGCAACATGGAAAGCCCGGCATCATGCGCATTTTCGATCATATCTGGCGCTTTGATACCGGGTTACGCAGCCGCCTGGTCAGGCGCTGGCGGCGTTAATTAAAGCAGAGAGCCGATGCTTTCACGCACCTGATGCGGCCACACCCCACACTGAACCTGCCCGATATGGGACAACTGCAGCAACAGCATTGTCAGGCGTGACTGGCCGATACCGCCGCCGATAGTTTGCGGCATTTCGCCGCGCAGCAGGGCCTGGTGCCACTCAAGTTTCAGGCGATCTTCATCTCCCGTCACCGCCAGCTGGCGCTTCAGGGCGTCGGCATCCACGCGGATCCCCATGGAAGAAAGCTCAAACGCATCTTCCAGAATCGGGTTCCACACCAGAATATCGCCGTTCAGACCGGCTAATTCTCGCTCGTCGCGGGTGCTCCAGTCGTCGTAATCCGGAGCACGCACGTCATGGCGCTGTCCGTCAGAAAGTTTGCCACCGATACCGATCAGGAATACCGCGCCCAGCTCTTTAGCGATCGCGCGCTCACGGCCTTTGGCATCGAGATCCGGGAAACGGCTCAGTAGATCCTGGCTGTGAACAAAGTGGATCGAGTCTGGCAGGAACGGTGCCAGTCCGAACTCTTTGCTCACCGCCGCTTCGGTTGCTTTGATCCCCGCGTAGATGGCCTCTACAGTGGATTTCAGCGTCCCTAAGTGACGTTCCCCATCACCCATTACACGCTCCCAGTCCCACTGGTCAACGTAAACGGAGTGGATGGCCGTCAGGCGGTCTTCATCGGGGCGAAGGGCTTTCATGTGCGTGTAAAGCCCTTCGCCCGCGCTGAAGTCGTGTTGTCCCAGTGTCTGACGCTTCCATTTCGCGAGTGAATGAACCACTTCGAACTGGGCGTCTGGCAAGGTTTTCACTTTTACCTGTACCGCTTTTTCGCAACCAGACAGGTTGTCCTGCGTCCCATCGCCGACGCGGCTCAGAATCGGAGCCTGGACTTCAATGAGGCCAAGTTTCTCTTCAAGCTGACGTGAAAAATGGGATTTAACGAAACTGATCTGGCGTTGTTTTGCGATGTAAGCGGTTTTCATTTTTATACTCCTGCGTCCTGTTGATATTAATTAAGCAACAAAAACGGCACTAAATACAATAATCCAACAACAAAAAGCCTGCTTCACTTTTGATTCGTTAAAATATGGCGCTAGAATAGAGTGATTACTCAATCTTCATAAGAAAATACTATGGAAAATTATCAGATCGATAATCTGGACCGCGGCATCCTCGAAGCGTTAATGGCCAATGCGCGCACGGCGTATGCCGAACTGGCTAAACAATTTGGCGTCAGCCCAGGGACGATTCACGTTCGCGTGGAGAAGATGAAGCAAGCGGGGATTATCACCGGGGCGCGGATTGACGTCAGTCCAAAACAGCTCGGGTATGACGTCTGCTGTTTTATTGGCATCATTCTGAAAAGCGCAAAAGATTACCCCTCTGCGCTGGCCCGGCTCGAAAGTCTGGAAGAGGTGACCGAAGCCTATTACACCACTGGCCACTACAGCATCTTTATTAAGGTCATGTGTAAATCGATCGATGCCCTGCAGCAGGTACTTATCAACAAGATCCAAACAATTGATGAAATTCAGTCCACCGAGACGCTGATCTCCCTGCAGAACCCGATTATGCGCACCATCCGGCCCTAGCGGCGCCATTTAATTACCACATTTTCCACAGGTAGATCCCAGCTCGCTCACAGCGTACAATGATCCCCTCTTTATATGAGCGAGCGATCATGGCAGATATTACTCTTATCAGTGGCAGTACTCTTGGCGGCGCAGAATATGTTGCAGAACATCTCGCGGAAAAGCTGGAAGACGCAGGTTTCTCGACCGAAACCCTGCATGGACCGTTACTGGAAGATCTCCCTGCTGATGGGATCTGGCTGCTGATTACCTCCACGCACGGTGCGGGCGATATCCCTGATAACCTGCAACCTTTCTATGATGAGCTTCTCGAGCAACGTCCTAATCTGTCAGCCGTGCGTTTTGGCGCGATTGGGATAGGTAGCCGCGAATACGACACCTTTTGTGGTGCAGTAGAGAAAGTAGAAGCGGCGCTCGCGTCGTGTGGAGCGAAACAGATCGGCGAAACGCTGAAGATCAACATCCTCGATCACGATATTCCGGAGGATCCAGCCGAAGAATGGCTGGGTGAATGGAAAAATTTACTCAATAACGCTTAAAGATCGTGCGATCAGATGTGGATAAGTCTGGTTAAAACCTTGGATCAACCGGTAGTTATCCAAGGTATAACCGTTGGCTGGTTTTTGACCTGTGCATAAGTACCGGATCTAACCCCAGCTTATACGGTCCAGGATCACCGATCATTCACAGCAAACGATCCTTTCTATCCTTATGATCTTTATGACCGGATCCGACTTATCCACACGAGAAGGTGATCCTAATAAGAGATCATAGTAAAACAGATCTCTAAATAAGAAGATCTTCTTTTTAATAGCCAAGATCCCAATGCTTTCTCGAAAGACTAAACTTGAGTAGAATCCACGGCCCGGGCTTAAATCCATTTTCAAACCGCTTTACGCAAGGCAGGAAAGCATGTTTTATCAGGATCCTTTTGACGTCATCATCATTGGCGGGGGTCACGCAGGCACTGAGGCCGCAATGGCCGCAGCGCGTATGGGTCAACAGACCCTGCTTTTGACACACAATATCGACACGCTGGGACAAATGTCCTGTAATCCGGCGATTGGCGGCATTGGGAAAGGACACCTGGTAAAAGAAGTGGATGCTCTGGGCGGCTTGATGGCGAAAGCGATCGATCAGGCTGGCATTCAGTTTAGGATACTAAACGCGAGCAAAGGACCCGCCGTTCGCGCCACTCGTGCTCAGGCAGACCGTGTGCTGTACCGCCAGGCCGTTCGTACTGCGCTGGAGAACCAGCCGAACCTGATGATCTTCCAGCAGGCGGTTGAAGATCTTATCGTTGAGAACGATCGTGTCGTCGGTGCCGTCACCCAGATGGGACTGAAGTTCCGTGCCAAAGCCGTGGTGCTGACGGTCGGGACTTTCCTCGATGGAAAAATTCATATTGGTCTGGATAACTACAGCGGTGGCCGTGCTGGCGATCCGCCGTCCATTCCACTTTCCCGTCGTCTTCGCGAGCTGCCGCTGCGCGTCAGCCGCCTGAAAACCGGGACACCGCCGCGTATTGACGCCCGCACCATCGATTTTAGCGTGCTGGCACAGCAGCACGGTGACAACCCGATGCCGGTCTTCTCGTTCATGGGGTCTGCGGCGCAGCATCCGCAGCAAGTGCCGTGTTACATCACGCACACCAATGAGAAAACCCATGACGTGATCCGCAATAACCTCGATCGTAGCCCGATGTACGCAGGCGTGATCGAAGGGATCGGTCCACGTTACTGCCCGTCGATCGAAGACAAAGTTATGCGCTTTGCCGATCGTAACCAGCACCAGATCTTCCTGGAGCCGGAAGGACTCACCTCCAACGAAATTTACCCGAATGGCATCTCCACCAGTCTGCCGTTCGACGTGCAGATGCAAATTGTTCGCTCAATGCAGGGCATGGAGAAAGCAAAAATCGTTCGTCCAGGTTACGCTATTGAGTACGATTTCTTCGACCCGCGCGATCTGAAACCGACGCTGGAGAGCAAATTTATCCAGGGCCTGTTCTTCGCGGGACAAATTAACGGCACCACCGGTTATGAAGAAGCTGCAGCCCAGGGCCTGCTGGCCGGTCTTAACGCCGCCCGCTTCTCTGCGGAAAAAGAGGGCTGGTCACCGCGTCGCGATCAGGCCTACCTTGGCGTGCTGGTGGACGATCTCAGCACGCTCGGTACAAAAGAGCCGTACCGTATGTTCACCTCTCGCGCGGAATATCGTCTGATGCTGCGTGAAGACAACGCCGATCTGCGCCTGACCGAAATGGGCCGCGAGCTGGGCCTGGTGGATGACGAACGCTGGGCGCGTTTCAACCAGAAGCTGGAGCGCATTGAGACCGAGCGTCAGCGCCTGAAAACCTCATGGGTGAATCCTCTGGCGGAATCCGCAGCCGAAGTGAACGCTCACTTGACCGCGCCGCTCTCACGCGAAGCCAGCGGGGAAGATCTTCTTCGTCGTCCGGAGATGACTTACGAGCAGCTGGTGCAGATGACGCCGTTCGCGCCGGGTCTCGACGATGCCGAAGCGGCCGAGCAGGTCGAAATTCAGGTCAAATACGAAGGTTACATCGCGCGTCAGCAGGATGAGATCGAAAAGCAGCAGCGTAACGAGAACACCTTGTTGCCTGCGATGCTGGATTACCGTCAGGTAACGGGGCTGTCAAACGAGGTGATCGCGAAACTGAACGATCACAAACCGGTGTCGATCGGCCAGGCATCTCGCATCTCCGGCGTGACGCCAGCAGCCATCTCTATTCTGCTGGTATGGCTGAAAAAACAAGGTATGCTGCGCCGCAGCGCTTAACATCAGGCGATTTTTGCCATTTTGGCGGGTGGCGCTTCGCTGACCCGCTACAGTTCGTATCGTAGGCCCGGTAAGCGTTAACGCCACCGGGCTCATTATTTCAGACAGGTATTCACCGTGCTCAACAAACTCTCTCGTCTGCTGGATGAAGCAGGTATTTCGCTCACCGATCACCAGAAAAATCAGCTGGTGGCCTATGTCGATATGCTGAACAAATGGAACAAAGCGTACAACCTCACGTCGGTACGCGATCCCAACGAGATGCTGATTCGCCATATTCTCGACAGCATTGTGGTTGCGCCTTACCTGCAGGGTGAGCGTTTCATCGATGTGGGGACCGGCCCTGGTCTGCCAGGCATTCCGCTCTCCATCGTACGGCCTGAGTGCCAGTTCACGCTGCTGGACAGCCTGGGCAAGCGCGTGCGCTTCCTGCGTCAGGTGCAGCATGAGCTGAAAATCAACAATATCGAGCCGGTTCAGAGCAGGGTAGAGGCGTTTCCGTCTGAGCCGCCGTTTGACGGCGTGATTAGCCGCGCGTTTGCGTCACTCAACGATATGGTCAGCTGGTGTAAGCATCTGCCAGCGCAGGAAGGGCGTTTTTACGCGCTCAAAGGCCTGGTGCCTGAGGATGAAATCGCCCAGCTCCCGGTTGGCTATGTGGTCGAGTCGATTGTGAAGTTACAGGTTCCACAGCTCGATGGCGAACGCCATTTGGTGATAATTAAGGCAAACTAATTTTAAAAATTAAATAAAAAATGTGGAATTCGTGCGGTTCTTAAAGTGTTAAAAAACGGCCCTAAGGAAGGAACCTCACCGGACTGCATTTAACCTTGTTGTTACCGAGGTTTTTCTTGGTGTTAACCTGATTTATCTCGTTAACACCAAATATAGTCAACATTGAAAATATCAGTCTGCTAAAAGTGGAATTCAGTGATGAGTTGGTGATGTTATTTATTTATTAAAAATGTCAATGAAAGGTTTTTGTTGTGTACGGGGCTGTTTTGAAAATAGTTGCTGTCATTTGTCTTTAATATCATAAAGATGAATTAAACCAAATTATTGATTTGATAAATAAGACCTTATCGTAAATGTGCATTTTGTGATCTCGTGCACGCTTTATCATCAATGTTTCTGCGCAGTTTGCAGTTTTATCGGATGGGTCGTGGTTTGGCGAAAAGTTAAAAAATAGCGGTGGGGAAAATTATTTAAACATTTATTCACCTTTTCGCTACTTAATGTTTGAAATCACGGGGGCGCACCGTATAATTTGACCGCTTTTTGATGCTTGACTCTGAGCCTTAAAGGACGTTTTATACGACACGCGACATACCTCGAAGGGAGCAGGAGTAAAAACGTGATGTCTGTGTCGCTCTTGAGTCGAAACGTTGCTCGTAAGCTTCTGTTCATTCAGTTTCTGGCGGTGATAGCAAGTGGACTGCTGTTCTGCCTCAAAGACCCCTTCTGGGGCATCTCCGCAGTGTGTGGAGGTTTGGCAGTGGTTTTGCCAAACATGTTGTTTATGATTTTTGCCTGGCGTCATCAGGCGCATACACCTGCCAAAGGCCGCGTGGCCTGGTCCTTCGCTCTTGGCGAAGTGTGTAAGGTGTTGCTAACCTTTGCCTTCCTGGTGTTGGCGCTGGCTGTTTTCAAAGTGGTATTTTTGCCGCTGATCGCGACGTGGGTTTTGGTGCTGGTGGTACAAGTTCTGGCGCCAGCTGTAATCAACAACAAAGGGTAAAAGGCATCATGGCTTCAGAAAATATGACGCCGCAGGATTACATAGGTCACCATCTGACGAACCTTCAGATGGACCTGCGTACATTCTCGCTGGTGGATCCGCATAACCCCCCGGCCACCTTCTGGACGCTCAACATTGACTCCATGTTTTTCTCGGTGGTGTTGGGTCTGTTGTTCCTGGCCATGTTCCGTAGCGTTGCTAAAAAGGCGACCAGCGGTGTTCCAGGGAAATTCCAGACGGCTATCGAATTAGTCATCGGCTTCGTTCATGGCAGCGTCAAAGACATGTACCACGGTAAGAGCAAGCTGATTGCTCCGCTGGCGCTGACTGTCTTCGTCTGGGTCTTCCTGATGAACCTGATGGACCTTCTGCCTATCGACCTGCTGCCGTACATCGGTGAGCATGTTCTCGGCCTGCCGGCACTGCGTGTGGTTCCGTCTGCTGACGTGAACATCACCCTGTCCATGGCGCTGGGCGTATTCATCCTGATTCTTTTCTACAGCATCAAAATGAAAGGCGTAAGCGGCTTTGTGAAAGAGCTTACCTTGCAGCCGTTCAACCACTGGGCGTTCATTCCGGTCAACCTGATCCTGGAAGGCGTAAGCCTGCTGTCCAAACCGGTTTCACTTGGTCTGCGACTGTTCGGTAACATGTATGCGGGTGAGCTGATTTTCATTCTGATCGCGGGTCTTCTGCCGTGGTGGTCACAGTGGGTTCTGAATGTGCCATGGGCCATTTTCCACATCCTGATCATTACGCTGCAAGCCTTTATCTTCATGGTTCTGACGATCGTCTATCTGTCGATGGCGTCTGAAGAGCACTGATTTTTTAACCACCACTACTACGTTTTTATTGAAACAAACTGGAGACTGTCATGGAAAACCTGAATATGGATCTGCTGTACATGGCTGCCGCTGTGATGATGGGTCTGGCGGCTATCGGTGCTGCGATCGGTATCGGCATCCTCGGGGGCAAATTCCTGGAAGGCGCTGCGCGTCAACCGGATCTGATTCCTCTGCTGCGTACTCAGTTCTTTATCGTTATGGGTCTGGTGGATGCAATCCCGATGATCGCTGTAGGTCTGGGTCTGTACGTGATGTTTGCTGTCGCGTAAGTCGTTTTTAAAAACCCAAGCCACAGAAATTTAAGAGGTATTGTGCTGTGAACATGAACGCAACAATCCTCGGCCAGGCCATCGCGTTTATTCTCTTTGTCTGGTTCTGCATGAAGTATGTATGGCCGCCTTTAATGGCAGCCATCGAGAAACGTCAGAAAGAAATTGCTGACGGTCTGGCTTCCGCAGAGCGCGCTAAGAAAGATTTGGACCTTGCACAGGCCAACGCGACAGACCAGCTGAAAAAAGCGAAAGCTGAAGCTCAGGTAATCATTGAACAGGCTAACAAGCGCCGTTCTCAGATCCTGGACGAAGCCAAAGCTGAAGCAGAACAGGAACGTACTAAGATCGTTGCACAAGCTCAGGCTGAAATTGATGCTGAGCGTAAACGTGCTCGTGAAGAACTGCGTAAGCAGGTTGCGATTCTGGCTGTTGCTGGCGCCGAGAAGATCATCGAACGTTCCGTGGATGAAGCTGCTAACAGCGACATCGTGGACAAACTTGTCGCTGAACTGTAAGGAGGGAGGGGCTGATGTCTGAATTTGTTACGGTAGCTCGCCCCTACGCCAAAGCAGCTTTTGACTTTGCTGTCGAACACCAAAATGTCGATCGCTGGCAGGATATGCTGGCGTTTGCCGCTGAGGTAACGAAAAACGAGCAAGTGGCTGAGATGCTTTCCGGTGCCTTAGCACCTGAAACCCTTGCTGCATCGTTTATCGCCATTTGTGGTGAGCAACTGGATGACAACGGCCAGAACCTGATTAAGGTCATGGCTGAGAATGGTCGTCTGCGAGTGCTCCCGGATGTTCTCGAGCAGTTTGAGCACTTACGTGCCCTCAGTGAAGCTACCGCCGAAGTTGAAGTAACCTCTGCGAATGAACTGAGCCAAGAACAGCTTGCGAAGATCACCGCCGCGATGGAAAAACGTCTGTCACGCAAAGTTAAGCTGAATTGCAAAATCGATAAGTCTGTAATGGCAGGCGTAATCATCCGAGCGGGTGATATGGTCATTGATGGCAGCGTACGCGGCCGTCTTGAACGCCTTGCAGACGTCTTGCAGTCTTAAGGGGACTGGAGCATGCAACTGAATTCCACCGAAATCAGCGAACTGATCAAGCAGCGCATTGCTCAGTTCAGTGTTGTGAGTGAAGCTCACAACGAAGGTACTATTGTTTCTGTAAGTGACGGTGTTATCCGCATCCACGGCCTTGCCGATTGTATGCAGGGTGAGATGATTTCCCTGCCGGGAAACCGTTACGCTATCGCACTGAACCTGGAGCGCGACTCCGTAGGTGCTGTAGTTATGGGCCCGTACGCTGACCTTGCCGAAGGCATGAAAGTCAAATGTACTGGTCGTATTCTTGAAGTTCCAGTTGGCCGTGGCCTGCTGGGTCGCGTGGTGAACACCCTGGGTGCACCAATCGACGGTAAAGGTCCAGTTGATAACGATGGCTTCTCGCCAATCGAAGTTATCGCACCGGGCGTTATCGAACGTCAGTCCGTTGATCAGCCAGTGCAGACGGGTTACAAATCCGTTGATGCCATGATCCCAATCGGTCGTGGTCAGCGTGAACTGATCATCGGTGACCGTCAGACCGGTAAAACCGCGATGGCAATCGATGCGATCATCAACCAGCGCGATTCCGGCATTAAATGTGTGTACGTGGCTATCGGCCAGAAAGCGTCCACCATTTCTAACGTGGTTCGTAAACTGGAAGAGCACGGCGCGCTGTCAAACACCATCGTTGTGGTTGCAACCGCTTCTGAATCTGCTGCACTGCAATACCTGGCGCCATATGCCGGTTGCGCAATGGGCGAATACTTCCGTGACCGCGGTGAAGATGCGCTGATCGTATACGATGACCTGTCTAAACAGGCTGTTGCTTACCGTCAGGTTTCCCTGCTGCTCCGTCGTCCACCAGGACGTGAAGCATTCCCGGGCGACGTATTTTATCTCCACTCCCGTCTGCTGGAGCGCGCATCCCGCGTTAACGCGGAATACGTTGAGAAATTCACCAATGGTGAAGTTAAAGGTAAAACCGGCTCTCTGACTGCTCTGCCGATTATCGAAACCCAGGCGGGTGACGTTTCTGCGTTCGTTCCGACCAACGTAATTTCCATTACCGATGGTCAGATCTTCCTCGAAACCAACCTGTTCAACTCCGGTATTCGTCCTGCGGTTAACCCAGGGATCTCCGTATCCCGTGTGGGTGGTGCTGCTCAGACTAAGATCATCAAGAAACTGTCCGGTGGTATTCGTACCGCTCTGGCACAGTATCGTGAACTGGCTGCGTTCTCTCAGTTCGCTTCCGATCTGGATGAAGCGACCCGTAAGCAGTTAAGCCATGGTCAGAAAGTGACCGAGCTGCTGAAACAGAAACAGTATGCCCCTATGTCTGTTGCACAACAGGGCCTGGTGCTGTTCGCGGCTGAACGCGGTTACCTCGAAGATGTGGAACTGGCGAAAATCGGTAGCTTCGAAGCCGCACTGCTGGCTTACGTTGACCGTGATCACGCTCCGCTGATGCAAGAGATCAACCAGTCCGGTGGCTATAACGACGAAATCGAAGGCAAGCTGAAAGCTATCCTCGATTCCTTCAAAGCAACCCAGTCCTGGTAACGTCCGGCGGCTTGTCTTAGGACAGGCCGCAAGGCATTGAGGAGAAGCTCATGGCCGGCGCAAAAGAGATACGTAGTAAGATCGCAAGCGTCCAGAACACGCAGAAGATCACTAAAGCGATGGAAATGGTCGCCGCTTCCAAAATGCGTAAATCGCAGGATCGCATGGCGGCCAGCCGTCCTTATGCAGATACCATGCGCAAAGTGATTGGTCACCTTGCGAACGGTAATCTGGAATATAAGCATCCTTACCTGGAAGAACGCGACGTTAAACGCGTGGGCTACCTGGTGGTGTCTACCGACCGTGGTCTGTGCGGTGGCTTGAACATTAACCTGTTCAAAAAGCTGCTGGCGGATATGAAAGTCTGGTCCGACAAAGGCGTTCAGAGCGATATCGCGATGATCGGCTCCAAGGGCGTTTCTTTCTTTAATTCAGTGGGTGGCAATATTGTCGCTCAGGTGACTGGCATGGGTGATAACCCGTCCCTGTCCGAACTGATCGGCCCGGTTAAAGTGATGTTGCAGGCCTATGATGAAGGCCGTCTGGACAGGCTGTACGTTGTCAGCAACAAATTTATTAATACCATGTCTCAGGTTCCGACACTCACTCAGCTGCTGCCTTTGCCGGCATCAGAAGATGAAGAGTTAAAACATAAAGCCTGGGATTATCTGTATGAACCCGATCCGAAACCGCTGCTGGATACCCTGCTGCGTCGTTACGTTGAATCTCAGGTTTATCAGGGCGTGGTAGAAAACCTGGCCAGCGAGCAGGCCGCACGTATGGTGGCGATGAAAGCCGCGACCGACAATGGCGGCAGCCTGATTAAAGAGCTGCAGTTGGTATACAACAAAGCTCGTCAGGCCAGCATTACTCAGGAACTCACCGAAATCGTCGGTGGTGCATCCGCGGTATAACCAGGTTAATTCGTAGAGGATTCAAGATGGCTACTGGAAAAATTGTCCAGGTAATCGGCGCCGTGGTTGACGTCGAATTCCCTCAGGATGCCGTACCGCGCGTGTACGATGCTCTTGAGGTTATGAATGGTAATGAGAGCCTGGTGCTGGAAGTTCAGCAGCAGCTCGGTGGTGGTATCGTGCGTACCATCGCCATGGGTTCTTCCGACGGTCTGCGTCGTGGTCTGGAAGTAAAAGACCTCGAGCACCCGATCGAAGTCCCGGTTGGTAAAGCAACGCTGGGTCGTATCATGAACGTGCTGGGTCAGCCGATCGATATGAAAGGCGACATCGGTGAAGAAGACCGTTGGGCAATCCACCGTGCAGCACCTTCCTACGAAGAGCTGTCAAGCTCTCAGGAACTGCTGGAAACCGGCATCAAAGTTATCGACCTGATGTGTCCGTTTGCTAAGGGCGGTAAAGTCGGTCTGTTCGGTGGTGCGGGTGTAGGTAAAACCGTAAACATGATGGAGCTGATCCGTAACATCGCGATCGAGCACTCCGGTTACTCCGTGTTTGCAGGCGTGGGTGAGCGTACTCGTGAGGGTAACGACTTCTACCACGAAATGACCGATTCCAACGTTCTGGATAAAGTATCCCTGGTTTACGGCCAGATGAACGAGCCACCAGGAAACCGTCTGCGTGTGGCACTGACCGGCCTGACTATGGCTGAGAAGTTCCGTGACGAAGGTCGTGACGTACTGCTGTTCGTCGATAACATCTATCGTTACACCCTGGCCGGTACTGAAGTATCTGCACTGCTGGGTCGTATGCCTTCAGCGGTAGGTTATCAGCCGACTCTGGCGGAAGAGATGGGCGTTCTGCAGGAACGTATCACTTCAACCAAAACCGGTTCTATCACCTCCGTACAGGCGGTATACGTACCTGCGGATGACTTGACTGACCCATCACCAGCCACCACCTTTGCTCACTTAGATGCAACCGTGGTACTGAGCCGTCAGATCGCGTCTCTGGGTATCTACCCGGCCGTTGACCCGCTGGACTCCACCAGCCGTCAGCTGGATCCACTGGTTGTTGGTCAGGAACACTACGACACCGCGCGTGGCGTACAGTCCCTGCTGCAGCGTTACCAGGAACTGAAAGACATCATCGCCATCCTGGGTATGGATGAGCTGTCTGAAGAAGACAAACTGGTGGTAGCTCGCGCGCGTAAGATTCAGCGCTTCCTGTCCCAGCCGTTCTTCGTTGCGGAAGTATTCACCGGTTCTCCGGGTAAATACGTTTCCCTGAAAGACACCATCCGTGGCTTTAAAGGCATCATGGAAGGCGAATACGATCACCTGCCAGAGCAGGCGTTCTACATGGTTGGTTCCATCGACGAAGCCGTGGAAAAAGCCAAAAAACTTTAACGCCTTAATCGGAGGGTGATATGGCAATGACTTACCACCTGGACGTCGTCAGCGCAGAGCAACAGCTGTTCTCTGGTCTGGTCGAAAAAATCCAGGTAACGGGTAGTGAAGGTGAACTGGGTATTTTCCCAGGGCACGCACCGCTGCTCACCGCCATTAAGCCTGGTATGATCCGCATCGTGAAACAGTTCGGTCATGAAGAGTTTATCTATCTGTCCGGCGGCATGATTGAAGTGCAGCCTGGTAGTGTGACCGTTCTTGCTGATACCGCTATTCGTGGCCAGGATCTCGACGAAGCGCGAGCTCTGGAAGCCAAGCGTAAAGCGGAAGAGCACATTAAGAGCTCTCACGGCGACGTGGATTACGCACAGGCCTCAGCTGAGCTGGCCAAAGCGATCGCGAAACNGCGCGTTATCGAGTTGACCAAAAAAGCGATGTAACACCGGCTTGAAAAGCACAAAAGCCAGTCTGGTTTCAGACTGGCTTTTTTTATGGCTGCGTTTCAGATTTTATGGAACTGAAAAGGTGTTTTAATTTTTTGTGATTTTCATCACAAAAATATTGATCGGTTAAATATTGAGGAGTAGACTTCTTTTTGTGATGTGTGTCACATAATTAACTCCAACAACATTGGGATACCAACATGAAACTGATCAATAAAGTCATCGCTCTCTTCAGCAATATGAACGTCTCTTTCGGCACGTTCAATCTGTAATCTGCTGTATGCCGAGTGGCGCCACGCTTACCGTTGTGTGATAAGCGAAGCGCCATCTGGCAGCACTTCCCCGCTGTTATTCACGCTTTTCCCGTCCGCGATAAAATAATTCGTCTCATCAATATTGCCGACCACGGCATCGTCATAGCGGCCCGGTTTTGTCCGCACGGATTTGTTCCTGCTGAAAATACCCTGCGTTGAGGCATCTCCATACGGACTCGGACGGAAGATAAAGTTAAATCGCTGATTGTCCACCGCCACATTGTTCGTCACCACCAGTTTCCCGGGATTGAAGTTGTCGGTAAACCCGTCCAGCTGATTCCCTTCCGCCTTGCTGTTACGCACTTCATGCGCCACTGGCTGCCCCTCTCCCCCCAGTTTAAAGCCGTTGCTGGTATTATTGCGGGCGATAGAGTTCTCGATCACCACAACCCCATTTGCGCCGTCTTCTATCTTATTAAACAGGTCAAAGCCATCGTCGATATTGTCGTGGGAATAGCAGTTCTCCAGACGATTGCCCTCACCCACGCGCATCTTCACCGCAAACCCATCGGCATTGATTTTGCCGGGATCAACGTTGGCGTAAGACTCAGAGTTGATCACCCGGTTATCGCTTGCCCACAGCGGTCGGCCCACGTTATCCGGGGACGATATCTGAATGCCCGTATCGTCGTTACGGTATGCGGTCACATTTTCAATCAGGTTATGGCTGCCCTGGATGCGCAGGCTTTTGTCCGTAATATCGACGCCTTTAATGTTCCAGTAGCTGGCGTCCACCAGCAGACCATGGATCACGGCTTTGCCTTCTGCCTGCAACGTTTTACGCTGTTCGGCATGACCGCTGGCCGCCAGTGGGATATCGCTGCGCGGATACTCTCCGGCTTTCAGGATAAGGGTGCCGCCCGGTGCAAGCAGGTTAATTGCACTCGCCAAATCCAGCGGCGAGGCGATCGTTCCCTGTCCGTTGGCCGTGCCGTCAGGTGCGGCGTAAAGTGTCTGTGCCGTAAAACCATCGACCTTCTCGACAGTGAACTGCTGATGAACCGTATCTCCCTGCGCGGGCGTAAAGCTCAGGTTAAAGGCATTGGTCTCTGTCAGCGTGGTCGGCAGGGAGTACATCTCTCCGGCTTTGACCGCTTTATCATTACCGATCACCACTTCGTTCTGACGCACGCTGAAAACGCCGTCGCTATTCGCCCGGGCCTGCACCTGATACTTCTCTGATGTGCTTTTCGCTGCGGAATTCAGCTGCACCACCACCGGCAGCGCTTTTGCCTGCCAGGGTTTTGAGGTGACCGTTTCTGCCGCTGAAGTCATGAGAGAGGCATCTGACACCGTTATTTTTGCATTACGTGAGGCGAAGAAGCCGACGTAATAATGGTCCCTTTTCTGCACTGAAATAAGATCCGCGCGTGGCACGCTTTGGCTCACCCAGGCATCGCTGCCGACGGGCGACCAGGCTGTAATAAATCCGTCGTTGGTTCGTTGCAGTTTCAGACGGAATTCCGGCGTCTGGCTCAGGTCGATCTCCTCTTTGTAGCTTTGCTTTTTGATTCCTGCACCCGCATTGCCCCAGGGTTGAGAAATCCCCTCGCGGGTGATCGCCTGCATTTTTACCCGCACATTGTCCTTTTTATCCTGCGTCATGATGGCGTTCATCACCAGGTTGGAGGCGGCAGGAAACTCTTCATAGCCCTCCTTGAGCGGCTGCTGGCGCGGCACACCGATTACATCACGCACCAGCAGGCCAGCCCCCTCCTGCGCGGCGGGTTTTGCGCCATTCTCAGGCCCAAACTGCTCAACCCGAACGGTAGCCTGCAGTTCGAAATTGTCGCTGGTGGGCAGTTCGGTATAGAAAAAGGTTAACCCATCGTGAGAGTTGGCGATCTTACCGCCCCGGCTTTCAAGGGTGACGGGTTTCGTGAGATCCGCAGTGTCCTGCGGCGTAAGTTTTTTGCCATCAATGGTGACATCGTTGACGCCGATTTTTTCCGGCAGGACGTTCGAGGAAAAATTCAGATCCGTAGACTGCCCAAAGGCAATGGCTTTCCAGACGTGCTGCTCAGCAGCCGAGACAGCAAAGGAGCTACACATCATTAGGGCCAGAGGTATTTTATAATTCATTTTATTCTCCTGATTGATAATTGAGCGCCATTATCATCAAGATGAAACGCTGTTTCTTTTTTAGATGTCACAATATTGAATAATTAAAACGCTGTTTTGCTTTAGAGCGATCTTTATTCTTGAGGCGAAAAAATAGCTAACCTGTTGTGAACGCTTACGACTTGCCGCAAGAAAGCTATTTTCCAGAGAAAAAGTGATTTACTCTGGCCTCAAATCTATCCTCAAATAGCGATAAGCAGCCGATGTTGAGCGTTTTACCAGCAGTCCATTTTATGGCGCAAAATATGTAGAATTTTCAACGTCAAAGGGTTTTACTTCTCACTCAAATTACAGTCAGGACGCGTATGTTGAACAATACGATGAGCGTGGTCATTCTTGCCGCAGGCAAAGGTACCCGCATGTATTCCGATCTTCCTAAGGTGCTTCACACCCTGGCAGGAAAGCCAATGGTGCAGCATGTCATTGATGCCGCAAGCGAATTGGGCGCCAGCAAAGTGCATCTGGTGTACGGCCACGGCGGCGATCTGCTTAAGCAAACGCTGCGCGATGACAAACTCAACTGGGTACTTCAGGCAGAACAGCTGGGAACGGGCCATGCGATGCAGCAGGCCGCGCCGTTCTTTGCGGATGACGAAGACATTCTGATGCTCTACGGTGATGTCCCGCTGATCGCGGTGGAAACCCTGACTCGCCTGCGTGAAGCCAAACCGCAGGGCGGCATCGGTTTACTGACCGTCAAACTGGACGACCCGACAGGCTATGGCCGTATCACGCGTGAAAATGGCAAAGTGACCGGTATCGTTGAGCACAAAGATGCCTCTGACGAACAGCGTCAGATTCAGGAAATCAATACCGGAATCCTGATTGCCAACGGCGCTGACATGAAGCGCTGGCTGGCTAAACTGAACAACAACAATGCCCAGGGTGAATACTACATCACCGATATCATTGCCCTGGCGCACCAGGAAGGTAACGAGATCGTGGCGGTTCATCCCGATCGCCTGAGCGAAGTTGAGGGCGTGAACAACCGTCTGCAGCTCTCCCGTCTTGAGCGCGTTTACCAGGCTGAGCAGGCTGAAAAGCTGCTGCTGGCAGGTGTCATGCTGCGCGATCCGGCGCGTTTTGATCTGCGCGGGGCGTTGATTCACGGGCGTGATGTGGCAATCGACACTAACGTTATTATTGAAGGTCAGGTCACGCTGGGGAATCGCGTCAAAATCGGTACCGGCTGCGTGATCAAAAATAGCGTGATTGGCGATGACTGCGAAATCAGCCCGTATAGCGTGGTGGAAGATGCGCATCTGGAAGCGGCCTGCACCATCGGGCCGTTCGCGCGTCTGCGTCCAGGCGCTGAGCTGCTGGAAGGCGCTCACGTCGGTAACTTCGTCGAGATGAAAAAAGCGCGTCTGGGTAAAGGCTCCAAAGCCGGTCATCTGACCTATCTGGGCGACGCGGAAATTGGCGATAACGTCAATATCGGTGCGGGTACCATCACCTGTAACTACGATGGCGCGAACAAGTTTAAAACCATTATCGGTAACGATGTGTTTGTTGGCTCCGATACGCAGCTGGTGGCTCCGGTCACCGTCGGCAACGGTGTGACCATCGCCGCCGGAACGACCGTGACGCGCGATGTGGCGGACAATGAGCTGGTGCTCAGCCGCGTACCGCAAGTTCACAAGCAAGGCTGGCAGCGTCCGGTGAAGAAAAAGTAAAACCAGGGCGGGTGGCACTTCGCTTACTCGCCCGACGAATTTGTCTGTCGGCATTGCCGGTGGACAGGGGATGAGGGGATAACATAATCCCCCGCCCAAAGGCAGTACCTATAAATATAACCCCACTCTCTACAAGGCTCGGGGCGCCCTAACGGGCATTACTCAAAGGATTTCGCGTTGTGACCCGGCGGAAAACATGCCCGCCAATACAGTCACAGCGTAAAAGACGAAGAGTAATACAGGTCAGCGACAACGCATGGCAAATCGCCATTATCAGGAAATCTAACTATGTGTGGAATTGTTGGCGCAGTTGCGCAGCGTGATATTGCTGAAATCCTTCTCGAAGGTTTACGCCGTCTGGAATACCGTGGCTATGACTCTGCCGGTCTGGCAGTGGTTGATGCAGAAGGTCACATGACCCGCCTGCGCCGTCTCGGTAAAGTGCAAATGCTGGCGCAAGCCGCGGAAGAAACGCCGCTGCACGGCGGAACAGGCATCGCGCACACCCGCTGGGCAACGCACGGTGAACCGTCTGAAGGTAACGCCCACCCGCATGTGTCTGAACACATCGTGGTGGTGCATAACGGCATTATCGAAAACCACGAACCGCTGCGCGAAGAGTTGAAAGGGCGTGGCTACACTTTTGTCTCTGAAACTGACACCGAAGTTATCGCTCACCTGGTTCACTGGGAGCTGGAGCAGGGCGGTACGCTGCGTGAAGCGGTGCTGCGCGCCATTCCTCAGCTGCGCGGTGCGTACGGTACAGTGATTATGGATTCCCGCGATCCGGGCACCCTGCTGGCGGCACGTTCCGGTAGCCCGATGGTGATCGGAATGGGGATGGGCGAAAACTTCATTGCTTCCGATCAGCTGGCACTGCTGCCGGTGACCCGTCGCTTCATCTTCCTGGAAGAGGGCGATATCGCGGAAGTGACCCGTCGCAGTGTGACGGTCTTTGATAAATCCGGCGCGCAGGTGAAGCGTCAGGAGATCGAATCCAACCTGCAGTACGACGCGGGCGACAAAGGCGCGTACCGTCACTACATGCAGAAAGAGATCTACGAGCAGCCGAACGCGATCAAGAACACCCTGACCGGGCGTATCAGCCACGGCGAGGTGGATCTCAGCGAGCTGGGCGCTAACGCCAACGAAATGCTGGCCAACGTCGAGCATATTCAGATTGTGGCCTGCGGGACCTCTTACAACTCGGGGATGGTGTCGCGCTACTGGTTTGAAGCGCTGGCGGGCGTACCGTGCGATGTCGAAATCGCCTCGGAATTCCGCTACCGCAAATCAGCGGTGCGCCGTAACAGCCTGATGATCACCCTTTCCCAGTCCGGTGAAACGGCGGATACCCTGGCAGCACTGCGTCTGTCGAAAGAGCTGGGTTATCTTGGTTCGCTGGCGATCTGTAACGTGCCGGGTTCTTCTCTGGTACGTGAATCGGATCTGGCGCTGATGACCAAAGCCGGCACCGAAATCGGCGTGGCATCGACCAAAGCGTTCACCACCCAGCTGACTGTGCTGTTGATGCTGGTGGCGAAACTGGCGCGTCTGAAAGGCCAGGATGCGTCTATCGAGCACGATATCGTTCACGGGCTGCAGACGCTGCCGAGCCGTATCGAGCAGATGCTGTCCCAGGACAAACGCATCGAAGCGCTGGCTGAAGATTTCTCTGACAAACACCACGCGCTGTTCCTCGGTCGTGGCGATCAGTACCCTATCGCGCTGGAAGGCGCGCTGAAGCTGAAAGAGATCTCTTACATTCATGCGGAAGCCTACGCCGCAGGCGAGCTGAAACACGGCCCGCTGGCGCTGATTGATGCAGATATGCCGGTCATCGTCGTTGCACCGAACAATGAATTGCTGGAAAAACTGAAATCGAACATCGAAGAAGTGCGTGCCCGTGGCGGCCAGCTTTACGTCTTCGCCGATCAGGACGCCGGGTTCGTCAGCAACGACAACATGCACATCATTGAGATGCCGCATGTGGAAGAGGTCATTGCCCCGATCTTCTACACCGTTCCGCTGCAGCTGCTGGCGTATCACGTCGCGCTGATCAAAGGCACCGACGTTGACCAGCCGCGTAACCTGGCGAAGTCCGTCACCGTAGAATAATCCCTTCAGGCTCCACCTTCGGGTGGAGCTTTTTTATCCCTTCCCGGTTCGTTTTTCATCCATTCTTATTTTTTTTATTTATGACAATCTGTCATCTTCAGCTACACATTACTGTGTCACAGAAAGAAAATTTTTCTGAAATCCCACTGTCACATAAGTGGCTAACGCGATGATTATTAAGTCTAATTTTGTGAAATCTTAAGTCAAACTTTCAGTGTCATAAAACTGTCATAATTCGTACATTTATCTGTCACCTGTTTGTCCTATTTTGCTCATCGTAGCCACTCAAACAATGATTTACGAAATCTTGCAGGAGACATTATGAAAGTTATGCGTACCACTGTCGCAACTGTTGTCGCCGCGACCTTATCTCTGAGCGCTTTCTCTGTATTCGCAGAAGCAAGCCTGACTGGCGCTGGTGCAACATTCCCTGCGCCGGTGTATGCCAAATGGGCTGATACTTACCAGAAAGAAACCGGCAACAAGGTTAACTATCAGGGTATCGGCTCCTCCGGTGGCGTTAAACAAATTACGGCGAATACCGTTGATTTCGGCGCATCAGACGCTCCGCTGTCTGATGACAAACTGGCTCAGGAAGGTCTGTTCCAGTTCCCGACCGTGATCGGTGGTGTTGTGCTGGCCGTGAATATCCCTGGCCTCAAATCTGGCGAACTGGTGCTGGATGGCAAAACGCTGGGTGATATCTATCTCGGCAAAATCAAAAAATGGGATGACGAAGCCATCACCAAACTGAACCCAGGTGTAAAACTGCCTTCGCAGAACATCGCTGTGGTTCGTCGCGCTGACGGTTCCGGCACCTCCTTCGTCTTCACCAGCTACCTGGCGAAAGTGAACGAAGAGTGGAAATCCAAAGTCGGTTCTGGCTCTACCGTGAACTGGCCGACGGGTCTGGGCGGCAAAGGTAATGACGGTATCGCCGCATTCGTACAGCGTCTGCCTGGCTCAATCGGCTACGTAGAGTACGCTTATGCTAAGCAGAACAACCTGGCTTACACCAAGCTCATCTCTGCCGACGGCAAACCGGTTAGCCCGACTGAAGAGAACTTTGCGAACGCTGCCAAAGGCGCAGACTGGAGCAAATCTTTCGCGCAGGACCTGACTAACCAGAAAGGTGACGAGGCGTGGCCAATTACCTCCACCACTTTCATCCTGATCCACAAAGATCAGAAGAAACCTGAGCAGGGCGCCGAAGTGCTGAAGTTCTTCGACTGGGCGTACAAAAACGGCGGCAAACAGGCTAATGACCTGGATTACGCCAGCCTGCCAGACAGCGTGGTTGAGCAGATTCGTGCTGCATGGAAAACCAACGTAAAAGATAGCAGCGGTAAAGCATTGTACTGATTCAGCATTCTGACGAAAATGGCGGGTGATTTCACCCGCCCTTATTCGTAAAACGTATTTAACAGAAGAGTGATTTATGGCTGCAACCAAGCCTGCTTTTAGCCCTCCGGGGAAACATGGTGACAAGATTTTCAGCGCGCTGGTCCGACTGGCTGCGCTGATTGTGCTATTGCTGCTGGGCGGCATTATCGTGTCCCTGATTTTCTCCTCCTGGCCGAGCATCCAGAAATTCGGTTTCTCCTTCCTGTGGACCAAAGAGTGGGACGCGCCAAACGATATCTACGGTGCGCTGGTGCCGATTTACGGCACGCTCGTGACCTCGTTTATCGCCCTGCTGATTGCCGTTCCGGTGAGCTTTGGTATCGCCTTGTTCCTGACGGAGCTGGCGCCTGGCTGGTTGCGACGCCCGCTGGGTATTGCGATTGAACTGCTGGCGGCGATCCCGAGTATCGTTTACGGCATGTGGGGCCTGTTCATCTTTGCGCCGCTGTTCGCGACCTACTTCCAGGAGCCGGTGGGGAATATCCTCTCCAACATTCCATTTGTGGGCGCGCTGTTCTCCGGTCCGGCCTTCGGGATTGGTATTCTGGCGGCAGGCGTAATTCTCGCCATCATGATTATTCCGTACATTGCGGCGGTCATGCGCGATGTCTTCGAACAAACCCCGGTGATGATGAAAGAGTCGGCCTACGGGATCGGTTGCACCACCTGGGAAGTGATCTGGCGTATCGTCCTGCCGTTCACCAAAAATGGTGTTATCGGCGGTATCATGCTGGGCCTCGGGCGCGCGCTGGGTGAAACCATGGCCGTGACCTTTATCATCGGTAACACCTACCAGCTCGACAGCGTTTCGCTCTATATGCCGGGCAACAGTATCACCTCTGCGCTGGCGAATGAGTTCGCCGAAGCGGAATCTGGGCTGCACGTGGCGGCACTGATGGAGCTGGGCCTGATTCTGTTTGTTATCACCTTTATTGTTCTGGCGATCTCCAAGCTGATGATCATGCGCCTCGCAAAAAGTGAGGGGGCACGCTAATGACGACTCTCGAAATGCAATCCACCGCTGAACTGGCTGAATCTCGCCGCAAAATGCAGGCGCGCCGCCGCATGAAGAACCGTCTGGCGCTGACGCTGTCGATGGCAACGATGGCGTTTGGCCTGTTCTGGCTGGTGTGGATCCTGTTTTCTACCATTACGCGCGGCATCGACGGGATGTCGATTGCCCTGTTCACCGAAATGACGCCGCCGCCGAATACGGCGGGCGGTGGCCTGGCGAACGCCCTGGCGGGCAGCGGGTTGCTGATCCTGTGGGCGACCGCAGTCGGTACGCCGCTCGGGATCATGGCGGGGATTTATCTGGCGGAATATGGCCGTAAATCCTGGGTCGCGGAAGTGATTCGTTTCATCAACGACATCCTGCTCTCTGCGCCGTCTATCGTTGTCGGTCTGTTCGTCTACACCATTGTGGTAGCGCAGATGGAGCACTTCTCCGGCTGGGCGGGCGTGATTGCGCTGGCGCTGCTGCAGGTGCCTATCGTTATTCGTACCACCGAGAACATGCTGAAACTGGTGCCGGACAGCCTGCGCGAAGCGGCCTACGCACTCGGCACACCGAAATGGAAAATGATTTCGGCGATCACGCTGAAAGCGTCGGTCTCGGGGATCATGACCGGTATCCTGCTGGCAATTGCGCGTATTGCGGGTGAAACCGCGCCGCTGCTGTTCACCGCGCTCTCCAACCAGTTCTGGAGCACGGACATGATGCAGCCCATCGCCAACCTGCCGGTCACTATCTTTAAATTTGCGATGAGCCCGTTCGCGGAGTGGCAGCAGCTGGCCTGGGCCGGCGTGCTGATTATTACCCTTTGCGTACTGTTGCTGAACATTCTGGCGCGCGTCATCTTCGCGAAGCAGAAACACGGTTAATTTTGACGGCGCGGCATCACGCGGCGCCGAATGAGGAAATGAGTCAATGAGTATGGTTGATACTGCACCGGGTAAGATCAAGGTTCGTGATTTGAACTTCTACTACGGTAAATTCCATGCCCTGAAAAACATCAACCTGGATATCGCCAAGAACCAGGTCACGGCATTTATCGGTCCATCAGGTTGTGGCAAATCCACGCTGCTGCGCACCTTTAACAAGATGTTTGAGCTGTATCCGGAGCAGCGCGCGGAAGGCGAAATTCTGCTGGATGGCGACAACATTCTGACCAATACCCAGGATATCGCCCTGCTGCGTGCCAAAGTGGGGATGGTGTTCCAGAAACCGACGCCGTTCCCGATGTCGATCTACGACAACATCGCGTTTGGCGTGCGTTTGTTCGAAAAACTCTCCCGTGCCGATATGGACGAGCGCGTGCAGTGGGCCTTGACCAAAGCCGCATTATGGAACGAAACCAAAGATAAACTGCACCAGAGCGGATACTCTCTCTCCGGTGGTCAGCAGCAGCGTCTGTGCATTGCGCGGGGTATCGCCATTCGCCCGGAAGTGTTGCTGCTGGATGAGCCGTGCTCAGCCCTGGACCCGATCTCCACCGGTCGTATTGAAGAGCTGATCACCGAGCTGAAACAGGATTACACCGTGGTGATCGTGACCCACAACATGCAGCAGGCTGCGCGTTGTTCCGACCATACGGCATTTATGTATCTGGGCGAGTTGATTGAGTTCAGCAACACGGACGATCTGTTCACCAAGCCCGCGAAGAAACAAACCGAAGATTATATTACTGGCCGCTACGGTTGATTTGCCTTAGTGCATGTGGAGAAACCATGGATAACCTCAATCTAAATAAACACATTTCCGGCCAGTTCAACGCAGAGCTGGAAAGTATCCGCACCCAGGTGATGACGATGGGCGGCATGGTCGAGCAACAACTGTCTGATGCGATCACCGCCATGCACAACCAGGACAGCGAGCTGGCAAAGCGCGTTGTTGAAGGCGACAAAAACGTCAACATGATGGAAGTGGCGATCGACGAAGCCTGCGTTCGTATCATCGCGAAACGTCAGCCGACGGCGAGCGACCTGCGTCTGGTGATGGCGATCATCAAAACTATCGCCGAGCTGGAGCGCATTGGCGACGTGGCGGACAAAATCTGCCGCACCGCGCTCGAGAAGTTCTCCCACCAGCACCAGCCGCTGCTGGTGAGCCTGGAATCGTTGGGCCGTCATACGGTGCAGATGCTGCATGACGTGCTGGATGCGTTCGCGCGTATGGATCTTGATGAAGCGGTGCGTATCTACCGTGAAGACAAGAAGGTCGACCAGGAGTATGAAGGCATTGTGCGTCAGCTGATGACCTACATGATGGAAGATCCGCGCACCATTCCGAGCGTCCTGACCGCCCTGTTCTGTGCACGCTCTATCGAGCGTATCGGCGACCGCTGCCAGAACATTTGTGAATACATCTTCTACTTCGTGAAGGGACAGGATTTCCGTCACGTGGGCGGGGATGAGCTGGACAAGCTGCTGGCGGGGAAAGACCCGAAAGAGTGATCCGCTGAAAAAAGCCCGGTAGCGCGACGCTTGCCGGGCCTGAAAAACCACGGATTTGTAGGCCGGATAAGCGCGAGCGCTGTCCGGCTTTTTTCATTAACGCGTAATATCCCACCCACGCGCTTTCCACAATTCCGGCAACTGCGCCAGATCGGTAAAGGTCGTCACTTTTGGGTGGCTGATCGGTTTGTTATGCGGATCGGCACAGAAGTAAAACACCTCCATCCCTGCATCAATCCCGGACTGCGCGCCTGCGCTGGAATCATCCACCAGAATGCAATTTTCAACGTTCACGTTCATCGCTTTCGCGGCGTGGAACATCAGGGCCGGATCGGGCTTCCAACGCTGGATATCGTAGCCGCTGAACAGTTTTTCCGGGAAATGGTGCAACATTTCAAGCTTGCCGAGGGAGTGCTGCATTTTGCTGACCGGGCCGTTTGACACCACGCACATCGGCACAGCCATCGAATCCAGCAGGGCGTTTGCCCCGGCGATGACCTCCAGTTCCGAGTCGAAAAGGCGTGCGACCTCGGCGCGGTAAACGGGTTCTAAGTCGGCCTTCGCCAGACTGACGCCGTGCTCAGCGTTGATAATGTCGATGATCTCGTAGAGTTTGACGCCTTTGAAGCGCTTGAACGTCTCTTCAAGATCGAGCGTAATGCCGAATTCCTGGAACATGCTGACATACGCACGGGAACAAATGACCTCACTGTCGACCAGCGTACCGTCGCAGTCGAAAAATACCGCTTCAATTCCGGACATGCCTTTCCCTTTTAACAAGTTTAACGTTTACGTAATGCAATTTGCGGGACGCAATCGTTGCCGTATAAGCAAAATCAATGAAAAAAAGTCGCTCGCAAACGCGCCTATTGTCGCATTTTGGTATAGGATAGCGACGGATTTTTCCCTCCTTGTTCGGAAACTGATGATGAGCCAACAACACACTACCCAGACATCTGGTCAGGGTCTGCTTGAGCGCGTGTTTAAACTGCGCGAGCACGGCACAACGGCACGCACTGAAGTGATCGCCGGTTTTACCACCTTCCTGACGATGGTTTATATCGTTTTTGTTAACCCGCAGATTCTGGGCGTGGCTGGCATGGACACCAGCGCGGTCTTCGTGACCACCTGTCTGATCGCTGCACTCGGCAGCATCCTGATGGGCGTGTTCGCTAACCTTCCGGTTGCACTGGCACCGGCAATGGGTCTGAACGCTTTCTTCGCATTCGTGGTTGTGCAGGCGATGGGTCTGCCGTGGCAAGTGGGTATGGGCGCCATCTTCTGGGGTGCGGTAGGCCTGCTGCTGCTGACCATTTTCCGCGTACGTTACTGGATGATTGCCAATATCCCGGTGAGCCTGCGTGTCGGTATCACCAGTGGTATCGGTCTGTTTATCGGTATGATGGGGCTGAAAAACGCGGGTGTGATCGTCGCTAACCCGGAAACCCTGGTGAGCATCGGTAACCTGACCTCACACAGCGTGCTGTTGGGCGTGCTGGGCTTCTTCATCATCGCGATTCTGGCATCCCGTAATATTCACGCCGCGGTGCTGGTCTCTATTATCGTGACCACCCTGTTCGGCTGGATGCTGGGTGACGTGCATTACAACGGCATCGTTTCTGCACCGCCAAGTGTGACAACAGTGATTGGTCACGTCGATCTGGCAGGTTCGTTTAATCTGGGCCTGGCGGGTGTGATTTTCTCCTTCATGCTGGTGAACCTGTTCGACTCCTCCGGTACCCTTATCGGTGTGACCGATAAAGCGGGTCTGGCGGATGAGAAAGGCAAATTCCCGCGCATGAAACAGGCGCTGTATGTGGATAGCATCTCGTCTGTTGCCGGTTCTTTCATCGGGACCTCTTCTGTTACGGCGTACATTGAGTCCTCATCCGGCGTCTCCGTCGGTGGCCGTACCGGTCTGACCGCCGTCGTCGTGGGCCTGCTGTTCCTGCTGGTGATCTTCCTCTCTCCGCTGGCGGGGATGGTTCCACCGTACGCGGCTGCTGGCGCACTGATTTACGTTGGCGTGCTGATGACGTCGAGCCTGTCGCGTGTGAAGTGGGAAGATTTAACCGAAGCGGTTCCGGCGTTTATTACCGCTGTGATGATGCCGTTTAGCTTCTCCATCACCGAAGGTATCGCTCTGGGCTTCATCTCCTACTGCGTGATGAAAATCGGTACCGGTCGTTTCCGCGAACTCAGCCCATGCGTGATCGTGGTGGCGCTGCTGTTTGTGCTGAAGATTGTATTTATTGACGCGAAATAAACAAAAAGCCCTTTCCCGCCGGGAAAGGGCTGATTCCCTTACGCTTTAACCCGCTGAATATACTCTCCAAACGCGGTCAATTGACCGGTCAGATGATCCAGCGTGCTCTGATCCACCACTTCGCCCGTCTGCGTATCCACTTTGTTCTGAATCACGCCGCCCATAAATTCCGGCTTGTTCATCACCATTGCATCCAGGAACACCAGAATCTGACGCAGATGATACTGGCAGCGTGCGCCGCCAATCGCGCCCATGGAGCTGGTCTGGATCAGCACCGGCTTGCCGGAAAGCGGCTGCTCAGGTAAACGGGAAAGCCAGTCGATTGCATTCTTCAACCCGCCCGGCACCGAATAGTTGTACTCCGGCGTCACAATGACCACGCCATCGGCCTGGCGAATTTGCTCAGCCAGCGCTTCAACGCTTTGCGGGAACCCTTCTTCCTGCTGAACATCGGCGTCATACAGAGGAATATCGCCGATCGATGGCAGCGCGGAGACCTCCATTCCTGCCGGTGCCAGCTTAGGCAACGTGCGGGCAACCATCCCGTTAAATGAACCTTTGCGCAGGCTTCCCAGTAACGTAACAACTTTCAACGTATCAGACATGATTACTCCTTTTTCATCATGATGGCCCATCAGCGGGTCAGTTAAGGGTAAGTGCTTTTTCTGCCGGTAAACTGGTTAATCTCATCAGGCGCGCGGCGGGTTCGTTGGCGCGCGCTGGAACATCAGGAAGGCTATGCCATCCGTGTCGGCTGTCAAATTCCCAGATCTTCAGGCGCTCAATCGCAGGGGTGACGGCAATCGACCAGATCAGCACGTCTTCGGCGTCGCTGAGGGCCTCCACGCGCGCCGCTTTGGTTGCGCGCAGGCGTCCTGAACCGGGGAGCAGCTGGAGCAGGCTGGCGTCGTCTGCCGCACAGCCGGAGAGCTTTTGAATACTCTGACGCAAGGTAATGAGCTGCGCTTTAGCTTCGTTGGGGTCGTTTTGATTACGCACCCACAGCTTTTCATTGCTCGATAAAGGATAGGCGTCGTGCGCGTGAGGGCCGTGGAAACCGCGAGTCGCGCGCTGGAGTTCCATATCCAGTCCGCAATCGCCTTCCGTTGTAAGGGCCACGCCAACAATATTTCCCGTGTAGGCGATGGAAAAACGCGGTAGCGCCGGGTCAGCAAAAACAGGGCGGCCTTCAGGCTGGGTGATCATCTCCGGCAGTTCGCTGGTGCCGTAGAGCATAAACAGCAGCTCGGACAGTAACGCCCTGGAGGCCAAAAAGCGCGAGCGTCGGTGATCCGGAAGCTTGCGCGCCTCGTTGTGGCAGGAAGAGGAGAGTCTGACAGACACCAGTCGTCCTTCGGTCAGGATCCCTCTTGCAAAATGCGTTGCCATTTTTCGCTCCATGATAATGGTCAGAGACAGGTTAAACGGTTACATGATTATCGCTTAACTGAGCCTCTCTTTTAATGGGTAAATCCACTAATGAGAAGCCCGGGGACCGAACTTTACATTTTTAGAGGGAAAAATCGGATCTCTGGCGCAGAGAATCGCAGTACAACGCTTTGATCGTCTCTTTCAGCCAGATGATTTTCGGGTTGTGACTGTTGCGCTTATGCCAGATCAGGGTGAAAGGTACGTTGAGCTTTTCGGCCTGCGCGTCGTCGATGGGAATGGGGCGACTCACCAGCTTACGCTGGTGGAGCTGATTGTAGTGATGGCAGTAGTGCGGCGCGGTGGCAATATAGTTGTGGTCGGGTTGTGCTGCCATAAACATCGACTGCTCAAAGCCCGGCAGGCTCAGGGCAATGTTGCGCTCGCGGCCCATCTCTTTCAGCACTTCGTCCAGCGCCCAGGTGTCGCTGCGCTCCCAGAAGATGCTGATGTGGGGGTAGCGTAAAAAGGTGTCGAGATTCCACTCTTCCTGCAGCGCCGGATGGTCTTCGCGCAGATAGACGCACGGGCGGTCGCTAAAGAGGATTTCGTGGTCGATAAACCACGGGAGCAGCTTTAACAGTTCGCGCGAGCGAGGATGCGTTTCGCGCCCGGTAAAACCAATATCCACCTCGCCGCGCGTGATGGCATCCAGCGAGTCGTAATCCCAGTGACGCATCCGCACGGTGGCCTGCGGATAACGCTGATTCACCTGCTCTAACAGAGCGTTAAAGCGAATCAGCATCAACGGCGTTTCCGCCGCCAGCTCGAATTTCAGCCCGCAGGGGGAATCGTGGTGGGGTTTATCCAGGATCTGATTGCCAATCTGCATCCAGTCCGTCAGATCTTGCTCAAGACTCACCGTTAGCGGCGTGGGCAGCAGGCCCAGCGGCGTTTTCACAAACAGCGGATCGTCAAACCAGTCGCGCAGTTTCGCCAGCGATTTACTGACCGCAGACGGCGTGACGTTCATCCGTTTTGCTGCTTTCGTGACGCTGCGTTCCTGCAGCAACAGCTGCAGGCACAGCAGGAGGTTAAGATCGAGACTGCTGATGGGCTTCTTCATAGTGCGCTGCGGGCCGTATCGCCATGATTAACAGAATGCAGACCATGCTACAGCCAATCAGAATCCCGATCAGCATATTCAGCGCATTAAGACCTATCACCGCCGCCAGCCAAATCCACAGGGATGAACCGCACACCTGAGCGATACCGAGCGCAGAGCTGGCCACACCGGCGCGCAGGGAGAACGGCCCCAGCGCCTGACTCATCGCGACGCCAAACCCTACCGAGAAACCGGCGCAGATCAGGGTAATCCCCGCCAGCATAATGGCGTGGGAACTTGCGGTCGCCAGCACCACACCGGCCATCAGGAACAGGATCTGCGAGGTCAGCATCAGGCTGCGCTGGCTGAAGACGTTAAGGGCGAACGGTGTCGAGAATGAGACCGCCATGCTGACCATTGCCGTTAAGGCCATTACCGAGGAGTATTCCCCGCGATCAAAGCCCATGGTTTCCATCAGTAAAACCGGGGAAACGTTTACATAGGTGAGGATTACCACGACGCTTAAGGTGGTGATCAGCAGACGGCTGATGAAAAAGCGGTTCAGGAGCTTTTCGGCCGGGTGAATCGTCGCGGCATTCCCCGCGTGATGCGAGCCAGGATGCGTCTCTTTCAGCACGGTGATAGAAAGGATAAAGACCAGCAGGCCCATCACCGCCATCGTCCAGAACAGGCTCTGCCACGGCAGTTTGAGCATAATCAGATAACCGATCACCGGAGCCAGCACCGGAATAATGCAGGTGATACCGTTAAGCATCGAAAGCACCTTCGCGCGGCGCTGCGCACTCAGGGTATCGCGCAGAATGGCAAACGCGACCACATAACAGCCGCCCGCCCCAATGCCCTGAATGAAGCGCCCGGTCAGGAACAGCGTGCTGTCCTGCGCCATTGAGCAGAGGACCGAAGCCAGGGCGAAAATCACCGCACCGGTAATCGCCACCGGCTGGCGCCCGGCTTTGTCGGCAATCTTACCGGCAAATACCATCGACGACGCCATCCCTGCCAGATAGGCGGAAAACGCGATATGCAATTGCGCTTCACTGGCCCCCAGATCCTGCGCGATGTGCGGCAGGCCGACCAGATACATATCAATGCCCGATGGATAAAGCAGAACCAGTGCAAAACTACAAAACAGAAAACGCGCCATAAACCCCCCATGATCGGCAGGCTGGAAGCATAGGGGGAGAAACGGGAAGAAGCGAGTTGCCATTTGGACAAAGGTGATTTCCCAGGAGGAAATCACCTTTGAGGTGGGAGGTTATTTCCCGATACAGAAGCTTGAGAAGATGCGGCCCAGCAAATCGTCGGAAGTAAACTCACCGGTAATTTCACTCAGGCTCTGCTGCGCAAGACGCAGCTCTTCCGCCAGCAGTTCACCCGCCCAGGCACCGAGCAGCTGTGCTTTGCCCTGATCGAGATGATTAGCCGCTTGTTCCAGCGCCTGGAGGTGGCGGCGACGGGCCAGGAAACCGCCTTCCATGCTCGTATCAAAGCCCATGCTCTGTTTGAGATGGTTACGCAGGTCATCAACGCCTTCGCCGGTACGCGCCGACAGACGGATGAGTGAGTGACCATTCACATCGCTCAGCCCCAGCGTTTCACCTGTTTTGTCGGCTTTGTTACGCACCACGGTAATCGGTAGTTTGGCGGGCAGACGGGCGATAAAGTCCGGCCAGATTTCAGCGGGATCGACGGCGTCGGTGGTGGTTCCGTCGACCATAAACAGCACGCGGTCAGCCTGCTCGATCTCCTGCCACGCACGCTCGATACCGATGCGCTCCACTTCGTCGCTGGCGTCGCGCAGACCGGCGGTGTCGATAATGTGCAAGGGCATACCGTCGATATGAATATGCTCACGCAGTACGTCGCGGGTCGTGCCGGCAATATCCGTCACGATCGCCGCTTCGCGGCCCGCCAGGGCGTTCAGCAGGCTCGATTTCCCGGCGTTAGGGCGACCGGCGATAACCACTTTCATCCCTTCGCGCAGCAGGCTGCCCTGTCGCGCTTCGGCGCGCACGGCGTCGAGATCGGACATGACGCTGTTCAACTGCGCTTCGATTTTACCGTCGGAGAGGAAGTCGATCTCTTCATCGGGGAAGTCGATGGCAGCTTCCACGTAGATTCGCAGGTGAGTGAGTGCTTCCACAAGATGGTTCACGCGTGCGGAAAATGCGCCCTGCAGGGAGTTCAGGGCAGAACGTGCCGCCTGTTCAGAGCTGGCGTCGATCAGGTCAGCAATGGCTTCGGCCTGTGCCAGGTCGAGCTTGTCGTTGAGGAACGCACGCTCGGAGAACTCGCCCGGCTTAGCAATACGCAGGCCCGGCAAGGTCAGAATACGTTTTAACAGCAGGTCGAGGATCACCGGACCGCCGTGGCCCTGCAGCTCCAGTACGTCTTCACCGGTAAAGGAGTTCGGACCTGGGAACCAGAGCGCGATGCCCTGATCCAGCGCGGTACCGTCTGCATCTTTAAACGGCAGGTAGTCGGCGTAACGGGGCTTTGGCAGTTTGCCCAGCACGGCTTCGGCCACCTCGCGCGCCTTGAGGCCGGAGATACGCAGAATGCCTACACCACCGCGTCCCGGTGGGGTTGCCTGGGCGACGATCGTGTCGTTATGGCTCATGGGATGTCTCGTCAAATACAAATAAAAAAGGCGGTCAAATGACCGCCCTTATTTTAGCGTTCTCTTACCGAATCAGGATTTTTTCTTTTCGCGGCTATGCAGGCCACGTTTTTCCAGACCACGGTAGATCAGCTGCTGCTGGATGATGGTCACCAGGTTGCTGACGATATAGTACAGCACCAGACCTGACGGGAACCACAGGAAGAACACGGTGAAGATGACCGGCATGAAGGTCATGATCTTCTGCTGCATCGGGTCGGTCACGGTGGTTGGCGACATCTTCTGGATGAAGAACATCGTCACGCCCATCAGGATCGGCAGGATGTAGTACGGGTCCTGTGCAGACAAGTCATGGATCCACAGAGCAAATGGCGCGTGGCGCAGCTCAACGGAACCCATCAGCATGTAGTACAGCGCAAGGAAGATTGGCATCTGAATCAGCAGCGGGAAGCAACCACCCAGTGGGTTTACTTTCTCTGCTTTATACAGGGCCATCATTTCCTGGCTCTGACGCTGTTTATCATCGCCCAGACGCTCACGCATCGCCGCAATCTTCGGCTGCAGCATACGCATCTTCGCCATGGAGGTGTACTGCGCTTTGGTCAGCGGGTACATGATGCCACGAACGATGAAGGTAATAACGATAATGGAGAAGCCCCAGTTACCCAGGAAGCTGTGGATCCACTTCAGCAGTTTGAACAGCGGCTGAGAGATGAACCACAACCAACCGTAATCTACGGTCAGATCCAGATGCGGTGCCACGGCTGCCATTTTGTCCTGAATTTCAGGACCGACCCACAGGGTGCTGGCCAGTTGACCTGTTTGACCAGGCTGAACCAGAACCGGCTGCGATTTGTAGCCGATAGCCGCAATACCATTGCCCAGATTCGCAGTGTAGAAGTTGTTGGTACCGTTGTTATTTGGCACCCACGCTGTCGCGAAATACTGTTGCAGCATCGCAACCCAACCGCCTTTAGCACTGACGTTCAGGTTTTCGTTATCGGCGATGGTGTCGAATTTGTATTTCTCGTACTTGGTATCTGGCGTGGAGTACGCCGCGCCACGGAAGGTGTGCAGCGCAAAGTTGCTGCTTCCGGTGTCACGGTGAGACGGCAGATTGATGGACTGCTTCAGCTGACCAAACGTGGAAACTTCCAGTGGTTTCTCACTGGCGTTCTGCACGTTATAGCCCACATTCACCGCATACTCACCGCGTTTCAGGGTGAAGGTTTTGGTGAAGGTGTTGCCCGCGGCGTCAGTGTAAGTCATCGGGATCGCGAGTTCGTTCTGACCATCAGCCAGTACAAAGGTGTCACTGTCGACGTTATACAGCGGACGAGCGCCATTAGCCGGATTGTCCGGGCCATCACGACCGGTCAGACCGCTCTGAGCCTGATACAGGAACTCAGGCGTCGTTTCCAGCAACTGGAACGGCTCGTTTGACTTCAGCTCTTTCGGGTAAGTCAGCAGCAGTGCCTGCTCAATATCGCCACCACGGGTGTTGATAGTCAGCTCAAGCACATCGGTTTTCACCGTAATCTGCTTCCCTTGGCCACTGGCCGGTACGCCCTGGTCGGCGGCGCTACCCGCTACGGTGGTCGTTGTCTGCGTGGTCTGTTGCGGCTGTGGTTGAGGATTTTTATCCTGCTCCCATGCCTGCCAGATCATGAAAGACACGAACAACAAAGCGATGACTAAAAGATTGCGTTGCGAATCCATCGTTAGTGTTCTCTGGTATCAAATGGTCCGGGTGGGACGGGGTCGTCACCACCAGGGTGTAAAGGGTGGCATTTTAATACGCGTTTCACCGTCAACCAACTGCCTTTTATCACTCCAAACCTGCGCAATGCCTCAATTCCGTAGCTGGAACAGGTTGGAGTGAAACGACAATGCGGCCCGAGCAGCGGACTGATCAGGCGCTGATAGACCCGAATACAGGCTATCAGGACCCTTGAGCCAGGCGACAATGGCGGCGCCATAGTTTTTCCAACGCTTCCGAGAGAGCACGGTTATCGAGGTCGGCAACCCCTTTTTTAGCCACCACCACGAAATCCATTGAAGGCAGTTCATGTTGACGTAAACGGAAGCTTTCACGCGTCAGACGTTTAATCCGATTGCGTTCATGCGCACGCTTAACGTTTTTCTTGGCGACAGTTAGACCGATGCGGGGATGCCCCAGCGAATTTTGGCGGCCGAGGATGGTGATTTGCGGCGTGCCAGCCCGTTGTGGCTGCTGGAAGACGAAAGTGAAATGAGTGGGAGTTAACAAACGTAACTCCCTGGGAAATGCTAGCTTAACCACCAGGGGTTAGCTTTTATTACTTAGAAACGGTCAGACGAGAACGGCCTTTAGCACGACGACGTGCCAGAACCTGACGACCATTTTTATTAGCCATACGAGCACGGAAGCCGTGAGAACGGTTGCGCTTCAGTACAGACGGTTGAAAAGTGCGTTTCATGGCGATTTCTACCTAAACTTGAATAAATTCACTGACTTTCGCGTATACCCGAACGATTATCGAACGACTAACGCCTCAGCGTGGGTGATTAAAGAGGCCGGATTGTAATAATTGTACACTCCGGAGTCAATTCTCTTTCCTTATTTCCCGCGTATTTCCGCACGATTTCGTGTGGAAAATGAGCAGCGTCCCGCGCGGAGGACGAGCATCACGCGCCGGGTGGGGGATTATACGACCTCCCAACCAAAGCGCAAGGATCGTCCAGGATCATCATTAGATCTTTTAAGCAAAAAATTGTCTGTGCTCATTAATTTTTCCAATATGCGGGCTAAATCGTGGGGCACTCCCTCCAGGATCGTTTACACTTACCCGGTTTCGGATCTTCCTGTGGATAAATCGGGAAGAATCTGTGAGAAACAGAAGATCTCTGGCTCAGTTTAGGCTATGATCCGCGGTCCTGATCGGGATCCAAAGGGGTCTGGTCAGGTAAAAATTGCAGATAGCAATTCGCACGTCACCCTTTGCACAGGGTCTTGTCGACGTGTGCCAACAATCACGAATATTCAGTATCTTTCTTTTATTGTTCGAGTGGAGTCCGCCGTGTCACTTTCGCTTTGGCAGCAGTGTCTTGCCCGATTGCAGGATGAGTTACCAGCCACAGAATTCAGTATGTGGATCCGCCCGTTGCAGGCGGAACTGAGCGATAACACGCTGGCTTTGTATGCGCCAAACCGTTTCGTGCTCGATTGGGTAAGGGATAAATACCTAAATAATATCAATGGATTGCTCAATGATTTCTGCGGCACTGATGCCCCGCAGCTGCGTTTTGAAGTCGGTACTAAACCGGTCACGCAAACCGTCAGAGAGACGGTAAACGTGGCGGCTCCGGCCCAGATTCACGTCCCGACACCGCGCATTATTCAGCCCGCGCGTTCTGGCTGGGACAACGTTCCGGCTCCGGCTGAACCCACCTACCGCTCCAACGTTAACGTGAAGCACACCTTCGATAACTTCGTTGAGGGTAAATCGAACCAGCTGGCCCGTGCGGCGGCTCGTCAGGTTGCGGACAACCCAGGCGGCGCCTATAACCCGCTGTTCCTGTATGGCGGCACGGGTCTCGGTAAAACTCACCTGTTACACGCGGTGGGCAACGGCATTGTGGCGCGTAAGCCCAATGCGAAAGTGGTGTATATGCACTCCGAGCGCTTCGTTCAGGACATGGTAAAAGCCCTGCAAAACAACGCGATCGAAGAGTTTAAACGCTACTACCGTTCTGTTGATGCGCTGCTGATCGATGACATCCAGTTCTTTGCGAATAAAGAACGATCCCAGGAAGAGTTTTTCCACACCTTCAATGCCCTGCTGGAAGGTAACCAACAGATCATTTTGACCTCGGATCGTTACCCGAAAGAGATCAATGGAGTTGAGGATCGTCTGAAATCCCGCTTCGGCTGGGGCCTGACCGTGGCGATCGAGCCACCGGAGCTGGAAACCCGCGTTGCGATCCTGATGAAAAAAGCCGATGAAAACGACATTCGCCTGCCGGGTGAAGTGGCGTTCTTTATTGCGAAGCGTCTGCGCTCAAACGTGCGTGAACTCGAAGGCGCACTGAACCGCGTGATCGCCAACGCCAACTTTACTGGCCGGGCGATTACCATCGATTTTGTGCGTGAAGCGCTGCGCGATCTGCTGGCGTTACAGGAAAAACTGGTCACTATCGACAATATTCAGAAGACCGTGGCTGAGTACTACAAAATCAAAGTGGCAGATTTGTTGTCTAAACGTCGTTCCCGCTCGGTGGCGAGACCACGTCAGATGGCGATGGCGCTGGCGAAGGAATTAACCAACCACAGTCTGCCGGAAATCGGCGATGCGTTTGGTGGCCGTGACCATACGACCGTGCTGCACGCTTGTCGCAAGATCGAGCAGTTACGCGAAGAAAGCCACGACATAAAAGAAGATTTCTCCAATTTAATCAGAACATTATCATCGTGATGCTATGAAATTTACCGTTGAACGTGAACATTTATTAAAACCGCTGCAACAGGTGAGTGGCCCATTAGGTGGCCGCCCGACGCTGCCTATTCTTGGAAACCTGCTGCTTCAGGTCGCTGACGGTACGCTGTCGCTGACCGGCACAGACCTCGAAATGGAAATGGTCGCGCGCGTGACACTTTCTCAACCGCATGATGCGGGTGCCACCACCGTTCCGGCGCGTAAATTCTTTGATATCTGCCGTGGGCTGCCGGAAGGCGCTGAAATTGCTGTCCAGCTGGAAGGCGACCGTATTCTGGTTCGCTCTGGCCGCAGCCGTTTCTCGCTCTCTACACTGCCTGCCGCGGACTTCCCGAATCTGGACGACTGGCAGAGTGAAGTCGAATTCACCCTGCCGCAGGCGACGATGAAACGTCTGATTGAAGCGACCCAGTTCTCGATGGCGCATCAGGACGTTCGCTACTACTTAAACGGCATGTTGTTCGAAACCGAAGGTGAAGAACTGCGTACCGTGGCGACAGACGGCCACCGTCTGGCAGTCTGTTCCATGCCGATTGGCGTGACGCTGCCCAACCATTCGGTGATCGTCCCGCGTAAAGGTGTGATTGAGCTGATGCGTATGCTCGACGGCGGTGATACTCCGCTGCGCGTGCAGATCGGCAGCAATAATATTCGCGCTCACGTGGGTGATTTTATCTTCACGTCGAAGCTGGTTGACGGTCGTTTTCCGGATTATCGCCGCGTATTGCCGAAAAATCCCGACAAAACGCTGGAAGCGGGCTGCGATATCCTCAAACAGGCTTTTGCCCGTGCGGCGATCCTCTCTAACGAGAAATTCCGCGGCGTGCGCCTGTATGTGAGTGAAAACCAGATCAAAATCACCGCCAACAACCCGGAGCAGGAAGAGGCAGAAGAGATTCTGGACGTCACCTACGCCGGTACTGAAATGGAAATCGGCTTTAACGTTAGCTACGTGCTGGATGTGCTCAATGCGCTGAAATGCGAAAACGTGCGCATTCTGCTGACCGATTCGGTTTCAAGCGTACAGATTGAAGATGCTGCTAGCCAAAGCGCGGCTTATGTTGTCATGCCAATGAGACTGTAATGTCGCTCACCCGCTTGCTGATCCGCGACTTTCGCAATATCGAAAGCGCGGATCTCGCTTTATCCCCCGGCTTTAATTTCCTGGTTGGCGCGAACGGTAGCGGCAAAACCAGCGTGCTGGAAGCCATCTACACGCTTGGCCACGGTCGTGCGTTTCGCAGCCTGCAGATTGGTCGCGTTATTCGTCACGAGCAGGACGCATTTGTGCTGCACGGACGACTTCAGGGCAGCGAGCGTGAAACCTCGATTGGCCTGACGAAAGACAAGCTGGGCGACAGCAAAGTGCGTATCGACGGCACCGACGGCCATAAAGTGGCTGAACTGGCGCTGCTGATGCCCATGCAGCTGATTACGCCAGAGGGGTTTACATTACTCAATGGCGGCCCCAAATACCGAAGAGCCTTCCTCGACTGGGGATGCTTTCACAACGAAGCGGGTTTCTTTACTGCCTGGAGCAACCTGAAACGGCTGCTTAAACATCGCAACGCCGCGCTGCGTCAGGTGACCCGCTATGCCCAGTTGCGCCCGTGGGATATGGAATTGGTTCCGCTTGCGGAACAAATCAGCCGCTGGCGTGCCGAATACAGCGCAGGTATCGCCGAAGATATGGCTGATACCTGTAAACAGTTTTTGCCCGAGTTTTCTCTGACCTTCTCCTTCCAGCGTGGCTGGGAGAAAGAGACGGATTATGCCGAGGTACTGGAGAAAGGCTTCGAGCGTGACCGTATGCTGACCTACACCGCACACGGCCCGCACAAAGCGGATTTCCGCATTCGCGCCGACGGTGCGCCGGTGGAAGACACGCTGTCGCGCGGGCAACTCAAGCTTTTGATGTGCGCACTGCGCCTGGCGCAGGGTGAGTTTTTAACTCGCGAGAGTGGGCGACGTTGCCTGTATCTAATAGATGATTTTGCCTCGGAACTCGACGATGCACGGCGCGGGCTGCTTGCCAGCCGCTTAAAAGCCACGCAGTCGCAGGTTTTCGTCAGCGCCATTAGCGCTGAACACGTTATGGACATGTCGGACAAAAATTCGAAGATGTTCACCGTGGAAAAGGGTAAAATAACGGATTAACCCAAGATTAAATGAGCGAGAAACGTTGATGTCGAATTCTTATGACTCCTCCAGTATCAAAGTCCTGAAAGGACTGGATGCGGTGCGTAAGCGCCCAGGTATGTATATCGGCGATACCGATGACGGCACCGGTCTGCACCACATGGTATTCGAGGTTGTGGATAACGCTATCGACGAAGCGCTCGCGGGTCACTGTAAAGATATTATCGTCACCATCCACGGCGATAACTCCGTTTCCGTACAGGATGATGGCCGTGGTATTCCGACCGGCATTCACCCGGAAGAGGGCGTATCCGCTGCGGAAGTGATCATGACCGTCCTGCACGCAGGCGGTAAATTCGATGACAACTCCTATAAAGTGTCCGGCGGCCTGCACGGCGTGGGCGTTTCCGTTGTTAACGCCCTGTCGCAGAAGCTGGAACTGGTTATCTACCGCGAAGGTAAAATCCATCACCAGGTGTATACCCACGGCGTGCCACAGGCACCGCTGGCGGTTACTGGCGAAACGGAAAAAACCGGGACCACCGTGCGTTTCTGGCCGAGCCACGAAACCTTCTCTAATGTGACTGACTTCGAATACGACATTCTGGCAAAACGTCTGCGCGAGCTGTCGTTCCTGAACTCCGGCGTGTCCATCCGCCTGCGCGATAAGCGCGACGGTAAAGAAGATCATTTCCACTACGAAGGCGGCATTAAGGCGTTTGTTGAGTACCTCAACAAGAACAAAACGCCGATCCACCCAAATATCTTCTACTTCTCCACCGAAAAAGACGGTATCGGCGTGGAAGTGGCGCTGCAGTGGAACGACGGTTTCCAGGAAAATATCTACTGCTTCACCAATAACATTCCACAGCGTGACGGTGGTACGCACCTGGTCGGCTTCCGTACCGCCATGACCCGTACCCTGAACGCCTACATGGACAAAGAAGGCTACAGCAAAAAAGCGAAAGTCAGTGCCACCGGCGACGATGCCCGTGAAGGCCTGATTGCTGTGGTTTCCGTGAAAGTGCCAGACCCGAAATTCTCCTCTCAGACCAAAGACAAACTGGTCTCTTCCGAGGTGAAATCTGCGGTTGAACAGCAGATGAACGAACTGCTGAGCGAATACCTGTTGGAAAACCCGTCTGACGCGAAAATCGTTGTCGGCAAAATCATTGATGCGGCGCGTGCCCGTGAAGCGGCGCGTAAAGCTCGTGAAATGACCCGTCGTAAAGGTGCGCTGGATCTGGCCGGTCTGCCGGGCAAACTGGCGGACTGCCAGGAACGCGATCCGGCTCGCTCCGAACTGTACCTGGTGGAAGGGGACTCCGCGGGCGGTTCTGCGAAGCAGGGCCGTAACCGTAAGAACCAGGCGATTCTGCCGCTGAAAGGTAAAATCCTGAACGTTGAGAAAGCGCGCTTTGACAAAATGCTCTCCTCTCAGGAAGTGGCGACGCTGATCACCGCCCTCGGCTGCGGCATCGGTCGCGACGAGTACAACCCGGACAAACTGCGCTATCACAGCATCATCATCATGACCGATGCGGACGTCGATGGTTCACACATCCGTACGCTGCTGTTGACCTTCTTCTACCGTCAGATGCCAGAAATAGTTGAACGCGGCCACATCTACATTGCACAGCCACCGCTGTACAAAGTGAAGAAAGGCAAGCAGGAACAGTACATTAAAGACGACGAAGCGATGGATCAGTATCAGATCTCTATCGCTCTGGATGGCGCTACCCTGCATGCGAATGCCCACGCTCCGGCGCTGGCGGGTGAGCCACTGGAGAAACTGGTCTCTGAGTACAATGCGACGCAGAAAATGATTGGTCGTATGGAGCGTCGCTTCCCGCGCACGCTGCTGAAAGAGCTGGTTTATCAGCCGACGCTGGCTGAAGCCGATCTCAGCGACGAGCAGAAAGTGACGCGCTGGGTGAACGCCCTGGTGACTGAGCTGAACGAAAGCGAGCAGCACGGCAGCATGTGGCAGTTTGACGTTCGCGAGAACGCTGAACAGCACCTGTTCGAGCCAATCATCCGCGTACGTACACACGGCGTAGACACCGACTATCCGCTGGATCACGAGTTTGTGACCGGTGGCGAATACCGTCGTCTCTGCACGCTGGGCGAAAAACTGCGTGGTCTTATCGAAGAAGACGCGTTTATCGAACGTGGCGAACGCCGTCAGCCGGTTGCCAGCTTCGAGCAGGCACTGGAGTGGCTGGTGAAAGAGTCCCGTCGTGGTCTCTCTATTCAGCGTTATAAAGGTCTGGGCGAAATGAACCCGGATCAGCTGTGGGAAACCACCATGGACCCGGAAAGCCGCCGCATGCTGCGCGTGACCGTGAAAGATGCGATCGCCGCTGACCAGCTGTTCACTACCCTGATGGGCGACGCCGTTGAACCGCGCCGCGCCTTCATCGAAGAGAACGCATTGAAAGCCGCGAATATCGACATTTAATTCAGGCCGTCGATTCTGTAAGCCCGGTAGGCGTAGCCTCACCGGGCTTTTCTTTGCCTGCAAAAGAGGAATCTCCTCTTTAAATCCCATCCCCCTTTCTCGACGACTCTTTTACTGTTTTCTGTGCGGAATCGCGTTAGCATGAGGACAGACTCATTTAAATCGGGGATCTCATGGCCATCAAACTCATTGCAATCGATATGGACGGCACGCTGCTGCTGCCAGACCACACTATCTCTCCAGCCGTTAAAAATGCGATTGCCGCCGCTCGTGCAAAAGGCGTGAACGTGGTACTGACCACGGGGCGTCCGTATGCCGGTGTTCACAGCTATCTGAAAGAGCTGCACATGGAACAACCGGGCGATTACTGCATCACCTACAACGGTGCGCTGGTGCAGAACGCCAGCGATGGCAGCACGGTCGCGCAAACGGCGTTGAGCTATGACGATTACCGGTATCTGGAAAAACTGTCCCGCGAAGTGGGTTCTCACTTCCACGCGCTCGATCGCAACACGCTGTACACCGCTAACCGCGACATCAGCTACTACACCGTGCATGAATCCTTCGTGGCGACCATTCCGCTGGTGTTCTGCGAGCCGGAAAATATGGACCCGGCCACGCAGTTCCTGAAGGTGATGATGATTGATGAGCCTGCGATTCTGGATCAGGCTATCGCCCGCATCCCGGCGGAAGTGAAAGAGAAATACACCGTGCTGAAAAGCGCGCCGTACTTCCTCGAAATCCTGGATAAACGCGTCAATAAAGGCACCGGCGTGAAATCGCTGGCCGATACGCTGGGCATCAAGCCGGAAGAGATCATGACCCTGGGCGATCAGGAAAATGACATCGCGATGATCGAATACGCGGGTATGGGCGTGGCAATGGAAAACGCGATCCCGTCGGTGAAGGAAGTGGCCAACTTCGTCACCAAATCTAACCTCGAAGATGGCGTAGCCTACGCGATCGAGAAGTTCGTGCTGAACTAAACCGTCTCAACCGCATCAGCCCCGGCGATTAACCGGGGCTTTTTTTTGCCTGTCGATCGATGGGTTGTTCTTTTTGTGATCTGGATTGTAGTACAACACAATGCGATTGTACTACATTACGGCCATGGAATTGACGAACAACCTCACGTTTGTACTGCAAAAGTGAGGTGAAACTCATCGGTCGCGGTAAAGTAGTGATGGACAAAAGAAACAAGGATTCTCCATGACTCTCAACAAAACCGACCGCATCGTCATCGCGCTGGGCAATCAGATTGTCAGCGGTAAGTACGTACCGGGTTCGCCGCTGCCCGCCGAGGCCGAGCTGTGCGAGGAGTTTGAAACCTCGCGCAACATCATCCGCGAAGTGTTTCGCTCGCTAATGGCGAAACGGCTGATCGAAATGAAGCGTTATCGCGGCGCCTTTGTCGCCCCGCGTAAACAGTGGAACTACCTCGACACCGACGTTCTGCAGTGGGTGCTGGCAAACGACGACGACCCGCAGCTCATCGGTGCGATGAGCGAGGTACGAAACCTGGTGGAACCGGCAATTGCCCGCTGGGCAGCCGAGCGGGCGACATCAGGGGACCTGGCCCAGATCGAAGCGGCGCTCAACGACATGATCGCCAACAACCAGGACAGGGACGCCTTTAACGAAGCGGATATCCGCTATCACGAGGCGGTGCTGGAATCAGTGCATAACCCGGTTTTACAGCAGCTTAGCGTGGCGATCAGCTCGCTACAGCGCGCAGTTTTTGAACGGACCTGGATGGGGGATGAGGCCAACATGCCCAAGACCCTGCAGGAACATAAAGTGCTGTTCGATGCGATACGACATCAGGACAGCAATGCGGCAGAGCAAGCGGCGCTCGCCATGATCGCCAGCTCGACACGAAGGTTAAAGGAAATCACATGACATCTCGCTACATCGCTATTGACTGGGGATCGACCAATCTGCGCGCCTGGCTTTATGAAGGCGATAAATGCCTGGATAACAGGCAATCAGAAGCAGGCGTCACGCGCCTCAACGGTAAATCCCCTCAGGCGGTGTTAGCAGAAGTCACTGAAAACTGGCGCGAAGGCGCGACACCGGTGGTCATGGCAGGGATGGTAGGCAGCAACGTGGGCTGGAAAGTCGCGCCGTACTTGCCTGTTCCTGCCTATTTCTCTGCCATTGGTGAGACGTTAACGTCCGTTGGCGACAATATCTGGATTATTCCCGGACTTTGCGTTTCCCGTGACGATAACCATAACGTGATGCGCGGCGAAGAGACACAGCTGCTCGGCGCGCGCACCCTTTCTCCTTCTTCTGTCTATGTTATGCCCGGCACGCACTGTAAATGGGTGCAAGCCGACGCGGAGCAGATCCACGATTTTCGGACCGTACTGACCGGCGAATTGCATCACGTGCTGCTGCGCCATTCGCTGGTGGGAGCAGGCCTGCCGGAGCAGCAACCCTCTCCTGAGGCTTTTGCTGCAGGGCTTGCACGCGGTCTCGCTTCGCCTGCCGTTCTGCCACAACTTTTTGAAGTTCGCGCTTCACACGTGCTGGGGACTCTCCCGCGTGAACAGGTCAGCGAATTTCTCTCCGGTCTGCTGATTGGCGCAGAAGTCGCCACCCTGGGCGAGCAGTTCGCCGGGCAGCAGGACATCACCCTTGTCGCGGGTTCATCGTTAACCGCTCGTTACCAGCAGGCGTTTCGCGCCTGTGGTCGCGAAGTTTCAACGCTTGAAGGCGACGTGGCATTCCAGGCAGGTATAAGGAGCATCGCTCATGCAGTGGCAAACTAATCTCCCTCTCATCGCGATTTTGCGCGGCATTACGCCGGACGACGCGCTCGCACACGTGGGCGCAGTCATCGACGCCGGATTTGACGCGGTGGAAATCCCGCTCAATTCACCTCAGTGGGAAAAGAGCATCCCGGCAGTGGTGGACGCGTTTGGCGACAGAGCGTTAATTGGCGCGGGTACGGTCTTAAAACCCGAGCAGGTAGAGCAACTTGCCAGTATGGGCTGCAAGCTTATCGTCACGCCAAACATTCAGCCCGAGGTCATCCGCCGCGCGGTAGGTTACGGCATGACCGTCTGCCCTGGCTGTGCGACTGCCACCGAAGCTTTTACCGCGCTGGATGCGGGCGCGCAGGCGCTGAAAATTTTCCCGTCGTCGGCCTTCGGCCCGGATTACATCAAAGCGCTGAAAGCGGTACTTCCGGCTGATGTTCCGGTCTTTGCCGTGGGGGGCGTGACGCCGGAAAACCTGACGCAGTGGCTGAATGCCGGTTGTGCAGGGGCAGGGCTTGGCAGCGATCTCTATCGCGCCGGGCAGTCCGTTGAGCGTACTGCAGCGCAGGCAGCCGCGTTTGTTAAGGCGTATCGAGAGGCAGTGAAATGAAAATTACCAACATCACCACGTACCGTTTACCCCCGCGCTGGATGTTTCTAAAAATCGAAACCGACGAAGGCGTCGTCGGCTGGGGCGAGCCGGTAATTGAAGGCCGCGCGCGTACCGTTGAAGCGGCGGTGCATGAGCTGAAAGAGTTCCTGATCGGTCAGGACCCGGCGCGTATTAACGACCTGTGGCAAGTAATGTACCGCGGTGGATTTTATCGCGGCGGCCCGATCCTGATGAGCGCCATCGCCGGTATCGATCAGGCGCTGTGGGATATCAAAGGCAAAGTGCTGAACGCCCCTGTCTGGCAGCTGATGGGCGGTCTGGTGCGCGACAAAATTAAAGCCTACAGCTGGGTCGGCGGTGACCGTCCGGCAGAGGTGATCGACGGCATCAAAACGCTGCGCAAAATTGGCTTTGATACCTTCAAGCTTAACGGCTGCGAAGAGATGGGCGTCATTGACAGCTCCCGGGCGGTGGATAACGCCGTGAATACGGTGGCGCAAATCCGCGAAGCCTTTGGCAATGAGATTGAGTTTGGCCTCGATTTCCACGGTCGCGTCAGCGCGCCGATGGCGAAAGTGCTGATCAAAGAGCTGGAGCCGTACCGCCCGCTGTTTATCGAAGAGCCGGTACTGGCGGAGCAGGCCGAGTACTATCCGAAGCTGGCGGCACAGACCCATATTCCGATCGCGGCGGGCGAACGTATGTTCTCGCGCTTCGAATTCAAACGCGTGCTGGAAGCGGGCGGCCTGGCGATTCTGCAGCCGGATCTGTCCCACGCCGGGGGTATCACCGAATGCTACAAAATCGCTGGTATGGCCGAAGCTTACGACGTGGCGCTGGCACCACACTGCCCGCTGGGACCGATTGCCCTGGCCGCCTGTCTGCACGTGGACTTCGTCTCGCGTAACGCGGTATTCCAGGAGCAGAGCATGGGCATCCATTACAACAAAGGTGCTGAGCTGCTCGATTTTGTGAAAAACAAAGAAGACTTCAACATGGAAGGCGGGTTCTTCAAACCGTTAACCAAACCGGGTCTTGGCGTGGACATTGACGAAGCCAAAGTGATTGAGCTGAGTAAAAACGCCTCCGACTGGCGTAACCCGCTGTGGCGATATTCGGATGGTAGCGTAGCGGAGTGGTGATCACCATTTCGTAAGCCCGGTCAGCGCCATATTCCCGGGCAAAAATTCTTACCCACAAAAACATAACCCTCTGTAACTTACAGGGCATGGTGACGTGTATCGCTATGCCCAAAATCTGGAGACAGATTAATGGATATTTCTGTGACTACCGCAAAAACAGGCCGTCGTCGTTACCTGACGCTGCTGATGATTTTTATTACCGTGGTGATTTGCTACGTTGACCGCGCCAACCTGGCCGTGGCGTCCGCGCATATTCAGGAAGAGTTTGGCATTTCGAAAACCGAGATGGGCTACATCTTCTCGGCGTTTGCCTGGATGTATACCCTGTGCCAGATCCCAGGCGGACGTGTACTGGACCGCTTAGGCTCTCGCACCACCTACTGCATCGCGATTTTTGGCTGGTCCGTTGCCACCCTGTTCCAGGGCTTTGCCACCGGACTGCTGTCGCTGATTGGCCTGCGTGCCATCACCGGGATCTTCGAAGCGCCCGCTTTCCCGACCAACAACCGCATGGTGACCAGCTGGTTCCCGGAGCATGAACGCGCCTCGGCGGTGGGGTTCTACACCTCCGGACAGTTTGTGGGCCTGGCGTTCCTCACACCGCTGCTGATCTGGATTCAGGAGTCGCTGAGCTGGCACTGGGTGTTCATCATCACTGGCGGCATCGGGATTATCTGGTCGTTTGTCTGGTTTAAGGTCTATCAGTCACCGCGTAAAACCAAAGGCATCACCACAGCTGAACTGAATTACATCGAGCAGGGCGGCGGTCTGGTGGATGGCGATGCGCAGATTGAAAACAAGGGGCGCACCCGCCTGACCAAAAGTGACTGGAAACTGGTTTTCCACCGCAAGCTGGTGGGGGTTTATCTCGGGCAGTTCGCGATTGCGTCTACCCTGTGGTTCTTCCTGACCTGGTTCCCGAACTATCTGACCCAGGAAAAAGGCATCACCGCGCTGAAAGCCGGTTTCATGACCACGGTTCCGTTCCTGGCAGCGTTCGTGGGCGTCCTGTTGTCGGGCTGGATCGCCGATATGTTAGTGCGCAAAGGCTTCTCGATTGGATTCTCGCGCAAGCTGCCGATCATCTTCGGCCTGCTGCTCTCCACCTGCATTATGGGCGCGAACTACACCAATGACCCGGTGTGGATCACCGTGCTGATGGCGGTGGCGTTCTTCGGCAACGGTTTTGCGTCCATCACCTGGTCGCTGGTCTCCTCACTGGCACCGATGCGTCTGATTGGCCTCACCGGAGGCGTGTTTAACTTTGCCGGCGGGTTAGGCGGTATCACCGTTCCGCTGGTCATTGGCTATCTGGCGCAGGCGCACGGCTTTGCGCCTGCTCTGACCTACATCTCCGTTATCACTCTGATTGGCGCGCTCTCCTACATCCTGCTTGTCGGCGATGTTAAACGAGTAGGCTAAATCTTCGCGATGCTTTACCCTGATGCGATAACCGCGCATCAGGGTCTCTCCATGAAACAAATCACCTTCGCTCCCCGTCATCATCAACTCACGAATACCAATACCTGGACGCCTGACAGCCAATGGCTGGCGTTTGACGTGCGACCGTCCGGCGCGTCCTTTACGGGCGAGACGATCGAGCGAGTCAACGTGAAGACGGGCGAAACCGAGGTGATCTACCGCGCTAAAAATGGCGCACACGTGGGCGTGGTGACCGTTCATCCTCTTGAGGAACAATACGTCTTTATTCACGGCCCGGAAAACCCGGATGCGGGCTGGCATTACGACTTTCACCATCGTCGCGGTGTGATTGCCCGCAACGGCGAAGTCAGTAATCTCGATGCCATGGACATCACTGCGCCCTATACCCCCGGCGCGCTGCGCGGCGGGAGCCATGTTCACGTCTTTAGCCCCAACGGGCAACGGGTCAGTTTTACCTATAACGACCATGTGATGCACGAACGCGACGTGACGCTGGATCTGCGCAATGTCGGCGTCGCCGTGCCGTTCGGCCCGGTGACGCCGCAGGGCAGTCATCCGCGCGAATATGCCGGAACGTTCTGGAGCGTACTGATCAGCCGCACGACGTCTACGCCACGGCCCGGCAGCGATGAGATCAACCGCGCCTATGAAGAGGGCTGGGTGGGTAACCGCCAGCTGGCCTTTATCGGCGACACGCTCTCTGAACGCGGCGAAAAAGTGCCGGAGCTGTTTATCGTCGATCTTCCAGAGGATGAGGCGGGCTGGAAACAGGCGGGCGACGAACCGCTGGAAGGGACGGAGCAGACCCTGCCCGCACCGCCTGCTGGTGTGGTGCAGCGGCGTTTAACGTTCACCCATGAAAACCGCTATCCGGGGCTGGTCAACGTGCCGCGCCACTGGGTGCGCAGCCATCCGCAGGGCGGTGAAATCGCGTTTTTGATGCGCGATGAGCGTGGCATTGTGCAGCTGTGGCTTATCGCACCAGAGGGCGGGGAGCCGCGCCAGCTGACGCATAACACCCGCGATATTCAGTCGGCGTTTAACTGGCATCCGTCGGGCGAAGCGCTGGGATTTGTGCTGGACAACCGCATTGCCTGCTGCGATGCGCGAAGCGGTGAAGTGACGTTTTTGACGTCCGATCACGGCAATCCGCCATCGGGTGATGCGGTGGTGTTCTCGCCGGATGGCCGCTATGTGGCGTGGATGGAAGAGACGGCCGGTTTCCGTCAGCTTTGGGTCACGGAAACCGGGAAGTAATCAGGGCGCTGTCATCTCAGCGGGTGGGATAACGCTGTTGGTGGCCATATTCTGCTTTTCGCTTTTTTCCACGCGTGAACGCACCGAGCTATCGGTGCGGAACAGATCCCACGGGACTAACAGCGTATCCAGCACCGCTGTAAACGGCAGATCCAGAATCGCCAGGGATTTGGTGCCCCAGTTCGTCTCATCATCCGAAATCATATTCGCGCTGGCGCGCGTGCCCGGATATGTTCCTTCTTTACCGCCGGTGTGAGACATCACGCTCGAACACCCGCAAAGTAATACCACTACGCTGCATGTTGTCAGCTTTATCAGAACATTATTCATCATCTGTTAATCAATGTTAATGGCGAGACATAACCGCAATATCGAGTTATAGCGAGCCATGTGCGAAAAGAATAGCTGGAAAGCGCCGCTCTGTGGCAGGCATCGCAATTTCACTCTTTGTGCTGTAGTCCCAGTCTATGCGAGACCCAGCAAAGTGCAAAAAAATCTCGCATTTAACCTCTTGAAATGATCGGAATCAGACCCACTTTATCTGTGTAGCCGAAGAACGAACACGCCTGATGGGTGTTTGGTGGCACAACGGCCTGTCCATGGTGGAAGGCAAACATTACTCGCTGATTTCAGGAGCATTGATTTATGCGTAATTTCGATTTTTCCCCGCTGTACCGTTCTGCTATTGGTTTTGATCGCCTGTTCAACCATTTAGAAAATAACCAAAGCCAGGGTAACGGTTACCCTCCATACAACGTTGAGCTGGTTGACGAAAACCACTACCGCATTGCCATTGCTGTCGCCGGTTTCGCTGAGAGCGAACTGGAAATCACCGCGCAGGACAACCTGCTGGTGGTGAAAGGCGCACACACGGCAGAGCAGAAAGAACGTACCTATCTCTACCAGGGCATTGCTGAGCGCAACTTTGAACGCAAATTCCAGCTCGCCGAAAACATCCACGTTTACGGTGCGAACCTGGTGAACGGTCTGCTGTTTATCGATCTGGAACGTGTGATTCCGGAAGAGAAAAAACCGCGCCGTATCGAGATCAACTAATTTAAGCGGGTCGCTCGCGCGGCCCATCCAGAGTGGCTTGCCGAAACGGGAGCCTGTGCGAATCCATGTGGATTTGCAGGAACAACTGCGCACTAAAAACAGTGCTTAACTCGCTTCTCAGAAGGAGATTAACAATGCGTAACTACGATTTATCCCCCCTGCTGCGTCAGTGGATTGGTTTTGACAAACTGGCTAACGCCCTGCAAAGCACGGCTGAACAACAGAGTTTTCCGCCGTACAACATCGAAAAAAGCGATGACAACCACTACCGCATCACGCTGGCGCTGGCCGGATTCCGTCAGGAGGATCTCGATATCCAGCTCGAAGGCGCGCGCCTGACGGTGAAAGGGACGCCGGAAAAACCACAAACCGAGACCCAGTGGCTGCATCAGGGCCTGGTGACTCAGCCGTTTAGCCTGAGCTTTACCCTGGCCGACCATATGGAAGTCTCCGGTGCGACCTTTACCAACGGGCTGTTGCACATTGATTTGACGCGCAATGTGCCGGAAGCACTGGCACCGCAGAAAATCGCCATCAGCGAACGTCCGGCGCTGAACAGCTAATTTGTGTCGGGAGGCGCTGCGCTTTCCCGGCCAACAAAACCCGCAGGCCTGCTCAAGGGCAGTGTCTGCGGGCAAAGCAAACGACTAAGCCCCGCTTTCGCGGGGCTTTTTTGTGCGCCATCGCCCATACAAACCCCATAACCTCTGCGAGAATCCCCTTAATCACTAAGGATATGCGCAGGGAAAAGGTCATGAGTGATATCGCGTTAACGGTTAGCGTGTTGGCCCTGGTTGCAGTGGTTGGGCTGTGGATTGGCAATATCAAAATCCGCGGTGTCGGATTTGGCATTGGCGGAGTGCTTTTCGGCGGTATTTTTGTCGGCCATTTCGCCGATCAGCTTGGGTTAACCCTCAGCGCTGAAATGCTGCACTTCATTCAGGAATTCGGCCTGATCCTCTTCGTCTACACCATCGGCATTCAGGTCGGGCCTGGGTTTTTCGCCTCGCTGCGCGTCTCCGGGCTGCGGCTGAATCTCTTTGCTCTCGGCATTGTCGTCATGGGCGGCCTCGTCACCGCCATTCTGCATAAAATCTTTGATATTCCGCTCCCGGTGGTTCTGGGGATTTTCTCCGGCGCGGTCACCAATACTCCTGCGCTGGGGGCTGGACAGCAAATTCTGCGCGATCTGGGCATTGCGCCCGGCGTAGTGGATCAGATGGGGATGAGCTATGCGATGGCTTACCCGTTTGGCATTTGCGGCATTCTGCTGACCATGTGGCTGGTGCGTGTGCTGTTTCGTATCAACGTGGACGACGAAGCCAAAAAGCATGAATCCACGATCACCAACGGCCACATGCTGATCAAAACCATCAACATTCGCGTCGAAAACCCCAATCTGAACCACATGGCAATTCAGGATGTGCCGATTCTGAACAACGTCAATATCATCTGCTCGCGCCTGAAGCGGGACGAAATGCTGATGGTCCCGTCCCCCGGCACTGTGATTCAGCTCGGGGACTTATTGCACCTGGTCGGCCAGCCCGGCGATCTGCACAGCGCGCAACTGGTGATCGGCCAGGAGGTAGACACCTCCCTCTCGACGCGGGGCACCGACATGCGCGTGGAACGCGTTGTGGTCACCAACGAGCAGGTATTGGGCAAGAAAATCCGCGATCTGCAGGTAAAAGAGCGATACGACGTAGTGATCTCACGCCTGAATCGTGCGGGCGTTGAACTGGTCGCCAGCCCGGATGCCAGCCTGCAGTTTGGCGATATCCTCAATCTGGTTGGCCGCCCGTCGTCCATTGACGCCGTCGCCGATATGGTCGGCAATGCGCAGCAAAAATTGCAGCAGGTGCAGATGCTGCCGGTGTTTATCGGTATCGGGCTGGGGGTGCTGCTTGGCTCAATTCCCCTCTACGTGCCCGGATTCCCGGTAGCGCTCAAGCTCGGTCTGGCGGGCGGGCCGCTGATCATGGCGCTGATTTTGGGGCGTATCGGCTGTATCGGGAAGCTGTACTGGTTCATGCCGCCAAGCGCCAACCTGGCCCTGCGCGAGCTGGGCATTGTGCTGTTCCTCTCGGTAGTGGGGCTGAAATCTGGCGGCGACTTTATCCACACTCTGACGCAGGGCGAGGGGATAAGCTGGATTGGCTACGGAATTATCATCACGGCGGTTCCGCTGCTGACGGTCGGGATTCTGGCGCGAATCTTCGCGAAGATGAACTACCTGACCCTGTGCGGCATGCTGGCCGGCTCGATGACCGATCCTCCGGCGCTGGCCTTCGCCAACAATCTGCACGCCACCAGCGGCGCGGCGGCACTCTCCTACGCCACCGTTTATCCGCTGGTGATGTTCCTGCGCATCATCACGCCGCAGCTACTGGCCGTGCTGTTCTGGGGGATAGGCTAACATCGCGTCCGGGTGGATACGCCGCAGATGGTAGTCCACCTGGTAATCGCTGGTATTGCGGAACATCACGGAGTAATTCAGGAACTCGCCGCTGTCGCTGTAGGACAAGGACGTAATGCGCAGCAGCGGCGTCTGTTCCGGTAAATTCATCAGATTCGCCAGCTGCCGGTCAGCCAGCACCGGCGTCAGGCTCTCGTAGTTCCCGCTGATGGTGATCCCGCACTCCTTCTCGATGTAATCAAACTTCGACCCTTCAAGGTGCGCCAGCGACAGGTTGCGAAACAGCTTCACGGGCATAAAGCTGTCTTCCAGCATCAGCGGTTTTCCCTCCACGTAACGCACCCGACGCGAAAAGTAGATCCGCTCGTCAATCTGAATACGCAGCTGGCTGGCGATGGCGGGCGGGGCGGGCATCACTTCAAACTGCAATACCTGGCTCTGCACCTCTTTGCCCTGCTGGCGCAAGACCTCCACCAGCCCGGTCAGATTGGTTGTTTCATGGTGAACATCCTTGCGCGCGACAAAGGTGCCGCTGCCGTGACGGCGCACCACCAGCCCCCAGCCGACCAGTAAATCGATGGCCTTGCGAATGGTCATCCGCGCCACGCCAAACTCCTGCGCCAGCGCTTTTTCGCCGGGCAGCGGGCTGCCGACATTGTAATCCGACGAATTGAGCCGCAGACGTAATCTGTCGGCAATGGATTTGTAGATCACCTGTAGACCTCTCTGCGCGTATTCAGTCGTGCATCGCGTCTTAACATGTCCATATTTTGAACTGAAAGTAGACCTGAGTGGGCAAATTAAAACCATGAATGCGATCACGGAACGCAGCGGCGCGCGGTGTGAGCCGCTGAGTAAATTTTTATTCTCATTTCAGGCCAGCACAAAACCAATAAGGCCAAACCCCCTACAGGTTGTTACATGAGGATTTAAAGATGCTCAGTCAAATACAACGTTTTGGCGGCGCCATGTTTACCCCGGTGCTGTTGTTCCCTTTCGCAGGCATGGTGGTTGGAATTGCCATCATGCTGCGCAATCCGCTTTTTGTGGGCGAGGCCTTAACGGCACCCGATCATTTATTTGCCCAAATCGTCCACATCATTGAAGAGGGCGGCTGGGCGGTCTTTCGTAATATGCCGCTGATTTTCGCTGTCGGCTTACCGATCGGCCTCGCCAAACAGGCGCAGGGCCGGGCGTGTCTGGCGGTGCTGATTAGCTTCCTGACCTGGAACTACTTTATCAACGCAATGGGCATGACCTGGGGTCAGTTCTTTGGCGTGAACTTTATGGCCGAGCCTACCGCGGGAAGCGGGCTGGCGATGATTGCCGGGATCAAAACCCTCGATACCAGCATTATCGGCGCGATTGTGATTTCCGGGCTGGTGACCGCCATCCACAACCGCTATTTCGATAAACAGCTGCCGGTATTTTTAGGCATCTTCCAGGGCACCTCGTTTGTGGTGATCATCGCCTTCTTCGTGATGATTCCATGTGCCTGGCTGACGCTGCTCGGCTGGCCAAAAGTGCAGATGGGCATTGAGTCGTTGCAGGCGTTTTTACGCTCCGCCGGGGCGCTGGGCGTGTGGGTTTATACCTTCCTGGAACGCATTTTGATCCCAACGGGCCTGCACCACTTCGTCTACGGTCCATTTATTTTCGGCCCGGCGGCGGTCGAGGGCGGTATTCAGGTGTACTGGGCGCAGCATTTGCAGGCGTTCAGCCAGAGCACGTTGCCGCTGAAAACCCTGTTCCCGGAAGGCGGCTTTGCGTTGCACGGTAACTCGAAAGTGTTTGGTTCCGTTGGGATTGCGCTGGCGCTCTGGTACACCGCCTCGCCGGAAAATCGCGTCAAAGTGGCGGGGCTGCTGATCCCGGCGACGCTGACCGCGATGCTGGTGGGGATCACCGAACCGCTGGAATTTACCTTCCTGTTTATCTCGCCACTGCTGTTTGCCGTTCACGCGGTCCTCGCCGCGACCATGGCGACCGTGATGTATATCTTTGGTGTGGTCGGCAACATGGGCGGCGGGCTGCTTGACCAGTTCCTCCCGCAGAACTGGATACCGATGTTCCACAATCATGCCTCCATGATGTTCACCCAGATTGGCATCGGCTTGTGCTTCACCGCCCTCTATTTCCTGGTCTTTAAGACGCTTATCGAACGCTTCAACCTGAAAACACCAGGCCGTGAAGAGAGCGAAATCAAACTCTACAGCAAAGCGGATTACCAGGCCGCGCGCGGGCAAACCACCGTTGCGGCGAACACCAGCTCTGGCCAGGCGGCCGCCTATCTGCAGGCGCTGGGCGGCGCAGGCAATATCGAAAGTATCAACAACTGCGCCACCCGGCTGCGTATCGCCCTGTTTGATATGAGCAAAACGCAAAGTGACGACGTTTTCAAAGCCCTTGGCGCCCACGGTGTGGTGCGTCGCGGCAATGGTATTCAGGTGATTGTTGGGCTGCACGTCCCACAGGTGCGCGACCAGCTTGAATCCCTGATGACCCCTTCTACTACAAACCCATCATCCACCATGACAGAGGCTGTATCATGAAAAAATTCTCAGTTGTTATCGCAGGCGGCGGCAGCACCTTCACTCCTGGTATCGTCCTGATGTTGCTGGCGAATCGCGACCGCTTCCCACTGCGTGCGCTCAAGTTTTATGACAACGACGGTGCACGTCAGGAGACCATCGCCGAGGCGTGCAAAATCATCCTGCAGGAGCAGGCGCCGGATATCGAATTCAGCTACACCACCGACCCTAAAACCGCGTTTACCGACGTGGACTTTGTGATGGCGCATATCCGTGTCGGCAAATACCCGATGCGTGAGAAGGATGAGAAAATCCCGTTACGTCACGGCGTGCTGGGCCAGGAAACCTGCGGTCCGGGTGGGATCTCCTACGGCATGCGCTCCATTGGCGGCGTGCTGGAGCTGGTGGATTATATGGAGCAATACTCCCCGAATGCATGGATGCTCAACTACTCCAACCCGGCGGCGATCGTTGCTGAAGCCACCCGCCGTCTGCGACCTCACGCCAAAATTCTCAACATCTGCGATATGCCGATTGGCATCGAAGGGCGAATGGCGCAGATCGTCGGTCTGAAAGACCGCAAAGAGATGCGCGTGCGCTACTACGGGCTGAACCATTTCGGCTGGTGGACGTCGATTGAAGATCTGAACGGTAACGATCTGATGCCGAAACTGCGCGAGTACGTGGCGAAAAACGGTTATGTGCCACCTTCTGACGATGCCCATACGGAAGCCAGCTGGAATGACACGTTCGCGAAAGCAAAAGACGTGCAGGCGCTCGATCCGGACACCATGCCGAACACCTACCTGAAATATTACCTCTTCCCGGATTACGTGGTGGCGCACTCAAACCCGGAGCGCACCCGCGCGAACGAAGTGATGGATCACCGCGAGAAGCATGTTTTCAGCTCCTGCCGCGCCATCATCGAAGCGGGGAAATCTTCCGCCGGTGAGCTGGAAATCGATGAACATGCGTCGTACATCGTCGATCTGGCAACGGCTATTGCGTTCAACACTCAGGAGCGGATGCTGTTGATTGTGCCGAACAACGGGGCGATTCATAACTTCGACGCCGATGCGATGGTCGAAATTCCTTGCCTGGTCGGGAAAAACGGCCCTGAGCCGCTGACCGTGGGCGATATTCCACACTTCCAGAAAGGGCTGATGGGCCAGCAGGTGGCAGTGGAAAAACTGGTGGTCGACGCCTGGGAAGAGCGCTCCTACACCAAACTCTGGCAGGCGATTACCCTGTCTAAAACGGTGCCAAGCGCTTCGGTTGCCAAAGCCATCCTCGATGATCTGATTGAGGCCAACAAAGATTACTGGCCAGAATTGCACTAATCCCGCCGACCGGCATCCCAGATGCCGGTCAATTTACGCTATGCTGAAGCCTGCTTGCGGTACGACAAGGAGCCTTCATGAAAATTTCCCAGCTGGGCGAAGCGCCTGACTATCGGTTTTCCCTCGCCAATGAGCGCACATTTCTCGCATGGATCCGCACCGCGCTGGGGTTTCTCGCGGCAGGCGTCGGGCTGGACCAGCTCGCACCGGATTTCGCCACGCCCCTGATTCGTGAAGTGCTGGCCCTGCTGCTGTGTCTGTTCGCCGGTGTGCTGGCGATCTACGGTTATCTGCGCTGGCTGCGCAATGAAAAGGCGATGCGCCTGAAACAGGATATGCCCTACACGCGCGGCCTGCTGGCGATCAGCGTGATATTGCTGGCCGTCGCGGCAGCGGTCATGGTGCTGGTGTTCTATGGCGGATAGCCGCAAAGCGCGGCGAGAAGCCGATCCCGGCCTGCAGCCCGAACGCACATCGCTAGCCTGGCTACGCACGCTGCTGGGCTACGGCGCGCTGATCGCACTGGCGATTAAACACAACTGGCACCGCACCGGTCTGCCGTTCTGGGTCTCGATTGTGGTGCTGGCACTGGTAGCGGCTCTTCTCTGGCGCTACACCCGCAGCCGCAACCTGATGGACGTGAATCACAACGATTTCGCGCAGCCCAAAGCAGTGCGTGACAAATTCTTGATCTCTCTCGCAGTACTCTCCCTCGCATTACTGTTTGCTGTAACACACTTACAGCAAATACTGATTTTTCTAGGGTCGTGAATGACAGGATGCCACGGAAGTACCCGCGTGGTTGTAGTCGATAACTGCAACGCGCGCGAGCCAGGGAAGGTTTATCAAGCGTTACGCCTCAGCGGTAACAAAAACGTCCATTTTTTGCCACAGACGGCGGGTGAAAAGCCTGTAACGCCGGAGGTGTGGGGCGAGTTCTTAACGCAGATTTTTGCGATGTGGGTCCGGCAGGATATCGGGGAGATCTCGGTGCGCCTGTTCGACGACACACTGGACGGCTGGTGCGGCACCGCGCTGTGCCAGAAGAAAGGGCTGCTGAAATGCCAGACGTGCGCAGGACGGCGGTTATGCACGTCGGCAAATGACGACGTGCTGTGTCAGGGCTATCTGGCGTTCTATGACTACAGCGCACCCTTTATGAAAGTGATGCGCGATTTGAAAAAGCACAACCGCTCGACGCAAGAGCTGATGACGCTGTTACGGCAGACGTGACGGACGGCCTTTCGCCAGATATTTTGCCATCTCCGCTTCCGGCACCATCCCGCCGCCCGTTGCCCAGACGAGGTGGGTCGTATTGGCTGAAGAAGGCACACGCACCGGCCCGGCCATACCCGCCAGCGCCGATGGCTCCAGACGAATGCCCTCTTCCTGCGCCAGCCAGCCCAGCATATCGTACATGCTCTGATCGGACAGGGTGTAGAACCCGTCCAGCAGACGCTCCATTGCGCGGCCAACAAACCCGGACGCGCGTCCCACCGCCAGACCATCTGCGGCCGTTAGGTTATCGATCCCCAAATCCTGCACCGCAATTTCATCGTGCAAACCGGTATAAACACCCAGCAACATGCACGGCGAATGGGTTGGCTCGGCGAAGAAGCAGTGAACGTGGTCGCCAAAGGCCAGCTTGAGGCCAAACGCGACGCCGCCAGGGCCACCGCCCACGCCGCACGGCAGATAGACATACAGTGGATGATCCGCATCCACCACGCGCCCCTGTTCAGCAAACTGAGCTTTCAGACGCTCACCCGCCACGGCATAACCCAAAAACAGGGTGCGAGAGTTTTCGTCGTCGATAAAGAAGCAGTTGGGATCGCTCTCGGCAGCCTTTCGCCCCTGCTCCACCGCCACGCCGTAATCTTGTTCGTACTCCACCACTTCAACGCCGTGGCTGCGCAGTTTGGCCTTTTTCCACTCGCGGGCGTCGGCAGACATATGCACCGTTACCTTAAAGCCAACGCGGGCGCTCATGATGCCAATCGACATCCCCAGATTACCCGTTGAGCCAACGGCAATGCTGTACTGGCTGAAAAACGCTTTAAAGCGTGGTTCCAGCAGGATGCTGTAATCGTCTGTCAGCGCCAGCAGCCCCGCTTCCAGCGCCAGTTTTTCGGCGTGGGTCAGCACTTCATAAATCCCGCCACGCGCTTTGATAGAGCCGGAAATCGGCAAATGGCTGTCTTTTTTCAGCAGCAAAGTGCCGTTGATCTGCGTGGCAAACTCCTTCGCCAGGCGCTGTTGCATGGCGGGAATGGCCACCACGTCTGATTCGATAATGCCGTTTTTGGCCGCGGTTTCCGGGAACGCTTTCGCCAGATAAGGCGCAAAGCGGGCCAGGCGGGCGTGGGCATCCTTCACATCCGCCTGCGTCAGCCCGACATACGGCAGCCCTTCGGCAAGCGTGGTGGTGCGCGGGTTAAACCAGGTGGTCTCTTTCAGCGCCATCAGATCCTCTACCAGAGGATATTGGGCGATTAAGGTGGTGATGTTTGCGTTTTCCATAGTACGTCTCTTCGCGCTTAGATAATGAAAGAAAGCAGGAACGTGCAGCCAAGTGCAAGTACCGAGGCGATAAATGTCGCCGTTGTATAGTATTTAAAGGTCTCGTTCAGGGTCGCGCCGCAGTATTGCTTCACCAGCCAGAAGAGAGAATCTGTGACGATCGTGCAGCCAATGGCGCCAGAACCGATGGCAATGGCGATGATCTCCGGGCTGACGTTGGGATAGAGAGGCAGCATCGGCGCGACAATCGCCGTGGCCCCCATCATCGCAACCGTGGCAGACCCGACGGCCGCATGCAGAATTAACGCCACCAGCCAGGCCAGCAGAATCGGGTGCATATGCATGTTCGATAAAATCAGCGCCAGCGTATCGGCCAGGCCGCTGGTTTTGAGGATCGCGTTAAATGCCCCGCCCGCCCCGATAATCAACAGGATGTTGGCAATCGAACCAAAGCCCGTTTCCGTGTGCTTGAGCAGCGCGCTCATCCCGATATGCTGACGAATGCCGAGCAGGTAATAGGCCACAAACACGGCGATAAACATGGCGGTGATCGGGTTGCCGATAAATTCCAGCAGCGTGTAGAGCGAGCCGGTTTTTTCCATATTCAGCTCGGCGATGGTTTTTACCAGCATCAGGCCAATCGGTAACAGCACCGTGAACAACGTGGCGCCCAGCGTGGGCAGCGTATGTTCTTCTCGCACTTTGAGGTCAGAAAACTCCGCCGGAACCGGTTTAAACGGCAGGCGATCGCCGAGGATTTTCAGGAACAGCGGGCCGCCCACCAGAGAGGCCATCAGCCCGACCAGCAGACCGTATACAATTACCGTTCCGACATCCGCGCCCAGTTTGTTAGTGACAAATAGCGCCGCCGGATGGGGAGGCACCACGCAGTGAACCGCCATCAGCGCCGTACACAGAGGGATTGCCAGTTTCAGCAGCGAAGTCTGCGTCTTTTTGGCGATTGAGAACGCCAGCGGGATCAGCAACACCACGCCCACTTCAACGAACAGCGTGATACCGCAGATCAGCCCGACCAGGACCATAATCACATCGGCGGAGAGCCAGCGGCAACGCTGCAGCGTTAGCCCGATGCGTTCCGCCGCGCCAGAAACTTCCATCATCTTGCCGAGAATGGTGCCGAGGCCAATCACCGCCGCCAGGAATCCCAGCGTGCCGCCGATGCCGCTCTCGATGGCATTGACCATATCCAGCGGGCTCATGCCCATCATTGCGCCAACGAAGAAGCTCGCCAGCAGCAGCGCCAGAAACGGGTGAAACTTCAGTTTTACGATGGTTAATACAATCAACACGATGCTTGCCAGCAGCGTCGCCACAACCCACATCTGAGATCCCATATCTCACCCCACCCTTAAGTAATCTGCGGCTATTGGACGAAAAAACGGCACCGGCTGACAAACGATATAAATTGCCGTTCAGGTGAGGCAGATTGGATCAAGTGAGTGACATTGCTCTAAAAAGCGCACTTTATTCGGCGTTGCTTCACATTAATTCATTCATAACGGATATTCTGAGGGCAGAAATACGAGGCTGAGGGGATAAAAAACCGCCATGAACGATGCGAATGAGGTCGGCAATCGCCTGCTGAACGGCTGGCAACTGTCAAAAATGTACACGTTTGAAGTGGCGGCCCGGCATGAGTCCTTCGCGCTGGCGGCGGAAGAGCTGTCGCTCAGCCCGAGCGCCGTCAGCCATCGCATTAACCTGCTGGAAGAGGAGCTGGGGATTCAGCTGTTCGTCCGCTCGCACCGCAAAGTGGAGCTGACGCAGGAGGGAAAACGGGTTTTCTGGACCCTCAAATCGTCGCTGGATACCTTGAACCAGGAGATCCTCGACATCAAGAATCAGGCGCTTTCCGGCACCCTGACCGTCTATTCGCGCCCCAGCATTGCCCAGTGCTGGCTGGTGCCGATGCTCGGGGATTTTTCCCGCCGCTATCCGTCGATCTCCCTGACCATTCTCACTGGCAATGATTACCCGAACATGCAGCGAACGGGTATCGATCTGGCGCTCTACTTCGACGATACGCCGCCCACTCAGCTCGCCCATCATTTTCTGATGAACGAGGCGATCCTGCCGGTCTGCACGCCGGAATACGCGCGCGAACATGAGTTAATTAAAAACCCAGACAATCTGCGCCACTGCACGCTCCTGCATGACAGACAGGCGTGGAGTAACGACTCGGGAACCGATGAGTGGTTTAGTTGGGCGCAGCACTTTGCAGTGAATTTGCCGCCATCGTCGGGCATTGGTTTCGATCGTTCCGATTTAGCCGTTATCGCCGCGATGAACCACGTGGGTGTCGCCATGGGGCGTCAGCGGCTGGTGCAAAAGCGGCTGGATCGCGGGGAGCTGATTGCGCCCTTCGGCGAGAAAGCCCTGAAATGCCATCAGCACTACTACATATCGACCCTTTCGGGCAGGCAGTGGCCGAAAATTGATGCCTTTATCGACTGGCTGAAAAGTCAGGTGGGTTGAAGAATTATTACGCGTAGCCTCTACACCAAACCGCGAAAAGCGTGCTAAATACAGCATATTGCTTTCGATTTCTCGCAAGGTTAACCGTGTTAAAGCCCCTGATCGCCGCTGCGCTGATTATCTCCTCTGGCTGGGTGTCTGCCGCTGAGCCACCGCTGACGGCTGCGCGCTACGCGCAGCAGCTCGGGGTGGGCATCGACGTGGACTGGGCGCGCACCGAGCGCGGCATTCGCGAATTCGATCCGCTGGAAGTGCGTGATTTTAAGGCCAAAGGGTTTACCCACGTGCGTATCCGCGTGGCCGGCGAGCCGACGGAAGCGCGCCTGATTCATCTGCGCAAGCTGGTGGAAGCCTGTGAGCAATACGGCGTGATCCCGGTGATTGCCTATCAGGCGGATGAATACAAAAACGACCCGAAAGCGGATAACGAAAAAGAGGTGGTGAACTGGTGGATTGCCGTGGCGCACTACTTTGAGAAAAGCTCGCCGCTGCTCGGTTTTGACCTGATCTACGAGCCGGCGGACAAGCTCAATCACAATCTCGCATCCCTTAACCGCGTCTACGAAAAAGCGATCAAAGCCATTCATGCCATCGATGCCGAACGCATGATTTTCGTCGCTCCGCGCCTGCGCGCGGCACCGGAAGATCTCGGCAGCCTTAAGCTGCCTGCCCACAGCCAGAATTACGTGCTGGCCGAATGGCACATCTTCCCGTGGGGACCGCTCAAGAACAACGGAAAATACCCGTGGACATCAGGCACGGCGGCGGAGAAATCGATGATTCGCAGCCGGATCACTACCGCGTTGCGCTGGCAGCAAAAAACCGGGCATGTGAGCTGGGTGGGCGGCTGGGGCGTGGGTGAATCCAGCCGCGTTACCCCAACGGCACCGCAGATGGCTTTCGCCAGCTTTATGGCCTGCGAACTGCAAAAAGCCAAAATCCCTTACGCCATTAACGCGGATTTCCAGTTTTATGACGGCGAGGAGGGGGCGTGGCGACCAGGGCCGGAACCGCTGCTGCAGGCGATGCTTGCACCGGTGTGTGAAAAGCCCGATGAGAAGCCGGGCCATCATGTGATTAAATCGTCTGCTCGTGATGCGGCTCGCGCGACGCCAGCGGCAGCCAGCACAGTAAAATCAGCAACCCCATCAGGGTCATCAACAGGCCAAGGCTAGACTGACCCGTCTGCGGCATCATGGCGGAGAGCCAGGCCAGCGCGCCGGAGCCGATGTTTTGCAGGCCGCCCACCAGCGCACCTGCGGTTCCTGCCAGGAACGGGAACGGCTCCATCGCGCCGCTGGTCGCGAGCGGGAAGAGCATTCCCGCACCGAAGAAGAACAGGGCGGCCGGGATCAGCAGCGTCCAGACGGTCATCACACCCAGTAAGCCTGGGACCCACATCATCACCCCTGCCAGCAGGCAGCTCATCACCGACTGCCACATCAGCGTGGAAAAACGCTTGTTCGGGCGACCGGCAAACCATGCGCCGAAGAATGCCGCCGGGATCGGCAGAATGAACAGAATGCTCACCACCATGCTGCTTAACCCCAGACCTGCACCCAGCAACACGCCGGAACAGGCCTCAAACACAGCAATCCCCGCCAGGCCGCCAATCAGCATCAGCAGGTAACAGGTGAACGCGCCGTTGCCGAAAAGCGTTTTGTAGTTGGCAATAAGCCTGGTGCGCGGTGCGCCCGTCGGGCGTGTTTCCGGCATCCAGCGCGCCATGCTGAAGGTGACGATAATGCACAGGACCAGCAGGAAAGCGTAGCAGGCGCGCCACGACCAGATGCTGTCCAGCACGCCGCCAATCAGCGGTGCCAGCAGCGGGCTTACCAGAATCCCCATATTCAGCAGGCTGTTGGCATGACGCAGCTGTGTCCCTTCGTACAGATCGCGCGGCAGCGTACGCGCCATCACCCCGCCGACGCCGGTCCCCATGCCCTGCAGGGCGCTGGCGGCAATCAGGATCGTCAGGCTGTGAGTGGTTATGGCGATCACCGTGGCGATCATGAAAATGGTCATCCCGACCAGGATCACCGGGCGACGCCCGACGCGGTCAGACAGCGGACCGTAGAACAGCTGCGAGACGCCGTAAGTCAGCAGATAGGCGGCCATCACGCTCTGCACCGCACCTTCGCGCACGCTGAGCGCTTTCGCCATGTCTGCAATCGCCGGAATATAAATGGTCTGCGCCATCTGACCGACGGCCACCAGTAACACCAGCATCAACAGTAAATTAACGTTCCTTTGCTTTTTCATGTCGCTGAATACTTTTGCAAAAAGAGAGAAATAAAGAATAAGTGACTGCGCATTCCCGTAAATGCGCGAGGAATCTACCACAACGAGATGACAATTTAAGCATCTCTGGGGTGAATGATTGAGCAGAAGCAGGCAGGATTTGTAAACGATATCGGCAACTTATGTTGCCAGTGTGCAGATGTTAAAGAGGGGCGGTTGCCCGCCCCTCTTTGGTGCGACTTGACCCTGAATCACCGGAGTTATTTCAGGACAGCGTCAAGCAGTTGCAGTACCGCAACAATGAGTCTCAGGATAAGAATAACCATATCCACGACGCCCATACGCGCCTCCTTCTGGCAGAAGGAGCACGATGCTGGCGTACCTCTCCGCCGCCTGTTGCCAGCACCTTTGTTGACGTAACACAGTGTGCTCATTTGGGGGTTAAGGCACTGACGGCACCACCCGTTTCAGCCAGGACTTCTTTGCGCCGGTGTACTGCTTGCGGCCCCCAATACGCACTGCGAACAAACTCAGTATAGATAAACACTGGATGCATGAACAGTATTTTGTCGACAAATTCGGAAGGCTGATCCATACTCATATTCGTCAAAAAAGAGAGCTAAAATTGCGCGTTCGTGGCCGATCGCGTATACTTCTTGCGTTGACGTAACACAGTGTGTTCGCGGAAACCAACCGCAAACCCTGAAAAAAAACCTCGCTCCGGCGGGGTTTTTTGTTTTTATTTCTCTTACAAACGAAACGTGATCCCTGACGCAAATTTGGGTGGATGAAAATATTTCCATTGTCAGGCACCGAATCCTGTGTTTGTATAAATTCTATCAATGATTCTAAACACAGGTCCTCAATGACAACTTCCATGATGGCGTCGACCCTACTAAAAACTGCGCAACCTGCCGCAGTGGTCGTCGTACGTGTGGTGGTGGTCGTCGGCAATGCGCCGTAGGGACTGGATCAACACACGAATCCAAAACCCCGCCGGCGCAAACCGGCGGGGTTTTTAGTTTAAACCTCCCGGAAAGTCGGCTCAGAACAAAAGGACTGGAGCATGGCAAGTTCGGGCACAACATCAGGCAAGACGCGTTTTACGGGCGCGCAATTAATCGTTCACTTACTGGAACGTCAGGGTATCAGCATCGTTTCGGGGATCCCGGGCGGTACGGTCCTGCCGCTCTATGACGCGTTAAGTCAAAGCACGCAAATCCGCCACGTTCTGGCGCGCCACGAGCAGGGCGCAGGCTTTATCGCGCAGGGCATGGCGCGTACGCAGGGCAAACCTGCGGTCTGTATGGCCTGTAGCGGGCCGGGTGCCACCAACCTGGTCACAGCGATTGCCGACGCGCGCCTCGACTCCATTCCGCTGATCTGTATTACCGGCCAGGTTCCTTCGTCGATGATCGGCACCGACGCGTTTCAGGAAGTCGACACCTACGGTATTTCTATCCCCATCACCAAGCATAACTATTTAGTTCGCGACATCGCCGAGTTACCTCAGGTGATCAGCGATGCGTTCCGCATTGCGCAATCCGGCCGCCCAGGCCCGGTGTGGATAGACATTCCTAAGGACGTACAAACCGCTGAAATCGACATCGAAACCTTCCCGGAGCCGGGTGGCCGTGCCCCCGCACCGGAATTCAGCGCCCAGAGCGTGCAGGACGCCGCCGCGATGATCAACGCCGCGAAACGGCCAGTGCTCTATCTGGGCGGCGGGGCGATCAACGCCGCAGAACAGGTGCGTGAATTTGCCGAAAAAGCCAATCTGCCCACCACCATGACCTTAATGGCGCTGGGAATGCTGCCGAAAGCGCACCCGCTGTCGCTGGGCATGCTGGGGATGCACGGCGCGCGCAGCACCAACTTTATTTTGCAAGAGTCTGATTTGCTGATCGTTCTTGGCGCACGTTTTGATGACCGGGCGATTGGTAAAACTGAGCAGTTCTGCCCGAACGCGAAAATCATTCACGTGGATATCGACCGCGCAGAGCTTGGCAAAATCAAGCAGCCGCATGTGGCGATTCAGGGTGACGTGGGCGAGGTGTTGGCCCAGTTAATCCCCCAAACCCACGCCACCGACAACGCCGAGTGGTGCGATTTGGTTGCTCAGCTGCAGCAGGAGTTCCCGAGCGCCATCCCGACCGAAGGCGACCCGCTGAGCCACTACGGCCTGATTAACGCCGTCGCCTCCTGCGTGGACGACAGCGCTATTATCACCACCGACGTCGGCCAGCATCAGATGTGGACCGCCCAGGCTTACCCGCTGAACCGTCCGCGTCAGTGGCTGACGTCCGGCGGCTTAGGCACCATGGGCTTTGGCCTGCCCGCCGCCGTGGGCGCTGCGCTGGCGAATCCGGATCGGAAGGTGATTTGCTTCTCCGGTGACGGCAGCCTGATGATGAACATTCAGGAGATGGCGACGGCGGCTGAAAACCAGCTGGATGTGAAAATCATTCTGATGAACAACGAAGCGCTGGGGCTGGTGCATCAGCAGCAGAGCCTGTTCTACAAGCAGGGCGTGTTTGCGGCGACCTACCCGGGGATGATCAACTTTATGCAGATTGCGGCCGGTTTTGGCCTGCACACCTGCGATCTGAACGCCGCCGAGGACGCGCAAGCCGCCCTGCAGGAGGCGATTTCCCGCCCTGGCCCGGCGCTGATTCACGTGCGCATCGATCCAGAACAAAAAGTGTATCCAATGGTCCCGCCGGGTGCGGCGAATACTGAGATGGTGGGAGAATAAGCCATGCAAAAACAATATGATAACGTCATTCTCGAACTCACCGTCCGCAACCACCCTGGCGTCATGACCCACGTCTGCGGCCTGTTCGCGCGCCGCGCATTTAACGTGGAAGGCATTCTTTGTCTGCCGATTCAGGGCAGCGATCATAGCCGCATCTGGCTCCTCGTGAACGACGATCAGCGCCTCGAGCAGATGATTGCCCAAATCGACAAACTGGAAGATGTCACCCAAGTGGTCCGCAACCAGTCCGATCCGACCATGTTTAATAAAATTGCGGTGTTTTTCGAGTAAATCGCTCAAGGCTTGAACGGCAACGCGCTTATCGTTAAGGTAAGCGCGTTTTTTATCCGCCAGGAATGCCACATGACCACCATTGCCCTTATCGACGATCACCTTATCGTCCGCTCCGGTTTTGCCCAGTTGCTGAGCCTGGAGGCAGATTTTCAGGTCGTGGCTGAATTCGGTTCAGGCCGCGAGGCGCTGGCCGGATTACCGGGGCGTGGCGTGCAGGTCTGCATTTGCGATATCTCAATGCCGGATCTCTCCGGGCTTGAGCTGCTCAGCCAGCTGCCGAAAGGAATGGCGACCATTATGCTCTCTGTTCACGACAGCCCGGCGCTGGTAGAACAGGCGCTCAACGCCGGTGCGCGAGGGTTTCTCTCCAAACGTTGTAGCCCCGACGAACTCATTTCCGCTGTGCGCACCGTCGCGACGGGCGGATGTTACCTCACGCCGGATATCGCCATTAAACTGGCCGCCGGACGCCAGGACCCGCTGACAAAACGCGAGCGTCAGGTGGCGGAAAAGCTCGCCCAGGGGATGGCGGTGAAAGAGATTGCCGTCGAGCTGGGCCTGTCGCCCAAAACCGTTCACGTTCATCGCGCCAATCTGATGGAAAAACTCGGCGTCAGTAACGATGTCGAGCTGGCCCGCCGCATGTTTGACGGCTGGCAATGAGCCCGTACTTCTCGCGGCTGGTCTCCGTCGTCGCCAGCTTTTTTATCTTCTCGGCCGCCTGGTTTTGTCTGTGGAGTATTAGCCTGCATCTGGTCGAGCGCCCGGAGCTGGCGGTGCTGCTCTTCCCGTTTGGCCTGCGTCTGGGGCTGATGCTGCAATGTCCGCGCGGCTACTGGCCGGTTTTGCTGGGGGCCGAGTGGATCATGCTGGTCTGGCTGGCGCAGGAAGTGGCACTGGCGCATCTCCCCTTATTGATGATCGGGGGCGTATTGACGCTGCTGCCGGTGGCGCTGATTTCCCGCTACCGCCATCAGCGCGACTGGCGCACGCTGCTGCGTCAGGGGGCGGCGCTGATTGCCGCTGCGCTGCTGCAATCCCTGCCGTGGATCGGCAAACCCGACACCCTGACGGCGCTCCTGCTGACGCTGACCGGCGGCCTGACGCTTGCGCCCACGTGCCTCGTCATCTGGCATTATCTCACCAGCACTGTCTGGCAGCCGCTCGGCCCGGCGCTGGTCTCCCAGCCGGTGAACTGGCGCGCGCGGCACCTTATCTGGTATCTGCTGCTGTTTGTGGTCAGCCTGTGGCTTCAGCTGGGTCTGCCTGCGGAACTCTCCCGCTTTACGCCGTTTTGTCTGGCGCTGCCGATTATCGCGCTGGCCTGGCATTACGGCTGGCAGGGGGCGCTGATCGCTACCCTGATGAACGCCATCGCCCTGATTGCCAGCCAGACGTGGCACGATCATCCCGTTGATTTACTCCTCTCGCTGCTGGCGCAAAGCCTGACCGGACTGCTGCTGGGCGCGGGTATACAGCGTCTGCGCGAGCTGAACCAGTCGCTGCAAAACGAGTTGGCCCGCAATCGACGCCTGGCGGAGCGGTTACTGGAAACCGAAGAAAATGTGCGGCAGGAAGTGGCGCGCGAACTGCACGATGATATCGGCCAGACCATCACGGCCATCCGCACTCAGGCGGGTATCGTTCAGCGGCTGGCCCCGGAAAATCCCGGCGTCCGGCAGGGCGGCGCGCACATCGAGCAGCTCTCTCTCGGGGTGTACGATTCCGTGCGACGACTGCTGGGACGCCTGCGTCCACGCCAGTTAGATGATTTATCCCTTGAGCAGGCGGTGCGTTCCCTGATGCGTGAGATGGAGCTGGAAGATCGCGGGATCGTCAGCCATCTCGACTGGGCTATCGACGAGACACTCCTGAGCGAAAGCCAGCGCGTCACCCTGTTCCGCGTCTGTCAGGAGGGGCTGAACAATATCGTCAAACACGCCAGTGCCAGCGCGGTGACGCTCCAGGGCTGGCAGCAGGACGAGCGCCTGATGCTGGTTCTCGAAGACGACGGATGCGGTCTGCCGCCCGGCTCCGGGCAGCAGGGATTTGGCCTGGCAGGAATGCGCGAGCGCGTCACGGCGCTTGGCGGAACGTTGACGATCTCCTGTACCCACGGCACGCGCGTCAGCGTGAATTTGCCGCTGCGTTATACGTAAGGACCGACCATGTTTACCTTTCTGAAAACGCCAGCGAATACCGCCCCCATTGGCGATAAACGCGAAAGAGATGCGCGTTACCGCTACTGGCGACGTCATATTCTGACCACCATCTGGCTGGGCTATGCGCTGTTCTATTTCACCCGTAAAAGTTTTAACGCCGCTGCGCCCGAAATCCTCGCCAGCGGCGTGATGACGCGCACGGACATCGGCCTGCTGGCGACGCTGTTTTACATCACCTACGGTCTGTCGAAATTCTTCTCCGGCATCGTCAGCGACCGCTCCAACGCCCGTTACTTTATGGGGATGGGGCTGATCGCAACCGGAGTGGTCAATATCCTGTTTGGTTTCTCCACCTCCCTGTGGGCCTTCGCCCTGCTGTGGGCGCTGAACGCCTTTTTCCAGGGCTGGGGCGCGCCCGTCTGCGCGCGTCTGCTCACCGCCTGGTTCTCCCGCAACGAGCGCGGCGGCTGGTGGGCAATCTGGAACACTGCCCATAACGTCGGCGGGGCGCTGATCCCCATCGTGGTGGGCGCGGCGGCGCTACACTACGGCTGGCGCGCCGGGATGATGATCGCCGGAACCCTGGCCATTTTCGCCGGGCTGTTTCTCTGCTGGCGTCTGCGCGACCGCCCGCAAACCGTCGGCCTGCCGCCGGTGGGTGACTGGCGTCACGATGAGATGGAGATCGCCCAGCAGCAGGAAGGGGCGGGGCTGACGCGCAAAGAGATCCTCACCAAATATGTGCTGCTGAACCCGTATATCTGGCTGCTGTCCCTGTGCTATGTGCTGGTGTACGTGGTGCGTGCGGCGATCAACGACTGGGGAAATCTGTATATGTCCGAGACGCTCGGCGTCGATCTGGTGACCGCCAACTCGGCGGTGACCATGTTTGAGCTGGGCGGATTTATCGGCGCGCTGGTGGCGGGCTGGGGCTCGGACAAACTGTTTAACGGCAACCGTGGCCCGATGAACCTGATTTTCGCCGCCGGAATTTTGCTCTCCGTTGGCTCGCTGTGGCTAATGCCTTTTGCCAGCTACGTGATGCAGGCGGCGTGCTTCTTCACCACCGGATTCTTCGTTTTCGGCCCGCAAATGCTGATCGGCATGGCGGCAGCGGAGTGCTCGCACAAAGAGGCGGCGGGGGCGGCGACCGGTTTTGTCGGCCTGTTTGCCTATCTTGGCGCGTCCCTGTCCGGCTGGCCATTGGCGCGGGTCATCGACATCTGGCACTGGAGCGGTTTTTTCGCGGTGATCGCTATCGCGGCGGGGATTTCCGCCCTGCTGCTGTTGCCGTTTTTGAACGCTCAGGCCCCGCGTGAGGTCAACGAAGCGTGATGCGCCTCACCTTTTTGCTCCGAGTGGGGCAAAACTAGGAAATTTTCCCGGTTTCGCCTGGACGCTGTCTCAGGCCAATGCGACTGCTGATTTTTACAATGCCTGCCATTCGCAGGTATTCATATCAGGAGTTTTTGATGCTGGCCTTTCTAAACCAGGTGCGCAAGCCGACCCTGGATCTGCCGCTCGAGATGCGGCGCAAAATGTGGTTCAAGCCGTTCATGCAGTCCTATCTGGTGGTGTTCATCGGCTACCTGACCATGTACCTGATCCGCAAAAACTTCAACATCGCCCAGAACGACATGATCTCCACCTACGGGCTGAGCATGACGCAGCTGGGGATGATCGGCCTCGGTTTCTCCATCACCTACGGGGTGGGGAAAACCCTGGTTTCGTACTACGCCGACGGTAAAAATACCAAGCAGTTCCTGCCGTTTATGCTGATCCTCTCCGCCATCTGTATGCTCGGTTTTAGCGCCAGCATGGGCGCAGGCTCCGTCAGCCTGTTTATGATGATCGCCTTCTATGCCCTGAGCGGTTTCTTCCAGAGCACCGGCGGGTCGTGCAGCTATTCCACCATCACCAAATGGACGCCACGTCGTAAGCGCGGCACTTATCTTGGTATGTGGAACATCTCCCATAACCTCGGTGGGGCGGGTGCGGCAGGCGTGGCATTGTTCGGGGCAAATGTCCTGTTCGACGGCCATGTGATCGGCATGTTCATCTTCCCGTCCATTATCGCGCTGATTGTTGGCTTTATCGGCCTGCGCTACGGCAGCGACTCCCCGGAATCCTACGGTCTGGGCAAAGCGGAAGAGCTGTTTGGCGAAGAGCTGAGTGAAGAAGACAAAGACGCTGAAGACGAGTCGATGACCAAATGGCAGATCTTCGTTGAGTATGTGCTGAAAAACAAAGTCATCTGGCTGCTCTGCTTCTCCAACATCTTCCTGTACGTGGTGCGCATCGGCATCGACCAGTGGTCTACCGTGTACGCCTTCCAGGAGCTGAAACTCTCCAAAGAGGTGGCGATCCAGGGCTTTACCCTGTTTGAAGTGGGCGCGCTGGTGGGAACGCTGCTGTGGGGCTGGCTGTCGGATCTGGCAAACGGTCGTCGGGCGCTAGTGGCCTGCGTTGCGCTGGCATTGATTATCGCTACGCTGGGTGTGTATCAGCACGCCAGCAACCAGTACGTCTATCTCGCCTCCCTGTTTGCGCTCGGTTTCCTGGTGTTTGGCCCGCAGCTGCTGATTGGCGTCGCGGCCGTCGGATTTGTGCCGAAAAAAGCGATCGGCGCTGCCGATGGGATCAAAGGCACCTTCGCCTATCTGATCGGCGACAGCTTTGCCAAGCTGGGTCTCGGGATGATCGCCGACGGCACGCCGATCTTCGGCCTGACCGGCTGGGCGGGCACCTTCGCCGCGCTGGACGCCGCAGCTATCGCCTGTATCTGCCTGATGGCGATGGTTGCCGTGATGGAAGAGCGCAAAATTCGCCGCGAAAAACGCATTCAACGACTGAAAGCGGCCTAATGGCTTGAGTGATTGTGCAGGTAACTTTTTTGCCCGGCTATGTGCCGGGCTTTTTTCATTCCCGCCCCTGTTTTTTCCGATCCCTTTCAGCATGTTTTACGCTGTCGACAACGGCGCGTTTCCCGATATCATGAGCGGCTATTATTAAGGAGAACGCATGGTCTGGATAATGCTGGCCACCCTGGTTGTGGTGTTTGTTGTCGGGTTTCGCATTCTGACGTCTGATTCGCGTCGGGCGATCAAACGACTGAGCGAACGCTTAGGGATTACGCCTGTTCCGCTGGAGTCGATGATTGACCAGTGTGGTAAAGCCGCAGGCAGTGAGTTTATCCGCTACCTGGAGCGCCCGGACGAAGCCCATCTGCAAAATGCCGCGCAGGTGCTGCTGATCTGGCAGGTCTGCATCGTCGACGGCAGCGAAGAGAATCTGCATACCTGGCATCGACTACTGCGTAAAGCGCGTCTTGCCGCGCCGATTACCGACGCGCAGATCCGCCTGGCGCTGGGATTTATGCGCGAAATAGACCCCGATCCGCAGGAGTTCAACGCTTTTCAGCTGCGCTACAACCGCCTGTTCCTGCCTGAAGAGGGCGTTTTTTTCCTGCACTGAGCCCCATGCTGGCTGTCTGTCGGTGAAGGTCAGATTTCAACAAAAGTTGTCAAAACGTTAAATCCGTCACAGTTTTGATGATAAACTGCGCGACTTTCCCGCAGTTTTATCCTCAGGTGACGCCATGACAGAACAGATCCACTCCACGCCCACAGCCCATACCGGTGAGGTCCTGCGACCTAACTGGTCGGCGGTTTTCTCCGTGGCGTTTTGCGTCGCCTGCCTGATTACCGTGGAGTTTCTGCCGGTCAGCCTGCTGACGCCGATGGCGCAGGATCTGGGGATTTCCGAAGGAGTGGCGGGCCAGTCCGTCACCGTCACGGCGTTTGTCGCCATGTTCTCCAGCCTGTTTATCACCCAGATAATCGGCACCATCGACCGCCGCAAAGTGGTGATCCTGTTTGCGGTTCTGCTCACGCTCTCCTGCGTACTGGTCTCCTTTGCCGATAACTTTACCCTGCTGCTGCTGGGCCGCGCCTGTCTGGGGCTGGGGCTGGGTGGATTCTGGGCAATGTCGGCTTCGCTGACCATGCGTCTGGTGCCCGCGCGCAAAGTGCCGAAAGCGCTCTCGGTGATCTTCGGCGCCGTCTCGATTGCACTGGTGATTGCCGCACCGCTGGGCAGTTTTTTGGGCGGCATTATCGGCTGGCGTAACGTCTTTAACGGCGCGGCGATCATGGGCATTCTGTGTATTTTCTGGGTGTGGAAGGCGCTGCCGTCCCTGCCGGGCGAAGCGGCGCATCACAAGCAGAATATGTTCAGCCTGCTGAAACGCCCCGGTGTGCTGGCGGGGATGACCGCCATCTTTATGGCGTTTGCCGGACAGTTTGCCTTTTTCACCTATATCCGCCCGGTGTTTATGACCATGGCCGGTTTTGATGTGGATGGCCTGACGCTGGTGCTGCTGAGTTTTGGTATTGCGAGTTTTGTCGGCACATCCCTGTCGGCGCAGTTCCTGAAGCGCTCTCTTAAATTCGCCCTGGCAGGTGCGCCGCTGGTGCTGGCAGTCAGCGCCGTGGTGCTGATTTTGTGGGGAAGTGACAAGTGGGTGGCGTCGGCCATTGCGATTATCTGGGGCTTTGCTTTTGCGCTGGTGCCGGTGGGCTGGTCAACGTGGATCACCCGTTCCCTTGCCGATCAGGCGGAAAAAGCCGGGTCGATTCAGGTGGCAGTGATTCAGCTGGCAAACACCTGCGGCGCGGCGATTGGCGGCTATGCGCTGGATAATCTGGGGCTGCTGTCGCCGCTGGTGTTGTCTGGCACGCTGATGCTGCTGACGGCACTGCTGGTGGCGGGGAAGGTCAAGGCGCAGTAAGTCTGGCATATCCTCACCCTTTCGGGTGAGGATATCGGGTTACACTGAAGCCTGAACGCGTCTGCGTGAATCCATCGAAATCAGTACCACCGACGACACAATCAACAACGTCCCCAGCCAGTCCGGCAGCGTAAACGCCACCCCTAACAGCAGCACCGACAGCAACGCGCTGCTCAGCGGTTCGGCGCAGCTCAGAATGCTCGCTTTCGGCCCGCCAATCATCTGCGCGCCTTTCAGATACAAGCTGAAGGTCAGCGCGGTGCCGATCACCACCAGATAGAAAAAGGCCAGCAGCAGGCTGCCGTCAATCACGAAGGTGGTGCCGCGCCCGGCGTAGAACGGCGTCAGCATCAGCCCTGCCAGCAACATACTCCAGCCGACAATCGGCAGCGTGCCGTAGCGGGCGATAAGCGTCGAGGGATAGGTGGTATAAAACGCGGCGGCGAAGGCCGAGGCGATGCCAAAGAACAGCGCCGCAGGGGAGATGGACAGCGATGTCGGATCGCCGTGCGTCACCAGTAAAAACGTGCCAATCAGGGAGGTCAAAATTGCCGAGAGGACAAATATCCCAGGCCGTTTTTTCCGCGCCAGCGCGAACCACGCCACGATAATGGTCGGGGAGAGGAATTGCAGGACAGTCGCGGTAGCGGCGTTGGATTTTTCAATCGTCAGCAGGAACGTGAGCTGGACCGTGAGCGCGCCAACCAGTGAGAAAATCAGCAGGCTGATGGCGTCTTTGCGATGTTTGATGACCGAGAAAATCTTGTCACCGTGGACGAAAGAGAGCGTCAGTAAAATCACGCCGGTGAACAGCAGACGAATCATGGTCAGATAAGGCGAGGAAATCTGACTCTTCTCCATAATGTACTGCGCGCAAACCCCTGAACTGCCCCATAACACGGCGGCGATCAGGACATTCAGCATCCCTCTTTTTGTGGAACCCATGTTCTCCCCTGCATGCTCGTTTTTTTCTAGCATATCATGGGAGCAATGCCGGGTGGTGTGGTCTGATGCCCTCGCTCCGCCCTCTCCCAAACCGGGAGAGGGGAAAACACGAAAAACGGCAACGGGCGTTGCCGTTTTGCTTTTACCTTAGAACCAGGCTTCCCACATTGCGCCGACGTTGAAATCGTCGAGCGTCTGGTCATCGGTGCCGTTCACGCGAGCGGTACGTTCATTATCCACCTTGCCACCGGTCACGTAGAAGCGCAGCATTGGGCGGAACTCGGGGCCCATGGCGATAGACATGTTCTGCGACAGGGTCAGCTTCCAGCCTTTGTTATCACCGCCGTTATCGTAGTCAACGTGCTGCCAGCCCGCTTCCAGCCAGGTGGAGTGAACGTCGTTCCACCAGTGCATTGGGCGCACAATCGCGTTGTAGTTTTTGCGATTGTCGGTGCTGTCACGGCTGTTGTCGTAATCGTGGAAGGCGAGGATGTACTCCACCTGCGTCTGCTGGGTGAATTTATGCAGCCCTTCGAAGCTGGCGTAAACCGTGGTCAGGTCTTCGGTTTTATTAAACACGCTGTTGTCTGAGTTATCCGAATAACGGGCGATCACTTTGTTCACGCCGCTGTCGTTGGTGTGGCTCAGCACTACGCCGCCCTGCCAGGCGTTCAGACGATCGTCGCTCTCGATGGCTTTCGAGTCGAAACCGTAGTTGGCGTACAGTTCCAGATCCAGCGGCCCGATTTTCATGCCGTGGATTTTGGAGGTGGCCGCGTAGTTGCCTTTATCGCCGGTGCCGGAGCCGCCGGTACAGGAGATGCGCGACGGGTTAGAGCCGTCGTTTTCCACTTCCGGATTACAGGACTCCACCGCCGCGACGGTTGCCACGTCAAACTGCACCCCGCCGATGTCGAAGTTTTTCACCCCGGCACCCTGGCCATCGTGGTTCATCCAGAAGTAGTCGTTGATGCCCTGCTGTGGACGCTGGTGGAAGTCTCGACCGGCCCAGAAATAGGCATTCGGGTTAGATGACATAATGTTGGTCACCCCCGCGTAGGCTTTTTTCAGGTTAACTTCGTCGCCCCAGTGGTCGATCATCACGTTGATGTCCCAGATCGCGCCGTTATCGCCTTTAAACGCTTTAGAGAGCTGGAACTCACCGCCGTTGCCTTCGTTACCCAGACGACCTATCGCCGAGCCGCCGTTATACGAGCCATCGACCGCCACATATTTCTGATCGGCGGCCTGGAAGTGTGCGCCGTAGCGGGCGTAGCCGGTAAATTTAATGCCAAAGGGAATCGCCAGATCCGGGGACTGCGCGGCGCTTTGCGGTTCCGTCACCACGTCCGCTTTTTTCGCGACTGCCGCATCCATTTTTGCCTGACGTTCTGTCAGGGCTTTATCCACCGCTTTGGCGACAATGGCGTCAATTTGCTCCTGCGTGAATTCTTGTGCGAGCACAGAAATTGGGCAAAGCGCGGCGATAACCGCCATTGTTAATGGAAGTTTTTTTATGATATTCATTGTCATCTCTATTAATTTAAATTTTATTCAGACAATAACCATCCCATTCCGATCTGACAGAATATGTCGCTATCATCAGAAAAAGTTGATTTATATTTTTATAGGTACAGAGGGTTTAATTTAGCGTAACGATATCTCCCTTTATTATCTCTGGTAGAGATGGATAATCTCTTCGGACAATTCACGGGCCAACAGTGAATTCATTAAATGATCCTGGGCATGCACCATAATTAAAGTCATCGGCTGGCGGGCTTCGCCCGCATCCTGTTCGATGAGTTTGGTCTGCATATGGTGCGCCTGGCGCGCGTAGCCATCGGCTTCGCGCAGCAGGCTTTTGGCTTCGTCAAGGTTGCCCTGCCGGGCCGCGTGCAGGGCTTCAAAGCACAGGCTACGCGACTGACCGGCGTTGACGATAATTTCCATTACGGCATCTTCTAATGCGATCATCATTCATTACTCTTTATCAAAACTATTATTTAACGAGGTGGCGGCGAACCACTCCCCGCTTTTCTTAATGGTGCGTTTCTGCGTGGCTAAATCCAGCTGAATAAATCCGTAGCGGTTTTTATACGCATTACACCATGACCAGTTATCAATAAATGTCCACATATGGTAACCAAGACAATTTACGCCTTCGCTAATTCCTTTGTGAACCCATTTAAGGTGCTCAGAAATAAAGTCGATACGGTATTGATCGTTAATCTGACCGTTTTCAATAAAACGCTGCTCGTTTTCAACGCCCATGCCGTTTTCAGAAATAAAACAGCGCGGGTTGCCGTAATTCTCACGCAGATTAACGAGAATATCGTAAATACCCGGCTCGTAGATTTCCCAGCCGCGGTACGGGTTCATTTTGCGCCCTGGCATCTCGTAATTATCAAAGAACCACTCCGGCATAAACGGCGCCTGAGGGTTCACCGCGCTGTCGCGACACTTCACGCGGCGCGGCTGATAATAGTTAATGCCCAGCAGGTCGATGGTTCCTTCGGCAATCAGCGCGCTGTCTTCGGGCTGACAGGCAGGCAGCTGATCGTAGGCTTTCAGCAGCGCTACCAGATCCGCCGGATATTCCCCGCGCAGAACCGGATCGAGGAAGCTGCGGTTAAACATCAGATCCGCATAATGCGCGGCTTTCAGATCCTGCGGATTCTGCGAGCGCGGATAGGACGGCGTCAGGTTCAGCACGATGCCGATCTCCCCCGCATGATGCCCGGCGCGGAAGGCGCGCACCGCTTGCGCATGGGCCAGCACCGTGTGGTACGCCACCGTCGCCGCGCGACGGAAATCCACCACGTTGGGATAGTGGAAATCGTACAGATAACCGCCTTCCACCGGGACAATCGGCTCGTTAAAGGTGAACCAGTGCAGCACGCGATCGCCGAACAGCTCGAAGCAGATCTGCGCGTAGCGGGCGTACGCCGCCACGACGTCACGGTTTTCCCAGCCGCCGATCTCCTGCATCGCCATCGGCATGTCGAAGTGGAACAGGGTGATGAACGGCGTAATGCCCTGCTCAAGCAGCTCATCGAAGACCTGATTGTAGAATTCCACCGCCTGCGGATTCACTTCACCGACACCGTCGGGGATCAGGCGCGCCCAGCTAATCGAGGTGCGAAAGCTGTTATGGTTCAGCTGTTTCAGCAGCTGAATGTCCGATTTCCAGTTCTGGTAAAAGGCTGAGGTATCCTGCGGCCCCACGCCCTGATGGAAACGGTTTGGCTCATTGGCGAACCAGTGATCCCAGGTGGTCACTCCTTTGCCGCCGCCCAGGCTTTCCCCTTCGGTTTGCAGCGCGGAGCTTGCGCTGCCCCACCAAAAGTTATCGGGAAATGAATATTTCATAATGCTTCCTCTTTGACGTTATTAACGTGCAGCTTCAGCAGTACCGACGGTTGCCTGGGCTTTTTGCTCTTCGGTTTTCATCAAAGAGCGCTCATAGGCGCGCAGGAACGGCAGATACATCAGGGCCGACATCACCATACAGATTACGCACATCACTACCGGACTGAACGCCCAGTTTGCGGCCCACGACGCACCGATGGGTGCCGGGGTGGTCCACGGCGTCAGGGATACCACCTGCGCCAGCCAGCCGAGTTTGGTCGCGGCGTAGGCCAGACAGGCGTTCACCAGCGGCACGAACACAAACGGGATAAACAGCATCGGGTTCATGATGATCGGCGCACCGAACAGAATCGGTTCGTTGATGTTAAAGAAGCTCGGCACCACGCCCATTTTGCCGATGGTGCGCAGATGCGTCACGCGGCTGCGCAGCAGCAGGAAGGCCAGCGGTAAGGTCGAGCCAACGCCGCCGATCAGCAGATAGTGATCCCAGAAGCCCTGCAGATAGACGTGCGGAAGCGCTGCGCCCGCCGCCAGTGCCGCCTGGTTTGCCGACAGGTTCGCCATCCAGAACGGGTTCATGATACCGGTGACAATCAGCGAGCCGTGGATGCCTGCGAACCAGAAGATCTGGCACAGCAGCACGGAGAGCAGAATCGCCGGCAGGGAGTCAGAGGCGGACACCAGCGGCTCCAGCAGATGCATAATCGCCTGTGGGATAATCATCCCGGTTTGCGCTTCGATAAACAGGTTCAGCGGGTGCAGCGTGCCGATCACCACCATCACCGGAATCAGGATCTCAAAGGAGCGTGCCACGCCAGTCGGGACTTCTTTCGGCAGGCGAATGGTGACTTTGTTCTCCTTCAGCCACGCGTAAACGCGGGTGGAGTAGATGGCGGTAATCAGCGCGGTGAAAATCCCCTGGCCGGACAAATACTGCGTGGAGATTTTGCCGTCAGCATAGGGTGCCGCCACCAGCAGAAACGCCATAAACGCCAGCAGGCCGGACATCACCGGATCGAGATTAAACTGGCGACCCAGGCTCGCGCCGATCCCCACCGAGATAAAGAAGGTCATCACGCCCATGCTGAGGTTAAACGGCAGCATCAGCTGTTCGCGGTAGGTCTGGGAGAAATCGAGCCAGCCGCGGGCAAAACTGTTGGTGGTATCCGCCGAGAACGGCGGGAAGATGAACACCAGCATAAACGAGCCGATGATCATAAACGGCAGGGCGGCGGTAAACCCGTCACGGATCGCAATCACGTACTTTTGCTGTCCGAGCTTTGCCGCCAGCGGGGTAATGGACTGCTCAATAACGGCAACCATTGATTGATATAACGAACTCATGAGAACACCTTCTTAGTGTGCCGCTTCGATGAGCGACAGAGCATAGTCCAGTACCTTATCACCACGCTGCATACCGTAGTCCATCATGTCGATGGCTTGTACCGGAATACCCTGCGTAGCGGCCTTGTCTGCCAGTGTCTTTAACATGTATTTCACTTGCGGTCCGAGAAGAACGACCTGGTATTGCGGAAACTGCGTGTCAAATTCGGACACGCCGTACGCATCAATCGTGACCGGGACTCCGCGTTCTTCTGCCACTTCAACCATTTTCCTCACCAGCAGGCTGGTGGACATCCCGGCAGAGCAGCACAGCATAATCTTGAACATCGACAACCATCCTCAAAGTGTAAAAAGTTATTGCGGGGATGATTGGATATCATATGGAAACCGGTTTCCATTCATAAACCCCAGAAGTGTGATAACCATCAAGATCCGCAGCTTATGGGGCTTGTTATCACGATGTGGGTCACATATTTTGGCGTTTTTGACATCAAATTGAGTGGAAACGGAAAATCGGTTTCCATGGAAAACGGAAACGGATATACTCCGGATTGGCTATAATGTGAGCCGAAGCGGTAACAGGAATTACAGGGCTACGTGGGTCCTGACAGGGGAATATGATGTCTACAATCAACGATGTATCACGTCTGGCCGGGGTGTCCAAAGCCACGGTGTCACGGGTGTTGAGCGGGTCGCGCGGCGTGAAGGAAGCCAGCCGTGAGGCCGTACTGAAAGCGGTGGATGAGCTGAACTATCGGCCCAACGTCATAGCGCAATCGCTGTTGAGCCAGTCCACCGGCTGTATCGGCGTGATCTGTGCGCAGGATAATATCAACCAGACCACCGGGTATCTTTACGCGCTGGAAAAACAGCTCAGTCAGCACCAAAAACATCTGCTGCTGCGCTTCGCCAACACTAAAAGCGAGGTGCTCAACGCGCTCGATGAACTCTCCTGCGGCCTTTGCGACGACATCCTGATAATCGGGGCGCGTTTCCCGCTCCATATCGATCAGGATAACGTCATCCTGGTGGACTGCATGGAGTCCGATAACGCCAACAGCATCCAGTTTGACCACGCCTTTGCCGCCGAAACCGCCTGTAACTACCTCACCAGCCAGGGCCGTCGGCAGATTGCCTTAATTCAGCCACAGGGCAGCGGTTTTGCCGATCAGGTGCTGCTCGGGTACAAACACGCGCTGGAGAAAAACTTCCTGCCGTTTAACCGTAATCTGGTGTTTATGGACGCCACTTCGTCGTCCGTGGCGTTGCAGGAACTACTGAATAACGCGACCACGTTGAATTTCAACGCATTGCTGGTGGCGGATGAGCAGGAAGCGCAGCGCGTGATCCCGCAATTGCAGGCGTTTAATAAGTCGGTTCCGGAAGACATCATGGTCTTTAGTCTCGCCGGATCGCTGCATCTTCCGGGAATTCCGACCATTCCGGCCATCGAATACTCCATGGATGCGATGGCGGCGCGGATTGTGGCGTGGCTGAATGAGAAAACGCAGATGCTCGGCTCTTACGTTTTGCGCGGGGATCTGATTATCCCGGATATGCGCAAACGCTAATCAAAAAAAAGCGTGAAGCACGCTTCACGCTTAGTAATCCTCCATGCAGTCCACTTTGCCGACGGCTTCCCAGTAGTTATCCAGGTTGTCGCGCTCCATCGCCAGCACGGCGTTTTTCACCAGCAGCTTGTTAGCCTCGGATGACATGATCATCGCCTGCCACTCTTTGTCCGTCTGCTTGCCCTGAGGCGAGCAGACTTTCTTGATATCTTTCATCACGGCCTGGCGGATTTTCTCCGTTTTTACCGGGTCCTGCGTCTCATTGGCGTGGACGAAGGCGGCGAAAAGCAAACAGATAACCAGACAAAACAGGTGAGCAGCTTTCATTGAAACCCCCGGAGTAAAACGCGCATTGTTCTCTGAAATATATCGTTACATTCATCAAAGCGATTCAAGCCGAAAGTATGATTCTGGACAGACACAGGTATGAGACGTTTTAAGCGTAGCTGGAGTTTTTGCCGGGCATCAGCGCCCGGCAAAAGATTTATTGGATGCCACCGCCGAGCGATTGCCAGAGGGTCACGCGGTTGGTGAAGTCCGTCTGTTGCAGGGCGATCAGCGACGTCTGCGCCGACCACAGGGACCGCTGTGCGGTCAGTACCGTCAGATAATCCCCCGCACCCGCCTGATAGCTGCGCGTCGCCACATCCAGCGTTTTCTGCTCCGCCGCGACGTATTCCCGCTGCGCGTCCAGCTGCTCGCTGAGCGTTTCCCGCCGCGCAAGCGCGTCGGCAACGTCTTTGAACGCGCTCTGAATGGTCTTTTCGTAGGTAGCGATCAGCCCCTTTTTCTCCGCTTCGGCATAGCGCAGCTGCGCCAGATTGCTCCCGCCGCTGAACAGCGGCAAGGTGATCGACGGTGCGAACGACCACACTTTGAGGCCGTGGCTGAACAGGGATGATAACGAATCGCTGCCAACACCGGCGCTGGCGGTCAGAGAAATGGTCGGGAAGAAATTCGCACGCGCCGCGCCAATACTGGCGTTGGCGCTCAGCAGATTGTGCTCGGCTTCCTGAATATCCGGGCGGCGCAGCAGCGCGCTGGAGCTGACACCCGCCGGGATCAGGGTGATGGCGTTGTCGCTCAGACTCTCCAGCGTGCCCGGCAGCAGCGCGTCTGGCACCGTATCGCCCGCCAGCAGATTAAGGGCGTTTTTATCCTGCGCAACCAGCGTCTGGTAACTCGCCACGCTGGCACGCGCCTGCTGATACACCGCCATCGCTTCGCTGGTATCCGTCGCCGCCGCCACGCCCACTTCCTGCTGGCGTTTCACGATTTTTAGCGAATTGGCTGCGCTTTCCATGGTGGATTTCGCCAGCGCCAGATTGCTGTTATCCGCCGCCAGCGTCAGCCATGCGGTGGTCAGCTCGCTAATCATCGTCAGGCGTGTGTTTTGCGCGGTGAATTCGCTGGCGAGCCAGGTTTCCCGCGCGGCGCGGGAGAGGCTCTGGTTGCGGCCAAACAGGTCCAGCTCAAAGCTCGACACCGTGCCGTTGGCTTCGTCGCTGGTGGTGACGCCACCGGCCAGCGTCCGGCTGCGGGTATGGCTCAGCTCAGCATCGACCGTTGGGAACAGGGACGATCGCGTTTCGCCATACTGGGCGCGGGCGGCGTCGATATCGGCAATCGCTTTTTGCACGTCGCGGTTGCTGTTAAGCGCCATCGTCACCACGCTTTTTAACCGCGCATCGTTCACCACCTGCTGCCACTGGCTGACGACCGCGCTGGCCTCGCCGTGGCTGCCCGGCAGCGTCGCCGGGACGGGCGCATCCGGGCGCTGATAGGTCGGGTCCAGTGAGACACAGCCTGCGCTCATCAGCGCCAACACTAAAACAGAAACACGAAACATGATTACCTCCGGTTTGCGTGCTTACCGGAGAACAGACGCTTCACCAGTACAAAGAATAACGGGACAAAGAAAATCGCCAGCAGCGTTGCCGCAAGCGTTCCGCCGATGATGCCGGTGCCGATTGCCACGCGGCTGTTAGCGCCCGCGCCCGTCGCGACCGCCAGCGGCGTGACCCCTGCGATAAACGCCAGCGAGGTCATGATGATCGGGCGCAAGCGGGTCTGGGCGGCGCGCAGGGCAGCGCGCGTCAGGGAGTACCCTTCCGCCACTTTGGCTTCGGCAAACTCGACAATCAGAATGGCGTTTTTCGACGACAGGCCGATGGTGGTCAGCAGCGCCACCTGGAAGTAAACGTCGTTGTTCAGACCACGCATCGTCGCGGCCAGCGCCGCACCGAGTACGCCGAGCGGAATGACCATGATCACCGAGATTGGCACCGACCAGCTCTCGTACAGCGCCGCCAGGCACAGAAACACCACCAGAATCGACAGGGCGTAAAGGCTCATCGCCTGGCCGCTGGCCAGTTTTTCCTGCAACGACAGGCCGCTCCACGCCCAGGTGGTGCCAGTGGACAGTTTGTTTGCCAGCTGTTCCATGGTGGTCATCGCGCTGCCAGAGCTGGAGCCGCTGGCGTTCTCACCCTGAATTTCATACGCAGCAGAGCCGTTGTAGCGCACCAGGCTTTCCGGGCCGTATTCCCAGCGGGTGGTGGCGAAGGCGGCGAACGGCGTCATGCTGTCATCGCTGCCGCGCACGTACCATTTGTTGAGATCCGACGGCGCGGCGCGGTAATCGCTATCGCCCTGGATGTAGACCTTTTTGACGCGGCCACGGTCGATAAAATCGTTCACGTAAGTTCCGCCCCAGGCGCTGGAGAGGGTGCTGGTGACATCGCTCAACGCGAGGCCGAGAGAAACGGCTTTGTTGTTGTCGATATCGACCTGCAGCTGCGGCATCTGTGGCAGATCGTTGGCGCGCACCGCCTGCAGCGACGCGTTTTTATTCGCCTCACCAATCAGCTGATTACGAAACGCCAGCAAGGTATCGCGATCCGTATTCCCCGTCGCCATCAGCTCAAAGGTAAAGCCGTTGCTCTGGCCGAGACCGTCCACGGACGGCGGCGTCATGGCGAACACGGTGGCATCACGAATGCCGCCCAGCTCTTTGCTGGCGCGCAGGGCAATCGCCTGCGCGGTGTTTTCGCTGCCCTTACGTTCGGACCAGTTTTTCAGCGACACAAACGCCATCCCGGCGTTCTGGCCGCTGCCGCTAAAGCTAAAGCCCTCAACGGTGAAAATCACATTGGTGTTGTCTTTCTCTTCGCTGAGGAACCAGTCGGTGACCTTGCGGCTCACCTCGGCGGTGCGCACGGCGGTCGCGCCTGCGGGGAGGGTGTACTGCACCATGATTTCGCCCTGATCTTCCGTCGGCAGGAAGCTGCCTGGCAGTTTCCACATGGTCAGGGCCATCGCCCCGCACAGGACGGCGAAGATCGCCATCATGCTGCCGGAGCGGCGTAACACGCGCAGGACACGGTGCTGATAGCCACTTTCTGTTCTGCTGTAAAAGCGGTTAAAGGCGCCGAAAAAGCCTTTCTTGTGCGGCGGTGTGTGGCTGAGAACCGTGCCGCACAGGGCCGGGGTGAGCGTAAGCGCCACCACCACCGAGAGGATCATCGCCGAGATAATGGTCACGGAGAACTGACGGTAAATCACCCCCGTTGAGCCGCCAAAGAACGCCATCGGCAGGAACACCGCCGAGAGCACGAGGGCAATCGCCACCAGTGCGCCGGAGATTTCACCCATCGATTTTTCGGTCGCTTCGCGGGCGGGCAGGCCCTCGTCACGCATAATGCGCTCGACGTTTTCCACTACCACGATGGCGTCATCCACCAGCAGGCCGATGGCCAGTACCATCGCGAACAGGGTCAATGTGTTGATGGAGTAGCCGAACAGCGCCAGCACACCGAAGGTGCCGAGTAGCACCACCGGTACCGCCAGCGCCGGGATCAGCGTGGCACGGACGTTTTGCAGGAACAGATACATCACCACCACCACCAGCACGATGGCTTCGAACAGCGTCTGAATCACATCCTCAACGGAGATTTTGATGAACTCGGTGCTGTCTTTCGGGTAGGCGACGTCATAGCCTTCGGGCATTGCGCGTTTGAACTCGGCGATTTTTTCTTTTACTGCGGTCGCGGTACTTAGGGCGTTAGCCCCAGGCGAGAGCATCACCGCCACGCCAGCCGCCGGGTGGCCGTTTAGCTTCGCAGTAGCGGTGTAATCTTCGCTGCCCATCTCAACGCGGGCGACGTCGCCGATGCGCACCACCGAGCCGTTGGACTGGCTCTTAATGATGATATTTTTAAACTGATCGACGGTTTGCAGGCGCGACTGGGCGCGCACGGTGGCCGTCAATTGCTGTGCATTCGACGACGGCAGCGCGCCAATTTTCCCGGCAGAGACCTGCACGTTCTGCGCTTCAATCGCGGTTTGTACGTCGGACGGCATCAGCGCGTACGAGGCCAGCTTCGCCGGATCGAGCCAGATGCGCATCGCGTACTCCGCGCCGAACACCTGCAAACTGCCCACGCCTTCCACGCGCGCCAGCGGGTCCTGCACGTTACTCACCAGCCAGTCGGCGATATCTGAACTGCTGGCTTTGTCGGTTTTGTCGTACACACCCATGATCAACAGGAAGTTGCTCTGGGATTTCACCACCGTGATGCCCGACTGCTGCACTTCGCTCGGCAGGCGCGATTCGGCCTGCTGAACTTTGTTTTGCACCTGCACCTGGGCAGTATCCGGGTCCGTACCCTGTTCAAAGGTGACGTTGATGCTTACGGAGCCGTCGGAGCTGCTGGTGGAGGTGAAATAAAGCAGGTTATCCAGGCCCGTCAGCTGCTGCTCAATCACCTGGGTGACGCTGTTTTCCAGGGTCTGGGCGGAGGCCCCCGTGTAGGTGGCGGAGATTTTCACCGACGGCGGCGCAACGTCCGGGTACTGCGCGACCGGCAGGGTGCGGATCGCCAGCATCCCGGCGAGCATAATCAGAATGGCGATCACCCACGCAAACACCGGGCGACGCACGAAGAAACGGGAAAACATCAGGCGTCTCCTCCGGCGGTTTTGATCTCTTCGGCTTTCACTTCCTGCCCGGAGGCTACTTTTCCGGTGCCTTCTACGATCAGCTTATCGCCCGCCTTCAGCCCGCTCAGCACCAGCCATTTGTCGCCGTAGGTTTCCCCTGTTTGCAGCGTGCGCTGTTCGACTTTGTTGCTGCCGTTCACGACCAGCGCGGTGGCGTTGCCTTTGGCGTCGCGGGTAATGCCCTGCTGCGGTGCCAGAATCGCGTCATCCATGATGCCCTCGTCCACGTTGGCGCGAACGAACATGCCCGGCAGAAGCTGCTGCTTTGGATTGGGGAAAATCGCCCGCAGGGTGACGGAGCCGGTGGATTCATCAACGGCCACTTCCGTCAGGGCCAGACGGCCCTTTTCGCTGTAAGTGCTGCCGTCTTCGAGGATCAGCGAAACGCTCAGGGTATCGCTGTTGGTGGACAGCGTTTGCTTGCGTAATCGCAGCAGATCGGCGCTCGAACGGGTGAGATCGACGTACATGCTGTCCAGCCCGCGAATGGTCGCCAGAGCCGTCTCCTGCTGGGCGGTCACCAGTGCGCCCGGCGTGACGGACGAAATACCAATGCGCCCGCTAATCGGCGCGGTGACGGTGGTCCAGTTCAGGCTGATGCGCGCGCTTTCCAGTGCAGCTTTTTTGGATTCGACGCTGGCCTTGTCCTGCGCACAGGTGGCCTGTGCATCTTCTGCATCCTGGCGCGAAACGCCATCGTCCTTCACCAGCTGCGCATAGCGCCTGGCTTTCTGGCAGTCGGCCTGCACCAGTGACTGGGCCTGTTTCAGCGCGGCGGTGGCTTCGTCGTAGCTCGCTCTGAAACTGGCCGGGTCAATCTGATACAGGGCCTGCCCGGCTTTCACCGTATCGCCTTCATTAAACAGCCGCTTCTGGATGATGCCGCCCACCTGCGGGCGCACCTCCGCGCTCAGGGCGGCGCTGGTCCGCCCGGTAAGCTCACTGACCACCGGGACGGGCTGGCTCATGAGGGTGACGATCCCCACTTGCGGGAGTGCGCCTTCTGGCGCGGATATTTGTGCATTATCGCAACCGGTCAGGAGAAATAATGCCGCGATGGCGGTTGTTAGGGTTTTCATACTTTTTTCCAGGGTGAACGACGCCTGTCCCGTTAATGGCTTAACGAGATGAGGAGGTTTTAAGGCAAAGCGTTGCCGCATCTCCGCGATTCGCGGAAATGAAAAAACGGGAAATAGCTATTTCCCGGTGATGAGTTCAGGTTTAATTAATTCACAATGAGAAGCATATTGAGTATTTCCCGATAAATTTTTTCTAATTCTTCTGCTGATACTTTTTGTGGGGTTAATCGACGATAGATGGAGCCTTCCATCATCACGGCGATTATTTCCACGCAGCAGCGAATGCGCTCGTCGCTCAGGTGCGGGCACTGTTTTTTCAGGTGCTCGCAGGCGTTGGCAAACATGCGCGCGTCGGCTTCCACCAGCATTGCCGCAACCAGCGGATTGCGGGTCGCTTCGGCGGACATTTCCAGCATCAGCGCATCGTCGTCTTCGCTCAGAGTCTGGCGCCAGGCAAGGATCTGCGGCATGCGGTCGGTCTGGGTTTTGCCTTCCATCTCGGCGATGCGGTAATCGATAATGCGGCGGATCATCTCTTCGATAATGGCATCTTTATTGCTGAAATAACGGTAAATCTGCCCGACGCTCAGCTTCGCCTCGCTGGCGATTTGCGACATGCTGGCACCGTGAAAGCCGCTCGCGCGAAAGCAGCGCCGCGCCGCGGTGATGATCTCGTCCTGCCGTAGTTTCTGCCGTTCTTCAAGCGTTGTGCTCATCGTTTCCCCGCCGCGCTGAGAGTGAGAATGATCGTTCTCATTTTTGGTTATTATACGTTTCAGGAAGGTACAGGAAAGCGCTTTTTTTATTTTCATATTGAAAGAATATTTCTACTGCGAAATAAAGGAGAGAATAAGGAGTTTTTATGAAGATAAAGGTGTGCGATATTCAGATTGCGCTGAAAATAAGGAGAACCACATGCACTTGAGTCTTACGGATACCATTACTGAAGCCGATAAAGAAGAACTGCTGAATGGATTACGATCGTATAACCGGCAGTATATCGATTTTTCTGCGGTCGGTGGCGATATCGCCGTTTATGCACGCGACGACAGTGGCGTGATGACGGGCGGATTGATCGGCAATCGCAAAGGCGAATGGCTGAATATTCAGTACCTGTGGGTGAGCAATGACGCGCGCGGTAGTGGGCTGGGGAGCCAGCTGATGAATGCCGCCGAAGAAGAAGCCCGCCGCCAGGGTTGCCGCCGTGCGCTGGTGGATACGTTCAGCTTTCAGGCGCGTCCATTTTATGAGAAGCAGGGGTACACACTGCAGATGACGCTGGAGGATTTCCCTTATCAGGGTATGCAGCGGCACTATCTGGCGAAAGAACTGTAACGGTGGATGCCCGGTGGCGCGGTGTGACCGGGCCTGCCATTCAGAGAGTACCGATATATAACTTTTCCTTCTGGTTGATTCTTTTTCGGTTTTTAGCGTACCGCTTCGTTGTCGATATAGTCGTTTAAACGTTTATCAAAAGGATCTGTCTCGTGAAATTCCCTTTACCTCGATGTGGTGCATTACTTCTGGCGGGCGTTCTGCTTGCGGGCTGTGATCAAAGCGGCAGCGATGCCAAACATATTAAAGTCGGCGTGATTAACGGCGCAGAGCAGGATGTGGCGGAAGTCGCCAAAAAAGTGGCGAAAGAGAAGTACGGGCTGGATGTGGAGCTGGTCGGTTTCAGCGGCTCGCTGCTGCCCAACGATGCGACGAACCACGGCGAACTGGATGCGAACGTCTTCCAGCATCGCCCATTCCTGGCGGAAGATAACAAAGCTCACAACTATAAGCTGGTCGCGGTGGCAAATACGTTTGTCTTCCCGATGGCAGGCTACTCGCGCAAAATCAAATCGGTATCGGAACTGAAGGATGGCGCGACCGTTGCAATTCCAAACGATCCCACTAACCTTGGCCGCGCGCTGTTGCTGCTGCAAAAAGAGAAGCTGATTACGCTTAAACCCGACGTCGGCCTGCTGCCAACGGCTCTTGATATTACCGCTAACCCGAAAAAGCTGAACATCATGGAGCTGGAAGGCGCGCAGCTGCCGCGCGTGCTTGACGACCCAAAAGTGGATGTGGCGATCATCAGCACCACTTACCTCCAGCAAACCGGGCTGTCGCCGGTGCATGACGGCGTGTTTATCGAAGATAAAAACTCGCCTTACGTGAATATTGTGGTAACCCGCGAAGAGAATAAAGACGCGGAAAACGTGAAAGAATTTATTCAGTCGTACCAGTCGCCAGAAGTGGCGAAAGCGGCAGAAAAAATCTTTAACGGCGGCGCGGTTCCGGGCTGGTGATCTCAAGAAGGCCATTAAAGCGATGAATGGCCTTCTTGCATGCTCTAAGCCTTAGTGAGGTTTGTCGTCTAAAGCGGGGTGCGTGTAAGGACCCTTTAGGCTAAAGGTCTCGCATTGTTAAATTAAGTCATCGCCAGCCGCTCCATCCTTGTCTCTCCGTCGACCATCGACAGTTGATACAGCGAAAACGCGCGGTGTTTTTCGATTAAATTTGCCAGTTCCGGTGAGTGGCTGGTCAGCCAGATTTGCGAGTAGTGGCTCGCTTCGGCGATCAGGCTGGCAAGGGCGGGCAGCATCTGCGGGTGCAGGCTGTTTTCCGGTTCGTTGAGGGCAATAAACGCGGGTGGTCGCGGGCTGAGCAGTGCGACGGCCAGGCACAGGAATCGCAGCGTGCCGTCCGAGAATTCTGCCGGTTCCAGCGGGCGGCTTAACCCTTCGCGCTGCATCATCATGCGAAAACGTCCCCCGCTGTTATCGCTGTAAAATACGCAGCCGGGGAAGGCCTGGTCGAGGATCCGCATCAATAGCAGCTCGTCGCCAATCTCCACAATCGTCTGGAACGCTGCCGCGAGATTCGCCCCGTCGCTGGCTAAAACCGGCGACCGAAAACCCACCTGCGGGGCGCGCATCGCCGAGCCAGACGAGACGGAAAATTCGTGGTAAAAGCGCCAGTTGCGCAGGGATTCGCGCATCTGCGACACCTCAGGATACAGATGCGGCTCGCCCAACTGGCCGAACACCGATTCGTTCTCATACAGCGTGCCGCTGTGGGTCACTTTCTCGTGGTGAATGTTGTTCAGAAATACGGTCTGGTTTTTACGCTGCATCAGCCGCGACGACGGGCGGCGATGGTGATCGCTCAGCCAAAGGGTCTCTTCTTTGATCACCGGGTCGAGCTGGAACTGTGAAGGATAGGGCAGCTTCTCGACAAACCCCACCTGTAGCTCGTACTCGTAGGTTTCGGTTTCCGCCGCCAGATTGACGCGGCGCAGCTGATCGCTTCGCGTTTTCCCGGCCCAGAACACCTTTAAAATCCCGCCTTCGTTCGCCAGAGCCTGCGAAAACTGGCCCTGCGCCGCGCTGTGCATCAGATGGATCGCCTTGTAAATATTCGATTTACCGGTGCCGTTCGGCCCAAAAACGATATTGAGCTGTTCCAGCCCGAGCGAGAGCTGGCGAATCGAGCGGTAGTTTTCAATATGCAGGGCGCGGATCATCGTGGTTACCTGAGTGATGCAAAACGGGGTCAACCCACTCATTCTACCAGCCAATAACCCATGCCGCGGGCCAAAAAAAAGACGACAGTGAGGTTTGTCGTCTAAAACGGGGTGCGTGTAAGGACCCTTGGGGCTAAAGGTCTCTCGTTGTTAAATCAGGCGATCGCCAGCCGCAGGCCTAAGTCTTGCGGGTACGGGTCGAAGTAGTTTTGCGTCAGGAGATAGCGGTCCGGGTGCTCAGCCAGATAATGTTTCAACAGCGTGAGCGGGGCGAGGATCGGCAGCTGTCCGGCGCGGTAGTTGAGGATAACTTCACGCAACTCCAGACGCTGGCGGGTATTGAGCTGTTTACGGAAATAGCCCTGAATGTGCATCAGCACGTTGGTGTGGTTTTTGCGCGACGCGGGCTGTTTCAAAATCGCCATCAGTTTCTCGCGATAGACCGCAAAAAAGGCCTCCAAATCGTCCCATTCGTGAAGCGACGCCACAAAAGGCCCGATCTCGCGATAACCGGCTTGATTATGTGCGAGCAGTTGCAGCTTGTAGCGGCTGTGAAAGGCCAGCAGCGCACCGCGCGTCAGGCCGCTGGCGCGGAGCATGTTCAGCTCGTGCAGGGCAAATACCCGCGCGATAAAGTTCTCCCGCAGTACCGGATCGTGCAACCGCCCGTCTTCCTCCACCGGCAGCCACGGGTATTTTTCCTGCATCGCGGCGGTGAAGAGGCCGTTTCCCTCTTTCTGGCCAGGATTACCCGCTTCGTCGTAGATGCGCACGCGCTCCATGCCGCAGCTTGGCGATTTGGCGCAGACGATGAAACCGGCGTAATCGGCAATACCCGGCAAATAGTGCCCGGCAAACTCGGCCATTTTATGGGTGATGTCTTCATGGGGGGCTTGGGTAAAACGCATGTGCATCTCACCGTCGGGCGTTTTGACCAGTCGCAGCGCCGGGCGAGGGACGGGCAAGCCCACCGCCATTTCCGGGCATACGGGTTTAAATGTTACCCATTGCGCCAGTGCATCCATTAAAAAGCTCATGCGTTTATGTCCGCCGTCGAACCGTACGGCTGAGCCGGTCAGACATCCGCTGATACCGAGAATGGGTTTATTGTTCATGGTGTTGTCCCCTTACTGCTCGTTGCGGGTGAAGAAAATGGTCACCGTTCCGACGTTAAAGCCAAACTTCGTCATCGCGGTTTTATTGAAGAGGTGTTTGCCGTCCTGCAAATACATCCAGTCGTCGAAGTGCAGTAGCCAGGTTTTGCCGTCGGCTTTGACGTTCATGCTGTAGCGCCAGTTGAAGGCGTTTCCCGCCGCCTGGCCGGTCGCCACGCCCTCGATATCCCCCGCACGACCTTCAAAGCGATCGGCGCTGACGCGCCGGATATGCCATACGCGCTGCTGTTTTTCGCCATCGTCATACACAAACTGCTCGTTGAGCGTCAGCGTATCGCCGCTGACCTCGCCCTTGAGATCGACGTGGAAGCGGCGAATTTGCTTCCCGCTGCGATCCTGCACCATCCCATAGGCTTCGGTCTGGCCCTGAAAATAGTGGAAGATATCGAGCCGCGGCTGCTGATCGCGGTAATCGTTAATGTCGGCGCTACAGCCCGCCAGCAGCGTCATCAGCACCAGGCCGAGAGTCAGAAAACGTTTCATGGTTTACCTCCGAGCAACTGCAGTCGTAGTTCGGGATATTGCGTACGAGGACCGAGCCAGATCGCCAGAAAGCGCTCGCTGAAGGTCGCCGATTGCGGTGGGCCGAGCGGTGTGAACGCCGAACGGGCGGTCGGGGCGCGATACCAGAATTGCCCCTGTCCGTTATTCACGACAAACGCCAGCTGGCTTCCCTGATTCACATCGGGCCAAATTCCCTGCAGCCTGCGCAGCCATTCGGCGCTGTTGGGTTCACTGTCCAGAATGCCCTGCGCCTGCCATTGCTCGCGGGTGGCGTCGACCAGTTCGTCACGGCTGATACTGCGCTGATAGGTAATCAGCAGCGCCTGATCCTGTTGCAGGCCGGTGTAACGCCCATCCGGGGTGCTCAGTTGTGAGCGATAAACGTCAAACGGGCCCCAGGTGAGGGTCGCCTCGCCCACTTTGCGCCAGGTGAGCCAGTCGGCGGAGTGCGCCGCAGGGAGCGCGGCAGCCAGCCAGAGCAGAAGCAGCAAAGCGGATTTCATCGTTGCCTCCCCACCAGCAGATGGAAAAAGAGAATCAGTACCAGCCAGCCCATCGCCATCCAGCTCAGGACGATGAATGCCGGTGCCTGAAAGGTGATCGCGCCCAGCCGCTCGCCGAGAAAATAGGCCACCGGACCGCCAGCGGTGCCCATCAGAACCAGCAGCCAGCGCGGCAGCGCGGTGGTGGTCGTGAGCTGGGTCCAGACGCAGGCGAACATCAGCCAAAGTGCCATCATCCAGAGAGGCAAAATCCCTTCGCCGTTGAAGCGCAGCAGACCGGTCAGCGACCAGAGGGTGTCCAGGGAACTCCCGGCGACCGCCAGCATCAGGGCGAAGAGTCGCTGGATCGGTTTCAGCATCAGGCAGGCCAGCAGCGCCAGCGCGAGCCACACCATCACTCCCCGCTCACGAAATATCACCACCAGCGTCCAGTAGAGATCGAACGCGATGGCGAGCACGAAGACCTGCACATGGCGGTTCATACGCGCTCTGCCGTCAGTTGCACCACGCTGATGGTGCGGGCGTTGAACCCGGCTTCGCAGTAGCCCAGGTAGTAGAGCCACATGCGGCGAAAACGCTCGTCAAAGCCGAGTTTTTCGATCTCCTGCCAGGCGTGGAGGAAGCGCGTGCGCCAGTGTGTCAGGGTGCGGGCGTAGTCCGGTCCCATGTCGAAAAGGTTGCGTACCACGAAGTCCGTGTGGCGCGTCATCAGTTCGTTCATCGCCGTAATGCTCGGCAAAAAGCCGCCGGGGAAGATGTAGCGCTGAATGAAATCGACGCTTTTGCTGTAGTCGCGGTAGCGCTGGTCCTGAATGGTGATCGCCTGAAGCGCCATTTTGCCGCCGGGGCGCAGGCGGGCCTGGCAGGTGCGGAAAAACTCCGGCAAAAAGGTTTTGCCGACCGCTTCGATCATCTCAACGGACACCAGCTTGTCGTACTCCCCGGTTAAGTCGCGGTAATCACACAGCAAAACCTGGACTTTATCCTGCAACCCGGCGCGGTTAATCCGTGCCTGCGCCCAGCAAAACTGCTCGTAAGAGAGCGTGGTGGTGGTGACCCGACAGCCGTAGTGGCGCGCGGCGAATTCGGCCATTGCTCCCCAGCCGGTGCCAATCTCCAGCAGATGATCGTCCGGGGTCAGCGCCAGCTGATCGCACAGGCGGGCCATTTTTGCCTTCTGCGCGGCCGTGAGATCCTGATCCGGCGAGGTAAACAGGGCGCTGGAATAGAGCAGCTCTTCGTCGAGAAACTGGGCATAAAAGGTGTTGCCGAGATCGTAATGGGCGGCAATATTTTCCCGCGCCTGCTGGCGATGGTTACGGCGCATCCAGTGGCGTAGCCGTTCGACGGGCTTGCCCAGCAGTCGGAAACCGCTCTCCAGCCGCCCGAGCGTTTTACCGTTAAGGGCGAGGATGTGCAGCAGCGTGGTGAGCTGATGCGTCTCCCACTCGCCGTCCATCCAGGCTTCGGCGGCGGCCAGACTTCCGCCCGTCAGCAGTCGCCGGTAAACGGAGGAGGAGAGAACTTCCACGTCGGCATGCAGGGCCGCACTGGCGTCGCCAAAATGGAACGTCTGGTTGCCCTCGCGTACGGTCAGCGAACCCTGTTGTAAGTCCCCCAGCAGGCGGAACAGCAGCCAGCGCGCCATGCGCGCGTTGCGCGGATAGTCTGGCTCAAGCGCATAAACGGGATCGGTCATGAGCGTTCACTCCTGCTGGTGGGATGGGGATGGATGGGTACGCGTTTGAGCCACAGCCGCAGCGCCTGCCAGTAAATGGCGAGGACGGTTTTGAGCGTCATGAGCGGAATGCGCCACAGCAGCGAACTCAGCGCCGCACGTGTCAGAGGCTGACGAGTGAGCATCAGCGTGGCATCAAACACTTTGGCTTCCTGATGGTTCTCAATGTGCATGAATAAAGTTTTCGCCGGGCGATTGAAGCGCCAGTGGTACACCATATCCATTGGATTAAACGGCGAAACGTGGAAGGCTTTTGCCATCGGGCGCGTCTCCTGCCCGTTCACCGCGTAGTAATGCCGCTCGTTCCACGGCGTGTTGCGCACTTCCGCGAGCACCCAGCGCAGGACGTCCTGCTGGTCAAAGCAGTAATAAAAATTGACCGGATTAAAATGAATACCGAAATAGCGCAGCTGGGTAAGCAGCATCACCCGGCCATCGGTGCGCTCACCGGTCAGCGTCTCCAGCCTGGTGAGCACCTGCTCTTTAAGCGGCTCGCCCAGCGGATAATCGCGATCGTAAAACGACGCGGCGGCAAAGCGGTTACGGCGAATGCCCAGCGACGGCAGGCGCGCCAGCTCGTCGAGATCGAGCCATGCCAAAAAAATGCTGTAGCGGAAATGGTGCGCTCGCGGCAGCAGACGACGGTGACGAAGCACGCCCTGATAGAGGCAACTGTTCATGTTCCCGCCCCTCCCACTCCTGCGATCCCCGTCACCACGTCGAGCGCGCTGCGCACGCCATCCTCATGAAATCCGTTGTACCAGTAGGCACCGCAGAACCAGCTTCGCTGCTGGCCGTTGATCTCGGCGCGGCGCGTCTGGGCACGCCAGCTTCTTGGGTTGAACTGCGGATGTTCATACACAAAGCGTTGCCAGACGTAACGCTCGTCAATGGGAGCATCCGGATTCAGGGTCACGCAGAACAGCGGCGCGCCCTCTGGCAGCCCCTGTAAAATGTTCATGTTGTAGGTCACGCAGGCGCTGTTTTGTTCCCGATCGTTCAGACGATAGTTCCAGCTTGCCCAGGCTCGTTCACGCACCGGCAGCCAGCGTTTGTCGCTGTGTAGCACCACCTCGTTACGCTGCCAGCCGATGTCGCCGAGGATCTGTTTTTCCGCGAGCGAGGGGTTAGCCAGTAGCGCCAGTGCCTGACGGGAGTGGCAGGCGAAAATGACCTGATCGAAGGTGTGAGTTCCGTCGGCAAGTTCAATGTCAACCTGGTTGGGGTGGCGGATCACCTTCTGCACCGGTGCATCCGTGCGCAGCGTCAGACGAGTGCCCAGCTGCGTAACGAGTGCGCGGACATATTCGCGCGATCCGCCGGGCACCACGTACCACTGGGGACGATGGGTGATGTCCAGCAGCCCGTGATTCTCAAAAAAGCGTAAAAACAGGGCGAGCGGAAAACGGCGCATCTCCTGCAACGAGGAGGACCAGATTGCCGCGCCCATCGGCAGAATGTAGTGCCTGGCGAAGTAAGGGCTGAAGTGATGCTGTTCCAGGAACGTTTGCAGCGTGTCGTTATTACTGGTGCCCTTAATCAGCGTCTGTTTCGCCAGTTTGTTAAACCGCACGATGGATTTCAGCAGCCGCCAGAAGGTCGGGTTCAGCAGATTGCGCCTCTGGGCAAACAGGCTGGAGAGTGTGTGGCCGTTGTATTCCAGCCCGCTGGCCGGGTTATGCACAGAAAAGCTCATCTGCGTTTTTTGCCCGCTGATGCCCAGCTCGCTCAACAGGCCCATAAAGCGGGGATAGGTGCGGTCGTTGTAAACGATGAAACCAGTGTCGATGGAAAAATCTCCCGACGGCGTGGTGACATCGACCGTGGCGGTATGGCCGCCGACGGTGGGTGCCGCTTCGAACAGCGTCACCTGATGGTGCCCGGCCAGCCGCCAGGCGCAGGTCAGCCCGGCGATCCCGCTGCCGATGATGGCGATGTTCATGAGCGCACCATCCTGCGCAGCAGCGCGTTCTGCACAAACGGCGGCAGGGACGCCAGCAGCCGCAGGATCACACCAAACCCGGCAGGAAACGCGATGTGCGTTTTGCCTTTCGCCACGCCACGGCGGATGGCGGCAACGGCCTGCTCTACGCTGACTTTACCGGGCATCGGGAAATCATTTTTACGGGTGAGCGGGGTGTCGACAAAGCCTGGTGAGACGACCGTAACGGCCACGCCTTTAGGCTCCCAGTCCAGACGCAGGCTATTGGCAAACCACGTCAGCGCTGCTTTGGATGCGCCGTACGCCTCGGCGCGCGGGAAGTGCAGCCAGTGCGCCATGGAGCTGACCAGCACCACGCGGCTACCGGGCGCGAGTTGATCCTGAAGCGCGGCCAGGCAGTTCACCGGGCCGAGAAAATTGGTGCGCATGACCCGCGAGACGCGATCGATGTCGATCGACCCGTGATCGAGATATTCACAGGTTCCGGCGCACAAAACGGCGAGATCCACGGGGCAATCGGCCAACGCGTCGCGGCAGGCCTGTGCGTCGGTCATGTCAAACTGACGCAGGGAGATTAGCGGGCTGTACTGGCGCAGGGCCTCAAGGCGGGCAGCATCCCTGCCGCAGGCGATGACGCGGCAGCCGTCATCCGCCCAGGACTTCGCCAGCCCCTCGCCAATCCCTGAGCTTGCGCCGGTGATGAGGACAGTCATCATGGGCGCACCCTCCTTTTCACACCGCGAACCGCCCAGCCCAGCACCGGCAGGTGTTCGTAAATCATCTCCCCGGCATCGTAATAATCCCGCTGGCGTTTCACTGTGCCGTCCTGCACGTCCACCACGGAACAGCCTGGCAGAGCCAGCGTATTACCCTCCGTTAAACGGGGATGCGACCAGTGCATGGTCCAGGTGAGCGCGAAACGGTCACCGTCGGTAAATGGCTTATCGATGGAGAAATGACACTGGTCCACATTGGCCAGCAGATGGGTGAAGTAACGCTGGATCGCGAACAACCCCTGATGCTCACCGAAAGGATCAATCAGCACGGCTTCAGGATGATAGAGCGCAGGCAGCGCCGATGGCGGCTGGTTGTCCAGCTCGGCGTAGTAACTCACGAACCGATCGATGACGGTATGCACGGCGCTCATTGACTCACCTTTCCGGTTGACGATCCTGAAAAAACCCAATAATTAAAACTTACACAAACAATGATATTTGTCCAAGTTTGATTTGGATTATTTTTAATTAGTGATTTATTTCAATTGGATAGGAAAGGTGATTTTTGCGGAAATTAATGCGCTCCCGATAGCGGGGCAGGAGCGCAGGACGAATCAGCTGCCCTTGTAGGTGGAGTAGCCGTACTGGCTCAGCAGCAGTGGAATATGCAGTTTTTCGTTGGTGGTGGTGACAGTAAAGAGCACCGGGATCTCAGGGAAAAACGAGGATAATTTCTGGCTTTGGAAGTATTCACCGGTTTTAAAGGTCACTTTATACACGCCGGGCTGCATATCCTGATCCTGCGGATAGAGGGATTTAATACGTCCATCGTGATCGGTTTTGCCGCTCGCCAGCGTGGTCCATTTTCCCTGCTGCTGTTTTTCCAGCGTGACCGTGACATCCGGCGGCGGTGTGCCCGTTTGCTGGTTAAGGATATGGACGCTCAACGTACCCACCGGGGCGCTAAACGCGACCGGGGCAAAGGCGAGGGAGGATAAAAGCAGCAGGCCGGAGACTTTATTCATGTTGTTTTCCTGTTGAGTGATGAATACAGGAAAACGTTAGCATTATGGCGGCAGGAAAATATTCAATCTTTTGTGATAACTGGGGCGGGAAATAGCCTTTACAGGGTGATGATTTCCAGAGAAATACCCTGTTCCTGCCACTGCGCAATCTGTTTTTTGCGCGCGACGGTTAATTTGCCGGTGGTCACCAGCAGCCATTTTCGGTCCGGGAAAATTTCCGGTGCCAGGGTTGCGGGCGGTATCGGGAGGACGTCGATGCGGTGGCCTTGCCCCGTGCGTTTGAGCGCTTCGAGCCAGATTTCACACGGGTCGTTAAGATGCCAGCCGGTGATCAGACAATTATCGCCCGGCGCGCGTTTATCCCCTTCGAGGCAAAACGACGTGTAGGCAATGATGATGCCGTCGAGGATTTCCCGCAGGGTCACGATCGCCGGGATATTCGCGGAGACCTGGCTGCGCAGCGGGCGCAGGACTTCGGTCACCAGTTCTGGCCGTGGCGATTCGCGGCCTGAGTCGTAAATCAGCTGGCGCAGGGATTCGATTTTCCCCTCTTTCAGGCGCTGCAGCATGCTCTCCTGCAGGGTGAGCCAGTTATTGGTGCGCCGTGCGCCAGGCCGCGCCAGCAGCGGTTTTACCTGGCTGACCGGTACGCCTTTTTTCACCCAGTCGAGAATTTTGAGCGCCTGTTGGACGTCGTCATCGCTGTAAAGACGGTGCCCGCCATCGGTGCGAAGCGGTTTCAGCAAACCATAGCGACGCTGCCACGCGCGCAGCGTGGTCGCGGTGATGCCGCAAAGTCGGGCGAATTCGCCGATGGAGTAAGACATGGAGTGCGCCTGATGACCAAGTTAACTCTCAATATACTACGAATTCCGCTCCTTACGAGCACATGTGATTGAACGGCCCCGGCGGGCAGGGGCGCAATATGGCGTTTACGTGGTCCTCTTTGAGCGTGTACATGCCGCCCGAGAACGGGTCTACGACAAGCCAGCCCGGCACGCCGAAGAAGAGGATATTCCCGAAGGTGTACCAGTGGCTGAAGCGGTACTCGAGCGGCATCATCGTCGAGTAATAGCCCTCCTGTTTAAGCGTCAGGGTGTATTCCCGTTTGCCGAAATAACTGCCGTCGGATTTTTTCAGTACTACAGACTGCGGCGTTTTACCGGTGGCGATCAGGTCGCCGTTGCGATCGATGACCGCGTAATATGCCTCCGTCGGGGTGCTGTCGATATACAGCGTCTCTTCGTTGCTGCCGACAATGCTGGCGCAGCCCGTTAGCATCAACGGCAGCAGCAGCCGCCAAACCTGTTTTTTCATCCCGATCGCTCCTTCATGTATAGCGATTCAAAGCGGCACAGGTGAGCTGAAAATTAAGGCATATCGTGCATTTTTCGTAGGGCAATGCCGTACCGTTTGCATAGACTTCCGTTTAGGGTCGAACGGGGGGTTACGAGATGAACTGGCACTCTTTTCGCGGTGATGCACCGGCAAATATGACAATTTACAGCGCATCGTTTCCTGATATCAGCGATCAATGGCCGATGAAAGACGATGTCACGCGGGAGATTAACGCGCTCAATCTGGCCATGAAAGCCGACCCTGAGCTGCTGCCCCCGCTACTGGAAGAGGGCGAAAACGGCCTGCCGAGGCTGATTCCGCAGCATGTTCATTCCGAGCGAGCGTTCCGCACACGCCCGGCGATGGCGGCCTGGCGCGCGCGGCTGGTGCCCTCTGCGCTGGCGCTGTTTGTGGTGCAAAACCCGCTGGAAGAACGCCTGCCCGAAGGCACGCGGATGGACAGCGAAAGCCGCCAGTGGTTTATCCACGCCAACGACGCCATCGGCGTGCGCTCCCGCGCGCAGGTGCTGGGCGCGCTGGTGGAGAAATACATTCACAATGAGCTGGAAAGCGACTGGATAAGCCTGGCGAGCGGCGCGGCGATCCCGGTGCTGGAGGCGCTTCGCACGGCAAAACTGGACGGGCAGAAGGTGCATCTCTCGCTGGTGGACGATGACCCCGTCGCCCTGCGCTGGGCAGAAACCATGGCGGCGCAGGAGGGGCTGGTGGTGGGGGAACAATTGACGTTGCTCAAGCGCCATCTGATTCATCATTTCATCCGCAGTGACGATTTACTGCTCGAGCTGGGTGAACATCAGGCCGAACTGGTCGACGCGCTGGGGATTTTCGAATATTTCAACGACACCGATGCGGTGATCTTCCTGCAACGCGCCGTACGACTGGTGAAGCCCGGCGGGGCGGTGATTGTGTCGAATATGCTCACCACCAGCCCGCAAATTGACTTTATTTTGCGCTGCATCGGCTGGGCGCACATCTACCCGCGCACCTTGCAGCAGTTGCAGGATATCCATCTTGCGGCGGGGATACCTGCGAAGAACGTGACGGTGATTGTGCCGAAAGATGGGGTTTATGCGGTGATGGAGGTTAGGGTTTGATGTGGGGGCATTTAATTCGATCGATTCCCTCTCCCAAACGGGAGAGTATGAGTGGGAACAGACCGTCGAGACAGACTTGAATTAACGTCTTTAACCGCACATGATCCCCTCATGAAAATAGAAACCGCACACCCTTCACATTTCGAATGTCTGGTCGCGATCTGGGAATCCTCCGTTCGCGCCACCCACCACTTTTTGCAGGAAAACGATATTGTGGCGCTGCGCCCGTTATTGCTCAACACGTATCTGCCAAATCTCAAGGTTGTGATTGCCCGCGATGACGCTGGCGTTATTCACGGCTTTTTAGGTGTTGATGAAAATCGCATTGAAATACTGTTTATTGATGCTGCGAGCCGCGGTAAAAGCGTGGGGAAATTGCTGCTGCAATATGCCATCGCAGAGTTTGGTGTGAACGAAGTGGATGTGAATGAGCAAAACCCGCAAGGGGTGGAATTTTATCGCCATATGGGGTTTGAGCAGATCGGGCGCTCGGAACTCGACGGGCAGGGGAATCCGTTTCCATTGTTGCATATGAGGCTGGGTGGACATACCGGGATTAACGCTTAGCCTTCTTATCCCATTTTAATAAGCCGATGATATCTTTCTCTCCCTCGGATTCTTTCAGTAGGCGCTGCTTTTTTTCAAACTCAATGTATTCTGAGCACGCCTTTTCATCAGCCGCTTTCTTGCTGATCTTGCCTGCCCCTTCTAAAACTATCCGGTCGTTAAATTGCAGGAACTGATCGAGTTTGGTTTGCCAGTCACGTAAAAATACCTGCTTGCGGCGTTTGGCCTGATCTTCAGCAAAATCGAGCCACATATTAACGACACGATTAAGCTCGCTAACTTCTTCCTGGGATAGATAATTTTTTGCAGTGGTGACATCGGTTTTACGGATCTCTTCGCCTTTATAGCTGGTCAGCCCCATATGCGGTTGAGTGGCGTCAGCGCGTTGATGAATCAACTCCGCAGCGGTGTGACCCGTGCAGGCAAAATGCAGTTTATTCTGAATGGTCTGGAAGAATTGCGTGGTTTCTTTCATCGAAGGCTGATAGTCCGCGGCTAACGTAAAAATCTCCTTCACGCGGAGATATACCCGGCGTTCGCTGGCCCGAATGTCGCGAATGCGTTCCAGCATTTCATCGAAATAGTCGGGCACGGCGGAGGTTCCGACAGGCGGATTTTTCAGGCGCTCGTCGTCCATAACGAAGCCTTTAACCAGGTATTCCTGGAGCATCTGTGTTGCCCACTGGCGGAATTGTGTACCTCGCGTGGAGCGGACGCGATAGCCGATGGCGAGAATCACGGGCAGACTATAGTGAAGAGTGTTGCGATTGACCTTGCGCTGACCTTCTTGCTGAACTTGTAAGTAAGCCTTACAAGTTGCTTTTTGTTCAAGCTCACCTTCTTCATAAATGGTTTTAATATGCTGAGTAATTGCTTGCGGAGTGACCTGATAAAGTGTCGCTATGGCTGCTTGCGACAGCCAGAGCGTTTCGTGTTCAAAGCGGCATCTGATGCGAACAGTTCCGTCATCACTGGCAAACATAACAAATTCACCTGCCGGAGATTGGATTTCGTCTTTATCTGCCATGTCGCCTCTTTTATAACGATCAACCCTACCAGTTGGTAGTATGCCAGAATCAGCCTTAAGCCATGTGGTTTGTATTTGATTTTGCGAGGAGCTTTCCAGGAAGCTGAGTTTGAATCGCTGCAAGCATTTCCTCTATTTTAATGAGCTTTGCTTTCGTCCGTTTATAATCGTCCAGCAACCGCTGTTCCTGCTCGCTGTACGCCACCAGAACAATGCACCCGTCCATGACTTTAACCGTCACCTGATGCCCGGTATCAAACCCGGCGGCGCGCAGCCACTTGCCCGAAAGAATGATGTTCGGCGTGGTTTTGTCGTGAACGTTCGGGCGATATCCCACAATTATCGAGCGCTCAGTTCCGGTGGCGGTAGTGTCTGGGGTAGAATGCGAATCAGCCATAATCAACTCCTTGATAGTTGGTGAGGTTAGACGCCTTTTAGTGCTGCAACACTGCTGGGCGTTGCTAGAATTTCAAATCCATGTGGTAGGTACCACATGCAGATAAACTAACCGGAATGGTACCTACCATGCAAGAGAAAAAAAAACCAAATTTTGACCGCACTAAAAGCACCATGAAGAACATCCGTTTCGAGGATGAGCTTTTGGAACAGATTGAGAAAGCTGCGGGGAAAGGGAATTTTAGTAAGTGGGTGAAGGAGGCATGTTTAATGCGATTGAAAAAAGAGAGTTAGTGGAAATTCCAAGTGAACTGTAATTTTTAATTTTTTAGCTGCTAATTCATTGCCGAAATAATAATTTCTAGATTTTTCAGTCAGATTTCAATCGATTCTAATGCTTATTTGACTTCCCATATTCAATTTTAAAATTAACTAGAAAGCAATTTTAAGATATGAGCATAAATATAATTGACTAAAGGGAAGGTAAAAAAATGAGAACTATTGGCGGAAGATCACAGGAGTCAGTATTGGCGGGTAACATACTAATATATATGATTTTATCAGGGTGCTAACCGCCATGTTATACACTTCTATATACATATGGAAAAACTAGATTGCGATGAAATTGCAGATTGTTTCAATATGGTGTTCCATCGAAAATTGCTTGACTTGGCCAAGCCCAGGGTAATGTCTACGTGAATGAAGCGCTTTAAACTCACGTAGGCCTAATGTGTTATCAAAGAAACCGGGATAAGTTTGATCATGCACGACAAGCTTTTCTAAAGCTTGCTGGAATTTTCCTGATGGATTCGAGGGTGTGCCATCATCGATTGATGAAAAATGTTTAACTGACATTGCATCAAATTCATCACTATCCAAATAGCTAGCATGAATAGTCACCACGTATGCAGGGCCACCAGATTCTGCATAATCTGAACCCGCAATATTGAAATCCCCAAAACCAATTACTGAATTGTGGACACCTTTATAACGGACATGCAAATCTGAGAAATATGAATTTGATGGATAATCAGCATTCCTTTTTTTCTTTTTAAACGGATCATCCATTAAGACAATATTTGATAATTGTTGTAGTACAATGTTAGGTGAACCTTCAGGAATAATATTAATTGTAAATGTTTTTAAACGAGATACCAAATCTCGGGTAACACCACTTTCAACATATGATGCTTTTTCTCCTTTTATAAGACCATTTAATCTATCAAACTCCTGAATGTTATCTATATATTTAATGCAGGGGGTGAATGATATACCTTTGATTTTATATAGTTCATCAATGAATTGATCAGTCTTTCCTTTGAGTTCTCCTATCTCAGAATTGACAATAATAAGTGGCGTAATATTGTTTTTGTTCAATGAGTTAATCGTAGTTTCGAGTTGCTTTGTGTTTTCTCGTACGGGCTCAATAACTGGTTTAAAAAGGCTATTAGGCACAATAGCCGATAGTTCTCTTAACGCTGTAAACTCGAACTGTTTACCTCTGAGTAAAGGGAAGTACATATATCATCCTTTTCAATGTAGCTTGATAGTATTTTGGTCAGTGATCTCTGACGAGACTGATTGATACTAAAACTAATTGCTGATGATTTTAGTGATCTAGGTAACGTATTAATAAAGCTAATGTTGTTTGCTCTATGTATCTTGAGTGAGTCACGGAAGTGCTTTCTTAGAGTTTGAGAGTCTATGTTCTCGAATATTTCTAGGCAAAAAGAATATACATCCATGTTTGGGAGGTCGATTCTCATCCCGGATATTTTTTCGGCCATATGTTTATACTCTGCAATTCGCATAGAACTAATCATTAACTTCGGATTAATTTCCGAATCGATGACTGATGCAGGTTTTATTTCATCCAACTTATTTTTTTCTGTTAGTTCAATGATGCCAACAGTTTCTGGAATTATAAGCTTGATTTTTTCTATGTGAGTCTTAGCCGCTACGACATAGACCTTATCAAACAAATTAGTATATGAGTCTAATTGTTCTGGTAATCTTTTCAGATTATCTAGTTCGGTTTTTATTTCATAGCAAGTTGATAATCCATTTAAAATTACGCAATCTGCTTTATTTGTACCAACTCTAAACTCAGAGAGCATTACTGCTTCATTTTTCTTATGTTTTTTCAAAAACACTTCGTTTGCTATAATGTTTTTGAAAAAATACTCTGATTTATATTCGTGAGATAGCTTTTTAAAAGCTATATCGAATATTTCGGAAACCTTAACAGGGAAAAATTTAGGATTTAAAGTAGTCGCCGCTAATTCGTGGAGTAACGAAAAATCACCATCTGCAACGGCATTTATAGCTTGGCTTGTAAATAATTGTCCAATATTCTTATTATTCATCATTTTAACATCAATCTCACTCTGCACCTTTAGCCAAAAATCAGCATTAGTAAACGCTAAGATTAGCTTGATTTCCCTGATCCTCTCAACATTATTAGAGAATTTAAAATTTTTGACGAGTATCGTTAAATCGGCAAATATGAATTAATTGTAGATATATCAATGTGATATTTGGAATCTTCATTGAATACGCAATCATCCTAAACTGACCTCTACTCACTTTAGTCGTACCGGACTCCCCCCTTAAAAGTTTTTTTTAGGTTTTACTGTTCACTCTGTTCACCTTTCATTTTTATATAACATTTTCATAAGGTTAAGAGGTGATTAGACGGTGAAGGGTGAACAGTCGATTGTTCACCTCGCGGGACAGTCAGGCATAAAAAGACCGGCGATTGCCGGTCTGAGTGGGTTATACCGCTGTGGATTCATCGCACTTCGGCAGCCAGTCGCCGTTGCTGTCTTCCCTGAGCGTCAGGTTGGTTTGCGTGCCCTGTTTGGTGTGCCGCTTCTCGTAGTTCATCCCGTACTCTTTCAGCATCATCGGCAGCCCCAGCCCGAACATTTTCAGACTAAGCACGTGCTTGTAGCCGTTCGCCTCCATATAGACCAGATAGGCGTGATAGAGATAGTTACGGGGCCGTCGCGGGATGATATTGGCATTCCCCATAAACATCCCGTTCGTCTGCGGCAGCGCTTCCAGATAACCGCAAAAATCAAACGTCGGGTCAGCGTCGCGCTTGATACTCAGTGCCTCGTCAGAGTTCTGCTGCGACTGGAGCAGTGTACGTGCCGTCATCGGGTCGCTGAACTGCTGCATAAGCTGGCGCACGATGACGGCCAGCTCGTGTGCGATTTTGTCCTTAAGCTGCGGGTCGCGCTCCTCAGGAGCGATTTGCTCCGGGAAGTGGATAATCACCCGGCGACGCGACACGCCGCCGCTGCGGTCGGTGAAGCGCATCGGGTTATTGTTCACGGCCAGAATCACCGCCGGGATATAAGCCGAATAGGCGTCGCGGTATTTTGGGTCAACTGACACGGCATCGCCGCCGGTGATGGCCTTAAGTCCTGCGCCGTCACCGCTCCATTTCTCCTGGTCAGGCAGGCGTATCAGCGAGAAACCAATCAGCGCCGCGCGCTCACGTGGTGATTCCAGTGTCTCAATGGTTGCTGACGTGGCGTTGTCTTCCCCGGCAAGCAGGGTCGCAATTTCAGCCAGAATACTTTTCCCGCTGCCTCCGGGGCCGGTCACTTCGAGAAAGAGCTGCCAGTCGTAGCGGTTCGCCAGCACCATAAACAGCGCAGCGAGAATGACGTCGCGCTTTTCAGCGTTCCCGCTGGCCGCACGGTCGAGCCAGCGCCAGAAGTTCGGCGCGTGAGTTTCCAGCGTTTCGCCCTCCACCGGCGGGGTAAAGTCCACGTCGCACAGGGTGCGCAGCCAGTGTGATTTGCTGTGCGGACTGAATACGCCGGTGAGGGTATCGAGCACACCGTTGCGAAAACCAATCAGACGACGTGCCGGGGCGGCCTGCTGAGGGATAATCAGTTTCAGGGTATCGACCACCGAGGCAATTCTCCCCGACGAGAACGGGGCGCGCAGGCGCTGGAACAGCCCGGCCACGTCGCGTGCAAAGTCCGACGGCGGGATAATTTTCCATGTCCCGGCTTCATAGCGGGACAGGAGCTGGCCGTTCGCGTCCACAGCCAGCGCTTCGCCGTAATGCTCATGCACCCGCATCGCCTTTTCACTGGTACTCATGGCGGTAAACTCCGCCTCACTCATGGTGTCGAACGGGCTTTGCGCCGCTGGCCGTATGGCACTGTAAATCGCTTTGCGCGTCGCGTCTTCCCCCTGCTGGATAAAGGCATCATTCCAGTCACCGAACACCGGCGGGAGGGCAACCGTGCCCTCACAGGCCTGAGCGGCCGCTGCGGCCTTGGTCTGGCCGTTCCCGCTGAGGTCGCGGTCGGCGGCGAGCACAATCTGACAGGCCGGGTGTTTCTGACGGGCAAGGCTCGCCAGAGAAAGGAGGTTCACGGACGACAGCGCCACCATGACGGTTTCACCGGTCAGGTGATGCACGGTGAGCGCGGTCGCATAGCCCTCCGCTATCCACAGCCGTTTTCCCGCCTCTTTTTCCCCCTTGATAAGGTGATACGCCCCTTTTACCGCCCCGCCTTTCAGGGTGCGTTTGAGGCCGTCAGCGTTAATGAGCTGAACGTTAACCAGCGCGCCGGTATCGTCCTGCAGCGGCACGATTAAATCTCCGGCGCGGTACGTTACGCCGCCGGTTTTGTGTGTGGTGGTCAGCGTCAGGCATTCGAGCGCAGCAAAGCCCTTGCAGGTCAGGTAGGCGTTGCCGGTGGCCGGTCGGGTTTTCTCCAGAAGTTTTGCGGCAAGTGTGGCAGCAGCTTTGCGGCTGGCATCAGTTTCAGCCTCAGCGGCGGCAATCATGTCCTCAGCTACCGGCGGCAGGGTGCCGGTCAGGGCGCCCACCTTCCCGGCGGCCTCGGAGGCCGACACGCCGAACACCTTTTCGACCAGCTTAAGCCCGTCACCCGCACCGCACTGGTTGCAGAACCACGTCCCGCGCCCCTCTTTATCATCGAAGCGAAAGCGGTCAGAGCCACCGCATACCGGGCAGGCCTGATGCTGGTTTTTAATCACTTTCACACCCAGCGCCGGGAGAATGCGCGGCCAGTGGCCGCACGCCTGTTTTACGGTTTCCGTTACGTTCATTTTCATCGTTATTTTCTCCCTCAGTGCACAACCGGCACGGCGATATGACGGGCGCAGAGTTCATCCATGACGGCCATCCCGAGAAAGGACAGCGACGGCGCGGCTTTCAGTGGTCCGGCTTCCATTAAATCTTCGAGCAGCGCACAGGCAATCTGACGGCCTTTTTCCTCGCCGTGCTGGCGCAGATAAAACCCTTCCAGCTCGTCGGCAATAGCACTTTCCAGCGTATCGAGGGTGAGCTGTGGATAGCGGTGCTGACGTACGCACAGGGTCAGCCAGGCACAGGCCACGGCACGACGATACATGGCGGCGCGTAATACCGGCGGTAACGGCTTTTTCATACGCTACCCTCCCCGGCCAGCCAGCGCTGGTTGCAGCGCTCGACCACGCCGTCGAGCTGGGCGGTCATCAGGTAAATCACGGAGTTAAGCTGCGACTGCTGCGCGGGGTCGCGGCGGAGGGTGGTGCAGTCCTGCTCCTGCATCATCGCGCTGACAAAGTGGCCGACGTTACGCAGGTGCTCAAGGCATTCGAGTTCTTTGATGCTGAGGGTAGTGTGTTTCATGCGTGCCCCTCTGCAACCGGCAGACGGCCAGCAAACGAGAGGACGTAATCACGAACGAGGGAAAGACGTGCGGCGTGCTCGTCACCGGCAACAGTGCGGAGCATACAGATGCGAGGTTTACGGTCTGCGCGACGAACGGCGGCAAACACGAAGATGAATTGTGGGTGTAATGGTGCGAGGGTAGTAGCCATAATGGCAGCCTCCTTGAAGTAGTTTGAAAAACTACCACCGGAAACGCCAATTTCACTGGTGGCAGCCCGAACGGGGTTGGCGTAACCGGCCTTCAAGGAAACCGGCCAGCCCGAAGGCTGCCCCGCCCGGACTACCATTATCAGAAAAGACCACTGGTGCACGAATAAACACCACAGCCCTGAAAATGGGTGTGCCTGAGCAACGACATAAAAAAACACGCATGGCGCGTGTCGTGTCGCCTTGAAGTTATTCGGAACGCCAATTCCGGCTGCCGATTTTGCGACAGCGGGAAAACTATACCTGGAAACGGCGAACGGAAGCAAGCCAGAAAAAGGGGCTTTCAGAAGAACGGCCATCATCATGCGTCACAGCCCCGGTTACGGTCGGCGATCCGCTCGGCCATCCATGCGGTAATTTCTGACTGCGCCCACGCCACGTTTTTACCGCCAAGTGAGATCTGTTTCGGGAAAGCCTCCCGGCTGATGAGGTCATAAATTGTCGAACGGGACAGGCCGCACAGGTGCATCACTTCTGGCAGGCGGATAAAGCGCTCCTGAACGGTGTCAGAAAACGGAATTGGCGGGGCGACAGGCGCAGAAGACGGGGAAGAAAAAGCGGTGTGCATCGGGCTACCTCATAAAGTCCATACAGTGCCGGTCGTGTCCGTCCGGCCTCGGGTAGCGCTCTATTTTGTGAATATTTTCTCTCAGGGCAACAAGTCTTTTTCGTGCCTTGTTTCATACAACCTATTGATTTTTTGAATGTGGAAAACACTGGCAATTATTGGCAATCATTGACAATTGATGGCAAACCGGCGAGTACTTTTACTTATTGATTCTCACTAAATTAACCAGAAAAAAGTATAAGAGTTACTACAGAGGAAAGAACCAAAGGTGAACAGTGGTGAACAGACGGTGAACAGTCAGACCCTCAACTGTTCACCCTTTAACATACTGTATTACTTATATTTTTATTAAAGGTGAACAGTGGTGAATAGTTAACAGTAAAAAAACAAACAGAGAGAGTGATTTTCCTGCGACCTTTCTCTGGCCAGCCTTCTTTTGAAAGTCCCGTCTGTGCCATTCCTGCCACAACGGCAATGAGTCGAGTTGTTGTGTGGTGCACGGCAGAATCTCCTCAACTTGACATGACTGAGGAGACACACCATGACCAACACCGCTATCCCTGAATACCTGACACCCGCATTTCAACAACTGGATGCGGCCAGAGCAGCACACCTTGAGAGCGCCCGTCAGTTGGATGACACCACCACGGCCATTGCCCGAACCGCCGAACAGAAAGCTGAGATTGAAAAGGAAAACGGCAGCGATGCCAGCGTATGGCGCAGGGCATTCCGTGCCGGTGGGGCAGTGCTGACGGATGAGCTGAAACAACAGCATCTGGCACGCGTGGCCTCCCGCGAGCTGGTGCAGGAATGCGACAGGCTGGCTGAGGTGCTGGCCTATGACAGCGACCGCCTGAAAGCCTCCTGTGACATCACGGCCAGAAAGTACCGTCAGGCGCATCACAATGTGCTGAGCGAGTACGCCGGAAAAGAGCTGGATAACGCGCTGCGTGAGACGTGCGGGGCCCTAGTCCGGGCGATGAAACTGAAAATGCTGACGCTGGGGAACCCGCTCGCAAATACCGTCGGGATTCAGGGATATGTCGAACCTGATAAAGCGGTCATGCAGGAGGTGCAGGCATGGCTCAAGCGTGCAGTGAATGACTGTCATATCCGTCTGGCGGATGAGCCGGTGCTGTTTAAAACCGGGCTGTCGGCTGAGACGCTGTCGCATATGGATTACGGCGTCGCAGTGACCAACGGCCAGCGTCAGGCCTTCTTTAACAAACTGCGTGAGCGTGAAGCTGACCTGAAAGCGCGGGGGCTGTTGGAGTGATGCATTGCCCGTTCTGTCAGTGCCCGGCCCACACCCGCACCAGCCGCTATCTGTCCGGGACGGTCAAACAAATTTATTACCAGTGCACAAACGTCCTGTGCTCCGCCACGTTCCGAACGGTGGAGTCAGTCGACAAAGTGATACAGCCGCCCTCGGCCACGACAGATGCAGATGACCATTTAATTTGTACTCAGGCCGGTAAACCCCGAAAACAACGCCTGTAAAGCATACGGAGACACCTGATGACACCCTTAACGCTGGAGCAGGCTTTTGAAGCCTGTCAGAACACGAAAACCGCCTGGCTGACCCGCAAACAGGAGCTGGCCGACACCGAACAGGAATACCGCGAACTTATCGCCACCGGTGATGACAGCCACACCCGGAGTCTGCAAACCCTGCGCGATATTATCGACGTGAAAAAATGGGAAATTAATCAGGCTGCCGGTCGCTATATTCGCGCACATGAAAACGTGCAGCGCATCAGCATCCGTAACCGGCTGAATGATTTTATGCAGGCGCACGGCGCAGAGCTGGCCGCCGCGCTTGCACCTGAATTAATGGGCTATAACGGCCAGAATCCCGCCGTCACACGCTGCGCGATGCAGCACTCCGTCGATTACCTGCGTGAAGCGCTGTCGGTTTGGCTGGCAGCCGGTGAAAAAATTAATTATTCCGCACAGGATAACGACATTTTAACGGCCATCGGATTCAGGCCTGACGCGGCTTCGCGGGATGATAATCGTGAAAAATATACACCCGCACAAAACCAGAATTACGTGAATAAACGCGCAGATCTGGCCGTGCAGTAGTCCGTCAGAAAATCCCAATAAATCCCGCCAATTTCCCCTAATTAAGCCATGCATGCGTAAGGTGCATGGTTTTGCATGCATTTTCACGTCCCGGCCTCCCCCGCCAGTACCAGCTCTGGCGCGGCCTGAGGCCGCTTATGCACCTGCATTAAAAGCGGCCCCTTAAGCGTGCAGGCGTGGCGGGGAGAGCATTGCGCGCTACGGACGAAAAGAATTATATCACTACCAATTATGAAGTTTGTTTCATGATCCATTGCTCGGCTCTGCAACTAAAGATATCTTAAGGTATAAATTATGAAAAAGACGTTTATACATAACCAGATTCCATGAGATAAAAAATGAGCATAATTGATCAGGATGATTTATTTGATGAGCTTTTTTCTTCAGAAAGTCTATTCAAAACATTTAATGAGAAGTTTGGTAATTCTGGAGCAAAGGGAATTGATCGCTTAAATGGAATGCAATATTCCCTCAGGGCTCAGAGAGATTTGATAAAGACGTCTGAGAAATGTTTAAATGAAAGCTTTCGTTTCAGTCCGTATCTTGAAATGTTAAAAAGCAAAGGTAGGGGGAAAAATCCAAGGGTTATTTCAATTCCAACGGTACGTGATCGTGTGGTTTTGCGACAGCTAAATATATTTCTTTGTAAGGTTTTTCCTGAGTACGTGCCAAAGAGTGTAGCGTCAACATATATAAGAGCTTTGTCTTCAGATTTCCTTTCAGCTAACCCTGATAATGTTTATATTTGTAGTTGCGATATTGAAGGCTTTTACGATAACATAATTAAAGATAGACTAATTAAAAAACTTTCAACGCGAATAAACTCTAAAAAAGCATTAAATCTAATTGTCCGCTCTTTATTAACGCCAACCTCCCACGGCTCAGTTAAGAAAAACCAAAGGAAAGAGTTTTTTAATAAGGATAAAGGAGTTCCGCAGGGACTTTCAATTTCAAATGTGCTTGCCTCAATATATATGTCTGATATTGATACTTCAATGAAGGGGTTTAATGTAAATTATTACCGGTATGTTGATGATGTCCTCATTTATGGTGATAGGGATTGTGTGTCAAAAGCTTATTCGTCGATAAGAAGAAAACTAAAGTTAAGGGGTTTAAATACACATCCCCCATCATCTCCAAAAACTCATCTAGGATATCTTAATCAACCGTTCGGGTTTCTTGGTTATGTTTTCAAAGGAAATGACATAACTGTTAGAGATACAACTCTCGAGGCGTTCTTGCAATCCATTGCCGCACGATTTAGCGATTTCACACATAACAAAAACCGTAGGCTTAAAAAGTACTCTCACTTATCTATTGATGATTTAAAAGAAATATTTGTGGAGGAACTTAATGAAAAAATCACAGGTGCAATTAGTGGTAATAAACGTTATGGCTGGGTTGCTTACTATTCCAACATAAATGATCTGTCTCTGCTCCACAAGATAGATTTTATAGCAAAAGAAATGTTTTCGAGATTAAGTGATTTCGATTATCAGCCGCCAGCAGAACTTAAAAAGATTTCAAGGTCTTATTATGAGATAAAATTCAACCCTCAAGGCGGGTATATTAGAAACTATGACAAAATAGAAACGCTCAAACAAAAAACAGATTTTTTAGTTAGCAGAGGTAGAATTGCTCCAGATGAAAGGCTTACCAGAGATCAAATCGAAGAGCGTTTTGAACGTTATAAAGCGACAATTTTGTCCAGAATGCAGGCAGATGAAGGTGAAATATATCCTAAGTAATGCTATCTTAAGCAAGACCAACGCCGACGGTGCTTAGAGATAGGTCCCGTACCCCACACAGATAAGCTAGTGTGGGCTGAAGTGCTCACGACATAGATTATGGTTGTAAACCTTCTTCGGGGGAAACTGCTGGAGAAGAGGATTGGACTGATATCTCCGGCGTTGTGTCTTTTTCATTCAGAGGGCGATAATGAAAGGATTTTTAGATAGCTTAAGTAAATCAGCATGGGAAACGTCATGCGCAAGATACAATTCATCACGAAGATTAAAGATAAGGGAAATATTTTCCACTATAAGCATAGCTTTGATAGGATTATCAGGCATAGCCCTTTCTTTAATACAGTTTTCCTTCGGTAAAGCCTTAGGGGGAAACCTCAATAACCTTGTTACTGCTTTTTCAATTGTATTAAGCATGTTGCTTATAATAATAAGTTTGATTGAGTGGGGATTTGCTGCGGGTGCTAAATCAGAAGCATTATTTCGCAATGCGGAATTACTCAATGAGCATGAAAGGAAAATAACCCTTTTTAAGGCGAAGATAACTGATGACTTATCTCAAGAAGATTATGATAAAATTGATGTTCTTCGCGAAGAGTATGAAAAGATAAAGTCGACTTGTGTATTTAACCATAGTCCATTGGATTATGAATATCATAAAATAATAAGAAAAAGATTTTATATCGCCAAAACCACCGAGCATTTTAGTTTTATCAGAGAACTGAAGGGAAGATTATCATATTACCTATGTAGCATTTGGGGTTATCTATTAATATGGGGCGTAGTAGTGTGCTTCTTTTATGCAGTAATTAAAAAAATTATTGCACTGCCTTAATGAAACTGGAGCGTCAACGCTCCAGTGCATAAATTATTTCATCTGAGTACCATTGCATCATTTCTTTACGCTTTTCATAATACTGAGCATGATTATATGTTCCTCGGATACTGTTCTTATCTACATGTGCTAACTGCATTTCAATCCATGCACTATCAAATCCTTGTTCATGTAATATTGTTGACATCGTATGTCTGAATCCATGGCCTGTAGCACGTCCTTTGTAGCCAAGAAGTTCAATAACTTGGGACACGCTTTCTTTCGATATAGGTTTGCTACGATTATTTCTGCCAATAAAAATGTATGGATAATGACCGGTGATAGGTTTGAGCTGCTTAAATAGGTCCACGACCTGAGTAGATAAAGGAACGACATGGGGCCTACGCATTTTCATGCGTTCTGACGGTATTTCCCATAGCCCTTTATCTAAATCCACTTCATCCCATGTTGCAAAGCGCATCTCCTGAGTTCTTACGCCGGTCAACATAACTATCTTCGTTGCATTTTTTGTGATGATGCTGCCGGTATACGCTTCAAGATCTCTAACAAAATGAGGTAACTCTTCGGCGGATAAAAATGGATGGTGCTTTTGCTTAGGAACGGCCAGAGCGATAGCTAAATCAGGAGCAGGATTGTACTCAGCACGGCCAGTTATGATTGCGTAGCGATAAACCTCACCGCACCTCTGACGCACCTTACGTGTTTTCTCTAGTGCTCCACGCTTCTCTATTCGTCGCAGCACTTCAAGCAGTTCCAGTGGTTTTATCTCACTAATGGGGCGCTTACCAATGTACGGAAAAACATCTTGCTCAAATGTCTTAATGATTTCTTCGCGGTAAGCCACCGTCCAACGATCTGCTTTATTTGTGTGCCACTCCCGGCATATAACTTCGAATGAGTTTTCTGTTGAGAGCTGCTGTGCGAGCTTTTGAGCTTTGCGTTCTTCGACTGGATCAATGCCATTTGCCACCTGCTTGCGTGCTGTCTCGCGTTTGTCGCGTGCCTCTGCAAGCGAGACGAGACTGTAGGAACCAAATGACATTAACCGGGCTTTTCCTGCAAACCGGTAGCGGAACCTCCATCCTTTGCTCCCGTCGGGATTTATGAGCAAGGATAAGCCTTGTCCATCATTGAGGGTGTAGGGCTTGTCTTGTGCCTTAGCGCGTCGGATTTGTATGTCTGTAAGTGGCATGTGTATAAGTGAAATCTGTGTATAAAAAAATTATACACACTACTATACATATTTTTCGTGGATTTAGGGAGATCCCCTCGGACTGATACGGATGACGCCATTAGATAACTTGCTGTAAATAATGGGTTTAAATGACTTTGTCGGACATGGCGAGACGATATTTGGCGGAAGATCACAGGAGTCGAACCTGCCCGGGAACGCTGGCGTCCCCAACTGGATTTGAAATCCAGCCACCTCACCGGAGATGACGATCTTCCGCGCCTCGATTGCTACATGGAGGCGGTGCGCATTATAGCTACTTTCAGGCATTTACCACATCATTTCGCAGAGTTTTTTCACCCCTGCTTTGACCTGCATTAACCCCTCTTACTTAAAACTTAAGAAAATCCTGAGGTTAGGTTTTTTCTCCAACTTCTACGGCGATCACAAAAGAGAAGAATCGTAACCAGCTAACCAGAAAACAGAATATCCGCTCTCCCGGCGATGGTTTACAACATCTGAAACCGGTATCAGCGCCCCTACAGCGTCAAGGATAAAGATAATGAGCGAAATATTGTCTGTGAAGGAAAAGATTGGCTATGGCATGGGAGATGCCGCCAGCCACATCATTTTTGATAACGTCATGTTGTATATGATGTTTTTCTATACCGATATTTTCGGTATCCCCGCCGGATTTGTCGGCACCATGTTCCTGTTGGCGCGTGCGCTGGATGCGATTTCCGACCCGTGCATGGGGCTGCTGGCCGACCGCACCCGCAGCCGCTGGGGGAAATTCCGTCCGTGGATTTTGTTCGGTGCAATCCCGTTTGGCATCGTCTGCGTGCTCGCGTACACCACGCCGGATCTTAGCCTGAACGGTAAAATGGTTTATGCCGCCATCACGTACACGCTGCTGACCCTGCTCTATACCGTGGTGAATATCCCTTACTGCGCCCTCGGCGGCGTCATTACTAATGACCCGACGCAGCGCATCTCCCTGCAGTCCTGGCGCTTTGTGCTGGCGACGGCGGGCGGCATGCTCTCCACGGTGCTGATGATGCCGCTGGTGAATCTCATTGGCGGCGAAGACAAAGCTTTTGGCTTCCAGGGCGGGATCGCCGTGCTGTCGGTGGTCGCGTTTCTGATGCTGGCGTTCTGCTTCTTCACCACCAAAGAGCGCATCCAGGTGCCGCCAAGCACCACCTCCATGCGTGAAGATCTGCGCGATATCTGGCAAAACGACCAATGGCGCATCGTCGGTGTGCTCACCATTCTCAACATCCTCGCCGTCTGCGTGCGCGGCGGCGCGATGATGTACTACTGCACCTGGATTATGGGCACGCCGGAAGTGTTCGTCGCGTTCCTCACCACCTACTGCGTCGGTAACCTGATTGGCTCCGCGCTCGCCAAACCCCTCACCGACTGGAAATGCAAAGTCAGTATCTTCTGGTGGACCAACGCCCTGCTGGCGGTAGCGAGCGTGGCGATGTTCTTCGTGCCGATGCATGCCACGCTAATGATGTTCAGCTTTATCTTCGTGATTGGCGTGCTGCACCAGCTGGTGACGCCAATCCAGTGGGTGATGATGTCCGATACCGTCGATTACGGCGAATGGACCAACGGCAAACGCCTGACGGGGATCAGCTTTGCGGGCACGCTGTTTGTGCTGAAACTGGGCCTGGCGCTGGGCGGCGCGCTGATCGGCTGGATGCTGGCCGGCGGTGGCTACGATGCCGCAGCCAAAACTCAGAACGGTACCACCATCAACATCATTATTGGCCTGTTCACCCTGGCTCCGGCGGCGTGCTATGTGCTGAGTGCCATCGTCGCCAAACGCTATTACACGCTGAAAACCCCGTTCCTGACCAAAATTATGGGCGAGCTGGCGCAAGGCGCGCGCCGCAACCAGCAGGAGTTTGAAACCCTGCCGGTCAGCAAAGAAATGCAGAACTAAGAGGATAAAAGTATGAAAATCAGTGACGGAAACTGGCTAATTCAACCGGGCCTGAACGTGACGTACCCGGTGCAGGTGTTCGACGTGGAGCAGCAGGGCAACGACCTGGTGGTGTACGTTGCGCCGCGCGACGTGCGTGAACGCACCTGGCAGCTCGACACATTGATGTTTACGGTTCGCCTGTTCTCGCCGCAGGAAGGCATTGTCGGTGTACGCATCGAGCACTTCCAGGGCGCGCTGGACAACGGCCCGCACTATCCGCTGAACGTTCTGAAAGACGTGAAAGTACAGATTGAAAACACGGCGGAATTTGCCGAGCTGAAAAGCGGCAATCTGAGCGTGCGCGTTACCAAAGGGGAGTTCTGGGCGCTGGATTTCCTGCGTGATGGCCAGCGTATCACCGGCAGCCAGCTGAAAAATAACGGCTACGTGCAGGATGGCAATACCGACAGCAACTACATGTTCGAGCGCCTGGATTTAGGCGTCGGCGAAGCGGTGTATGGCCTCGGCGAGCGCTTTACTGCGCTGGTGCGTAACGGCCAGACGGTCGAAACCTGGAACCGTGACGGCGGCACCAGCACCGAACAGTCCTACAAAAATATTCCGTTCTACCTGACAAACCGTGGTTACGGCGTGCTGGTGAATCATCCGGAAAATGTGTCGTTTGAAGTTGGCTCGGAGAAAGTCTCCAAAGTGCAGTTCAGCGTGGCGGGCGAGTATCTGGAATATTTCGTAATCGACGGCCCGACGCCGAAAGAGGTGCTCAACCGCTATACCCAGTTCACCGGTCGCCCGGCGCTGCCGCCTGCATGGTCGTTCGGCCTGTGGCTCACCACCTCATTCACCACCAACTACGACGAAGCGACGGTGAACAGCTTTATCGACGGCATGGCCGAGCGCGATCTGCCGCTGCATGTTTTCCACTTCGACTGCTTCTGGATGAAAGCCTTCCAGTGGTGTGATTTTGAATGGGACCCGGTGACTTTCCCGGACCCGGAAGGGATGATTCGCCGCCTGAAGGACAAGGGGCTGAAAGTCTGCGTGTGGATCAACCCGTATATCGGCCAGAAATCGCCGGTGTTCAAGGAGCTGAAAGAGAAAGGTTATCTGCTCAAGCGTGCGGATGGCTCCGTATGGCAGTGGGATAAGTGGCAGCCGGGGCTGGCAATTTATGACTTTACCAATCCGGAAGCCTGCCAGTGGTACGCCGATAAGCTGAAAGGGCTGGTTGATATCGGCGTGGACTGCTTCAAGACCGACTTCGGCGAGCGCATCCCAACCGACGTGGTGTGGCATGACGGGTCCGATCCGCAGAAGATGCACAACCACTATGCCTATACCTATAACGAGCTGGTGTGGGACGTGCTGAAAGAGACCGTTGGTGAAGAGGAAGCTGTGCTGTTCGCGCGCTCCGCGTCCGTCGGTGCGCAGAAGTTCCCGGTTCACTGGGGCGGCGACTGTTACGCCAATTACGAATCTATGGCGGAAAGCCTGCGCGGTGGGCTGTCGATTGGTCTGTCGGGCTTTGGCTTCTGGAGCCACGATATCGGCGGGTTCGAGAATACCGCGCCTGCCCATGTGTACAAACGCTGGTGCGCGTTCGGGCTGTTCTCCAGCCATAGCCGCCTGCATGGCAGCAAATCCTACCGTGTGCCGTGGGCGTACGATGATGAGTCCTGCGATGTGGTGCGCCACTTCACCCAGCTGAAATGCCGGATGATGCCGTATCTGTATCGCCAGGCGGCGCTGGCCCGCGAGGTCGGCACACCGATGTTGCGCGCGATGATGCTCGAATTCCCGGACGATCCGGCGTGTGATTATCTGGACCGTCAGTACATGCTCGGCGACGCGATGATGGTGGCACCGGTATTTAGCGAAGCGGGTGACGTGCAGTTCTATCTGCCGGAAGGTCGCTGGACACACCTGTGGCATAACGACGAAGTGCAGGGCAGCCGCTGGCATAAACAGCAGCACGACTTCCAGAGTCTGCCGGTGTATGTACGCGAGAACACCCTGCTGGCGCTCGGCAACAACAGCCAGAAACCGGATTACGCGTGGAACGCGGGCACGGCATTCCAGCTGTTTAGCCTGGCAGACGGTTGCTCGGCGGTGAGCGACGTCCCGGCGGCGGACGGATCGGTCGTGTTTACACTGACGGCTTCTCGCCAGGGCGATACGGTGACGTTAAAAGGCGAAGGAAACGCCCAGGACTGGTCGGTCTGTTTGCGCAATGTGCAGCAGATCGCGGGTGTTAAAGGCGGTTCCCATGCCGGTAGCGAATGGGGTGTGGTGGTGAAAGCGCAGGGGAGTGAAGTGGTGATTCACCTGAAGTGATGTGCCTGAAATGGCCCGGCGGCGCTACGCTTACCGGGCCTACGGTGTCAGCTTTGGTTTGCAGGCCGGATTAAGCGTAGCCGCCACCCGGCTTTTTTATGCCATTAACATTTCAGGGCTGGGGTGTTACAGATGGCGCGACCGCAGGGCTTGTCGATACCTGGCCACCCGTCATCGTCTGCTGTACTTGTTGTTTATCCATATTCACCGCGTTCAACTTCCCATTTACCGACGGTTTCAGCGGCGCTTTGTCCTGCACGCTGCCGCTGGCGGTCAGCTGGATATTGCCGTCGCCGTTAATTGGCAGTGCAGGCCAGCCCCACTGTTGCAACACATTCACCGGCACGCCGCGCCCCTTCAGGCTAACCGTGGTCTGGCGCGGCGGTAACTGTGATACGGTCGCCGTGGCTTCAAGAATGCCCTTCTCGGTGAAGGCGCTCAGTTCCGTGATATTCACCGTCGACGCGTTGGCCGCCAGCGCCAGTGACGGACGGCGCACGTCTACACGATTAAAGGTGGCGGCGGCACCGTTCAGAGTCGCATTGCCGCCCCACACGCCCCACTGACGATCTTTCGCCAGCTGGAGGTTGGCACCATCTCCGTCGAGAGAGGTGATCTGCCACGGGAAGGCGGGATCGATATCGATCACCAGGTTGCGACTCAGGCCGAATTTTTTCAGGGTCACGCCGTGGAGCCATTCGGGGAGCTGCTCCATCCACAGGGTTTTCCAGTTCGGTGGCAGGGTGTACTCCAGACCGGCCACCGCGACATCGTCCAGTACCAGCGCTTTACCGTTGCGTAGCCAGTTGCCGGAGGTGCGCACCATACCGCCTTCCCAGCGGGAGGTGAACTGGCGCAGCGCCACGCCCTGCGGTGCAAACTCTGCATTCAGAATCGGATCAAAAAGATGCAGCGAGCCGTAGATAAACTCGCTGGCATTCATCGATAAACGTCCGTCCTGGCTTTGCCAGTCGCCCTGGCTGAGGGTCAGATTGCGCAGGCTTAAATCGAGATCGGTTACGGCCCAGTCCGGCCCTTGCAGGCGGGCATCGGTGACCTCCAGGCGACCAATCTGCAGCGACGGCAGGGTGGTGATCGGCGCAAAGAAATCCAGCAATGATTTGTCGCTTTGCAGACGAATGTCGTTCAGGCGCAGAGTGTCGATCACCCAGCCGCCGTCGGCATTGCGCCGCGCAGTACCGGTCAGCGAGCCGCGCGCCATATCTGCGCCGATAGTGCTCAGCACCACTTCTTTACCGTTCAGCTCGCCCTGAATCAGCACATTGCTGGTGGGCACGCCGTTGAGCGTCAGCGATCCGGCGCTCATCTGAATTTGCGCTTTTTTGCCCAGCACGGTGCCCGCTTCCGGCTGCCAGGGGCTGACGCCGCCTGTCACTTTTTGCGCGCTCAGATCCCATTCCATATTCGGGCTGTTGAACGCCATGTTGTTCAGCTGCAGGCGGTCGGCCCGGAACGGAAGCGGCGCGGTTTGCGGGGAGAGGTTAAGTGTCCCGTCGTGCAGGGTGATGGTATCCATGTGCAGCGGATCGGTGAGCTGTCGGCTGCTCAGACCAATATCCACTTTTTTCGCCACCAGGGTGGCGGGTTTGCCATCGCGGCCAAAGGTGACATTTTCCAGAATGATGTGCGACGGGGAAGAAAAACGGTGATCCATCAGGTCGAAATTGAGTTCGTAGTCGGTGTTAACCGTAATCCAGCTGCTCACCTGAGCCGCGCCCCAGCGGGTCTGCACGAGGATATAAAGTGCCAGGATTGCGAGCAGCACCGCAATCAAAATCCAGATCAGCAGCTTTCCAATAAATTTCATGGTCTTCCATCCCATCAAACGCACATAAGGGAGTTATGCACGATTTATGCGCAATCCTCAAGGCAGGAATGGTGTAATTCGGTTTCACGGCAGGCGTGATGCCTGCCGTGACGGGGGATCAGTTCTTTTCTGGCGGGAAGACGAGGTTCAGCACAATCGCCGTGATACCCCCTGCGGCGATGCCGGAGGAGAGCAGGTTTTTCACCCAGTCAGGGGCGAACTGTAGGATCAGCGGCTGCTGGGAAACACCCAGACCGACGGCCAGGGACAGCGCGATAATCATGATGGCACGACGGTTCAGCGGCTCACGCGACACGATGCGCACGCCAGAGGCCGCAATCGTACCGAACATCACAAGCGTTGCGCCGCCCAGCACCGGTTCTGGAATGTGCTGCACGAAGCCACTCACCGCCGGGAACAGGCCGAGCACGATCAGCATCAGCGCCACGACAAAGCCCACGTAGCGGCTGGCGACGCCGGTCAGCTGGATCACGCCATTGTTCTGGCCAAAGCAGGAGTTCGGGAAGGTGTTGAACACGGCAGAGACAAACGAGTTCAGACCGTTCGCCAGTACGCCGCCTTTCAGGCGTTTCATGTACAGCGGGCCAGAGACCGGCTGTTCGGAGACGTCAGACGTCGCGGTGATATCGCCGATGGTTTCCAGCGAGGTGATCATGAACACCAGCATCAGCGGCAGGAGCAGGCTCCAGTCAATGCCGAGCCCATAATAGAGCGGTGTCGGCACCATAATCAGCGCGCTATTGGTCGGCGCGGTGTTTTCCGGCAGCATGCCCATCGCCCACGCCACCAGATAACCGGTCGCCATGGCAATCACCAGCGAGGCGACGCGCAGGTACGGGTTACGCTGACGGTTGAGCAAAATAATAATCGCCAGCACTACGCCCGCCAGCAGCAGGTTTTTCGGTGCGCCGAAAGTGTGGTCACTCATCGCCGCATACCCGCCGCCGATAGAGGTCAGGCCCACCTGAATCAGCGAAAGACCGATAATCATCACCACCACGCCGGAAACCAGCGGGGTAATGACGCGGCGCGCCAGGTGCAGCACACGGGAGATGACCATTTCTGTGCAGCTGGCCAGCATCAGGGTGCCGAAAAGCGCAGCCATCATCGTCGGGACATCGGCCCCGCCGGTTTTCAGCGCAGTGCCACCCATGATCAGCGGGGCAACAAAGTTAAAGCTGGTGCCCTGAATCGACAGCAACCCTGAACCGACCGGACCCCAGGCTTTAATCTGGATAATAGACGCCACGCCGGATGCAAACAGCGACATGCTGATGATGTGCTGTGTGTCCTGAGCCGGTAAGCCGAGCGCCTGGCAAATCAGCAGGGCAGGCGTGATAACGGCCACGAACATCGCCAGCAGGTGCTGACACGCGGCGAACAGCGTTTGCGCCAGCGGTGGGCGATCTTCAAGACGGTAGATGAGTTCACTATTATGTTGAGCGTGCGCAATCGGTTGCGCATCTTGAGACTCTACGGCGTTAACGGACATCGGCGGCAATCCCACGGGTGAAAAGCGGGCATTTTAGCTGACCGGATGGTAAAAGCAAACGATTGCATTTATAAATTTATTAAAACAGGGCTGAGCACAGTGATCAGGCGTTGGAATAGCGCTCGGTTTCTGGCATCCACCGTTGAATAAGCCCGGCGGCCTGGACGGGATAACGCTCATGAATGTGGCGGGCAAGGCGCTGGACTTCCGGAATCATCGACTGGTCACGAAGCAGATCGGCCACTTTGAATTCGGCGTTACCGGTCTGGCGTGTGCCCAGCAGTTCGCCGGGGCCGCGGATCTCGAGATCCTTTTGCGCAATCACAAAGCCGTCATTGCTGTCGCGCAGCACCTGGAGTCGCATTTGTGCCGTTTTAGAAAGCGGGGATTTGAAGAGTAGGACGCAGTGGGAAGCCACCGCACCACGGCCAACGCGGCCCCGCAGCTGGTGAAGTTGCGCAAGGCCCAGCCGCTCCGGGTTTTCGATAATCATCAGGCTGGCATTCGGCACATCCACGCCCACTTCGATAACTGTTGTGGCAATCAGTAAATGCAACTCACCCTGCTTGAATGAGTGCATTACGGCCTGTTTTTCAGCGGGTTTCATGCGGCCATGCACCAGCCCAATATTCAGCTCGGGCAGCGCCAGTTTTAGCTCTTCCCACGTTGCTTCTGCGGCCTGCGCTTCCAGCAGGTCGGACTCTTCAATCAATGTACAAACCCAGTAAGCCTGACGGCCTTCGTGAGTGCAGGCGTTGCGCACGCGATCGATGATCTCGCTGCGGCGCGTATCCGGAATGGCCACGGTAGTGACCGGCGTTCGGCCGGGTGGCAGTTCATCGATCGTCGAGGTATCCAGATCGGCATAGGCGGTCATCGCCAGGGTACGCGGGATAGGCGTGGCGGTCATGATCAACTGATGCGGGTGGAAGCCCTGCTGCAGCCCTTTTTCCCACAAGGCCAGCCTCTGATGTACGCCAAAGCGATGTTGCTCATCGATGATCACCAGTGCAAGGCCGTTAAACTGCACCTGTTCCTGAAAAATGGCGTGGGTACCGACAATCATCTGTACCTGACCGCTGGCGATGGCTTCCTGCTGTGCGAGGCGTGCTTTGCCTTTTTGCTTGCCGGCAAGCCAGCCCACTTCCACGCCCAGCGGCGCAAACCAGCTGCGGAAGTTATTGGCGTGCTGCTCGGCGAGCAGTTCGGTGGGGGCCATCAGCGCCACCTGTTTGCCGTGCGCGATAGCGCGCAGGGCCGCAAGGGCGGCAACCAGCGTTTTACCGGAGCCTACGTCACCCTGTACCAGACGCATCATCGGAATATCGAGCGCCATATCGCGTTCGATCTCGGCAGTCACGCGTGCCTGGGCAGTCGTCGGTTTAAAGGGCAGTGAGGCCAGCAGCTTATCTTTTAAATCATCACGGGCAGGCAGAGGTTGTGCGTGAAAACGCTGTGCACCCGCGCGAAGCGCCAGCATGCTCAGGTTATGTGCCAGTAATTCTTCAAGGATAAGCCGCCGCTGCGCCGGGTGTTGCCCGTTTTCTAACTCGCTCAGCTGTAAAGACGGCGGTGGGCGGTGCAGGGTGCGAATGGCTTCCGGCAGGCTCATCATGCCCTGTGCCAGCTCAGGCGGCAGCAGTTCGGCGATGGCGCAGGTATCAAGCAACTCCAGCGCCTGATCCGTCAGTTTTCGCAGCGTCGCCTGCTTGATACCTTCGGTAGTGGGGTACACCGGCGTCAGCGTCTCCTGCAGTTCAGGCGTACTCAGATCGCCCTGCACACGGTACTCCGGGTGGATCATCTCCGCGCCATATTTCCCGCGTTTGGCTTCGCCATAGGCCAGCACGCGTCGTCCGGCGGCCAGGCTGTTTTTCATCGCAGCACTGAAATTGAAAAAACGCATGGTGAGAATGCCGGAGCCGTCGCTGATCTGACAGGTCATCATGCGACGGCCGCCAAATGTAATAGTGCTGTTCAGGACTTCGCCTTCCACGGTGGCGTAGATGCCGGGCAGCAGATCGCCAATCGCGTAAAGCTGGGTGCGATCTTCGTAACGCAGAGGAAGGTGCAGGAGCAAATCTTGCACAGTGTGCAGGCCAATTTTAGCCAGCTTGTTGCTTTGCGCCGCACCTACGCCCGTTAATGAGCTGAGCGGAACGGCATCAAGCAGGTGGCCGTTCATGGTTTAGCCTGCAAACTGCATGGTGGACCACCATGCGGCATCGGCTTCGATTTCGCCCTGCGCATTGACGTGGGGATAAGGTAATTGTTTCTGTTTTGCCACGCGAGCCAGTACCGGATAGCCGCCTTCAAACAGCAGACGCTGCTGTTCAACTTCTGGAAGCATGCTGTTTTCGCGTTCGTACATACCTGCGTTCTGACGCTGGCGCTGGGCTTCATACAGAATCAGCGCAGAGGCGACAGAGACATTCAGCGACTGCACCATGCCAATCATCGGGATAATGATATCCTGATCCGCCAGATCTAACGCTTCTTGCGTGATCCCGGTTTTCTCCTGACCCATCAGAATGCAGGTCGGTCGGGTGTAATCAATGTCGCGAAAATCGACGGCTTTATCGGAAAGGTGGGTCGCCAGGATTTGCATCCCGCTGCTTTTCAGCTGCGTGACAGCATCCGCTATCGTGGGGTGGGTTTTTACCGTTACCCAGCTGTTGCTGCCTGCCGCGCTGGAGGCCATGGTGCGCATATTTTTACCCGGCCAGACTGCGTGAACTTCATGCACGCCAACGGCGTCCGCGGTGCGGACGATGGCGGAGACGTTATGAGGTTTATGGACCTGCTCCATGCAGACTGTCAGATCGGGCTGGCGTCTGGCGAGCATCTCACAGATACGTGCATAACGTTCTGAATTCATTATCCTAGTTTCGGTTACGGGTGACTTTAATGACGTCCGGCATCACGCGGATTTTGCGCATGATATTCGCCAGATGCACACGATCGCGCGCAGTCAGACGAATAAAGGCGCTGTAAACGCGGCCATCTTTTTCTTCCGTATTCAGGCTCTGAATGTTGGAAGAAGCCGTGTTGATCGCCGCCGTCAGGTTTGCCAGCGCGCCCTGGTGGTTGAACATATCGACCTTAATTTCGGTGATAAATTCTTGCTCGGTCTCTTTATCCCACTCAACGGCCATGAACTTCTCTGGCTCTTTTTGATAGCCACGGATGTTACGGCAGGACTCGTGATGGATAACCAGCCCTTTACCTGGGCTGACGTGGGCGATGATTGGGTCGCCAGGAATCGGTCGGCAGCATTTAGCGAAGGTGATAAGCACCCCATCCGCACCTTTGATCGGCAGATGGCCATGCCCCTGCGTGGTGGGCTGCACAGCGGAGGCTTCGCCCTGCTGGAGGTTCTTCGCCACGACAACGCTCATTGCATTACCCAGGCCGATTTCTGCCAGCAGATCGTCAAGCGAGGCGAGCTTCATGCGCTCCAGCTCTCGCTGAATGTTCTCTGGCGGAATTTCGGCCAGCTTGCGGCTGCCACCCAACGCATGGTTGAGCAGGCGACGGCCCAGGCTGACGGAGTCGTCACGTTTGAGGTTTTTCAGCAGCTGACGGATCTTCGCGCGTGCTTTCGAACTGACGACGAAGTTAAGCCATGCGGCATTTGGGCGGGCGCCCGGTGCGGTAATAATTTCGACGGTCTGACCGCTGGTGAGCGGCTGAGACAGCGGATACGGCTGTCTGTCGACACGTGCGCCCACGCAGGCATGACCAATATCGGTATGCACCGCGTAAGCGAAGTCGACCGGCGTTGCGCCAGCAGGCAGCTCGACAATGCGCCCTTCTGGCGTGAAAACGTAAATCTCATCCGGGAAGAGATCGGATTTAACGCTCTCGATAAATTCAAACGAACTACCGGCGCTCTGCTGAAGTTCAAGCAGGCTTTGCATCCAGCGCTGGGCGCGGATTTGCGCGGTGGTACTGGTTTCACCGTGCTCTTTATAAGCCCAGTGCGCAGCAACACCCATTTCCGCCATCTGGTCCATGTCTTCGGTACGGATTTGTACCTCAACAGGTACGCCGTGCGGCCCGATCATCGAGGTGTGCAAAGATTGATAGCCGTTCGCTTTTGGAATGGCAATATAGTCTTTAACGCGCCCCGGACGCGGTTTGTAGAGGCTGTGCATCTGACCGAGAACGCGGTAGCAGGTGTCGGAATCATGAACGATGACGCGGAACGCGTAGATGTCCATGATCGAGTGAAAACGCTGCTCTTTCAGCACCATTTTGCAGTAGATGGAGTACAAGTGCTTTTCGCGACCGCTGACGCGACACGGAATTCCCGCTTCCTGCAAACGCCCTTCGATTTCAGAGAGGATCTTCTGAATCATCTCTTTACGGTTGCCGCGCGCGGCTTTAACCACCTCTTTAATCACGCGATAGCGGTTTGGGTACAACGCTTCAAAACCCAGCTCTTCAAGCTCAGTTTTAATGTGATGGATACCTAAACGGTGTGCCAGCGGGCTATAAATTTCGAGGGTTTCACGGGCGATGCGGCGACGTTTATCGGGGCGTAATGAGCCCAGCGTGCGCATATTGTGAGTACGGTCAGCGAGTTTGATGAGAATGACGCGGATATCCTGCACCATCGCCATAATCATCTTGCGAAAGTTTTCGGCTTGCGCCTCTTTCTTATCGCGGAATTTCAACTTATCAAGCTTAGAGACCCCTTCCACCAGTTCGGCAACGCTTTTACCAAACAGCTGTTCCATATCCTGGTAGGTGGCGGGGGTATCTTCGATCACGTCATGCAGCAGCGCGGCCATCAGCGTTTCATAGTCGAGTTTCATCTCGGCCAGAATACAGGCCACCGCTACCGGGTGCGTGATATAGGGTTCACCGCTTGAACGTGTTTGGCCCTCGTGAGCGTCACGTGCAACGAGATACGCCTGCTGAAGACGCTTAATCTGGTCTTCAGGCAGGTAGGTTTGAATCAGTTGATTCAGGCTTTCAAACAGATACAAGGGCGACCCGCAGGTTTAATTAACGACGGCCTTCAGCAATGGCGGTTACGGCCTGCAGTTCTGCGGCTTCCTGCTCTTGCTGCTCCTGGCGCTCACGTACGTCGAGGATCTGGTTGTTGATCAGACCTTCTTCGATTTCGCGCAGTGCGATCACGGTGGTTTTATCGTTTTCTTCTGGTACCAGTGGATCTTTGCCGCCGGACTGCATCTGACGAGCGCGACGCGCGGCGACCAGTACCAGGTCAAAACGGTTACCAATTTTCTCTACAGCGTCCTGAACAGTTACGCGTGCCATACTTAAAATGCTCCACAGATGAAGAAATGACTGGGCATGATACTGAATGTGGGTTCAGTCTGCCAACAGTTTGGTGATTAATGCGTCATGTCGCTGCTTCTGGCGGCTCATACGCAGACGTTCTGCGCGAATAATGGTTTTCAGATCGCCCAGGGCAGTATCAAAATCATCATTCACAATAAGGTAATCATATTCGGCGTAATGGCTCATTTCTGCAACTGCCTGCGCCATACGTTTTGCGATAACTTCTTCGCTGTCCTGGCCGCGGCCACGCAGGCGACGGTCAAGCTCATCTTTCGACGGCGGCAGAATAAAGATGCTCCGCGCTTGCGGCATCTTCGCACGAATCTGCTGTGCGCCCTGCCAGTCGATATCCAGGAACACATTGACGCCGGTTGCCAGGACCTGCTCGATGGTTTCACGGGATGTCCCGTAGAAATTTCCGAATACTTCAGCGTGTTCAAGGAACGCGTCTCTGCCAATCATCGTTCTGAATTCATCGTGATTCACAAAGAAATAGTGTTCACCGTGTACTTCACCCGGACGCGGTGCCCGCGTGGTGTGAGAAACCGAAACTTGCGTATCGTACAACGGTTGGGTTTTTAACAGCGCCTGAATCAGGCTGGATTTACCCGCGCCACTAGGGGCAGAAACAATATAAAGCGTGCCTTGAGCCATGAGAGTCTTTTGTATGTGTTAGCGAAGAAGTCCTACATACGGGCTTATTATACACGTCACTGCTCTGTGACGTAGTCTTTGTCACACTTTTTCCTCGGGATTGTTGATTTTTGCGTATCGTTTTCCGGTTTTACCCGCCGTTTGCTGCAATCAGAACATAACGCGGAAGCAGGCTCGTAAATCGTGGTTTTGCCGCTAGCCAGGTTAAAACAGCAGGGTTATACCTTTCGCAAAACAGGGAGGTATCGCGATGTGGAAATGGGCTGGATTGGTATTGATGCTGTGGAATGGCTGCGTGATGGCGGTTTGCCCCGCCTGGTCGCATGCTAAAGCAGATCAGGAAATGGCAAAACTGAGTGCGCAGATCGCCCGCTGGAGTGAGGCGTACTGGCAGGAGGGGAAAAGCGAGGTCAGCGATGAGGTTTACGATCAGCTTAGTGCGCGGCTCGCGCAATGGCGCTTTTGCTTCAACAACGAACCCACTTCCGATGATATCCCACCTGCCAGTGGGACGGTGAAACACCCTATTGCGCATACGGGTGTGCATAAGGTTGTGGGGATTAATGAGTTACGCCAGTGGATGAAAGCGCACCACGATCTGTGGGTGCAGCCGAAAGTAGATGGTGTGGCGGTGACGCTGATCTATCGCAAGGGCAAGTTAGTGCAGGCGATTAGTCGTGGCGATGGAATGAAAGGAGAGGACTGGACGGCGCAGGTGCAAAAAATACCGTCGATTCCGTTAACTCTGCAGGGAGCACTGGCGGACAGTATTTTGCAGGGCGAACTGTTTTTACGCAGCGAAGGGCATATCCAGCAGCAGAAAGGGGGAATGAATGCGCGCGCTAAAGTCGCTGGCATGATGATGCGCCAGAGTGGCAAGCCGACGCTGGATAAAATCGGCGTTTTTATCTGGGCCTGGCCCGATGGCCCCTCTTCAATGCCGCAGCGTGTCGCTGAACTGGCGAAAGCGGGGTTTTCTCTGACCGGGCGTTATACGCGCGCAGTCCGAACCGCAGAAGAGGTGGAGCAAAACAAAACCGATTGGCTGACATCCGTTTTGCCCTTTGCCACGGACGGCATTGTGGTGCGTTCCGCAATCGAACCTACGGGTGAGCACTGGCAGCCTGGAGCAGGAGACTGGGTCGTTGCATGGAAGTATTCGCCGGTCTCACAGCTTGCCGAGGTTAAAGCCATTCAGTTTGCCGTTGGGCGAACGGGCAAGATCTCTGTTGTCGCCTCTCTTGAACCTGTGCAACTGGATGACAAACGGGTACAGCGAGTGAGTCTCGGTTCCGTAGGGCGCTGGCGGACGCTGGATATCGCGCCTGGCGATCAGGTACTGGTGAGTCTGGCGGGGCAGGGCATACCCCGGCTGGATAAGGTTGTGTGGCGGGGAGTTGACCGTGTAAAACCGACGCCACCGTCCTCACATTTTAGCCCGCTGACCTGCTTTTATGCGTCGCCAGAATGTCTGGAACAGTTTTTTGCCCGGTTAGTCTGGCTGAGTTCGAAGCAAATACTCGATATCGAAGGACTGGGTGAGTCAGGCTGGCGGCTATTACATCAGGCTCATCATTTCGAACATATTTTCTCCTGGCTGTCGCTGACTCAGGAGCAGCTCCAGAATACGCCAGGCTTAAATGCTTCGCGGGGATTACAGCTATGGCATCGTTTTGAGCGGGTGCGTCATCAGCCTTTTATGCGATGGATTGGTGCGCTAAGTGTGCCGCTGCCGCAAGCTGCAGCAAAAGCGCTGACAGAACATTCATGGCAGCAATTACGCGACAAAGAGGCGGTGAGCTGGCGCCTGCTTCCCGGTATCGGCCCGGAGAAAGCACGAAAGCTGGTCGAGTTTTTTCACGATCCAGCTATCGCGGCTATGGCAGTCTGGCTGCGAACGCAAGGCATCCAGGGGTTTTAGAGCGAACCGGCCTTAGCCTTACGCCATGGTGTTTTTTTGTCTGGCGAGCTAAAAGTATCCCGAAGCTGGTCGTAGTCGAAGATATGTCGACCACCGTCCATTACCGGAAGCAATGTTGATTCCTGATAGCAGGTTTCCAGAACCGAACGGCAGTTCTCAGCGCCCGTGGAGATGCCAAGCCAACTCAGCATAAGCCAATAATTGTTTGCGGTGGACCAGTATCCTGGTACCCAGCCCAGTTGACGTTGCTGGCTGGAGAGCGCGGGCTGGCTGTACCAGATAAACTGCGGGACTTCGTACGCCTCTTTGCTAGGATTACGTGAGCCATGCATGTAGATGGATTCCAGCTGTGGGTTTTTTTCCAGCCCATGGTCGGAGAAATAGAGAAGAGAAGAGGCGCTATTTTGCAGGCGTTTTGCCACCTCACCAATAAATGCGTCGGTAAAGCGAATCGCATTGTTGTAGCAATCTTCGTACTTATTTCCCGTATTGAGTACCTGAGCGGACGCGGGATAGCGGTCACACGCCATCTCATGACTGCCATTAATATGCAATACGATGAATTTCTTACCCGGTTTTTTCAGCGCTTCATCCAGGGCAGGTAAAAGTTCGGTGTCATACTGCGTGTTAATCCACTGTGCTTTATGGCTCGCAGAGGCAATCGCGACAATATAATTATTACTCTTTCCTGAGTTGCCCTGCGCGCTGATCCATTCCGTGTAATAACCAGATTTTTTGGCAATGCTGACGATATTGTCGGCGAGTTTGTCGACCGTAAAGTTATCAGGATCGGCTTTACTCAGTATCATTGGGACTGCCAGCACCGTGGCTGACGCCGGAGCAATAGCGTGGGTAAAGATCAGAGCATTCTTTGCATACGCTGATTCAACTGGCGTGGTCTCCTGGTTGAAACCATAAAGCTGCATATTACTGCGGCGAGCAGATTCTCCAACGATCACCACATAGTTTTCGATACCCGTCTGATGGTACTGCAGGGCGGGATAGTGCACTTGCTTCTGGCTAATTTTTTCAGCCAGTGCGCTATCTCGGTGGGCAATAATAAATTCCGAGCCTGTGTAAAATGGCGTGTTCGTCAGGATGCGTGCACTCAACGGGTAATAAACTTCCAGGTCTTTACGTTTTTTCAACCAGTTAGCAGTTGAATACCAGCCTATATAGCCCACCAACAACACCAAGCTGATGATTTTTGCCCTGTCTGACAGGTTTTCGCTCAGTGACTTAATGGCATACCAGGTGATAACAAAATAGGCCGCGATGACAGGGAAGCTGTTTAAATACAGCCCGGACATACTTTTCGCTTCGGCTACGTGGGTCGCCAGAATACTCATCGCAAAAACGGTGTTGAATTCGCTCTGATAAACATTCCAGGTACTGAATGCGATCGCAAAATTAAGCGTCAGGAGGGCCGTAAGAAGAAAGGCAATAATTTTACCGGGAAGGTAGCGATAAAGGGCTGACGCGCCAAGTAAAAGCAGGCCATTGCAAATCGCAATGCGCACAACAAAGCGTGCAGGCTGCGTGAAGTACACTGGCCACACTTGTATCAATACAGAGATCATCAACAGGATTAAAAAATGACTGCTGAGTTTTTTATCCAGGATGAGGGCAGAGGCTTTAGCAAGTGACATCGGTTCTTAACGCATATTTCCAGGACGGTTACAGGCGGTTATTGTAATCGTTTTTCGATTTAATATAAGCCTACGAAACGTGCTGATTAATACTTGTTGCCTCTCTATTACGTTACTTAGTGCGAGTCATGGGTGTAATGAAACACCGGAAGCCCAAGTTTTAGGCGCAACGCCAACATGCGCGCGGTAAAACCAAACAGCAGGGTGGCAATGACGACAACATCATGGCTCGACACATAATGCTGTAGCGCAATGTACAGCACGGCTGAGGCGAACGAAATGCCAGCGTAGAGCTCTTTCTGGAACACCAGCGGAATGCGTTTACAGAACATATCGCGCAGCACACCGCCAAACACGCCCGTGACCACAGCGGCGATGATGGCAATGATCGGGCCTTCACCCATATCCAGCGCAATTTGCGCACCAATAATGGAAAACACGATCAGCCCTAATGCGTCCAGTACCAAAAACAGACGGCGCAGATGAGGCATCACAGGGGCGGCAATCGTCGTCAGAACCGCGGCGACAGCAACGATCACAACATACTCAGGATGTTTGACCCAACCGAGTGGATAGTGTCCCAGCAAGATATCACGGACAGATCCTCCACCGAGTGCCGTAGCGGTGGCGATAATGATGACACCGAAGGTGTCCATACGACGGCGCCCAGCAGCCAGCGCACCGGTCATGGCTTCAGCGGTGATACCGACCAGATAGAGAATGTGTAAAAGCATTATCGCCTCCAGAAAAACTGGTGGCAGAGTAGCCTTTTGTGGCTTAGATCACGATTGAGATTTTCTAAAGTGAGCCGATTTGGCTTAGTTAAACTAATTAATCGCTGAGTATTTTATCAGTAGAGTGAAAGGTTTTTTTGAATGAGAAGGAATTATCAGCATGAGAAAAAGTAATGGGTAGCTCACGTTGAGCTACCCTGGCGATTATTCAATGTTCTGAATCTGCTCGCGCATTTGCTCAATCAGCACCTTCAGCTCAATCGCAGATGTGGTCACTTCGGCGTTGATTGATTTGGATGCCAAGGTGTTCGACTCGCGGTTGAATTCCTGCATCATGAAATCGAGACGACGACCCACGGCTTCTTTTTTCTTCAGAATGTTGTAGGTCTCTTTGACGTGCGCTTCCAGACGATCCAGCTCTTCGGCCACGTCAACACGCTGGGCCATCAGGACCAGTTCCTGCTCCAGACGGGTATTTTCCAGCTGAACTTCTGCATCTTCGAGCCGGGCAAGCAGGCGCTCGCGCTGCCACTGGAGGACTTCTGGCATGTGCGCGCGTACTTTCAGGACTTCTGCGCTGACACCTTCCAGACGCTGCTCAATCATCGCTTTCAGCGCCTGACCTTCGGTTTCACGGGCGACGATAAAATCATCTAATGCGCCATCAAGCGCACCCAGAATTTCAGTGGTAATTGCATCCAGATCCTGCTCTCCTGCGGCCATCACGCCTGGCCAGCGGAGGATATCAACAGGATTGATTTCGCCTTCGTCGCTCTGCATCTTGACCCAGTTCGCAGCATTCACCAGCTGTTTGGCCAGTTTTTCATTGAGGATCAGCTCCCCTTGCGCGCTCGCGTCGGGTTCAAAACGCAGGTTGCATTCCACTTTACCGCGCGTCAGGCGAGCACGAATGCGTTCGCGAACAACCGGCTCGAGGCTGCGAAACTGCTCCGGCATACGGAAATACGTTTCCAGATAGCGCTGGTTTACCGAGCGCATTTCCCAGGTAGCGCTACCCCAGCTACCCTTGATTTCACGCCGGGCGTAGGCGGTCATACTGCGAATCATAAACATGTCCGTTTTTAGAGGAGAGATGGGGGGATTATAGCTTTCGGGGCTTTCTCAGGATAGGAATAAGCGCGTTTAATCCGTATAATGCGCAGCCACATTCGTTTCAAGCCGGAGATATCATCATGCGTCCAGCAGGCCGTAGCGCCAATCAGGTGCGCCCCGTCACCCTGACCCGTAACTATACAATACACGCTGAAGGCTCCGTGCTTGTTGAATTCGGTAACACCAAAGTGCTGTGCACCGCCTCTATCGATGAAGGCGTTCCGCGTTTTCTGAAAGGTCAGGGCCAAGGCTGGATCACTGCCGAATATGGCATGCTTCCTCGTGCGACCCACACCCGTAACGCTCGCGAAGCGGCAAAAGGGAAGCAGGGTGGCCGCACGATGGAAATTCAGCGTCTGATTGCTCGCGCACTGCGCGCGGCGGTGGATCTGAAAACATTGGGCGAATTCACCATCACGCTGGACTGCGACGTGATTCAGGCTGATGGTGGTACGCGTACCGCGTCCATCACCGGCGCTTGCGTGGCGCTTGCCGATGCGCTGAACAAGCTGGTTGCCGCCGGTAAACTGAAAACCAACCCAATGAAAGGGATGGTGGCCGCTGTCTCCGTTGGGATTGTAAAAGGCGAAGCCCTTTGCGATCTTGAGTACGTTGAAGACTCCGCCGCAGAAACCGACATGAACGTCGTGATGACCGAAGACGGTCGCATTATTGAGGTGCAGGGCACGGCAGAAGGCGAGCCGTTCACCCACGAAGAGCTTCTTACCTTGCTGGCGTTAGCCCGAGGGGGAATCGAATCCATTGTCGCGGCGCAGAAAGCGGCGTTAGAAAATTGATGTAAGGGCGACGTTGTCGCCCTTTTTTTTATGCTTCATCCTGAGCGCCGTCTCTGTGTCGGCTGCCGATAGGGCGTGAATGATGTAGCGTAAACCAAAATGATGATAAGTAAGATGAGGAGCAAATCCATGAAACCCTATCAGCGCCAGTTTATTGAGTTTGCGCTTAACAAGCAGGTTCTTAAGTTCGGCGAATTTACGCTGAAATCCGGGCGCAAAAGCCCCTATTTCTTCAATGCCGGCCTGTTTAATACCGGGCGCGATCTGGCTTTGTTAGGCCGTTTCTACGCCGAAGCGCTGGTGGATTCCGGGATTGATTTCGATCTGCTGTTTGGTCCGGCTTATAAAGGGATTCCAATCGCGACCACGACGGCGGTGGCGTTAGCGGAACACCACGATCGAGACCTGCCGTACTGCTTCAACCGTAAAGAAGCCAAAACGCACGGTGAAGGCGGCAACCTGGTCGGCAGCCCGTTGCAGGGCCGGGTGATGCTGGTGGACGACGTGATCACCGCAGGAACAGCGATCCGTGAATCCATGGAGATCATTCAGGCTAACGGCGCAACGCTGGCTGGCGTGCTTATCTCTCTGGATCGTCAGGAGCGTGGCCGTGGCGAGATCTCGGCGATTCAGGAAGTCGAGCGCGACTACCACTGCAAAGTGACGTCGATCATCACGCTGAAAGACCTGATTGCCTATCTGGAAGAGAAGCCTGAAATGGCGGATCACCTGGCGTCAGTGCAGGCGTATCGGGAAGCGTTTGGCGTTTGAGTGAATTGCCCGGTGGCACTGCGCTTACCGGGCCTACGCATCACGTAGGCCGGATAAGATTTACTGCAGTTGAGCAGCCACTAACGGCCAGCGAGTGTCGAAATCGTCCGTCGGGCGATATTTGAACTCGCTGCGCACAAAGCGGGAGAGCATCCCCTCGCAGAAAGCCAGAAGTTGCCCGGCCAGCAAGGTTTCGTCAGTAACGTAACCTTCGCCTTCACGCATTTTCTTTTCACGCAAAACCTGCCGCAGCTGCGCTTCAATGCGCTCGAACAGCTGGTTGATGCGCCCCTGAAGTTTGTCCTGCTCAAACATAAGTGCATGACCGGTCAGAATGCGGGTTAAACCCGGATTGCGCTCACCAAAACCCAAAATCAGCAGCACAATCAGACGCAGGCGTGCGGTCGTGTCTTTTTCATCTTTTAAAATCAGATTGATGCGGGTGATCAGGCTGTCTTCGATAAATTCGATCAGACTGTCAAACATCCGCGTTTTGCTGGGGAAATGACGATAGAGCGCCGCTTCTGATACGCCAACAGAGGCGGCCAGTTTCGCGGTGGTGATGCGTTGGCTGCCATCGCTGGATTCAAGCATCAGAGCCAGAGATTGAAGTATTTCTTCGCGACGATTCCTTTTCGCGGTTTGTTTTTCTGCCATGTTACAAAATACCCCTGAAAATACGCGCTTTTACGGCTGGCATCCACACAGCGACCGCAAACTGTTGTTTGCGGTGTGTTATCGCGTTATTACGCTGTGAGATGCGTACTGTTAGGCTTATTTGCGCCCTGAGTGGCCGAAGCCGCCTTCGCCGCGATCGGTGGCATCAAAATCTTCCACCAGGTTAAATTCTGCCTGAACCACTGGCACAAAGACCATCTGTGCGATACGTTCGCCCGGCTCAATGGTGAAGCTATCCTGGCCACGGTTCCAGACAGAGACCATCAGCTGACCCTGGTAGTCAGAATCGATAAGCCCAACCAGATTGCCCAGCACGATACCATGCTTATGACCAAGACCTGAGCGAGGGAGGATCACCGCCGCCAGTGACGAGTCGGCAATGTGAATCGCCAGACCAGTTGGGATAAGCGTAGTGGCACCCGGTGCCAGCTCTACGGCGTCATCGAGACAGGCACGCAGGTCAAGACCAGCAGAGCCGGTGGTGGCATAAGTTGGCAGCGGAAATTGCTGGCCAACGCGCGGGTCCAGAATCTTAACGTCGATTTTTTTCATCATAACGGGTAACGATCTCGTCCAGTAATTGTTGGCCCAGGAGTTCCTTGCGCTCAAGCGGTAAGACTTTCTCTCCATCCTGCCAGAAAAGGTGCAGTGCATTGCTGTCGCTATTAAATCCTTGTGTCGCCAGCGATACATCATTCGCACAAATCAAATCGAGATTTTTGCGGGTACGTTTTTGCCGGGCGTATTCTTCCACATTATTCGTTTCTGCGGCAAATCCAACGACGTAAGGTCGATGCATTTTTAATGCAGCAACGCCCGCGACGATATCCGGGTTTTTCACCATTTTTATCGTTAATTCATCGCCTTGCTTTTTAATTTTTGCGTCAGCAATGGTTTCTGCGCGGTAATCCGCAACGGCGGCGCAGCCGATAAATATGTGCTGTTTTTGCGCGTGCGCCTGGACAGCGGCTTCCATTTCCAGCGCTGTGGTTACGTCGATTCGCTGCACAGACGATGGCGTGGGCAACGAGACCGGCCCGCTCACCAGCGTGACCGTCGCCCCGCGTTTTGCCGCCGCTGCGGCGATAGCGAAGCCCATCTTACCGGAGCTGTGATTGGTGATATAACGCACCGGGTCCAGGGGTTCACGCGTGGGGCCCGCGGTAATCATGATGTTGAGATGTTGCAGGTCGTTGACAGGGGCAAAATGGGCCGCAGCCATATCGACAATGGCAAGAGGGTCTAGCATACGGCCTGGGCCGATATCACCGCAGGCTTGACTGCCGCTGTCCGGGCCCCAAATCAGCAGGCCGCGAGAGGCCAACACGTCAAGATTATGCTGGGTAGCGGCGTTGCGATACATCTGCTGGTTCATGGCAGGCACCACGGCGACCGGAGCGGGTGTGGCCAGGCAAATGGTAGAGACCAGATCGTTTGCCATACCGGCGGCGACGCGGGCGATTAAATCAGCCGTCGCGGGGGCGAGGATCACCAGGTCTGCCCACTTGCCAAGCTCAATATGGCCCATGGCGGCTTCTGCCGCAGGGTCCAGCAGACTGTCAGAGACCGGGTATCCAGAAACTGCCTGCAAACTCAGGGGGGTGATAAAGGCTTTGCCGCCTTCGGTTATCGCGACCCGCACATCGGCCCCGCGCTCGCGCAAACGGCGCACCAGTTCTGGCGCTTTATAGGCGGCAATGCCGCCGCTCACGCCAAGAACGATTTTTTTACCGGCCAGGCTCATCATGATTCTTTCCTGTTGGGTTTCACCAGAGAGCGGGCATTTTATCACAATCCCAAAAGTGGCGTGATTTTGTGCGTGCCTCGCTTTGCGAGGCGCTACGCAAGAACGATAAGAGCCTGTCGAGCGGCCACGAATCCTGTGTCAGGATGAAAGAAAAAGGGAGAAGGGATATGGATTTCACATTGCCGCTCTTGCCGCGAGAAAAAATGCTGCACTCCGGCATTACGTCTCTGACGGATACCGAACTGCTGGCACTCTTTTTGCGCACCGGCACGTCCGGGAAGAGTGTTTTTGTACTGGCGCAGCAGCTGCTTGAGCATTTTGGCTCGCTCTACGGCCTGCTCAACGCCGAGCTTGCAGAATTTAAGCATGTCGAGGGGATAGGCTTGGCTAAATTTGCCCAGCTAAAAGGGATTGCCGAGCTGTCGAGGCGCTATCACAGCGTGCGTATGCTTGAGGATAATCCCCTGATAAGCCCTGAAATGACGCGGGATTTTTTGCAGAGCCAGCTTTCTGATGTTGAGCGCGAGATCTTTATGGTGATCTTCCTCGATAACCAAAACCGGGTGCTAAAACATTGCCGTTTATTCTCGGGTACCTTGAGTCATGTGGAGGTGCATCCGCGAGAAATTGTGCGTGAAGCGATAAAAGTGAATGCAGCCGCCGTGATCCTCGCGCATAATCACCCCTCGGGTTGCGCTAAACCAAGTCAAGCCGACAAAGAGATCACTGAGCGTATCATCAAATGCTGTCAATTCATGGACATTCGTGTGCTTGACCATTTAGTTATCGGTCGGGGAGAGTATGTTTCTTTTGCCGAATATGGTTGGATTTAGACCATTTCGCGCGATCCATCGGGATCTTTGTCTGTTCGGGACTTGAGCACATCGTCGAGTCAGCGTATACTACGCCACCTTTGAGAATCTCGGGTTTGGCATTTGGGCCTGGCAATCGAGAGTTCGCTTAGAACCGCGATGACCGGGCTGTAAAGCCTGACGAGGCGCCGATACCCCATACGAAGCTCGAGCTAATTTGATTTTTGGAGAATAGACATGTCCCGAGTCTGCCAAGTTACTGGCAAGCGTCCGGTGACCGGTAACAACCGTTCCCACGCACTGAACGCGACTAAACGCCGTTTCCTGCCGAACCTGCACTCTCACCGTTTTTGGGTTGAGAGCGAGAAGCGTTTTGTCACCCTGCGTGTATCTGCTAAAGGTATGCGTGTTATTGATAAGAAAGGCATCGATACAGTTCTGTCCGAACTGCGTGCCCGTGGCGAAAAGTACTAAGTACTTAACGAGGAAATAAATCATGGCTAAAGGTATTCGTGAGAAAATCAAGCTGGTTTCTTCTGCTGGTACAGGTCACTTCTACACCACCACGAAGAACAAGCGTACTAAGCCGGAAAAACTGGAACTGAAAAAGTTCGATCCAGTTGTCCGTCAGCACGTGCTGTACAAAGAAGCTAAAATCAAATAATTTTAGTTTTCTTTGAAGAAAAACCCCGCAATCGCGGGGTTTTTTGCATTCTGTGTATCTCAATGGAGGAAACATGCCTGAATTACCTGAGGTAGAGACCAGCCGCCGTGGAATTGAGCCTCATCTGGTGGGTGCAACCATTCTTCACGCTGTCGTCCGTAATGGCCGCCTGCGCTGGCCCGTTTCCGATGAGATCCACGCTCTCAGTGATAAGCCTGTGCTCAGCGTGCAGCGTCGCGCCAAGTATCTGCTGCTGGAATTACCCGATGGCTGGATCATCATCCACCTGGGGATGTCCGGGAGCCTGCGAATTCTCACTGAAGAGTTACCCGCCGAAAAACACGACCACGTTGATCTGGTGATGAGCAACGGCAAAGTGTTGCGTTACACCGATCCTCGCCGCTTTGGCGCATGGCTATGGACCAAAGAGCTGGAAGGGCACAACGTGCTGGCCCATCTTGGCCCTGAGCCACTCAGTTCGGATTTCAACGCCGACTACCTGAAGGCGAAGTGCGCGAAGAAGAAAACCCCGATTAAACCCTGGCTGATGGATAACAAGCTGGTGGTGGGTGTCGGTAACATTTATGCCAGTGAATCCCTGTTTGCTGCCGGGATCCATCCCGATCGGCTCGCCTCTTCGCTTTCCGATCAAGAGTGCACATTGCTGGTGAAGGTGATTAAAGCCGTCCTGCTGCGCTCGATCGAGCAAGGAGGAACCACGCTGAAGGATTTCCTGCAAAGCGACGGTAAACCGGGCTATTTTGCTCAGGAGCTGCAGGTGTATGGTCGAAAAGGGGAGCCGTGCAGAGTGTGTGGCACGCCGATAGTGGCGTCGAAACATGCGCAGCGGGCGACGTTTTACTGCCGCCAGTGCCAGAAGTGAATTATTTGAGCTTATCCATCAACGCCTGATGGACGTTCGCTGGCAGGAAGTGCGTCACATCGCCCCCGTGGCGCGCCACCTCTTTTACCAGAGACGATGAGATAAACGACCACTCTTTTGACGGCATCAGGAACACGCTTTCAAGTTCCGGCATCAAATGACGGTTCATGTGCGCCAGCTGCATTTCATATTCAAAATCGGCCACGGCGCGAAGCCCGCGAATCAGGATAGTAGCCTGCTGTGCGCGGGCGAAATTCGCCATCAGATCGCTAAAACCCACCACTTCCACATTTGGCAGATGCGCAATCGCAGCGGTCGCCAGCGCGACGCGTTCATCCAGATCGAACATCGGCTTTTTACTTGGGCTGGCGGCAATGGCCAGAATCACCCGATCGAACATGCTCGCTGCGCGGGTGATGATATCAAGATGACCGTTAGTGATCGGATCGAAGGTACCCGGATAAATCGCTTTTGTGCTCATGGCTCACGCTTTCTCTGAGTAGCCGCGGTTCAAAGCCCACAGCTCGGTGTATTTGTTGAAAGTATACTGCGCATTCACCACTGCCAGTAGCCAGCCCTGTTTACCATCCAGCACGCCTGCACGCAGTATCAGCGTTTTGAGAAACGCCCCCAGCGTGTGGGCGAAGATTCCGGCAATCGAGGCCTTCTTGCCGCGCTGATGACGCTCCTGCGCCCATGCGGTTGCGTAGCTGAGCTGTTTGCGCTGGAAGCTGGCAAAGTCCCGGCAGGTGAGATGGCGTAAATCGCCTGACAGCGGGATGACCTTTGCGCTCGCGCACTCCAGCGACTCGTGCACCAGATTGCTGTTGTACTGGTAGCGCTCGCGCTCATACAGGCGCATCACGCGGTCTGGATACCAGCCGCTGTGGCGCATGAAACGACCAAGGAAATAGTTTTGGCGGGCGATACTGTAAACGGCGCCAGGCTGGGGCGCAGCCAGAACGGACTGTAAAGATTGCTGAAGTTCCGGTGTGACGCGCTCGTCGGTATCGATCATCAGCACGTAGTCACCGGTGGCAAAAGATTGCGCACGCTGGCGCTGAATGCCGTAACCCTGCCAGTCTGTATCGACAAAGACTTTCGCTCCCGCAACGCGGGCGATTTCCGTGGTGTTGTCCTCGCTGCCTGAATCGAGGAGGACAATTTCGTCGGCCCAGGCGACAGACGCCAGGCAGTCCGGAAGCAGGTCAGCGGCGTTTTTGGCGATCATTATGACCGACAGACGCGTCGACATTAGTGACTCCGCTGAGGCAGATAAGGTTGCAGAAGTTGCAGCAGACGGGTCAAGGCACCCTGGTTCTGATGCAGCACTTCGACGGCATGGCGGCCATACCACAGGCGATAATCTTCGTCGGTGAGCAGAGTAGAAACCTCTTTCACGACAGAATCCACATCCGTTACGGTAATTAAGCCGTCGGCTTGCTGCAATTTAGCGCAGATATCTTTGAAGTTAAAAATATGCGGACCCATGAGCACCGGAATCGCGTGTGCGGCCGGCTCCAGCGGGTTGTGGCCGCCGCGCTCAACCAGGCTTCCGCCGACGAAGGCCAGATCGGCAATTCCGTACAGCAGCATCAGTTCGCCCATCGTATCGCCAATCACCACCTGAGTGCTGCCAGACGGGATCTCGCCGCTGCTACGCAGGGTGAAGCTAAATCCGGCTTTCTGCACCATTTCACGGGCATCTTTGAAGCGCTCCGGATGGCGAGGGACCAGAATCAGCAGGAGGTCCGGGAATTTCGCCAGCAGCTGGCGATGGGCCTGCAGGATAATCTCTTCTTCGCCGTCGTGAGTACTGGTGGCAATCCACACCTGACGACGCGGTGCCCACTGGCGACGTAACGTGACTGCGCGGGCGGCGAGTTCCGGCGTGACGGAAATATCAAATTTCAGGCTGCCGGTGACGGCGAGCTGATTACGCTTCAGTCCAAGGGAGATAAAGCGTGCGCCATCTTCTTCGTTTTGCGCGGCGATCAGCGTGATTTTTGACAGCAGGCGGCGCATAAAGCTGCCCAGCTTGCCGTAGCCCTTCGCCGAACGCTCCGACAGACGGGCGTTCGCCACGACCAGCGGAATTTTACGGGCATGCAGGGCGGAAATCATATTTGGCCACAGTTCGGTTTCCATCACGATCACCAGCTTTGGACGCACGGTGTTGAGGAAGCGGTTCATGGCGCAGGGTAAATCATACGGCAGGTAGACGTGATGCACGTCTTTGCCGAAGGCCGACATGGCGCGTTCGGAGCCGGTCGGAGTCATCGTGGTGACGGTGATAGGCAATGACGGATAGCGGTGGCGCAGAGCGCGTACCAGCGGGATTGCCGCCAGCGTCTCACCGACGGATACGGAGTGCAGTAAAATACCGTCCGGGGCGACTTTGTTGCGGCAATAGCCATAACGTTCAGCCCAGCGTTTTCGATACGCAGGCGCCTTACGGCTACGAAGCAGCAGTCGCAGCCACACCAGTGGCTGAATGAGGTAAAGCAGGGCGGTATACAACAATTCCAAGCGATTATCCGTTTTTTAGTTTCGGCGGGCAAATTCTAAGCATTTAGGCGGTTTAAAGCTATCTCTTTGGCGTTTTTGCTCGTGCATTTGGCTGTGTTGCATTCATTTTCCCAAAAAAAAACGGGCAATTGCTTGCCCGTTTTGTCTCTTGCGAATTAACGTTCTGCTTCAGGGAGTGCATTCAGATGATAGGTCACCCGCTCCGACAGGCCGCGAATATCGCCGCCGGTGATAAAGAAGCTGTCGTCTTTCTGATTCGGGTTGCTCACCGAGTAGCCCAGCATTTTGTTGATCAGCGTCGCCACCTGGAAGTGGTTCAGCGGGATCTGCGGGCTAATCGCCTTCATGGAATAGGCCGGGTCGTTGCTGAAATAGAGGAACGGCACCTGAGCGATCGGCATCTCAACGACGGAGTGGCCGAACAATCCGCCATCGCCCACGCGCTCCCCGTGATCCGAGGTGATAAACACCAGCACCGGCAGTTTGGATTTCGCCATGGTAGTACGAATCGCAGAGGCCAGCTCTTTATCGTACAAACGCACGGCGTCGTCGTACTCATTTTTCTTCTGTGCAACATCATCGTTCAGGCGCGGCGAAGAGAATTTGGCGAAGCCCTGAGGAATGTTGCGCTCGTAAGGAATGTGCGGCGCGCGACTGTTAAGTACCATCAGGAAGGGTTTGTTCCAGTCCAGCGTCGCTTTTTCCACTGACGGTGTGAGCACAACGTCTGCGCCGACATCAGGAGCCGGCCGGATCTGCGTGTCTTCCCACAGATCAATATCGTGGATGCCGATCCAGTTACTCAGCCCCTCCAGACCTTGCGCGGAGATGAATGCGGTCTGATAACCTTGTTTCTTCGCATTGGCAAAGATATTGGTCGATTTCGATTTATACGCGCCGTAGTTATCTGGCTCGCGCAGGTTATTCACCAGCATCGGAATGGCGACGCGCGTCGAGACGGCGTTGGAGACGATCAAACGACCAGACCCCTGATACTGCTGCATCAGCGCTTTCAGTTCCGGCGTGGTATCACGATCGTAACCCAGCGCGCTAACGTGGTGCGGGTTCAGGCTCTCGCCAATCGCCAGAATGATGGAGTATTTGCCCGCCTGGGAACCTTCTACCGGTGTAACCTGGTACGGCTCATAATGGGTGACGCTCTGGTTTTCACCGGAAAGGGCTTCCGGTATCAGGCGTATGGCGCTGAAGCTCATGGCAGACAGACCATTACGCAGCAGCGAGTGGCGGAGATCCGGGTTGAATTTATACATCTGCCCGTCGATCGCTTTGTAGAACTGGCCCGCGAACATCACCACGATAGCCAGCAGGCACGGCATTGCCAGCCATTTATGCCACTGCGGTGCCATCCGGCGGGTAAAGACCAGAGCAAACACAACCGCCACGATCATGATCGCAAAGTAGATGCCCAGCGAGCCGAGGCTGTCGGTGATCCCGCTGGCGATATCTTTCGTTTCAACGAACGCCAGCCAGACTTCGCTTGGGCCATAGAATTGACCGTAAAACTGATAGTAGACCGCTTCTGAGATCTGCACGATAAACGTCACCGCCAGCAGCAGGCGCGTGAGGAAGAATCGAGCGCTCACCGCCGCTAACAGCGAAATGATCAGATAAAGCGAGATATCCCCGGCTTTGGGTTGGTAAACGTGGTCTTTTAACAGAATGATGATTTCGGAAAGCGAAAACAGCACCAGGAAAGCCAGCGTCAACACCAGCGTGCGCAGGAGATTGCGGCGCGGTGTGAGTGATGATTGTGTAGATGTTTTAAACATGTTCAGACTCAATCTAACTCAGAACTTTTTAGTCAGCGGACGAATGGCTTTACCAAATCCAAAGCGCAGTGCGCGAACCAGTGTGGGGCGATTGTGCAATCCTTTACGCCAGATATCCTCAAACAGGGCATACCAGCGGGCGGCAACCGCTTCGCGGGAATAGACCTGCAGACGTTTATCACCCTGTTCACGCATCTGACGATACAGCTCAGGAGAATTTTTTAAGCGCATAATGGCCTCGAACGCTTCGTCCGGGGTTTTAGCGATCAGATAGTCCAGTTCAGACTCACGGATAGCGCGGTAAGAGGGCTCGTCGTCACAGACCATGACCGTTTTACCCAGCCAGTTGTTGATGAGCTTACTGGCAGGTTTGCGGGCGAGTTTGTGATCGTGCGATTTGCGGAAACTGATGCACACATCCACATCCTGGTAGTTCGTCCAGTTATCGAATGAAATGCGCAATTCGATACCTTGTTCCGCCAGACGCTGTTTGAAGTTGCCTTCGCGATACGCTTCCGGGAAGCTGTCGACGCGACCAAAGAAGGCCACGGTTTTGACGGTTTCATCCGTGCGTTCGCGAGGTTTTACACCGGGCTGTGGCCAGTACGGTACGAAAATACGATTGCTGTGACCATCGACTTCAGGGTTCTGATCCACCACGACATCAGCACCTATGACCGGCGGACGGTCGGCACGCGCTACCACGGTCACACCGCGCCACGGTTTTACGCGTGAGCCAAAGTCATCGTTATGCATCAGGTTGATGGCATCAGCCCGACACTCTGAGCCAAACGAGCACTCAATGTCATCGCCGTAATAGTGTTTCAGCGCCAGCGTCGTCTGGAAAGTCCATCCGCCGCGGCCACCACAATAAAAACGCTCAGGGATGCTGTCCGGGTTTACGCGGTTATCCAGCAATGTCTGGAAATCTGCGTAATTTTTAGCAATAAAATCAGCGCGGGAGACCGCGTGTAGTTTGAGTTTGCTCATAATGTCCGTTAGCCGAGAATTTTTTTAAGACGGAAGTAGCGACGTCCCAGACGCCAGCGTTGACGCAAGCCGCGCGCGTTTTTCCAGATCATTGACCAGATACCGCGATCGAACAGCTCCTGGGTAATCTCGCGCTTTTTCGCCTTGTCTTCGATATTGTTAATACTGTGCAGAATGCCCAAACCCTCTTTGGCGATTTGCCAGTGACAGGCCGGGACGCGCTTAACCTGTTCTGGATGGCGCTGATTAATCGCCTCCAGCATCTCCAGTATTTTCATGTAATGGCGAGATGAGCGCATCCGCGTATCGTCGGTGCCCGGCGTATGGGAAACCGACGCTGAGTGAATCAGATAATCGTAAAAGACTTCATCCACATACTGAACGCGTTTGGCGGTCAGCAGCACTTCCGTTGTCCACGGAATATCCTGATGGCGCAGACCGTGCTCGAAGGTAAACCCTTGCTCTTTGATAAAGGCATGGCGATAGATATTCAACCAGGTGACATGCAGGAATTTACGCGACTCCAGCGCCATTTGTAGCCATATAGGGCCATCGAGAACGTCCGTGGAGGCGAGCTTATCGGATGGAAAAATCTTCTTCGACGGGCGGCCATCATCGTAAATGTAGGTGCCGTTACAGGTGGCAACGTCGAGGTTTCCGGCAAAGGCGAGCTCCAGCAGTCGCGGGTACATGCCGGGATAGATTACATCGTCGATATCCGGGAAAGCGACATACTCGCCTTTCGAGACCGCAAGACCGGTATTACGGGCGGCAGAGACGCCGCCGTTGGGCTGATCGATGACCTGAAAATCGCTAAATTCACTGGCGTAGCGCGCGATAATGTCCGCAGAATTATCGGTGGAACCGTCATTCACCACGATCAATTCCAGGCTTTCCAGATTCTGTTTCTTAATGCTGTCAAAAAAAGCGCTCAGGAAAGATTCACCATTATATACGGCGACAATGAGGCTTAATTGAGGCGTTCCAGACATGCTTACTCCGTATTATTCTGCGGTGCTGCAGCGATCAGCGTATTCAACCGTAACGTGCGATGGCAATTCGACAGCCGACAGGCTAAAGAGTTCGGGTGGAAATACGTGCGCCAGTGCGGACTGGCACTGGCGCACGATATTTGTACTCAGGAGAGGGGCTCTGTGCCTTTAGTCGTACGCAGTGCGCACATCCCGATAAGCAGCCCGGTCAAGAGTAGATATTGCTCCAGATAGTGATCTTTCAGGTTGTGATCGACCATGGTTCGGGAGAAGAAACCGATAGTGAACAGCAGCAAGAACATCCCGACCATGGTATTGCCATGACGGAATTCACGCCAGCCAACGTACCAGCAGCCTGCCAGCAGAATCAGCCAGCCCGCAATCCCGGCAATCCCATTCTGGATGCCGAATTCAATGAGACCGTAGTGGCTGTGAGGAATGTTAATGCGGTTGTCCTGGGTATCGCGGCGCAGCACGTAGCGGAACGCTTCTTTGCGCGGCCCCATCCCTGCGGGATGTTCTGCAATCAGTTTCCAGCCCTGATGGAAATAGCTTGCGCGGCAACCATTGGAATGGTTCATCGCACGGCCTTCATCGTTGCGAGGAACGCTACCGTTTGTTTTGTTATAACAGAAACTTGTTAAAGGGGCGTTCCAGCCCGTAATAGCATCGGTTTCCAGATTCTGCCAGCGTGGGTCGGTTTTCCAGGATGTGTAACCTAGCAACAATGACGCGATGAATATAATAAATAACACACCAGCGGTGATTATCACCCGACTACGACGCATGCTGTGCAGGCTCAGCAGGACAAAGGTCGAGAAGAGACTGCCGACCAGGCCGATGGTGCCCCAACGCGTATCAACCAGCGCTGTGCAGATCAGGTTGCAGATCAGCATGAAGGCCAGGAACGGCGTTTTCAGGCGTAAGAAACGTTGATGCAGTAAGCCGCGCGCTAACAGTTCCGCAATCAGGAATCCAGTGATCATGTTCACCTGGAAACTCATACGCGTGCGGTTGTATACAATCCGCGTTTCGCCCCAATGGATCACACCGTCGCGCCAGTAGAGCCAGAGTGTATCCAGTAAATGAATACAGACCACGCCCCAGAAAAAGAGAACGATCAGCGTGAAATAGCGGGCGGCTGAAATAGAAGGATACTGGGTTTGAATGGCTGGGATTAACACCAGACCTGCGCAGAAAAGTAATACCGGGCGCAACCATTGCCCATCCCACGTCGATACCATCTCTTTAATATCAGGCGCGACAAAAAAGCCGTTAATCAAGACATAGAACGTTAATATCCATATCGCGATGAGAACGAACTTAATTTTGCTGACGTCAAGGTTTTTCTTCGCCGAGGTTGAGCTAAAAAAAAGACCCAGAGTCACAGCGATGATGGGATAGATCAGGCCATTGCGGTGAAAAGGAAGCTGGTCATTCGGGATTGGCCAGACAAAACACAAAGCCAGTACAGCCGGTACTAAAAGGCCCGTCAGGATGTTGCGAATATTTGTCATATTTATGGTACTGGTTAAGGATTTAGGCTTTTATACCGGTTAGTTAACAATGCTATACGATAATTCCACGGATATCCGATGGGAATAAAAGCGTGGGAAAAGTACCACAAATACCTTAACTACAGAAGGACTATGTTTGTAAGCAAGAATAATCCGTGATTTCCCGCTTAATGCTGACTTTGTGCATTCCGTTGCTGGCAATGTATATAATGCCCGTATGAGTCCGGTTACAGCCCATTCACAGGAAATGTATGCATATTGTTCACACTGAAGCAGATGGTGGCAAAGGCGGGCAGCCGCTGCGCATTATCAACGAATCATTAGGGCTTATTCATCGCGGCCATCAGGTGACCATTCTCTGCCCGGAAACAGCGCCGCTGCACGCCCTGGCCCGTGAAGCGGGGCTGACGGTAGTGATGATGCCGCTGAAGCGCAAAAATTTCAAAAATCTGCAGTTGCTGCGTCGTTGGTTGAAAGACAACCGAAAATCTATAGATGTCATCAATAGTCACAATTCTGCGGATACCTGGCTGGTGGCGCTCGCCAACCTGACTCTCTCGAATCCCGTCCCGCTGGTACGAACTCGCCATGCGTCGGGCGTTCCACGTAACAACTGGACGACCCGCTGGCTGTTTCGCAAAGCCTGCGCCCATATTGTGACCACGGGCGAGGCGCTTCGCCATCAGGTGGCTGATATTGGTGTGCCGATGGCACAGAGCACATCGGTGCCCAGTGGGGTAGATACCCAGCGTTTTCATCCTGCTGATAAACAGCAGTCCCGTGAGCATTGCGGTTTAACGCAGGATGATTTCTGGCTCGGCGTGGTCTCGCATCTGCGCCCGAACAAAGGCCACAGCGTGCTGCTGCGCGCTCTGGCGAAGATCGATAACCCGCGTATTAAACTGGCGATCGTCGGTGAGGGGCCACACAAGGCGACGCTGGAGCAGGAAATCACCGCGTTGGGGTTGCAGCAGCGCGTGCTCATGGCCGGGCATCGCAGCGACCCGGAGCGCTGGTTCCCGGCATTTGATATTGCCCTTAGCCCATCGCACGATATGGAAGGGGTGCCGCAGGGAGTATTGCAGTCGCTGGCCTCACGTATCGCGACCATAGCCACCGATGCGGGTGGTACAGCGGATGCGGTGATCGACGGCAAAACGGGATTACTGATTGCTCAGCGTGATGAGTCTGCGCTGCAAGGGGCGATTGAGAAACTGTATAACGACGCGCCTCTTCGCGAGACGCTGGCGCAGCAGGGATATGACTACCTGTGCGCCCATTTTACGCGCGAATGCATGCTGGATGCGATGGAGAAGGTTTTTTCCGATGCCGCTCAGCGCAGCAAATCGTGATAGAGCGACTGTAGCTCTTTCGCCATTCTCTCAAGGGTGTAAGGTTCAGCAGTGGCACGCGCCGCTGCTGAATAGTCCCGCCCGAGTTCTCGCCCTTTAAGCCATTCGCCGACGACCTGTTGATAGCCGTTACTGTCGAGGGCATCACGTACCCAGCCGTTAACGCCCTCTTCGATCCACTCCGCCGCACCGCAGCCGTGGCTGGTCATTAGCGGCAGACCGCAGGCCAGCGCTTCGACGCAGACATTCGGGAACGGATCGTAAAGGGTCGGCAGGATCAGCGCATCGGCGGTGCCGTATACCTGGCGAACATCGGCCACCGGTCCCAGAAAACGTACGCGGGATACCACACCGAGGGTCTGAGCCAGCTTTTCGAATTTACGGGCATGTTTATCGCGTCCGGCGATCACCAGCCAGACGTCAGGATGCGGCGCAATGGCGCGCAGGGCAGTAGCCACCCCTTTGCGACTGAAACCGGACCCGACATACGCCAGCACCGGCGCATGACGTGGAATGCCCCACGCATCACGCTGGGAGAGTGCGCGCACGTCGGGCGAGAAATGTTGGGTGTCGACGCCGTTATAAATCACCGTCAATTTATCGTCCGGCAGCGCAAAGCGGCGAGCAATATCGTCGCGCACCATCTTCGAGTTGCAGATCACTTTGCGCAGCTGCGGATGGATAAACATCTGCGTTTCTGCCTGCAAAATATAGCGATGATAGCGGCTCAGGGACTGCGCCCAGCGCGCCAGCGGCGACAAAATGCGACTGTATTGCTCAAGCCAGGTGGCGTGAACACCATCGCCCGCGCGGAAAATCGTCGCGCCCGGAATGCGCTCATGGCTTTGCACGATATCGAACTGCGTAAACTGCGCGGCGGCGGCGTCAGCAAAGCCGGATTCACGGGTCAGACGGTTACGAAACGGCGGATTTACCGTCAGCGTGTTCCAGCCGGCAGCGTCTTCCCACTGGCGGGCAATCAGCGTCACATCCAGCGCCGTATCCTGCGCCAGTACGTTCAGCGCGCGGGAGACAAAACGCTCCGCGCCACCGTTGGGGTTATAGGTTTGTCGGACGATCGCCAGTTTCATGCCGGAGAGTCCAGCAGCAGCGTATCAATGGCGCTCAGGACCTGTTGAGGCGTAATCGCCGTAATACAGTCCGACACGCCGCCATCGCCACAGCCTGCTTTGCCACACGGCTGGCAAGTCATTCCGGCGGTGATGACGCGATAGTTCACGCCCCACGGCGCCCATTTGATCGCCCCTGTCGGGCCGAAAATCGCCACGGTTGGCGTGCCAACGGCGCTCGCGAGGTGCATCGGCATTGAGTCGACGCCGAAGTAGATCCGCGCGTGTTTCATCAGGGCGCCCAACTCTTTCAGATTCAGCTGCCCGCTTAAATCAAACACCGGTTGTCTGAGCGCAGCCCGCAGCTCATCCATATAGGCCGACTCCTCTTTCGACGGTGCAGCCGAGAGGATAATCGGCAGCCCGCGCGAGGCGAGGTTGTCGATGGTGGCCGCCAGCTTTTTGATATCCCAGGCTTTGAACATCCAGCGGGAGGTCGGGTGCACCAGAATATAGGATTTGCTGGCAAGGCCAAAACCGGCCAGTTTTTCCGCGATTGAGGCTTCCGCCGCGTCGCCTGGCACAAACAGCGTATGTTTATCGTCATCGTTTTGCGGGTGAATTCCGATTCGACGCAGGGCGTCGAGGTTCACCTCCACCATGTGACGGCTGTTATCCTGAATCGCTGGATACAGCGTGGTGAAGGATTTCACCCAGCGACGACGCGCCAGCCCGCTGCGTTTCTCCGGCTTAAAGCCCACGGAGACGCGCGGTTTCAGACGACGCGCCAGACGCGCGCCGTGCCAGTGTTCGGTGAGGTTAATCAGCACGTCGTAGTGACGCGCTTTCAGCGTTTTGAGCAGCGCACGGTACAGGCGGAGCTGGGCAAACCACCCCTGCTTGCGCCAGTTGCGGCCAATGGTATGCACCTGGTCAATATACGGATGGCTGGTGAGCATCGCCTGGGTATCGTCATACACCAGGGCATCGACTTCCACGTCCGGCCAGTTTTTTTTCAATACGGTAAAGACCGGTGAGGTCAGCAGGACGTCACCGTGGTGACGCAGCTTGATGATCAGCACGCGTTTTGGCGGACGCTCCGCTGAGAAAAAATCAGACATAGGCTCTCTCTGCTGCCAGCAAAGGCTCTAATTGCGCAAAAACCGCAGCGGCGCTGAGGTCGCTCAGCTGCAATGAATGTTCCGGGCGGCAGATAGTTTGATTTTTTCCGTAGCCGCCGATAAGGCCCGGATCGGTTGGGCCGTAAAGCGTAATATTAGGACGATCGAGTGCCGCCGTCAGGTGACTTAGCCCCGTATCCACAGAAACCACCGCGATCGCCCCCGCCAGCTGTTGTGCAACGCCATCGAGTTGCATGCGTGGCAGAACCTCGACGTAATCAAATCCTTCCGCCAGCCGTTTGGCCCGCGCCTCTTCGTGTGGCGCGCCCCACGGGAGTTTTATCCGCAAGCCTGTGTGGCCGAGCAGCCCGATCAGTTCCCGCCAGTGAGATTCTGGCCAGTGCTTGTCGTCGCGCGTTGTGGCGTGGAGGAAGATCAGGTAAGGCTGAGCGTCATGGGGCGATCCCGTTAAGAAGTGCTGCGAGATAGCGTAATCGCCCTGGATTTCAGGCTTGGCGTAGCCGAGGCTTTTAGCGAACAGCTCGCGCGTGCGCTCAACGGCGTGCTGCTGTTTAGCGATGGTGTGGCGGCGGTTGTAGAACAGGCTCGCCAGCGGTTCGCGGGCGCTGTGCCAGTCCATACCGTGTTTGACGCCATGCGCCAGGCGCGTCACCAGTGCGGCGCTTTTAACCAGGCCCTGGGCGTCGATGATTGCATCGTAGCGCTGGGCCTGCACCGCCTCGCGAAAGGCTTTGCGTTCAGCTTTAATCGGTGCGGAGAACCAGGCTTTGCGCCAGCGGCGAATCGCCACCGGGATAACCCGGTCTACCGCCTCGTGCCAGGTGGGGATTTGCGCGAAGCCCTCTTCCACCACCCAGTCAAAACGAATACCGGGGATGGCGCGCATCGCGTCCGTCAGAGACGGCAGCGTGTGCAGGACATCGCCCATAGAAGAGGTTTTCACGATCAAGACCCGCATTCGTTATCCTTCATCGTTCAACAGCAGATCGTTGAGTTCATCGAGGACACGCTGGGGCGTAATGTCGATCAGACTCTGGTGATAGCCTTCTGCCGCATCGCCTTTGCGGACCTTGTGATAGCCGGTGATCAGGCGAATCACACGCGCTTTATGGGACAGAGGCGGTGTGAAATCCGGGCTGCTTGGGCCATACAGCGCGACCAGCGGGCGGTTTAGCGCGGCGGCGACGTGCATCAGCCCCGAATCGTTGGTGACGACCGCTTTACAGGCCGCCAACAGGATAACCGCCTGCTCCAGCTGAGTTTCCCCTGCCAGATTGCGGCACCAGGCCTGCTGTTCGTTACTCAGGGTGGCGAGAATTTCGTTGCCCGCTTCGTGGTCTTTCGCCGAACCGAACAGCACGATCTGATAGCCTTCGTCGATCAGCTGTTTTGCCAGCTCGGCGTAGTGATAGTGCGGCCAACGCTTTGCCGGGCCGAATTCTGCCCCAGGGCAGAAGCCGATCATCGGGCGTTCCGCCGAAAGGTCAAACGCATTACACGTTTGCGATTTTTCGCCGTCGTGCACCTGCAACTGCGGCCACAGGAGCGGCTGAGGCAGATCTTTCGCTGTACGCATCACGCCTTTGTCATACGCCAGCGCCACGTAACGCTCGACCATTAACGGCCAGGCCTCTTTATCCAGCACACGGGCATCGTTGAGCAGACCGTAGCGCATCTCGCCGCGCCAGCCGGTGCGGTGCGGGACGCCCGCAAAGAAAGGCACCAGGGCAGATTTAAAAGAGTTCGGCAGAACAAACGCGCGGTCGTAGCGTTTCTCGCGCAGGCTATGCCCGAGCTTGCGACGCTCGCCAATTTCCAGCGCCCCGTGGCCGAGCGGCATGGGGATCGCTTCGTTCACTTCCGGCATCCGCGACAATAACGGACGGCACCACGCGGGTGCCATCACGTCGATTATCGCCTGGGGATAGCGCGCCTTGAGCGTGCGATAGAGACTTTGCGACATCATCATGTCGCCCACCCATGACGGACCAATCACCAGTATTTTCATTCACTTCATCCTTCAAACGGTCTCAGCGTTGGCTGCCTGCATTCACCTCAGTCACATAGTTATCCTATGTTCCTGGGGATGCACTCAGATGCAGCCTTGTTACCGCTTAATGAGTTTGTGAATCGCGGTTTAACCAGGCCATATATTCCGTTACGCCTTCGGCAACGGTCTTGAACGACTTATCGTAGCCCGCAGCACGCAGATTGGTCAGATCGGCCTGAGTGAACGCCTGGTAACGGCCTTTCAGTTTTTCCGGGAACGGAATGTACTCGAGGCTGCCTTTTTTATGGTAGGCCAGCGCCGCGTCAGCTACCGCCTGGAAGGATTCCGCACGGCCGGTACCCAGGTTGAAGATGCCGGAGACGCCGTTTTCCCAGAACCACAGATTCACTGCCGCCACATCACCCACATAGACGAAATCGCGTTTGAAGCCGTCGCTGCCTTCGAACAGTTTCGGGCTTTCGCCGTTGTTCAGTTGCGTGTTCAGGTGGAACGCCACGCTCGCCATGCTGCCTTTATGGCCTTCACGCGGTCCGTAGACGTTGAAATAGCGGAAGCCCACGATCTGGGAGTTGGCTTCCGGCAGAACCTGACGCACGTATTCGTCGAACAGGAATTTGGAGTAGCCGTAGACGTTCAGCGGCTGTTCGTATTCGCGTGATTCAATAAAGTCGGAGGTACGGCCGCCGTAGGTCGCCGCAGAAGAGGCGTACAAGAACGGAATTTCACGCTCCAGGCAGTAGTGCAGAACCTCTTTGGAGTACTGATAGTTGTTATCCATCATGTACTTGCCGTCCCACTCGGTGGTGGAGGAGCAGGCACCCTCGTGGAAGATGGCTTCGATCTCGCCGAACTCTTCACCTGCCATAATCTGGATCAGGAAATCTTCTTTATCCATGTAGTCGGCGATGTTCAGATCGACCAGGTTCACGAACTTGGTGCCGTCTTTCAGGTTGTCCACGACCAGAATGTCGGTGATGCCTTTGTCATTGAGGGCCTTGATAATATTGCTGCCAATAAAGCCCGCGCCGCCGGTAACGATGATCATAACGGTAACCTTTGTAGTGTGGAGTTCGGGGCCAGTCCCGAACACTAATATTCATATCATATCATTAGTATGGCGCCCCTTCAGCCATTCACCGATATGCAGCAGGGGTACACGTGATTTATGCTGCAAAAACGATAACTGATGATGCGTCATCTCGTATCGACGTATAGGTTTGGGTAATATGTGCCGAAATTTGCCGAGTCTGGAGAATTGCAATGCGTGGTGATTTTTACAAACAGTTAAACAACGACCTGGAGACCGCCCGCGCGGAAGGGTTGTTCAAAGAAGAACGTATTATCACTTCTGCGCAGCAGGCGGATATCACCGTCGCTGACGGCAGCAAGGTGATCAACTTTTGCGCGAACAACTACTTAGGTCTTGCGAATCACCCTGAGCTGATTGCCGCTGCCAAAAACGGCATGGACACCCACGGTTTTGGTATGGCCTCCGTGCGCTTTATCTGTGGCACGCAGGACAGCCACAAACAGCTTGAGAGCAAGCTGGCGGCGTTCCTCGGGATGGAAGATGCAATTCTCTACTCTTCCTGCTTCGACGCCAACGGCGGTCTGTTCGAGACCCTGCTGGGTGCGGAAGACGCGATTATCTCTGATGCCCTGAATCATGCTTCGATTATCGACGGCGTGCGTCTGTGTAAAGCGAAGCGTTTCCGCTATGCCAACAACGACATGCAGGAGCTGGAAGCGCGTCTGAAAGAGGCGCGTGAAGCCGGTGCGCGTCACGTGCTGATCGCCACCGACGGCGTGTTCTCCATGGACGGCGTGATTGCCAACCTGAAAGGCGTGTGCGACCTGGCAGACAAATACGATGCGCTGGTGATGGTCGATGACTCTCACGCGGTCGGTTTTGTCGGTGAAAACGGTCGCGGTTCCCACGAATATTGTGACGTGATGGGTCGCGTGGACATCATCACCGGTACGCTGGGCAAAGCGCTCGGCGGCGCGTCCGGCGGCTATACCGCAGCGCGCAAGGAAGTGGTCGAATGGTTGCGCCAGCGCTCCCGTCCGTATCTGTTCTCTAACTCTCTGGCACCGGCGATTGTCTCTGCCTCCATTAAAGTGCTGGAGATGGTGGAGTCGGGCGCTGAGCTGCGCGATCGCCTGTGGTCTAACGCGCGTCTGTTCCGCGAAAAAATGACCGCTGCAGGCTTTACGCTGGCAGGTGCCGATCACGCGATTATCCCGGTGATGTTAGGTGACGCGGTTGTGGCGCAAAACTTTGCCCGCGAGCTGCAAAAAGAGGGGATTTACGTCACCGGGTTCTTCTTCCCGGTGGTGCCAAAAGGTCAGGCGCGTATCCGCACCCAGATGTCTGCGGCGCACTCACCTGAGCAAATCGAGCGTGCGGTGGCAGCCTTTACCCGCATCGGCAAACAACTGGGCGTGATTGCCTGAGGACGTGTGATGAAAGCGTTATCCAAACTGAAAGCGGAAGAAGGGATTTGGATGACCGACGTGCCGGAGCCGGAAGTCGGTCATAACGATCTGCTGATCAAAATTCGTAAAACCGCCATTTGCGGTACCGACGTTCACATCTACAACTGGGATCAGTGGTCGCAAAAAACCATTCCGGTTCCGATGGTGGTTGGTCATGAATACGTCGGCGAAGTGGTCGGTATCGGCCAGGAAGTGAAGGGGTTCAAAATCGGCGATCGCGTCTCCGGTGAAGGCCATATCACCTGCGGTCACTGCCGTAACTGTCGCGGTGGACGCACCCATCTGTGCCGTAACACTGTGGGCGTAGGCGTTAACCGTCCGGGTTGTTTCGCTGAATATCTGGTGATCCCGGCGTTTAATGCTTTCAAAATTCCGGACAACATCTCTGACGACCTGGCTTCGATCTTCGACCCGTTCGGCAACGCGGTTCACACAGCGCTGTCGTTTGATTTAGTGGGTGAAGATGTGCTGGTCTCAGGCGCAGGCCCAATCGGCATTATGGCCGCAGCGGTGGCGAAACATGTGGGTGCGCGGAATGTCGTGATCACCGATGTGAACGAATACCGCCTGTCTCTGGCGCGCAAAATGGGCGTGACTCGCGCAGTGGATGTCTCGAAAGAGAACCTGAGCGACGTGATGGCCGAGCTTGGCATGACCGAAGGCTTCGATGTGGGACTGGAGATGTCCGGCGCACCGCCTGCGTTTCGCACTATGCTCGATACCATGAACCACGGTGGCCGTATCGCGATGCTGGGTATTCCGCCGTCAGATATGTCTATCGACTGGAACAAAGTCATCTTTAAAGGTCTGTTCATCAAAGGCATTTATGGCCGTGAGATGTTTGAAACCTGGTACAAAATGGCTGCGCTGATCCAGTCCGGTCTGGATCTGACGCCAATCATTACGCACCATTTCGGCATCGATGATTTCCAGAAAGGCTTCGACGCGATGCGCTCGGGCCAGTCCGGGAAAGTGATCCTGAGCTGGGATTAAACATGAAAGCGCCTGCGGGCGCTTTTTTTTTGACTCTTTCACACTTCTTGTATCCGCAATCAGATTATTTCGATTTTTACTTCGCTTTTTTAACCACACGCTTATAAAGTTTGTTTAGGTTTCATTTACTTTTACAGTGCCTATGTTCAAGCTTACCGTTTGTTTATTGACCTGTAACTCAGCGCGTCTGCTGCGTGAAGTCCTGCCACCGCTGCTCACCGTGGCGGATGAATTCGTCGTGGTTGATTCCGGGAGTACGGATGCCACGCTGGATATCTGCCGCGAATACGGCCTTACCACCCACTACCACCCCTATGCAATGCACGGCGCGCAGATGAATCATGCAATTGATCTGGCGACAAACGACTGGGTGCTGTGCATGGACAGCGATGAGATCCTCGACGCTGAGCTGGTTGATTTCATTCTGGCGCTCAAAGCGGACGATGAACCTGCCGCAGATCAGGCCTGGCGTATTCCGCGCTACTGGCACGTACTGGGTGAAGAAGTTCGGACCATTTATCCCGTCTCTTCACCAGACTTCCCGGTGCGTCTGTTCAATCGTACACATGCCCGGTTTAATCACCGTCCGGTCGATGACAAAGTGGAAGGCGCGCTTAAGGCAATCAAAATGCCAGGACGGGTTCGTCACGACACGTTTTACACTCTTCATGAAGTGTTCAATAAGCTGAATAGCTACACGTCCCGGCTGGTGAAATATCAGAATGTGCGGCCTTCTATCGTGCGCGGAGTGGTCAGCGGTATCGGCGCGTTCTTTAAATGGTATCTGCTGAGCGGCGCATGGCGGCAAGGAAAAGTGGGGATCGTGACGGGGTTGTATGCCAGTTCGTACAGCTTCCTGAAATATTTCAAAGCCTGGTATCAGCACCAGGATCAAAAAGAGTCCGTGGCGAAAAAGCCGGCGGACTCTCATCTCACGGAATAATTACGCTTTCTTACCCCAGCCCTGCCACTGGTGCTGGAAGTAAGTCACCAGCGAGCTTTGGCTGACGCTCTCACCAATCACTGTGAAGAATCGGGTCGCATAGACCGGCTCAGGCGGCTGTTTCGGTTTGCAAATCTGTACGCCACGGAATGGATTTTTAGGCTCCGTGCGTGGTTTGCTGCCTGGCGTGGAAGTGTTTGGCCGTGACGTATCCACTTGCGGTTCGTTCAGCAGGCTGCTTGGGCGGACCAGCGTGATGTCTGATGGCAGCGTCGGCAGCATTTGCTGCAAGACGCGCACCGTTGACGGATGCGGGTGGCCAATGGCGATTGCGGAGCCCGTGCGGCGAGCCAACTGGACGGCGCGATTAAACTGGAAGCGAATATCGGCTTCGTTCTGGGTGTCATCAAGGAACACTTTGCGCTTAATCACTTTCACGCCCGTGCCCTGCGCGGCGCGCATAGACTGGCTATTGCCGATGGTCATACTGTCGAGAAAATAGAGGTTGTAGCGCTCTAGCGCCTGCATCACTTTCTGCATCCCGAACAGGCTCGAGGTCATGGCGCTGCCCATGTGGTTATTCAGCCCGACTGCAAACGGCACTTTGCCGTAGGCGTCGCGAATGATGCGCTCGATCTCGTCGCTGCTCATCTCCGGACGCAGGGTGTCTTTTTCCAGCGGTTGTTTGCTCAGCGGCGCCATCGGCAGGTGGATAAGCACTTCATGCCCGCTGTTGTGGGCTTTGGTCGCCATTTCACGCGCGTGCGGTGCATTGGGTAAAACGGCGACGGAGATGGCCGACGGCATCGCCAGCACCTGATTCTCGTTGTGCGGACGATAGCCAAAGTCATCAATGACGATGGCTAATTTGCCTGCGTAAACCGGTGAAGCCAGCGCCAGTGCACTGACGACGGAGAGAACAAGACGACGAAATTGAAGCAAAACTTATCTTCCCAACCACGGCTGTGGATTGACCGCCTGACCCTGGCGACGAATTTCGAAATAGAGTGACGGGCGGCCCTGACCGCCACTGCTGCCCACAAGGGCGATGGGTTGTCCTGCACGGACCTGAGTGCCGACGCTGACCAGCGCGCTTTGGTTGTAGCCGTAAAGACTCATGTCGCCTTTCCCGTGCTCAACCACCACCACCAGGCCGTAGCCTTGCAGCCAGTCGGCGAGGATCACGCGGCCATCGGCGATCGCTTTGACTTCACTGCCTTCCGACGCGCCAATCACGATACCCTTCCAACGTAGCTCACCCTGCAGCTGTTCGCCATAGCGATGCAAAATAGAGCCGCGCACGGGCCAGTAGGCTTGTCCGCGTGGGGCGCCTAATCCGCCGGTACGTGAGATAAGCGAGCGCTCGCTTTCCGTTGGCTTGTAGGTCGAGCCTTTGCGGGAGGCTTCCTGTTGACGGTCTTTTACGGCTTGCGCTTCGCGGGCCTCTTTCTCGGCGCGTGCCCGGGCGGCGGCTTCTGCGCGAGCAATACTGTTGCGCAGTTTTGATTCGTTGGCGCGCATTTCACCCAGCTGCGCCTGGCCTTCCTGAATGGAAGATTCAAGCCCGGAGAGGGTTTTCTTACGTTCGTTCCGCGCCTGCTCCAGCTTCGCCTGCTGCGCCTGCTGATCATAAAGCAGGGTCTGCTGCTGACTTTGCTTCTCTTCCAGCTCGGCTTTCTGCGAGGTGACCTCTTCGCGCGTCTGTTTCAACTGCGCGATGGTCTCCTGGCGTGCCTGGTTCAGATAGCCGAAATAGGCCTGCAGGCGCTGCCCGCGCTGGCTCTCTTCCCCGCTGAGAATCAGCTGAATGCCGGTGTGCTCGCCCTGACGAAACGCAGCGTCGAGCTGTGCTGCAAGGTTACGTTCCTGAGTGGCTCGCTGGAGTTCCAGTTTGGCAATCGACGCATTCATCTCATCGATTTGCTTGTTCAGCACGGAAAGGGTGTTCTGCGTTTCGCGCAGTTTGCGCGCGGCGGCGGAGATCGCTTCCTCCTGCTGCTTTAACTGTGCAAGCAGTGAGGCGCGTTGCTGTTGCTGCTGGCGTACCGCGCGCTCTTTGGCGGCGATATCGGCCTGAATAGATTTGAGCTGATCGCGATCGTCAGCGTGGGCGGATGCGGCGCACAGCAATACGCCAGCGCTGAGTGCGCTGGCGTAAAGCAGAGGCCTGACTGATAACCGTAACGGCTTCACGACCCATGTGATTGAAAAAATCGCCTTTCCCCTCATGGGGAGGGATTATTCCACGATGAACAGCGGCTTGCCAGTCATCTCTTGCGGGATTTCCATACCCATCAGCGTCAACATGGTTGGCGCGATGTCAGAAAGCTTGCCGCCTTCCACTGCTTTCAGAGATTTCTCACCCACATAAATCAGCGGAACAGGCAGGTTGGTGTGTGCTGTGTGCGCCTGTCCGGTAGACGGATCGCGCATCTGTTCTGCGTTACCGTGGTCAGCTGTAATCAGCAGTTGGCCACCGACGGATTCGACCGCTTGGGTCACTTCGTCAACGCAGTGGTCCAGCGCTTCAACCGCTTTCACCGCGGCTTCCATCACGCCCGTATGCCCGACCATATCGCCGTTCGGGTAGTTACAGATGATGGTGTCGTATTTACCGCTTTTGATTGCCGCAACCAGTTTCTCGGTCAGTTCAGCAGAGCTCATTTCTGGCTGCAGATCGTAGGTCGCCACTTTCGGAGAGTTGATCAGAATGCGGTCTTCGCCTTTGAACGGCTCTTCAACACCGCCGTTGAAGAAGAAGGTCACGTGCGCATATTTTTCTGTTTCAGAAATACGCAGCTGCGTTTTGTCGTTCTTCGCCATCCACTCGCCGAAGGTGTTTGCCAGCGATGCTGGTGGATACGCGCAAGGGACTTTGATGTCTGCGGCGTATTCGGTCAGCATGATGAAGTCGAGGTTCACGACTTTTTTACGGGCAAAACCGTCGAAATCCGCGTTCACGAAAGCGCGGGTGATTTCGCGCGCACGGTCAGCGCGGAAGTTCATGAAGATCAGCGCATCGCCGTCTTCCATTGCGGCATCGTCCTGGCCTTCAGCACGGATCACGGTCGCTTTCACGAATTCGTCGTTTTCATCGCGCGCGTAAGCGGCTTCCAGACCGGCAACAGCGGTATCAAACTGGAATTCGCCTGCTGCCTGGGTCATCAGGTCGTAGGCTTTCTCAACGCGGTCCCAGCGGTTGTCGCGGTCCATTGCGAAGTAGCGGCCAATGATAGACGCCACGCGGCCTTTGCCCAGTTCAGCAAATTTCTCTTCAAAGGTTTGCAGGGAGGATTTCGCGCTGCGCGGTGGGGTGTCGCGGCCGTCGAGGAAAGCGTGCAGATAGATTTTTTCTGCGCCGCGTTCGGCAGCCATCTCAACCATCGCCAGGATGTGATCTTCGTGGCTGTGAACACCACCGGCAGAGAGCAGGCCCATGATGTGGACGGCTTTGCCCGCGTTGACCGCTTTATCAACGGCGGTGGTCAACACCGGGTTGGTGAAGAAAGTACGTTCTTTAATTTCAACGTCCAGGCGAGTCAGGTCCTGATAGACGATACGACCGGCGCCCAGGTTGACGTGTCCCACTTCGGAGTTGCCCATCTGACGGTCTGGCAGGCCAACTTCCAGGCCAGAAGCGTCAATCAGGGTATGCGGACGTTTTGCCCACAGCGCATCCATGACCGGGGTTTTAGCGTTGAAAATGGCGTTATCCTGGCTGTCCTCACGATAGCCATAACCATCCAGAATCACCAGTACCATAGGTTTTTTAGAAACCGACATTGCGACAACCTCATGCTCAAGAGACAAAAAATTTGCGTAATTTTACTACAGCTGAATCGATAAAATAGCCGCAGAAGATCAAAGAAAGGGAGGGGACAGGCGGCGGGTATGCTCATTTTGACGCTTTTTTTTCGTGGCATGCCGCAGAAAATGGATTAGCTTATTCTCGCTGGCTGTATTTGCCACAACGCACAGGTATACTCCTGTCCTGGTTTTTTTAATCACTACGTCGGGAGTTGTTACCCCCCATGCAAGAAATTATGCAATTTGTTAGCCGCCACCCAGTACTCAGTATCGCGTGGATTGGTTTACTGGCCGCTGTGCTGTTCACCACGTTTAAAGGCCTTACGTCTAAAGTTAAGGTTATTACCCGTGGCGAAGCAACGCGCCTCATCAACAAAGAAGACGCGGTCGTTGTGGATCTGCGCCAGCGTGATGATTTCCGTAAAGGGCACATTGCAGGATCTATTAACCTGCTGCCAACAGAAATCAAAGCCAACAATCTTGGCGAGCTGGAAAAGCATAAAGACAAACCGATTATCGTTGTTGACGGTACCGGCATGCAGGCTCAGGACCCAGCGAGCGCACTCACCAAAGCTGGCTTCGATAAAGTCTTCGTACTGAAAGACGGCGTCTCTGGTTGGAGCGGTGAGAATCTGCCTTTAGTTCGCGGTAAATAAGAGGAACGACGTGATGGCCAATATTGAAATCTACACCAAAGCGACCTGCCCGTTTTGCCATCGTGCAAAAGCGCTGCTAAACAGCAAAGGGGTAACTTTCCAGGAACTGCCCATTGATGGCGATGCGGCAAAACGTGAAGAGATGATCAAACGTAGTGGCCGCACGACGGTTCCGCAGATTTTTATTGATGCGCAGCACATTGGCGGCTGTGATGACTTGTATGCGCTGAATGCACGCGGCGGGCTCGATCCCCTGCTGTGATAGCGTTTTAGGACAATTAAAAAGGGTATTTCCATGTCAGAACAAAACAACAACGAAATGAGTTTCCAGATCCAGCGCATCTACACCAAAGATGTCTCTTTCGAAGCTCCAAATGCGCCACACGTTTTCCAGAAAGATTGGCAGCCAGAGGTTAAACTTGATCTTGATACTGCTTCTACCCAACTGGCAGAAGACGTGTATGAAGTTGTGCTGCGCGTGACCGTTACCGCTGCGCTGGGCGAAGAAACTGCATTCCTGTGCGAAGTACAGCAGGGCGGTATCTTCTCCGTTGGCGGTATCGAAGGTAATCAGCTGGCGCATTGCCTGGGTGCATACTGCCCGAACATCCTGTTCCCGTATGCTCGCGAATGCATCACCAGCCTGGTATCCCGCGGTACATTCCCGCAACTGAACCTTGCGCCAGTAAACTTTGATGCGCTGTTCATGAACTATCTGCAGCAGCAAGCTGGCGAAGGTACTGACCAACATCAGGATGCCTGATGAGTACAGTTAATGCGTCAATGACTGTGATCGGTGCCGGCTCTTACGGCACCGCTCTTGCCATCACTCTGGCAAGAAATGGTCACGAAGTGGTTCTCTGGGGCCACGATCCCAAACATATCGCGACGTTGCAACACGACCGCTGCAACGTGGCGTTTCTTCCTGACGTGCCTTTCCCTGATTCGCTGCATCTCGAAAGCGATCTTGCCACCGCGCTTGCCGCCAGCCGCAATATTCTCGTGGTTGTGCCGAGCCATGTCTTTGGCCAGGTGCTGCACCAGATCAAGGCGCTGATGCGCCCGGATGCGCGCATTGTGTGGGCGACGAAAGGGCTGGAAGCGGAAACCGGACGTCTCTTGCAGGATGTCGCCCGCGAAATTCTGGGTGATGACATTCCGCTCGCCGTGATCTCCGGGCCGACGTTTGCCAAAGAGCTGGCCGCAGGCCTGCCAACGGCCATCTCTCTGGCATCGACCGATCAGACCTTCTCCGACGATCTCCAGCATTTGCTGCATTGCGGTAAGAGCTTCCGCGTCTACAGCAATCCCGATTTTATCGGTGTTCAGCTGGGCGGCGCGGTGAAAAACGTCATCGCGATTGGTGCCGGGATGTCCGACGGTATCGGCTTTGGCGCCAACGCGCGTACAGCGCTGATCACCCGTGGGCTGACTGAAATGTCTCGTCTCGGGACCGCGCTGGGCGCCGATCCTGCCACCTTTATGGGGATGGCCGGTTTAGGCGATCTGGTGCTGACTTGCACCGATAACCAGTCTCGCAACCGCCGTTTCGGCATGATGCTTGGACAGGGCATGGACGTGATCGGCGCGCAGGAGAAGATTGGTCAGGTGGTTGAAGGCTATCGCAATACCAAAGAAGTTCGGGAATTGGCGCACCGTTTTGGTGTCGAAATGCCAATAACCGAGGAAATTTATCAGGTATTGTATTGCGGAAAAAATGCGCGCGAGGCAGCATTAACGCTGTTAGGTCGCTCACGCAAGGACGAGCGCAGTAGTAGTTAATCGCAGGGAACCTTAGTCACCTGAATGACCCGGCTGGCGCAGAACTGGCCGGTCATTATGATACCGCCTGGAGTATGCAATGCCGTGTGAAGAACTGGATATCGTCTGGAACAATATTAAAGCCGAAGCCCGGGCTTTGGCCGACTGCGAGCCAATGCTGGCCAGTTTCTACCACGCGACGCTACTCAAGCATGAAAACCTCGGCAGCGCCCTGAGCTATATGCTCGCCAATAAACTGGCGTCCTCCATTATGCCCGCGATCGCTATTCGCGAAGTGGTGGAAGAAGCGTATGCCGCTGACCCTGAAATGATCGCCTCCGCCGCCTGTGATATTCAGGCCGTGCGCACGCGTGACCCGGCCGTCGATAAATATTCAACGCCGCTGCTGTACCTGAAAGGCTTCCACGCCTTGCAGGCCTACCGTATCGGCCACTGGCTGTGGAATGAGGGCCGCCGCGCGCTGGCGATCTTCTTGCAGAACCAGGTTTCCGTCACTTTCCAGGTCGATATCCACCCGGCGGCGAAAATTGGTCGCGGGATCATGCTCGACCACGCCACGGGAATTGTCGTCGGGGAGACGGCGGTGATCGAAGATGACGTGTCGATTCTGCAGTCCGTCACCCTCGGGGGTACCGGTAAAACCAGCGGCGATCGCCATCCGAAGATCCGTGAAGGTGTGATGATTGGCGCGGGCGCGAAAATTCTCGGCAATATCGAAGTGGGGCGCGGCGCGAAAATCGGCGCCGGTTCCGTGGTGCTGCAACCTGTTCCACCGCATACCACCGCCGCTGGCGTGCCAGCGCGTATCGTTGGCAAGCCAGAGAGCGATAAACCCGCGATGGATATGGATCAGCACTTCAACGGTATCCACCATACCTTTGAGTATGGCGACGGGATTTAAAACTTCGCGCGGGTAAGCGAACCGCTACCCGACAACATCAGCTTCGTAATACCGCGCCAGCATACCCCAGCTGGCGCCAGGCTTCGTACACCACCACCGACACCGCGTTCGACAGGTTCATGCTCCGGCTGTCCGGCATCATCGGAATACGGATTTTTTGCTCAGCAGGCAGGGCGTCAAGGATAGTGGCAGGCAGCCCGCGCGTCTCCGGACCAAACATCAGATAATCGCCTTCCTGATAGCTCACCGCACTGTGTGCAGGCGTGCCTTTCGTCGTCAGGGCAAACATACGTTGCGGCTTTTCGGCTTCCACAAACGCGGCGTAATCGTGATGGCGGACCACGGCGGTAAATTCGTGATAATCCAGCCCGGCACGGCGCAGGCGTTTGTCATCCCACGCAAAACCCATTGGCTCGATAATATGCAAACGAAAACCGGTGTTGGCGCACAGGCGGATGATATTCCCGGTATTCGGTGGAATTTCTGGTTCGAATAAAACGATGTTAAGCATGCTGCCCCCTTAAAATGCGGGGGCAGGATACCACTTTCCCTACGCCGCGTCCCCTCGCGCCAATGGTGCCAGAGCCGCCGGTAATTTACTCAGCTCCTGCACCAGCGAATCCTTGCTGATCTCACCGATGGTTTTAGCCCCGGTCAGCGTCATCGCCACTTTCATCTCTTTTTCGATAAGGTTCAGCAGATTAGCCACGCCAGCCTGGCCATGCGTCGCCAGCGCATACAGATATGCCCGGCCCAGCAGCACGCTGTCAGCGCCGAGGGCAATCATGCGCACCACGTCCAGCCCGTTGCGGATGCCGCTGTCGGCCAGAATCGCAATATCGCCTTTCACCGCGTCGGCGATGGCCGGCAGTGCGCGCGCGGAGGAGAGCACGCCGTCAAGCTGACGACCGCCGTGGTTCGACACCACAATACCATCTGCGCCAAAACGCACCGCATCGCGTGCATCTTCCGGGTCGAGAATGCCTTTGATGACCATCGGGCCGTCCCAGAACTCGCGGATCCATTCCAGATCTTTCCACGAGATCGACGGATCAAAGTTATTCGCCAGCCAGCCGATATAATCCTCCAGCCCGGTCGGTTTACCGAGGTACGCCGAAATATTCCCCAGATCGTGTGGCCGACCGTTGACGCCCACATCCCACGCCCACTGCGGATGGGTGACCGCCTGCCAGTAGCGACGCATGGCCGCGTTCGCGCCGCTCATACCCGAGTGGGCATCGCGATAGCGGGCGCCCGGCGTCGGCATATCGACCGTAAACACCAGCGTTGAACAGCCTGCCGCTTTGGCACGCTCAAGGGCGTTACGCATAAAGCCGCGGTCGCGCAGGACGTACAGCTGGAACCACATCGGACGCTTAATGGTCGGTGCCACCTCTTCAATCGGACACACGGAGACTGTCGAGAGCGTAAACGGGATACCTTTAGCATCAGCCGCCGCCGCCGCTTGCACCTCACCGCGACGAGCGTACATCCCGCACAGGCCAACGGGTGCCAGAGCCACAGGCATCGACAGCGTCTCGTTGAACAGCTTCGTTTCCAGACTCAGATCGGACATGTTTTTCAGCACACGCTGGCGCAGCGCCACTTCGGACAGATCCTCCACGTTGCGGCGCAGGGTGTATTCGGAATACGCCCCGCCGTCGATGTAGTGGAACAGGAATGGTGGCAGGATGCGCTGCGCCGCTGCGCGATAGTCACTGGCTGCGGAAATAATCATGCTTTGTTCTCCCTGGAAATATCATGATCGCCGGGCAGGCGGGTAATGCGCGCCTGTCGGGCCTGATCTTCATCGAATCGTTTGATGGTGGTATGGACGAAACCGAGATGGGCCATCATCGCTTTACGCGCGGCGTCGGCGTCGCCCTTCAGAATGGCGTCGAGGACGGCCTGATGCTGCTCCGTGAGCTGGGCAAAGACCGGTGGGACGAGATACATGCGCTGGCGGCTCTGCTTAACAGAGGATTGCAGCAGATCGAAAAAGCCGCGCATGGTTTGCAGCAGCACCACGTTGTGTGAGGCCTCGGCGATGGCGAGATGAAAACGTACGTCCGCCTGCGAGGCGATATCCGGGTTATCGCTCTGCGTCGCCTCAAAGCAGGCTTTCAGCTTCTCTTTGTCGGCGTCCGTCGCGCGCATCGCCGCGTGCCAGGCGGTGCTGGCTTCAATGGCATGGCGGGCTTCGAGGATATCGAAACTGTAATCCGGATCGTTCTCCATCAGCGTTTTAAGAGGCTGAACGATATTTTGCTCGGACCAGTCGTCGTGCTGCCAGCGGACAAAGGTCCCGCCGCCGCGACGGCTGAGCAGCACGCCCTCGCTGACCAGCGTCGCCAGCGCTTCGCGCAGTGAATTACGCGACACGCCAAGCAGCGCCGCCAGCTGGCGTTCCGCGGGCAATTTCATGCCCGCTTCCAGCTGTTGTTCTTCAATCAGCGCCCGCACGCGAGAGGCAATCTCGTCGGACAGGCGTCTGGGCATCACTATCATGGAATCATCCAGGTTAAGACGTAGGCCTGAAGCGTGGTAATCACGCCCACCATGCAGGTGAAAATCAGGCTGTGTTTGACGGTAAATCGGAACAGGTCCGACTCTTTACCCACCAGTCCCACCGCTGCACAGGCAATGGCGATGGACTGCGGGGAGATCATTTTGCCGGTCACGCCGCCGGTGGTGTTCGCTGCGACGAGCAGCACGTCCGAAACACCAATCTGCTGCGCGGCGGTCGCCTGAAGCGCGGCAAAGAGGGCGTTGGATGACGTATCGGAACCGGTCAGGAACACGCCCAGCCAGCCGAGGAACGGCGAGAAGAAGGTGAAGGCGTGCCCCGTATGGGCCAGGGCTAACGCCAGCGTCGATGACAAACCGGAGTAGTTCGAGATAAACGCGAACGCCAGCACCATACCGATAGAGTAAATGGGCAGCGCCAGCTCTTTCAACGTGCTGGCAAATGTCTGAATAGCCGCCGCCGGTTTCATGCGCAGCCACACCACAGAAAGAATCGCCGCAAACAGGATCGCCGTGCCGGTTGCAGAGAACCAGTCGAACTTATAGACCGCAGCATACGGCGTCGCTTCGTGAACGACCGGCGGCATGCGGGCAACCATTTTGTCGAGGAACGGCACGGAGATGTTAATCACCATGTCGTAGAGCGCGCCGCCAGGGGCGAACAGCGCTTTGAACGGCGGGACGCTCCAGAGGGTGACCGTCGCGGTCAGAAACAGGAACGGCGACCAGGCACGCACAATCTGGCCGACAGTGTAATGGGTGCGTGCCAGAGTCTGATCGACCTGCGCCGCGCCCATATCGCCAAAGCGGAAGATGCGCACCGGCTGCCAGCGCTTCAGGAACAGGGTGAGACAGACCAGCGATACCAGCGACGAGATGATGTCCGGCAGTTCCGGGCCGATAAAGTTCGAGCTGAGATACTGGGCGATAGCAAACGAACCACCTGCAACCACCACCGCAGGCCAGGTCTCTTTCACGCCGCGCCAGCCGTCCATAATCGCCATAATCCAGAACAGCACGATAATGGTCAGGAACGGCAGCTGACGCCCCACCATCTGGCCGATTTCGAAGCTGTCTAAACCGGTGACCTGCCCGGCGACCAGAATAGGAATCCCCATCGCGCCGAAGGCTACCGGAGCGGTGTTAACGATCAGGCATAGGCCCGCAGCATACAGCGGGTTAAAGCCGAGACCCACCAGCAGCGCAGCGGTGATCGCCACCGGCGCACCAAAGCCCGCCGCCCCTTCAAGGAACGCGCCGAAGCAGAAACCGACAATCAGCATTTGCAGGCGCTGATCCGGGGTAATGGAGAGAATCGACGAGCGAATGATGTCGAATTGCCCGGTCTTCACCGAGATTTTATAAACAAACACCGCCGCGATGATGATCCAGGCGATTGGCCACAATCCGTAGAAGAAACCATACACCACCGACGCCAGGGCGTGATCGACCGGCATTTTGTAGAAGAACAGCGCTACCACCAGCGCAATCGCGACGGTGTAGGTGGCGGCGAGATAGCCCTTCAGCTTGAGCTTAATCAGCGCGAAGAAGAAGAACAGAATCGGTAGCGATGCGATCAGGCTCGACAGCCAGATGTTACCGGCCGGATCGTAGTTTTGTTGCCAGAGGCTCATTGCAGGTCTCCTGAGGACCACACATTCCGCTTCGCGGTGAGTCTGCGCTCATCTCAGCGTCACAGTCTGTGTAAAAGTGGTCCTGCCAATAGTGTGATGTAGGGGTAATGACAACAAATGGTTAATCAAATGTTATGGATGGGCAATGATTTTGTGAGCAGAAATAATGGAAGTGTGAACCAGGGAAGTATTGGTCAGGGGATTGGTTGGGCCAATTTTAAGGGGAGGGGGCAGGCCGGGTAAGCATGGCGCTACCCGGCAGCTAAATCAGAACGCCGTCTTCGAAAAGCCGGTCATCTCTTTCAGGCCCATTTCACGGCCCAGTTCGGTCATCGGGTGCACAACCACCAGGCCGCGCACGCTTTTTTTCAGCTTGCCCATGTCGGCCTGTTCTTTTTTGGTGATCGCACGGCGATGCGGCATGTCCATCAGCTTCTGCGCTTCTTTGCTCAGCTTGTGGCCTTTCACGGCACGCAGACGATCGATTTCTGCTTCTAGCGTCGCTTTCTCTTTTTCCAGCTCAGCGTATTTCTCAGCGGACTCAACCAGCGACATATCAGCCTGCTGGTGGCGGATCAGATCCAGGCGATCGCTCAGGCGTTTAATTTCGTTCTTTTCGACTTCTTTCATCACATATAGCTCTAAAAACGGGGGAATTAAGGGAAGGATACACCAATGTGCGCAGGGTTACTTCTGAAACGCTTTTTTTAAGCTGATTCGTGAAATCAGCTCAGTCAGGGAAAGGACCATCGTAGAACGCACAACCTGTTGATAACGAAGCTTTTGCATCGCATACAGTTCAGGATCGCTGTTATCAAAATGCGGTGCCGGCGGCAGGGCGGTGACGCAGTGTAATTCGCCAAACGGCCCGAGAATTTCATCGTCGGTAAAAGCGTACTCATTACCGTCGTGATTTAGCTCTTCGCGCAGGGCCATCAGCAGTTCCGCGTCTTCATACTCGGGCCTGCTGAGGACGCCGAGGCCATAAATGAGCTTCAGGCGAACCGACAGATCGCCCAGCGGTCCGTCGCCGTCCAGTAACGGTTCTACAGCATATTTTACCGCGTAGTCGTCTTTGCGGAACACCTGAAGTACCAGAATATTCACCGCCTCGGTGAGTAACTCGACGGCGGCAATCAGGAAACTTCGTACGGTTTTGCCAGCATTCAGACGCTCAAGCACACGGTTTTCAAAGGCCTGGGTTTGTTCCATTATTGCCTGCATATCTGACAATCTGTCGTTCGGGCGCAGGAGAACCTGCGCCTGATCCTGAATCATTTGGTTGCGTTATATGCGTTAACCGCCTCCACAACCACGCTACTATTGGCCTCAAGCCCTGAAATCTCGGCAAGTGCCGCCTGCGGGCCTTTGGTATCGATCAATTGAGCCAGCTCCTGCGCCTGTGGGTCCTGCTCGCTGCGATAGTGCATGGCCCCCGCAATCCCTTTTACCAGGTTGGCGTGCGGCAGGTCGTACTCCAGCGTGCCCAGCAGCGGTTTGATCAGGCGATCGCCGGCGCTCAGTTTACGCAGCGGCTGACGGCCGACGCGCTCAACGTCATCTTTCAGATACGGGTTTTCAAAACGACCGAGGATTTTCTGAATGTATGCCGCATGCTTCTCGGCATCAAAACCGTAGCGTTTGATCAGGACCGCGCCGCTCTCTTCCATCGCACCTTTTACCACCGCACGGATTTTCTCATCGAGAATCGCATCACGAATGGTCTGATGACCGGCCAATTTTCCGAGGTACGCGGTTATAGCATGCCCGGTGTTCAGCGTGAAGAGTTTGCGTTCGACAAATGCCATCAGGTTATCGGTTAATTCCATACCCGGGATCGTCGGCAGCGGGCCTTTGAACTGAGTTTTATCAACAATCCACTCGCTGAAGGTTTCAACGGTCACTTCCAGCGGATCGTGAGTGGCGGATTCAGACGGCGGGACGATACGGTCCACGGCGGAATCGACAAAGCCAACGTGCTCTTCGACCCAGGCTTTATCTTCGTCGGCGACGGCGGCCAGAACGTGGCCTTTCAGCTGCGTGGTACCGCGCACCATGTTTTCACAGGCGATGATATTCAGCGGCGTGGTGATGCCCTGGGCTTTACGTTTTGACAGACCTTTCGCGACGGCAGGGGCGATACGCTCAAGCACAACCGGACCGACGGCGGTGGTCACCAGATCAACGCTGGCGATCAGGTCAATAACGTCCTCGCCAATGCTGCTGACGGCATTCACACCCGAGACGGTTTCCACCAGCTCGTTTTCGCCCACGACGTGAACCTGGTAGCTATGACGGGCATTCAGGGCGTCGAGCACCACTTGATTCACATCGGCGAATGTCAGCGTAATGCCCGCGTCTGCCAGCAGTTTGCCGATAAAACCACGACCGATATTACCTGCGCCAAAATGTAATGCTTTCATAGTATTAACCTTCATCAATGTTTTTACCCGAGAGGGCTGGGGTGAGGCATTTCCCTCACCCTAACCCTCTCCCGAAAGGGAGAGGGGATAGGACGCTGTTACTTGTTCAGCAGCGCCAGCACTTCTTCAACGCTGGTGGTCTGTGCCAGGCGCTCGATGACGGATTCATCATCCAGAGCGTTGGTCAGGCTGGTAATCACCTGGATGTGCTCGTTGTTGCGAGCGGCGATACCAATCACCAGACGGGCGATGTCGTCTTCTTCTTCACCGAAGCGCACGCCTGCCGGGTACTGACAGAACACCACGCCGGTTTTCAGAACGCGATCTTTCGCTTCAACCGTACCGTGTGGCACCGCGATGGATTCACCCAGATACGTTGGCGTCAGTTTCTCACGCGCCAGCATCGCATCAACATATTCTGGCTCGACGTAACCGCCTTTCACCAACTGCTCACCTGCAAAGCGGATCGCTTCTTCTTTGTGGCTCGCGGTGCGGCCGAGGAAGATGTTTTCAGCGCCCAGACGGAACAGGTGGCTGTCGTTTGGATCAAAGCTGTCTTTCAGGCTATCACGGACTTTCACTTCGTTGTCGGTGTGACGCTGTGCCGCCACCAGACGCTCGGTCAGGCTAGAGTACAGGCCGCTGTCGAGGAAGTTCGTGAGTGAAATGTGTTGTGCCTGTGGAACCTGACGCATCGCACGTTCTGTCAGATCGCGGTGCGTGATGACCAGGTCGACATCTGGTGGCAGGCTGTTGATTGCGCTGTTGGTCACGGAGATGTTGGTCAGGCCCGCATCCTGGACTTTTTTACGCAGCACGCCAGCACCCATTGCGCTTGAACCCATACCGGCATCACAGGCTACGATGATTTTACGCACGTGGCTCAGATCGTTAGAGACGTCGCCCGCAGTCAGCGGCGTTGCAGCGCCTTTAGATTCGGCTTTCATATCCTGCATACGACGGGTCGCAGCGTCGATATCGTCTTCTTCTTTCACTTTGCTGGTTTTCAGCAGGATAGCGGAAACCACGAAGGAGACTGCCATTGCCGCGCAGATTGCCGCGATGTTAGCGAAGTAGGCACCTTTTGGCGTCATCGCCAGAACCGCCAGGATAGAACCTGGAGATGCAGGAGAAACCAGACCGCCGCCCAGCACGCTCAGAGTGAACACGCCAGTCATACCGCCGAGGATAACGGCCAGGATCAGACGTGGGTTCATCAGCACGTATGGGAAGTAAATTTCGTGGATACCGCCCAGGAAGTGGATGATAGCCGCGCCGCCAGCAGACTGTTTAGCGCTGCCGCGACCGAAGAACATGTACGCGAGCAGAACACCCATACCCGGACCTGGGTTAGCTTCAATCAGGAAGAAGATGGATTTGCCCAGTTCATGGGACTGCTGAATACCCAGCGGTGAGAAGATACCGTGGTTGATCGCGTTGTTCAGGAACAGGATTTTCGCTGGTTCTACAAAGATAGAGGCCAGCGGCAGCATGTCGTGAACGACCATGAAGTTAACGCCCGCAGCCAGCACTTTCGACAGCACTTCAACCGCAGGACCGATACCCAGGAATGCCAGAATCGCCAGGATCATACCGATGATGCCAGCGGAGAAGTTGTTCACCAGCATTTCGAAGCCGGATTTGATCTTGCCATCAACCCAGACGTCAAATTTCTTAATTGCCCAGCCGCCTAAAGGACCTGCAATCATCGCACCGAGGAACATCGGCATATCCGCACCGACGATAACGCCCATGGTGGTGATAGCACCGACCACACCGCCGCGATCGCCGCCAACCAGACGACCACCGGTATAACCGATGAGCAGTGGCAGCAGATAGGTAATCATTGGGCCAACGAGTTTCGCCAGCGTTTCGTTCGGCAACCACCCTGTCGGAATAAATAACGCAGTGATGATACCCCACGCGATAAACGCGCCGATATTTGGCATCACCATGTTGCTCAGGAAACGACCAAAGCTTTGCACTTTGATCTTGATATCGGATGACATAAAACACCCCTTCTTCTGTTTACGCTTAGGCTTGCGGCCCGAGGTTTATCGTTAATGTGCGGCGGCAGAGGTAGCCGAGCCCTGTTCTGATGCTGTGAAATCTGGCACTGAATCGTTCAACTGTCCAGATAGTGAAATTTTTTGTGATCTCAATCACGTAAATGTAGGGGGTGGGGCTAAAATTGAAGTGATCTTCGTCACAAATATGGTGTGTAAAAAAAATACACAGGGGAAAAATCCGCCAGGATTGACGCTTTTATGTGATCATAATCACATTTTGTGTTGGCGGGTTTGTTGGATGTTTGTGATCATCTTCACAATAAATTTGAAGGCAGATTTCTCCAGGTGTGATCGCCGCCCACTTCTGTTTTGTCAATTCAGCCAGGCTCTAATCCAGTCACTGATTTTCCTCAACATGCTTTCATCCCTTAGTGTTATGGAGAAAAAGCGTAATGAGGATTAATCTGCTAATGTAAGATTAAGTAGATTATTAGTCAGGATATATTTTGTCACGCTATTAAACTTGCGCGGAGATATTTTAATAATAATACTCCACGGCTCTAATTTATATGTGCAAAGAAATTGCACAGTAAGAAATTAATTTGGTTGCTTACCATTTAATATTTTTAAAGAGTTGAAGCTATTTTAGTGAGGCAAATATGTTCCTTAACTATTTCGCGCTGGGCGTATTGATTTTCGTTTTTCTGGTCATTTTTTATGGGATCATTGCGATTCATGATATCCCCTATTTGATGGCGAAAAAGCGTAATCATCCCCATGCCGATGCGATCCATACAGCGGGCTGGGTCAGCCTGTTTACGCTGCATATCATCTGGCCATTCCTGTGGATTTGGGCCACGCTGTACCAGCCCGAGCGCGGATGGGGGATGCAAAATCACATTGCGCAGCCCCCGCAGCAACCCGATATTGATGCCCTCACCAGACGCGTTGCCGAGCTGGAACACCGGCTAGCCGCGGAGCCAACGCCCGCAGAAAAAAATACGCCGGAGAGCTAATCATGGATCTGCTAATTATTCTGACCTATGTCGCGTTTGCCTGGGCGATCTTTAAAATATTCCGTATTCCGGTTAACCAGTGGACGCTCGCTACCGCCGCATTAGGTGGGGTATTTATCGTCGCCGGTTTGATCTTATTAATGAACTATAACCACCCTTATACATTTACGGCGCAAAAAGCGGTGATTTCTATTCCGATCACGCCGCAAGTGACCGGGGTGGTGAGTGAAGTGACGGATAAAAATAACCAGCTAATTAAAAAAGGCGACGTGTTATTTAAAATCGATCCGGTTCGCTATCAGGCCCGAGTCGACAGACTGCAGGCTGATCTGGTCACCGCCACCTACAATATTGACGTGCTGAAAGGCCAGCTGTCGGAAGCGCAGGCCAATACCACCCGCGTCTCCGCAGAGCGCGACCGCCTGTATAAGGATTACCAGCGCTATCTGAAAGGCAGCCGGGCGAAGGTAAACCCGTTTTCTGAAAGCGATATCGACAACGCACAGCAAAACTATCTTGCGCAGGATGCGATGGTGAAAGCCTCGGTGGCCGATCAGGCACAAATCAAAAGCCAGTTAGACAGCATGGTCAACGGCGAGCAGTCGCAGATTGCCAGCCTGCGGGCACAGCTGACCGAGGCGAAGTACAACCTCGAACAAACAGTGGTGCGTGCGCCGAGCGATGGTTATGTCACTCAGGTGCTTATTCGCCCCGGCACCTATGCCGCAGCACTTCCACTGCGCCCGGTGATGGTCTTTATTCCTGACCAAAAACGCCAGATTGTCGCTCAGTTCCGCCAGAACTCTCTGCTGCGCCTGAAACCGGGCGATGACGCAGAAGTGGTGTTTAACGCGCTACCGGGGCAAGTATTCCACGGCAAACTGAGCAGCATTCTGCCGGTCGTACCGGGCGGTTCCTACCAGGCGCAAGGCTCCCTGCAATCCCTGACGGTGGTACCTGGCACAGACGGCGTGCTTGCCACTATCGATCTGGACCCTAGCGCGGACGTCGATGCCCTCCCAGACGGGATTTATGCCCAGGTGGCGGTCTATTCCGACCACTTCGCGCACGTCTCCGTCATGAGGAAAGTGCTGCTGCGCATGACCAGCTGGATGCATTACCTGTATCTCGACCATTAACGTTCTGCTTTTTTTGTTGCCTGATCCATACTTACACTTTTGTTGGCGTAAAGGATCAGGCAATGAAACTCATCGGCAGCTACACCAGCCCCTTCGTACGTAAGATTTCGATTCTCCTGCTGGAAAAAGGCATCACGTTCGAGTTTGTGAACGAACAGCCCTATCACGCGGAAACCGGCGTGGCACAGTACAATCCGCTCGGGAAAGTACCGGCGCTGGTAACCGATGATGGCGAAACCTGGTTTGATTCTCCAATTATTGCCGAGTACATCGAGCTGCTCGGGATTGCCCCGGCGATGGTGCCCCGTGAGCCGAAAGCGGCGCTGGCGATTAAACAGATCGAAGCGCTGGCCGACGGCATCATGGACGCGGCGCTGGTGTCGGTGCGTGAACAGGCGCGACCTGCCGCGCAGCAATCCGAAGCGGAGCTGGTGCGTCAGCGGGAAAAAATCAGCCGCAGTCTTGATATGTGCGAACAGCTGCTTCAGGACGGAAAACTCAAAACCGACGCGCTGAATCTGGCGACCATCGCCATCGCCTGCGCGATTGGCTATCTCAATTTCCGCCGCGTTTCTCCCGGCTGGTGCGTGGATCGCCCGCTGCTGGTCAAACTGGCCGAAACGCTCTTTAGCCGCGAAAGCTTTGCCCGCACCGAACCACCAAAGGCTTGACGCGGGTTATAACACTTCACCTCTGTACGCTGTACAATCCCTCTGCACGTTGACTCCCTCTCCCGTCGGGAGGGGGGAAGAACTCCAACCGCCAGGCATGTTAATGACTACTCATCGTTCCCTCTACAGCGAGATCCCTGCGACCGATCGCCTGCTGCGCGATCCGCGATTCACCCCTCTTCTTGAACGGTCCGGGCACACCCACATGGTGGCGCTCCTGAATGTGATGCAGGATGAAGCCCGCCTGCACATTCAGACGCAAAATACGCTGCCGCAGTGGTGCGAGGACTGGGCGAACGAGGTGGAAAAACGGCTGACAGCGCATACGCAAAGCGCATTGCGCCCGGTGATCAACCTGACGGGAACGGTGCTGCACACCAATTTAGGCCGCGCGCCACAGGCGGAAGAGGCGATAACGGCGGTCACGCAGGCGATGCGATCCCCGGTGACGCTGGAGTACGATCTGGACGGTGCCGGGCGTGGACACCGCGACCGCGCGCTGGCTGATCTTTTGTGCCAGATAACGGGCGCGGAAGACGCCTGCATTGTGAACAATAACGCGGCGGCGGTTCTGCTGATGCTGGCGGCCACCGCCAGCGGCAAAGAGGTAGTGGTGTCGCGCGGCGAGCTGGTGGAGATTGGCGGCGCGTTCCGCATTCCTGACGTGATGCGTCAGGCGGGCTGCGAGCTGCATGAAATCGGGACCACCAACCGCACGCATGCGAAAGATTATCGCGCGGCGGTTAACGAAAACACCGCGCTGCTGATGAAAGTCCACACCAGCAACTATCACATTGAAGGCTTTACTAAAACGGTGGAAGAGGCGGAGCTGGCGGAGATTGGCCGCGAACTGAACGTGCCGGTCATTGCCGATCTGGGCAGCGGTTCGCTGGTGAATTTGAGTCTCTACGGTCTGCCGAAAGAGCCGATGCCGCAGGAGATGATCGCCGCAGGCGTGAGCCTGGTGAGCTTCTCCGGCGACAAACTGCTCGGTGGCCCACAGGCCGGAATTGTGGTTGGTAAACGTGAACTGATTGCGAAGCTCCAGCAGCACCCGCTGAAACGTGCCCTGCGCGCTGATAAAATGACCCTCGCTGCGCTGGACGCCACGCTGCGGCTCTATCTCCATCCGGAGAAACTGGCCGAACGTCTGCCAACGCTGCGTCTGCTGTCGCGCGATGCGGCCTCGATTCGCGCTCAGGCGGAACTGCTACTGCCGCAAGTCGCCGCACACTTCCCCGATTTCGACGTGCGCGTGGAATCCTGCCAGTCGCAGATTGGCAGCGGATCGCTGCCCGTTGACCGCCTGCCCAGCGCCGCGCTGACACTGACGCCGCGCGACGGGCGCGGAAGCCAGCTCGACGTCTTGTCTGCGCACTGGCGTGCGCTGCCTACGCCGATTATCGGGCGCATTTACGATGGTCGCCTGTGGCTGGATCTGCGCTGCCTTGAAGATGAAGAACGGTTTCTGGAGATGTTGTTGAAATGATTATTGCCACTGCCGGTCACGTTGACCACGGAAAAACGACGCTGTTACATGCCATTACCGGCGTGAATGCCGATCGTCTGCCGGAAGAGAAAAAGCGCGGCATGACCATCGATCTTGGCTACGCCTACTGGCCGCTGCCAGACGGTCGGGTACTTGGCTTTATCGATGTGCCAGGCCATGAAAAGTTTCTCGCCAATATGCTGGCCGGGGTCGGCGGTATCGATCACGTTCTGCTGGTGGTGGCCTGCGACGATGGCGTGATGGCGCAAACGCGTGAGCATCTGGCGATTTTACAGCTGACGGGCCAGCCGCAGCTGACGGTGGCGCTCACCAAAGCAGATCGCGTCGAAGAGAGCCGCATTGACGAAGTGCGCGAAGAGATTCGCTCCACTCTGTTGGAGTACGGTTTCGCAGATGCGCCGGTTTTTGTCACAGTAGCGACAGAAGGGCGCGGAATCGACGAATTACGCGACCATTTACGGCATCTTTCCTCCCACGAACGAGCCAGCGATCACAGCTTCCGTCTGGCAATTGACCGCGCGTTCACCGTAAAAGGGGCCGGACTGGTGGTGACCGGGACGGCGCTCAGCGGTGAAGTGAAGGTGGGCGATAGCCTGTGGCTGACGGGTGTGAATAAACCGATGCGCGTGCGCGGGCTGCACGCACAGAACCAGCCCACGGAACAGGCCCATGCCGGACAGCGTATCGCCCTGAATATCGCCGGTGATGCGGAAAAAGAGCAGCTCAATCGCGGTGACTGGCTGCTGGCCGACGCGCCGCCGGAGCCTTCCACGCGGGTGATTGTCTCTCTGCACACCCACGCGCCACTCACCCAGTGGCAGCCGCTGCATATCCACCACGCCGCCAGCCACGTGACCGGCCGTGTCTCTTTACTGGAAAACGATTTGGCTGAGCTGGTGCTGGATACCCCTTTGTGGCTGGCGGATAACGACCGGCTGGTGCTGCGCGATATCTCTGCGCGTGTCACCCTGGCGGGCGCCCGCGTGGTGACGCTCAATCCGCCGCGTCGCGGTAAACGTAAGCCTGAATATCTGCAGTGGCTGGTGGCGCTGGCACAGGCAGAAGACGACCAGGCTGCGCTGGCGGTGCATCTCGAGCGCGGTGCGGTGAATCTCGCCGATTTCGCCTGGGGGCGTCAACTGAGCGGTGACGGTTTGCGCCAGCTCACGCAGCAGCCGGGCTTTATTCAGGCCGGTTACAGCCTGCTTAACGCACCGGTTGCCGCCCACTGGCAGCGCAAGGTGCTCTCTACGCTTGCGACCTACCACGAACAGCATCAGGACGAGCCAGGCCCAGGCCGCGAACGCCTGCGCCGTATGGCGCTGCCGATGGAAGACGACGCGCTGGTGCTGCTGCTGATAGAAAAGATGCGCGAGAGCGGCATGATCCACAGCCATCACGGCTGGTTGCATCTGCCGGATCACAAAGCCGGATTTACCCCGGAACAGGACGCCATCTGGCAAAAAGCCGCCCCGCTGTTTGGCGATGAACCCTGGTGGGTGCGCGATTTGGCCCGCGAAACTGCGACGGATGAAGTGGTGATGCGTCAGGTATTGCGCCACGCCGCGCAGCAGGGGCTGATTACCGCGATCGTCAAAGATCGCTATTACCGTAACGATCGCATCGTCACCTTTGCCAGTTTGATCCGCGATCTGCACCAGGAAAAGGGATCGACCTGCGCTGCCGACTTCCGCGATCGCCTGAACGTGGGCCGCAAACTGGCGATACAAATTCTGGAGTATTTCAATCGTATTGGCTTCACGCGCCGTCGGGGTAATGACCACCTGTTACGCGATTCGCTGCTGTTCCCGCAGATCGAAAAATAACCGCGCAAATAATCCGTGATACCTGTCGTAAAGCTGTAAGCGGCTGGCGAGAAAATCGCCAGCTGTGACTACCCTTGTTAGACACCAACAGCAAGGAGACGGTCATGACGAACAATCCTCCCTCAACGCGTATGCAGCCTGGCGAGTATGGTTATCCTCTCAAGCTAAAACCCCGGTATGACAACTTCATTGGCGGAGGCTGGGTCGCGCCGGTCGACGGCGAATACTACTCCAACCTGACCCCGGTGACCGGGCAGCCCCTGTGCGAAATTGCCAGTTCCGGCAAAAAAGATATCGATCTGGCGCTCGATGCGGCCCACAAAGCGAAAGAGAAATGGGCACACACCTCCGTTCAGGACCGCGCCGCGATCCTGTTCAAAATCGCCGACCGAATGGAGCAAAACCTCGAGCTGCTGGCCGCGGCAGAAACCTGGGATAACGGTAAACCGATCCGCGAAACCACCGCCGCGGATGTCCCGCTGGCAATTGACCATTTCCGCTATTTTGCCTCCTGTATTCGCGCCCAGGAGGGCGGGATCAGCGAAGTGGACAGCGACACCGTGGCCTATCACTTCCAGGAGCCGCTGGGCGTGGTCGGGCAAATCATTCCGTGGAACTTCCCGCTGCTGATGGCGAGCTGGAAAATGGCGCCCGCGCTGGCGGCGGGTAACTGCGTGGTGCTCAAACCGGCGCGCTTAACGCCGCTGTCGGTCTTGCTGCTGATGGAAATCATCGGCGATCTGGTGCCGCCAGGGGTGATAAACGTGGTGAACGGCGCGGGCGGCGAAATCGGTGAATATCTGGCGACCTCAAAACGTATCGCGAAAGTGGCGTTTACCGGCTCCACGGAAGTCGGCCAGCAGATCATGCAGTACGCCACGCAGAATATTATTCCAGTGACGCTGGAGCTGGGCGGTAAATCGCCGAACATCTTCTTCGCCGATGTGATGGATGAAGAGGACGCCTTCTTTGATAAAGCGATGGAAGGCTTTGCGCTGTTTGCCTTTAACCAGGGCGAAGTCTGCACCTGCCCGAGCCGCGCGCTGGTTCAGGAATCGATTTATGAACGCTTTATGGAACGCGCCATTCGGCGTGTGGAATCCATCCGCAGTGGAAACCCACTGGACAGCGTGACGCAGATGGGCGCGCAGGTTTCTCATGGGCAGTTGGAAACCATTCTGAACTATATCGATATCGGCAAAAAAGAGGGCGCGGATGTCCTGACGGGTGGCCGACGCAAAGTGCTGGAAGGCGATCTGAAGGACGGCTATTACCTGGAGCCGACCATTCTGTTTGGTCAAAACAACATGCGCGTTTTCCAGGAAGAGATTTTTGGCCCGGTGCTGGCGGTGACGACCTTTAAAACCATGGAGGATGCGCTCGAGCTGGCCAACGATACGCAATACGGGCTGGGTGCCGGGGTCTGGAGTCGCAACGGTAATCTGGCGTACAAAATGGGACGCGGTATTCAGGCCGGGCGTGTCTGGACGAACTGTTATCACGCCTATCCGGCCCACGCGGCATTTGGGGGATATAAACAATCGGGCATCGGACGTGAAACCCATAAGATGATGCTGGATCACTATCAACAGACGAAATGCCTGCTGGTGAGTTATTCCGACAAACCGCTGGGACTGTTCTAATTAATCAGAGCGGGTCGCCCCTGGGACGGCCTGCTTAATTCGCTCTCGCAGACTGTTCAGCACACCATCCAGAATGTACTGAACCCGCCACGGCTGATATTCGCGCTTGCGGAAAATAGCCGTCAGATCCAGCCACCACTCCTCCTGATGAGAAAAACAGGGCATTAAGATGCCCTGTTCGATCTCGCTTTTCAGGCTCTCTTTTGGCGCAAACACGATACCAAGGTGGTTGCGCGCAAGCTCCAGCGCCGTTTGTGTATTATCACAAATATAATTACCGGTGACTTTATAATCGCGCACTTCGTCGCTGCCATGAACGCGAAAACGCCAGATGTTAGCATCATCCACTAATATGGAATCTAATAAAATACAGGAGTGTTTAATTAAATCATCGGGTCCGTTAATGGGACGCTTTTTGATATATTCTGGCGTGGCGAAGGCGGTAACGGAATATTTGGTTAGCTGATAAGCCACCAGGCTTTCATCTTTGGGTTGTGCATAGGTAATTAAGATGTCGCAGTCGTCAGGAAACGTGACGCCTTCAGATAATTCATTACGATTAGGGTTATAGGTTTTTAAACAAATACGAATATCGCCGATCTCTTCGAGAAGATGGATCACATGGCGAGCGAGATAGGTGTTGATTCCTGTAGGCGCGTAAATCGTGACGCGTCCGCTTTTTTCATGTTTATAATCGGCAATAAAATTAATGAGTTGATTATTTTTATCAAGTGACGCGTTGATATAAGGGAGCAGCACCTCGCCGAACTGCGTGAGCGCCAGTTGACGGGTGGTACGTTCAAAAACTTTCAAACCCACGCGGGTTTCAAAATCTGCGAGATATTTACTGACATTGGCCTGCGCCATGCCTAACAACGCGGCGGCGTCTCCGATACTGCCGGTGGCGGCAATAACGGAAATAATTTTTAATTCACGTGGCTTAATCTGTAAATTATTCATCACGTACGCTCATCTATATGATTTCATATATAATATTATATAAACACATTTATTGCATCGGCAAATTTGTAACCATTATTATTCGCCTCGTTTGTTAGGCATTTAATGGATACAGGGAATGATTACTAAAAAGAATTTGCTCATCACCACAACCTTATTTTTCGCTTCATCAGCAATGGCGGGTGAATTTTCATTGGGTGCGGGCGCTGTTTTCAATGAATCGCCTTACAAAGGGTATAACGAAAATACGACTGCGATTCCACTCATTAGTTATGAAGGCGATAATTTCTACGTGCGCCAGACCACCGCCGGTTGGGCGTTGTGGAAAGACAGTAAGAATGAACTCAGCCTGACGGCGTCCTGGATGCCGCTGCATTTTGATCCCGATGACAATGACGACCACGCGATGAAGCAGCTCGATGAGCGCAAAGCATCTGCATTTCTGGGGGGCGCCTACTATCGCCACGAGCGCTGGGGTAGCCTGAAGTTTGGCGTCGCGGCGGATGCCATGGACGAAAGTGGCGGCGTGGTGGGTGAAATTTCCTACTTCCACCCGATCCGCATGGAGCGTCTGACCCTGATTCCGTCCGTGGGTGTGTTTTACTATGACGAAAGCTTCAACGACTACTACTACGGTGTTTCCGGCAAAGAGTCTCGCCACAGCGGTATGAACGAATACACCGCGGGCGATAGCTGGAACCCGTACGTGGGCCTAGTCGCGAAATACAAATTGACCAATAACCTGTTCCTGAATGCCAGCGCGGTTTACACCGTGTTGCCGGATGACGTTAAAAACAGCCCAATGATCGACCGCGAAGACAGTTTCGTGCTGATGACCGGCATGAGCTGGCGCTTCTAAGTTTAAAAAGTAGCCTCAAGGATGAGGCTGCTTCACCTACTTTCCCGGTGGTGCTGTGCTTGCCCGGCCTGCGGTAGCCAGACCGGGCAGGTTTAGCGTCGTCGGGTATTACGAGCCTGCCTCCACAATCTGCTGTAACTCTCTCGTTTGCCTGTTCTCTTTGCGATCTCCTTTCCCGCTTTGATTTTTTTCCACTGAAGTCGCTTAGCCAATAGGTTATCGTGATCTCAAGTGCCTGGCTGGGTGTGTCACAGTCGAGGGATATCAAACAGTCAATTTGCAGGAGGGTAATGTTCTACCCGGCTTATATTCATACCGACCGCGATGGCCGCGCGAACGATTTTTTCCCGGATGTACCGGGGTGTTTTTGCTGGTGGAGATCAATATGCAGCAATTTTATGGCAGAGCAGAGCGCATCAATATCACGCTCCCTGCCGTTTATTAGTGAAAATTGACGCGTTTATTTGCGAGCATCCAAAGTTCAGCAACCGAAGCGTCTTTCTTGCCGAGGCAGCACGGCGTGTGCTGCCTGGATGATCATCGTCATATGTAGAGATTTGCTGTCGCTTTTAAGATATCCGCGAAGGAATAGATGTCATCAACAGATGCAATGGGATGGCGTGTTTCATTTTTCTCGATGTCGAAGAGACCAATGTATTTTTGAGAACGGTTGAAATGCAGACGGCACAAAGGTTTTCTGTTGTTATCGTCAACCAGCACCCCGAAGTAACTTTTTGTATCCCGCTGGGTAATACGTGGTGCATCAAGTACCGCCCGAGTGATAGCTTTCACAATATGGTAGCCCTCAAGTTCTTCAAGGGTTGTCTCTATATCTTTGTCATCCTTTTGAACTTCTTCCTCGGTACTTTGCTGCTCATTTTGCGTACCTGGGATAGGGGAAGTAACTCCTGTGATGGCAGATTTAAGTCTTTCGTTAACCTGATCGTTAATGTATTGGCTGGCTGCCTTCTTCGTAAGATTGAGGAAAGACTCCCTGACTTTTTGTGTGAGTATTCCATCGTAAACCCTGGATGCGAAGAATTTCACAAAATCATCTTCAGGGTTATTTAGCTGGTTGTGAAGTATCTTTTTAATTTGGCTAACATATTTGAGTTCGCCAGCAGCATTGATGATTGATTCGAGGTCAAAAGAGGATTTGGTTAGCTTATTCAGTTCTGGGATAATATTTTCATCAATATCCAGAAGGTCGACTTCTAAAAATGGTTTCTCGTCCATTTTATTGGGTGCGTCGAGATCAGTATAAAACCGATAAATCTGACCGTTTGTTAATATAGAGATACGTGCATTTGTAACGTGGAAGTATCTAAAAAGTTGAGAGGCGTGGTTAATGTTTAACGGTTCACCAATTTTCTTGCACTCAATAAGTATCTGAACTTCATTGTTTTTCATTATGGCGTAATCAATTTTTTCGCCTTTTTTTGTTCCAACATCACAGATAAACTCGGGAGTGACCTCTGAAGGATCGAAAACATCGTAACCTAAAACATTATGGATAAAGGGCATGACAAACGCAGTTTTTGTTGCTTCCTCTGTAATAATAACGCCCGTTTGCTGCTTAATTTTATTTGATAAAGCATTGAGCCTTTCTGTGAAATCCATTTGATATCCTTTTTTTTAGCTGTGTGTAATTATGGGATATCATTAAACATAGTGTTATTCAATAAGGTACGCGGTGGGTTGAGGCTAAAAAAACGAATCCGAGGGCGCGATCACAGTTGTACAGAAAGATAAAATAAAAGAACCCGGTGTAACCGGGTTCAAAATATAAAATATATGAGCGATGAGATTTACACCTCATCCACCCATATCCGCATCTCGCCCTCGCCGCGGTTGGCCCAGCTAAACCACGGAATAAACGTTAATGTCTGAGTGTGTGGCGCAGTGGGCGTGCGGTCGTATTGCCAGAGCGGTTGCGGCTCGGTCTCAACGGCGCGTTGTGAGATGCCGTCAGCCTGAATTAGCATCTTATGCGAGAACAATCCTTTCCCTTCGAACACGCGGAAGGTGCTGTCGGCGGGCAGCGACAGGTTATGTAACCCCGCGCCGTTATCCGCCTCTTCCAGACAATAGACCAGCGGGCCGCGCTGCAACGCTACTTTGCCTGCCTGCTGGCGCACTTGTGGATTGCCGTATAACCGGCGCACCGGCATCGGCAGCGTGAGGGTCACAGAATCCCCCTCCTGCCAGCGACGGGTGAGATAACAATATCCCCGACGCACGTCGCCTGTTATTGCTTCACCGTTCAGCGCTATCTGCGGGCTGGCGCACCAGTCGGGCAGACGCAGGGCGAGAGTGTGCTCAACCGCAACCGGCGAGGTGATGTCGATCTTCACCTGCTCCTGCCACGGATAGTTGCCGCTAATACGCAGTTGCAGCTCGTGGTCTCCGACCGGAATGGCCGCGCTGTTGCCGACGTAGAGGTTGATAAACAGCGCCGCGGGGTGTGCGGTATAGATGTAGTGCCCAAGCGAAGTCAGCACGCGGGCGATATTCGGCGGGCAGCAGGCGCAGCCAAACCAGCGCTGACGAATCGGTTTGACGTGATCATAGATATGGTTGAAAGCCAGCGTTTTTGGATGGACCTCCAGCGGGTTCACGTAGAAAAAGTGTTTACCGTCCAGCGCCATGCCGCCCAGCACGGTGTTATATAACGCGCGCTCCATGACGTCGGCATACTGGCTATCCGCTTCCATCTCCAGCATCCGGCGGGCAAACATCATCAGACCAATCGAGGCGCAACTTTCGGCATAGACCGTATCATTGGGCAAATCGTAGTCGCTGCTGAAGGCCTCGCCGCTGCTCTGCGAGCCAATTCCGCCCGTAATATAGAGCTGCCGTTGCACCATATTATTCCAAAGACGCAGGCAGTCCTGGCGTTTGCTTTCGTCACCGCTCAGCCGCGCAAAGTGCGCCACGCCCGTCATCAGATAGACAAAACGCACGGCGTGCCCGATGGCGGTTTGCTGCTCCGCGAGAGGCTGATGCGCCTGACTATAGGCTTTATCTTTGACCATCCACGCCGGGCCGTAGTTGTGCCAGTGCGATGTTCTGCCGCGCTTTTCGTATTCGATATCGTAAAAATGCGGCTGCGCGCCGCGCTCTTCGACGAAATATTTCACCAGCGCCAGATAGCGTGGCTCCTGGGTGACGTCATACAGGCGCATTAACGCCAGCTCGATTTCCGGATGGCCGGGATAGCCGTGCAGCTGGTTTTCTCCGGGGCCAAACACGCGGTCGATATGATCCGCCAGTTTGCAGACCACGTCTAACAGCGCGCGTTTTCCAGTGCCCTGGAAGTACGCCACGCCCGCCTCGATCATATGCCCGGCGCAGTACAGTTCGTGGCACTCTGCGAGATTAGTCCAGCGTTCGTCAGGTGCTTTCACGGTGAAATAGGTATTCAGATAGCCATCGTCGCATTGGGCGGCGGCCACCAGCTCAATGACCTCGTCGGCGGTTTTCTCAAGTTCAGGGTCGGGTTTCTGGCACAGGGACCACGCCACGGCTTCGAGCCATTTGGCGACATCGCTGTCCTGGAAAACCATGCCGTAAAATTCTCCTTCTTCCCGCCCGGCAGCGATCCGGAAGTTGGTGATGGCGTGGCTCGGCTCCGCTTCGGCGATGCGGTCGTTCAGCGCATCCCACTGATAGGGAATGACCACATCCCTTACCAGCTGTTGATACTGGCCGAGGAACGGATCGTTAATTTTGAGCTTATGCAGGTCGGGTTCCATGATGGACATGTTGTTCTCCTCAGGACTGAACGTGACGCTGGCGCAGGTCGGTAGAGATGCGCGACATCATCGGATTAGTGAGTCTGCACCAGCGTATTGAAACGGCCAGCAGCAGGTGGAAAAGGGCGGGCAGCAACGTTTCCATGGTGGTGATGCCAGAAAGTGAAGCCGGGGTCTGGTTGCCCGCACCGGGCTGATAGGCGACGAAGATAAACACCAGGCTGATGATCCCGGCACTTGAGGCCCACGCCAGCTTGATGAAAAAGAGGTTAAAGGCGAAGTTCATCCCTGACGAACGCACGCCGGTTTTCCATTCGCCGTAGTCGTCGGCGAAGGCCATCAGCGAGAAGTGCAACGGCAGCGTAAAGCCGAGGATCACGCCGTTGCCCAAAATCACTGCCAGCCACAGGGTTTGATACGCCGGGCCAGTTGGCAGGAACCACATGGCGAATGCCAGTGCGGCCAGCACCAGGTTGGTGGTGTAGTACAGTTTCACCGTATCAATACGACGGGTGAGCGGGCTGACGATCACTGCGCCGAGAATGGCGGCAAAGGTCACCATGGTGAAGAACAGCGACGTATAGGCAGTGCTGCCCTCCAGCACGTAGGTGATGAAGTACATGTACCCGCCGCCGCGAATGTTAAAGACGTTAATCAGCAGGAAAGACATCACCAGCATCAATAGCAGTTGATCGTTGTTACGCAGCCCGGCCAGATGTTCGCGCAGGGTAAAGCGCCCCATCAGGGCCAGCGGGACGCGCTCGCGTACCCAGAAGAAACAGCACAGGAACATCACCACCGCGATGGCGCACAGCACGCCGACACCCAGCTGATAGCCCTGCGCAACGTTGCCCTGGCCCAGCGCCGCGACCAGCCACGGCAGGCCGACTGAGACCAAAAAGCCTGCCACGCCGCACAGCACAAAGCGCCAGGACTGGCAGGAGATCACCTCGCTATGGCGGGTGGTCATGGTGTTGATCAACGCACAGTAGGGCACGTTGATGGCGGTATAGCCAACGGAAAGCAACAGATAGGTGCCGAACGCCCATGCGATTTTCATCCCCATGCTGGCTTCCGGCACGGTGAACGTCAGGACGCCGATAATCCCGATCGGGAAGGCGATCCACAGCTGCCACGGGCGAAAGCGTCCCCAGCGGCTCTGGGTACGGTCGGCAATCACCCCCATGATGGGGTCAGAAACGGCATCAAATACGCGCAGGGCAATAAACAACGTACCGACCAGCGCCGGCGTCAGGCCAAAGACATCGGTATAGAAAAAGGTAAGGAAGTTCATGATCAGGCAGGTAATTACCGTCCCGCCAGCATCACCCAGGCCGTAGCCAATCTTCTCGCGCACTGACAGGCGCTCGTCGGCGACCTGTTGTACGACATCGGTTTGCGTAATCGGAGTGGAAGTCATTCGATAACTCCTCGTGAAGGGGATTTTATTATGTTCTGCAAGGTACCCAATTCATTCTGCACTGAAAGTCAGCGCCAACAAGGGAAGGGAAAAGTATAAAAAGATGACGATTCCGACCTGATGATGAAAATGTGATTTCGATCGGGCGTAAATACAATTATTCATTAATAATCAACGTGAAAGATGAATATTAATATGATTTAAAGCGGGAAATTGAATACCGATGCTCGAATTATCCATAGCGCTTCCGATTCACGTTCAAAACGGCGGGTTATTTATTTCCCGGGGCGTTGGGCGTCATCCCGCCCGTAAATTAACCTCGTGGGAAATCATCTTTGTCGAAAAAGGGACGTTAACGATTCAGGAGGAAAATACGGTTTTCGAGGTAAAAGCGGGTGAGAGTTTGGTTTTATGGCCCAACCGTCGCCACGTGGGAACCGAAGATTTCCCGGCCGATTTGCGGTTTTACTGGCTGCATTTTGACGTTGCGGCTGAGCCGCACAGGCCAGACGCTTTTACGCAGCTCGCCATCGAACAACATTGCCGTGTTCGTGAGGCTTCTTATGTGGTGTCTCTTTTCCGTCAGTTCCTGACGGAGCAGGAGAAATTACAGCGAAGCGTGGCGCTGGAATTAATGCTGCTGCTGATTTTGCAGCAAATTTCGTTTTCGGTGGGAAACGAGGAAATTCAGGACGAAGCAGGCACGTCGATCGCGTGGAGAGCCAAACAAATTATCCGCACGCAATTTCATCTGCCCCTTTCGACCTCGCAGCTGGCAAAAGAGCTGCACTGTAATGCGGATTATCTGGGGCGCGTGTTTCGTCGCACCTTTCATTTAACGTTGACCGAGGCGATCCATCGCCAGCGCGTCCGCTCAGCGGAGAAACTGCTGCTTGATGACGCGTCCTCACTTACGGAGGTGGCCAATCGCTGCGGCTTTAATGATGTCGGGTATTTTCGCCAGATCTTTCGCAAACACACCGGACTAACACCCGCCGTCTGGAAACGGCGGTATTGTAAGGAGCATATTAATTCCGGCTGATCACTGGCCGTAATAGGCATTCGCCCCGTGCTTGCGTAGATAGTGTTTATCCAGCAGCTCTTGTTGCATGACCGGCAACTGCGGCGTCAGCTGGCGCGAGAAAAGTCCCATATAAGCGCACTCCTCCAGCACCACGGCGTTATGGACCGCATCGGCGGCATCTTTACCCCAGGCAAACGGACCATGGGAGTGGACCAGTACCGCGGGGATCTGCATCGGACTTAGATCGCGCTCTTCAAAGGTTTTGATGATCACCTCCCCGGTCTGATACTCATATTCGCCCGCAATTTCTGCGGGCGTCATCAGCCGCGTGCAGGGAATATCGCCATAGAAATAGTCCGCATGGGTGGTGCCCCATGCGGGGAGATCCAGCCCGGCCTGGGACCAGATAGTCGCGTGACGCGAGTGGGTGTGGACGATGCCGCCAATCTCCGGGTAACGGCGATAAAGCGCCAGATGCGTCGGCGTGTCGGACGATGGCTTTTTGCTGCCTTCCACCACTTTGCCGGTGGCGATCTCCACCACCACCATGTCGTCTGCGGTCATGACGTCATATTCGACGCCAGAGGGTTTGATGACCATCAGACCGCTTTCGCGATCGACTGCACTGACGTTGCCCCAGGTAAATGTCACCAGCTGGTGGGCGGGCAGCGCCAGGTTAGCGGCCAGGACCTCCGCTTTGAGTTGCTCTAGCATGTCATGCCTCCTTCCTGCATGCGGGCTTCGATCCAGCGCCGCGCTTCGATAATTTCCAGGACCGGCTCTTTCGCTTTTTCGGTCCACATTTCGATTAAAAATGCCCCGCGATAGTTGAGCTGATTCAGGGTGTTGAACACGCCGACAAAATCGACGCAGCCCTCGCCAAACGGCACATCGCGAAACTGTCCCGGGCTTTGTTCGGTAACGGGCTGGGTGTCTTTCAGGTGGATGGCGGCGATTCGGTCGATGCCGAGGGTCAGCTCGGCGGTGACATCGTTGCCCCAGGCACTCAGGTTGCCCACATCCGGATAGACGCTAAACCACGGCGAGGCGAGCATCTCATCCCACTTTTTCCACTTGCTGATGGAGTTCATGAACGCGGTATCCATGATCTCCACTGCCAGCATCACCTGCGCGGCGGCGGCTTGTTCCACCGCCCACGCCAGCCCTTCGGCAAAACGCTGCTGCGTGCCCGCGTCGTGCTCTTCGTAATAGACGTCGTAACCCGCCAGCTGGATGGTGCGGATACCCAGATCGCGGGCCAGTTTGATCGCTTTGGTCATGATCTCGCGAGCGCGTTGGCGCACGGTTTCATCGCGGCTGCCAAACGGAAAACGGCGGTGCGCCGACAGGCACATGGACGGAATGGCGACGCCGGTTTCCAGCATGGCTTCGACCAGCGAGGCGCGCTGCGTGGTGCTCCACTCCAGCCGTGAGAGGCGCTCGTCGGTTTCATCCACCGACATTTCGACGAAATCAAAGCCGCAGCTTTTGGCTAACACCAGACGCTCCGGCCAGGAGAGATCCTTCGACAGCGCTTTCTCATAAATTCCTAAAGGATGCTGACGCATGGTTATTCTCCCCAGATTTCGCGGATTTGTGTGTGGAACGCCTGTGCTACTTGTGGTGGGTTAGCGGCCCCTGCCAGCGCCCGTCCGGCGATAAAGGCTTTGACGTTAATCTCCCGGAACAGCGGTAAATCCGCCGGGGTGATGCCGCCGGTGATGGAAAGCTGCAGGCCGATATCCGACAGGGCTTTCATCCTTGTGAGATCCTCTTCTCCCCACTGCTGGCCGCTGGCCTGGGCGTCGCGCCCACGGTGATAAATCGCCTGTTTAACTCCAACGCGGTGCCACGCGCGGGCGTCGTCCAGCGTCCAGTTGCCAAACAGCTCCATCTGGATTTCGCACCCGCGTGCGGCAGCCACCGCGTGGCCTTTTTCAACGGTTGCCAGCGGTGCGGCGCAGATGATGGTCATCCAGTTTGCGCCCGCATCAAAGGCCTGCTGCGCCAGCGTTTCACCGGCGTCAGCCACTTTCCAGTCGGCGACGATGATTTTGTCCGGGCACTGCTGGTGCAACGCGCGAACGGCTAAAAGGCCTTCCGTCAGGCACAAAATGGTGCCCGCTTCGACGATATCGACATGGTCGTGCAGCAGCGAGACATCGCGCTGGGCGGCCTGAAGGCTGGTGTGGTCGAGCGCCAGCTGCAGTAATGGTCGGCTCATAGGTCGTGCTCCTTAATTCGGGCGTGATAACCCTGCAATGCTGAAATCAATTGCTGATAGCGGTGATATTTGTGCTGATAGGCCGCGTGAGCCTGCATATCCGGCTCAACGACGCGGATGGCGTGTTTGAGATTTTGCTGCGCGGCAAAGAAGTCGGGATAAACCCCGGTGCCGACGAGGGCGGCCAGCGCCGCGCCGGAGCAGCCGGTCTCCTCGACCTGAGGCAGCTCAATCGCCAGGCCGCTGACGTCTGCCAGCATCTGCATCCAGACATCGGAATGGGTCGGGCCGCCGGTGACGCGCAGGGCAGACACATTGGTAAAGCGCTCCAGCATGCGGTTGAGGTGGGTCATGTGACAGAACACCACCCCTTCATACACCGCCTGCAGCAGGTGGGCGCGGGTATGGATCGCCTGCATGCCGTAGAAGCCGCTGGTCATCTCAAGCCCGGCGTTGCTGCCGTAGAGAAACGGCAGGAAAAACACGTCGCTTGCCGCTTTCGGCAGGCTGGCGATGGCCTGGTTGATCTCGTCAAAAGAGAGTTCGCCCCACTGTGCCGTGAGCCATTCAAGATTGCCGGAGGAGGTCGGGCTGGCTTCGTGAACGATGTACTGCTGCGGATGAACGTAGCGGCCATAGACGTAAGGGAAAGGTTCGTTATCGCGAATACCATTCGCAATACCGCTGGTGACGGCCCAGGTGCCCATCACCGCATTGAGCGTGTGCTCGTCGTGCAGCCCGGCGCAGATCGCGGTGGAAACCACATCAAACAAGCCCCCCACGACGGGCGTACCCGCCGCAAGACCGGTCAGGGAGGCTGCCTGAGAGGTGATTTCACCGCAAATTTCTGCTGAACCGACGATAGGTGGCAAGGCGCCGTCGATTTCAGCGATCCCAATCCAGCGGGTGAGCTGCGGGTCGTAGGCGCCCGTGTTCATGTTGTAGAGATTGGATTCGGAAATGTTGCTCTCTTCGCAGCCCTTTTTGCCCGTCAGGCACCAGCGCAGATAATCATGCGCCATCATTACGCAGCCGATTTGCTGGTAGCGCTGCGGCTCGTGCTCTTTAACCCAGCGTAGCAACGAGGCGGGGTGCCCGGTCCACAGGGTTTGCCGCGTGTGCGGGTAGAGCTTTTCGGGGATCTCGTCCTGCTGCCAGCGTTGCACGATCGCAAGCGCCCGCCGGTCGGAGGAGAGAATGGCGTTGCCCAGGGGGCGATCCTGTTTATCCAGCAGAAACAGCCCCTTACCCTGCGCGGAGATGCCTACGCCTTTGATTTGATCGCCACGAACACCCGTGCGTTTGAGCAGTGCGGCGACGGTTTCGTGGCAGCGCTGCCAGAGCAGGGACATATCGCGCTCCGCATAGCCCGGACGTGGGCTAAGGGTGGCGACCGCGCACCGTTCGATGCACTGTTCTTTACCCTGGCTGTTGTACAGACCGGCTTTCAGATAAGTACCGCCACAATCGATACCCAGCCAGAAGGGCTCTTTTTCACTCATCTTTGCGATTCTCTGTCGTTGCCGGGTGAGCGCAGCCCACCCGGCGTTTTCAGGCCACACGTTTGTGTGGATTCACCGTTGGATTGGGCTGTGCGCCGGCATCGCATTTCGCCGGCAGCAGCAGCGCTAACAGCGAGGCCAGTGCCAGGGAGATCGCCAGGCAGTAAACTCCCGCATCTTTGCTGTAAAGGGTGATCAGCACGCCTACCGCGTAAGGGCCGCAGAAGCCGCCAAGATTGCCAAGCGCGTTGATCACACCGCGCGCACCACCGGCCATTTCTGCGCTGAACAGACGTGCCGGAATGGTCCAGAAGACGCCCGCTGCCGACTGCAGGAAGAAACCGCAACCCACCAGCGCGGCGTAGGCCAGCCAGATGTTTTCTTTCAGCGCCACGGAGAGGAACATGCACAGAGCAAAACCGATCAGCGGCAGGGAGACGAACAGCTTGCGCTTGCCGGTGCGGTCAGAGAGGGAAGAGAACAGGAACATCCCGGCAATCGCGCCGACATACGGCAGAATCGCGAGCATTCCCACCTGGCCCATTGTCGAATGGGTTAGCTCCTTCAGAATGGTTGGCAACCAGAGGGTGTAGCCGTAAATTCCGGTCTGGTAGAAGAAGTTAAGGGCGATCAGCTGCCACATGGTTTTGTCCGACAGCACCGCACCGAGCGAGGCATTTTTCACCTCTTTGCCTGCGATAGCGCGCTGCTCGGCGGCCAGCGTTTCAACCAGATAGTTTTTCTCGGCGGCGGAAATCCACTTCGCCTCCTGCGGGCGGTCATAGATGGTCAGCGTCCAGAGAACCAGCACCACCAGGGACAGCAGACCTTCAATGATGAACAGCCAGCGCCAGTCGAGAGCCGTAATGATCCAGCCGGAGAGCGGGGCGGTAATGATCCCGGCAATGGGTACGAACATAATCACGATCGCGTTGGCGCGACCGCGCTCGGCGTCCGGGAACCAGTTGCTGATCATGGTCAGCACCACCGGCAGCATTCCGCCTTCGGCGACACCGAGTAAAAAGCGCAGTGCCAGCAGCTGATACTGATTGGTGACGATGCCCGTCAACACGGAGATCACCGCCCAGGCCACCAGCGACCAGCCGATGAATTTTTTACCGCTGCCGTGCACCGCGATTTTGCCGCCGGGAACTTGCAGGAACAGATACCCGATAAAGAATATTCCGCCTGCCAGCCCCGCCATGGTGGCGGTGATCCCTAATTCCTCATCCATACCGCCTGGCATGGCGAAGGCAATATTGACACGGTCCATATAAGAGATAATACAGGCGATAAGAATAGGGGGAATTATTCTTAACCAGCGTTGGCGCGGAATATCCGCATGTAGAGCACGAGAAGAAATAGTCATAATTAATGTCTCATTAAGGTAATCGGCTCGGGAATACAGGTTTTTATTTTTATTGTGCTGCTTTTTTCATAACGCTAATGCCGTCGCGCAAAATGGCAATGCGATGGCTGACGTCAGCATTAGCATTTATTTCCAGTAATTTGATACCGGAGAATTTCAATGTTGCGGCGCTCGCCGCAGTAAATAGCTCAGTGACTTTTTCAGGCGTCATTAAACTGTCAGGGCAGAACGACGAAAATGGTGCGTGAAGATCCTGCCAGTCGCCGTAATCGCCCGTCGCCGTGGTGCCAGAAAACATCAGTGCGCCGAGCTTTCCTGCCTTATGCGCGGCCTGAACATGCGCGACAGGCAGTGCAGTGTCGCGCCCTTCGATGGCTGAGCGCGCCCAGTTAATGCAGACGCTGATATCCGTGTCGTCCAGCACCTCCAGAACGTTTTCAAGGGGGAGAAACCCTTTTCGTGGCGCGCGGCCTGTCATGGCATCGCAGTGTTCCAGCACCAGATCGCATGGCCAGTCCCAGGCGGCGATCTCTTTCATCGAACGAGAGAACGCCTCGGTGGCTTGCGCAACGCAAGCGTTGCCAGACTGCGGTGCGGCCTGCATTTCCAGGGCGATCACTTTCCCGGGGAAGCGGGCGTTAACGGCGACAATTTTCTCAAGCAGATGACGATAAAATGTCACGCTTTCACGACGCTGATCTTCATCGGCGGAGGCCAGGCCAAACCCGCCGTTGGCGCCGCGCCGACGCATGGTTTCCATCACCGCCGTGACCACAATTTGCCAGTCCCCTGGGGTGTGGCGAAACAGCCACTCATCCCCCAGCGGGTGGAGGTTGTCCAGGCACGGTTGTTCAAGACCGCGAATATCGGGCGTATCAGCTAACTGACGCCAGAAATCGCGCTCTTCCTGTTCCCCTTTCTGGTGAAACGAGGGTGCGCAGGGGTACGCACCAATAATAAAACCGGTGTGAGTCATTTGGCTTTCCTGTCTAATTCAGAAAAATTACATTAATTCGCTGACAGCCACTTTGACGACAATTTTACGAATGGCCGACTCCTTGTGTTTATGACATTGCGGGCGATGAACATCCTGCGGGAAAAATATGGCGTAACTGCCCGGAATCATTTCAATCAGTGATTCATTTTCCATCTGGCGATAAAAAATAATATCGCGCTGTTCCAGTAATGATTCGCTTATTTCGTTATTACCGGTGTCGATCGCAAAACCTATTTTCTCTTCACCCCACGCCAGAAATTGAATATCCAGATAGCGGCGATGGACTTCCGGGCGGTTTTCGTGATGCGGCCGGGTGGTGAGATCGAGAACCTGCGCGAAGATAGTGCGCCCGTCGATCTCCACCACGCCGGGTTCTAGCGTGGTGAAATCCGTGGTGCGTAAAAACGCGAGCGCCCGTTCTATCGCCTGCGGCAGGCGGCAAGGATTGGGCTGTGAAATATGTCCGAATATCATACGTCACTCCTTACAGCGACTGGATCTTCGCCCATACGCTGTCATCAATGGTGATGCCATTGCGACGGTTCTCTTCCAGCAGACGGGTGAATTCATGCCCCGGCAGGCGCACGGCGACGTCGTCGTCAGAGCGTTCAGCGGTGGTAATGAAATCCATAATGCGCTGCAGTTTGGCATCACGGGTTTTGCCGTCGATCAGCTTGTCCACTTCGATGGCGATAAAGATCTGCGACACACCGTATTCATCGCTATTGTCCTGCGTCACTTCCGCCACGGAGGACCCGTTGGACAGCAGGGTGGCGATCATGTCCAGCACGATAGACAGACCGGAACCTTTCCAGTAGCCCATCGGTAAAATGCGGCGGTTTTTCTCGATCACGCCCGGCTCTTTGGTCAGATTACCTTCGTCGTCAAACCCGCCGTCTACCGGCAGTTCGCGCCCTGCCAGACGGTTCACTTCGAGCATGCCGTAGGAGAACATCGACATCGACATATCCACCATGGTGATGGGATTTGATGGAATGGCGACGATCAGCGGGTTGGTGCCGATGCGACACTCCTTCGCGCCCCACGGCGGCATGACGGCGATAGAGTTGGTCCAGCAAATTCCGATATAGCCCTTTTCAGCGGCCTGCCAGCCGTAGCTGCCGCCGCGCATCCAGTGGTTGGCATTGCGCAGCGCCACCAGACCAATTCCGTGATCCGAGGCCAGCTCGGTTGCGCGATCCATCATTTTTTTGGCCGTCAGATTGCCGATGGCGCGCTGGGCGTCCCACTGCTCAATGGCTCCCAGCGTGGTGATGCGCTTCGGCTGCGCGTCAGGAATGATGTCCCCGGCGTCCAGCTGCTGAATGAAACGCGGAAAACGGTTAACGCCATGTGAATAGACGCCTGATTCGGTGGTGCGCGCAAACATCTCTGCGCAGGCATCGGCGGTTTCTGCCTTGACGCCACGGTTGAGCAGCACCTGATTGAATGCTGCTTTCAACTCGTCAAAGGTCACTTTCATCCCTGTTCTCCTGTTCGTATGAGGGGCGCGTGTGAGTGCTTTTTTATCTCTAAATTTCACATTGCGAAATCTGATTTCAAATATAGCGATCAATTTTTGTCAGATCAACGACATTCATGTTTTTCAAAATGTAGTAAAATCAACGAATTGTGTTTTTAATGCTGAGATCGTGAACTGAACCACACTTTGCGCTACCATCAGGACGCGATTAACGGAGAACGATGTAATGAGCATGAAAGAGAGCGAGATGACGCAAGAAAAAGAGAGGCCAGCAGGCAGCCAGAGCTTGTTTCGCGGCCTGATGCTGATTGAAATTCTCAGTAACTATCCGAACGGGTGTCCGCTTGCGCATTTATCTGAACTTGCCGGCCTGAATAAAAGCACCGTGCATCGGTTACTGCAGGGTTTGCAGTCGTGCGGCTACGTTACCCCCGCGCCTGCGGCGGGCAGCTATCGTCTGACCACGAAATTTATCGCCGTGGGGCAAAAAGCGCTGTCGTCGCTCAATATCATTCACGTGGCGGCGCCCCATCTGGAAAATCTGAATATCGTGACGGGCGAAACGGTGAACTTCTCCAGCCGGGAAGATGACCATGCGATTCTGATCTACAAGCTGGAACCGACGACGGGGATGCTGCGCACGCGCGCTTATATCGGCCAGCACATGCCGCTCTACTGTTCTGCAATGGGGAAAATCTACATGGCGTTCGGCCATCAGGATTACGTGGCGAGCTACTGGCAGAGCCATCAGGAGCAGATTCAGCCCCTGACCCGCAATACCATTACCGAGCTGAGTGCGATGTACGACGAGCTGGAGGAGATCCGCTCCCGCAGCATGGCGATGGATAAAGAAGAGAACGAACTGGGGGTATCCTGCATTGCGGTCCCGGTGTTTGATATTCACGGGCGGGTGCCGTATGCCATCTCGATTTCCCTTTCGACCTCACGCATGAAGCAGGTGGGGGAAAAGAATCTGCTTAAACCGCTGCGCGAAACCGCTGAAGCGATTTCACAAGAGCTTGGGTTCACCGTGCGCGGATAAGTGCTAAAAAAAAGGCCAGATGGAGAATCTGGCCTTTTTTTGTTGTTCTGCGGGTACGCCGTTAGTGGCCGCCTTCACTCCAGGCCAGTTCGATCTCTTCGGCCAGGATTTTCACCCCGGCTTCGATTTTCTCTGGGTCTGGCACGTAGTTCATTCGCATACACTGATGCGTATGCGGCCACGGCTTATCAAGCCCCGGGAAGAAGTAATCCCCCGGCACCATCAACACGCCGCGCTTTTTCAGGCGCTGATACAGCAGCTCGGTGGTGATCGGCAGATCCTTAAACCACAGCCAGAGGAAAATCGCCCCTTCCGGTTTGTGGATCAGGCAGCGATCTTCGGGCAAATAGCGGCGAATTGTCGCGATGGTTTCCTGAACGCGCTGGTAGTAGAACGGCTTTATCACGTCATTCGACAGGCGCAGCAGATCGTTGCGCTTAATCATTTCGCACATCATGGCCGGGCCCATTCCACCCGGCGCCAGGCTGATGATGCCGTTCATATTGGTGATGGCGCTGATGATTTTTTCATTGGCGATGATGATGCCGCAGCGGCTGCCCGGCAGGCCGAGTTTCGAGAGGCTCATGCACAGGACGATGTTCGGATTCCACAGCGGACGGGCTTCGCTAAAGATAATGCCGGGGAACGGCACACCGTAGGCGTTATCGATCACCAGTGGAATACCGTGCTGATTGGCCAGCACGTCTAACTTCATCAGCTCTTCGTCAGTGATGACGTTGCCCGTCGGGTTGGTCGGGCGTGAGACGCAAATCATGCCCGTCTCTTCGCCGATGTGCAGGTGTTCAAAATCGACGTGATACTTGAACTGGCCTTCGGGCAGTAGCTCAATATTAGGACGAGCGGAGACGAATAGATCCTCTTCCAGCCCGGAGTCGGCATAGCCGATGTACTCCGGCGTCAGCGGGAACAGCACTTTTTTGGTGCTGCCATCGGCGCGACGTCCTGCAAAAAGGTTAAACAAGTAGAAAAATGCGCTCTGGCTGCCGTTTGTCAGTGCAATATTCTGTGGTTCGATATCCCAACCCAGTTCGTCGCGCAGCATATCTGCCAGCAGCGTCAGCAGCTCAGTTTTGCCTTGCGGGCCATCGTAATTGCACAGCGCATCAGTGGCTTTGCCGTTTTGTAGCATCTCCGCCAGCAGGTTGTGGAAGTAGTCGTTCATGGCCGGGATTTGGGCCGGATTCCCCCCGCCGAGCATGATGGCGCCCGGTGTGCGCAGCCCGTCGTTGAGATCCTCCATCAGGCGGGTAATGCCTGAATGGCGGGTGAATTTATCGCCGAAAAGTGAAAACGTCATAACAGGTGATCTGGCATTCTTATAATGAAAGTGGGTAACCATAACGCTAGCATCGTGCGGGTGCAAATCGAGGGAAGAGGGGCGGATCGTTGTTTTGTTTTGCTGATTTGTATTTGTGTGGTGAATTATTCTGATTAAAGAACGTCCCCTCCGCTTGAAGGGGACGCCGCAGGCGTTAGTGATTTCCGGCCCAGACCACCATCACTTTATCGTCCTGGTGCTGGCGCACAAAACCGTAGCCTTGCGCGAGGGAGAGGGTGGTTTGCGTGCCTTCGCCAATAGCCGGATGGCGCGCCCGGAACTGCCCGAGAATTTGCCAGTGTTTGACGCCCGAAGCCTGGCTGCCGGTGACGTCCTGCCAGTTCATGTCTGAGCGTGTGCCTTGCAGCGGATCGGAACCGGTTGGGCCAAATGGCCGTGCTGATTCGTCACCGTAATAGATCTGCACCGACCCCGGAGAGAGCAGCAGCAGTTCTGCCGCGCGCTGGCCTCCTTCGCGGAACAGGCGCGTGTCGTGAGACGAGAGATAGCTCAGGACGTTGAAGCTCTGTAACTTTTCCGCCATCTGCTGCCAGGTAACATCGATATCCGCCAGACAATCGACGGCTTTGGCGGCCTGCTCCTGATAGTCAAAATTGATCATCGCATCGAAACCATGGCGGTAATAGTCGCTTTGCATCACGCCATGCCCCCAGGATTCACCCGTCATCCAGAACGGGGCATCATCCAGCTTTTTGTCCGGATTAGCGTGCTTCCACGCTTTCAGCGCCTGGGTGGATTTATCCTTCAGCTCTTGCCAGGCGGGCAGTTCAACGTGTTTAGCTGTATCCACCCGGAAACCGTCAATGCCGTAGTCGCGCACCCACTGGCTGAGCCAGTGGGTAAGATAATTGCGCGGGGTGTAACCGGCGATTGCTTCGGCATGGGTGTCCGGCTTGTGGCGGTAGAAATTCGGTAAACCGGAAGGGGTGGTCGATTCGGTTTTGAGATCGGGTAAAAAGGCCAGCGACATGGTCAGATCGTCAAAGCCAGGATTGTCATAATCGCCGATATCGGTGCGGATCCAGTGTTTGCCCCACCACTTTTCCCACCCGGCTTTGTCGCTGAAATTGATGTAGTCGTTAAAGCTGTGCCAGCTTTGCCCGGGCGCGGGTTTCCAGTCGGTCCAGCGTTCGCCCAGCGTTTTTTTCAATTCATCGCCCTGCAGGTACAACGCGCCAAACTGATACTCCTGCATATCCGCAAGCGTGGCGTAGCCGACGTGGTTCATCACGACGTCAAACAGAATGCGGATACCGCGCTTGTGCGCCTCGTCGACCAGGTGGCGGAGATCGTTTTCGCTGCCCATGTTGGCGTCGAGTTTTGTCCAGTCCTGCGTGTAGTAGCCGTGATAGGCATAGTGCGGGAAATCGCCTTTGGTGCCGCCGCCAACCCAGCCGTGAATCTGCTCCAGCGGCGAGCTAATCCACAGGGCGTTGACGCCAAGCTGCTGGAGATAATCGAGCTTGCTGCTGAGTCCTTTAAGATCGCCGCCGTGGAAGGTGCCAATTTCCTGCATACCGTCTTTGTGGCGGCCATAGCTGTTGTCATTAGACGGATCGCCATTCACGAAGCGGTCCGTCAGCACAAAGTAGACGGTGGCGTTCTGCCAGCTGAATGGCGCGGCTTTATCGGTTTCGGCCCGTTCAAGCAGGAGCAGACCGTTGCTGTTCGCGGCGGGTTGCAGGGTGATTTTCCCTTGCTGCACGGTGGCCGTCTGCTGACTGTAGAAATCCCGTACCACGGAGCCTTCCGGGAAAGTGTCTTTCACCTCGATGGTGAGCGGTTTACCGTCCCATTTCGGGCACTGGCGTGTGACCTCTGCGACGGGTTTCTCTGCGGCACTTTGTACCGTCAACATTAGCGTTGGCGTGCCAGAGCGCGTATCAATGCGCATCTGATAATCGCCCTCGCGGAACAGGCGCCACTGAGGTGGCGTTCCCTCGCAGGGCTTAAGCGACATCATCTCATTGAGTTTAATGGGATTTGTGGGCTGCCAGCACGCATTGTCAAAATTGAGGGTCAGAGGACGAGTACCCTTCGCGAGCTTTGCATGGCTTGTGAACACCCCAGCGCCTTCGGCGTTAAAGGTAGAAAAGCCGGGAGATGACCAGTCTGCATTCGCTATCGCGGGCAGTAGCAAAAGAGCTAAAGCGGAGCGTTTCATTCCATTTTCCTGTCGCGGCAATTTTAACCAGTGTGCCATCAGGTTTATCGTGCTGACTCCTCCCCCTGAGCTTTATGGTGGGATGAGTCGAAAGGGTGAGTGATCTCGCGCAAAATTAGGCGTTTATCTGCGATATCGCACACAAATTTGTAGAAATGATGGTTAAGTGAGCAAGTTTCAGGTGACATAGTTTCGGAATTAGACTATTTCTTTGGATGCTCTTGAAGACTATTTTTGATATGATTTGAGATTCCGCTCTCAATTTTGTGAAAAAAATAAGGTGTTGGAATGCATATATCCGACCAGGAGACCTAATGATATCGACTCCCATACGACGATTTGGGGCTACGATACTCATGTTGCTCACCGTGACATTTTCAGGTGAGGTGCTTGCGAAGACGCACACGGATACAACGAGTAAAAAAGCCCACGTCATAAAGACGACCAGCAGTAGCAGTAAGATTAAGGTTAGCAGTAAACAAGAGTATTCTCGCAATAGTGTAAAGAGCAGTTCACTTCCTGATTTGCGAAAATACCCTTCCGGGACACCAAGGAAAAAAGCGTTTCTCCGGACGGTAATGCCTTATATTACAAGCCAAAATTCTGCAATTACTGCAGACCGTAACTGGCTGGTTTCAAAACAGTACGAAAGCCGTTGGTCACCCAGCGAACGCGCACGTCTGAAAGACATCGCGAAGCGCTATAAGGTGAGCTGGAATGGTAATACCCGCCGCGTGCCGTGGAACTCACTGCTTGAGCGTGTGGATATTATTCCAGGCAGCATGGTCGCGACCATGGCAGCCGCAGAGAGTGGTTGGGGCACGTCAAAACTGGCGCGTAACAATAACAATCTCTTCGGCATGAAGTGCGCCAAAGGCCGCTGTAACAACGCGCCAGGCAAAGTGAAAGGCTATTCTCAGTTCGAATCGGTTAAAGATTCCGTGAATGCCTACGTGGTAAACCTGAACACGCATCCGGCCTACTCTTCGTTCCGTAAGTCACGCGCTCAGCTGCGTAAAGCGGACCAGGAAGTGACGGCGAGTACCATGATTCACAAGCTGAAAGGGTATTCAACGCAGGGGCAGAGCTACAACAACTACCTGTTTGCGATGTACCAGGATAACCAGCGCTTAATTGCCGCTCACATGTAAGCCATCTCAAAAAAACGCCTTCCATCGGAAGGCGTTTTTCTTTGCTGAATCAGCGCTACCACAGCGTTATACCAACACTTCGCTATACCGCTCCCGATACTCTTTCGGCGTGGTGTCGTACTCTTTCTTAAATACCGAATAGAAATACTGCAGTGACGGATAGCCGCACATCTGCGAAATTTCGTTGATCGACAGCGAAGTTGAAATCAGCAGGCTGCGGGCTTTCTCCAGTTTTTCGGCGTGAATCACCGCGTGGATCGTCTCCCCGACCTCTTCTTTAAAGCGCTTCTCCAGATTTGAGCGAGAAATACCGACCGCGTCCAGCACCTGATCCACTTTGATGCCTTTACAGGCATGGTTACGGATGTAGTGCATGGCCTGAATGACCGCCGGATCGTTTAACGAGCGGTAGTCCGTGGAGCGGCGCTCGACTACGCGAACCGGCGGCACCAGCAGGCGCTGAAGAGGCAGGGATGCGTTATCCAGAAGACGATGAAGTAATTTCGCGGCCTGATAGCCCATCTGACGCGTCCCTTGTGCCACCGACGACAGGGCCACGCGCGACAGATAGCGCGTCAGCTCTTCGTTATCGATGCCAATGACGCACAGTTTCTCAGGAACCGGAATGTGCAGATGATCGCAGACCTGCAGCACGTGGCGCGCGCGGGCATCCGTGACGGCAATAATGCCCGTTTGCGGCGGCAGGGTTTGCAGCCAGTCGGCCAGTCGATTTTGCGCGTGCTGCCAGTTCTCTGGTGCGGTCTCCAGCCCCTGATAGACCACGCCCCGATATTTCTCCTGCGCGACGATCTGGCAAAACGCATATTCGCGCTCCATCGCCCAGCCTTTGCCACTGGAGGAGGGCAGGCCGTAAAAGGCGAAGCGGTGTACCCCTTTTTCTTTTAAATGCAAAAAGGCGCTCTCGACCAGCGCGTGATTGTCCGTTGCGATGTAGTGGACCGGAGGGTACTTTTCGGGCGAGTGATATGAGCCGCCGACGCCCACAATCGGGACGTCGACGTCGGTTAGCAACTGCTCGATCACGGGATCGTCGTAATCGGCGATCACGCCATCGCCCAGCCAGTCCTTGATGTTTTCAATGCGGGTGCGGAAATCTTCTTCAATAAAAATATCCCACTCCGATTGCGACGCCTGCAAATATTCACCCACGCCTTCAACTACCTGACGGTCATAGGCTTTGTTGGCGTTGAATAACAACGTAATGCGGTGACGCTTCTCAAACATGGTTTATCTTTCCCAAATCAGTGACTCATGCCCGTCGCTTGGTCGCGGAGTCCATCCAGACCGCCAGCAACAAAATGGCGCCTTTAACGATATACTGCCAGAAGGTCGGAACGTCCATCATACTCATTCCGTTATCCAGCGACGCCATAATAAATGCCCCCATCACCGCGCCCGCAACGCTCCCGATGCCTCCTGCGAGGCTGGTTCCACCAATGACGCACGCGGCGATAGCATCCAGCTCGGCAATGTTACCGGCAGAGGGAGAACCGGCGCCGAGGCGCGAGCTTAAAATCAGCCCGGCGATGGCCACCATCAAACCATTAATCGCAAACACGGCGAGTTTGGTGCGCTCCACATTGATCCCTGAAAGGCGTGCGGCCTCTATATTGCCGCCGATGGCGTAAATGCGTCGGCCAAAAGCGGTGCGAGTCGCCATAAACATACCGGCCAGCAACAGTAGCGTCAGAATCAGCACGGGTGTCGGCACGCCACGATAATCATTCAGGAGCCAGATCGCGCCCAGCACAATGACGGCGGTCAGCGCCTGCCTCCCAACGACCGACGTTGAAGGTGTTGAGGCGAGCCCCAGCGCCTGACGGCGCATTCTGGCGCGCCACTGCCAGGCGATGAATGCCATCAGGCCGATAGCGCCGAAGGTAAAACCAACGCCATCGGAGAGATAACTCTGTCCAATTTGCGACATCGACGCGCTGGTGGGTGAAACCGTGGTGCCATTGGTGATGCCGATCAGGATGCCACGAAATGCGAGCATCCCCGCCAGGGTGACGATAAATGAAGGCACCTTACGATACGCCACCCACCAGCCATTCCAGGTGCCGAGCAGCAGGCCGAGCACCAGCGTGACGGCCACCGTCAACGGCAGCGGCCAGCCGAGCCAGACGTCAAAGATTGCGGCGACACCGCCCAGTAACCCCATCATCGAACCGACCGACAGATCGATTTCGGCAGAGATAATGACGAACACCATTCCGACTGCCAGAATGCCGGTAATCGCCGTCTGGCGCAGCAGGTTGGAGATGTTGCGCGCGCTTAAATACGAACCGTCGGTCATCCAGGTGAAGAACAGCATGATGGCGATAATGGCCGCGATCATGACGAAAACCTGTAGGTTCAACGCTTTAAATCCCGAGAACAAACCTGGTGCAGACAAAGGGACTTTGATATCAGACGGGTTGCTTTTCGACATGACGTTCGCTCCTCAGGGCGGCTTCCATCACCTGTTCCTGGGTCAGGTTTTGGTTGATCAAATTGGCTTTCAGTTTGCCCTCGTGCATGACCAGAACGCGATCGCTCAGGCCGAGCACTTCGGGCAGTTCGGACGAGATAACAATGACCGCGATGCCCTGTTGCACCAGCAGGTTAATGAGTTTGTAGATTTCATATTTTGCGCCGATGTCGATTCCACGCGTCGGCTCATCCAGAATCAGGATGCGTGGATTCAAAAGCAGGCAGCGCGCCAGAATCGCTTTCTGCTGGTTACCCCCGCTCAGCCGCCCAATGGCCAGCTCAGGTGATGAGGTTTTGACTTTCAGGCGCGCTAAAGACTGGAGAATGCACTGCTGTTCCGCCGCATCGTCCAGGCTGCTTAGCGCACCCGAAAACTGGTTGAGGGCCGCGAGGGTGATGTTTTTCCCCACTGCCATGACCGGCACAATGCCGTCTTTTTTACGATCTTCCGGGACCATCGCGATGCCCTGGGCGATGGCCTGCTGACAGCTGTTGATATGTACGAGCTGGCCGTCGAGATAAACGCTGCCTTCCCAGTGGCCCGGCCAGACGCCAAACAGGCACTGGACCGCTTCGGTTCGCCCTGCACCGACTAACCCGGCAATGCCGAGGATCTCCCCGCGCCGCAGCGAGAAGGAGACATTGTTGACGCGTTTGATATGGCGGTTAACCGGATGCCAGGCGGTCAGGTTTTCGACTCTTAATATTTCGTCCCCGGTGGTGTGCGGTTCGTTTGGGTAGAGCGCGGTGAGTTCGCGGCCCACCATCATGGTAATGATGTCGTCTTCACTCATCCCGGCAGCTTCTCGTGTGCCGATGTGTTGTCCATCGCGGATAACGCAGATGGTGTCCGAGATGGCTTTCACTTCATTGAGTTTGTGAGAAATATAAATGCAGGCGATGCCGTGATGCTGCAGGTCGCGGATGATATCCAGCAGGACCGCAGTTTCTTGCTCAGTCAGAGATGCGGTAGGTTCATCGAGGATCAGCAAGCGCACCTGTTTGTTCAGGGCTTTGGCAATTTCGACCAGCTGCTGCTGCCCTAACCCCAGATCGCCGACGCGGGTATTGGGCGAAATTTGAAGGCTGACCTGAGCCAGCAGCTTTTCACAGCGCAGGGTCATGGTGTCGTAGTCCAACACGCCGAAGCGTGAGATCTCGGCACCGAGGAAAATATTCTCCAGCACCGTGAGATGCTTCACCAGCGCCAGCTCCTGGTGAATGATGGCGATCCCTTTACGCTCCGTGTCGCGAATGTGCGTGGCTTGCAGCGTTTCACCGGCAAAGACGATTTCACCGTCATAGCTGCCGTGCGGGTATATGCCGCACAGCACTTTCATCAGCGTGGATTTGCCAGATCCGTTTTCACCGCACAGCGAGACAATCTCGCCAGGGTTCAGGCGCAGGCTCACGTTGTCGACGGCTTTCACCGCGCCAAAGGCTTTGGTAATGCTTTTCATTTCAAGTAAATACGGCATAACTGCTCCACATGACCCGAGTCAAATCGTACAAGTCGACATGCCCCCGCAAAGCAGGGGCGATGCGGGATTACAGTTCGCTTTTCTTGTGGAAACCGTCTTTCACGACGGTGGAATCAATGTTCTCTTTGTTGACTTCGATTGGCGTCAGCAGACGGGCAGGAACATCTTTGAGGCCGTTATTCAGTTTGGAATCGGCCTTAGGCTGCTGATCGTTGCCCAGCTCAACGGCGATTTCTGCAGCGGTAGTGGCCAGTTCGGTGATGGGTTTGTAGACCGTCATCGTCTGGGTGCCGGCAATAATACGTTTTACGCCCGCGAGATCCGCATCCTGACCGGAAATCGCGACTTTACCGGCCAGACCTTGCGCACTCAGCGCCTGAATCGCACCGCCCGCAGTGGCATCGTTGGAAGCGACCACAGCGTCAATTTTGTTATTGTTCGCGGTTAACGCGTTTTCCATAATTTTCAGCGCATTTTCCGGCAGCCAGCCGTCGGCCCATTGATCGCCCACCACTTTAATTTTACCGTCGTCGATATACGGCTTAAGGACTTTCATTTGCCCTTCACGGAATAATTTGGCGTTGTTATCAACAGGGGAGCCGCCCATCAGGAAATAATTCCCCTGCGGCACTTTGTCGACCAGACTTTGCGCCTGAATTTCACCGACTTTTTCGTTGTCGAAGGAAATATAAAAATCAATGTCAGCGTTATTAATCATTCGGTCATAGGCTAAGACTTTAATTCCTTCTTGTTTGGCCTCTTTTACCACATTACTTAACACCTGGCCGTTGTAAGGAATTATCACCAGCACATCTACGCCGCGGTTAATCATATTTTCGATTTGCGACATTTGCGTTTCTTCATTGCCATTCGCAGATTGAACAAACACTTTTGCACCGAGAGATTCCGCTTTATTCACAAAAATATCGCGGTCTTTTTGCCAGCGCTCAAGGCGCAGGTCGTCAATGGCCATTCCGATTTTGACTTCTTTTGCATGCCCCGCAAAGCTGGTTAGCAGTAGCGAAGCACAGAGAGTAAGGCACAGGTTTCTTATCGTCATAATTATTTTACCTTTTTCTGTAGGGTGGTAAGGCTGAGACAAAAGAATCATTCACTGCCAGATACGCAGCAAATTCTTAACGGGGAAAGGCAAACTGGCAATTACAGATTTTTATCTTCTCATTACGATATTTGGTTTATTTGCGAATTTATGACCGCGATCTGATTTTAAAATGCGCAACTTATTAATTACACATGATTCTGGAATAAGCGCCGAAAAATCGTTTGCTTGCGTATTATTTTTGCGAGCCAGCGCACGTTTGTGCATTCTCTCAATAGCAGTGTGAAATAACGTAATTGAGCAAGCTGCAATGAGTATTCACTATTACTCCATTATCGATTACTCGCCGCACCTCTTGATTATGGAGTTCAATATGCAAGCTTATTTCGACCAACTCGATCGCGTTCGCTACGAAGGCCCAAAATCCACGAATCCTTTAGCATTTCGTCATTACAACCCGGATGAGCTGGTACTCGGTAAGCGCATGGAAGATCACCTGCGTTTCGCTGCCTGCTACTGGCACACCTTCTGCTGGAATGGCGCGGATATGTTTGGTGTCGGCTCGTTTGACCGCCCATGGCAGCAGCCTGGCGAAGCGCTGGAACTGGCGAAGCGCAAAGCCGATGTGGCATTCGAGTTTTTCCACAAGCTGAACGTCCCGTACTACTGCTTCCACGATGTGGACGTCTCTCCTGAAGGGGCCTCGCTGAAAGAATATCTGAACAACTTTGCGCAGATGGTGGAATATCTGGGCGAGAAACAGCAGAAAAGTGGCGTCAAGCTGCTTTGGGGGACGGCGAACTGCTTTACGAACCCGCGCTATGGTGCCGGTGCGGCGACTAACCCTGATCCTGAAGTGTTCAGCTGGGCTGCCACTCAGGTGGTGACGGCTATGAACGCCACCCATCAGCTGGGCGGTGAAAACTACGTGCTGTGGGGCGGTCGCGAAGGCTATGAAACCCTGCTTAACACTGACCTTCGTCAGGAGCGCGAGCAGATTGGCCGTTTCATGCAGATGGTGGTCGATCACAAACACAAAATCGGGTTCCGTGGCACCTTGCTGATTGAGCCGAAGCCGCAGGAGCCAACCAAGCACCAGTACGATTACGACGTGGCGACGGTCTACGGCTTCCTCAAACAATTTGGTCTGGAAAAAGAGATCAAAGTGAATATCGAAGCCAACCACGCCACGCTGGCGGGGCACTCGTTCCATCATGAAATTGCCTCTGCTATCGCGCTGGGCATCTTTGGCTCTGTCGATGCTAACCGTGGCGATCCGCAGCTCGGCTGGGACACCGACCAGTTCCCAATTAGCGTGGAAGAGAATGCGCTGGTGATGTACGAAATCATCAAAGCAGGCGGCTTTACCACCGGCGGCCTGAACTTTGACGCCAAAGTACGCCGTCAGAGTACCGATAAGTACGATCTGTTCTACGGCCATATTGGCGCGATGGACACCATGGCGCTGGCGCTGAAAGTGGCGGCCCGCATGATTGAAGACGGTGAACTGGATAAACGCGTTGCGAAGCGCTATTCCGGCTGGAACAGTGAACTCGGCCAGCAAATTTTGAAAGGGCAGTTATCCCTTGCCGAGATCGCGAAGTACGCTGAACAGCATAGCCTGGCGCCGAGCCATCAGAGCGGCCACCAGGAATTGCTGGAAAACCTGGTCAATCACTATTTGTTCGATAAATAGCCAGTGTTGCCGGGCGGCGCTGAGCCTGCCCGGCCTACGGAAAATATTGGTATTGTAGGCCCGGTACGCTTCGCGCCACCGGGCGTTTCTGTTAAAGGAGTCACCGCAATGTATATCGGGATTGATCTTGGCACATCGGGTGTGAAAGCCATCCTGTTAAACGAGCAGGGCGACGTGCTGGCCTCACACACTGAGAAGCTGCACGTTTCGCGCCCACATCCCCTATGGTCAGAACAAGACCCCGAACAGTGGTGGCAGGCGACGGATCGCGTGATCAAAGCGCTGGGCGAACTGCACAGTCTGCGTGAGGTAAAAGCGCTGGGGATTGCCGGGCAGATGCACGGCGCCACGCTGCTGGATAGCGCGCACCGAGTGCTGCGCCCGGCGATTTTGTGGAATGACGGCCGCTGCGCCGAAGAGTGCGCCATCCTCGAGGAACGGGTGCCGACGTCTCGCCAAATCACCGGTAACCTGATGATGCCGGGCTTTACGGCACCGAAGCTGCTGTGGGTCCAGCGTCATGAGCCGGACGTTTTTAAGCAGGTGGCGAAGGTCTTGCTGCCAAAAGATTATCTGCGTTTTCGCATGACGGGTGATTTCGCCAGCGACATGTCGGACGCCGCGGGGACGATGTGGCTTGATGTCGCCAAACGCGACTGGAGCGAGGCGATGCTGGATGCCTGCCAGCTGACACGCGATCACATGCCTGCGCTCTTCGAAGGCAGTGAAATTACAGGCGTGCTGAATCCGTCGATTGCGGAAAGCTGGAATATGCCTGCCGTGCCGGTAGTGGCGGGCGGTGGCGATAATGCGGTGGGGGCGGTGGGCGTGGGAATGGTGGATGCCGGACAGGCAATGCTGTCGTTAGGCACCTCGGGCGTCTATTTTGCCGTCAGCGACGGGTATCGCAGCAATCCGGAAAGCGCCGTACACAGTTTCTGCCATGCGTTGCCGGGGAAATGGCATCTGATGTCGGTGATGCTCAGTGCCGCGTCATGCCTTGACTGGGCGGCAAATTTAACGGGGCTTAAGGACGTTCCGGCGCTGATCGCGGCGGCCCAGCAGGCCAATGAGGATGCCGGTGCCGTGTGGTTTTTACCCTATCTTTCCGGTGAGCGCACACCGCACAACAACCCAGAGGCGAAGGGTGTGTTCTTTGGTCTGACACATCAGCATGGCCCAGCTGAGCTGGCGCGTGCGGTGCTGGAGGGCGTTGGCTATGCGCTGGCAGACGGGATGGATGTGGTTCACGACTGCGGCCTTAAACCGACCAGCATTACCCTCATCGGCGGAGGCGCGAGAAGCAGCTACTGGCGGCAGATGCTGGCGGATATCAGCGGCTTGCAGCTTGATTATCGCACCGGTGGCGACGTAGGGCCTGCACTGGGCGCAGCCCGTCTGGCGCAGATTGGGCTGAACCCGGACCAACCGCTTTCGCAGCTACTTCCGCAGCTCACGCTTGAGCAGGAACATAAGCCGGATGCGGCGCGTCATAGCCGCTACGCCGAACGGCGCGAAGTGTTCCGCAAAATCTATCAGCAGCTCTTGCCGTTAATGTCGTAAGGCAACGTTGTCCCAATGGAACATGAGGATGTCCTTTTTTGGTCTTCTCGTGGAGCCGTCTCCTCGTCAGTATAGGGTTATACCCACTGGCGAGGAGAATCACCATGTCGCGCACCGCATTAATCAATATCGATACTCAGCAGTCGTTCCATCATCGTGAATACTGGCAGGAAGAGGGTTTTGAGGCATTTCAACAGGCCATGCTGGGGCTGATTGAAGGCTGTGAATCGCGCGATATCCCCGTTGTGGATATCTTCCATGTCGACGATACCGGGCCGTTCTCACTGCAAAGCGGTTATGTCACCCCGATGTCCTTTTTACGTCATCAGCCTGCGGTCGTTTTCCAGAAGCATGTGCATAACGCCTTTACCGATACGGGCCTTGACCACTGGTTGCGCGAACGGCATATTAATCGTCTGATCATCTGTGGTCTGCGTACGGAACAGTGCTGCGAAACCACCGCGCGAGTGGCCTCGGATTTGGGCTATGCGGTGACCTTCGTCAGTGAAGCGACGCTGACCTTCCCGATGATCTGGAAGGGCATTACGCTCGATACCCACGAGCTGCGTCATCGTACCGAAACGGTACTGGCCGGGCGTTTTGCAGAAATTAAAACTGTGGCGGAGACGCTGGAGTCGCTCTGATGAGTATCGACGTCTGGTTTGTGATGTTGCCGGGAGTGCTGGCGCTGGATATGTCCGGCCCGGCAGAAACCTTTGTGCTGGCAGGCGATGCGTTTCGCCTGCACTACATCGGCCCGCAGCCGGAGGTCCCCACCTCGATTGGCCTGACGATGGGCGGAATTGCGCCTATTCCCGAGACGCTGCCCGAAGGCAGTTTGCTGGTGTTACCGGGCGTGAGTGATTCGCGCCATCAGTTTTCGACGCCTCAGGCACAGAGCGTTCAGCACTGGCTGATGCGCCTGCAGCCCGAGATTCACCGTCAGGCCATCACCGTTATGTGCGTTTGCTCCGGAGCACTGCTGGCGGCGACGTCGGGTTTACTCAACGGCAAGCAGTGCACAACGCATCACGATGTTATCGGGCGTCTTCGCGACGCGGCCCCCGGTGCGCTAATCAAAGAGAATCGTATTTTTGTGCAGGACGGTAACATCTGGACCAGTGCCGGGATCACCTCAGGGATTGATCTCACTCTGCACCTGATGAGCCGCCTGTGTGGGCCGGAAAAGGCGCTGGCCGTCGCCCGTGAAATGGTGGTGTGGTTCCGACGTTCGGGCGACGATCCGCAGCTCTCGCCGTGGCTGCGTTATCGTAATCATCTGCACCCGGCCATCCATCGCGCGCAGGATGCGCTGACCGCCGAACCGCAAAAAGGCTGGCAACTGGCCGATATTGCGGCTCTGGCGCATGTCAGCCCCCGGCATTTAACACGTCTTTTTCAGGAACATCTGGGGATCAGCGTGCGCGATTATCTGGAGCAGCTGCGGCTGGCGATTGCACAGCAGTGGCTATTGCAGGGGCGCGGCGTGGAGCAGGCGTCCATCGCCGCAGGGTTTTCGTCTCCACGCCAGTTTCACCGGGCAAAGCAGCGTGCAATCAACTGACAAACCGGCGCGTGTCCACGCGCTGCAGTAGCATCGATAGCAGTAGGCTGATGAGCAACGTCGCGGTGAAAATCCAGACGATATCCAGCAACGGCCAGCTTTTCAGCTCAAGTCCCCGCGTGCGCAGGGCGTGGATCACCAGTGCGTGAAAGCCATAAATCCCGAGGGAGTGGCGTGAAATCAGCCCCAGTACCGGAAGCGGGCGCGTGTTTAGAGTGTTTTTGACCAGCGTCAGCAGCGAAACGGCGCAGATAAAGACCATCGGGCCGCAGTACACATACCAGGTATCGGCAAAATTCCCGCGCCAGCGCAGCTCATAGAGGGTTCCGCGTGAGATCACGAACACCGCCCCGATGAACAGCGCGGCGCAAAGCCACGTCAGCCAAGGCTTGCGCGTATCCAGCATACCGATTGCCCGCCCGAGCATTCCGTAAATCACGTAGTAAAACGTGTCGCCGTTAATATAGAGATTGATCGGCAGCCATTCGAAGCCGCCTATTTTCTGCGAGACGGTATTAGGGTTGGCGAGCAGGCCAATCACCACCATCAACGCCAGCAACATCTTCCCGCCGACGTTTTTGACCTGAATCAGCGGGGAGACCAGATAAATTACTATGATGGCGAAGAAAAACCACAGATGGTAGAAAACGGGTTTTTGCAGCACATTCTTCAGCGACAGTTCGGCGTTTATCGACGTAAACAGGCTGATATAAAGCAACGCCACGGCGCTGTAAAACAGCAGACACAGGCCAATGCGCAGGAAATGGCGCGGTTGTGCGCTGCGCTCACCGAAAAACAGATAACCGGAAATCATGAAAAACAGCGGGACGCTGACGCGCGATGCCGAGTTGAGGATATTGGCGATATCCCAGTTCATTGGGCTGATGCTGTGGGCATTGGTGATGTACCAGGTCGTGGTATGAATCATCACGACCATCAAACAGGCTATCCCTCGCAAATTATCAATCCAGCTAATTTTTGACTGCATCAGTTCCTCTGTTTTGGTGGTAAATACGGTCTGACTGTCATTGTGTGCTAGCCTCTCTCTGGATAATTCTGAGTTTGCCTGGGCGCGCTTGAACGAAAGTCGCGAGATTCGCAGAATGCCGGGCCATAATCTATAAAGTTTTAATACTAAAAATAACAGCCAGAAAATAGGGCGGTAATAAAAATGATGATCACGCGCGCTGCGTCACTGATTCTGCTGGTTTTACTTGCAGGGTGCAGCTCACAGGAAGACGCTCCGGTACAGCGGGCACAGAAAAGCAAAGTCAGCCCGGAACGTTCGTTAAATATGGAGCAGCTGTGTAAGGATCAGGCCGCCCATCGCTATAATACCGGCACTCAGAAAATTGATGTGACAGGCTTTGAGCAATTTCAGGGCAGCTATGAGATGCGCGGGTCTACGGCACGTAAAGAGGGCTTTGTCTGCTCTTTTGACGCAGACGGGCAGTTTTTGCATCTCTCAATGCGCTAAGCGCCTTATTTCCCCAATTTTCCCTAAACAAACCCGTTTCGTACTGTATATCTTGCAGTCAGCGGGTATACTGATCCCTTCCATTTAAAACCACACGTATCCAGCACGAAATACTATGCAAAAGTTTGATACCAAGACCTTCCAGGGCCTGATCCTGACGTTACAGGATTACTGGGCTCGTCAGGGCTGCACCATTGTTCAACCTTTGGACATGGAAGTTGGCGCCGGCACTTCACACCCGATGACTAGCCTGCGTGCGCTGGGGCCTGAACCTATGGCAACCGCGTATGTGCAACCATCCCGTCGTCCGACCGATGGCCGCTATGGCGAAAACCCGAACCGCTTACAGCACTATTACCAGTTCCAGGTGGTGATTAAGCCTTCTCCGGATAATATCCAGGAGCTGTACCTCGGTTCCCTGAAAGAACTGGGCGTGGATCCAACCATTCATGACATTCGCTTCGTGGAAGATAACTGGGAAAACCCAACACTGGGTGCCTGGGGTCTGGGCTGGGAAGTGTGGCTGAACGGCATGGAAGTGACGCAGTTCACTTACTTCCAGCAGGTTGGCGGTCTTGAGTGTAAGCCAATCACCGGTGAGATCACCTACGGTCTGGAACGTCTGGCCATGTACATTCAGGGCGTAGACAGCGTTTACGACCTGGTCTGGAGCGACGGCCCGCTGGGTAAAACCACCTACGGCGACGTGTTCCATCAGAACGAAGTGGAGCAATCCACCTATAACTTCGAATACGCGGATGTGGACTTCCTGTTCACCTGCTTCGAGCAGTACGAGAAAGAAGCGCAGCAGCTGCTGGCGCTGGAAACTCCGCTGCCGCTGCCAGCCTACGAGCGTATTCTGAAGGCCGCCCATAGCTTTAACCTGCTCGACGCCCGTAAAGCCATCTCCGTGACTGAACGTCAGCGCTATATTTTGCGCATTCGCACGCTGACCAAAGCCGTTGCAGAAGCTTACTACGCGTCCCGTGAAGCCCTTGGCTTCCCGATGTGCAATCGAAATAAATAAGAGGCGGCCATGTCTGAGAATACTTTCCTGGTGGAAATCGGCACTGAAGAGCTGCCACCAAAAGCCCTGCGCAGCCTGGCGGAATCCTTCGCTGCAAATGTCACGGCTGAGCTGGATAACGCTGGCCTGGCGCACGGTAAAATCGAATGGTTTGCGGCTCCACGCCGTCTGGCGCTGAAAGTTGCAAATCTCGCAGCCTCCCAGCCAGACCGTGAAGTCGAAAAACGCGGGCCGGCCATTTCCCAGGCGTTTGACGCGGAAGGCAAACCGAGCAAAGCCGCCGAAGGCTGGGCACGTGGTTGCGGTATCACCGTTGACCAGGCTGAGCGTCTGGCGACCGACAAGGGTGAATGGCTGCTGTATCGCGCCCATGTGAAAGGCGAAAGCGCAGAAGCGCTGCTGCCAAACATGATTGCTACATCACTGGCTAAACTGCCGATTCCGAAACTGATGCGCTGGGGCGCGAGCGACGTGCACTTTGTGCGTCCGGTTCACACCGTGACCCTGCTGCTGGGCGATAAGCTGATCCCTGCGACAATCCTGGGTATTCAGTCCGATCGCGTGATCCGTGGCCATCGCTTTATGGGCGAGCCTGAGTTCACCATCGAGCACGCCGATCAGTATCCGCAAATTCTACTGGAACGCGGCAAAGTCATTGCCGATTACGAGCAGCGTAAAGCCAAAATCAAAGCAGATGCGGAAGAAGCGGCACGCAAAATCGGTGGCAATGCCGATCTGAGCGAAAGCCTGCTGGAAGAAGTGACCTCGCTGGTGGAATGGCCAGTGGTCCTGACGGCGAAGTTCGAAGAGAAATTCCTCGCCGTTCCGGCTGAAGCGCTGGTTTACACCATGAAGGGTGACCAGAAGTACTTCCCGGTTTACGCGGCGGACGGCAAACTGCTGCCAAACTTTATCTTTGTGGCGAATATTGAGTCGAAAGATCCGAGCCAGATTATCTCCGGTAACGAGAAAGTGGTTCGTCCACGTCTTGCGGATGCTGAGTTCTTCTTCAATAGCGACCGTAAAAAACGTCTGGAAGATCACCTGCCGCGTCTGCAAACCGTTCTGTTCCAGCAACAGCTCGGCACGCTGCGCGACAAAACCGATCGTATCGCGGAGCTGTCTGGCTGGATCGCCCGTGAAATCGGTGCTGATGTTAACCACGCGACTCGCGCGGGTCTGCTCTCCAAGTGCGACCTGATGACCAACATGGTGTTCGAATTTACCGACACCCAGGGCGTTATGGGCATGCACTACGCACGTCATGACGGCGAAGCGGAAGATGTCGCGGTTGCGCTGAATGAGCAGTATCAGCCACGCTTTGCGGGCGATGAACTGCCGTCTAATCCGGTGGCCTGTGCCGTCGCGATTGCCGATAAAATGGATACCCTTGCGGGGATCTTTGGTATCGGTCAGCATCCAAAAGGCGACAAAGACCCGTTTGCACTGCGTCGTGCGGCGCTCGGCGTGCTGCGTATCATCGTTGAGAAGAACCTGAATCTGGATCTGCAGACGCTGACTGAAGAAGCGGTACGTCTGTATGGCGACAAGCTGACCAACGCCAAAGTTGTGGATGACGTTATCGACTTTATGCTGGGCCGTTTCCGCGCCTGGTATCAGGACGAAGGCTACACCGTCGATACCATTCAGGCCGTTCTGGCACGCCGTCCAACGCGTCCGGCAGATTTTGATGCACGCATGAAGGCGGTTTCGCACTTCCGTACGCTGGAAGCCGCGTCTGCGCTGGCTGCGGCTAACAAGCGTGTTTCCAATATTCTGGCGAAGTCCGATGAACAGCTCACCGAACGTGTCAACGCTGCGACCTTGAAAGAACCAGAAGAGATCGCACTGGCGATGCAGGTTGTGGTATTGCGCGACAAGCTGGAGCCGTTCTTCGCGGAAGGCCGCTACCAGGAAGCGCTGGTGGAACTGGCAGAACTGCGTGAAGTGATCGATGCCTTCTTCGAAAAAGTGATGGTAAACGTAGAGGATAAAGAGCTGCGTATTAACCGCCTCTCGATGCTCGAAAAACTGCGTGAACTGTTCCTGCGCGTGGCGGATATTTCGCTACTGCAGTAATCGGTTATCGATATAAAAAAACCCGCTGAAAGGCGGGTTTTTTATTTTCTGAACGTGTTCTCTTTTAAAGAATATATGATCTGTCAGACACTATTCAGTGTGAGAAAGAGTAATATAATGATGCTCATTTAATTGGCTCAGGGAATGTTGCCAGATAAGGACATCAACATATGAGTAATACCGTTTATTTAAGGATGAAAGGCGAACGTCAGGGTGAAATATCTTCAGGCTGCGGAACAGAAAAATCCATTGGTAATCGCTACCAGTATCAGCATCGGGATGAAATTCTTGTTTACCAGCTTGCCTCCAGTATGACGAGCACCGCATATGGCATGAACCACCCGGGCCTGCGATTTACTAAACCGATAGATAAAAGCACGCCATTACTGACGACCGCGATTAATGAGAATGAAAAGCTGCAGCTGATCTTCGATTTTTATCGTACTAATCGCTACGGGCGACAGGAGAAATACTATCAGATAGAACTCCGTGGGGCATCTGTTCAGGGGATTATGCATTCTATAAATCCGGGTGTTCTCGATAGCGAAAATCTCACTGTGAGTTATGAATATATTCGCAGCAAACATCTTAGCGCTAACACGGAATACAGTGACCTGATCCTACCGGAAAACTATAAACAGCTGTTTCCGCCGAATGAAAAGCCGCAGCCAGAAATACGTCATATTATTTTGACACTGGGCGTCTTTTTTGATGGAACCGGTAATAACGCCGTGAACACGCAGAATATGTTAGCTGCCTGTACCGCTGCCCATTTCGAACTCTCCGATCCGGATGCTGAAATTATTCTGGCCCGTACTGCCGAGGAAAAGATGGGCATTTCAGGTACCAGCGCTACCAGCTATATCGGGGGCTATACAAATATTCACTGGTTAAATACGTTGTACAAAACGGATATCCCCATTGATACAGGGCAAGTGCAGGCAGCAATTTATGTGGAAGGGATTGGTACCGAAGCGGGCAAACCGGACAGTATGCTTGGCCTGACCTTAGGCGTGGCGGATACCGGGGTGATTGCGAAGACTGACCTTGCGGTGAAGCAGATTGCGGGGGCGATAAATAGGTTTTTTGACGAAATCGGAAAAGTTGTCTCCCTACCTTCCCTTAAGGTCACAGAGCTGAGGTTTGATATCTTTGGTTTTAGCCGTGGAGCCGCCGCCGCACGCCATTTTGCCAACCGTATTCAGGATAAAGACAGAGTGATCGCCAATGCCATTCGCTACGGAATGGGGGAGGTCAATTATGTCGGTGCGCCTGCCGGGAAAACGCGTTTCATCGGCATTTTCGATACAGTCGCCGCCATCGGCACGCCACAGAACGGCCTGAACCCGCACACGGCGAACACCGGCGAGGTCAATATCATGCTGCGTCCTGGCGTGGCGGAGAAAGTGTTTCATATCACGGCACAGAACGAATGCCGCTTTAACTTTGCGCTGAACAGTGTCCAGCCCGCCTGGCCTGAACTGGCGCTGCCCGGCGCTCACTCCGATATTGGCGGTGGTTATTTGCCAGTGGTGCGCGAAAATATCTTCCTTACACGCCCCGAGGGTGAAACGGTGCCACTCAATACACCTCCTCACAAGTCGCGGGCGTACCGTCATGCCGTAGCACAATTGTCCGTACTTGAGGCTTCCGCAGTAGTGGCCCCGCTTATTCGCACCAACGACATTAGCGCGGATGTGTGGGAAGACGAGCGAATGCCAGCCCATCATATCGAGGGGATGCAAAAACGGGCATTTGCGGCGCTGACCATGAAGCAAAGACTGGTGAAGAATGACTGGTCTAAAGTGGTGCTACGGGTCATGCTCGATGCGGCGCAGGAAGCGGGAGTCGTGTTTGAAAATATTCCAGATGATAATGACGATCTTAGTCTTACCTCAGAGCTTCTCGAACTTTCTGGGAAGACGATCATGATGGGAAAAAGAACTAGAGTGGGAATAACTCCTCCACTTTTTAACCAGCAAGAGATTGATCTTATTGCACAAGATTATATCCACTGCTCGGCAAACTGGAACAGCATCACGCTCGACTCACACAGGAAGATTTATGGTGGTATGTCACCCTCGCAGATAATTGGTTTTGTAAATCGTCCTGATGAGGGATGGAAACGGACAACCTATGACATGGATGGCAATAAAAAATGAAACTGGGCAAACGGTTCTTTCTTTCACTCTTACTTGTAGTTGCAGGCTGCCACTCAGCCGGATCTATCACCCCGGAAGAAACCGGTGAGATGCCTTATGGGCTGTGGGAGTTTGCATTTTTTACGCCGAAAGCACTTCCGGCCCTCGTGACATATGTCGGCATTATCGATGATAAAAATATTCTCTACTCATTCAGAACGCTGGACAGTACCCAGGATAGCTGGGTCACAGTTGGCACATGGAGTAATAAGGTAAGACGGCATGCACAATTCAACAAGGCCCGCCATCCACCTGTCGCTATGCTGTTTTGCTGGGACTCAACAATCGATAAAAAGACGTATGAAACGCGCATTATATTTCCTGAATCACTTAGGAGCAGAATGAGTGTTTCGACAGGAGTTGATCGCTATGGCGAAAAAGCCTGGTATGACACTCTGTTGTTTGGGCTTGCGCCCGGGGGAAAGGTAAAGGTCTGGTTGCAAAACACCGTTGGGGGTAATGGAAGCATCGAAGTGGAGCCAAAAAAAATCACCACATTATCAGACGATAAGTTGGATGGTTGTAAGGGGATAACCCAACATCCAAATGGTTATGTGTATTTTGGTGAAACACCCGAATTTATCAAAGGCAAAACCTACCCTTATGGCAACTGGTGAGGCTGGAAACTCACGTTTAACACCATGGATGGCAATAAATGAAATCTGGCAAACGAATTTTTCTTTTACTCTTACTTGCAGTTGCAGGCTGCCACTCGGCTGGATCTATAACCCCAGAAGAAACCGGTGAGATGCCTTATGGACTATGGGGCTTTGCATTTTTTACGCCGAAAGCGCTCCCGGCCCTCGTAACTTATGTTGGCATTATTGATGATAAAAATATTCTCTACTCTTTCAGAACGCTTGATTGGGTTCAAGAAGACCTTTCGAGCATAGGCCATTGGGATAATCGCTATATGCGTTTCGCGCAATTTAACAAAGCTCGCCATCCACCGGTGGCCATGCTTTTTTGCTGGGATTCTATTATCGATAAAAAAACCTACGAGACGCATATTATTTTCCCGGCGTCTATGAGGGAACAAATGAACACCTCAACGGGCCTCGACTGGCTTGGTAAGGAGGCCTGGTACAGTACCATTCTGTTTGGTCTGGCTCGCGAGGGGAAGGTCAAAGTCTGGTTGCAAAATAGCGGAGGGGGCGACAACCTGCCGGTCGAACCAAAAAAAATCACGACCCTCTCTGGGGATAAGCTGGATGGATGCAAGGGGAGCACTCTGGCGAATTTCGACTACGAAATCCCTGATGGATATCCTGTAGAAACTAAAGACTTCATCAAAGGCAAAACCTACCCTTACGGTAACTGGTGAGGCTGGAAACTCATGTTTAACACCATGGATGGTAGATTAAGATATGCGGATGACGGCGGTTTCACATTCCATACACTGGAAGCCATGTCTGCGTTGGTTGCTTCAACAACTGTGTTTCCAGCATTCTGGCGAACTCCGATGAACAGCTCACCGGACGTGTCAACGACACTCCCATGAGAGAGCCAGAAGAGATCGCACTGACAATGGCGTCTGTGTTATTGCGCGTGGCGGATATTTCGCTGCTCAATTAATCGTTTTTTATGGCGAATAAACATTCATGCAGTCGAACGCGGAAGTCACTACATAATAGCCGTCAATAAGTCATCTCTTAATACGATGATGCATATATATCTGCGATATCATAGTTCTAATAGCTTATATTTTAAAAAAGAGTCTTTAAGAAAATATAAGCAATTACTTTTTTACCTTAACATCAAATGGTTGAACCATTTTTATTATTGTCTGAATATTACATCCTGTAATTGGGTATATATACTTCTGGCTATTTGTACGTTTTAATCCTTGTAATGATAATTTTCGGTTTTTGAATGATAGTCAAGGATTTAAAATGGCATGGAAACCAAGTTTGCTCACCACCCTTATCTCGTGCTCAATTTTTAATACACATGCAGGTTTGATGCGAGAAGATGTATCAGTACAGGACTATCGGGACTTCGCTGAAAACTTGGGGGAATATACCCCGGGAGCTGAAAACATCGAAGTTTTTAAAACGGATGGAACCTCTGCTGGATTACTAAATTTTCCCATACCCGATTTTAGTTCGACGGATGACACGGCTGTTGCGACGCTGGTCTCGCCTTCTCATATTGTCAGTGTTGCCCACAATGGCGGCTATAAGTCAGTCAAATATGGAAATGCTGCGAAATACTCTTATAGCTATAAAATTATCAGCAGAAATGAGGACCCTTCAGGAAAGGACTTTCATGCTCCGCGCTTAAATAAAGTTGTTACTGATGCAGCACCTGCGCCTATGGTCGTACCCAATGATGCGCGTAAAGACCATGAGAGATATAAATATTTTGCCCGTGTGGGTTCAGGGACTCAAAGCCAGGTGGATGCCTCAACGCAAAAGGAGCATCAATATGCCTCGGCTTATAAATGGAAAAGCGTCGGGACTATCGTTGACCCTGTTTTTGAAAACTGGAGGCTAAGATGGACCGATTATGGCCCAACGGATTCACGCGTTCAGCCGTTTAGTAGTGCGGTAAAAGCAGGTGACAGCGGAAGCCCACTGTTTGTTTATGACAGTCTCGAGAAACAGTGGAAATTATATGGTGTTGCTACTTCTTTATCTGGCTCGGTACCCTATCAGTTTGTCAGCTATGCACTTGATCTACAGACCGCATTTCTGCAATCCGTAATAGCTGCAACCACGGATCCTGATGTCACTGATATTTCTGCTGATGGCGATATCCATTGGGGTGCTACAGGATTAACCCAGGGAAATTCGCAATGGCAATGGCACGGTCTGGAGTATGCGTTGCCTACCCAGGCGACCAATGATGAATTGAACACGACACATGACCTACGTTTCAATGGAGAAGGTGGGCTTATTGTGCTGGATTCGTCGGTGAATCTTGGCGCCGGGAAACTTCAGTTTTCCAATGATTATCGTGTCATATCAGCGGCAGATAAAAACGCAACCTGGGTTGGCGGTGGTATTGAAGTGGACGCCGGGAAAACCGTTGACTGGGAAGTGAATGGACTTGAGGGCGATAACCTCCACAAAATTGGCGAAGGTACGCTGTATGTTAATGCCACAGGCGTTAACGGCGGTGGATTGAGAGTGGGTGACGGCACCGTGGTACTGGCGCAACAGGCTGATCAGAATAATCAGCGTCAGGCGTTTTCCTCGATCACGTTAGTGAGTGGCCGCCCTGTTGTACAGCTTGGTGATGAGGACCAAATTACAGGGGATAAGATCTTTTTTGGTACGCGCGGCGGGATGCTTGATCTCAATGGCTACGATATGTCCTTCGCGGAGATCAATCATAACGACTCGGGGGCCATTATCGCTAACACTAATGATGCCAACCCCTCGACACTCACGTTGAACAATACCAGTACGCAGGCTTTTGTTGGTCACTTAGGCTCAGCGGAACACCCGGATGCACTCAACGTTAACTTTGCTCCGGTGGGAGCGAACAGCTGGAACTTTGCCGGTGGAGCTGAAATTAACGATATGACGTTGCAGGGTGGAACCGCAATCTTCAGTGGACGCCCAACGCCCCATGCCGCTGGTACTGTGTTCAGCGATGATTGGATCAGCGAAAGTTACTTCGTCAATCATCTCCAGGTGGAAAGCGATGCGCATTTCATTCTCAATGAACATGCTTCGCTAAATGGTCGGGTGGCACTTGCTGAACGCGCCGATATGTTAATGACCGGCAAAACACATTTCGTCGGTGATATTGAAATTGCTAAGTCGGCGAAACTGGTTGTCGACAATGATCCATCAGCACTGTCGAGCACCGATGGTTCAGCGGATAGCTGGCTTAATGGCAGCATTACAGGGGACGGTTCGTTAGAAAAATACGGCAGCGATACCTTGTTCTGGACGGGTGAAAATAGCCTGACTGGAGGGGTGAGTGTATATGAAGGGACGCTGAATTTTGCGGGTAGCGTCGATTCTGATATGAAGCTGTTTGATGGTACTACGCTGACGGGAAATGCCGCCGTTAATAATCTTACGCTGGGGGATTTCGTCACTCTACGTCCCTTTAATGAGTCAAATTCAGGCGTGTTAATGGCCACGAATTTTACGGCTGCATCTCAAACCATTAAAGGTGATTTTGTGGCCGGGAATGATACCCACCTGTATTTGCGTAGCCATATGGATGAGCAGCAACAAGTCAGCGACACCTTATTGATTTCAGGAAATGTTGATACGGCGAATGCCGTTACGATACATGTTGATTTGTCCGGTGATGGTTACATGACGGACGTTAATGGCAGCGGAATCGCAGGCTCGATCGAAGGTATTTCCCTTGTGCAGGTTGGGGGGACATCGACTAAAGGTAGTTTTGAGCTGGAACACGGTTACGTTGCAAATGGTCCCTGGCAGTATTCTCTCTATGCATTTGCACCAGGAAAAAGTGATGAAGAGGGGCGGCTGGTGAGTGGTACGGGTAATCAGTACTGGGATTATCGTCTGGAAAGTCGCTATTTGACTGAGGGTGATGAGCCCGTTACTCCCGATCCGGACCCCGACCCGATTCCGGACCCTGACCCGGTTCCGGACACAGATCCGATTCCAGATCCTGACCCGGCTCCTGACACGGACCCGATTCCAGACCCTGATCCGATTCCGGACCCTACACCGGCTCCTGACACGGACCCGATTCCAGACCCTGATCCGATTCCGGACCCTACACCGGCTCCGGACACAGACCCGATCCCGGATCCCATTCCAGACGAGCCTGGCAACGTAACGCCAGACCCCGTTGACCCAGTCAAACCGGGCAGGCTGGCCGTGGTACCGCAAGTTCCGTCCTACTTGTCGCTGCCCTCAGCGCTATTAAGTTATAACAGCCGGGTAAACCAGACTTTCCATAATTTGGCGCAAACCTCGACCCTGGCAGGGAAAGAGAGCGAGCATTATCCCGTCTGGATCGAGTACATCAATGGTGAGGACCGCTACCATTCATCGTTAGGATTTACTGACTATGGTTATGATTATACGAATAAAGAGCAAGGCTGGTTGCTGGGTGGAAAAGTGATGCACCTGGGTAACGACGAGCAATATCTGACGTGGAATATGGCTATTTCTAACGCCGATTTAACCGTGACGCCAGATGCCAAAGACGGTAACAGCGAAGGCAATTATACGACCTATGGCCTGACATCACTGCTTACCTTCCGTCACCAGAGTGGCTGGACATTCGATTTTGGTGCAGACGTCACGAAATACGATGGCGATGTGTCGACTGATGCGCGTGGGGAAGTAGCCGATATCGATGCTTATTCCTGGAGTAGCACGCTGGAAACCAGCTATCCGTTTACCTTGGATGAACATGAAATCGCTCCGGTGCTCGGGGCGGGTGTCCAGGTATTGAAGGTGGATGATTTTACCGATATCGACGGCAATGAAGTTCACTATGGCCATATTGTCCGTCCGACTGGCCAGGCGGGGGCGCGTTATCGCTACAAACTTCGAAATAGCGCGATAGGTAACATGATGCTGTATGCCAACGCTTATCTGACCAAAGATTTCAGTAATACACCAGATGTATGGATTGGTAGCGCGAGAAATCATGCCGTGTCATCGACGTTTGACATGGGAAAACCTGGCAGTTCAGCGAGTATTGATGTCGGCATTATCAGTGAGGTAACACCGCTCATTTCGATTAATACGGGTTTCCAGTATCAGCAGAGGCTAAGCAGCAACGATGAAGGGATCAGTTCGTGGCAGGGCAATGTTGGCGTAAGAGTGACCTTCTAATCGAATGTTATTAATGCCATATCATCACGCTGCCAGGTTAGCCTGATGCGAGTCATCGACACAACCCGCCTTTCGGCGGGTTTTTTTGGGCGTGGGTCGGAGTGCGTACAGTCGAGGTTTTAAGTTATCGCCAGAGTGGCCGCCTCCCGTACGTCATGTTTTAATTCCCCATCGGAGAGATTAATCCCAACACTTAAAAATGACTTTGCTATCAAGCGCTGCTTAATATTTAACCTTGAACTGCAGGCCCGAATGCGGCTATCCTTTGTCGCGACGAACCCCTCGTCATTTCTGGAGCACATAACGAAAAATGAACAATCACGACTGATGAATTTCGATCCTTGCTAAACGCTTGTGCGTCGGCAGGGGATGTTTTGATTTCATTCAGGAGTGCTTATGGCTCATTTTTGTGCGCAATCCCCCTCTTTTATTTTGCATCAGGTCACCTGTCAGTTTGCGACGGGCGATACCCTTTTTGGTCCGCTGAATTTAGCGCTGGAACCGTCGCTTTGTGCGCTGGTCGGGCGCAACGGCAGCGGCAAAACACGCCTGTTACGCCTGCTGGCCGGGCTGGACTCACCGACGAGTGGTCATATCGAGCGTCACGGGTCGCATGTTTACGTCGCGCAGCAGCATGATATTTCTGCGCAGACCACCCTTGCCGAACTGCTTGGCTACGACGACATTTTCGCGGCCCGCCGACGTATCGACAGCGGTGACTATCAGCCAGACGATCTGGAACGTCTCGACGGTTACTGGGACTTAGCGGAACGATTAACCGCGGCGTTTCTCACGGCCAATCTTCCTCCTTTTGATCCCGAAAATCTCGCTTCTTCCCTTAGCGGCGGCGAACGCGTGCGGGCTTTGCTGTGCGGGGCTTTTACCGCTAATGCCGATTATCTGCTGCTTGATGAGCCGACGAACCACCTCGACAGACAGGGGCGTAAATGGTTTTACGCCCAGCTCGCACGTTGTAGCTGCGGCGTGATGGTCGCGACTCACGATCGCGAATTACTGGCGCAGGTGCCGCGCATTCTGGAACTTAGCGGTACCGGGCTGCGCGTTTATGGCGGCAATTACGACGACTATCAACGCCAGCGGGATGCCGAACAGCAGGCGGCGCGTGCGGCGCTGGACCATGCTGCCACGGAGCGCAAACGCACCCGCGCCCGTATGCACAAAGAGCATGACGCCAGTCAGCGGCGGTCGGCGCAAACGCTGCGCACGGTCGATTCCATGAACATCGCCTCCTTTGAACGGATTAAATACAAAATGGCGGCGAAAGAGCGGCCCGGTACGTGGCGCAAGCAGCATCATGAACAAACTGACGCCCTGAATACTGCCGTAAAACAGGCGCGTGAGCGGGTGGAGGAAGAGAATCCGGTGATGTTTACCCTGCCGGGCAGCAGCATTGCCGAGGGCAAACAGGCGATCGTCCTGCAGGAGCTGGTTCTTCCGTACGTGAACATGACCCCTGTTAACTGGCGCATGGACGGGCCGATGCGCGTGGCGCTGCGCGGGCCGAACGGCTGCGGGAAATCGACATTATTGAAGATTATTCTCGGTGAGCTGGAAGCTGTTTCAGGAACCTGTCGCGTGTCGGTGCAAAGTGCGTATCTCGATCAGCACCTGTCGCAGCTGGATCTTACACAGTCCGTCATGACGCATCTCAATCTGCATGACACGCCGCTGGAAGAGGGCGTGCTGCGCAGTCGTCTGGCGCAGCTTCAACTGGGTGCGGATAAAGTCTCCCTGCCGCTGAGGGAGCTGAGCGGCGGCGAGCGTCTGAAAGCGGCGTTGGCGTGCGTCCTGTGGCGAGAAGAGGCTACCCAACTACTACTGCTGGATGAACCGACGAACCATCTGGATTTGGCGTCTGTACAGGCGATTGAAGCGGCGCTGGCCGGTTTTCCCGGTGCGCTGCTGGTGGTGTCCCACGATCAGGCTTTCCTTAATGGACTCCAGCTGACTCATGAGATGGTGTGGGATGAGAAAGGATGGCGTTGTGAACGGCTCTAGAATACAAACCCCCGCAATTGCGGGGGCGATAAGATGAACGTATTAACTTACTGCGTACTGACTGTTCGAGCGACCTGAATCATGCGCATCAGTTTCAGCTCGGTCATGGAGGGTTTTACACGTTTTGATTCCCACTCATGGACCATGGCCACACTGACGCCCATCTCTCGGGCGAAATCATCAATTTTTAACCCTGTCCCTTTGCGTAATCGCTCAAATTCAGTAAAGGGATTCGTCTTTTGGGACGGGGTAACGGTCTGCGATAAATCTTTAAAAACAATTTGTTCCAGGCTGCTTAACAGCTCAAGCATAGGATCTTTAGATTCCATTAAGAACTCCTCTTAAATCACACAGCGGGATCGTGAACATCAGAGAGCCAATTAAGGATAGCCTCAAAAGAGTGCAAAAGATTGTCACGTCTGTGATTAATCGTGCGGTAACGATTGCCTTATTCGTTTCAGCAAAAGAGAGCGTGACGCTAATTGCCTGATTAATCGAAACAGGCTTTGCGCAGTATTTTTTTGTAAATCGTAAGAAATAAACCGGCAATAGCCGTTTTGCATGAAAAGAGTATCCTGACGGCCTGACCTGGACTATCCTAATCAGCGTCGGGCACGCGTGTGCCGGTGTGCGTTTTTTGGGTGAAAGGAGTATTAAAATGGCGACAGGAAAGTCCTGCTCTCGCTGGTTTGCGCCTATTGCGGCGTTGTTGATGGTAGTTAGCCTGAGTGGGTGTTTCGATAAAGAAGGCGATCAGCGTAAAGCGTTTATCGATTTTCTACAAAATACCGTGATGCGCAGTGGCGAGCATCTGCCGACGCTGACTGCGGATCAGAAAAAACAGTTTGGTCCCTTCGTTTCCGATTACGCCATCCTTTATGGTTATTCACAGCAGGTGAATCAGGCGATGGATTCCGGTTTGCGTCCGGTTGTGGACAGCGTTAACGCAATCCGCGTTCCACAGGACTATATGACTCAGCGTGAACCGCTGCGCCAGTCTAATGGTGCGCTCGGCGTGCTGAGCCAGCAGCTGCAGAATGCGAAAATGCAGGCTGATGCGGCACGTTCTGCGCTGAAACAGGGTGAAGATCTGAAACCTGTGTTTGATCAGGTGTACGAGAAAGTTGTCACCAAACCTTCAGATGCAATGCAGCCGCTGATCCCAGCCGCGCAGATCTTTAGCCAGCAACTGGTGCAGGTGGGCGATTTTATCTCCCAGCAGGGGACGCAGGTGAGCTTTGTCTCTAACGGCATTCAGTTCCCAACGTCTCAGCAAGCCAGCCAGTACAACACGCTGATTGGGCCGCTTGCCTCTCAGCACCAGGCCTTTAGCCAGGCGTGGAGCGCGGCAGTCACCGCCACGGAATAAAAGAAAACCCCGCCTGGTGCGGGGTTTTTTACAAGCTGATAAAAATAATGCTTGTCATTCATCTACCACATCGGTATAACTATTCCTGTCGGTTTGTTACACAGACCTAAAGCAGTTTAGTTAAGTAGTCCAGATGAGTTATCCAAAGATACCTTCGTAGTGACCCTTCCTTCATCGCTTAAAAATCTGTAACACATTCCATCATCGCGCCGGAAGGCAAAACGTATTTTAAAAAGGTAATTTCTATGTCTGGTAAAATGACTGGTCTGGTAAAATGGTTCAACGCTGATAAAGGCTTCGGCTTCATCACTCCTGACGATGGCTCTAAAGATGTATTCGTACACTTCTCTGCTATCCAGAACGAAGGCTACAAATCTTTGGACGAAGGTCAGAAAGTTTCCTTCACCATCGAAAGCGGCGCTAAAGGCCCAGCAGCTGGTAACGTTGTAAGCCTGTAAGCTTCCAACTCAGCAGCACAAGAATTTAAAAACCCGCCTCTGGCGGGTTTTTTTCGTTTCAGGCTTTGTGATTATTTTACCTGCGGGTTCACGCAGTTCTTCTCAACTTTCCCGTTCAGCGCATCGATCAGGTTATCCACCGCCGTGGACGCCATATTGTATCGCGTCTCATGAGTGGCCGAACCGATATGCGGCAGCGCAACCACGTTAGGCAATGCCAGCAGCGGCGAATCGATCGGCAGCGGCTCCTGCTCGAACACATCCAGACCCGCCGCGTGGATCTCACCCTGTTGCAAGGCTTCAATCAACGCCTTCTCATCCACCACTGGCCCACGGCCTGCGTTGATGAAAATGGCCGTTTTTTTCATTTTCTCAAACTTAGCTTTACCGATCAGATGATGTGTCTCCTCCGTCAGCGGCAGGATCAGGCAGACATAATCCGCTTCCTGTAGCAGCGTATCCAACTCACAGTAACGACCATTGAAACGCTCTTCAGCTTCTTTATGCTGACGGCGTGCATTGTAGAGAATCGGCATGTTAAAGCCGAAATGCGCGCGCTGAGCCAGCGCCAGCCCGATACGGCCCATGCCGACAATCCCCAGCGTTTTGCCGTGAACGTCCACACCAAACCAGTCGGGACCGATGCTTTTAGTCCATTCGCCTGCTTTCACGCGCTCAGCCACTTCGACTACGCGACGCGCGGTGCTCAACACCAGCGCCATCAGCGTATCCGCAACCGTCTCCGTGAGCGCGGTTGGCGTGTGCATCAGCAGAACATTGCGTGCGTTAAGCGCCTCGACGTCAAAGTTGTCGTAGCCGACAGAGATCGTCGAGGTCGCACGAAGCTTCGGCATTTTCTCCAGCAATGCGCTATCCACTTTTTCGCTTGATCCCAGCAGCCCCTCCGCGCTGGCAAAGGCTTCCGCGTGCTGCGCCACGGTCTCCTGGCTCAGGTTTTTCACCTGCGTGACGGTGAAATGTTCCTCAAGACGTTTGTGTAGATCGTCGGGCAGTGCTTTATACAAAATGACGGACGGCTTCATGCTAATCTCCGTTGATTTTAAAAGGTTCAGGCGTGACGTGCGCCAGCAGGAATTTGTTGATTATTAGCAGGCTTAACAATCAAAGTAAGCCACACAGACGCGAAAAGTGCCACCCCCATAAATATGTACGAGGCTGCCGGGCTGCCGGTGGCGCCGTTGAGATAGCCAACAAACCACGAGCCGAAGAACGAACCTAACGCTCCCATGCTGTTGATCAGTGCCATCGCGCCACCGGCTACGTTACGCGGCAGCATTTCCGGGATGATGGCAAAGAACGGACCGTACGGCGCGTACATGGCCGCGCCAGCGATCACCAGCAGCGTGTAAGAGACCCAGAAGTGGTTTGCGCCTACCGCCCATGAACCGATAAAGGCGAACGCGGCAATTAACAGCAGCGGCCAGACGAATAATTTACGATTTTGCAGCTTATCCGAGGCCCACGACACCACGATCATCGCGATCGTTGCCGCCAGATACGGTACCGACGACAGCCAGCCCACTTCCACCATGCCGAGGTTTTCGCCGCCGCTGCGAATAATCGACGGCAGCCACAGTACGAAACCGTACACCCCGATGCTCCATGCGAAATATTGCATACACAGCAGGATAACGTTGCGCGAACGGAAAGCTTCACCGTAGTTACGCACCGCTTTCAGCCCCTGCTGTTCTTTATCCAGCTCGGCCTGCAGCGCGGCTTTTTCACTGGTGGAAAGCCAGGTCGCCTGCGACGGTTTATCTTTCACCAGCACCCACCAGCAGAATGCCCAGATGATCGCCGGGAATCCTTCGATGATGAACATGTGACGCCAGCCGAATGACTGAATCAGATAACCCGAAACCACGGACATCCACAGGACCGTCACCGGGTTACCGAGGATCAGGAACGTATTGGCGCGTGAGCGTTCAGATTTGGTAAACCAGTTGCTGATGTAAATCAGCATCGCAGGCATCACGGCGGCTTCAACGACACCGAGAATAAAACGAATGGCGGCCAGTGCCGGGATATTATTGACCATCCCGGTGAGGGATGCGCAGGCGCCCCACAAAATCAGGCAGACAAAGATCAGTTTGCGCACGCTGCGGCGCTCGGCGTAAATCGCTCCAGGGATCTGGAAGAAGAAATAGCCAAGGAAGAACAGGGCGCCTAACAGGGACGAGACGCCTTTGGTGATCCCCAAATCTTCGGTGATCCCTGCGGCAGACGCGAAGCTGAAATTCGCGCGATCAAGGTACGCCAGGCTGTACGTGATAAACACGATAGGCATGATGTACCACCAGCGTTTAACTGCATTGGTCGATGTGTTCATGGGCTTGCCTCTGTTGTTGAGGTTTATACCGCCGTTGTCTGTAGGGTACACGGTGGCTGATTATTGTTACTCGGACAGTTGTGCGCGGGTCGGCAATCCTTCGCTGTCGCCTTGCACCTGAATGGCCAGCGATCCGATCTTATTCCCGCGTGCGACGGCCTGTTGTAGCGTTTTGCCTTCCAGCAGGGCGCTAATCACCCCGACTGCGAATCCATCTCCTGCGCCGACGGTGTCGACAACGTTATCGACTTTCACCGCAGCGACAGCACCTTTGTCGCCGCTGGCGGTTTTGAACCAGGCCCCGTCAGCGCCAGTTTTCAGCACCACGGCCTGCACGCCGTGCTCCAGATAAAAATCGGCAATCCCTTCCGGGGTTTTTTGCCCGGTGAGGATCATGCCCTCTTTCAGACCGGGCAGAACCCAGTTTGCCTGGAAGGCCAGGTGATTGAGCTTTTCAACCATCTCGGCTTCGCTTTTCCACAGCACCGGGCGCAGGTTCGGATCGAAAGAGATCGTCTTACCCTGGGCTTTCAAGGTACTTGCCGCGTGGTCGAGCAGATCGTACGAACTGGCCGACAACGCCGCTGCGACGCCACTCAAATGCAGATGCCGCGCTGAAGAAAAGTAAGCAGGATGAAAATCTTGCGTGGAAAGATGGCTGGCGGCAGAGCCTTTGCGGAAATACTCCACAATGGGATCGGTTCCATTTTCGACTTTAGATTTGAGCTGAAAGCCGGTCGCGAAACGGTTGTCGAGAGTGACGCCCGCCGCGTCGATCCCCTCTTTTTTCAGCGAATCCAACACAAAGTGGCCAAAACTGTCGTCGCCCACGCGGCTGACCCAGCCAACGTTGAGTCCCAGGCGCGCCAGGCCGGTTGCTACGTTCAGCTCTGCGCCGGCAACGCGTTTGATAAAGTGTTCAACCGAGCGCAGCTCGCCCGTTTCCGTGGCCACAAACATGGCCATGGCTTCACCGATGGTGATGACGTCCAGAGAATCAGACATGGCGTGTCTCCTCACGCAGCAGATTGACGTAATGGCGGGTGACCGCCGCTAAATCTGGCCCTTCCAGCGGGAATTCAATGCCACGAGGGGCGTCGGCCGGAAGCTGGTTCAGCAGATCCATCCAGCGGGCATCGGCGTTATCCGGTGGGATAGCGCGGAAGTGCTGGTGGTGCGGGACAGCCGCTTTGACATGGATATAGCTCACCGCCGGAGCCAGATGGCGTGCGGCTTCTTCCGGCGATTCGCCGACCCACAGCCAGTTTCCGGTATCGAAGGTGAGGGTGACAGGCAGTTCCATCACCCGGCAGGCCGCCTTGAAACGCTGCATTGGCGCAAGCTGCCCGCAGTCGGTCTGATCATTTTCCACTACCAGCGTCATCCCGCTTTCCAGCAGCAGTTCGCGTAAGGCTACAAGGGGCTGTTTATCGCGGAAATGACCCAGTGAGACTTTCAGCCACAGGGCATTGAGGGTGCTGGCTTCTGCGAGATAGCGCGGCAGATCCGGGTTCAGTGTGCCGTCTGGCATCAGTAACGCGGCGGGGGCGGAGTAACAGGCGAACAAACCGAGCAGTTCGATAGACTGAGCCAATGTCGGCAACGCCTGTAGCTCCTCATCATTAAACAGCTCCCGGCGGATCTCGACGCCGTCGGCTCCCCCGGCGGCAATGACCGGTAATATGGCCCGCTGGCCGCCCACCTGACGGACGTGATCTGCGCCATACGCGGCGGTGACGACGATGATTTTCCTGCCCATTGGCTGACTCCCATTCATAGCTGATAGGTATTACGCTAGATGGAACCGGTTCCAAAGAAAAGGTCAGGATGTTGAATTTATGATCGTCATCACGAAGGGGGGTTAACGCGACGTCGAGCCGCGTACGATCAGCTCACCGGAGAAGACCTGCTCGCGCACGGTGTCGGTAATGCCTTCGATGCGGCGCACCACCTGCTCGACGGCGGCGTAGCCAATCTGCCAGGTCGGCTGTTTGAGGGTAGTAATACCAACCCCTGCCAGCTCGGCCCATTCGAGTTCGTCGAATCCGAGCAGACCAATATCGCTGCCCCAGTTCAGGCCGATACGTTTGAGGGAGCGTGCCACCTGCAGCGTGAGCGCGCCGTTGGCGGAAATGACCGCTTTGCGCATCCCGCGATGACGGGTATGGAACTGGCGCAGGGTATTATCCATTTGATCGGCTTCGTGCAGCGGAATTTCGGCATTCTCGGCGATCACGCCAGGACAACGCGCCAGGGTGGCGCGAAATGCGCTGAGACGGTCGCGGCGGGTATTCACCATGCCCAGCGGCTCGCTCATGAACAAAATCGCTTCGAAACCTTGCTCGATCAGGTGTTCTGTTGCCGTTGTGGCGGCCTGAGTATTGTCCAGTCCTACCACGTCGCAGGCGAATTCCGGGATTTTGCGATCAATCAGCACCATCGGCAGGGACGACTGTTGCAGGCGGTTAAGCCCCTCTTCGCGCATCCCCACGGCATTGACCACGATGCCCTCGACCTGGTAGCTGCGCAGCAGGTCGAGGTAGTGCAGCTCCTGGTCCACTTCGTTGTTGGTGTTACACACCAGCGGGGTGAAGCCCTTTTCGCGGCACGCGGCTTCGATGCCACTGAGCACGTTGACGGAGTAGGGGTTGGTAATGTCGGCGATGATCAGACCGATGAGGCGAGTGCGACCATGCTTCAGGCCGCGAGCCATCAGGCTTGGGCGGTAATCCAGTTCGGCGATGGCTTGTTCAATACGGGCCAGCAGCGCGTCGGAAAGCAGATGTTTCTCGCCATTAAGATAGCGCGAAATACTGGTTTTTCCGGTTTTGGCGGCTTTCGCCACGTCGCTGATGGTGGGCCGTGCTGATTTGCTCATCGCTGATTCCCTTAAGATTAGTGAGAACACCTTAGCGGGAAAATCAACGATGGCAAGCGCTTCATGCCGGATGGCGCAGCCGCCACCCGGCATTTCAATTACTGAATGGGGCTTAATGTGATCTCAACGCGGCGGTTCTGCGCTTTGCCTTCTGCCGTGCTGTTGCTGGCGATTGGATTCGCCGGGCCCATGCCGCTGGTGCGGATGCGGTTTGCGGCCACGCCCTGCGTGATCAGCGAGCTGGCGACGGAATCTGCGCGCTGCTGAGACAGACGCATGTTCAGATCCTGGCTCCCGGTGCTGTCGGTGTAGCCAATAACGTTAACGGCTGTTTTGCTGTACTCTTTGAGCACCGTTGCCACGCCGGTCAGTGTGTTGGCACCCGCCGGTTTCAGCGTTGCGCTGCTGCTGTCGAAGGTCACGTTGTTCGGCATGTTCAGAATGATGTTGTCGCCACTTCGCGTCACGCTCACGCCCGTTCCCTGCATTTTGTCGCGCAGTTTAGCTTCTTGCACATCCATGTAATATCCTACGCCGCCGCCCAATGCGGCACCCGCTGCAGCACCGATCAGCGCGCCTTTGCCGCGATCTTTCTTCGAGGAAGAGAGTGCGCCAACGCCTGCGCCGACCAATGAGCCAATACCCGCGCCAATGCCGGATTTGCCCGCTTCACGTTCGCCGGTGTAAGGGTTGGTTGTGCAGCCAGAAACCGCCAGTGCTCCACTGACCAGAGCCGCAATGACAAGTACGCGTTTATTCATCTTATTTCCTTAATCCTTTTTATTCTTTGCCACGAAGCGTGTGGCGGTTGATTATGACGCCCTAAGAGGAAGAAAATTCCAGGGCTAACTCTGAAATTTGTGTCCAAATCTTAAATAGCCTCAAAGAAGGCCGTCACACCTGCAACAGACAAACCCAGGAGCGCACGCTTGACCACTTCAATAAAAACGATTCTGACCGCCGCCCACTGGGGCCCGATGCTGGTTGAAACCGATGGCGAGAATGTCCTGTCCTCGCGCGGGGCGCTGCCAACGCAGCACCCTAATTCGTTACAAACTGTGGTGCGCGATCAGGTGCACAGCAAAACCCGCGTGCGCTGGCCGATGGTGCGTAAGGGTTTTCTGGCCTCGCCGGATAATCCGCAGGGTACGCGCGGGCAGGATGAGTTCGTTCGGGTGAGCTGGGATGATGCGCTGGCGTTGATCCATACGCAGCACAAACGTATTCGTGAGACCCATGGCCCGGCGTCTATATTTGCGGGTTCTTATGGCTGGCGTTCGAACGGTGTGCTGCACAAAGCGGCGACGCTCCTGCAGCGCTATATGAGCCTGGCGGGGGGATACACCGGCCATCTCGGTGACTACTCAACCGGTGCGGCGCAGGCGATTATGCCGTACGTTGTCGGCGGTAATGAAGTTTATCAGCAGCAGACCAGCTGGCCGCTGGTGCTGGAGCATACGGATGTGGTGGTGCTGTGGAGCGCCAATCCGCTCAACACGCTCAAAATCGCGTGGAACGCGAGCGATGAGCAGGGGATTCCCTATTTCGATGCGCTGCGTAAAAGCGGTAAACGCCTGATCTGTATTGACCCGATGCGCTCCGAAACCGTCGATTTCTTCGGCGATAGCGTCGAGTGGTTGGCCCCGCACATGGGGACCGACGTCGCGATGATGCTGGGTATCGCCCATACGCTGGTGGAAAACGGCTGGCACGACCAGGCGTTTCTCGCCCGCTGCACTACAGGGTATGACAAATTCGCTGACTACCTGACGGGCAAAACCGACGGGATCGCCAAAACCGCCGAGTGGGCGGCGGACATTTGCGGCATTGATGCGGCGAAAATCCGCGAACTGGCGGCACTGTTCCACGAAAATACCACTATGCTGATGTCCGGCTGGGGAATGCAGCGCCAGCAGTTTGGCGAGCAGAAACACTGGATGCTGGTGACTCTTGCGGCGATGCTGGGTCAGATTGGTACGCCGGGCGGCGGCTTTGGTTTGTCGTATCACTTTGCTAACGGCGGAAACCCGACCCGTCGCGCTGCGGTTCTGGCCTCGATGCAGGGTTCCGTGCAGGACGGGATTGATGCGGTAGATAAAATCCCGGTGGCGCGCATCGTCGAAGCGCTGGAAAATCCTGGTGGTTTCTACCAGCATAACGGCCTGGACCGCCACTTCCCGGATATCCGTTTTGTCTGGTGGGCGGGCGGCGCAAACTTCACCCATCATCAGGATACCAACCGACTGATCCGCGCCTGGCAAAAGCCGGAGCTGGTGGTGATTTCCGAATGCTTCTGGACGGCGGCAGCCAAACACGCCGATATCGTTCTGCCAGCGACCACCTCCTTTGAGCGTAACGATCTCACCATGACCGGCGACTACAGTAATCAGCACATGGTGCCGATGAAGCGCGTCGTTGCGCCGCGCGATGAAGCCCGGGATGACTTTGAGGTGTTTGCGGAGCTGAGCGAACGCTGGGAAGAGGGCGGTCGCGAGCGTTTCACCGAAGGGAAATCCGATCTCGAGTGGCTGGAGACGTTCTACCAAATTGCCGCGCAGCGCGGTGCCGCTCAGGGGGTAACATTGCCGCCGTTTGCCCAGTTCTGGGAAGCGAATGAGATCGTCGAAATGCCGGAGAGTGAGCAGAACGCGCAGTTTGTTCGCTTCGCGGACTTCCGCCGCGACCCACAATCGCATCCGCTGAAAACCGAAAGCGGCAAAATTGAGATCTACTCGCAACGTATCGCCAGCTTTAACTATGCCGACTGCCCACCGCACCCGATGTGGCTGGAGCCGGACGAGTGGCACGGCAATGCGCAGCCAACACAGTTGCAGGTGCTCTCTGCGCACCCGGCGCACCGTCTGCACAGCCAACTGAACTATTCGTCCCTGCGCGAACAGTACGCCGTGGCCGGACGCGAGCCGATCACGCTGCATACCCTTGATGCGAAAGCGCGCGGAATTGCCAATGGCGATGTGGTGCGCGTCTGGAATGCTCGCGGGCAGGTGCTGGCCGGGGCGGTGGTGAGTGAGGGAATTAAACCGGGCGTGATCTGTATCCACCAGGGGGCGTGGCCGGATCTGGAACTCACGGCTGGCGGGATTTGCAAAAACGGCGCAGTAAACGTGCTCACCAAAGATCTCCCCAGCTCGAAGCTGGGGAACGGATGCGCGGGGAACACGGCGCTGGCGTGGGTGGAGAAATATCAGGGCCCTGAGCTGACGCTTACGGCGTTTGATCCGCCTGCCAGCTCATAATCCACGTCGGGTGTTGAGTCTCTTCCTGCCAGGCGCTGTCTTCAATGCGAAAACCCTGAGCATGGTAGAAATTCACCGCCCGACTGTTTTTCTGGTAAACCTCAAGACTGAGATAGGGGAACTGCTGCTGCACGTGGTGGATCAGCGCGTGGCCGATCCCTTTCCCCGCATGAGCGGTAGCGACAAAGAGCGCGCCGATAAACTGCGACTCCATCACGCTGATAAAACCACGCACCTCGCCTTTCTCTTCCCATACCCAGGTTTCTGCACCGGGGAGATAGGTGTCGCGTACCAGCGGTTCACTCTCTATCCAGTATTGCGCGTCGATAAACGGGTGCGCCTCGGTGGTGCTTTCAAGCCATAAACTGAGCAGCGGCGCAGTGTTTTCACTTTGCCATTTGCGAATCATGTTGGCCTCCTGGGTGGCAAAAACAGCCCGTGATGTGATCGTTCACCAGACCGCAGGCCTGCATAAATGAGTAGCAAATCGTGGTGCCAACAAATTTGAAACCACGCTTTTTCAGTGCCTTAGACAGGGCATCGGAGGCGGACGTGGAGGTCGGGATTTCACCCATCGTCGCGGCCTGTGTCACCTGCGGCGTGTGGTCGACAAACGACCAGACAAAATCGGAGAAAGGCTCGCCACTTTCGGCCATCGCCAGGTACGCTTTTGCGTTGCCAATAATGGCCTGAATTTTCCCGCGATGCCGGATAATACTGGCATCCAGCACCAGCCGTTCGACGTCTTCCTCAGTCATGGCGGCCACCGCAACGGGATCGAACTGATGGAAGGCGTTGCGATAGTTTTCCCGTTTTTTTAGCACCGTAATCCACGATAAACCCGCCTGCTGGCCTTCCAGGCAGATCATCTCAAAGAGCTTTTTACCGTCGGTCTCCGGCACGCCCCATTCTTTATCGTGATAGTCGATATAGAGCTGATCCTGGCTTACCCATCCGCAACGTTGCATTGGTTTTCATCCTTAATGATTTAACCCGTAAAAAAATCAACCCACCTGGCTTGACGTGTGCCTCAAAAAGACAATATTTAATTAAGGGCTTTGCCCTCATACCTCTTTCTAACAATGACAAATATCGCCGAATTCGGCTCTTTCTGGAGTCGCTTTGATGATGATAAAAATAATCAGTGGTCGCCATGCTGTTACTGGCCTGGCGGGAGTCTCTGTCTGTTTGTTTTTTTGTAGCACAGCTTACGCCTGGCAACAGGAATATATCGTTTCGGATGCGCAAAATAATACGACCGAACGCTATACATGGGACGCCGATCACCAACCGCGTTATGACGATATTCTCGCGGAGCGTATTCGTTCTTCCCAGAACGTTCCGGGGCTGGCGTTGAACATGCCGGAAAATTATCCTGCGGAATCTGACAGTACCCTTTCGCTGAGCCTGACGATTCCGGTGACGCAGAAGGTGACCACGGGGCCGGTTGCCGCGTGGCATTACGACGGTTCGTCGCCCATGGCGTACAACGAATACGGTGACAATGGCAGCCAGTCGCTTACCGACCCGCTGTGGCATGCCAGCGTGAGTACGCTCGGCTGGCGCGTCGACACGCGCGTGGGCGGTCTTCGGCCATGGGCGCAGATTAGCTACAACCAGCAGTTTGGCGATAATCAGTGGAAGCCGCAGTCGGGGATGAGCCGCCTGCCGGCGTCCATGCAGTACGATAACTGGATGGATGTGACCGTGGGTGCCGACGTGCTGCTTTACCCGCATATGGCCGCGTACGCCTCTTTGTCTCAGGCGGATAACACCATGACCGGCGCGGATTATTTATATACCCTGGGTGTGAGCGCCAGATTTTAATATTGTTATTTAATTCAACCTTGCTGTAACATCTTAAATACAAGAATGGCCATGCTTGTGGCGATAGCGGGCACTAACAAACTCGTTATCTTTCGCCCGGCAAGGTCATTCATTCCTGATTCCAGGCATTTCATTCCGTCTCCACTGCATTTCATGCCGTTTTCCCCCAGGCCTTTTGAGGTTTTGTTTATCGTTGTCTGCAGCGAATTCCTTTAATTTCTCTTGCAGGACAACTGCCATGAACACATCAACATACAACCGCACTCGTTGGCTGACCCTATTTGGCACCATCGTGACGCAATTTGCGTTGGGATCGGTTTATACCTGGAGCCTGTTTAACAGCGCGCTCTCTGACAAACTCGGCGCGCCGGTGAGCCAGGTGGCGTTCTCGTTCGGCTTGCTGAGCCTGGGGCTGGCGTTGTCCTCGTCCATCGCCGGGAAATTGCAGGAGCGTTTTGGCGTGAAACGCGTGACCATGGCCTCGGGCATCCTGCTGGGTGTCGGCTTCTTCCTGACGGCGCACTCCAGTAACCTGATGATGCTCTGGCTGAGCGCCGGGGTGCTGGTGGGGCTGGCAGATGGCGCGGGCTACCTGCTGACCCTGTCGAACTGCGTGAAGTGGTTCCCGGAGCGTAAAGGCTTAATCTCAGCGTTCTCCATTGGCTCTTATGGTCTGGGTAGTCTCGGGTTTAAATTTATCGATTCGCACCTGCTTGCCTCCGTGGGCCTGGAAAAGACCTTTATGATCTGGGGCGCTATCGTGCTGGTGATGATTCTGTTCGGCGCGACGCTGATGAAAGATGCCCCGATGCAGGAAGTGAAAACCGTTAACGGCGTTGTGGAAAATGACTTCACGCTGGCGCAGTCCATGCGTAAACCACAGTACTGGATGCTGGCGGTGATGTTCCTGACAGCCTGCATGAGCGGTCTGTATGTGATTGGCGTGGCGAAAGATATCGCCCAGGGGATGGTGAAACTGGATGCGATGACTGCGGCGAATGCGGTAACCGTGATTTCCATTGCCAACCTGTCTGGTCGTCTGGTACTGGGTATTCTCTCCGACAAAATCGCCCGTATCCGTGTGATTACGCTGGGGCAGGTGATCTCCCTGGTCGGTATGGCGGCCCTGCTGTTTGCGCCACTGAACGAGATGACCTTCTTCGCGGCGATTGCCTGCGTGGCCTTCAATTTTGGCGGCACCATTACCGTGTTCCCGTCACTGGTGAGCGAGTTCTTTGGCCTGAATAATCTGGCGAAGAATTATGGGGTGATTTACTTAGGTTTCGGTATCGGCAGCATCTGCGGGTCCCTCATCGCCTCGCTGTTCGGCGGCTTCTATGTCACCTTCTGTGTCATCTTCGCCCTGCTGATTATCTCACTGGCGCTCTCCACTACGATTCGCCAGCCGCAGCGGCAGGTATTTAACGAAGCGCATGCGTGATGACTGACTGAAAAGGCTGGATTTTCCGGCCTTTTCTTTTATCAACATGCTGAGCGTTCTTTGACCCAATCTGCTTTCGAACTTGATTTTTTGTAAATATCTACTGCAATCACACTCTCTGCTGCCACTTTTTCCTGTCACTGTGGTCTACTTACCACGCTTTAGACGTTTCTGATAACGATCCCCTGAGCGAATATCTACTCTGTTCACTTTTACAGCTAAAAGTGGATGGCGTGACTGTCCCTTTTTTCGGGTAGCCTGCATGAAATACATTAAATCGATGACGCAACAAAAGCTGAGCTTTTTGCTGGCGTTGTACATCGGCCTGTTTATGAATGGCGCTGTTTTTTTCCGTCGGTTTGACGGGTTCGCGCAAGACTTTACCGCCTGGAAAGGAATCGCAGCGGTTGTTGAGTTGGTTGGTACCGTTCTGGTTACCTTTTTCTTATTACGTCTCCTCTCACTGTTTGGACGCCGCATCTGGCGCGTTCTGGCATCTCTGGTGGTGCTCTGCTCGGCAGGTGCCAGCTATTACATGACTTTTATGAACGTGGTTATTGGCTACGGCATTATTGCCTCAGTCATGACGACGGATATCGATCTCTCGAAAGAGGTGGTCGGCCTGCACTTTATCCTGTGGCTGGTGGGCGTCAGTGCGCTGCCGCTGCTGCTCATCTGGAGTAACCGCTGCCGCTATACCCTGCTGCGTCAGATGCGCACGCCAGGGCAACGCGTCCGAAGCGTCGCGGTGGTACTGCTGGCGGGGCTGATGGTCTGGGGCCCGATTCGTCTGCTTGAAGTGAAGCAGAAGAGTGACGAACGTACTTCTGGCGTGGATTTGCCGAGCTACGGCGGCGTGGTGGCGAACTCCTATCTGCCCTCTAACTGGATTTCCGCGCTGGGCCTCTACGCCTGGGCGCAGGTGGATGAGTCTTCCGATAATAAATCTCTGCTCAATCCGGCGAAGCAGTTCACCTACGAAGCGCCTAAAGATATCGACGATACCTATGTGGTCTTTATCATCGGTGAAACGACGCGCTGGGATCATATGGGGATTTTAGGCTACGACCGCGATACCACGCCGAAACTGGCGCAGGAGAAGAACCTGATCGCTTATCGGGGCTACTCATGTGATACGGCGACCAAGCTGTCGCTGCGCTGCATGTTTGTTCGCGAGGGCGGGGCGGATGACAACCCGCAGCGTACCCTGAAAGAGCAGAACGTCTTCTCGGTGCTGCATCAGCTTGGATTCAGTTCTGATCTCTACGCGATGCAGAGCGAGATGTGGTTCTACAGCAACACGATGGCGCAGAACATTGCCTATCGTGAGCAGATCGGTGCTGAGCCGCGTAACCGCGGCAAGAGCGTTGACGATATGCTGCTGATCGATGAGATGAAAGGCTCGCTGAGCAACAATCAGGATGGGAAGCATATGATCATCCTGCATACCAAAGGCTCGCACTTTAACTACACCCAGCGTTACCCGCGTAGCTTTGCCAAATGGACGCCGGAGTGTGTGGGCGTAGACAAAGACTGCACCAAAGAGCAGCTGATTAACTCTTACGATAACTCGGTGATGTATGTGGATCACTTTATCGAGAGCGTGATCGACCAGGTGCGCGACAAGAAAGCGATTGTTTTCTATGCCGCCGACCACGGTGAGTCGATCAACGAGTATGAGCACTTGCACGGCACGCCGCGCAAGATGGCGCCACCGGAGCAGTTCCGCGTGCCGATGATGGTATGGATGTCGGATAAATATCTGGAAAACCCGGATAAAGAGAAGATGTTCCAGCACCTGAAACAGCAGGCTGAGATGAAGGTGCCTCGCCGTCACGTTGAGCTGTATGACACCATCATGGGTTGTCTCGGCTATACCTCGCCAGACGGCGGAATTAATGAGAACAACAACTGGTGCCATGTCCCTGATGGTCCGGCGAAAGCCACTAAGTAACCGAGCTGGCGAGTTTCTCGCCAGTCGAATGGCTTTTTGAAGATAAGGGATTGACGAGGGCGCACCCCAGCAGTAAGATGCGCTCCGCATTCGGCGAGTAGCGCAGCTTGGTAGCGCAACTGGTTTGGGACCAGTGGGTCGGAGGTTCGAATCCTCTCTCGCCGACCACATTTAAAAAAGGGCTAACCGCAAGGTTGGCCCTTTTTGCATTATAGACTTATCCACGCCGACTCCCTAAAACGCTCCTTATCCCCGCATTACCCTGCCTGTTAACGATTTTGTGACATAATCCATTGTATTTTTTTATATATGGATTGATCTTTTTTCGCGTTGCTTATGGATAACCTCAGCATTTTCCGCTGTGCGTTTTAACGTTCGCGGCATTTACTGCTCAGATAATCACCATTCTGTAAGAAAATTTATGCGATCTGAATAAATGTTAATCACTGATTGTTGCGAAATATGAAGAGATTTGTGCTGCAAGATGGCGAGTAGCATAAATTTCCCTGCTGAAAATAGGTGACTAAAGTTTTTTTAATCTTTGTTTGCCGTTTCTCACCCTCAACGTAAATCCCCGTCACCTGTATTGACGTTTTCACATTCTGTTGACAGATTGTAGGGCACGAGGGGCATTTCAGGGAGGATCTGCGCTGCAACTCCGACGCTCTTCTGAAAGGAATCTCCATCCCTTATCACGCCTTCGGGCATCACCGACCGGACCGGGTAAAAAATAAATAAAGGTCAGGCGGCGTAACACAACAAAGCAAAACATCACATTGGAGCAGAATAATGAGTATTTCCTTGAAGAAGTCAGGGATGCTGAAGCTTGGTCTGAGCCTGGTCGCTCTCACCGTCGCGGCAAGCGTGCAGGCAAAAACCCTGGTTTACTGTTCTGAAGGCTCGCCGGAAGGCTTTAACCCACAGCTGTTCACCTCTGGTACAACCTACGACGCTAGCTCTGTACCAATCTATAACCGTCTGGTTGAATTCAAAATCGGTACCACGGAAGTTATTCCGGGTCTGGCTGAGAAGTGGGAAATCAGCGAAGACGGCAAAACCTATACCTTCCACTTACGCCAGGGTGTGAAGTGGCAGGATAATAAAGATTTCAAACCAACGCGTGAACTGACTGCGGATGACGTTGTGTTCTCCTTCGACCGTCAGAAAAACGCACAGAACCCGTACCATAAAGTTTCTGGCGGCAGCTACGAATACTTCGAAGGGATGGGTCTGCCGGACCTGATCACCGAAGTGAAAAAAGTGGACGACAAAACCGTTCAGTTCGTTCTGAGCCGTCCTGAAGCGCCATTCCTGGCTGACCTGGCTATGGACTTCGCCTCTATTCTGTCAAAAGAGTATGCGGACAACATGCTGAAAGCAGGCACCCCGGAAAAAGTGGATCTGAACCCAATCGGTACCGGTCCATTCCAGCTGCAGCAGTACCAGAAAGACTCCCGTATTCTGTACAAAGCATTCGAAGGTTACTGGGGTACCAAGCCGCAGATCGACCGTCTGGTCTTCTCCATCACGCCTGACGCGTCCGTGCGTTACGCGAAACTGCAGAAAAACGAGTGCCAGGTGATGCCGTACCCAAACCCGGCTGATATTGCTCGCATGAAGCAGGACAAAAATATCAACCTGCTGGAGCAGGCAGGCCTGAACGTGGGTTACCTCTCCTTCAACACCGAGAAGAAACCGTTTGATGACGTGAAAGTGCGTCAGGCGCTGACTTACGCGGTGAACAAAGAAGCGATCATTAAAGCGGTTTACCAGGGTGCAGGTATTGCTGCCAAGAACCTGATCCCACCAACCATGTGGGGCTACAACGACGACGTTAAAGACTACACCTACGATCCTGAGAAAGCGAAAGCGCTGCTGAAAGAAGCGGGCCAGGATAAAGGCTTTACCGTTGAGCTGTGGGCAATGCCTGTTCAGCGTCCGTACAACCCGAACGCTCGCCGTATGGCTGAGATGGTTCAGGCTGACTGGGCTAAGGTAGGCGTTCAGGCCAAGATCGTCACTTACGAGTGGGGCGAGTACCTGAAGCGTGCTAAAGCTGGCGAACACCAGGCGGTGATGATGGGCTGGACCGGGGACAATGGGGATCCGGACAACTTCTTCGCTACCCTGTTCAGCTGTGCGGCTGCGAAAGATGGTTCTAACTACTCTCGCTGGTGCTACAAGCCGTTTGAAGATCTGATTCAGCCGGCGCGCGCAACGGACGACCACAACAAGCGTATTGAACTCTACAAACAGGCTCAGGTAGTGATGCATGACCAGGCTCCGGCGCTGATCGTGGCTCACTCCACCGTTTACGAGCCAGTGCGTAAAGAAGTCAAAGGCTATGTGGTTGATCCACTGGGCAAACACCACTTCGAAAACGTCTCTGTTGAATAATTAAAAGCGTCAGGGGTGCATGAGCACCCCGTGCCGGCGGCGCTGTGCGAGCGCGGACCTACAGCGGTAGGCCGGGTCAGCGCAGCGCCGTCCGGCAGCAGTGCTTTATTCCCTCTTCGCGGAGGGAATAAGATTTGTGAGCAATACAGACGTCACCGCCTGCGGGCAGTACGTCATTAGAGAGAATCCGGGATATGTTGCAGTTCATCCTCCGACGTCTGGGACTTGTCATCCCCACGTTTATCGGTATCACCCTTCTCACTTTTGCCTTCGTCCATATGATCCCCGGCGACCCGGTAATGATTATGGCGGGTGAGCGTGGTATCTCCCCTGAACGCCATGCGCAGCTGCTGGCCGAACTCGGCCTCGATAAGCCGATGTGGCAGCAGTATCTCCATTACATTTGGGGCGTCCTGCACGGTGATTTAGGGATTTCGCTGAAAAGCCGTCTTCCGGTGTGGGACGAGTTTGTGCCGCGTTTTAAAGCGACGCTGGAACTCGGTATCTGCGCCATGATTTTTGCCGTTGCTGTTGGTATCCCCGTTGGTGTCCTGGCTGCCGTTAAACGCGGTTCAATCTTCGATCACACCGCGGTTGGCCTGGCGCTGACCGGTTACTCCATGCCTATCTTCTGGTGGGGCATGATGCTGATCATGCTGGTCTCCGTGCAACTCAACCTGACGCCGGTCTCCGGACGGGTGAGCGACATGGTGTTCCTTGATGATTCCAACCCGCTTACCGGCTTTATGCTGATTGATACGGCCATCTGGGGCGAAGAGGGCAACTTCATTGATGCGCTGGCGCATATGATCCTGCCTGCGATGGTGCTCGGGACCATTCCTCTGGCGGTGATTGTACGTATGACGCGCTCGTCGATGCTAGAAGTGCTGGGGGAGGATTACATCCGTACCGCCCGCGCCAAAGGTCTGACCCGTATGCGCGTCATCATCGTCCATGCGTTGCGTAATGCGATGCTGCCTGTCGTGACGGTGATCGGCTTGCAGGTGGGGACATTGCTGGCCGGGGCGATCCTGACCGAAACCATCTTCTCCTGGCCGGGCCTGGGACGTTGGCTGATCGATGCGCTGCAACGCCGTGACTATCCGGTTGTGCAGGGCGGTGTACTGCTGGTGGCGACGATGATTATCCTCGTCAACCTGCTGGTCGATTTGCTGTACGGCGTGGTGAACCCGCGTATTCGTCATAAGAAGTAAGGGGCCATCATGTCACAAGTTACTCAAAATAAAGCTGTTGCTGCCCCGGTGCCAATGACGCCGATGCAGGAGTTCTGGCATTACTTCAAACGCAACAAAGGCGCCGTGGTCGGGCTGGTGTATGTCACCATCATGATCATTATCGCCGTGTTTGCGAACGTGCTGGCGCCGTATAACCCGGCGGATCAGTTCCGCGACGTGCTGCTGGCTCCGCCAGCCTGGCAGGATGGCGGGACCTTCGCCCATCTGCTCGGCACGGATGACGTGGGCCGCGATGTGTTATCGCGTCTGATGTACGGTGCGCGTCTGTCGCTGCTGGTAGGGTGCCTGGTGGTGGTACTGTCGCTGATCCTCGGGGTTATCCTCGGACTGGTTGCCGGCTATTTCGGTGGTCTGATCGACAACATCATTATGCGTGTGGTCGACATCATGCTGGCCCTGCCAAGCCTGCTGTTGGCGCTGGTCCTTGTGGCGGTGTTTGGGCCGTCGATAGGTAACGCGGCGCTGGCCCTGACGTTCGTGGCACTCCCTCACTACGTACGATTGACTCGTGCGGCGGTGCTGGTGGAAGTGAACCGCGATTATGTCACCGCTTCACGTGTGGCAGGCGCGGGCGCGCTGCGCCAGATGTTCGTCAATATTCTCCCGAACTGCCTTGCGCCGCTGATCGTTCAGGCGTCGCTCGGTTTCTCTAACGCCATTCTCGATATGGCTGCTCTTGGCTTCCTTGGCATGGGTGCGCAACCGCCAACACCGGAGTGGGGCACAATGCTCGCCGATGTGTTGCAGTTCGCGCAAAGCGCATGGTGGGTCGTGACCTTCCCGGGTCTGGCGATTCTGCTGACGGTGCTGGCATTTAACCTGATGGGTGATGGTCTGCGTGATGCACTTGATCCCAAACTGAAGCAGTAAGAGGCACGAGATGGCGTTATTAAATGTAGATAAATTATCGGTGCACTTCGGTGACGTGGGCTCCGAGTTTCGTGCCGTAGACCGTATCAGCTACAGCGTGAATCAGGGTGAAGTGGTTGGCATTGTGGGTGAGTCTGGCTCGGGTAAATCTGTTAGCTCACTGGCGATCATGGGGCTGATTGATTACCCGGGCCGCGTGATGGCAGAAAGCCTGGAGTTCAACGGCCAGGATCTGAAGCGCATCTCCGAGAAGCAGCGCCGCCAGCTGGTGGGCGCTGAAGTGGCGATGATCTTCCAGGACCCAATGACCAGTCTGAACCCGTGCTATACCGTCGGTTTCCAGATTATGGAAGCGATCAAAGTGCATCAGGGTGGGAATAAGAAAACCCGTCGCCAGCGCGCGATCGACCTGCTTACGCAGGTGGGGATTCCCGATCCGGCATCACGTCTGGATGTTTATCCGCACCAGCTGTCTGGTGGGATGAGCCAGCGCGTGATGATCGCTATGGCGATTGCCTGTCGACCGAAGCTGCTGATTGCAGATGAACCGACCACGGCGCTGGACGTGACTATTCAGGCGCAGATCATCGAGCTGCTGCTGGAACTGCAGCAGAAAGAGAACATGGCGCTGGTGCTGATTACCCACGATCTGGCGCTGGTGGCCGAAGCCGCCCACAAAATTATCGTGATGTATGCCGGACAAGTCGTGGAGGCCGGAAGCTCGCACGATATTTTCCGCGCGCCGCGTCATCCGTATACCCAGGCGCTGCTGCGTGCGCTGCCGGAGTTTGCTCAGGATAAAGCGCGTCTGGCGTCGTTGCCGGGCGTCGTCCCAGGTAAATATGACCGCCCGACGGGCTGTCTGTTGAATCCGCGCTGCCCGTATGCGACAGATAAGTGTCGTGCTGAAGAGCCAGAACTGAACACCCTCCCAGGTGGTCGTCAGTCTAAATGTCACTACCCACTTGATGATGCCGGGAGGCCAACACTATGAGTACGCAAGAGGCCGCCAAACAACAGCCGCTGTTGCAGGCCATCGATCTGAAAAAACACTATCCGGTGAAGAAGGGGATTTTCGCCCCCGAACGCCTGGTGAAAGCGCTGGATGGGGTGTCGTTCACCCTGGAACGCGGCAAAACGCTGGCTGTGGTCGGTGAATCGGGCTGTGGTAAATCCACGCTAGGTCGTCTGCTGACGATGATTGAAACCCCGACTGGCGGCGAGCTGTACTATCAGGGCCAGGATCTGCTAAAGCACGATCCGCAGGCACAGAAGCTGCGCCGTCAGAAAATCCAGATTGTGTTCCAGAACCCGTACGGTTCTCTGAACCCGCGTAAAAAAGTGGGACAGATTCTGGAAGAGCCGCTGCAGATTAACAGCGATCTCAACAAAGAGCAGCGCCGTGAAAAAGCGCTGGCGATGATGGCGAAAGTGGGTCTTAAAACCGAGCACTACGATCGCTATCCGCACATGTTCTCTGGCGGTCAGCGTCAGCGTATCGCTATCGCGCGTGGTCTGATGCTGGACCCGGACGTGGTGATTGCCGATGAACCGGTCTCTGCGCTCGACGTGTCCGTGCGTGCGCAGGTGCTGAACCTGATGATGGATTTGCAGCAGGATCTGGGGCTGTCGTATGTGTTTATCTCCCACGACCTGTCCGTAGTAGAGCACATTGCTGATGAAGTGATGGTGATGTATCTGGGGCGCTGCGTGGAGAAGGGGACCAAAGACCAGATCTTTAATAATCCTCGTCATCCGTATACGCAAGCGCTGCTGTCGGCCACACCGCGTCTGAATCCGGACGATCGCCGTGAGCGTATTAAGCTGACAGGCGAGCTGCCAAGCCCGCTGAATCCACCGCCGGGTTGTGCGTTCAACGCCCGCTGCCGTCGCCGCTTTGGTCCTTGTACTCAGTTGCAGCCGCAGTTGAAAGATTACGGTGGTCAACTGGTGGCCTGCTTTGCGGTCGATCAGGATGAAAACGGTGAGAAACCGCACGCATAATACGTAAACCAAAAAACCGGCGATAATCGCCGGTTTTTTTATGTCTGCTAATCCACTATTTGCGCAGGCGAATCTGGTCTACGGCGTGGTTTTCACTTTTCGTGAGGATCAGGCTCGCACGCTCGCGCGTCGGCAGGATGTTCTCTTTCAGGTTCACGTAGTTAATCTCATTCCAGAGCGATGTCGCCACATTGACCGCTTCCTCTTCAGAAAGCTGGGCGTAGTTATGGAAGTAAGAGTCAGGGTCGGTAAACGCCCCTTCACGGAACTTCAGGAAACGGTTGATATACCAGTTTTGCAGCAAATCTTCCGGCGCATCGACATATATAGAGAAGTCGACGAAGTCGGAGACAAACACATGATGTGGGTCGTGCGGGTAATCCATGCCGCTTTGGAGCACGTTCAGCCCTTCGAGGATCAGAATATCCGGTTGTGCCACCGTTTTATCGCCATCCGGGATGCGGTCGTAAATCAGATGGGAATAGACCGGCGCCGTGACGTTTGGTGCGCCAGATTTCAGGTCTGAAACGAATTTCACCAGGCGGTGCATATCGTATGAAAGAGGAAAGCCTTTCTTCTTCATCAGGCCGCGCTCTTTCAGCACCTCGTTCGGATGCAGGAAGCCGTCTGTGGTGATCAGCTCAACGCTGCGGTGTTCAGGCCAGCGGCTCAACAGCGCTTGCAGAACACGCGCAGTGGTACTTTTACCGACCGCCACGCTGCCCGCGATGCTGATGATATAAGGAATACGCTGGCCGTTAGTGCCAAGGAACTGCTCCAGTACCGCCTGACGACGCAGGTTGGAGCTTATATAGAAGTTAAGCAAGCGGGACAGTGGCAGATAGATCTCTGCAACCTCCTCCAGCGACAGGTCTTCGTTGATCCCCTTTAACCGCGCAATTTCCCCTTCCGTTAAGGTCATGGGGACGGAGTCACGCAGAGCGGCCCACTGGCTGCGGTTAAACTGAAGATAGGGTGTCATTAACGATTGCTCTTTTTTGCTCATAAGCGTGTTCAGTGAACCCTTTATCTGCGCGGCAACGCGTTCGTGGCGGCAGCGGTTCATCACTTAGTAGTTAAATTTGGACAATGGGCAGGAGGTTAACACCAGATGGCGGGAATAATAAGAAAAAATATAGACAAGTGATGCTTTACGCGGAGGGCATCACGATACGCTATAGGTGGGTTATTTGCGGTGCTTATGCTGAATATTTGAACGGCAATGAACGAAATATCAGCGTTTTTCCCTTCTGGCGCACAAAATCTGAGCGAAAGAACATTTTATGCAATTTTTTAGTTGCATGACTGCTCATGCCCCCATAGAATGCGCGCTACTTGATGCCGACTTAGCTCAGTAGGTAGAGCAACTGACTTGTAATCAGTAGGTCACCAGTTCGATTCCGGTAGTCGGCACCATCAAGTCCGGTGGGGTTCCCGAGCGGCCAAAGGGAGCAGACTGTAAATCTGCCGTCACAGACTTCGAAGGTTCGAATCCTTCCCCCACCACCACTTTCTGGCAGCGTTATCGCCGCCTGAGCTGGCTAAAACATTAATCAGCTCAAAACATAAAAAGAGAGAAATCTCTTTTTTGTTACAGAAAGAACTGGGTAGCCGAGTTTCAGGATGCGGGCATCGTATAATGGCTATTACCTCAGCCTTCCAAGCTGATGATGCGGGTTCGATTCCCGCTGCCCGCTCCAAGACGTGCTGATATGGCTCAGTTGGTAGAGCGCACCCTTGGTAAGGGTGAGGTCCCCAGTTCGACTCTGGGTATCAGCACCACTTCACTTCTCCTCCCTGTTTCTCTCTGTTAACCTTTAAAAAGCATTCAACAGTTCAGGCATATTGCCTGGTTGATGTGGTGATATCACCGATTTATCCGTGTCTTAGAGGGACAATCGATGTCTAAAGAAAAGTTTGAACGTACAAAACCGCACGTTAACGTCGGTACTATCGGCCACGTTGACCATGGTAAAACAACGCTGACCGCTGCAATCACTACCGTTCTGGCTAAAACCTACGGTGGTTCTGCTCGTGCATTCGATCAGATCGATAACGCGCCAGAAGAAAAAGCTCGTGGTATCACCATCAACACTTCCCACGTTGAATATGACACCCCGACTCGCCACTACGCACACGTAGACTGCCCGGGCCACGCCGACTATGTTAAAAACATGATCACCGGTGCTGCTCAGATGGATGGNGCAATCCTGGTTGTTGCTGCGACTGACGGCCCTATGCCTCAGACTCGTGAGCACATCCTGCTGGGTCGTCAGGTTGGCGTTCCTTNCATCATCGTGTTCCTGAACAAATGCGACATGGTTGATGACGAAGAGCTGCTGGAACTGGTTGAAATGGAAGTTCGTGAACTTCTGTCCCAGTACGACTTCCCAGGTGATGATACTCCAATCATCCGTGGTTCTGCTCTGAAAGCGCTGGAAGGCGAAGCAGAGTGGGAAGCTAAAATCGTTGAGCTGGCTGGCTTCCTGGATTCTTACATCCCAGAACCAGAGCGTGCGATTGACAAGCCGTTCCTGCTGCCTATCGAAGACGTATTCTCCATCTCCGGCCGTGGTACTGTTGTTACCGGTCGTGTAGAGCGCGGTATCGTTAAAGTTGGCGAAGAAGTTGAAATCGTTGGTATCAAAGAGACTGCTAAGTCTACCTGTACTGGCGTTGAAATGTTCCGCAAACTGCTGGACGAAGGCCGTGCTGGTGAGAACGTTGGTGTTCTGCTGCGTGGTATCAAACGTGAAGAAATCGAACGTGGTCAGGTACTGGCTAAGCCAGGCTCTATCAAGCCGCACACCAAATTCGAATCTGAAGTTTACATCCTGTCCAAAGATGAAGGCGGCCGTCATACTCCGTTCTTCAAAGGCTACCGTCCACAGTTCTACTTCCGTACAACTGACGTGACCGGTACCATCGAACTGCCAGAAGGCGTAGAGATGGTAATGCCAGGCGACAACATCAAAATGGTTGTTACCCTGATCCACCCAATCGCGATGGATGACGGTCTGCGTTTCGCAATCCGTGAAGGCGGCCGTACTGTTGGTGC
>NZ_CP025699.1:264641-294001 GCF_023278595.1 Lelliottia sp. AC1
ATCGAACGTGGTCAGGTACTGGCTAAGCCAGGCTCTATCAAGCCGCACACCAAATTCGAATCTGAAGTTTACATCCTGTCCAAAGATGAAGGCGGCCGTCATACTCCGTTCTTCAAAGGCTACCGTCCACAGTTCTACTTCCGTACAACTGACGTGACCGGTACCATCGAACTGCCAGAAGGCGTAGAGATGGTAATGCCAGGCGACAACATCAAAATGGTTGTTACCCTGATCCACCCAATCGCGATGGATGACGGTCTGCGTTTCGCAATCCGTGAAGGCGGCCGTACTGTTGGTGCAGGCGTTGTTGCTAAAGTTCTCGGCTAATCGCTGATAACATTTGACGCAATGCGCAATAAAAGGGCATCATTTGATGCCCTTTTTGCACGCTTTCGAACCAGAACCTGGCTCATCAGTGATTTTTTTTGTCATAATCATTGCTGAGACAGGCTCTGTAGAGGGCGTTTAGTCCGAAAAGCGATTGGTTTTTTCGGGTTGGATCGCCTCGCTCTCGCGGGGTGAAATTGTTTGTAGAATACTTCTGACAGGTTGGTTTATGAGTGCGAATACCGAAGCTCAAGGGAGCGGTCGCGGCCTGGAAGCGATGAAGTGGGTAGTTGTGGCCGTGCTGCTGATTGTGGCTATTGTTGGCAACTACCTCTATCGTGACATGATGCTGCCGTTGCGTGCGCTGGCCGTAGTAATTCTTATTGCTGCAGCGGGTGGTGTCGCGCTGTTGACGACAAAAGGTAAAGCGACCGTTGCTTTTGCCCGCGAAGCGCGAACCGAAGTTCGCAAGGTCATTTGGCCGACTCGCCAGGAAACATTGCACACCACGCTGATTGTGGCAGCAGTGACAGCAGTCATGTCACTGATTCTGTGGGGACTGGATGGTATTCTGGTTCGCCTGGTTTCCTTTATCACTGGCCTGAGGTTCTAAGATGTCTGAAGCCCCTAAAAAGCGCTGGTACGTCGTTCAGGCGTTCTCCGGTTTTGAAGGCCGCGTAGCCACTTCGCTGCGTGAGCATATCAAATTACACAATATGGAAGAGTTGTTTGGTGAAGTCATGGTTCCGACCGAAGAAGTGGTCGAGATCCGTGGTGGCCAGCGTCGCAAAAGCGAGCGCAAATTCTTCCCGGGTTACGTGCTGGTTCAGATGGTGATGAACGATGCAAGCTGGCACCTGGTGCGCAGCGTCCCGCGCGTAATGGGCTTTATCGGCGGCACGTCCGATCGTCCGGCGCCAATCAGCGACAAAGAAGTTGATGCGATTATGAACCGCCTGCAGCAGGTTGGTGATAAGCCGCGTCCGAAAACGCTGTTTGAACCGGGTGAAATGGTTCGTGTTAGCGACGGTCCGTTTGCTGACTTTAACGGCGTGGTTGAAGAAGTGGACTACGAGAAGTCCCGCCTGAAAGTTTCTGTTTCTATCTTCGGTCGTGCGACCCCGGTAGAACTGGACTTTGCCCAGGTAGAAAAAGCCTAAGCAGCCGATCAAAAAAGCGGCGATTTAATCGTTGCACAGGGCGCGAGATTGGAATACAATTTCGCGCCTTTTGTTTTTATGGGTTCCGACCCGTAAAACGATATTTATCACGGGGAGCCTCCTTGAGGCGCTATAACCCATTTAGAGGATTTTAGAATGGCTAAGAAAGTACAAGCCTATGTCAAGCTGCAGGTTGCAGCTGGTATGGCTAACCCAAGTCCACCAGTTGGTCCAGCTCTGGGCCAGCAGGGTGTTAACATCATGGAATTCTGTAAAGCGTTCAACGCAAAAACTGAATCCCTTGAAAAAGGTTTGCCAATTCCGGTTGTTATCACCGTATACGCTGACCGTTCTTTCACTTTCGTTACCAAGACCCCGCCGGCGGCAGTACTGCTGAAAAAAGCGGCTGGTATCAAGTCTGGTTCCGGTAAGCCGAACAAAGATAAAGTTGGTAAAATTTCCCGCGCTCAGCTGCAGGAAATCGCGCAGACCAAAGCTGCCGACATGACTGGTTCCGACATTGAAGCGATGACTCGCTCCATTGAAGGTACTGCACGTTCCATGGGCCTGGTAGTGGAGGACTAAGAAATGGCTAAACTGACCAAGCGCATGTCCGTGATCCGTGACAAAGTTGATGCGACCAAACAATACGACATCACCGAAGCTATCGCTCTGCTGAAAGAACTGGCTACCGCTAAGTTCGTTGAAAGCGTTGACGTTGCTGTAAACCTCGGTATCGACGCTCGTAAATCTGATCAGAACGTTCGTGGCGCAACTGTACTGCCACACGGTACTGGCCGTTCCGTACGCGTAGCTGTATTTGCTCAGGGTGCAAACGCTGAAGCTGCTAAAGCTGCTGGCGCTGAACTGGTAGGTATGGAAGATCTGGCTGATCAGATCAAAAAAGGCGAAATGAACTTTGACGTTGTTATTGCTTCCCCGGATGCAATGCGCGTTGTTGGCCAGCTGGGCCAGGTTCTGGGTCCACGCGGCCTGATGCCAAACCCTAAAGTTGGTACTGTAACTCCTAACGTTGCTGAAGCGGTTAAGAACGCTAAAGCGGGTCAGGTTCGTTATCGTAACGACAAAAACGGCATCATCCACACTACTATCGGTAAAGTGGACTTCGACGCTGACAAATTGAAAGAAAACCTGGAATCTCTGCTGGTTGCGCTGAAAAAAGCAAAACCAACTCAGGCGAAAGGCGTGTACATCAAGAAAATTAGCATCTCCACCACTATGGGTGCAGGTGTTGCAGTTGACCAGGCTGGCCTGAGCGCTGCTGCAAACTAATACCTTTACGTGGGCGGTGGATTTGTCTACAATCTTACCCCCACGTTTGCTAACGAAAGTTAGCAGGTAAAAAGATTTGTTCGTTGGAGCCTGGCCTAATCCAGGCCTCCGTCGAAGACCGCAGGTGTCTCGAAAGAGGCTTAATGCCCTGCGTAGACGGTGACAGAACGCTAAGATTATTTCTGATACTCTGGCTTGTTTCTGCTCACCGTATTAAGACGCTCTTTCCGTTGGCAAGAGTGAAGTGAGTTCCGGAACATGAGTTCCGGCAAACATCCAGGAGCAAAGCTAATGGCTTTAAATCTTCAAGACAAACAAGCGATTGTTGCTGAAGTCAGCGAAGTAGCCAAAGGCGCGCTGTCTGCAGTAGTTGCGGATTCCCGCGGCGTAACTGTAGACAAAATGACTGAACTGCGTAAAGCAGGTCGCGAAGCCGGCGTATACATGCGTGTTGTTCGTAACACCCTGCTGCGCCGTGTTGTTGAAGGTACTCAGTTTGAGTGCCTGAAAGACGCGTTCGTTGGTCCGACCCTGATTGCATATTCTATGGAACACCCGGGCGCAGCTGCTCGTCTGTTCAAAGATTTCGCGAAAGCGAATGCAAAATTTGAGGTCAAAGCCGCAGCCTTTGAAGGTGAGTTGATCCCGGCATCGCAAATCGATCGCCTGGCAACCCTGCCGACCTACGAAGAAGCAATTGCACGCCTGATGGCAACCATGAAAGAAGCTTCGGCTGGCAAACTGGTTCGCACTCTGGCTGCTGTTCGCGATGCAAAAGAAGCTGCTTAATAGCCGTTTTCTTTATCAAGCATTCGCTTACGTATAAACTTATTCTGATTTTCAGGAACAATTTAAATGTCTATCACTAAAGATCAAATCATTGAAGCAGTTGCAGCTATGTCCGTAATGGACGTTGTAGAACTGATTTCTGCAATGGAAGAAAAATTCGGTGTTTCCGCTGCTGCTGCTGTAGCTGTAGCTGCTGGCCCGGCTGAAGCTGCTGAAGAAAAAACTGAATTCGACGTAATTCTGAAAGCTGCTGGCGCTAACAAAGTTGCTGTTATCAAAGCAGTACGTAGCGCAACTGGCCTGGGTCTGAAAGAAGCTAAAGACCTGGTAGAATCTGCTCCAGCCGCTCTGAAAGAAGGCGTGAGCAAAGATGACGCAGAAGCACTGAAAAAATCTCTGGAAGAAGCTGGCGCTGAAGTTGAAGTTAAATAAGCCAACCCTTCCGGTTGCAGCCTGAGAAATTAGGCTGATGGCTGGTGACTTTTTAGTCACCAGCCTTTTTGCGCTGTAAGGCGCCAGTAGCATTTCACACTGTTTGACTGCTGGTTGTCCTGACAATGCTTGTTTCTATCGACGCCTTAATATACTGCGACAGGGTGCTCGCTCTGTGTAAATCGCAACGAAATGGTTTAAGCGTGATAGCAACAGGTATTGCGGAAAGTATTCAATTTTCCGATCAACAAAACGGTGTTGCACAAACTGTCCCTTCGTCGGACAGATGGGTCGACTTGTCAGCGAGCTGAGGAACCCTAATGGTTTACTCCTATACCGAGAAAAAACGTATTCGTAAGGATTTTGGTAAACGTCCACAAGTTCTGGATATACCTTATCTCCTTTCTATCCAGCTTGACTCGTTCCAGAAGTTTATCGAGCAAGATCCTGAAGGGCAGTATGGTCTGGAAGCAGCCTTCCGTTCCGTATTCCCAATCAAAAGCTATAGCGGTAATTCTGAGCTGCAATACGTCAGCTACCGCCTTGGCGAACCGGTATTTGACGTTCAGGAATGTCAGATCCGTGGTGTGACCTATTCCGCACCGCTGCGCGTCAAACTGCGTCTGGTTGTCTATGAGCGCGAAGCGCCAGAAGGCACCGTTAAAGACATTAAAGAACAAGAAGTCTACATGGGTGAAATTCCACTCATGACGGACAACGGTACTTTTGTCATCAACGGCACAGAGCGTGTTATCGTTTCCCAGCTGCATCGTAGCCCGGGTGTCTTCTTCGACAGCGATAAAGGTAAAACACACTCTTCCGGTAAAGTACTGTATAACGCGCGCATCATTCCTTACCGTGGTTCATGGCTGGACTTCGAGTTCGATCCGAAAGACAATCTGTTTGTCCGTATCGACCGTCGTCGTAAACTGCCAGCGACCATCATTCTGCGTGCGTTGAGCTATACCACTGAGCAGATCCTTGACCTGTTCTTCGAGAAAGTGATCTTTGAGATCCGCGACAACAAGCTGCAAATGGAGCTGCTGCCGGAACGTCTGCGTGGCGAAACCGCGTCGTTCGACATCGAATCCGACGGCAAAGTGTACGTGGAAAAAGGTCGCCGCATCACTGCGCGCCATATCCGCCAGCTGGAAAAAGATGAAATCAAACACATCGAAGTTCCGGTTGAATACATCGCGGGCAAAGTGGCAGCAAAAGATTACGTTGATGCTTCAACTGGCGAGCTGATCTGCCCGGCTAACATGGAGCTGAGCCTGGATCTGTTGGCTAAGCTGAGCCAGTCTGGTCACAAACGTATCGAAACGCTGTTCACCAACGATCTGGATCACGGTCCGTACATCTCTGAGACTGTACGCGTTGACCCAACTAACGATCGTCTGAGCGCGCTGGTAGAAATCTACCGCATGATGCGCCCTGGTGAGCCACCAACGCGTGAAGCGGCTGAAAGCCTGTTTGAGAACCTGTTCTTCTCCGAAGACCGCTACGATCTGTCCGCGGTTGGTCGTATGAAGTTCAACCGTTCTTTGCTGCGTGACGCGATCGAAGGTTCCGGTATCCTGAGCAAAGAAGACATCATCGAAGTGATGAAAAAGCTCATTGATATCCGTAACGGCAAAGGCGAAGTGGATGATATCGACCACCTCGGCAACCGTCGTATCCGTTCCGTAGGCGAAATGGCGGAAAACCAATTCCGTGTTGGCCTGGTACGTGTTGAGCGTGCGGTGAAAGAGCGTCTGTCTCTGGGCGATCTGGATACCCTGATGCCTCAGGATATGATCAACGCCAAGCCAATTTCTGCCGCAGTGAAAGAGTTCTTTGGTTCCAGCCAGCTGTCTCAGTTCATGGACCAGAACAACCCACTGTCTGAGATTACGCACAAACGTCGTATCTCTGCACTCGGCCCAGGCGGTCTGACCCGTGAACGTGCAGGCTTTGAAGTTCGAGACGTACACCCGACTCACTACGGTCGCGTATGTCCAATCGAAACGCCTGAAGGTCCAAACATCGGTCTGATCAACTCCCTGTCCGTGTACGCACAGACTAACGAATACGGTTTCCTCGAGACTCCGTACCGTAAAGTGACTGACGGTGTTGTAACCGACGAAATTCATTACCTGTCTGCTATCGAAGAAGGTAACTACGTCATCGCTCAGGCGAACACCAACCTGGACGAAGAAGGTCGTTTCGTTGACGATCTCGTTACCTGCCGTAGCAAAGGCGAATCCAGCCTGTTCAGCAATGATCAGGTGGACTACATGGACGTTTCCACGCAGCAGATCGTTTCTGTTGGTGCGTCCCTGATTCCATTCCTGGAACACGATGACGCCAACCGTGCATTGATGGGTGCAAACATGCAACGTCAGGCGGTTCCGACTCTGCGCGCTGATAAGCCGCTGGTTGGTACCGGTATGGAACGTGCTGTTGCCGTTGACTCCGGTGTAACCGCAGTTGCTAAACGTGGCGGTACTGTTCAGTACGTTGATGCTTCCCGTATCGTTATCAAAGTTAACGAAGACGAGATGTATCCGGGCGAAGCAGGCATCGACATCTATAACCTGACGAAGTACACCCGTTCTAACCAGAACACCTGCATCAACCAGATGCCGTGTGTCTCTCTGGGTGAACCGGTTGAGCGCGGCGACGTGCTGGCAGATGGTCCGTCTACCGATCTCGGTGAACTGGCGCTCGGTCAGAACATGCGCGTAGCGTTCATGCCGTGGAACGGTTACAACTTCGAAGACTCCATCCTCGTGTCCGAGCGTGTGGTCCAGGAAGATCGTTTCACCACGATTCACATTCAGGAACTGGCATGTGTGTCCCGTGACACCAAGCTGGGGCCAGAAGAGATCACTGCTGACATCCCGAACGTGGGTGAAGCTGCGCTCTCTAAACTTGATGAATCCGGTATCGTTTACATCGGTGCAGAAGTGACCGGCGGCGACATTCTGGTTGGTAAGGTAACGCCGAAAGGTGAAACCCAGCTGACGCCAGAAGAGAAACTGCTGCGTGCCATCTTCGGTGAGAAAGCGTCTGACGTTAAAGACTCTTCTCTGCGTGTACCAAACGGTGTTTCCGGTACGGTTATCGACGTTCAGGTCTTTACTCGCGATGGCGTAGAAAAAGACAAACGTGCGCTGGAAATCGAAGAGATGCAGCTGAAGCAGGCGAAAAAAGACCTGTCTGAAGAACTGCAGATCCTCGAAGCTGGCCTGTTTAGTCGTATCTATGCTGCGCTGGTCTCCGGTGGCATCGAAGCTGAGAAGCTCGACAAACTGCCTCGCGACCGCTGGCTGGAACTGGGCCTGGCCGACGAAGAGAAACAAAGTCAGCTGGAACAACTGGCTGAGCAGTACGACGAACTGAAACACGAGTTCGAGAAAAAACTCGAAGCGAAACGCCGCAAAATCACTCAGGGCGACGATCTGGCACCAGGCGTGCTGAAGATTGTTAAGGTTTATCTGGCCGTTAAACGTCAGATTCAGCCTGGTGATAAAATGGCAGGTCGTCACGGTAACAAAGGTGTTATCTCCAAGATCAACCCGATCGAAGATATGCCTCACGATGCTAACGGTACGCCGGTAGATATCGTGCTGAACCCACTGGGTGTACCGTCTCGTATGAACATTGGTCAGATCCTCGAAACTCACCTGGGTATGGCTGCGAAAGGTATCGGCGAGAAAATCAACGCCATGCTGAAGCAGCAGGAAGAAGTCGCGAAACTGCGCGAATTCATCCAGCGTGCGTACGATCTGGGCACTGATGTTCGTCAGAAAGTTGACCTGAACACCTTCAGCGATGACGAAGTTCTGCGTCTGGCTGAGAACCTGAAAAAAGGCATGCCGATCGCAACACCGGTCTTCGATGGTGCGAAAGAGTCTGAAATCAAGGAACTGTTACAGCTGGGTGGCCTGCCGACTTCTGGTCAGATCACTCTGTTCGACGGTCGTACCGGTGAGCAATTCGAGCGCCAGGTTACCGTTGGCTACATGTACATGCTGAAACTGAACCACCTGGTTGATGACAAGATGCATGCGCGTTCTACCGGTTCTTACAGCCTGGTTACTCAGCAGCCGCTGGGTGGTAAGGCACAGTTCGGTGGTCAGCGCTTCGGTGAGATGGAAGTGTGGGCGCTTGAAGCATATGGCGCGGCATACACCCTGCAGGAAATGCTTACCGTTAAGTCTGATGACGTGAACGGCCGTACGAAGATGTATAAAAACATCGTCGACGGTAACCATCAGATGGAACCGGGCATGCCGGAATCCTTCAACGTACTGTTGAAAGAGATCCGTTCCCTGGGTATCAACATCGAGCTGGAAGACGAGTAACTCTCGCTCAAACAGGTCACTGGTGCCGGATTAATAACCCGGCACCAGATTGTGCTAACTCCGACGGGAGCAAATCCGTGAAAGACTTATTAAAGTTTCTGAAAGCGCAAACTAAAACCGAAGAGTTTGATGCGATCAAAATTGCTCTGGCATCGCCAGACATGATCCGTTCATGGTCTTTCGGTGAAGTTAAGAAGCCGGAAACCATCAACTACCGTACGTTCAAACCTGAGCGTGACGGCCTTTTCTGTGCGCGTATTTTCGGGCCAGTAAAAGATTACGAGTGCCTGTGCGGTAAGTACAAGCGCCTGAAACACCGTGGTGTGATCTGTGAGAAGTGCGGCGTTGAAGTGACCCAAACTAAAGTGCGCCGTGAGCGCATGGGCCACATCGAGCTTGCGTCTCCGACTGCTCACATCTGGTTCCTGAAATCTCTGCCGTCCCGTATCGGTCTGCTGCTGGATATGCCGCTGCGCGATATCGAACGTGTTCTGTACTTCGAATCTTATGTTGTTATCGAAGGCGGGATGACGAATCTGGAACGTAACCAGATTCTGACCGAAGAACAGTATCTGGACGCGTTGGAAGAGTTCGGTGACGAATTCGACGCGAAAATGGGTGCGGAAGCTATTCAGGCCCTGCTGAAAAGCATGGATCTGGAGCAAGAGTGCGAGCAGCTGCGTGAAGAGCTGAACGAAACCAACTCCGAAACCAAGCGTAAAAAGCTGACCAAGCGTATCAAGCTGCTGGAAGCGTTCGTTCAGTCTGGTAACAAACCAGAGTGGATGATTCTGACCGTTCTGCCGGTTCTGCCGCCAGATCTGCGTCCGCTGGTTCCGCTGGATGGTGGTCGTTTCGCGACTTCCGACCTGAACGATCTGTATCGTCGCGTGATCAACCGTAACAACCGTCTGAAACGACTGTTGGATCTGGCTGCGCCTGACATCATCGTACGCAACGAAAAACGTATGCTGCAGGAAGCCGTCGACGCCCTGCTGGATAACGGTCGTCGCGGTCGTGCGATCACTGGTTCTAACAAACGTCCTCTGAAATCTTTGGCCGATATGATCAAAGGTAAACAGGGTCGTTTCCGTCAGAACCTGCTCGGTAAGCGTGTTGACTACTCCGGTCGTTCTGTAATCACCGTAGGTCCATACCTGCGTCTGCATCAGTGCGGTCTGCCGAAGAAAATGGCACTGGAACTGTTCAAACCGTTCATCTACGGCAAGCTGGAACTGCGTGGCCTGGCCACCACCATCAAAGCTGCTAAGAAAATGGTTGAGCGCGAAGAAGCTGTCGTTTGGGATATCCTGGACGAAGTTATCCGCGAACACCCGGTACTGCTGAACCGTGCACCAACTCTGCACCGTTTGGGTATCCAGGCGTTTGAACCGGTTCTGATCGAAGGTAAAGCAATTCAGCTGCACCCGCTGGTTTGTGCGGCATATAACGCCGACTTCGATGGTGACCAGATGGCTGTTCACGTACCGCTGACGCTGGAAGCCCAGCTCGAAGCGCGTGCGCTGATGATGTCTACCAACAACATCCTGTCACCTGCGAACGGCGAGCCAATCATCGTTCCTTCTCAGGACGTTGTACTGGGTCTGTACTACATGACCCGTGACTGTGTTAACGCCAAAGGCGAAGGCATGGTGCTGACTGGCCCTAAAGAAGCTGAGCGTATTTACCGCGCTGGCCTGGCCTCTCTGCATGCGCGCGTTAAAGTGCGTATCACTGAATACGAAAAAGATGCGAGCGGCGAATTCGTTGCGAAAACCAGCCTGATCGATACGACTGTTGGTCGTGCGATTCTGTGGATGATCGTGCCGAAAGGTCTGCCTTTCTCCATCGTCAACCAGGCGCTGGGCAAGAAAGCGATCTCCAAAATGCTGAACACCTGTTACCGCATTTTGGGTCTGAAACCGACCGTTATCTTCGCTGACCAGACGATGTACACCGGCTTTGCTTATGCAGCGCGTTCAGGTGCATCTGTTGGTATCGATGACATGGTGATCCCACAGAAGAAATACGAGATCATCAGCGAAGCCGAAGCTGAAGTGGCCGAAATCCAGGAGCAGTTCCAGTCTGGTCTGGTTACCGCGGGCGAACGCTACAACAAAGTTATCGATATTTGGGCTGCGGCGAACGATCGCGTTTCCAAAGCGATGATGGACAACCTGCAAACTGAAACCGTCATTAACCGTGAAGGTAAAGAAGAGCAGCAGGTTTCCTTCAACAGCATCTACATGATGGCCGACTCCGGTGCGCGTGGTTCCGCAGCACAGATTCGTCAGCTGGCAGGTATGCGTGGTCTGATGGCGAAACCAGATGGTTCCATCATCGAGACGCCAATCACCGCGAACTTCCGTGAAGGTCTGAACGTACTCCAGTACTTCATCTCCACACACGGTGCGCGTAAAGGTCTGGCGGATACCGCACTGAAAACAGCAAACTCCGGTTATCTGACGCGTCGTCTGGTTGACGTTGCGCAGGATCTGGTGGTGACGGAAGACGATTGTGGCACCCTCGAAGGTATCACCATGACCCCGGTTATCGAGGGTGGTGATGTTAAAGAGCCACTGCGCGATCGCGTTCTGGGTCGTGTGACTGCTGAAGACGTACTGAAACCAGGTACCGCAGACATTCTGGTTCCACGCAACACTCTGCTACACGAACAGTGGTGTGACCTGCTGGAAGAGAACTCTGTCGACTCCGTGAAAGTGCGTTCCGTCGTATCCTGTGACACCGACTTTGGTGTATGTGCGCACTGCTATGGTCGTGACCTGGCGCGTGGCCACATCATCAACAAAGGTGAAGCAATCGGCGTTATCGCGGCACAGTCCATCGGTGAGCCGGGTACACAGCTGACGATGCGTACGTTCCACATCGGTGGTGCGGCATCTCGTGCGGCTGCTGAATCCAGCATCCAGGTGAAAAACAAGGGTAGCATCAAGCTGTCTAACGCCAAGTCGGTTGTTAACTCCGCTGGCAAGCTGGTTGTCACCTCTCGTAACACCGAGCTGAAGCTGATCGACGAATTCGGTCGTACCAAAGAGAGCTACAAAGTACCTTACGGTGCTGTGATGGCGAAAGGCGATGGCGAACAGGTTGCTGGCGGCGAGACCGTAGCAAACTGGGATCCGCACACCATGCCGGTAATCACCGAAGTGGCGGGCTTCATTCGCTTCACCGATATGATCGATGGCCAGACGATTACTCGTCAGACCGACGAACTGACCGGTCTCTCTTCTCTGGTGGTTCTGGATTCTGCAGAACGTACCGCGGGTGGTAAAGATCTGCGTCCGGCACTGAAAATCGTTGATGCTAACGGTAACGACGTTCTGATCCCAGGCACCGATATGCCTGCTCAGTACTTCCTGCCAGGCAAAGCGATTGTACAGCTGGAAGATGGCGTACAGATCAGCGGTGGTGACACCCTGGCGCGTATTCCACAGGAATCTGGCGGTACCAAGGACATCACCGGTGGTCTGCCACGCGTTGCTGACCTGTTCGAAGCACGTCGTCCGAAAGAGCCAGCTATCCTTGCGGAAATCAGCGGCATCATTTCCTTCGGTAAAGAGACCAAAGGGAAACGTCGTCTGGTTATCACTCCGTTAGACGGTAGCGAGCCATACGAAGAGATGATTCCTAAGTGGCGTCAGCTCAACGTGTTCGAAGGCGAACGTGTGGAACGTGGTGACGTGGTTTCCGATGGTCCAGAAGCGCCGCACGACATTCTGCGTCTTCGTGGTGTTCACGCGGTAACGCGTTATATCACCAACGAAGTACAGGACGTTTACCGTCTGCAGGGCGTTAAGATTAACGATAAACACATCGAAGTTATCGTTCGTCAGATGCTGCGTAAAGCAACCATTGATAGCGCTGGCAGCTCGGACTTCCTGGAAGGCGAGCAGGTGGAATACTCCCGCGTCAAGATTGCAAACCGCGATCTGGAAGCGAACGGCAAAGTGGCGGCGCTCTACTCCCGCGACCTGCTGGGTATCACCAAAGCGTCTCTGGCAACCGAGTCCTTCATCTCTGCAGCATCCTTCCAGGAGACCACGCGTGTCCTGACCGAAGCGGCTGTTGCGGGTAAACGTGATGAACTGCGCGGTCTGAAAGAGAACGTTATCGTGGGTCGTCTGATCCCGGCTGGTACCGGTTATGCTTACCACCAGGATCGTATGCGTCGTCGTGCTGCGGGCGAACTGCCAGCTGCACCTCAGGTAACTGCGGAAGATGCTTCTGCAAGCCTGGCAGAACTGCTGAACGCAGGTCTGGGCGGCTCTGACAACGATTAATCGTTGATGCCCGGCGGTGAAAATCGCCGGGTAACGAAACCCAGGTCGTAAAAGCGCTAGCGCCAATCGACAACAAAAAACCCGCCTCGGCGGGTTTTTTTATATCTCTTTTTTTTTCAGTTCAGCAGCGGCAGGCGGCGATAAAGCTCAATCATGTCTCCCGCCAGATCCTGAATCACCATCGCGTTCATCAGGTGGTCCTGCGAATGAACGGTAATCAGATTCACCGGGAGTTTGCCGGTGCCTTCATCAAGGCCAATCAGCTGGGTCTGGATGGTATGCGCGTGCTTCACATATTCACGCGACTCTTCCATCGCTTGTTCGGCGCCCTCGAAGTCACCTTTACGTGCCAGTTGCAGCGCGGTCAACGCCGCACTGCGCGCCGCCCCGGCGTTTACCAGCAACTCCATGATGGTTGTTTCTAAATCTTCCATGTTTTACTCCAACAGTTTGAGTGCTTTTTCGAGCACGGCATCGCCTTTCATCATGCCGTAATCCATCATGTCGATCACCGCGACCTTTTTGCCCAGCGGTTCCGCCTGAGCCTGAAGTTTTGCCAGTTCGTATTTAACCTGTGGCCCCAGTAATACGATGTCGGCGGTGGCAATATTGTCTTTAAATTCAGCAACCGGCACGGCTTTAATGGTTACTTCAACGCCTTTTTTATCTGCGGCGTCTTTCATACGTTGAACCAGCATGCTGGTAGACATACCCGCCGCACAGCATAAAACGATGTTCTTCATAGTCAGCCTCGATGTACATGTGTTTATTGATAATTATCCCGTGCAGGCGGCTTCAACAACCGCTTTAAGGCGATTGTGTGTGAGGCATCACAAAGAAATCTGCTTTTTCTGAAACCGGTTACAATTTTAACGGATTACGCGGTGCGCCCGCCAAAGCGGGCACAGAGAAAGCGGTGTTATGCGTGAGTGGAAGTGAGCAGAGTGCGGTTTTTACCCTGCTGTTTGGCTTCGTAGAGAGCTGCGTCCACGCTGCCCACTAACTGCTCCAGCGGCTCGAAGTGCCACTCTCCCAGGCCGGCGCTAAAGGTGACGTGCAAACCCTCTTCCCGCCAGGTGCGATCTGCAACCTGAAGACGCCATTTTTCCAGCAGGCTAAAAGCTGAATCACTATGTTCTGCCGGGAAGACAACGGCAAACTCCTCACCGCCGTAGCGATACACGGAAATATGCTCGGGTTGCATGACCTGGATGCCCTCCCGGGCGACATTACGAAGCACAATGTCGCCGCTCAGATGGCCCCAGGTATCGTTGATGGATTTAAAGTTATCAATATCAACCAGCGCGAGGGCAAAGGGTTGATGCTCTTTCATCAATGCCGCAACATCGCTGTCGAAGGCGCGGCGATTCTTACAGCCGGTGAGCGCGTCCACAGTCGCCTGACGCACATAATCCCGCTCGCGCTCTTTGTTCGTCAGAATGGTTTTACTGAGCATCGCTTCCAGTCGCGGCGCTTGATTCACCTCGCCAGTTTTAATGGCATTAATGATGTTCATCAGTACCGTACGCGATGCGTGGCGCAGATACAGGCCAAACAAGACAATCACGATGGCGGCCAGCGCAAATCCCCAACTGACAATGTTCGTCTCGTGGCGTGTGATATCGGTGAGCGTGGTATTAGAAACGCGGTAAATGACGAGCCAGTCCGGGTTCGTAAAGGCGTAGTAGTAGTACCAGAAGCCGGTTTTACGATCGTAGGTGTGCCCCTCGCCGCTGGTCATCTGGTCCATCAGCTCTTCACTGACATAGGTTTTAAACAAGGCTCGGGTATCCGGATGCAGTACCACCTTTCCATCGCGCTCCACCACGAAGAATTCCCCGTGCATGGGGGCGACCATCTGGCGAAGGGTATATCCCATGGAAGCCAGGTCGAGATGAAATCCGAGAGTCCCTTTAACGCGACCTTCCGGCGAAATGACGGGCCGGTAGAGGGTAACGGTAAGCTGATGAGTAAAGTAATCCATATAAGGGCTGGTATAGCGGCTTAAGGTACTCGCTTGCGCCTGACCGACAAACCACGGGCGGACGCGGGGATCAAACTTTTTGCTGCTGTCATCCGCCAGGACTTCGGGGGCACGCAGGTAGTGTCCCTGGGCGTCAGCCAGAGAGATAGCCGAAACGTTAGGCATCATGTTTTGCAGCTGCATCAGGGCCTGCAATCCGTTCTCGCGATCGACCTTCACCGTGTTCTCAAGCTGGTTATTGCGAGAGAAGAATGTGACAGCCCGGCCAAGAATATGGTCGTTTTCACGCAGGATCGATTCCGTATAGTTCACCGCCAGGTTATGCGTGAAATTGAGGTTAATATTATGATAATCCTCTACAAAATCTTTTCGCTGCGTCAGCGTGATAAACACGGCGATCAGCACAAAACTGAGCAATATCCCCGCAAAGCTCACCAGGATAGGTGTCGTAAAAGAGAGTTTTTTACTGTGGACAGGCATGGGTTGTCAGAGATCCAGAAGAGGTGATAGTCCAAATGTATGCTGGTTAATTATACTTCCCAGATTTTAAGGCAGGATGATTTATCTTAATAACTGACCAGAAACTGCTTATTTTTGTGAAGGCAGGGCGAAACGAGGAAGAAGCTTTTCGCCCTGGTCAGCGTCCGCTGCTGACGTTTGCAGATTAAAAAAACGCAGATGATTCGACAACTGCTCAATGGTGACACTCCGAGGCTCCTCGAGAACATTTCGCCTCGTTGCATCGCGTTTCAACGTAACTGCGAGACGCGCCCCAGCCAGCTATCCCAGTCTTTCCAGACGGGCTGTAACCCCTGGGTGCTGAGCGCGTGGGCAACCTCTTCAGGACGACGGCCATCGTGTGGGGCGAACTGCTCCAGTTCTGGATGATTATCGGCATAACCGCCCGGCTGGGTTTTGGAAAAGACGCTGACGTTGTTAATGGCTAACGGAATAACCCGATCGCGAAACGCCGGCGATTCCCGTGTTGATAGCGACAGCTCCACTTCCGGTGCCAGCAGGCGAAACGCGCAGATCGTTTGCACCAGCTGGCGTTCATCCATGATCGACGCCGGTTCGATACCGCCAGCGCAGGGGCGCAGCCGCGGGAAAGAGATGGAGTAGCGGCTTTGCCAGTAGTGCTGCTGGAGCCACAACAAGTGCTCCGCCACCATAAAACAGTCAACCCGCCAGCTGTCTGACAGCCCAATCAACGCGCCGAGACCGATTTTGTCGATTCCCGCGCGACCGAGTCGGTCCGGCGTTTCCAGGCGGAAGAAGAAATCCTGCTTTTTTCCTTTCAGGTGGTGCCGGGCGTACATCGCTTCGTGATAGGTCTCTTGATAGACCATCACGCCGTCCAGCCCAAGGGATTTCAGCTCCACGTACTCCTCTTCAGAGAGTGGCTGCACCTCCATCTGCAGGGACGAAAACCGGCGACGTATGGCCGGAACGTGCTGACGGAAATAGTCCATGCCCACTTTTCCCTGATGTTCACCGGTGACCAGCAACAGATGTTCAAAGCCCATCTCCCGGATGGCGCCACACTCACGAGCAATTTCATGCTCGTCGAGGGTTTTGCGCTTAATGCGATTGCTCATGGAAAAGCCGCAGTAGGTGCAATCATTGGCGCACAGATTGGAAAGGTAGAGCGGCACGTAAAAGCTCACGGTGTTGCCAAAACGCTGGCGAGTGAGCCGTTGCGCGCGCTGGGCCATTGGCTCCAGATAGGCGCTGGCGGCGGGGGAGAGCAGGGCCATCAGATCTTCGCGGGAGACATGGCGCGCGTTCAGGGCGCGCTCGACGTCTGCGGCGGTTTTGCTGTTGATTCGCAGACGAATATCGTCCCAGTCCAGTTCCCGCCAGCGGTCGACGAAGGTGCTCATGAGTACGCCTCCAGAAAGCCCGTTAGCGGGCTGGTGGCCTGCGCCTGAAAACTGCGCGAGCCAGGCCCGGACTGGCGCGCTAGCAGGCCTGCCTCTACAGCCAGACGAAACGCGTGCGCCATCATCACCGGATCATCAGCCACTGCAATTGCGGTGTTGACCAGCACGGCGTCGGCGCCCATCTCAAGCGCCTGCGCAGCATGGCTCGGCACGCCGATACCCGCATCTACCACCACCGGAATGGTGGCCTGTTCAATGATAATTTCAAGCATCGCGCGGGTTTCCAGCCCCTGATTGGAGCCAATGGGCGCACCCAGCGGCATCACCGCCGCGCAACCGACTTCCTCAAGCCGTTTACAGAGCACCGGGTCCGCGCCGCAGTAGGGCAAAACCGTGAACCCTTGCTTGACGAGAATATCGGCTGCTTTCAGGGTTTCGATGGGATCGGGCAGCAGCCAGCGCGCGTCGGGATGGATTTCCAGTTTCAGCCAGCTGGTGCCCAGCGCTTCGCGTGCCAGTTGGGCGGCAAACACCGCCTCTTCTGCCGTTTTCGCCCCAGACGTGTTGGGCAGAAGCGTCACGCCCGCCGCCAGAAGCGGGGCCAGGATCGCATCGCTGTGATGACGTAAATCCACGCGTTTCATCGCCAGCGTCACCAGCTCGCTGCCACTCTCGCGAATGGCATCGACCATCAGCTGTGGCGAAGCGAATTTTCCGGTACCGGTGAAAAGGTGTGATTCAAAGAGTTTATCCGCAATACGTAACATATCAGCCTCCTGCGATGACCTGAAAAAGCAGGATCTGATCGCCATCGCGCACCTGCTGATGTTCCCACTGCTCACGCGGCAGGATCTGTTGATTAAGGGCCAGCGCCATACCCGGCTTCAGCTGGCGTAGCTGGTCGAGAAGGGCTGCGACGCTAAGCCCCGAAACGCACTGCATCGGCTCATCGTTAAACAGAATGTGCATGCTGTCCTCCGCATACCGGGCACCCGCTGGCGCGCTGCAATGCCAGATGCCGCCAGTTTCCTGAACGGGCATCGAACATCCGCAGCGTATTGCGCGGGGTCGCCATTTTGCTGATGAGCTTGATCGCCTCCAGCGCCTGCAAGGTGCCCATCACGCCGACGACCGGCCCGAGGATCCCCGCCGTACGGCAGTTGCGCTGCGGCTCTTCATCGTCCGGCCACAGGCAGCGGTAGCAGCCCTGCGTCCACGGCGGCGTCAGCACCATCATCTGCCCGCCAAACCCAACGGCGCTGGCGGTAATGAGCGGCGTATCGAGGGCCACGCAGGCGGCGTTGATCGCCTGACGTGTCGCCATATTGTCGGTGCAATCCAGCACCACATCGGCGCGGGCGACCTCCTGATGGAGCGCGTCTCCCTCCAGCCGCTTCTGCACGGCAATGAGCGTAATGTCAGGGTTGAGCGCATTCAGCCGCTGGGTGGTGATCTGCGCTTTTGGCTGGTTAATGTCCTCGGTGGTGAACAGGATTTGCCGCTGCAAATTGCTCAGATGGACATCGTCGTCGTCGGCAAACACCAGCGTACCGACGCCTGCGCCAGCCAGATAGAGCGCAGCAGGCGCGCCCAGTCCTCCGAGGCCGATGATCAACACCCGGCTGTCGAGCAACTTTTGCTGACCCTCGACGGCGATGTCGTCGAGCAGGATCTGGCGGCTGTAGCGCATGAAATCGCTGTCATTCATCGCCCGCTCCCGCCAGCTGCAACAGCTGTTCAGTGGCCGCCCGCCAGTCTGCTGCCTGCGTAATGGCACTGACCACCGCGATACTGCCGACGCCGGTTTCCAGCACTGCCGGGGCACGCGTCAGGCTGATACCGCCGATAGCGACGGTCGGGTAATCACCCAGACGAGCGATATGGCGCGCCAGCTGCGCCAGCCCTTGCGGGGCTGACGGCATCTGTTTAGTTTGCGTCGGGAAGACGTGGCCGAGCGCGATATAGGAGGGGCGAGCGGCGAGCGCCACGTCGATCTCCATATCATCATGAGTCGAGACGCCCAGGCGCAGGCCTGCCTCACGAATGGCGCTCAGATCGGTGGTCTCGAGATCTTCCTGACCCAGATGCACACCGTAGGCCTGATGCTTAATCGCCAGCTGCCAGTAATCGTTGATAAATAACCGGGCGTCAAAGCGGCGCCCCAGTTCGATGGCAGCTATCACGTCGCTTTCCACCTCTTCATCACGCTTGTCTTTGATACGCAGCTGGAGCGTTTTGACGCCTGCCTCAAGCAGGCGCTCAATCCATTCCACGCTGTCGACGACCGGGTAAAGCCCTAAGCGCAGGGGCACCGGGGGGAAATCGGGCTGGTACATTACGCCTCCTCTTTTTTGAGGTAGATTTCGCCGCCTTTAGCGCGGAAGTTTTCTGACATGTCAGCCATGCCCACTTCGATGACCTGCCTGGCGGCGTAGTCGCGCACTTCCTGGCTGATTTTCATTGAGCAGAATTTTGGCCCGCACATGGAGCAGAAGTGCGCCACTTTGCCGGACTCCTGCGGCAGGGTTTCATCGTGGTAGGCGCGCGCGGTGAACGGGTCGAGCGCCAGATTGAACTGGTCTTCCCAGCGGAATTCAAAGCGGGCTTTCGACATGGCGTTATCGCGGATCTGCGCGCCCGGGTGGCCTTTGGCTAAATCCGCCGCGTGGGCGGCGATTTTGTAGGTGATCAGCCCCTGCTTCACGTCCTCTTTGTTCGGCAGGCCGAGATGCTCTTTCGGGGTGACATAGCAGAGCATGGCGCAGCCAAACCAGCCGATCATCGCCGCGCCGATACCGGAGGTGAAGTGGTCGTAGCCCGGTGCAATATCGGTGGTCAGCGGCCCGAGGGTGTAGAACGGTGCTTCGTGGCAGTGTTCCAGCTCTTCAGTCATATTGCGGCGAATCATCTGCATTGGTACGTGGCCAGGGCCTTCAATCATCACCTGCACGTCATATTCCCAGGCGATTTTGGTCAGCTCGCCCAGGGTGTGCAGCTCAGCAAACTGTGCTTCGTCGTTGGCATCGCGAATAGAGCCAGGACGCAGGCCGTCGCCCAGCGACAGGGAGACGTCGTACGCGGCGCAGATTTCACAAATCTCGCGGAAGTGTTCGTAGAGGAAGTTTTCCTGATGATGAGACAGGCACCATTTCGCCATGATTGAGCCGCCGCGCGAGACAATCCCGGTCAGGCGTTTGGCGGTCATCGGCACGTAGCGCAGCAGTACACCGGCGTGGATGGTGAAGTAATCTACCCCTTGTTCAGCCTGTTCCAGCAGCGTATCGCGGAACGCTTCCCAGGTGAGATCTTCGGCGATCCCGTTTACCTTCTCCAGCGCCTGATAGATCGGGACGGTGCCAATCGGCACCGGGCTGTTACGCAGGATCCACTCGCGGGTTTCGTGGATGTAGCGCCCGGTGGAGAGATCCATCACCGTGTCCGCGCCCCAGCGGGTGGACCACACCAGTTTTTCGACCTCTTCTTCGATGGAAGAGGTGACCGCAGAGTTGCCAATATTGGCGTTCACTTTCACCAGGAAGTTGCGGCCAATAATCATCGGTTCCGATTCCGGGTGGTTTATGTTGGCAGGGATAATTGCCCAGCCAGCGGCCACTTCGTCACGCACGAATTCCGGCGTGATGTTCTCCGGCAGGCGAGCGCCAAAACCTTCGCCCGGATGCTGGTGGCGCAGAACTTCGCTGCGAATGCGCTCGCGCCCCATGTTTTCGCGGATGGCGATGAATTCCATCTCCGGCGTTACGATCCCCTGGCGCGCATAGTGCAGCTGGGTCACGCATTTTCCCGCTTTCGCCCGTTTCGGCGTCAACAGGCCGGTGAAACGCAGCCCGTCCAGACCGTCGTCCGCCAGACGCTCTTTGGTGTACGCGGAGCTGCGGTCGGTCAGTGATTCGCTGTCCTGGCGTGCCTCAATCCACGGCTGACGCAGTTTTGCCAGCCCCTGCTGGACGTTGATGGCCACGTCCGCATCGCCATAAGGGCCAGAGGTGTCGTAGACCGGCACTGCTTCGTTATCTTCAAACTGGGGATTTTCTTTGCTGCCACCGATCAGTGTCGGGCTGAGCTGGATTTCACGCATCGGGACGCGGATATCGTCCTGCGAACCGGTGATGTAAATACGTCTGGAGTTCGGGAAAGCGGTGCCTTCCAGGGTATCGATGAAGTGTTGTGCTTGTGCGCGCTGTTCGCGGCGGGTCAGTTTAGTTGCAGACATAGCTCATTCCAAAAAAAGTAAGGAGTGGCTTGTCAGACGACGGATGAAGCAAGAGGTGTGATCACCCAGAGAGGGTGATACAACAGCATTTTGACTCTTGTTCCCTTCGCAGGTATTAGCCTGATCAGGTTCCGCGGATCCCGAATTAACGGTCTCAGCCCGGCTTTCGCACTGGGCACTCCGACAAGAAAACGCGCCTGCAGTGCAGGTGCGGTATTTGTAAATTACTCGTTAACGCTTAATAACTCAAGCTGGCCGCGCGATGTTGTCTTCATTGCTGGCTTTTGGATTGCTGTCCAGCACCAGGGCGATGAGCTTGTCTTCCAGCGTGAACCGCGCTTCCATCGCTTCGCCGAGATCGGAAAGGGCCTGCTGGAAATCCAGATAATTGTCCTGATCGATGGCGTTTTCGAGCGTGGAGTCGTAATAGTCCATGATCTGCTGAGTATTGGCTTCCAGCAGTGGGTAGAGTTTCGTGGCCGCTAAATACGGGCTGGTCCCTTCCATTTCGCGAATAATACGTTCATATAGATTAAAATGACCGTCGGAAAGGTAGTCGACCAGGCTTTGACAAAAATCATCCAGCGCTTTTTCATTCAATCGCATATACGATTCTTTGCCAGGCTTAATGCCAACCAGATTGTAGTAAGCAACAAGCAAATGTTTACGCACGTGCAGCCAGCGATCGACCAGGTCATGACTTCCTCCGACGCGCTCTGTCAGGCTTTGTAGCTGGTTTAGCATGTTTGACTCCACAAGGTTAAGATGAAAAAGCTGGCCACCCGGAAATGTAAGAATATTGTTATCAACATGCCTGTGAAGCAAAGGTAGTGCAATAGATATGGATCGTATAATTGAAAAATTAGATCGCGGCTGGTGGATCGTCAGCCACGAACAAAAATTATGGTTGCCCGGCGGAGAATTACCTTACGGCGAGGCAGGACGTTTCGATCTTGCGGGGCAGAGGGCACTCTGGCTCGGCGAATGGCAGGGCGATTCCGTGTGGTTGATCCAGCAACATCGCCATCACGAAATGGGATCGGTTCGCCAGGTGATCGATCTGGACGTCGGTCTGTTCCAGCTTGCCGGGCGTGGCGTGCAACTGGCAGAATTTTTCCGATCCCATAAGTTTTGCGGCTACTGCGGGCACACCATGCACCAGAGCAAATCCGAGTGGGCCATGCTGTGCAGCCACTGCCGGGAGCGCTACTACCCGCAAATCGCCCCGTGCATCATCGTCGCCATTCGTCGGGATGACACTATTCTGCTGGCGCAACACACTCGCCATCGCAATGGCGTGCATACGGTGCTGGCTGGCTTTGTCGAAGTGGGTGAGACGCTCGAACAGGCTGTTGCTCGCGAAGTGATGGAAGAGAGCAGCATCAAGGTTAAAAACCTGCGTTACGTCACCTCCCAGCCGTGGCCCTTCCCTATGTCGCTGATGACCGCGTTTATGGCGGATTATGACAGCGGCGATATCGTGATCGACCAAAAAGAGCTGCTGGAAGCCAACTGGTATCGCTACGACGACTTACCCCTTCTCCCGCCACCGGGCACCGTGGCGCGTCGTCTGATAGAAGATACCGTCGCGATGTGTCGGGCCGACTATGAATGAATCACATGTTACACTGGCGGCATGACGCTTAAGGAACTGCAAAAATGACCGAACTGAAGAACGATCGTTATCTGCGTGCGCTGCTGCGCCAACCCGTTGAGATCACCCCGGTGTGGATGATGCGCCAGGCGGGCCGTTATTTGCCGGAGTACAAAGCCACGCGCGCCGAGGCGGGCGATTTTATGTCCCTGTGCAAAAACGCCGAGCTGGCCTGCGAAGTCACGCTGCAGCCGCTGCGCCGTTTCCCGCTCGATGCGGCGATCCTTTTTTCAGATATCCTGACCATTCCGGACGCGATGGGGCTGGGTCTCTATTTCGAAACCGGCGAAGGCCCGCGTTTTACCTCACCGATTAAGAGCAAAGCTGACGTCGATAAACTGCCGATTCCAGACCCTGAACAGGAGCTGGGCTACGTCATGAACGCGGTGCGCACTATCCGCCGCGAACTAAAAGGTGAGGTGCCGCTGATTGGTTTCTCCGGAAGCCCGTGGACCCTGGCGACGTATATGGTTGAAGGTGGTAGCAGCAAAGCCTTCACGATGATCAAAAAGATGATGTACGCCGAGCCGCTGGCGCTGCATGCGCTGCTGGACAAACTGGCGAAAAGCGTCACTCTGTATCTCAATGCGCAGATTAAAGCGGGTGCGCAGTCGGTCATGATTTTCGATACCTGGGGCGGAGTGCTGACCGGGCGCGATTATCAGCAGTTCTCCCTGTACTACATGCATAAAATTGTCGATGGTCTGCTGCGTGAAAACGAAGGCCGTCGCGTGCCGGTGACGCTGTTCACCAAAGGCGGCGGGCAGTGGCTGGAAGCACTGGCCGCGACCGGCTGCGATGCGCTGGGTCTCGACTGGACGACGGATATTGCCGATGCGCGCCGTCGCGTGGGTGACATAGTGGCGCTGCAGGGCAATATGGACCCCTCCATACTCTATGCGCAGCCGGCACGTATCGAAGAAGAAGTGGCGACTATTCTGGCCGGATTCGGTCAGGGCGAAGGGCACGTCTTTAACCTCGGCCACGGTATTCATCAGGATGTACCGCCAGAGCACGCAGGCGTATTTGTCGAGGCGGTGCACCGCCTTTCTGCCCAGTACCACCAGTAGGGAGTGATTATGGATCTCGCGTCATTACGCGCTCAGCAAATCGAACTGGCCTCCTCGGTGATCCGCGAGGATCGTCTGGATGTGAATCCCCCGGCATTGATCGCCGGTGCCGATGTCGGGTTTGAACAGGGCGGGGAAGTGACGCGAGCCGCGATGGTGCTGTTAACCTATCCCGCGCTGGAGCTGGTGGAGTACAAAGTGGCGCGCATCGCCACCACCATGCCCTACATTCCTGGTTTTCTCTCCTTTCGTGAATACCCCGCGCTACTGGCAGCGTGGGAGCAACTCTCGCAAAAACCCGATCTTTTGTTCGTCGATGGTCATGGGATTTCCCACCCGCGACGCCTCGGCGTGGCCAGCCATTTTGGTCTGCTGGTGGATGTGCCGACGATTGGCGTGGCGAAAAAGCGTCTGTGCGGCAAGTTCGAACCGCTTTCCGCCGAACCGGGTGCTCTCGCACCGCTGATGGACAAGGGCGAGCAGCTGGCTTGGGTCTGGCGCAGTAAAGCGCGCTGTAATCCGCTGTTTGTGGCGACGGGTCATCGTGTGAGCACTGACAGCGCACTGGCGTGGGTGCAACGCTGCATGAAAGGCTACCGTTTACCGGAGCCGACGCGCTGGGCTGACGCAGTGGCGTCGGCGCGTCCGGCATTTGTTCGTTGGCAGGAAATTCAGCGTTGATTCAGGTAAACTGCGGCTAATTTCCGATTCGAGACATCATCATGTTACAAAACCCGATTCATCTGCGCCTTGAGAAGCTGGAAAGCTGGCAGCACGTCACCTTTATGGCCTGTCTGTGCGAGCGCATGTATCCCAACTATGCCACGTTCTGCAAGCAGACTGGATTTGGTGAAGGCCAGATTTATCGTCGTATTCTCGACCTGATTTGGGAAACGCTCACGGTCAAAGACGCTAAGGTGAATTTCGATTCTCAGCTCGAAAAACTGGAAGAGGCGATCCCGTCGGCGGATGACTACGATATGTATGGCGTCTACCCGGCTATCGACGCCTGCGTGGCACTGAGTGAATTGCTTCACTCCCGTCTGAGCGGTGAAACCCTCGACCATGCCATCGAAGTCAGTAAGGCGTCCATTACCACCGTGGCAATGCTGGAAATGACTCAGGAAGGTCGCGAAATGACCGACGAAGAGCTGCGAGCTAACCCTGCGGTTGAGCAGGAGTGGGATATTCAGTGGGAAATATTCCGACTTTTGGCCGACTGCGAAGAACGCGATATTGAGCTGATAAAAGGGCTGCGCGCGGACTTACGCGAGGCGGGTGAGAGTAATATTGGTATAATTTTTAACCAATGAGACAATAAAACGTGATTTAACGCCTGTTTTGTCGCACCTCGACTCTTCCCTTCTGCCCCCCGTCTGGTCTACATTTGGGGGGCGAAAAAAAGTGGCTATCGGTGCGTGTATGCAGGAGAGTGCTTTTTTGGCATTTTCGTCGCACTCGATGCTTAGCAAGCGATAAACACATTGAAAGGATAACTTATGAACAAGACTCAACTGATTGATGTAATTGCGGACAAGGCTGATCTGTCTAAAGTGCAGGCTAAAGCTGCTCTGGAATCCACCCTGGCTGCTATTACTGAGTCTCTGAAAGAAGGCGATGCTGTACAACTGGTTGGTTTCGGTACCTTCAAAGTGAACCACCGCGCTGAGCGTACTGGCCGCAACCCGCAGACCGGTAAAGAAATCAAAATCGCCGCTGCAAACGTACCGGCATTTGTTTCTGGTAAAGCACTGAAAGACGCTGTTAAGTAAGACGGCGTGGCCGTGAACAGTTTTAACAAGGGGGCGGTTTCGCCCCTTTTGTTTTCATGGCGCCGTCCGCTCGCGCTGGCGGGCATGCTGTTGCTCACTGCCTGCAGCCATGACTCCTCTCTGCCGCCGTTTACCGCCAGCGGATACGCTGACGATCAGGGCGCGGTACGAGTCTGGCGCAAAGACTCTGGTGACGACGTTCACCTGCTCTCCGCATTCAGCCCATGGCACAACGGCAATACCTCTACAGCGGAATACCGCTGGCAAGGCGATGCGCTGTCGCTGATTGAACTCAATATCTACAGTAAAACGCCTGAACACGTGCGCGTGCGCTTTGATGACCACGGTGAGCTGAGCTTTATGCAGCGCGAGGTCAACGGCCAAAAACAACAGCTCTCCAGCGATCAAATCGCCCTGTACCGCTATCGGGCAACCCAGGTGCGCCAGACCAGCGATGCGCTGCGTCAGGGACGCGTGGTGCTACGTCAGGGGCGCTGGCATCCTGATGGCACAGTCACCACCTGTGAAGGGCAGACCGTTAAGCCCGATCTCGAAGCCTGGGCAATAGAACATATCGAACGGCGTCAGCGACACTCTTCGATGGAAGTGAGTATTGCCTGGCTTGAAGCGCCAGAAGGGTCACAGCTGCTGCTGGTGGCAAACGAAGATTTCTGCACGTGGCAGCCGACGGAAAAGAATTTCTGATATCAGTGCCCCCTCCGGACGGAGAGGGCGAATAGTTGTTACTGCTCTTGCTCGCGGGCAATCGCACGATAACCAATATCACCGCGGCTAAAGCTGCCGTTCCAGTGGATATCCTTCATCAGCGCGTAAGCGCGTTTCTGCGCGTCGGCCACGGTGTTACCCAGCGCAGTGGCGCACAATACGCGGCCCCCGTTAGTTAACACGCGATCGTCTTCTGCCAGTTTGGTGCCAGCATGGAACACTTTACCGCCGTCGACCTCTTCCAGCGGTAAACCGTGGATCTCATCGCCATTGTTGTAGTTACCCGGATACCCCCCGGCAGCGATCACAATGCCCAAAGAGGCACGCGTATCCCACTCGGACGTTTTCTCATCCAGCTTACCTTCGCAGGCGGCCAGGCACAGTTCCACCAGATCGGATTTCATGCGCAGCATGATCGGCTGCGTTTCCGGATCGCCAAAGCGGCAGTTGAACTCGATAACTTTTGGGTTGCCCTGCTTGTCGATCATCAGCCCGGCATACAGGAAACCGGTGTACGTGTTGCCTTCGGCGGCCATGCCTTTCACGGTAGGCCAGATGATGCGATCCATCGTGCGCTGGTGGACTTCGTCAGTCACCACCGGCGCCGGAGAGTAAGCGCCCATGCCGCCGGTGTTCGGACCAGTATCGCCATCACCCACACGTTTGTGATCCTGGCTGGTGGCCATCGGCAGGACATGTTCGCCATCGACCATCACGATAAAGCTCGCCTCTTCGCCGTCGAGGAACTCTTCGATCACGATGCGGTGCCCAGCGTCGCCGAAAGCGTTACCTGCCAGCATATCCTGAACGGCCGCTTCGGCTTCTTCGAGGGTCATCGCCACGATTACGCCTTTACCGGCAGCCAGACCGTCGGCCTTGATGACAATCGGAGCGCCTTTTTCGCGCAGATACGCCAGCGCAGGCTCCACTTCGGTGAAATTCTGATACTCACCGGTCGGGATTTTGTGACGCGCAAGGAAATCTTTGGTGAAGGCTTTAGAGCCTTCGAGCTGCGCTGCGCCTTCCGTTGGGCCGAAGATTTTCAGGCCCGCCGCGCGGAACGCATCTACCACGCCAATCACCAGCGGCGCTTCCGGGCCGACGATGGTCAGATCGATTTTCTCATTCAGGGCGAAGTTCAGCAGCGCCGGAATATCGGTCACGCCGATCGCGACGTTCTGCAGAGCAGGTTCCAGCGCGGTGCCGGCATTACCCGGTGCCACGAAGACGGTTTCAACCAGAGGCGACTGTGCCGCTTTCCACGCAAGGGCGTGTTCGCGCCCGCCGTTACCAATCACTAATACTTTCATTGTCTGCTCCGGAGATTAATGGCGGAAGTGACGCATGTCGGTGAAGATCATTGCGATACCGTGTTCGTCGGCAGCAGCAATCACTTCGTCATCACGGATTGAGCCGCCCGGCTGAATGACACAGGTAACGCCAGCCGCCGCTGCGGCATCAATACCGTCGCGGAACGGGAAGAAGGCATCAGAGGCCATGGCAGAGCCTTTCACTTCAAGCCCTTCATCGCTGGCTTTAATACCAGCGATTTTCGCGGAGTAAACGCGGCTCATCTGGCCTGCGCCAATGCCGATGGTCATGTTCTCTTTGGAATAGACAATGGCGTTGGATTTAACGAATTTCGCCACTTTCCAGCAGAAGAGCGCATCACGCAGTTCCTGCTCGGTCGGTTGACGTTTGCTGACCACACGCAGATCGCCAGCGGTAACCATACCCAGATCGCGATCCTGAACCAGCAGACCGCCGTTAACACGTTTAAAATCCAGAGCCGGGACACGTTCAGCCCACTGGCCACAGACCAGCACGCGGACGTTCTGCTTAGCAGAGGTGATCTTCAGGGCTTCTTCAGTCGCGGAAGGGGCAATGATCACTTCAACGAACTGGCGGGAGATGATCGCCTTCGCTGTTTCCGCATCCAGTTCGCGGTTGAAAGCAATGATGCCGCCGAAAGCGGAAGTTGGGTCGGTTTTGTATGCGCGATTGTAAGCTTCCAGAATGGAAGTGCTTACAGCGACGCCGCATGGGTTCGCGTGTTTGACGATCACACAGGCCGGTTCGTTAAACTCTTTCACGCACTCCAGCGCCGCGTCGGTATCGGCGATGTTGTTATAGGAAAGCGCTTTGCCCTGGACCTGCTGAGCGGTGGCAACGGAAGCTTCTTTGATCTCTTCTTCTATATAGAAGGCTGCGTTCTGATGGCTGTTCTCGCCGTAACGCATATCCTGCTTCTTAATGAAGTTCAGATTCAGGGTACGCGGGAAGCGGCCAGCAGGCTCTTTGCTTTCACCGTGATAGGCCGGAACAAGACTACCGAAGTAGTTGGCGATCATGCTGTCGTAAGCAGCGGTGTGTTCGAACGCTTTGATGGCGAGGTCGAAACGGGTTTCCAGCGTCAGGGATCCTTCGTTGGCATCCATCTCATCGATGATGGTGTTGTAGTCGCTGCTCTTTACCACGATAGCCACATCTTTATGGTTCTTCGCGGCGGAGCGCACCATGGTTGGGCCGCCGATGTCGATATTCTCGACCGCATCTTCCAGAGAGCAGTTTTCGCGAGCGACGGTCTGGGCGAAAGGATAGAGGTTAACAACCACCATATCGATCGGCGCAATCCCGTGTTGATCCATGATGCCGTCATCCTGACCGCGACGACCGAGAATGCCGCCGTGCACTTTTGGATGCAGGGTCTTTACGCGTCCATCCATCATTTCCGGGAAACCGGTGTAATCGGACACTTCGGTTACCGGCAGACCTTTATCTGCTAACAGGCGAGCGGTTCCGCCAGTGGACAGCAGCTCTACACCGCGTGCAGAAAGTGCCTGAGCGAATTCGACGATACCGGCTTTATCAGAAACACTGAGCAGAGCGCGGCGGACTGGACGACGTTGTTGCATGGTAAATCCCCTGGATTTCACGATTACAGAGAGCGTTAGATGAATTTTCCTTTAAAAAACTCATCTAACACACCTGACAGGGCATCCTTGCATGGCGCGTGCATTTTAACGAAAACGTTTGCGCAACGCTCGCGAATTTTCAAATTTTCGTCGGGTTGTGGATAAGTCTGTGTGCAAAAGGGTATAAGGCGGGGTTTTGCTGTGGAATGCAGCAGTCAGTCATTTTTCTGTCATTTAGCGGTTGCGGGCTGACGAGAACTCCCTATAATGCGCCTCCATCGACACGGCAGATGTGAATCACTTCACACAAACAGCCGGTTCGGTTGAAGAGAAAAAATCCTGAGATTCAGGGTTGACTCTGAAAGAGGAAAGCGTAATATACGCCACCTCGCAACGGTGAGCGAAAGCCGCGTTGCACTGCTCTTTAACAATTTATCAGACAATCTGTGTGGGCACTCAAAGTGACATGGATTC
>NZ_CP025699.1:294101-449693 GCF_023278595.1 Lelliottia sp. AC1
GGGTTGTCATGCCAATGGCATTGCCCGGTAGCTAAATGCGGAAAAGATAAGTGCTGAAAGCATCTAAGCACGAAACTTGCCCCGAGATGAGTTCTCCCTGACNCNTTNAGNGTCCTGAAGGAACGTTGAAGACTACGACGTTGATAGGCTGGGTGTGTAAGTGCAGCGATGTATTGAGCTAACCAGTACTAATGAACCGTGAGGCTTAACCTTACAACGCCGAAGATGTTTTGGCGAAGCAGAGACAGTCGATTTTCAGCTGATACAGATTAATTNATNCGCAGGAATGCGTGTTGATACAGAATTTGCCTGGCGGCTTTAGCGCGGTGGTCCCACCTGACCCCATGCCGAACTCAGAAGTGAAACGCCGTAGCGCCGATGGTAGTGTGGGGTCTCCCCATGTGAGAGTAGGGAACTGCCAGGCATTAATTAAGTGAAGAGGCCATCCGCAAGGATGGCCTCTTTGCGTTTTTGTCCTTTCTTGTTTATGCCTCTGTTTCCCTCCGTGAAAATTTCTCACCTTCCTCTTACAGACTCGACATTCGCACGATTCCTGGGTATTGTCAGCTATCTGGATGTCTAAACGTTTATACGTATGCTGTGAGGATATAAGGTTATGCCGATTAGGGTGCAGGACGAGCTGCCAGCCGTTAATTTCTTGCGTGAAGAGAATGTCTTTGTGATGAAGGCCTCGCGCGCGACAGGTCAGGAAATTCGTCCACTTAAGGTTCTCATCCTCAACCTGATGCCCAAAAAGATTGAGACGGAAAACCAGTTCCTGCGCTTGCTCTCCAACTCCCCGCTACAGGTGGACATCCAGCTGCTGCGCGTCGATGCCCGTGAATCGCGCAACACACCGTCCGAGCATCTGAATAACTTCTACTGCAACTTCGAAGATATCCGCAACGATAACTTCGATGGTCTGATCGTCACGGGTGCACCGCTGGGCCTGGTTGAGTTCAACGACGTGGCCTACTGGCCGCAGATCAAGCAGGTACTCGAGTGGGCCAAAGATCACGTCACCTCAACGCTCTTTGTCTGTTGGGCGGTACAAGCGGCACTGAATATTCTCTACGGCATCCCGAAGCAAACCCGCACGGAAAAGCTGTCTGGCGTCTACGAACACCACATTCTCCATCCTCATGCGTTGCTGACGCGAGGTTTTGACGACTCTTTCCTCGCACCTCACTCGCGCTACGCAGATTTCCCGGCCGCGCTGATTCGTGATTACACGGATCTCGAGATCCTGGCCGAAACGGAAGATGGCGACGCCTATCTGTTCGCCAGCAAAGACAAACGTATCGCCTTTGTGACGGGACATCCGGAATACGATGCGCATACCCTGGCCAGCGAATTTTTCCGCGATGTGGAAGCGGGGTTAACCCCGGAAGTGCCGTACAACTATTTCCCGAAAAACGATCCGCAAAACACGCCACGAGCAACCTGGCGCAGCCATGGCAATTTGCTGTTTACTAACTGGCTCAACTATTACGTCTATCAGATCACGCCATACGATCTGCGCCACATGAATCCGACGTTAGATTAATCCTCTGCGCAGAACGATCCTAAAGCGTTTCAGCATTCCAGATCAGGCACCTTCGGGTGCCTTTTTTATTTCCGAAAAACCCTTCATCCGTTAAATAATTTTTAATCTCTTCCTAATCAATAAGATAAGAACAATATTTAATTAAAATGGAAATTGTTTTTGATTTTAGAAAAATAATGGATAGTCTTAAATCTGCTGAGCGAAAACCACACAACGATCTTTCGCTCGCAGTGGGGGACGCATTTTTGGATCTTTGATGAGGAGCAGAGAAATGAATCAACAGGCAACGACTACCGATGAACTGACGTTTAACCAGCCCTATGGTGAGCTGGAACAGCAGGTTCTGACGCCAGACGCCGTCGAGTTTTTGGCTGAGCTGGTGACGCGCTTTGCACCGAAGCGCAATAAACTGCTGGCGGCTCGTATTCAGCAACAGCAGGACATCGATAACGGTAAGCTTCCAGACTTCATTTCGGAAACTGCTTCCATTCGTAACTCAACCTGGAAAATCCGTGGTATTCCGCAGGATTTACAGGATCGTCGTGTCGAAATCACCGGTCCGGTTGAGCGTAAAATGGTGATTAACGCTATGAATGCCAATGTAAAAGTGTTCATGGCTGACTTCGAAGATTCACTGGCGCCAGACTGGCGTAAAGTGATCGAGGGGCAAATTAACCTGCGCGATGCGGTCAATGGCACTATCAGCTACACCAATGAAGCCGGAAAAATCTATCAGCTGAAACCCAATCCGGCCGTCCTGATTTGCCGTGTGCGCGGCCTGCATCTGCCTGAAAAACACGTTACATGGCGCAACGAAGCCATTCCCGGCAGCCTGTTTGATTTTGCGCTCTACTTCTTCCACAACCATAAAAGCCTGCTGGCAAAAGGGAGTGGCCCTTATTTCTACCTGCCAAAAACGCAGTCATGGCAGGAAGCGGCCTGGTGGAGCGAGGTATTCAGCTACGCGGAAGATCGTTTCAATCTGCCGCGCGGCACCATCAAAGCCACCCTGCTGATCGAAACGCTGCCGGCAGTGTTCCAGATGGATGAAATCCTGCACGCCCTGCGCGACCACATCGTCGGCCTGAATTGTGGGCGCTGGGATTACATCTTCAGCTACATCAAAACCCTGAAAAATCATCCAGACCGCGTGCTGCCCGATCGCCAGGCGGTCACTATGGACAAGCCTTTCCTGAGTGCCTACTCACGCCTGCTGATCAAGACCTGCCATAAACGCGGCGCGTTCGCGATGGGGGGGATGGCGGCCTTTATTCCGAGCAAAGACGCCGAGCGCAATAATCAGGTGCTGACCAAAGTGAAGGCGGATAAAGAGCTGGAAGCCCGCAACGGCCACGATGGCACCTGGGTTGCTCACCCGGGCCTGGCGGACACGGCGATGGAGGTCTTCAACAGTGTGCTGGGTGAGAACAAAAATCAGCTTTTCGTTACCCGCGAAGACGACGCACCTGTCTCAGCTGAAGAGCTGCTGATGCCGTGCGAGGGCGAGCGAACTGAAGCAGGCATGCGCGCCAATATTCGCGTTGCGGTGCAGTACATCGAAGCATGGATCTCGGGCAATGGCTGCGTCCCGATTTACGGCCTGATGGAAGATGCCGCCACGGCGGAGATCTCCCGAACCTCCATCTGGCAGTGGATCCACCACCAGAAAGCGCTCAGTAACGGCAAACCGGTCACTAAATCCCTGTTCCGCCAGATGCTTGCGGAAGAGATGCGGGTGATTCAGGACGAGCTGGGCGAACACCGCTTCAGCAGTGGCCGTTTTGACGATGCCGCGCGCTTGATGGAGCAAATCACGACGTCTGAAGAATTAATCGACTTCCTTACTTTGCCCGGCTATCGCCTGCTGGCCTAACTACCCAGGCTATTTTGTTCGCCATTTTGGCCCAGGCAGTGCTCTGAATCCCTTTGGTTCTAGCGCTGGCCGTGACCAAACTGCCTTCACCAATAACGCCTGGGAAGCCAGGACGATAATATGGAGCATCTGCACATGAAAACCCGTACCCAACAAATCGAAGAAATACAAAAAGAGTGGACTCAACCGCGCTGGGAAGGCATCAACCGCCCGTACAGCGCAGAGGAAGTGGTGAAACTGCGCGGTTCGGTCAACCCGGAATGCACGCTGGCGCAGCTCGGTGCCGCAAAAATGTGGCGTCTGCTGCACGGCGAATCGAAAAAAGGGTATATCAACAGCCTCGGTGCGTTGACCGGTGGCCAGGCATTGCAACAGGCGAAAGCGGGGATTGAAGCGGTCTATCTCTCCGGCTGGCAGGTGGCGGCCGACGCTAACCTGGCCTCCAGCATGTATCCGGATCAGTCGCTCTATCCGGCCAACTCCGTACCCTCGGTGGTCGATCGGATCAATAACACTTTCCGTCGTGCGGATCAGATCCAGTGGGCGTCCGGCATTGAGCCAAACGATCCGCGTTTCGTGGATTACTTCCTGCCTATCGTGGCAGATGCCGAAGCAGGTTTTGGCGGCGTACTTAATGCGTTTGAGTTGATGAAATCAATGATTGAAGCCGGTGCAGCGGCGGTCCACTTTGAAGATCAGCTCGCGTCCGTGAAGAAGTGCGGCCATATGGGCGGCAAAGTGCTGGTGCCGACGCAAGAAGCGATCCAGAAACTGGTCGCCGCGCGTCTGGCGGCGGATGTTCTGGGCGTGCCGACCCTGGTTATCGCCCGTACCGATGCGGATGCGGCGGATCTGATTACCTCTGACTGCGACCCTTACGACAGCGAATTCATTACCGGTGAGCGCACCAGCGAAGGGTTCTACCGTACGCATGCGGGTATCGAGCAGGCTATCAGCCGCGGTCTGGCCTACGCCCCGTATGCCGACCTGGTGTGGTGCGAAACTTCCACGCCGGACCTGGCGCTGGCAAAACGCTTTGCCGATGCAATCCATGCTAAATATCCAGGCAAACTGCTGGCGTACAACTGCTCGCCGTCGTTCAACTGGCAGAAGAATCTGGATGATAAAACCATCGCCAGCTTCCAGCAGCAGCTCTCTGAGATGGGCTACAAATACCAGTTCATCACCCTCGCGGGTATCCACAGCATGTGGTTCAACATGTTCGATCTGGCCCACGCCTACGCACAGGGTGAGGGCATGAAGCACTACGTGGAAAAAGTGCAGCAGCCAGAGTTTGCGGCCAGCAAAGAGGGCTACACCTTCGCCTCTCACCAGCAGGAAGTGGGCACAGGCTATTTCGATAACGTCACGACGATCATTCAGGGCGGCGCCTCATCGGTTACGGCGTTGACCGGTTCGACTGAAGAATCACAGTTCTGATGTTTTCCCCCTCTCCCCGCTGGGGAGAGGGCCGGGATGAGGGGAGCCTATGTCGCGTGGCCTGGAGTTACTGATTGCACAAACCATCCTGCAGGGCTTCGACGCGCAGTATGGCCGTTTTCTGGAAGTGACTTCAGGCGCGCAGCAGCGCTTCGAACACGCCGACTGGCACGCCGTACAGCAGGCGATGAAACAGCGTATCCATCTTTACGATCATCACGTGGGTCTGGTGGTCGAGCAGTTGCGCTGCATCACCGATGGTAAAAGCCCCGACGCCGATTTTCTGCTCCGCGTAAAAGAGCACTACACCCATCTGTTGCCGGATTACCCGCGCTTCGAGATTGCGGAGAGCTTTTTCAACTCCGTCTATTGCCGGTTATTTGACCACCGCTCGTTATCTCCTGAGCGGTTATTTATTTTCAGCTCTCAGCCTGAGCGTCGCTTTCGCACCATCCCGCGCCCGCTGGCGAAGGATTTCTTCCCCGAACATGGCTGGGAAAGTCTGTTAAGCAAAATGCTCTCGGATTTACCGCTGCGTTTGCCATGGCAAAACAAGACGCGCGACGTGGGCTATATCATCGCCCATCTGACGGACGCTTTCGGCACCGACGTTTTACAACGCAGCCATTTACAGGTGGCTAACGAACTGTTTTTCCGCAATAAAGCCGCCTGGCTGGTCGGGAAGTTGCTCACCCCCACGGCCACCATTCCCTTTCTGTTGCCGATCCATCGTACGGATGACGGCGAGCTTTTTGTCGACGCCTGCCTGACAACCAGCGCCGAGGCGAGCATTGTCTTCGGTTTCGCCCGCTCCTATTTCATGGTTTATGCGCCACACCCCGCCGCGTTGGTGGAGTGGCTGCGCGAGCTGCTGCCGGTCAAAACCACCGCTGAGCTGTATATGGCGATTGGCTGCCAGAAGCACGCGAAAACTGAGAGCTATCGCGAATACCTGCACTACATCAGCAGTAGCGACGAGCAGTTCATCGAAGCGCCCGGAATCCGCGGGATGGTGATGCTGGTCTTCACGCTGCCGGGTTTTGATCGTGTGTTTAAGGTCATCAAAGATAAATTCGCGCCGCAGAAAGAGATGACGGCGGCGCACGTTCGCGCCTGCTATCAGCTGGTCAAAGAGCACGACCGCGTGGGGCGCATGGCCGACACTCAGGAGTTCGAAAACTTTGTGCTGGATAAACGGCAGATCGCGCCAGCGCTAATGACCCTGCTGATGCAGGAAGCGCCGGGCAAAATCACCGATCTGGGCGATAAGATTGCCATCAGCCATCTTTACATCGAACGCCGAATGGTTCCGCTTAATATCTGGCTGGAGCAGGTGGACGGCCAGGCGCTGCGTGATGCGATTGAAGAGTACGGCAACGCGATCCGCCAGCTCGCAGCGGCCAATATTTTTCCCGGCGATATGCTGTTTAAAAACTTTGGCGTGACGCGCCACGGGCGGGTGGTGTTCTACGATTACGATGAAATCTGCTACATGACCGAGGTAAATTTCCGCGATATCCCGGCTGCGCGCTATCCGGAAGATGAACTGGCCAGCGAGCCGTGGTACAGCGTCTCGCCGGGCGATGTCTTCCCGGAGGAGTTTCGCCACTGGCTCTGTGCCGACCCGCGCATCGGGCCGTTATTTGCAGAGATGCACGAGGATCTGTTCCACGCCGACTACTGGCGCGGTCTGCAAACGCGCATCAAAAATGGTTACGTTGAAGATGTGTACGCCTACCGCAGGCGGCAGCGTTTTAGCGTGCGGTGGTCAATGTAGTGTTTCCCCTCTCTTAACGGGAGAGGGGAGCAGGCCGCATTCAAGGTTAGCGAATCCCACCATACGCCAGCGTCACTTCCTTCGCCGCTTTGATGACCAGCGCCCCCAGCTCGGTGACGCGGTCATCGGTCACGCGCGAGATCGGCCCAGAAATGGAGATTGCGGCGAACGGTTCGCGGTGCTCATCAAAAATACACGCCGCGATACAGCGCAGACCCAGCGCATGTTCTTCATCATCGAACGAATAGCCGCGCTTGCGCGTCTGGGCCAAATCATCTTTCAGATGCAGCGGGGAAACCAGCGTGGCATGCGTATAGGCATGCAGCCCTTTGCGGTGCAGCAGGCCAGTGACTTGTTCCTCGCTGAGCTGCGACAGAAAGGCTTTCCCCGCCCCCGACGCATGCATCGGCAGCTTACCGCCAATGGGTGCGGACATACGCATCAGCTGCGTACACTGCACCTGGTCAATGATAATCGCCTGATGGTCGCTTTGATCGAGCACCGCCAGGTTGACCGTCTCGCCAGAGTCTTCCATCAGTTTGCGCAGGATCGGATGCACAATCGCCAGCAGATTACGGCTCTGCAAAAAGCTGCTGCCGACGATAAACGCATGGGCACCGACGGACCAGTGGCCCAGTTCACCCACCTGACGGACAAAGCCCAACTGCTGCATAGTGCTTAACAGACGGTGCGTGGTGGAGTTCGGCAGACCTGCCTGCTGCGCCAGCTCGGTCAGAGCCACGCTGCTGTGGGATTCCGCGATCCATTCCAGCAGCTTTAATCCGCGTGTGAGCGACTGAACTTGTCCGCCTGGCGGCGCGGTGGTGGCAGCAGGTTTTCTGCCGCGTTTTGCGGGAACGGTAGCGACCATGACGGAATCCTTTTTCTGTATCGTGGAAATCATTTTCGTTTTATTTGGTGAATTTGCAACCGTTATCCTGACTGATCGGAGGAGTGATAGTGAACATGTCTCATGTTAACGCTGCGTGACTTCTCCACCCTGCGAGATTATGCCAGTATGGACTGCTGGCCTTTTGGCCTTGTTGAGCGTTGTCGGGAGCGAGTGTGAGCAGCAAAGTAGATCAACTGCGTGCGCAGTTAAATGAACGAATTCTGGTGCTGGACGGTGGCATGGGCACCATGATCCAGAGCTATCGTCTGAGTGAAGACGATTTTCGCGGCGAGCGTTTCGCCGACTGGCCTTGCGACCTGAAAGGCAATAATGACCTGCTGGTGCTGAGTAAACCGGATGTCATCGCGGCCATTCATAACGCCTATTTTGAGGCGGGCGCGGACATCGTCGAAACCAATACCTTCAACTCGACAACCATCGCCATGGCGGATTACCAGATGGAATCCCTGTCGGCAGAAATCAATTTTGAGGCCGCCAGGCTGGCGCGCGCCTGCGCCGATGCATGGACGGCCCGCACGCCGGACAAACCGCGCTACGTCGCCGGGGTGCTTGGCCCCACCAACCGTACCGCCTCTATTTCACCGGATGTGAACGATCCGGCCTTCCGTAACGTGACTTTTGATCAGCTGGTCGAAGCCTATCGTGAATCCACCAAAGCGCTGGTGGAAGGGGGCTGCGATCTGATCATGATCGAAACGGTGTTCGACACGCTCAACGCGAAAGCTGCGATTTTTGCGGTGAAGGAAGAGATGGAAGCGCTGGGCGTCGATCTGCCGATTATGGTCTCGGGCACCATTACGGATGCCTCCGGGCGCACCCTTTCCGGTCAGACGACGGAAGCGTTTTACAACTCCCTGCGCCACGCGGATGCCCTCACGTTTGGCCTCAACTGTGCCCTCGGCCCGGATGAACTGCGCCAGTACGTGCAGGAACTCTCCCGCATCGCCGAGTGCTACGTCACGGCGCACCCGAACGCCGGCCTGCCAAATGCCTTTGGCGAATACGATCTCGATGCAACGACGATGGCCGCGCAAATTCGGGAGTGGGCAGAGTCAGGTTTCCTGAACATCGTCGGCGGCTGCTGCGGCACCACGCCGGAACATATCGCTGCCATGAGCAATGCCGTCGCAGGCTTGCCGCCGCGCCCGTTACCGACGCTGCCGGTGGCCTGTCGTCTGGCGGGCCTTGAACCGCTGACCATCGCTGATGACAGCCTGTTTGTGAACGTCGGTGAACGTACTAACGTCACCGGTTCCGCTAAGTTCAAGCGGTTAATCAAAGAAGAAAAATACAGCGAAGCGCTGGACGTTGCCCGCCAGCAGGTGGAAAGCGGCGCGCAGATCATCGATATCAACATGGACGAAGGGATGCTCGACGCCGAAGCGGCGATGGTGCGTTTCCTGAATCTGATTGCCGGTGAGCCGGACATTGCCCGCGTGCCGATCATGATTGACTCCTCAAAGTGGGACGTCATCGAAAAAGGGCTGAAGTGCATTCAGGGCAAAGGCATCGTCAACTCTATCTCGATGAAAGAGGGCGTGGAGCCGTTCATTCATCACGCAAAACGGGTGCGCCGCTATGGCGCGGCCGTGGTGGTGATGGCATTTGACGAAGTCGGCCAGGCCGATACCCGCGAACGCAAGATTGAGATTTGCCGCCGCGCGTACAAGATCCTGACGGAAGAGGTCGGTTTCCCGCCAGAAGACATCATTTTCGACCCCAATATCTTTGCCGTCGCGACGGGTATCGAAGAGCACAACAACTACGCACAGGACTTTATCGGCGCCTGCGAGGATATCAAACGCGAGCTGCCGCATGCGCTGATCTCCGGCGGTGTCTCCAACGTTTCATTCTCGTTCCGCGGTAACGATCCGGTTCGTGAAGCCATTCACGCCGTGTTCCTCTACTACGCCATTCGTAACGGCATGGACATGGGGATCGTCAACGCCGGACAGCTGGCGATTTATGACGACCTGCCCGCCGAGCTGCGCGACGCCGTGGAAGACGTAATCCTCAACCGCCGCGACGACTCCACTGAACGGATGCTGGAGCTGGCGGAGAAATATCGCGGCAGTAAAAGCGACGAAAGCGCCCAGGTTCAGCAGGCCGAGTGGCGCTCGTGGGACGTGAAAAAGCGTCTGGAATACTCGCTGGTCAAAGGCATTACCGAATTTATCGAGCTGGATACCGAAGAGGCCCGCCAGCTCTCCGCTCGCCCGATTGAGGTGATCGAAGGGCCGCTGATGGACGGGATGAATGTGGTCGGCGACCTGTTTGGCGAGGGCAAAATGTTCCTGCCGCAGGTGGTCAAATCCGCGCGCGTCATGAAACAGGCGGTGGCCTATCTCGAACCCTACATTGAGGCCAGCAAAGAAAAAGGGCAGACCAACGGCAAGATGGTGATCGCCACCGTCAAAGGCGACGTCCACGATATCGGCAAAAATATCGTCGGCGTGGTGCTGCAGTGCAATAACTACGAAATCATCGACCTCGGCGTGATGGTTCCGGCAGACAAAATTCTCAAAACCGCGCGCGAAGTGAATGCGGATTTAATCGGCCTTTCCGGGCTTATCACGCCTTCGCTGGACGAAATGGTCAACGTGGCGAAGGAGATGGAGCGCCAGGGCTTTACCATTCCGCTGCTGATTGGCGGTGCGACGACCTCAAAAGCGCACACTGCGGTGAAAATCGAGCAGAACTACAGCGGGCCGACGGTCTACGTACAGAACGCCTCACGCACCGTGGGGGTGGTGTCGGCCTTGCTCTCTGCGACTCAGCGTGATGATTTTGTCGCGAAAACCCGCAAAGAGTACGACACCGTTCGTATCCAGCATGGCCGCAAAAAACCGCGCACTCCGCCAGTGACGCTGGCCGCCGCGCGGGAAAACGATCTGGCCTTCGACTGGGCAAGTTACACACCGCCGGTGGCGCATCGCCTGGGCGTGCAGGCGGTCACGGCGAACATCGAAACCCTGCGTAATTACATCGACTGGACGCCGTTCTTCATGACCTGGTCGCTGGCGGGAAAATACCCGCGCATTCTTGAAGATGAGGTGGTCGGTGAAGAGGCGCAGCGCCTCTTTAAAGACGCCAACGATCTTCTCGACCAGCTCAGCGCTGAAAAGAGCCTCAATCCGCGCGGCGTCGTGGGGCTGTTCCCGGCGAACCGCGTCGGGGATGACATCGAAATTTATCGCGATGAAACCCGTACTAACGTGCTGGCGGTGAGCCGTCATCTGCGCCAGCAAACCGAGAAGGTCGGGTTTGCCAACTACTGCCTGGCCGATTTCGTTGCGCCAAAACTCAGCGGCAAAGCGGACTACATCGGCGCGTTCGCCGTTACCGGCGGACTGGAAGAGGATGCTCTCGCCGAGGCTTACGAAGCACAGCACGATGACTACAACAAAATCATGGTGAAAGCGATTGCTGACCGCCTGGCAGAAGCCTTCGCTGAATACCTGCATGAGCGGGTGCGTAAAGTCCACTGGGGTTACGCGGCAAATGAAAACCTCAGCAACGAGGAGCTGATTCGCGAGAACTACCAGGGGATTCGTCCGGCGCCAGGCTATCCGGCCTGTCCGGAGCACACGGAAAAGGGCACCATCTGGCAGTTGCTGGATGTGGAAACCCATACGGGCATGAAGCTTACCGAATCCTACGCCATGTGGCCGGGCGCGTCCGTCTCGGGCTGGTATTTCAGCCATCCTGACAGCAAATACTACGCGGTGGCGCAAATCCAGCGCGATCAGGTGGAAGACTATGCCCTGCGCAAAGGGATGAGTGTCTCAGAAGTAGAACGCTGGCTGGCCCCGAATCTGGGCTACGACGCTGATTAACGTCACTTTTCCTTACAACTAACAGGGCGCTCATCGGGCGCCCTGTCTCTTTATTGCGTTTAAACCCTTATACTTAAGCAAGCTCAGCCTCATCGTAGGCCGGATAAGCTACGCGCTATCCGGCGTTTCAGGCATAGGCTTCAGGAATCGATAACAATAAGGAGAACCCACTTCCGTGCTGACGTTGTTACACCTGCTATCGGCCGTCGCCCTGCTGGTCTGGGGCACGCACATTGTTCGTACCGGCGTGATGCGCGTCTTTGGCGCGCGCTTACGCACCGTCCTCAGCCGCAGCGTTGAGAAGAAGCCGCTCGCCTTCTGCGCGGGGATCGGCGTCACCGCCCTCGTGCAAAGCAGTAATGCCACCACCATGCTCGTCACATCGTTTGTGGCGCAAGATCTGGTGGCGCTGACACCGGCGCTGGTGATTGTACTGGGTGCCGACGTCGGGACCGCGCTGATGGCGCGTATCCTGACCTTCGATCTCTCCTGGCTGTCACCGCTGCTGATCTTCATCGGCGTCATCTTCTTCCTTGGCCGTAAACAGACCCGCGAAGGACAGCTGGGGCGCGTGGGGATTGGTCTCGGGCTGATTCTGCTGGCGCTGGAGCTGATCGTGCAGGCGGTTACGCCGATCACCCAGGCCAACGGTGTGCAGGTGATTTTCGCCTCGCTGACGGGCGACATCATGCTCGACGCGCTGATTGGCGCGGTGTTTGCCATCATCAGTTACTCCAGTCTGGCGGCCGTGCTGTTGACTGCCACCCTGACCACCGCAGGGGCGATCTCCTTCCCGGTGGCGCTGTGCCTGGTGATCGGCGCGAACCTCGGCTCGGGTCTGCTGGCGATGCTCAACAATAGCGGCGCAAATGCTGCGGCCCGTCGCGTGGCGCTGGGGAGTTTGCTCTTTAAGCTGGTGGGCAGCCTGATAATCCTGCCGTTTGTTCATCCGCTGGCGAATCTGATGGATAACCTGCCGCTGCCGAAAGCTGAGCTGGTGATCTACTTCCACGTCTTCTACAACCTGGTGCGCTGTCTGGCGATGGTGCCGTTCGCCGGTCCAATGGCGCGGTTCTGCAAACGCATGATCCGCGATGAGCCTGAGCTGGACGCCCGCTTGAAGCCGAAGCACCTCGACACCTCGGCGCTGGATACCCCGGCGCTGGCGCTGGCCAATGCTGCCCGCGAAACCCTGCGTATGGGCGACGCGATGGAAACCATGCTGGATGGACTGAAGAAAGTAATGCACGGCGAGCCTCGCGAGGAGAAAGAGCTGCGCAAACTGGCCGATGATATCAACGTGCTTTACACCGCCATCAAACTCTATCTTGCGCGTATGCCGCAAGACGAGCTGGCGGAAGAGGAATCCCGCCGCTGGGCCGAGATCATCGAGATGTCCCTCAACCTTGAGCAGGCATCCGATATCGTCGAGCGTATGGGCAGTGAGATCGCCGACAAATCGCTGGCCGCCCGTCGGGCGTTTTCGCTGGAAGGGGTTGCTGAACTGGATGCGCTGCACGATCAATTACTCAGTAACCTGCAGCTGGCCATGTCGGTCTTCTTCTCCGGCGACGTGCCCAGCGCTCGCCGTTTGCGCCGCAATAAGCATCGCTTCCGCATCCTCAACCGCCGATACTCCCACGCACACGTTGACCGTCTGCATCAGCAAAACGTGCAAAGTATCGAAACCAGCTCCCTGCACCTGGGGCTGCTTGGCGACATGAAACGTCTCAACTCCCTGTTCTGCTCGGTGGCCTACAGCGTCATGGAACAGCCGGATGAAGATGATGAAAGGGATGAGTATTAATCGTGCGCACTTTTAATCGTTAAAGAGAGACCCAGCGCTTGCATGACCGTTAACGTGGTTTTGAGCGTTGGGTTGCCTTTATCGCTGAATGAACGATAGAGTTGTTCACGAGATAAACCCGTCTGAGCGGCTATTTGGCTCATCCCCTTTGCCCGGGCAATGACACCCAACGCTTTTGCTATATAAGCGGCGTCTCCGGTTTCAAATGCATCAGCCATAAACACAGCGATTTCATCATCATCGACAAGCGCACTGGCGGGATCGTACAGCGTAAATTTATTCATGGCTTATAAACTCATTGGGTTCAAGCGATCTGGCAAACCGTTGGCTAAACGAAAAAGGCGTGCGGCAATGAGCGTCTTGAGCCTTTTATCTTTTAGGTTTTGCTCCCAGCTGCGGAAAGAGGGTGTCTGAACGATTTCCTTCATACTACTCCATGTATTTTTTAAACTACATCCCGAATGAACTCATGGCGTGAAATTAGAAGAAAATCGTCATCTGATAAATGGCCGAAACGCAGATCCTGAAGCCGCCTCGCAAGGCGGAAAAGTGAAAGTCAGTTTTTACCGGCTAATCTTTTTACCAGCCCAAACCTAAGGTATATTTCGCCCATTAAGGAGAAATTATGCTGCCCACCCAATCAACCCGATTAAACAAATACATTAGCGAGAGCGGAATCTGCTCGCGTCGCGAGGCTGATCGTTACATCGAGCAAGGTAACGTTTTCCTGAACGGTAAACGCGCCACCATTGGCGATCAGGTGGTGCCTGGCGACGTGGTAAAAGTGAATGGTCAGCTGATCGAACCAAGAGACGAAGAAGATCTGGTCTTTATCGCGTTGAACAAACCGGTGGGTATTGTCAGCACCACGGAAGATGGCGAGCGGGATAACATCGTTGATTTCGTCAACCACAGCAGCCGCATCTTCCCGATTGGGCGTCTGGACAAAGACTCGCAGGGGCTGATTTTTCTCACCAACCATGGCGATCTGGTGAACAAAATCCTGCGCGCCGGTAACGACCATGAGAAAGAGTATCTGGTCACGGTCAACAAGCCGGTTACGGATGATTTTATTCGCGGTATGGGCGCGGGCGTGCCGATTCTCGGTACCGTCACGAAGAAGTGCAAAGTCAAAAAAGAGGCACCGTTCACCTTCCGCATTACCCTGGTGCAGGGGCTAAACCGTCAAATCCGTCGTATGTGTGAGCACTTTGGTTTTGAGGTCACGAAACTGGAGCGAACGCGCATCATGAACGTCAGCCTCTCCGGAATTCCGCAGGGCGAATGGCGCGATCTGACAGGCGATGAGCTGATTGAGCTGTTTAAGCTGATAGAAGGTTCGTCTTCCGAGGCGAAGCCGAAAGCCAAAGCAAAACCGAAAACGCAGGGGATTAAACGGCCTGTCGTCAGTGCGCCAAAATCCGCAGAAAAAGAGCGCAACAAGCCTGCCGGGAAGCGTTTCGTGCAGCCGGGCCGTAAAAAGAAAGGGCGCTAAATTAGCGCCTTCCACGGGGTGAGGTGTTCGCAGACCACGAGAACGTGGATTCCGTATCCGGTTTATAAGCCTGCGCTTTTTTAAGTTTGCGGGCTTTTTTTGCTTCAACTTCACGCTGGGCCATCAGTTTATCGATGTACTCTTTTTTCACCTGATTGGTTTCAGCGTTTGTCAGAGTACGACCATGTGCAATCCGTGCGCGATCGAGCAGGGTTTTCAGCTCGCGCTGCTCGCTTTCCGTCATGTCTTTCTGGGTCAATCTCGGTGTGGACATACCTGAAGCCTCTTGAGAGTAGAGGCTTCAGTGTAAAGCAAGCCGGGGTTTGCGCGAAGTGAATTAGTTTTCTTTCACCACTTCTTTTTTCGCTGGCTCTGCAATCGGTTTTCCTGACCAGTAGCCCGCCAGCAGCGAGCCGGACAGGTTATGCCATACGGAGAACAGTGCGCCAGGCAGGGCCGCGAGCGGAGAGAAGTAGATCTTACCGAGCGCTGCCGCGAGGCCTGAGTTCTGCATCCCAACTTCAATCGCCAGCGTGCGGCAGGTCGATTCATCAAAGCCAAACAGTTTCCCTCCCCAGTATCCGCCCAGCAGACCAATGGTGTTATGCAGGATCACCGCGATAATCACCACAAAACCGACCGAGGCGATGTGCGAGGCAGAGCCGGCGACCACAGCGCTGATGATCGCCAGGATGCAGACCATCGAAAAAGCAGGCAGGTAAGGTTCCACGGCTTTGACGACGCGTGGGAGCAGGTGGTGAATGGCAAGACCGAGCGCAATCGGAATCACCACGATTTGCAGGATGGAGAGCAGCATCCCCATCACATCCACCTGAATATGCGCATCCACATACAAACGCGTCAGCAGCGGTGTGGCGATAACGCCCACCAGCGTCGAGACGGATGAGATGGTCACCGACAGCGCCACGTCGCCTTTGGCCAGATAGATCATCACATTCGAAGCCGTACCGCTGGCGACGCTTCCCACCAGCACCATACCGGCGGACAAATCCGGTGGCATCTTGAAAGCCAGCGCCAGCAGCCAGGCGGCCAGCGGCATCACCAGATAATGCAGGAAAATCCCCGCCGCGACCGGTGCCGGGCGCGACAGCACGCGTTTAAAGTCGTCGATTTTCAGATGCACACCCATGCCGAGCATGATCAGCATCAGCAGCGTGGTGACCCACGGGCCGACAGGGGTAAAAGTCGATGGCGTGTAATAGGCGAGAACAGAGAGCAGCAGTGCCCATAACGGGAACAGCCGCGTGATAGCGGATAACATAGTGAATTCCTTGCGATGACGTTGTGTTATTTAGTTATAAAAAAGCCGGGTTCGAGCCCGGCTATAGGTAATGTTTATCGTGCTAAGGAATATTATTCAAACAAATTATGATGAAGTTTTTGCACGACCTGCTCGGCTTCATGACCCGGTACCAGGAAGCACAGGTTATAGCTCGATGCGCCGTAGCAAATCATGCGGATATTGAACGGATCCAGCACGCCAAAGACCTCTTTGCCCACGCCGCAGGCGCGTGACAGCTGGTTGCCGATAATCGCGACCAGCGCCAGATCCTCTTCGACTTCAACGCGGCACAGAGCGGAAAGCTCCATCAGCAGCGATTGCGTCAGCAGAGTATCGCCCGTCGACGTCGAGCCGGTGGTGTCCAGCGTCAGCGCAATGCTCACTTCGGAAGTGGTGATCAGATCCACCGAGATATTGTGGCGCGCCAGAATCCCGAACACTTCCGCCAGGAAACCGCGAGAGTGCAGCATATTCAGACTATGCAGCGTCACCAGCGTTTGCTTGCGGCGCAACGCCAGGGCGCGGAACAGCGGTGGATTCTCAGTGCTTTTACACACCAGCGTCCCGCCTGCTTTAGGATCTTTGCTCGACCCGACAAACACCGGAATATCGCTGCGTACGGCAGGCAGCAGGGTGGCCGGGTGCAGCACTTTCGCGCCAAAGGTCGCCATTTCGGCAGCCTCTTCAAAGGCGATAACATCAATACGTTTTGCGGCAGGCACCACGCGCGGGTCGGTGGTGTAGATGCCTGGGACGTCGGTCCAGATATCCACGCGGGAAGCGTACAGCGCTTCGCCAAGCAGCGCAGCCGTGTAGTCGCTGCCGCCACGGCCCAGAGTGGTGGTGCGGCCTTTGGCTTCGCTCCCGATAAAGCCCTGGGTAATGACAATTCCTTCGGCCAGTCGCGGTGCCAGCTGCTGTTTAGACAGCTCGGAAAGGGTCGCGACGTCCGGTTCGGCACGACCGAAGCGGTCACTGGTACGCATCACTTTGCGCACGTCAAACCACTGCGCCAGCACGTCGCGCTCACGCAAGATCTCAACGAACAGCAGGGTGGACATCAGCTCGCCGTGGCTCACCAGTTCGTCGGTCAGCGCCGTCGACGTTGCCAGGGAAGCGGCTTCCGCCAGAGTGGTGATATTTTCGAGCAGGCGTTCGACTTCCTCGCGAATCACCTGAGGGTTCTTCATACGTTCGAGAATATCGAACTGAATTTTGCGCAGCGCATCGAGCTTCACAAAGCGCTCGGTCGCTTCCAGTCCTTCTGACAGGGCCACCAGCAGATTCGTCACGCCAGCCGATGCAGAAAGCACCACCAGGCGGGTCGTCGGATCGGCCAGCACCACGTCGGCGCTGCGGTTCATGGCGTCGTAATCGGCCACACTGGTACCGCCAAATTTGGCGACAACAAAACTCGTCATAACATCCTCGTGTCAGGGAAAGAATAAAGCGACCATGGCACAAGAACGAAACGATGACAGGTGCAGGCGCAAATACCGCCCTATAAATAAAATGTGGGGAGAGTCCTGTCAACGCTGGGATTATGCGGATTTTTCATGGGGGGGTACCCCTCAGTAACAGGACTAATAACAAGCCATTATTTTATCCCTCGTTTTACGGCGATCTGGAGGACATTCCACCGCGATAGGGCTGGCTATAGCGACTATACTTTTGGGACTTTTCACGCCCGTTTGATGCAGACCAGGGCAATGGCATAAAAACCATCACAATTTCCGCGCGCAGGCGCTACAATCGACCGCAGTCACAATTCTCAAATCACAAGAGTATTGCTAATGAAAAATATCAATCCAACGCAGACAACTGCCTGGCAGGCACTACAAAAACACTTCGACGAAATGAAAGACGTCACCATCGCGGACCTGTTCGCGAAAGACGGCGACCGTTTCAGCAAATTCTCCGCAACCTTCGACGATCTGATGCTGGTGGACTTCTCCAAAAACCGTATCACCGAAGAGACGCTGGCAAAACTGCAGGATCTGGCGAAAGAGACCGATCTGGCAGGGGCGATCAAGTCCATGTTCTCCGGCGAGAAGATTAACCGCACCGAAGACCGTGCTGTTCTGCATGTTGCCCTGCGCAACCGTAGCAATACTCCGATTATCGTTGACGGCAAAGATGTGATGCCGGAAGTGAACGCCGTGCTTGAGAAGATGAAAACCTTCTCTGAAGCCATTATCTCCGGCAGCTGGAAAGGCTATACCGGCAAAGCGATCACCGACGTGGTCAACATCGGTATCGGCGGCTCTGACCTCGGCCCCTTCATGGTGACCGAAGCGCTGCGTCCGTACAAAAACCATCTGAACATGCACTTCGTCTCCAACGTCGATGGTACCCACATCGCCGAAGTGCTGAAAAAAGTGAATCCAGAAACCACCCTGTTCCTGGTTGCGTCTAAAACCTTCACCACGCAAGAAACCATGACCAACGCCCACAGCGCGCGCGACTGGTTCCTGGCAACGGCTGGCGATAACAAACACGTGGCGAAACACTTCGCGGCACTCTCTACCAACGGCAAAGCCGTGGGCGAGTTCGGCATTGATACCGCGAACATGTTTGAATTCTGGGACTGGGTCGGTGGCCGTTACTCCCTGTGGTCAGCGATTGGTCTGTCGATCATCCTGTCCGTGGGCTACGACAACTTTGTTGAGCTGCTCTCCGGCGCGCACGCGATGGACAAGCACTTCTCCACCACCCCGGCTGAGAAAAACCTGCCGGTGTTGCTGGCACTGATCGGCATCTGGTACAACAACTTCTTTGGCGCTGAAACCGAAGCGATCCTGCCGTACGATCAGTACATGCACCGCTTCGCGGCGTACTTCCAGCAGGGCAACATGGAATCCAACGGCAAATACGTTGACCGTAACGGCAACGCCGTGGATTACCAGACTGGCCCAATCATCTGGGGTGAGCCGGGCACTAACGGTCAGCATGCGTTCTACCAGCTGATTCACCAGGGCACCAAAATGGTCCCATGCGATTTCATCGCGCCAGCGGTGACCCACAACGCGCTCTCAGACCATCATCAGAAGCTGCTGTCTAACTTCTTCGCACAAACCGAAGCGCTGGCGTTTGGTAAAGCGCGCGACGTGGTTGAGCAAGAATATCGCGATCAGGGTAAAGATCCGGCGACGCTGGACCACGTGGTGCCGTTCAAAGTCTTCGAAGGCAACCGCCCAACCAACTCCATCCTGCTGCGCGAAATCACTCCGTTCAGCCTGGGTGCGTTGATTGCGCTGTATGAGCACAAAATCTTCACGCAGGGCGCGATCCTGAATATCTTCACCTTCGATCAGTGGGGCGTTGAGCTGGGCAAACAGCTGGCTAACCGCATTCTGCCAGAGCTGGGTGATGACAAAGATATTAACAGCCATGACAGTTCAACGAATGGTCTGATTAATCGCTATAAATCCTGGCGCGGATAATTAATATTCCCATAGCAATGCCGGCGAAATGCCGGCATTTTTTTTATCGGATAATTCCGGTTGTCCGTTACCTGGCGCAAATTTCTATTCTGAGTTTAATCCGAAAAGGTCGATTACCCCGCTAATCACTGGGTGTTATTTTAGGAATATACGGAGCCTTTGTGTTTTCGTGTATATTATAAATTGTTGATTTAATATGGTTTTATAAATAGTAAATAGCCGATGCTATTTCCTTTCATCCATTTATCCTAAAACCATCCCCCTATTTCCCCGTTCGGCAATCCCTCTGCTTTAGTTGTGTATACTCGAATCCGCCTGAATTTCTTTTTGGGCAAATCTCCATTCATTCATTGAAGGGAAATTGTTATGAAGAAAGTACTGTATGGCATTTTTGCCATATCTGCGCTTGCGGCGACGTCAGCCTATGCGGCTCCGGTTCAGGTCGGGGAAGCAGCAGGTTCGGCGGCAACGTCTGCGTCTGCGGGGAGTTCTACCGCAACCGCGACCAGCACCGTAGGCTCGGCCGTGGGTGTCGCTCTGGCGGCAACCGGTGGCGGTGATGGCTCCAATACCGGAACCACGACCACCACGACAACAAGCACTCAGTAATAACGGGTGTATTACCATAACCACACTTCGGTGTGGTTATTTCACCCCTTCGGAGAAGAGTCGTGAAGCGACCTGCAATCATTCTGATTTGCCTGCTGTTGCAGGCGTGCTCAGCCACCACCAAAGGGCTGGGAAACTCACTGTGGGACAGCCTGTTCGGCACGCCAGGCGTGCATCTGACGGATGACGATATCCAGAATATGCCTTACGCCAGCCAGTACATGCAGTTAAACGACGGGCCACAGCTGTTTGTGGTGCTCGCTTTCGCCGAAAACGGGCAGCAGAAATGGGTGACGCAGGACCAGGCCACACTCGTGACGCAACATGGGCGTCTGGTGAAAACCCTGCTCGGCGGCGATAACCTGCTTGAGGTGAACAACCTCGCAGAAGACCCGCTTATCAAACCGAATCAGATCGTCGATGGCGCAAGCTGGACGCGCACCATGGGCTGGACGGAGCACAAACAGGTGCGCTACGCCACGGCGCGATCCCTGTTCCGCTGGGATGGCACTGACACCGTGACCGTGGGCAGCGACCAAACTCAGGTGCGCATCCTTGATGAAGAGGTCACGACCGACCAGGCTCGCTGGCATAACCGCTTCTGGGTGGATGACGAAGGGCAGATTCGCCAGTCTCTGCAATACCTTGGCGCGAACTTCTTCCCGGTGAAAGCCACCCTGATCAAGGCGGCGAAACCATGAAAATCATCACATCTGCTGCGCTACTCCTGACACTGACTGCACCGCTGGCGTGGTCGGCGGGCACCGTCAAGGTCTATACCCCCGGGAGTAAAGAGCCGAAAACACTTTCTAACGCTGAACATCTGATTGATCTGGTCGGCCAGCCGCGTCTGGCGAATAGCTGGTGGCCGGGAGCGGTGATCAGCGAGCGTCAGGCCAGCGCGGTTGCCGATCAACAACATAAGGCGTTGCTTGCCCGACTGACGGGTTTGGCAGGGCAAGAAACGGGCGACACGGCTGCCGCGATTAACGCCGTGCGTCAGCAGCTGCAGGCGATAAGCGTAACGGGGCGCCAGCTGATTAATCTCGATCCCGACGAAGTGCGCGTGGCGGAGAAAGGCAATCCGACCCTGGAAGGGGAATACACCCTGTGGATCACACCCCAGCCGACTACCGTGACGGTGATGGGGCTGGTCAGCGCTCCTGGGAAAAAGCCGTTTACGCCGGGGCGCGATCTCGCGAGTTACCTGGATGACCAGAGCCTGCTGGAAGGTGCGGATCGCAGCTATGCGTGGGTGGTTTATCCCGATGGTCGCACGCAAAAAGCCCCGGTAGCGTACTGGAACAAACGCCATATCGAGCCGATGCCGGGCAGCGTGATTTTTGTCGGCTTTGCCGATCACTTCTGGACGAAGGCGTATGACGGGCTGAACACCGACATCCTTCACTCCCTGACGCATCGGATACCGGATTAATGAAAAGAACTTATCTCTACAGCATGCTGGCGCTTTGCGTCAGCGCCGCCTGCCACGCTGAAACCTTTCCCGCGCCCGTCGGGCCGTCGCAGTCAGATTTCGGCGGCGTCGGCTTGCTGCAAACGCCCACGGCACGCATGGCGCGCGAGGGCGAAATCAGCCTTAACTACCGCGATAACGATCAGTACCGCTACTATTCCGCGTCGGTACAGCTCTTCCCGTGGCTCGAAACCACCCTGCGTTACACCGATGTGCGTACCAAACAGTACAGCAGCGTCGAGGCGTTCTCGGGCAACCAGACTTACAAAGACAAAGCCTTCGACGTCAAACTGCGCCTGTGGGAAGAGAGCTACTGGATGCCGCAGGTCTCCGTCGGCGCGCGCGATATCGGCGGTACGGGTCTGTTTGATGCGGAGTACATCGTCGCTAACAAAGCCTGGGGACCGTTCGATTTCTCCCTCGGGATGGGCTGGGGATATCTTGGCACCAGCGGCAACGTGAAAAACCCGTTCTGCTCCTACAGCGACAAATATTGCTATCGCGACAACAGCTATCAGAAAGCCGGTTCGGTCAACGGCGATCAGATGTTCCACGGCCCGGCGTCGCTGTTTGGCGGCGTGGAGTATCAGACGCCATGGCAGCCGCTGCGCCTGAAGCTGGAGTACGAAGGCAACAACTACACGGAAGATTTTGCAGGCAAGATCGAGCAGAAGAGCAAGTTTAACGTCGGCGCCATTTACCGTGTTACCGATTGGGCCGACGTTAACCTCAGCTACGAGCGCGGCAACAACTTCATGTTTGGTGTCACGCTTCGAACCAACTTTAACGATATGCGTCCGTCCTACAACGACAACTCCCGCCCGGCCTATCGACCGCAGCCGCAGGATGCGATCATGCAGCACTCGGTGGTGGCGAATCAGCTGACCCTGCTGAAATACAACGCGGGTCTGGCCGATCCGAAAATCCAGACCAAAGGTGACACGCTGTATGTCACGGGCGAGCAGGTGAAGTATCGCGACTCCCACGAAGGGATCGAACGGGCGAACCGGATCGTGATGAACGATCTGCCGGATGGGATCCGCACGATCCGCGTGACGGAAAACCGACTCAACATGCCGCAGGTGACCACGGAAACGGATGTCGCCAGCCTGAAGCGTCATCTCGAAGGCGAACCGCTGGGCCACGAAACGGAGCTGGTGCAAAAACGTATCGAACCGGTCGTGCCAGAAACCACTGAGCAGGGCTGGTATATCGACAAATCGCGCTTCGATTTCCATATCGACCCGATCCTCAACCAGTCCGTCGGCGGCCCGGAAAACTTCTACATGTATCAGCTGGGCGTGATGGCCACGGCGGATCTGTGGATGACGGATCACCTGCTGACCACCGGCAGCGTGTTTGGCAACATCGCCAACAACTACGACAAATTTAACTACACCAACCCGCCGAGCGACTCGAAGCTGCCGCGCGTGCGTACCCGCGTGCGTGAATATGTGCAGAACGATGTGTATGTGAATAACCTGCAGGCCAACTACTTCCAGTATCTCGGAAATGGCTTCTACGGCCAGGTGTATGGCGGTTATCTGGAAACCATGTACGGCGGCGCGGGGGCAGAAGTGCTCTACCGTCCGGTAGACAGCAACTGGGCGTTCGGCCTGGATGCCAACTACGTGAAACAGCGTGACTGGCGCAGTGCGCAGGACATGATGAAATTCACCGACTACAGCGTCAAAACCGGTCATTTGACCGCCTACTGGACGCCGTCGTTTGCCCAGGACGTGCTGGTGAAAGCCAGCGTCGGACAATATCTGGCGGGGGATAAGGGCGGTACGCTGGAGATTGCGAAGCGCTTCGACAGCGGCGTGGTTGTGGGCGGTTACGCGACGATCACTAACGTGTCGCCGGACGAGTACGGGGAAGGGGACTTCACCAAAGGGGTATATGTTTCTATCCCACTGGATCTCTTCTCGTCAGGCCCAACCCGCAGCCGCGCAGCCATTGGCTGGACGCCGCTGACGCGTGACGGCGGACAGCAGCTTGGACGTAAGTTCCAGCTGTACGACATGACCAGCGACCGTTCCGTTAACTTCCGTTAATGCTGTTTTGCCTGATGGCGCTGCGCGTTTCCGGCCAACGATGTTGTCGGCCCGGTAAGCGTCGCGCCACCGGGCGATTCCTCTGGTTTGCTCCAAACATAAACAAAAAATATAGATCTCTGTCACATTTTTGAGTTATACAGGATCTTCGCTCCAGAGAATGAGGTGCTGTATGACATCCCTGACTCGTCCGCGCGTTGAGTTTATCTCAATGGTCCTCCAGACCGTGCTGAGCCTCGGTCTGTTGAGCCTTGGCCTGATACTGGTCGTCTTTCTCGGCAAAGAGACGGTGCATCTGGCGGATGTGCTGTTCGCCCCTGAACAAACCAGCAAATATGAGCTGGTTGAAGGACTGGTGGTCTACTTTCTCTACTTCGAATTTATCGCCCTGATTGTGAAATACTTTCAGTCTGGCTTTCACTTCCCGCTGCGTTACTTTGTCTATATCGGGATCACCGCGATTGTGCGGCTGATCATCGTCGATCATAAATCCCCCCTTGATGTGCTGATCTACTCGGCGGCGATCCTGCTGTTAGTGATTACCCTCTGGCTGTGTAACTCTAAGCGGCTGAAACGCGAATAAAAAAATGGCGGCCTGAAGGCCGCCAAACAACAGTCACAAGTTTACTCTTCATATTTTACGCTGCTGATGCGTTGGCTGCGTTCGCTCACCCCAGTCACTTACTTTAGTAAGCTCCTGGGATTCACTCACTTGCCGCCTTCCAGCACCGCAAAATATTTTGAGTATTGGGTCAATACAATACGTCTAAAGTTGAGGGTTGCAGTGGCATAACACAATGAAGCTTAACCTTTCACACCGCCCGCCGTGAGGCCGTTGACCAGCCAGCGCTGAGCCAGCAGGAACACCACGGTAATCGGGATGGCGGAGAGCACAGCGGCTGCGGCAAAGTCGCCCCACAGGTAGTTTTGCGGGTTGAGGTATTGCTGCATACCTACGGCCAGCGTGTAGCTATTCACATCACGCAGCAGCAGCGACGCGACCGGGACTTCGGTAATGGCCGCGATGAACGACAGAATAAAGACCACCGCCAGAATCGGCACCGACAGCGGCAGCAGCACGAGGCGGAAAGCCTGCCACGGTGTTGCCCCATCCAGTGCCGCCGCTTCTTCAAGCGATCCGTCGATGGTTTCGAAATAGCCCTTAATCGTCCAGACGTGCAGCGCGATACCGCCCATGTAGGCGAAAATCACGCCGCCGTGGGTGTTCAGACCGATGAAGGGCACGTACTGACCGAGACGGTCAAACAACGCGTACAACGCCACCAGCGACAGCACTGCCGGGAACATCTGGAAAATCAGCATGCTTTTCAGCAGCGTCGCTTTGCCCGGGAAACGCATACGGGCAAAGGCGTAAGCGCAGGTGGTGGAGAGCGCCACAATCCCGATGGCGGTAATACCGGCCACTTTGATGGAGTTCCACAGCCACAGCAGCACCGGGAACGGCGGCGGCGTCACGCGGCCATCGGCGTGTTCGACGCTGAAGCCCAGCGCCAGCTTCCAGTGCTCCCAGGAGATCTGATCCGGGATCAGGCTGCCGGTAGCGAAGTTCCCTTCACGCAGGGAGATGGCGATAACCATTAGCAGCGGGAACATGATCGCTGCGATAAAAATCAGTAGCCCTAAGTGCGTCGCCAGGAGGCGCAGTTTCTGAGATTTGGGTTGTACCATAGCCATAATGTGTGCCCTCCTTAGTCGAATTTCATGCGTGTGGCTTTCAGATTCACAATCGCCAGTGCGCCTACCAGCAGGAAGATCAGGGTAGCGATGGCGGCTGCCAGCCCGAAGTCCTGACCACCGCCGCCTTCGAAGGCGATGCGGTAGGTGTAGCTCACTAACAGGTCCGTGTAGCCTGCTGGCGTGGTGGTTCCGAGCCTGTCCGGGCTGCCGTTGGTCAGAAGCTGAATCAGTACGAAGTTGTTAAAGTTAAAGGCGAAGCTGGCAATCATCAGCGGCGTCAGCGGCTTGATCAGCAGCGGGAACGTAATCTTAAAGAAGTTCTGGAACGGGCCCGCGCCGTCCATCGCCGAGGCTTCGTACAGATCGTCCGGAATCGCTTTCAGCAGCCCCATGCACAGGATCATCATGTACGGATAACCGAGCCAGGTGTTGACGATGATAATCATGCTGCGGGCGGTGGTCGGGTCGCTGAACCAGGCCGGTTTGATGCCAAAGAGCGCGCCCAGCATCATGTTGATTTCACCGAAGCTCTGGTTGAACAGCCCTTTGAAAATCAGAATCGAGATAAACGACGGAACCGCATACGGCAGAATCAGCAGCACGCGATAGATGGCTTTACCCTTGAGGGACTCCCACTGCACCACGCACGCCAGCACCATGCCGACCGCCACGGTCAGGATCACCGTCAGGACCGAGAAGACGACTGTCCAGACGAAGATGGCGAAGAACGGCTTCTGGATGCCTTCGTCGGTGAAGACGCGGGTAAAGTTGTCCCAGCCGATGGTGACGGTATAGCCCGGGCTGAGTTTTTCGTCGCCCCAGTTGCCGTCGGCATTCACCGACTGATAGAAACCGATCTCGTTGTTCGGACGGTATTTCACGCCGCTCTGGTTGTTGGTCAGCGTACCGTCATCGGCTTTGGTATAGAGCGGCCGCGTGCCGGAGAACTGGCGCAGCGAGCTCATGATCACTTTGCTTTCGTCTGGCAGGATGGCCGTCAGCTGGGTCAGCGCCTGGCGGTTCTGGGTGATGACACGCAGATTCGCGCGCTCGCCTTCCGGCAGGGCGTCGGCTTCTTTCAGGGTGAGTTTCTGTTCGCCGCCAAATTTAAAGGCGTCGGAAACATAATTTTTACCGGTCCCTTCGTCGGTCAGGGCCAGCTTCCATTCGTCACCCGCCGGGTATAAACCAAAGTTAAAGGTCTTTCCGGCCTGATAAGAACGGTCCATCAGCACCTGCTGGGCGCGTTCCTGCGCGAGCTGGTTGGTGCTGCTGTAGTTAGTAAATGCGATAGCGATGGTACAGATCAGTGGGAACAGGACGAACAGCCCCATCCCGGCCACACCCGGATAGACATAACGCCAGGCATAGGCTTTACGATTGGCGAAAATATACAGGCCAACAGAGCTTAAAATCAGCGTCATGATGGCGAACAGGTACTCCCCCTGCACATACATTAAAACAACAAGGTAACCCACCAGTAAGCCCAGCAGACCTATCACTGACCATTTCAGCGTGTCGCTTTGCCACCAGTGTTTCTTTTTAATGATATCCATGGGGAATCTTCCTCTACAGCGATGAAAACTTATTGTCAGGCGGCGCGTCGCTGACCTGACCTACGGTTTGAGCCGTAGTAGTAGGGCGGGATCGCTACGCTCACCCGCCATAGTGCTTACTTGGTGATACGACCTTGCGCGTCTTTCAGCGCGGCATCGACAGTCTGACGACCGCTTGCTGCGTTGATCACCGCCGTACGAGTGGCATACCAGAACGCCGCCATTTGCGGGATGTTCGGCATGATTTCACCTTTCTGGGCGTTATCCATCGTGGCCGCAATGCGTGGGTCTTTTGCGAGGGTATCCTGGAAGGACTTCAGCGCGACGGCACCCAACGGTTTGTCCTTGTTCACTTCGTCCAGACCCTGATCGGTCAGCAGATAGTTTTCGAGGAACTCTTTCGCCAGCTCTTTGTTCGGGCTGGCGGCGTTGATGCCTGCGCTCAACACGCCTACGAACGGTTTAGACGGTTTGCCTTTGAAGGTTGGCAGCAGCGTGACGCCGTAGTTGATTTTGCTCTTGTCGATGTTAGACCAGGCCCACGGACCGTTGATGGTCATCGCGGTTTCGCCCTTGTTGAACGCAGCTTCCGCGATGGAGTAATCGGTATCCGCGTTCATGTGTTTGTTCTTGATCAGATCAACCAGGAAAGTCAGACCGGCTTTCGCGCCAGCGCTGTCCACACCCACGTCTTTCACGTCGTATTTGCCGTTTTCAAACTTGAAGGCATACCCGCCGTCGGCTGCGATCAGCGGCCAGGTGAAGTACGGTTCTTGCAGGTTGAACATCAGCGCGCTCTTACCTTTCGCCTTCAGCTCTTTATCCAGAGCCGGGATCTCTTCCCAGGATTTCGGCGGATTCGGTACGAGGTCTTTGTTGTAAATCAGGGAGAGGGCTTCAACCGCCACCGGATAGGCGATCAGCTTGCCGTTGTAACGCACGGCGTCCCAGGTGAACGGGAACAGTTTGTCCTGGAACGCTTTATCAGGAGAGACTTCAGCCAGCAGGCCAGACTGTGCGTAGCCACCGAAACGGTCATGCGCCCAGAAGATGATGTCCGGGCCATCGCCCGTTGCCGCGACCTGCGGGAATTTCTCTTCCAGTTTGTCAGGGTGTTCAACGGTGACTTTGATGCCGGTGTCTTTTTCGAATTTCTTACCCACTTCGGCCAGGCCGTTATAGCCTTTGTCGCCGTTAATCCAGATAACCAGCTTACCTTCTTCAATTTTGGCGAGAGCCGGTGCGGAAATCATCATTGCTGCCAGGGCGGACAATGCGAAAACGCGTGCGCCAGTCTTGATCTTCATATCTGCCATCCTTTTTGGTGATGTGCTCGTGGATACACTGAGGTGGTTCAACGTGAGCCAGTTTCCTTATATGACATCCTCTTTCCATCCTCCTTAGGTCTACGCCCCACCCCTGCTTTGTGTGATCTGCGTTGCATAAATTTAAGTTATGAGTCATGGCGCACATAAAAACCCACTGAATTTTGCCGCCTGCATCACGAATTTACCCAGACCACGCCCGGCGCGGTGGCAGAACCGGTTCTCTCATCCTCCCGCCTCCTCCCCCATGAAAAAGGCAGGGGGTGGAGGATTTGCAGAACTTATGGATACCCCATAGTGAACTTATGTTGAATGTTTCTGTCGGTGACAGGTTGTAACGAAGGGAGAAGGGCATGGCGAGCGTACAGCTGCGGAATGTAACGAAAGCCTGGGGCGACGTAGTGGTGTCAAAAGACATCAATCTCGACATCCACGAAGGTGAATTCGTGGTGTTTGTTGGCCCATCAGGCTGCGGTAAGTCAACACTGCTGCGTATGATTGCTGGACTTGAAACGATCACCAGTGGCGATCTGTTTATCGGTGAAACCCGCATGAACGATATCCCACCCGCCGAACGCGGTGTCGGCATGGTTTTCCAGTCTTATGCGCTTTATCCCCATCTCTCCGTTGCTGAAAACATGTCCTTTGGCCTGAAGCTGGCCGGGGCGAAAAAAAATGTCATCAATCAGCGCGTCACCCAGGTGGCAGAAGTGCTGCAGTTGGCACACCTGCTGGAGCGTAAACCGAAAGCGCTCTCCGGCGGACAACGTCAGCGCGTGGCGATTGGCCGTACGCTGGTGGCGGAACCGCGCGTGTTCCTGCTTGATGAACCCCTTTCTAACCTGGACGCCGCCCTGCGCGTTCAGATGCGTATTGAAATTTCCCGCCTGCACAAACGCCTTGGCCGCACGATGGTGTACGTCACCCACGATCAGGTCGAAGCGATGACGCTCGCCGACAAAATCGTGGTGCTGGACGCCGGTCGCGTCGCGCAAGTGGGGAAACCGCTGGAACTGTATCACTACCCGGCAGATCGCTTCGTTGCGGGCTTTATTGGCTCGCCGAAGATGAACTTCCTGCCGGTCAAAGTGACCGCAACGGCGATCGAACAGGTACAGGTGGAACTGCCGAACCGTCAGCAGATTTGGCTGCCAGTGGACAGCGCTAACGTACAGGTCGGGGCAAACATGTCCCTGGGTATTCGTCCTGAACACTTACTGCCAAGTCAGATCGCCGATGTGACGCTGGAAGGAGACGTTCAGGTCGTCGAGCAACTTGGTCACGAAACACAGATTCATATCCAGATCCCCGCCATCCGTCAGAACCTGGTTTACCGCCAGAACGACGTGGTGTTGGTAGAAGAGGGTGCCACATTCGCTATCGGTTTGCCGCCAGAGCGTTGCCATCTGTTCCGAGAGGATGGCACTGCATGTCGTCGGCTGCATAAAGAGCCAGGCGTTTAAGCATTCCAACAAAACTACACGTCATCCTTCGCGCTGCAGCCAACGAACAGGCAGCCCGAAGAGTGAAGTGTAATAAGAAAAGCAATGATCTCAGGAGATAGAATAATGATTACTCTGCGCAAACTTCCACTGGCAATCGCCGTGACTGCAGGCATTTTGTCTGCTCACGCGGGCGCCGTCGATTTTAAAGGTTACGCCCGTTCGGGTATCGGCTGGACCGGTAGCGGCGGCGCGCAACAGTGCTTCCAGGCAACGGGTGCACAAAGTAAATATCGTCTTGGTAACGAATGTGAAACTTACGCTGAGCTGAAACTGGGCCAGGAAGTGTGGAAAGAAGGCGATAAGAGCTTCTACTTCGACACCAACGTCGCGTACTCCGTTGCACAGCAGAACGACTGGGAAGCTACTGATCCCGCGTTCCGTGAAGCCAACGTGCAGGGTAAAAACCTGATTGAATGGCTGCCAGGTTCCACCATGTGGGCGGGTAAGCGCTTCTATCAGCGTCATGACGTTCACATGATCGACTTCTACTACTGGGATATCTCCGGCCCGGGTGCAGGTCTGGAAAACGTGGATCTCGGCTTTGGTAAACTCTCCATGGCTGTGACCCGTTCGACTGAAGCGGGCGGTTCCTCTACCTTCGCCAGCAACAACATTCGTGATTACACCACCGATACCGCTAACGACGTCTTCGACGTGCGTTTAGCGCAGATGGAAATCAACCCAGGCGGTACCCTGGAACTGGGCGTTGACTACGGTCACACCAACGTAAATGACGATTACTATCTGCAGCCGAACGCCTCCAAAGATGGCTGGATGTTCACCGCAGAACATACCCAAAGCATGCTGAAAGGCTTTAACAAGTTCGTCGTTCAGTACGCAACAGATTCCATGACCTCTCAGGGTAAAGGCCTGAACCAGGGTGCTGGCATCGGTCTGGGTAATGACGATTCCGATGGCAAACTGTATGCCTACGGCATCAACAACAACGGCCACCTGCTGCGCGTTCTCGACCACGGTGCAATCTCCCTGGGCGACAGCTGGGACCTGATGTACGTCGGTATGTACCAGGATATCGACTGGGATAACGGCAACGGCACCAAATGGTACACCGTGGGTGTGCGCCCAATGTACAAATGGACGCCTATCATGAGTACCTTGCTGGAAGTGGGCTACGACAACGTCAAATCCCAGAACACCGGCGACAAAAACAACCAGTACAAAGTCACCCTGGCGCAACAATGGCAGGCTGGCGACAGCATCTGGTCTCGTCCGGCAATCCGCGTCTTCGCAACCTATGCGAAGTGGGATGAGAAATGGGGTTACGACACGTCGGGTAGCCCGATCACTACCAGCGGTAACTACAACTCCAACTTCGGTATGCAGACTGCTGGCCTTGGCCGCGGCGATAACGACGAGTGGAGCTTCGGTGCCCAGATGGAAATCTGGTGGTAATCCGCAGTTAATCTCACGTAATGGCTAAACAAAGGAGGGGCGCAAGCCCCTCTGATTTAAGCGTCGCGCGCTATTGCCTGGCCACCGCTGCGCTGAATATCTGAGGTGATAACAATGAAAATGAACAAAAGTCTCGTCGCCCTCTGCCTTTCCGCTGGCCTGCTGGCAAGCGTTCCGGCAGTCAGTTTTGCCGAGGTTAATTTCGTTCCGCAGAACACCACGGCGGCTCCCGCCATCCCGGCTTCTGCGCTGCAACAACTGGTCTGGACGCCTGTCGACCAGTCTAAAACCCAAAGCACCGATCTTGCGAGCGGCGGCCAGCAGCTGAATGTGCCTGGTATTTCCGGCCCGGTCGCGGCCTGGAGCGTCCCGGCAAACATTGGTGAGCTGAACCTGACGCTGACCAGTATTGTCGACAAGCAAACACATGTCTTTGCGCCGAACGTGCTGATTCTGGATCAGAACATGACGCCATCGGCGTTCTTCCCGAGCAGCTATTTCACCTATCAGGAACCGGGCGTGATGAGCGCCGATCGCCTGGAAGGGGTGATGCGCCTGACGCCTGCGCTGGGTCAGCAGAAAATTTATGTGCTGGTCTTCACGACGCCGCAGGATCTCGCCCAGACAACTACCCTGGTTGACCCGGCCAAAGCCTACGCCAAAGGCACGGGCAATGCGGTCCCGGATATTCCGGATCCAAAAGCGCGCCACACCACCGACGGCACGCTGAAACTGAAAGTCAGCACCTCTTCCGCCTCCAGCGTGCTGGTTGGCCCACTGTTTGGCTCCGCCGGCCCTGGCCCTGTGACCGTGGGTAACACCGCCGCACCGGCTTATGCCGCGCCTGTCGCCGCTGCCCCCGCCGCTGCGCCGACACCAGCACCAGCTCCGGCGAAGAAAGCCGAGCCGATGTTGAATGACACTGAAAGTTACTTCAATCGCGCCATCAAAGAAGCAGTTGATCGCGGCGATGTAGACAAAGCGCTGAAGCTGCTGGATGAAGCTGAGCGTTTAGGTTCGACCACTGCCCGTTCCACCTTTATCAGCAGTGTAAAAGGCAAGGGGTGACCGTCTCCCCACAGTGCTGATGTTGTCAGTAGTTTAGTGCGCCTGAGTGGGCGCACTTTTTTTTGGGCGGCGCAGGCTGTTGCACTCCTGTTGCGATAATGATCGTTAAACCGCGTTTGGCCGCCCCCAATCTGCTTTTCTGCGATACAATAGCCAGACGTTATGTATCGGAGAGTCTGGCATGTCACACCCTGCGCTAACGCAACTGCGTGCGCTGCGCTATTTTGAAAACATTCCCGCGCTTGACCCGGAGCAACTGGACTGGTTGCTGCTGGAAGATTCCATGACGAAACGCTTTGAGCAACAGGGGAAAAAAGTCACGGTAACGCTGATTCAGGAAGGGTTCGTCTCGCCTGATGACGTCGCCAGTGAACTGCCGCTGCTGCCAAAAGAAGATCGTTACTGGCTGCGTGAAATTTTACTCTGCGCCGATGGTGAACCCTGGCTTGCCGGGCGGACCGTGGTCCCTGAATCTACCCTGTGCGGTCCGGAGCTGGCGCTGCAACAGCTGGGTAAAACCCCGCTGGGACGCTATCTTTTTACGTCGTCTGAGCTTACCCGTGATTTTATTGAAATTGGTCGCAATGCAGACCTGTGGGGACGCCGTTCCCGCCTGCGCTTAAGCGGCAAGCCGCTCATGCTGACAGAACTCTTTTTGCCTGCATCGCCGTTGTACTAAGAGGATATGAAAATGGAGTGGAGTCTGACGCAGGATAAGCTGCTGGCTTTTCACCGCTTGATGCGTACCGATAAACCCATCGGCACCTTTTTGTTGCTGTGGCCGACGCTATGGGCGCTGTGGGTTGCCACCCCTGGTTTACCGCCGCTGTGGATCCTGGCAGTGTTTGTCGCAGGCGTCTGGCTGATGCGTGCCGCGGGCTGCGTGGTTAACGATTATGCCGACCGCAAATTTGACGGCCACGTGAAACGCACCGCCAACCGCCCGATGCCGAGCGGTCAGGTGTCAGAAAAAGAGGCCCGCACCCTGTTTGTGGTGCTGGTGCTCCTCGCGTTTCTGCTGGTTTTAACGCTCAACACCATGACGATTTTACTCTCAGTCGCAGCACTGGCGCTGGCGTGGGTGTATCCGTTTATGAAGCGCTATACCCATCTGCCGCAGGTGGTGCTGGGCGCGGCCTTTGGCTGGTCGATTCCGATGGCGTTTGCCGCCGTCAGTGAGTCTGTGCCGTTGAGCTGCTGGCTGATGTTCCTCGCTAATATCCTCTGGGCGGTGGCGTACGACACCCAGTATGCGATGGTCGACCGCGATGACGATCTGAAAATTGGCATCAAATCGACGGCGATTCTGTTTGGCCGCCACGACAAGCTGATCATCGGGATATTGCAGGTCGCGGTGTTAGGGCTGATGGTACTGATTGGTTATCTGAACGCCCTGAACTGGGAATTTTACTGGTCCGTGCTGGTGGCGGGGATGCTGTTTGCATATCAGCAAAAGCTGATTGCGAATCGCGAGCGTGAAGCCTGTTTCAAAGCGTTTTTGAACAACAACTATGTTGGGCTGGTGCTGTTTTTAGGGCTGGCGATGAGCTATTTTTCCTGAAAAAAATGCCCGGCAGCGCTAACGCTCACCGGGCATATATCTGATGCATATGTGTAAGCCGGGAAAGGCGAAACCGCCTCCCGGCTTTTTTTTGTCATTCGTCCTGCGTTGCGCTTTCAATGGTCAAACGCACGTCCGACGTAATCAGCTCGGCCAGCATCTGATAAACCTTCATCGTCTCTTCAGGTTCCGCATCGCCGGTATCGCTGATATAGCCTTCATCGCGCAGCGTCAGTACCAGTGAGCTAAACACCGCTTTATCGAAGAATTCTGGCGCGTTAATGCCGTGCAGCACGGATAAACGCTGAGCCAGCGTGCGGCTCTCTTTTTCCAGGGTACCACGGTTGATAGACGGGTTCGCGCTCAACAGCCAGAAGGTGATCGCGTAGCGCTGTAATGTCTCACGCGCACCGGCCGCCAGCAGTTGCAGCGTGCGGGAACGTGACGGGTTGATATGCAGCTCGTCATCTTTGACGGTCAACAGACCCTGACGGAGCAGCTCAGCAGTCAGTTTTTCCAGCTCAACGGCCACTTCATCTTTGCTCCAGCTCAGGAACAGCTCTTCTTTCAGCATCGGATAGAGCGTCTCAACATGGCGCAGCAGTTCCTGACGGGAAATGCGGCGATGCTGAGTGATGATGGCTGCCATCAGCGACGGCAACATCAGCATATGCGTGATGTTGTTACGATAGTAGGTCATCAGCACCGCCTGCTCGCGCGGCAGAATGATGATGTCCCCGATGGTGTCCTTCTCAACTTCGAACTTGTTCATCTGCAGCGCGTGGTCGATCAGCTGACTGGCGGTGGCAGACGGAACGGTGGAATCCGCTGAGTACGGGACATTACGCATAATATCCAGATAGCAATCGAGCTGTTCGGTCAGCTGTTCACGCGTCAGCGAGCGCTGGCGTGAGGCTAACAGTGCTGTGACGCACAGGTTCATGGCGTTGGCCGCCCCGGCGTTGTTAATACGCACCATCAGATCGGCCGCGATATTATTCACCGTAGGCGTCAGCCATGCAGGGCGAATCGCTTCGATTGGGTCGATAGATTCGCGCCACTCCGGCACGTGCTGGTTCAGATAGGTCATCAGCGGCAGCGGTTCGCCAAAGTTCACGTAACCCTGGCCGAGATTGCGCAGCTTGCTCAGGCCTTTCAGCATCTGAGGCAGGCTCTCTTTCTCTTTGGTCGCACCGCGCAGCTCTTTGGCGTAAGTGCCCACTTCCATGACGTGCTCGTAACCGATGTAGATCGGCACCAGCGTAATCGGACGCGTACCGCCGCGCAGCATCGCCTGAATGGTCATCGACAGAGTACCGGTTTTCGGGTCCAGCAAACGGCCCGTACGGGAACGCCCCCCTTCGACGAAATACTCAACGGAATAGCCACGGCTAAACAGCTCGCCCAGATATTCGCGGAACACCGTGGAGTAGAGCTTATTGCCTTTGAAGGTACGACGAATAAAGAACGCACCCAGACGGCGGAAAATCGGGCCGGCTGGCCAGAAATTCAGGTTGATACCGGCCGCGATGTGCGGTGGTACCAGCCCCTGGTGATACAGCACGTATGACAGCAGCAGGTAGTCCATGTGGCTGCGGTGGCAAGGCACATAGACGATTTCGTGGCCGTCGTGGGCAAGCTGGCGCACGCGCTCGGCGTTATGGACGTTAATCCCCTGATACAGACGGTTCCAGGTGAAGCTCAGGATACGGTCGGAGAGGCGGATCATCTCGTAGGAGAAGTTGGCCGCGATCTCTTCCATCAGAGCGATGGCGTTTTGCTGGGCTTTCTCGTGAGAGATTTTCTTGCTGCGCGCTTCGTCTTCAACCGCGCGGGCAATGGCTTTAGATGCCAGCAATTTGTTGAACAGGTCCTGGCGTGCAGGCAGGCGCGGGCCAACGGCAGCCAGACGCTGACGGGCAAAGTGCATACGCGCGACGCGAGCCAGTTTCTGGGCGATGATTTTATCCGTCCCGTGCTCATCCGCCATGCGGCGCAGGGAGACGGAAGGGGAGAAACGCACAAAGCTGTCGCGCCCTAACCATGAGACGGCAAAGAACTTCTGGATGCCGTTCAGCATACGCAGTGGTGGGTTTTCCTCGCCTTTCTGACGGCCAGGACGACGACCAAACATCACCGACACCGGCACCATCTGGACATCCAGACTGGGGTTGCTGCGGTGCAGATCGAGGTAGTCGTGGAACAGCTTGATGGACTCTTCTTTTGGCGTGTAATAGGTGAACACGCGCGGCCCGCCGTGAATAAACACGTAGCGCGGCAGCAGAGTCCCGTCGACCTCAAGGGGTTCGAGCGGATCGGGCAAGTCATGCGCCAGACATTGGGCGCGGAGCGTCAGTAAGTCTGCCTTCGAGTTGTAAGGCAAAACGTACATAATAGGGCGCGAGGTATCGAGCCCTAATTCCAGCGCAGGTTCCGCCGGGATAGACTTACTTTTTACCAGGACGCTTAATGGTAAATTAAGTAATTTGTAGTAAATTCGTGGCCAGCCGGACATAAACGATGTAAAGCCTCTGGTTAATAATGCAATTGCGGCGCAAGGATAACAGAAAGCGCGCAAAATTTCTGTTGTTACCGGTCATACTTCAGGCTGTATTGCTATGCGCTACAGCTATAGTTACTGACGCTAAATCTAAGAAAAGGTTCTTTTAATGGCCAATAATACCACTGGGTTAACCCGAATCATCAAAGCTGCCGGATATTCATGGAAAGGTTTCCGCGCCGCATGGATCAATGAGGCCGCTTTCCGCCAGGAAGGGGTTGCTGCGGTTGTTGCGGTGATCATCGCCTGTTTTCTGGATGTCGACCCGATAACCCGCGTATTGCTCATTGGTTCAGTCCTTCTGGTGATGATAGTGGAAATTCTCAACAGCGCTATTGAAGCGGTGGTGGATCGCATCGGTTCTGATTTCCATGAGCTGTCGGGCCGTGCGAAGGACATGGGTTCTGCCGCTGTGCTGCTGGCGATTATCATCGCAGCCATCACCTGGGGCACGCTTCTTTGGTCACATTTTCGATAAGGCTTCAGGAATCCAATAAGTCTCTGGTTTTTTGTGCAGTTTTTGATTCCAAAATCACCTTTGACTGTATATACTCACAGCATAACTGTATATACACCCAGGGGGCGGAATGAAAGCGTTAACGGCCAGACAGCAAGAGGTGTTTGATCTCATTCGAGATCATATCAGCCAGACGGGAATGCCACCGACGCGTGCGGAAATCGCGCAGCGCCTGGGCTTCCGTTCTCCAAATGCCGCTGAAGAGCATCTCAAAGCGCTGGCGCGTAAAGGCGTTCTTGAGATTGTCTCTGGTGCGTCACGCGGAATTCGCCTGCTGGTGGAAGAAGAAGAAGGTCTGCCACTTGTGGGGCGCGTCGCGGCGGGTGAGCCTTTGCTGGCACAGCAACATATTGAAGGTCACTATCAGGTCGATCCGGCCATGTTCAAGCCAAGTGCCGATTTCCTGCTGCGCGTCAGTGGGATGTCCATGAAAGACATCGGTATTCTGGATGGCGATCTGCTGGCGGTTCATAAAACGCAGGATGTGCGTAACGGGCAGGTTGTGGTTGCGCGTATCGACGACGAAGTGACCGTTAAGCGCCTGAAAAAACAGGGCAACACGGTTCAGCTGTTGCCAGAAAACAGCGAGTTTTCCCCGATTGTGGTGGATCTCCGCGAACAGGCTTTCTCTATTGAAGGTCTGGCTGTTGGTGTTATCCGCAACGGCGAATGGCTGTAATCTCTTACTGACAGGCTGTGGTCGCACCGCAGCCTGACTGTCTACTCTCAATTCCCGGTACTTTCTCATGTCTCTGCTGACAACCTCAGACAAGGCATTGTGGCGTCTTGCGCTGCCGATGATTTTCTCCAATATCACCGTTCCCCTGTTGGGGCTGGTGGATACAGCGGTGATTGGTCATCTGGATTCCCCTGTTTACCTCGGCGGCGTGGCCATTGGCGCGACGGCGACCAGTTTCCTCTTCATGCTGCTGCTTTTTTTACGCATGAGCACCACCGGGCTGACTGCCCAGGCGTTTGGTGCCAAAGATCCCGTTCGACTTGCCCGTGCGCTGGTGCAGCCGCTGATCCTCGCCCTTGGCGCAGGGCTGCTGATTGTTTTGCTGCGCACGCCGCTCATCGATCTGGCTCTGCATGTCGTGGGCGGTAGTGAGGCGGTGCTGGAACAGGCGCGGCGCTTCCTCGAAATCCGCTGGCTCAGCGCACCGGCATCGCTGGCAAATCTGGTTCTGCTTGGCTGGTTGCTGGGCGTGCAGTACGCGCGTGCGCCGGTGATCCTGCTGGTGGTGGGAAATTTACTCAACATCGTACTCGATCTGTGGCTGGTGATGGGTCTGCACATGAACGTGCAGGGGGCGGCGCTTGCAACGGTGGTCGCAGAGTACGGCACTTTCTTCATTGGCCTATGGATGGTGAAACGTGTGCTGGCCATGCGGGGAATCTCATTCGCGATGCTTAAAACAGCGTGGCACGGCAACATCCGTAAACTGCTGGCGCTTAATCGCGACATCATGCTTCGCTCGCTGCTGCTGCAACTTTGCTTTGGCGCCTTAACGGTGTTCGGCGCGCGCCTGGGGCCGGAGATCGTGGCCGTAAACGCAGTGCTGATGACGTTGCTGACGTTCACCGCCTATGCGCTGGACGGTTTTGCCTATGCGGTGGAAGCCCATTCAGGCCAGGCCTATGGCGCTCGCGAGGCGGGGCAGTTGCAGGAGGTCTGGCGCGCGGCCTGTCGTCAGTCTGGGCTGGTGGCGCTGGTCTTCGCACTGATCTATGCCTTATTTGGCGGGCAGATTGTGGCGCTATTGACCTCGCTGCCTGAACTGAGAGAACTGGCTAATCACTACATCATCTGGCAGGTCGTGTTACCGGTGGTGGGGGGTTGGTGCTATCTGCTGGACGGTATGTTTATCGGCGCAACGCGCGGGGCGGAAATGCGCAACAGCATGGCAGTCGCGGCGGCCGGTTTCGCCCTGACGCTCTTCACGCTGCCCTGGCTCGGCAACCACGGTTTGTGGCTGGCGCTGGCGGTGTTCCTCGCCTTGCGCGGCCTGTCATTAGCGCTGATTTGGCGGCGCCACTGGCGCAATAACAGCTGGTTTAGCTGATAGCGTGATTTGACGAAACGGTTAAAGATTCTGAATCTCAACACGCATGCCGAATCCTTATCTACAATTATTATCACGTCCAGCAGAAATGAACGTAACGGACGACTCGAATTTACGTGATAACCGAACGATGAGGAACTGATTATGAATAAAGACGAAATCGGCGGTAACTGGAAACAGTTCAAAGGTAAAGCGAAAGAACAATGGGGTAAACTGACCGACGATGACGTGACCGTCATTGAAGGTAAACGCGAACAGCTGGTAGGTAAGATTCAGGAACGCTACGGCTACGCGAAAGATCAGGCGGAAAAAGAGGTTGTTGACTGGGAAAAACGCAACGACTACCGCTGGTAACAGAGTTCTACCCGTTGTACACGGAAGTACAATCCCTGAGGGCGGCCTAATGGCCGCCCGCTTCGTTTTTAGCGCGGTTTTTTCTTCACCAGAATGGAGTGATCATGCTGACATTCACCCTGATGACGACAGGCTTCCACTTCGACACAGGCTGAACACAACCCGTGTGCTTCAATCACGTTATGGCGCAGGGCAAAGCCCATTTTAGCCGCCAGCGAATGCATAATATCTTCCACACCTTCCGCCCCTTCTTCTTTAACCGCGCCGCAGCGATCGCAGATAAACATGGCTGAGGTATGTGTTGGCTGATCGAACAGATGGCACAGCACATAGCTGTTAGTCGACTCAACCTTATGCACAAAGCCTTGCTCCAGCAGGAAATCCAGCGCGCGATAAACGGTGGGCGGTTTCGCCTGCGGCTCGCTTTCGCGCAGCAGATCGAGCAGATCGTAGGCGCTGATGGCACCGCGTTGCAGGCTCATCAGACGTAACACTTCAAGGCGCTGCGGGGTCAGGCGCACATTGCGTTGCGCACAGAGCTTTTCAGCTTGCGCTAGCAGATCTTGCATCGTGGTCTTATCCATATCGCACCTCGAATTATGGAGTCTGGAAAACCCTCACTTTACCATGTTCTGCTGAAAACGCCGAGATCCGCCACAGTTGTGCTATACCTGACCCATCGCCACACGGGAAAAATACAATGAAAAGACCTGATTGCATCCGGCACTGGCGCGACGTCGAAGGTGCCGACGACTCCACTTATCCAGACAGTGACGAACTTTTTGCTATCGGTGCACCGCTGGCCCGCAAACTGGGGCTTGGGCGGATCGGTATCCACCATGAACGCCTGCCGCCGGGCCGTCGCACTTCGTATCCGCATGCTGAAAGCGACGAAGAGGAGTTTATCTTTGTTATTGAAGGGTATCCCCAGGCGTGGATTAACGGATATTTATGGAAACTAGAGCCGGGCGACAGCGTCGGTTTTCCGGCCGGAACCGGCGTGTGCCACACCTTTATCAATAACACCGACGAAGAGGTGCGGCTGCTGGTGGTGGGCGAGGCGAACAAAAAACACAACCGCATCTATTACCCGCTCAACCCGGTCTACGCTGCCACCCGCGAGGACCGCTGGGTGGACCATCCGCCGCAATTTTTTGGCCCTCACGACGGAAAACCTGGGCGAAAATAATATCCTCTTCTATAAATATTGAGGGCCGTCACAAATTACAACAGGCCTTGCGGAAGATTTAACTTAGGGAACAGGCGTGTCTTTTTGATGTTATTCACAGCAATAGTTCGTCCCTGTATGGGTGATAACTGACAGGGGTTGTTTAATAACAGACTATAAAACGAGCATACTGTGAAAAAACATTTTAAATTTTCGGTGGTTAGCATCGCTGTCTCCCTGTTTATGGCAAACGAGGCGGGAGCAGCCAATACCTGGACAGAAGCGCGTAGCGACGCGATGGGCGGTACTGGCGTTGCATCAGGCAATTACGGTAGCGGAGCGTTTATTAACCCGGCACTGCTGGCAAAAGCAAAACCGGATGACGACATTACCGTTATTTTGCCTTCGGTCGGCGCACAGATTACCGACAAAGATAATCTGCAGGATCAGATCGACGATATCAGCGATAAAGTCGATTACTACGACGATGTGATTAACAGCCTGACAGCGGCTGAGATCATCGCCAATCCTTTGGGATCCGTTAACCAGTTTCAGAGTGCCGCGAAAGATCTCGCTGACGAGCTGGACGATCTGAAAGGTAAAACCGCTCGCGCCACCGCCGGTGCCGGGATTGCGGTCAGCATTCCAAATAACGTGCTGGCGGTCGCCTTTGTGGCGAAAGGCAACGCTCACGCACGGGTAAGCTCCTCTATTGACCAGCAGGATATCGATTATCTGCGCAGCATCCAGAACAGTAAACTGGTGGCGGGCAGCGTCGCGCTTGATGCCGCTCTTAACGGTTCGGATGAGATCACCAAAAACCTCAACTCCACGGCCTCAGGCCGGGCGGCGATTGTCTCTGACTATGGCGTCGCGGTGGCCCGTCAGTTTGATATTGGCGATGTGCCGGTCTCCGTCGGTATCACGCCAAAACTGCAAAAAACCTGGCTCTACAACTACACCACCTCCATTTACACCTACGACAGCAGCGACTGGAACAGCAGCCGCTATCGCACGGACGATACTGGCTTTAACGTGGATGCCGGTGTGGCCGCCGATTTTGGCGAGAACTGGACGGTGGGCTTGAGCGGGCAGAACCTGATGTCGCGCGATATCGATACCAAAGATATCCGTATCCGCAATGGCCGCACGGGTGACGTGGTGAGCTACAAAGACACCTACCAGATCCGTCCGCTGGTGACTGCGGGCGTGGCCTGGCATAACGATCTGGTGACCCTGACTGCCGATGGCGATCTGACTGAAACCAAAGGCTTCAAGAGCGAAGATAACTCTCAGTACGTCGGCGTCGGCGCCGAGGTCACGCCGCTCAGCTGGCTGGCGGTGCGCGCCGGTTATCGCGCGGACGTGAAGGACAATGACAGCAACGTCTTCACCGGCGGTGTTGGCTTTGCGCCGTTCAACGCGGTCCATGTGGATCTGATGGGTCTGTACGGCGAGGACAAAACCTGGGGGGCAGGCGCGCAGCTGAGCGTCACCTTCTAAGACGACCGGAGGCCATGCGCCTCCGGCTTTTCTTTGTGCTATAGTAGCGCCCCTTTTCCACCACATGCTTAAAACTTCGCCATGCCGTCAGAACTACAGTCCGATTTCCCTGCACACCGTTTTTCCATCGCGCCGATGCTCGACTGGACCGACAGACACTGCCGCTATTTCCTGCGTCAGCTCTCTCGCCACACGCTGCTGTACACCGAAATGGTCACCACCGGGGCGATCATTCACGGAAAGGGCGACTATCTGGCCTATAGCGAAGAAGAGCATCCGGTTGCGTTGCAGCTTGGTGGCAGCGATCCGGCGGCGCTGGCGCATTGTGCGAAACTGGCGCAAGAGCGTGGGTACGACGAAATTAACCTCAACGTCGGCTGCCCGTCCGATCGCGTGCAGAACGGCATGTTCGGCGCATGCCTGATGGGGAATGCCCAACTGGTGGCGGATTGCGTCAAAGCGATGCGCGATGTGGTGTCGATTCCGGTGACGGTCAAAACCCGTATCGGCATCGACGATCAGGACAGCTACGAATTCCTGTGCGATTTCATCGACACTGTATCCGGGAAGGGCGAGTGCGAGATGTTTATTATCCACGCGCGTAAAGCCTGGTTGTCCGGTCTTAGTCCAAAAGAGAACCGTGAAATTCCGCCGCTGGACTACCCGCGCGTGTATCAGCTGAAGCGTGATTTCCCGCATCTGACAATGTCGATTAACGGCGGTATCAAGTCTCTCAACGAAGCCAAAGCCCATTTAGAACATATGGATGGCGTCATGGTAGGCCGCGAGGCGTATCAGAATCCGGGCATTCTGGCCTCGGTGGATCGCGAGATCTTTGGCGTTGAGCGCGCCGATAGCGATCCGGTGGCCGTGGTGCGTGCCATGTACCCGTACATCGAACGTGAGCTGAGCAATGGCACCTATCTGGGCCACGTAACGCGTCATATGCTCGGGTTGTTCCAGGGCATTCCAGGGGCGCGTCAGTGGCGTCGCTACTTGAGTGAAAACGCGCATAAAGCCGGGGCGGATATTGAAGTGCTGGAGCAGGCCCTGCGTCTGGTCGCTGACAAGCGATAATTTTCACTAAAAGTTCGTCAAATTCACCACGCCCTGCGAATGTTCGCGGGGCGTTTTGTTTATATTTCAATAAGTTAAATTTGGCACATTTCTTGTAATAGTCACTACATCTTTATGGTATTGACGTGGGAGAGAGCCATGCTGGAATTGCTGTTTGTGATTGGATTTTTTGTCATGCTGATGGCGACCGGAATTTCGCTGCTTGGCATTCTGGCGGCACTGGTTGTGGCGACGGTGGTGATGTTTATCGGTGGGCTGTTTGCACTGATGCTAAAACTGTTGCCGTGGTTGCTGTTGGCGGTGGCCGTGGTGTGGGTAATTCGGGCGATAAAAGCGCCAAAAGTCCCACAGTATCAGCGCAATAACCGCTTTCGTTACTAAGGTATTGAGGTCTTCGTCACATACCTGCAACTTTTCCGGCAGCGATGCTTAGAACAGAATAGGATTTACTTATCGAATCTGTCACTATTGCCGCCGTTAAAGAATTCATCGAGCTGTACCCTACATACAGCCGAACTAAAAAAAGAAAGGGCTTCCTACGGGAAGCCCTAATTCTTTTTTAAGGGATCAGCAAACTCGATCCCTGCGTCACACGACTCTCCAGCACCTCATGCGCGCGCTGTGCATCGCTCAGCGGATATTTCTGCGCCTCAGCCACGTCCACTTTAATCACGCCGCTGGCGATCAGCGAAAATAGCTCATTGCTGGCTTCTGTCAGTTCGTCACGGGTGGTGATGTAACCTTGCAGGGAAGGGCGCGTCACGTACAGCGAGCCTTTCTGATTCAGAATACCCAGATTCACCCCGGTGACCGCGCCCGAGGCGTTGCCAAAGCTCACCATCAAACCCCGACGCTGCAGGCAGTCCAGCGACGCTTCCCAGGTGTCTTTCCCTACCGAGTCATACACCACGCGCAGTTTCTTGCCGCCGGTGATCTCTTTCACCCGCTCGGCGATGCTCTCTTCGCGATAGTTGATCACCTGCCACGCGCCAGCCTGTAACGCCCGCTGCGCTTTTTGGGCGCTGCCGACGGTACCGATCAGTTTTGCGCCCAGCGCTTTTGCCCACTGGCAGGCGATAAGCCCAACGCCACCCGCTGCGGCGTGGAACAGGAACTGCTCGTCAGGTTTGATTTCGTAGGTTTTGCGCAGCAGATAATAGACCGTCAGCCCTTTCAGGAAGGAGGCGGCGGCCTGTTCGAATGAGATCGCGTTCGGCAGAATGGCGGCCTTATCGGCGGGCACGTTGTGAATCGAACTGTACGCGCCCAACGGCGACTGGGCGTACACCACGCGATCGCCTTCTTTAATATGCTTCACGCCGCTGCCGATTTTCACCACGACACCTGCGGCCTCGGTCCCCAGACCGCTCGGCAGGGCTGGCGGTGGATAAAGCCCGCCGCGAATGTAGGTGTCGATATAGTTGATACCGATGGCCTTGTTTTCGACCTGGATTTCATTTTCCCCAGGCGGCGTGGGGGTAAACTCCACGGCCTTGAGGACTTCCGGACCACCATGCTTGTGAAATTCGATACGAGTTGCCACGTTGAACTCCTTTGTCGATTCATTTGCAGACGGTTATACTTCCCCGTCTCTCAATTTATGGTAATCCATTCACTATGGCAGGAAATAAACCCTTCAACAAACAGACTGAGCCTCGCGAGCGCGATTTGCAGGTCGCCGGACTCAAAGTCCCGCCGCACTCGATTGAAGCGGAACAGTCGGTGTTGGGCGGTTTAATGCTGGACAACGAGCGCTGGGACGATGTCGCCGAGCGCGTGGTATCCGACGATTTTTATACCCGTCCACACCGCCATATCTTTACCGAAATGGCGCGCCTGCAGGAAGCCGGTAGCCCGATTGACCTGATTACACTGGCGGAATCGCTGGAGCGTCAGGGGCAGCTGGATTCGGTCGGTGGATTTGCCTATCTGGCAGAGTTATCGAAAAATACGCCAAGTGCGGCGAACATCAGCGCTTATGCAGATATCGTGCGCGAACGCGCCGTTGTGCGCGAGATGATCGCCGTTGCGAACGAGATCGCCGAAGCGGGCTTTGATCCACAGGGCCGTACCAGCGAAGATTTGCTGGACCTCGCCGAATCCCGCGTCTTCAAGATCGCCGAAAGCCGCGCCAATAAAGACGAAGGTCCGCGAAATATCGCCGACGTGCTCGACTCCACCGTCGCGCGTATCGAACAGCTTTTCCAGCAGCCGCATGACGGCGTGACCGGCGTAAATACCGGTTACGACGATCTCAACAAAAAAACCGCCGGTTTGCAGCCGTCGGATCTGATTATCGTCGCGGCGCGTCCGTCGATGGGTAAAACGACATTTGCGATGAACCTCGTCGAAAACGCGGCGATGTTGCAGGATAAACCGGTGCTTATCTTCAGTCTTGAGATGCCATCGGACCAGATTATGATGCGTTCCCTGGCGTCCCTGTCGCGCGTGGATCAGACCCGTATTCGTACCGGTCAGCTTGACGACGAAGACTGGGCGCGCATTTCAGGCACCATGGGCATTCTGCTGGAAAAACGGAACATCTATATCGATGACTCCTCCGGCCTGACGCCGACGGAAGTGCGCTCCCGTGCGCGCCGTATCGCCCGCGAACACGGCGGTATCGGCCTTATCATGATTGACTACCTGCAGCTGATGCGCGTGCCGTCGCTCTCCGATAACCGTACTCTGGAAATTGCAGAAATTTCTCGCTCACTCAAGGCGTTAGCCAAAGAGTTGCAGGTGCCCGTCGTGGCGCTGTCACAGCTTAACCGCTCCCTGGAACAACGTGCCGATAAGCGCCCGGTCAACTCCGACCTGCGTGAATCAGGCTCCATCGAGCAGGATGCCGACTTGATCATGTTCATCTACCGTGACGAGGTCTATCACGAGAACAGCGACATGAAAGGCATCGCGGAAATTATTATTGGTAAGCAGCGTAACGGCCCGATCGGGACGGTGCGTCTGACGTTTAACGGTCAGTGGTCGCGTTTTGATAATTATGCGGGGCCGCAGTACGACGACGAATAAATCCTCGTCATCCTTCGCGTCACAGCCACCGCCGCTGGAACGCAAATGATTTAGAGGATTGGATTTATTTCATTAAGGCAAGGAATTCGAATGCAAGCGGCAACTGTAGTCATTAACCGCCGCGCTCTGCGACACAACCTGCAACGTCTGCGTGAACTGGCGCCCGCCAGTAAGCTCGTTGCAGTCGTGAAAGCGAACGCTTACGGACACGGTCTTCTTGAGACCGCGCGAACGCTCCCTGATGCCGATGCCTTTGGCGTCGCCCGTCTCGAAGAAGCCCTGCACCTGCGCGCGGGCGGCATCACCCAACCGATTCTGTTACTCGAAGGCTTTTTCGAAGCCGACGATCTGACGACGATTGCCGATCAGCATCTCCACACCGCCGTGCATAACGAAGAGCAGCTGGCCGCACTAGAAGCTGCGACCCTCAGCGAGCCGGTCACCGTGTGGATGAAACTCGACACCGGCATGCATCGCCTGGGCGTGCGCCCGGAGCAGGCAGAGGCGTTTTATCAGCGCCTGAGCCAGTGCAAAAACGTGCGTCAGCCGGTGAATATCGTCAGCCACTTTGCCCGTGCCGATGAGCCTGAGTGCGGCGCCACGGAGCAGCAGCTCGACATCTTTAACACCTTCTGCGAAGGCAAGGCGGGAATGCGCTCTATCGCGGCGTCCGGCGGTATTTTGCTCTGGCCGCAGTCGCACTTCGACTGGGCGCGTCCGGGCATTATTCTCTACGGCGTTTCGCCGCTGGAAAGTAAACCCTGGGGGCCTGATTTTGGCTTCCAGCCGGTGATGTCGCTGGTCTCCAGCCTGATTGCCGTGCGTGAGCATCAGGCGGGTGAACCGGTTGGCTACGGCGGCACCTGGGTGAGCGAGCGCGATACGCGTCTGGGCGTGGTGGCGATGGGCTACGGCGACGGTTATCCGCGCGCGGCACCGTCCGGTACGCCCGTGCTGGTGAATGGCCGTCAGGTGAAACTTGTCGGGCGTGTCGCGATGGACATGATTTGCGTCGATCTCGGGCCTGATGCCGCCGACAAAGCGGGCGATCCGGTCGTGATGTGGGGCGAAGGTTTACCCGTTGAGCGCATTGCTGAAATTACGAAAGTGAGTGCTTACGAACTTATCACGCGCCTCACGTCGCGGGTGGCGATGAAGTACGTCGATTAACGCCCATTGAGTGCCGGGTGGCGGCTTCGCCTCACCCGGCATGCACCTTGTGATGAACATCCCCTCGATCTTCTCGCGCTTCCGGTTTATTGTTGAAATCCCTGCCTGACAGATATCCGGAGATACATCGCGTGTTCCAGAAAGTTGACGCCTACGCCGGCGACCCCATTCTCTCCTTAATGGAGCGTTTCAAAGAAGATTCACGCAGCGACAAAGTGAACCTCAGCATCGGTCTTTACTACAACGAAGACGGCATTATTCCTCAACTGCAGGCGGTGGCCGAAGCCGAAGCGCGTCTCAACGCGGTGCCGCACGGCGCCTCGCTCTATCTGCCGATGGAAGGGCTGAATACCTACCGCAACACCATTGCGCCGCTGCTGTTTGGTGCCGATCATGCGGTATTAACGCAAAAACGCGTCGCGACTATTCAGACGCTGGGTGGTTCCGGTGCGCTGAAAGTGGGCGCCGATTTTTTGAAAAAATACTTCCCCGATTCAGGCGTATGGGTCAGCGATCCGACCTGGGAAAACCACGTCGCGATTTTTGAAGGCGCGGGCTTTGCCGTCAGCACCTATCCGTGGTTCGACAACGACACCAAAGGTGTACGCGTTGAAGCGCTGCTGGAAAAACTGCACACCTTGCCGGAGCGCAGCATCGTCCTGCTGCATCCATGCTGCCACAACCCAACCGGTTCGGATCTGACCAACAGCCAGTGGGATGCGGTCATTGAGGTGCTGAAAGCGCGGAATCTGATCCCGTTCCTCGACATCGCCTATCAGGGCTTTGGCGCAGGCATGGAAGAGGATGCCTACGCGATCCGCGCGATTGCCAGCGCCGGGCTGCCAGCACTGGTGAGCAACTCCTTCTCGAAGATTTTCTCCCTGTACGGCGAGCGTGTCGGCGGGTTGTCGGTGGTCTGCGAAGACGAACAGGCAGCAGGCCGCGTGCTTGGCCAGCTCAAAGCCACCGTGCGTCGTATCTACTCCAGCCCGCCAGCTTTCGGTGCGCAGGTCGTGGCGACGGTTCTGGGCGATGAGGGCCTGAAAGCGACCTGGCTTGCTGAAGTGGAAGCGATGCGTACGCGTATTCTGGCGATGCGTCAGGCGCTGGTTAACGCCCTGAAAAGCGCGTTACCGGAGCATAACTTCGATTATCTGCTCAAGCAGCGTGGGATGTTCAGCTACACCGGGCTGAGCGCGCAGCAGGTCGATCGTCTGCGTGAAGAGTTTGGCGTCTATATGATTGCCAGCGGCCGCATGTGTGTCGCAGGGCTGAATGCGCATAACGTTCAGCGCGTCGCACAGGCGTTTGCGGCTGTGATGTAAGCACTCACTTACTCTTTTGGGTTCGTACCCATTAACGCCCGGTGGCGCTGTGCGTACCGGGCCAATAACGGTGACCACGACCTGAATCGCAGGCCGGGTAAGGCGCAATGGCCACCCGGCTTTTTTGTTTTTCCCGCTTTGTGATATCCCTCCCTTTACCAGGGACAATCTGAAAAATTTCCTTTCCTTCGCCTGGCTCAGGGGTTAAGGTCTGATAGATTTTTGACCATTCGCTCAATTTAAAACGATAACAAACTGAATATTCAGGGGAATACATGCGCAAGATCACACTGGCGCTCAGCGCCGCCTGCTTATTGTTCTCGCTTAATAGTGCAGTCGGTGCCCGAGCCTCCGCACCAACGCCGCTTTACACCGGAACCACCGCCGCCATTCTGGCTGAACAAGCCCCCATTCACTGGGTCTCCGTGGCACAAATTGAAAATAGCCTGATGGGCCGCGCGCCAATGGCTGTTGGTTTTGACATCGACGATACCGTCCTCTTTTCCAGCCCTGGCTTCTGGCGAGGCAAAAAAACCTACTCGCCTGAGAGCGAGGAGTATCTGAAGAACCCGGAATTCTGGGAAAAAATGAACAACGGCTGGGATGAATTCAGTATCCCGAAAGAGGTGGGTCGCGCACTGATTGCGATGCACGTAAAACGCGGCGACAGCATCTATTTCATCACCGGTCGCAGCCAGACCAAAACGGAAACCGTCAGCAAAACCCTGCAGGGCGATTTTTCTATTCCGCCAGCGAATATGAATCCGGTAATTTTTGCCGGGGATAAGCACGGGCAAAACACCAAAACCCAGTGGCTGGAACAGAAAAATATCAAAGTGTTCTACGGCGATTCGGATAACGATATCTCTGCCGCCCGTGATGTCGGTGCCCGTGGCATCCGCGTTCTGCGCGCCTCCAACTCGACGTACCGCCCGCTGCCTATGGCCGGCTCTTTTGGCGAAGAGGTGATTGTTAATTCTGAATACTGATAATCGATGATTATTTGTACAAATTGGGCCTGCCCGGGTTTACCTTTTGTCGTCTTGCTGCACACTTAAAGAGGCAAGTCCTCAGGTCGCACTCAACCCACTCACAGGGGAGCAAAGATGACAATTTCGGAGATACTGCAATATTGCATGAATAAACCGGGCGCCGGGCAGAGTGTCCACAGCGACTGGAAAGCCACGCAGATCAAAGTGGCTGACGTGCTGTTTGCGATGGTAAAAGAGGTAGAAGGGCGTCCGGCGGCATCGTTAAAAACCAGCCCGGAACTGGCGGACTTGTTGCGTCAGCAGCACAGCGATGTGCGCCCGAGCAAGCATCTGAATAAAGCGCACTGGAGCACCGTCTATCTCGACGGCTCGCTGCCCGATTCGCAGATTTACTATTTGGTGGATGCCTCTTACAAGCAGGCCTTTGAGCTGCTGCCGGAAAATACCCGACAGCAGCTTTCAGACTGAGGATTACAGCAGAGGTTTAAGGAAGCGCGCGGTGTGCGAGGCTTCGCACTCGGCAACTGTCTCTGGCGTACCGGAGACGAGGATTTCACCGCCGCCGCTGCCGCCTTCCGGACCGAGATCCACAATCCAGTCTGCGGTTTTGATGACATCCAGATTGTGCTCAATGACCACAATCGTATTGCCCTGATCGCGCAGCTGATGCAGCACTTCAAGCAACTGCTGGATATCGGCAAAGTGCAGGCCGGTGGTTGGCTCATCCAGAATATACAGCGTCTGGCCCGTGCCGCGTTTCGACAGTTCACGCGCCAGCTTCACGCGCTGGGCTTCCCCGCCGGAGAGCGTTGTCGCTGACTGCCCGAGACGAATGTAGGTCAGCCCCACGTCCATCAGCGTTTGCAGCTTACGCGCCAGCGCAGGCACCGCATCGAAGAACTCACGCGCCTCTTCAATGGTCATATCCAGCACTTCGTGGATCGTTTTGCCTTTGTACTTAATCTCCAGGGTTTCGCGGTTATAGCGCTTGCCTTTGCACTGATCGCACGGCACGTAGATATCCGGCAGGAAGTGCATTTCAACTTTAATCACACCGTCGCCCTGACAGGCTTCACAGCGGCCACCGCGCACGTTAAAGCTGAAACGTCCTGGCGTATACCCGCGCGAGCGTGATTCAGGAACACCGGCAAACAGTTCACGTACAGGCGTAAAGACGCCCGTATATGTAGCCGGGTTTGAACGCGGCGTACGGCCAATCGGGCTTTGGTCGATATCGATCACTTTATCGAAATGTTCCAGGCCCTGAATGTCGCGATATGGCGCTGGCTCGGCGAGCGTTGCGCCGTTCAGCTGAGTCTGTGCAATCGGGAACAAGGTATCGTTAATCAGCGTCGATTTACCGGAACCCGACACCCCGGTGACACAGGTGAACAGCCCAACCGGCAGCGTCAGCGTGACGTCTTTCAGGTTGTTGCCGCGCGCGCCAGTCAGCTTCAGCACTTTCTCTGGGTTGGCCGCAACGCGCTGCTTCGGCACGTCGATTTTGCGTTTGCCGCTCATGAACTGCCCGGTCAACGACTCCGGAACGGCCATGATGTCGGCCAGTGTCCCTTCGGCGACCACCTGGCCGCCATGCACACCCGCGCCAGGGCCGATATCGATGACGTGGTCTGCGGCGCGGATTGCGTCTTCGTCGTGCTCGACCACAATCACTGTGTTACCCAAATTACGCAGGTGGATCAGCGTGCCGAGCAGGCGTTCGTTATCGCGCTGGTGCAGGCCGATGGACGGCTCATCCAGCACATACATCACCCCGACTAAGCCCGCGCCAATCTGGCTTGCCAGACGGATACGCTGCGCTTCGCCGCCGGAGAGGGTCTCCGCTGAGCGAGAAAGTGACAGGTAGTTCAGGCCGACGTTCACGAGGAACTTCAGGCGATCGCCTATCTCTTTCAGCACTTTCTCAGCAATCTGCGCGCGCTGGCCGGAGAGCTTAAGATTGGTGAAGAAGTCCATCGCGTGGCCGATGCTCATGTCTGAGATGGTCGGTAGCGCCGTGTTCTCGACAAAGACATGGCGAGCCTCGCGGCGCAGACGCGTTCCTTCACAGGTGGTGCAGGAGCGGTTGCTGATAAACTTCGCCAGCTCCTCGCGCACTGCGCTGGACTCGGTCTCTTTGTAGCGGCGTTCTATGTTATGCAACACGCCTTCGAACGGATGGCGGCGCACGGAAGTATCGCCGCGATCGTTCATGTACTTGAACTCGATGTTCTCTTTGCCGGAACCTGACAGCACCACTTTATGAACATTCGGGCTTAAGCTCGCCCACGGCGCTTCGATGTCGAACTTATAGTGTTCGGCCAGGGATTTCAGCATCTGGAAATAGTAGAAATTACGGCGATCCCAGCCGCGAATCGCGCCACCCGCCAGCGAAAGCTCCGGATTCTGAATGATGCGATCCGGATCGAAATATTGCTGCACGCCCAGACCATCACAGGTAGGGCACGCGCCAGCCGGGTTGTTGAACGAGAACAGACGCGGTTCCAGTTCGCGCATGCTGTAGCCGCAAATCGGACAGGCAAAGTTCGCGGAGAAGAGCAGCTCTTCAGCTTTCACATCGTCCATATCCGCGACGATAGCGGACCCACCCGACAGCTCCAGCGCCGTTTCGAACGATTCGGCCAGACGCTGCGTGAGATCGTCGCGCACTTTAAAGCGGTCAATCACCACTTCAATGGTGTGTTTCTTTTGCAGTTCCAGCTTCGGCGGATCGGAAAGGTCACACACTTCCCCGTCGATACGCGCGCGGATGTAGCCCTGGCTTGCCAGGTTTTCCAGCGTTTTGGTGTGCTCGCCTTTCCTGTCTTTAATGATAGGCGCCAGCAGCATCAGGCGCTTGCCTTCAGGCTGCGCCAGCACGTTATCCACCATCTGACTGACGGTTTGCGCGGCCAACGGCACGTCATGATCCGGGCAGCGCGGCTCGCCCACGCGGGCAAACAGCAGACGCAGATAGTCATGAATTTCAGTAATCGTACCGACCGTAGAACGCGGGTTGTGGGACGTTGATTTCTGCTCAATGGAAATGGCAGGCGACAACCCTTCGATATGGTCGACGTCTGGCTTTTCCATCAGTGACAGGAACTGACGCGCATAGGCGGAGAGCGATTCAACGTAACGACGCTGTCCTTCGGCATACAAGGTGTCGAAAGCCAGAGATGACTTGCCAGAACCCGATAGCCCGGTCACGACAATCAGCTTGTCGCGAGGGATTATGAGGTTGATATTCTTGAGATTATGGGTGCGGGCGCCCCGTACTTCGATCTTATCCATTCACCTTTCCCGGTAGAGACTCGGATGCCTGGTTTGTTTGAAGGACAAACGGCAGAAACGGCTAATTATGACACAATCTGACCTGTTTTAATATACAGTATTGGAAAGCAGATTCCGATTTAATGTGCAACAATGTTTAGGTAGCGTGAGTTCTGTGGAATCGCGGTCGCAGCTATCAAATTGCACCGTGGAAATGGTACACTCGCGCGTTTACACTATTAAGAAACGTATTCAGGAGACACAATCATGGCCAGCAGAGGCGTAAACAAGGTGATTCTCGTCGGTAATCTGGGCCAGGACCCGGAAGTACGCTACATGCCGAGTGGTGGCGCAGTTGCCAACATTACGCTGGCTACTTCCGAATCCTGGCGTGATAAAGCGACCGGTGAGATGAAAGAGCAGACTGAATGGCACCGCGTTGTGCTGTTCGGCAAACTGGCAGAAGTAGCTGGTGAATATCTGCGTAAAGGTTCTCAGGTGTATATCGAAGGTCAGCTTCGTACCCGTAAATGGACCGATCAGTCCGGTGCAGAAAAGTACACCACTGAAGTTGTGGTAAACGTCGGCGGCACCATGCAGATGCTGGGTGGCCGTCAGGGCGGTGGCGCACCTGCAGGCGGCGGCCAGCAGCAGCAGGGTAGCTGGGGTCAGCCTCAGCAGCCACAGGGCGGCAATCAGTTCAGCGGCGGCGCGCAGTCTCGTCCGCAGCAGCAGTCTGCTCCAGCACCGTCTAATGAACCACCAATGGATTTCGACGACGACATCCCGTTCTAAGGTTTGCAGACATCAGTATTAAAAAAGCCCCTTTCGGGGCTTTTTGTTTTTACCTGGCGGCGTAATTTCTTAAAAATGTCACAAAATCACCAAATGCGAGCGGTTTTGCATAGAAATAACCCTGTAAACAGTCGATCTGATTCGCCTTCAGATACTCCACCTGATAGTCATACTCCACGCCTTCTGCGGTGGTGAGAATGTTCATTCTTTTCGCCATATCAATCACGCAGTCAATCAGCGGCGTGGCGGTATCGCGCGTGATCTGACGGACAAACATGCGGTCGATTTTGATGTAGTCGGGGCTAAGGTTGGCAATAAACGCCAGATTCGAAAAGCCGGTGCCGAAATCATCCAGCGCAATCTTGATGCCACTACTTTTTATGTGGGTTACCTTCCTCGCCATCGCCTCGCCAATATCAATGTTTTCGCGCTCGGTAATTTCAAAGACCAGCGTCAGGCCCTGTGCCGCCAAAACCGGTGCCCAGCGGTCTACAAAGGCATCGAAGGCGTCATCCGTCAAATGGCTGTAGCTGATATTGAGATTAAGGTTAAACCCAGGCTGGAGCGTCATTGTGCCTTGCTGAATATCCTTCACCACTTGCTCCAGCAGGCTTTCCGTTAAATCGATAATCAACGCCGTGCGCTCCGCCACCGGGATAAACAGGTCCGGTGGAATAAACCCCAACTCATGATGACGCCAGCGAGCGAGGATCTCCGCGCCTGAGACGACATTGGTATGGGCGCAAATCAGCGGCTGATAATGCGGGTGGATCTTACGCTGCCGAATCGCATTGGCCAGCTGGTGATAAAGAGAGTGGCGACGCACCGCCAGTCGCCAGACGACGCCCGCCATAATACAGGACATCGCAAGGATAAAACTGACAGAAATCCAGGATGTCGCCATGGCCTTTAACGTGTGATTCAACCGGGGCTCATGGTCTGCCTGGATATAAACGGGTGCCTCATTCTCACTATTTTTTTTCTGATGGTTATACATGCTGGCCAGCGCAATCATCGCGGTCACAACGAATGTCAGCACAAAGGCCATACATGAAATGATGACTCTGTTCTTTTTTGTTCGAAGAAGATATTGCTGATACATGAGGATTATTTTCTTATACGCATGGTCGGGCAGGCAGTCTGTTAGCGTTCGGGCTGCATATATTCCTGGTGAAAATGCTCTTTGCTGAGAGGCCGAGAGAAGAGAAAACCTTGTCCATATTTCACTCCGTGACGCAGCATGGTGGAGACATGGGTATAGTTTTCAACGCCTTCGATAATTACGTCGATATCTCTTTTATTGATATCGTCCAGCATCAAACAGGTGTTGTCGAGATTCGCTGCGGCAAGACAGCTTTTGTCCAGTTTAATGTAGTCGGTTGTCCAGACGGCGAGCCTGGCGTGCAGCCTCTCCAGGCCGTTAATTCCGTCCCAGGCGAGCTGAATGCCCGCGTGGCTCAGCTGTTCGAGGTTTTGGCGAATGGCGGGTTCCGGGCAATCGACGCTGTCCGTAATTTCAAAAACGAAGTTTCGTGGAGGCAGATGGTTTTGTTGCAGCAGGTTAATGGCGCGCGCGGCAAAAGCGCTGTCGTTCAACTGAATCTGAGAAATATTCAGTGTGAAGAGCTGGTTTTCTCGCAATGCCTGCTGCTTCCTGGCGATAAATGCAAACGCCTGAGCCATAACGTAATCGCCCATTGGCACGATCCCACCCGTCTCTTCCAGTTGACGAATAAAGAGGTTTGGCGGAACAATATTGCGCCGATGGGTGCCGCGCACCAGCACCTCGCCGCCAATGCAGACGAAGCGCGAGAGATCGAAAATAGGTTGAATGACAAAATCGATGCCAGCATCGAGCCTGTTTTTTTCGACACTCTGAACGACAAAATGTGTACTTTTTTCCATACCAGCCTCATAGCCAAAAGGTTACCCGTTTAAAACGACACAACGCATGTCAGACTTAAACCGGCGGGGACATATTGCGGCGTTGGCAAGTTAACCGGTCAGGACCTTATTTTTCCCGGTTTTTTTCGCCTGATAGAGCAGCTTATCGGCCTGAGCGATGACCTCAGAGACCGAGCTATCCCCCATTTTGCACAGTCCGGCACTGAACGAAACTCGCAGATCTTTTTCGCGGAAACTTCTGGTATTCAACGTAATTCGCCATTTTTCGAGATAGCTTTGCGCCTTTTCGATGGAAACATCCTTGAACAACACGGCAATTTCTTCACCGCCGTAGCGATAGAGTGTGATAGTTTCCAGCCCGCGCAGGCGTAGCCCGATTTCGGCAGTGGTTTTAAGCACCATATCGCCGGTCATGTGGCCCCAGGTGTCATTGACGGTTTTGAAATTATCGATGTCGATCATCGCGATATGGGTATTGTTTTGCCCATTGTACTCTTCGATGTCATGGTCAAAGGCGCGGCGATTTCCGAGACCGGTCAGGCCATCGGTCAGCGCATCATGCTCAATCTGTTCCTGACGCAGCCTCGCACTATGGATCTCATCAAATAGCAGTTCTTCTACAGCGGTAGGCTTAATTGCACCGTTTCTGATCCCATTGGCGATACGCATATAAATCGTATTCAGCGCCGCCCGGGATGCCCACCAGCAGAAAAGCAGCACCACCAGCGCAAAGGCCATTCCATAAGTCACTTTGATACTTTCGTGCAGCACCAATTGGTTCATCTCATGTTCAGCCACCTGCTGAACGACAAACCATCCTTGTGGTGAGATGGCACGATAGAAATAGTAATGCCTGTTGAAGTAAAAATCCCCGCGATACTCTCGGGCGTGATCGGCGATCGCCTTTAAGGTGTCTGGCTCGATAGCGTGACCCGGGTTAATGATGACTTTACCGCGTCGGCTCATCAGGAAGGTTTTGCTCTTCATCGGCGGCAGAGAATTAATGAGAATTTCTTCGCTTTTTTCCACATCCAGATTGAGGGCCAGCACGCCGTCGTTCGAACCATCCTCGCCGTTGATAATGGGAAGTGATATCGTCAGGACCTGTTCTTTTCCGGTAAAAGGATCGGTGTTAATGGTGTAGTGGGCGACCTCGGTATCTTCCACAGCAATCGTAAACCAGGCGGCCTGACGTGGGTCCCAGTTGATGTTTTTCTTGCTGAGCGCGCCCGTGTAGGGCAGGCGAATGAAATGCCCGTCATCATCGGCATGAATAATAGACACCGCATCCGGCATGATGCGCAGGCGCTCAATTAACCAGTTTCGCAGGGGTAAATCCGTCTCTTCGATATGGCTAAACTTATGCTGATCGGCGGCGACGCGCGCCATCTCTCTGAGGATATCTTCATATCCACTCAGATATTTATCAAAAAAGGACGCCATATTGTTGACGTAATAATTGTTCAGCCTTTTATACGAATCTTTAATATCTGTCCACTGTGCCAGGGTGATCATAAGACAAACTAAAATGAGGGTAAAAGCCATCGCGGAAAAACAAATATTCAACGGCCTTCTGAAATTCAAACTTTTGATCACTGTGTACTCCGGATCGTACAGGCTATAAACAATAAGAGATAGAAATAGAAAAAAAGCGCAAAACATGCCTGGTAACAGGGATGAATTGTCGCTAAATAAGAGGATGAATCATCCTAACAATTAATTAACAACGACGAGAGAAATTCGATTTGTGGGAAGCGTACATGCTCATTTTTTAATTGTCAAAGCCGATCGAATAATGGTTATCGATCGATGCGGTCAATGAATGGAACGTAAGGAGATCTATTTGTTAATATCGATCGAAATCGAGGTATTGATAGATTAAAACGATCTTTTGTTTACATATATACATGTTAACTTGTTGTTTATAATGAAATTAACTCAACTTCTTTTCATGCGTTGACAATACTTATAGAATTAACACTTTCTACGCGGGAATATTTATTTTACGAAGTATTAGGAAAAGGGGTAAATGTTGCTGTGATGTTGATTCAATGATTATTGTGAGGGGGGGGGGAGGGAAATTTTATTTCCTGGATAAGCGGAAAAGCAATTTTCCAGCCATAGCAAAAGAAATGAATTATTCGTTTTTCAAATCATACTCAATCAATTTCCAGTTAACCGGATAACCATTTTGCCAGGGCATCGTGTCGCCCTTTTTCACATTAACCACGTTAGTGACTGCAGGATTATCTATTTGCCAGTAACCACTTTGTGGGCAGGCATTGCCGCTAGAACGTCTGGTCCCTAATGGGCTTCGCGAGGATTCCATCTGTGAACCGTAAGCTGCCACCGTCGCCATGGTTAGATTGCTACTATCAATTTTCATCATTAAGCATCCATAAATTATACATCCCCTCTTTTAATGCGACAAAATACAAACAGAACTTAACACTTCATTTTCATTTTCTATTCATATAGTTATCGTGAATGGGTTTATATTGCAAAGCGCTGATCCATTCGCCACAATAGCTCTATTATTGGATGAAAGTTGAACAAATATGATCCCTCGCTTTTGCCGTTTTCTGTTTTGCCTCACGTTAATGTTAAGTGGCAGTGCGATGGCCGTGAACTGCCAGCGCGCCGTCACCCCGCTGGAAAATACCATCTGCAATAACGACAACTTGCACTGGCTCGACAGCACCCTGTCGGTGGTTTATCAGCAGGCGATTCATCAGGATGGTCTGGCGGCAAACGATAAAGAGTATCTCCACTGGGAAAAACTGCTGGAAAAATGCACAACTGCCGTCTGCATTGAACGTGCGTACTACGCCGGGATCAGTGGGATTTCCAACGTTAACCGCGATTTTAAGTGGGAAGGCAAATGGTGGAACATGCTGGCGCCCAATATGAGCGGCGGGGTGATCCAGTTCAGTCGCAGTGCCCAGTGGAGCGAGACGCTGGATATTCGTGCCTGGGCGGGGTTAAACAAAGATGAATTCACCGCCGAGGCGCGCAAACTCTACGGGATGCTGGTGGTCGAAAAGGTGGTGGACACCAATAACTGCAAACTGTTGCTGATCCCCAAACACGACGGTTCTCTCCAGGTTTACAGTAACTCCGACTGGGGTTGCCGCATGTCAATGCCAGCCGGGGTATTCCTCGATGGCGCTTATCAGATGGCGGAACACGATCCGCGCCCCAAAGCGACGCTGCTCACCCTCGGGATCTTCCAGGATGCCGCCCTCGACGACAAATTCCGCACGCTAGTCGGCGACGATTACCAGAACTTCGTCAACAGCGCGAACGTCTATATTTATCAGAATGATATCGACAACATCGGTGCCCGCGTGATCTCCATGTGGGTGCAAGGCGCGGCAAACAAACACACGGCTATCGTGATGTACACGCCGAAAGGGGAAATCTGGGCCGGGCTGATTTCGCCAGCGAAAGGGGGTGGCCTGATGTTCAGCTATTACAGCACCGACGGTAGCGATCAGCGGCATATGCCCCGCACGCTGGCGGGGTGGAAACTGCGTTTTTTGGATCAGTAAGGTGATCGGTTGCTTTGCTATGGATGTGCGGAGAGGGGGCGGCCTGCACGGATGCAGGATCGCGCCCGACCCGAAAGCCTGAAGGAATAAGCTGAGGGCACCGCGAAGCGGCGATTTTCCTGGCCGGGAGCCGGGATTGTAAAGGGCGCGGCGGCGAGCGCCCTTTACACGTTCACCGCAGAGAAACAGACAGGAAGCAGAGGATATGAAGTGAACGGAACAGTTCCACTAAGCTCATAAAGGGATTAACCGGCATGATTGCCAAATATAATCTCACGACAACGTCCCCACAATCGTCAAATCACTGTCATCCGGTACCTCGTTATACGACAGTACATTCAAATTGCTGGCAAACAGACGTCCATAGCGTGAAATCAGTGGTCGCAGCTGCGGCGTCACCAGCAGCAGCGGTGGCATCCCTTTCGCTTTCATCTGCTCCTGAATAATCGGCATCGTGTTCTGCAACTGCGTCAGAATGTTCGGGTCGACCGGGAAGCTATCCAGCGCCACTTTTCCACTCTGTTGAGACTGATTTAGCGCGCCCAGCAGCATATTCTCCAGCGCGTTATCAATGGTGTAGGCCGCCAGCTTCTGCCGGTCACCATTGATATTATGAATAATGGCGCGACGCAGGGCGTAACGCACGTCGGAGGTCAGCAGGATCGGATCTTTAGTCACTGCCGAGCTTTCCAGCAGCGTCGAGGCGATGGTGACAATATCTTTCAGCGACACTTGCTCCAGCAGCAGCTGGCGGTAAATCCGCAGCAGCAGACTAAAGTTGAGGGCGTTCGACAGATCCTCCGCCAGCTTCGGCGCCTGTTGCGCCAGACGGGCGTGCAGATGGGTAATATCGTCGTAATTAAACAGCTCCGGCAGATGCTCGCGGGCGACTTTATTGACGTGCGTCGCGACCACGCTGGCGCAGTCCACCACCTGATAACCCAGATTCAGCGCATTGGCTTTCTGCTCCGGGTCGATCCAGACGATCGCCATGCCGTACGCCGGATCTGTATCCAGCACGCCGTCGATTTCGCCGTACAGCTCCGCCCCTGGAATCGCCATCAGTTTTTCAGCGTACACCTCCGCCAGCGCAGTGCGAATGCCGTTGATATGAATCGCATATTGCGCAGGCTTGAGGCGGAAATTCTCCCGGATGCGAATCTCCGGCAGCAGCACACCACACTGCTCAGACACCACCTGGCGCACCCCGCGAATACGTTGCGACAGCGGGCTGCCCTTTGCCGAGTCAATCAGCGTCACCAGTTTGTACCCCAGATTCAGGCCAATCGGCTCCACCAGCGGAATGCTTTCCCAGTTGATAGCAGGCGCGACATCCTGGCCCAGTGCGTCGGTAATCGCCTCGTAATCCGTCTCTTCTTCGGCGGGTTTAACCACTTTGCTCTGCCGCCAGGCGGCAAACAGCAGTAAACCGGTGAAGCACAGAAACGCGATGTGTGGCATACCGGGGACAATCGCCAGAATAAACATGACGAAGGCGGCGGTGTAGAGCACATGCGGTTTGGCCAGCAGCTGGGTTTTGATCTCATCGCTGACGTCATCGCCGTCGCTGACGCGCGTCACGATAATCGCTGCGGCGGTCGCCAGCAGCAGGGAAGGGATCTGCGCCGCCAGGCCGTCACCGATGGTCAGCAGAACGTACTGCTGGAACGCGTGGCTGGCATCAAGATCGTATTTGAAGATACCGATACAGATCCCGCCGATGACGTTAATCACCAGCACCATGATCCCGGCGATGGCGTCACCACGGACAAACTTCGAGGCCCCGTCCATCGCGCCGTAGAAGTCGGCCTCTTTCGACACCTCTTTACGCCGATCGCGCGCCTGTTTCTGATTAATCAGCCCCGCATTCAGGTCGGCGTCGATCGCCATCTGTTTACCGGGCAGGGCATCAAGGGTGAAACGCGCCGACACTTCGGAAATACGCTCTGCCCCTTTGGTGACCACCACAAAGTTGATGATCATCAGGATGATGAATACGACAAAGCCGACGACGAAATCGCCGCCGATCACCACCTGTCCGAAGGCCTCGATCACCTTACCGGCTGCACCTTCCCCTTCGTGGCCGTGGAGTAACACCACACGCGTGGAGGCGACGTTCAGGGTCAGTCGCATCAGGGTGGTGATCAGCAGGAGCGTCGGGAACACGGCAAAATCGAGCGGACGCTGCATGTTTACCGCCACCAGCAGGACCGTCACGGCCAGCACGATGTTGAAGGTAAACAAAATATCCAGCATCAACGGAGACAACGGCAACATCACCATCGCCAGCACGCTGAGCAGTAATATCGGTACGCCGATGCGGCCCTGACGGAGAATGGCAAGCATTTGCTGTGACTTACTGTTCGCCATGGGTTTTTAATACCTCTTTAGGAATGTTGATCTGTTTGTTCAGGCTCGGTTTGGCCTCAAGCTGGCCGGTGCGCCAGGATTTGAGCTGCATGACGTAGGTCAGCACATGCGCAATGGCGCGAAAAAGCTGGGCCGGAATTTGCTGGTTAACGCGCGTGGAGTGGTAAACCGCTCGCGCCAGCGGCGGAAACTCCACCACTTCAATCTGGTGCTGGCTTGCCACTTCACGGATGTAGAGGGCGATATCATCGACCCCTTTCGCCACGATGTACGGGGCTTCTGCTTTGTTCGGATCGTATTTCAGCGCCACCGCGAAATGGGTCGGGTTGGTGATGATCACGTCTGCTTCTGGTACGGTGCGGTTAATCTGCCCCATCGCCATCTGGCGCTGGAGCTGGCGGATACGCCCCTTGATCTGCGGATTCCCGTCGTTATTTTTGTACTCTTCCTTCACCTCTTGCTTGGTCATGCGCATCTTTTTGGTGAACATGAATTTGGTCAGCGGCACGTCGAGCAGAGCAAAAATCACAATCACTGAAATGAAGTAGATCAGCACATGGTGAAAAATGCCAAAACCGGCGTGGATCGCCTGGTTGAGGTTCAGGCGCTGCAGATGCAGCAGCGGATTCAGGGAGCTGTGAACCATCGAATACAGCACCGCCAGAATCACCCCGCACTTGAGCATCATCTTGCCCACTTCCACGTAATGGCTGGCGGCGAACATGCGCTTTACGCCGCTGATCGGGCTGATTTTTTTGAAGTCGGGCTTTAGCTTCGACAGTGTAAAAATCCAGCCGCCGGGGATCAGGCTCGCCACAATACAGGCCAGTGGAATCGGCGCGAGGGTGGCGATAAAGCGCAAGATCACCGAGACGTTGAGCATCAGAAACTGGCTCAGCGCGCCGCTATCGTCCAGCCGCCCGGCCATCATTCCCACCGAGGTAAAAGATTCCGTAATCAGCTGCTGGTAATAGGGAAAAAAGCTGCTCAGGGTGATAAACGAGGTCAGCAGCCCCACCGCCATGGTCAGGTCTTTCGAGCGCGGCAGATCGCCCTTTTCCCGCGCTTTGCGCAGTTTCTGGGGGGTGGGTTTTTCGCTCTTATCTCCGCCCTGGGCCATCAGTGGCTCCTTACGGCTTCGAGCCTGGCCAGAATTTCATTGGTCAGGTTGAGATAGTGGTCGGGAATATTGGTCATCATCATCGAAATACAGAGCAGGCCGAACAGCATGCTGATGGGAAAGCCGAGCGAGAACAGGTTCAGGGTCGGAGAGATGCGGTTTAGCAGGCCAAACCCCCCTTGCACAATCAGCATCACAAAGGTGGTGGGAAGGGCGATTAATGTCGCCGCAGACATTATCCAGCCCAGGCTTTGTACGATTAATAATAATGTCGGTTTATTAATCGCCTGACCGATGGGCCACCAGACAAAGCCTTTAAACAGAATCGTCACCACCAGCAGATGCCCGTCCATAATGAAAAACAGCAGGGCGCAAAAGGTGTAAATAATCTGCGAAATCACGGTGGTCGAGCTGCCGTTGACCGGGTCGTTCATCATCGCCATCCCGAGGCCCATATTCATCGAAAGAATATGTCCGGCGGTCTGCAGGGCGACAAACACCAGATGCATCGCCATGCCAAACAGCATGCCCCACAGCATTTGCTCTCCGATGAGCAGAAGGGTACGCACCGACAGCAGCTCGGTGAGCAGCACTTTTTCCGGCAGCATCGGGGTGATAATCACCGACAGCGCCAGCGCGAGCGCCGCTTTGATGCGTTTGCTGAAAGCGCGGTTATCCAGCACCGGGCAAAAGTGGATAAACGCCAGAATGCGCACAAACGGCAGAACGAGCGCCATCAGCGGGTTTATCAGAGTGAGAATATCAATGCCCATGGCCGTCAGCCCACCAGCGCCGCCGCCTGGTGAAAGAGATTGACGGTAAAGTCGACTAACTGGGTCAGCATCCATTTGCCGCCAATGATCAACACCGCCAGCGTCACCAGCAGACGCGGCAGAAAGCTCAGGGTCTGTTCGTTAATTTGCGTGGTCGCCTGAAAAATACTGACGCACAGGCCGACGATCAGGCTCGGCACAATCGCCACCGCCGAGATAATCAGCACCAGCTTGATGCCGCTCGCCATGATGTCACCGGCAATATCCATCGTGACCATGGCTATACCCCTTGCACGCTGGAGGTGAGGGTGCCGACAATCAGCGTCCAGCCGTCACAGAGCACAAACAGCATCAGCTTGAACGGCAGCGACACAATCAGCGGCGACAGCATCATCATCCCCATCGCCATCAGAATACTGGCGACAATCAGGTCGATAACCAGGAACGGAATGTAGATCATGAAGCCAATCTGGAAGGCGGTTTTCAGCTCGCTCAGCAGGTACGCGGGGGTGACCACCGTCAGATCCTGCTCGCGCGGATCGCCCGTCACTTTGGCGATATCCATCATCTGCGCCATCGCTTTATTGCTGGTTTGCGCCAGCATGTAGTTCTTCAGCGGCGTCTCCGCTTTGCCAAACGCCTGTTTCATGGTGATTTCATCATTCTGAAACGGCACGATGGCCTCATCGTAAATCGTCGTCCAGACCGGGCGCATCACCAGCAGCGTCAGGGCCAGCGCGATGCCGGTGAGGATTTTGTTCGGCGGGCTTTGCTGCAGCCCGAGCGCCTGGCGCAAAATCGCCAGCACGATGATAAACCGCGTAAAGCAGGTCATCATCAGCACCATCACCGGCAGCAACCCCAGCAGGGTCATCAGGATCAGGATTTCAATTTTGACGTTGTAATCCTGGCCGCCGTCTGTGGTGGCCGAGCTAAAGAGCGTAATATCGCCGTTCGCCGCAAACAGCTGCGGTGAAAAGAGCAGCCCGGCAAACAGCAGCGCGGGCGCCACGGCGCGAAGCAGCGGTTTCATCGCGTCAGTTCACCCAGTTCTTTGCTGTTGAACTCCAGAATGCGCAGGCCGTATTTATCGTTCAACACCACCGCTTCGGCTTTACCGAACAGAATGCCGTTCACTTTGATGTCCAGCGCTTCACCGGCCATTTTATCCAGCTCAATCACCGAGTCATGGTTGACGGTCATCAGGTCGGCCAGCGAAATCTCGACCGACGCCACTTCCAGGGTCAGGGTGACCGGTATGCGGCTGAACAGCGCCATTTTGCGCAGGTCGTCGATGCCGCTCGCCGTCTCAGGTTGTTCCTGAATATCCAGGCGGATATTGCCTTCAACCGTCTCTTCGCGCGGCATATCGCCGAGGTTGAGATCGCTGAAATCCAGGGACTGGCTCAATTCTTGTTGCAGATCACTCATAAGGCTTCTCGATGGTTCTGTCGTTAAATCCACAGAGGAATAACTTGCTGTGGTCTTCGGCGATGTTGGCGTCAAAAATCTGCTCTTTCCCGATATACACAGGAACGGGATCGTTGATGCTCATAGGGATGATGTCGCCCGGCTTGATTTTGGCCAGTTGGGCGACGGTTAAATTCAGGCTGGCGACTTTGCCGCTCAGTTTTAGCGGCAGGCTGTAAAACAGACGTTCGATCTGTGAACGGTCCGGCGTGGGTTTAGGGCCAGCGTGGCTGTCCGTCAGCGGATCGCGCAAATTCATCAACATGTGATCGACGTGCTGATTATCAAATAACAGCGTAAAACTGCCGTGCTCATACCCTTCGAGACTAAAAGTGACGCACCACGCCCACTGATTAATAATGGTGGTGTTATCGCTTTTAATGTCCAGGTCCTGGCCAAAGGTCTCTTTATCAATGAGCAAACGGGTGAGATCCAGCCCGATTTTTGTTTTCAGACGATCTTCTGTTTTGGTTACCGGTTGGCTGATGTCCGGTGAAATATTTCCGCTCTCTTTCCCCAGACCATAATAGTCATGAAGAATGTGCAGGAGTAATGAACGCTCGATGCTAAAGGCAATGGAACCGAGCGGCGTGGAAAAAAGTTGGGTGTTTTTATGCGTCTGGTCAATCGCAAACGTCATCGATTCCAGCGCGACATTTACCCGCAATTTTTTAAGAAAATAAATGCTCAGGCGCGAATCAAAGATATCGAAGCTGTCATTCATTAACTTGGGTAATTTATGCCATGGGCGACCGAGCTTGCTCACATCGAGCTTCACCATGTCGGGAATCGCCTGACGTGGGTAGATTCTGATTCGCTGAGGAGCTGCTTGCATAGTTCTTCCGCATAAAAAGAGTGATAAGCGTAAAGCGTCAGAGATAAAACAAAAAACGCTAATCGGTTCTAAAATAATTTAAGTTTCTTAAAACGGTGCCGCTTTATCTATTCAGGAGGAATTACCTGCCAGAGATAAATCCAGACGCACACAGTTTATTAAGGACAAGAATTAGACTCTTTTTAGACGATCGGTACAAGATTGTCCGGGTTATTAATTCCTTATTTTACAGGCGCTTATTAAGATTAATAACTTTTGTAACTCTATGATATTTATAGATTAATATTTTAATACCCATTAAAAACAAGACATCTCACCCCGCACCGATATACTGCGCTTCAGTCATGAATTCCGATGCTTCACTGTATCCGGTGACTTTCGTAACCCATATCGAACTTATGCATTTATAAATATCCGCGCCAGGCGGCGGAATATCTGTGCAGCAGTTTCAGGTTAATGAATTGATTAAATTGTTGGTGAGTTGTTATGAGTATTGTTATTGAACATGAAGCCCAAAATGAAAATGGATTTGTTGCCAGCGCACCAGAAAGCGTCAATGTATTTTCATTAGCGCGTCGCGTGGCTAAATATAATGTATCGGTACTTATTACTGGCGAGACCGGAACAGGAAAAGAGTGTATCTCCCGCTATATTCATGAGAATGCATTAGGTGCCGATGCGCCTTATGTTGGCGTGAACTGTGCGGCCATTCCGGAAAGCATGCTTGAGGCAATTTTATTCGGCTACGAAAAAGGTGCTTTTACCGGAGCGGTCACAGGCGTTGCCGGTAAATTCGAACAGGCGAATGGCGGAACCTTATTGCTCGATGAAATTGGTGATATGCCGTTAGCCCTGCAGGCGAAATTATTGCGCGTTTTGCAGGAGCAGGAAGTCGAGCGTCTCGGCAGCCATAAACGTATTCCTCTGGATATTCGCCTGGTCGCCTCCACCAATAAAGATTTACAGCAGGAAATTGCCGAAGGGCGTTTTCGTCAGGATCTCTTTTACCGTATTTCCGTCGTGCCCATTCATATCACCCCGCTGCGTGAACGCCGCCAGGACATTATTCCTTTAGCGCTGCGTTTTATTTCCAAATATAAAGCCTTCCATAAAGGAAATATTCGTCTGAGCGACGAAGCGCGTCACGCGCTGCTGGCTTACGAATGGCCGGGCAACGTGCGTGAGCTGGAGAACGTTATTCAGCGCGGCATGATTCTGAGCAACGGCGAAGAGATCACGGCGGTGGATTTTGGCCTGCCGGTGATGATTCCTACCGTCGAAATGCCCGACCTCGACGTGATGCCTGCCTACCGCGAGCAGCAGAGCGCGGCCAGCGCGATGAGCAACGTGAAGCTTCATGGCCGGATGGCGGAGTTCCAGTACATCCTCGAACTGCTAAAACGTCACAACGGCAACAAATCTAAAACGGCGGCTTTTTTGGGTATCACCCCGCGCGCGCTGCGCTATCGACTGGCGTCAATGCGTGAAGAAGGCATTGATGCCGGTTGCTACTCGTAACCGCATAAGGGACTTAACCAATGGACAAAATTACCGCTATCGGTCTTCACGCCAGCCAACAGGCGATGCTGGACAAAATGCACAATACGGCCGCGATGGCAGCGTCTGGCGCAGTGAATCAGGGGCAGATGATCGCCCCCGGTGCGTCGTTTCCCGACGTGGCGGGCGCAGGCAATCTCTCCTTTTCCCAGGTGCTGAATAACGCGATCGATAATGTCGATGCGGTGCAGCACTCTGCCGGAGCAAAGCAAAAAGCGATTGAAATGGGACAGAGCGACGATCTGGCTGGTGCGATGATCGAATCGCAGAAGGCGAGCGTGGCCTTCTCCGCCATGATGCAGGTTCGCAACAAACTCACCACTGCGCTCGACGAAGTGATGAATACTCCGCTCTAAGGTCTCCTCCGTGCTGAATAAGTTAAAAGAAAAACTCTCCGCTTTACCCTTGCCTGCCGGGCGGCTGAAACCCCAGTGGCTGATTACCGCAGGCGGCTTGCTGCTGGTGGGGGCGATCGTCTTCTCTCTGTGGCGCAGCAATCAGGGCTATGTGGCCCTGTACGGCAGCCAGGAAAATATTCCCGTGGCGCAGGTAGTGGAAGTTCTGGGCGCAGAGGCGATTGCCTACCGCATAAACCCCGACAACGGCCAGATCCTGATCCCCGAAAACAAGCTCCCGCGTGCACGCATGGCGCTGGCGGCGAAAGGGATTACGGCGGTGATGCCGGAAGGCTACGAGCTGATGGACAAAGAGGAGATGCTCGGCAGTAGCCAGTTTGTACAGAACGTTCGCTACAAACGCAGCCTCGAAGGGGAACTGGCGCGCAGCATTATGGCGCTCGACCCGGTGGAAAGCGCCCGTGTGCATCTCGGCCTGAGCGAATCCAGCTCCTTTGTGATGACCAACAAACCGCAGAGCAGCGCCTCGGTGATGTTGCAACTGCGCTACGGCAAACAACTGGATGAGCAGCAGGTCGCCGCGATTGTCCAACTGGTCGCCGGCAGCGTGCCGGGCATGCAGGCAAACAGCGTACGCGTGGTGGATCAGGCGGGCAATCTGCTGTCGGAGAACGGCCAGCAGGGCACCACCAATATGGCCAGCATCCGCCAGGGGCGCGATGTGATTGAGCGTATCAAACACGAAACCACCAGTAATATCGCCGGGCTGCTGACGCCGCTGTTTGGTAGCGAAAACTACCGCATCAGCGTGACGCCGTCCGTGGACATGAGCAGCGTCGAAGAGACCCAGGAGCGCCTGGGCAAAGAGCCGCTGGTCAGCGACGAGAATATCTCCCGCGAAAACACCACCAACGAGCTGGCGATGGGCATTCCTGGCTCGCTCAGTAACCGTCCCGTGACGCCACCGGCAGCTGCCACGGCACCTGACGCGCAGCAGCAAACCACGCAAACCCAGACCAGCGATCCGCGCTCCCTCACCAACCGCACCCAGGAGCAGCGTAAGTTTGCCTTCGATCGCGATATCCGCCACATCCGTCATCCCGGCTACAAGCTTGAGAAACTCCGCGTGGCGGTGGCCCTGAATCAGGCCGCGCCGTCTCTCGCCTCGATGACGCCGGAACAGCTCGCCACGCTGACGCGGCTGGTCGAGGACGCCGCTGGCATCGAAAAAGATCGCGGTGACTCTCTGACCCTCGACCGTCTGACCTTTGTTGATATCACGGGCGACGGCCTGCCGGTGCTGAAGTGGTGGCAAGACCCGTCCATTCAATACTGGGGACAAATGGGCGGTATCGGCCTGCTGGCGCTGTTAACCCTGCTGTTTGGCGTGCGACCTCTGGCTCAGCGCCTGGCGCGCCGCGACACGCCTGCCATCGATGCGATTGAAGCGAAAGGGCTGGACGACGCACCGGAAAATGAGCTGGTCACCACCGAAAACGGCCTGACCGGATTGCCAGGACCGGCATTCAATCAGGATACCGACTTGCCGCCACTCAGTTCTGGCCTTGAAACCAAGGTGGAATACCTGCAAATGCTGGCGGAAAACGAAACCGAACGTATGGCTGAAGTACTGAAACAATGGATCAACAGCAATGAGCGAACACCTAATAAACAAGAGCAGTAAAGGTAGCGTTAAAAGTGGACGCAGCCGCCTGGAGCAGGCCGCCATTCTGTTGCTCAGCGTGGGCGAAGAAGCCGCCGCAAAGCTGATGCAGAAGATGAACCGTGATGAAGTGATTTTACTCAGCGACACCATGGCGCGGCTGCACGGCGTGAAGGTGGACCACGCGCGCTATGCGATGAACAACTTTTTTGATGATTACCGCGAGCAGAGCGGTATCAACGGCGCCTCGCGCAGCTATCTGCGCAGCATTCTGGAGAAAGCGCTGGGCGGCGAAATCGCCAGCAGCGTGATCAACGGTATCTACGGCGACGAGATCCGCCACCGCATGGCGCGTCTGCAGTGGGTCGACGTGCCGCAACTGGCGGCGCTGATTGAGCAGGAGCACCTCCAGTTACAGGCGGTATTCCTCGCTTTCCTGCCGCCGGACGTGGCCGCCAGCGTGCTCAGCGCCCTGTCGCAGGAGCGTCAGGACGAAATCGTCTGGCGTATCGCGCGCCTCGATGACGTTAACCGCGACGTGATTGACGAACTGGATCGCCTGATCGAACGCGGCGTGGCGGTGCTGTCCGAGCACGGTTCGAAAGTGGTCGGCATCAAACATGCCGCCAATATCGTCAACCGTATTCCGTCCAACCAGCAGCAACTGCTCGATCAGCTGCGCGAACGGGATGCGGGCGTGGTGGAGGAGCTGGAAGAGGAGATGTACGAGTTCTTCATCCTGAGTCGCCAGACGCCAGCCACGCTGCAACGTCTGATGGAGGAGATCTCCATCGAAGAGTGGGCGGTTGCCCTGAAAGGCACCGAGCCGGTACTGCGCCAGACCATTTTCAACGTCATGCCGAAACGCCAGGTTACCCTGCTGCAATCCACCACTACGCGTCTGGGTCCGGTTCCTGTGAGCCGCGTCGATCATGTGCGTAAAGAGATCATGGCCACCGTCCGTCAACTGGCGGAAGAGGGTGAGATTCAGGTGCAGCTGTTTGCCGAACAGACCATGGAGTAACCATGTTTAAAAAGCACAGCTTACCCTTAAGCGCCCTGACCCCGACCCGACAGGCGGTGATCAAACCGCGCCTGTACAAATTCCCGCCGCTGCGTAAACGCCGCCCTGCACACAGCGTGGCGGAGGATATTCCCGCTGCGGCTGACGGCGCGGCGATACAGGAGCAGCTTCAGCAGGGATTTCAGGACGGCCTGAACCGTGGATTTGCCCAGGGTATGGAAGAGGGTAAAGAAGAGGGATATCAGGAGGGGCTGCGCCTCGGTTTTGACGAGGGCGTGCGGAAAGGGCGATCCGAAGGGAAAACCCAGGCACGGCAGCAGTTTCTCGACGCGGCCCATCCGCTGGATGAGATCATTCAGTCGATGGAAACCTTCATGGCGAACTACGAACAGCGTCGCCGCGAGGAGTTATTACAGCTGGTGGAGAAAGTGACCCGGCAGGTGATCCGCTGTGAACTGACCCTGCATCCTACGCAGATTTTGACGCTGGTGGAGGAAGCGCTGAGCGCATTGCCCCAGCAACCCGAGCAGATCAACGTCATGCTCAACAGCGAAGAACATCGCCGCATCAGCGAAGCCGAGCCGGAAAAAGTGGCCCAGTGGGGGCTAATGGCGGACCCCGATCTGGCCCCCGGTGAATGCCGCGTGGTGACCAACACCACTGAAATGGACGTGGGCTGCCAGCACCGACTGGACCAGTGTATGGACGTGCTGAAAGAGACGCTGCTGCCGGAATCCCGCGATGAGTAACACCGATTTCGCGCAGGTTTTGCGCTCCATCGACAACATCAACCTCGCCCGCGTGGCCGGGCGCCTGGTGCGCGTGGCGGGCATTTTGCTGGAGTGCGTCGGGTGCCGTCTCGCCGTCGGCCAGTTGTGCCAGGTCGAAAGCGCCGAAGGGGAGTTTATCGAGGCGCAGGTGGTCGGGTTCGATCGCGACGTAACCTTTTTAATGCCCTTCAAACAGCCTTCCGGCCTGATGGCGGGCGCGCGCGTTTACCCCGCCGATAAACAGCAGGGGGTGCTGATTGGCGATCAGTGGCTCGGACGGGTGGTGAACGGCCTTGGCGAGCCGATTGACGACAAAGGAAAACTCTCCGGCGACACGGTACTGCCGCAGCAACTCCCGCAGGTGCATCCTCTGCGACGTCAGCCGGTGGCCGCACCGCTCGACGTGGGCGTGCGGGCGATTAACGGCCTGTTGACCATCGGCAAAGGCCAGCGAGTGGGGTTAATGGCGGGGAGCGGCGTTGGCAAAAGCGTGCTCCTCGGCATGATCACCCGCTATACCCAGGCCGACGTGGTGGTGGTGGGGCTGATCGGCGAGCGCGGGCGCGAAGTGAAAGAGTTTATCGAACATTCGCTGGGGGAAGAGGGGCGGCGCAAATCCGTGATCGTCGCCGCGCCGGCCGACGAATCGCCGCTGATGCGTATCAAAGCCACGGAGCTGTGCCACACCATCGCCAGCTACTACCGCGATAAGGGTAAAGACGTTCTGTTGCTGGTGGATTCTTTAACCCGCTACGCCATGGCGCAGCGTGAAATCGCCCTTTCGTTGGGCGAACCGCCCGCCACGAAAGGCTATCCGCCATCGGCATTCGGCATGATCCCGAGACTGGTTGAAAGCGCGGGCAACAGCGAAAGCCACGGCTCAATGACCGCAATCTACACGGTGCTGGCAGAAGGTGATGACCAGCAGGACCCGATAGTCGACTGCGCCCGTGCGGTGCTGGACGGGCACATCGTCCTGTCGCGACATCTGGCGGAAGCGGGCCACTACCCGGCCATCGACATCGGGCAATCCATCAGCCGCTGTATGAGCCAGGTGACGGAGCGCGAACACCAGCTTTCGGCGCGCACCCTCAAGCAGCTGTACGCCGAATACCAGAGCATCAAGCCGCTCATCCCGCTGGGCGGATACGTGGCGGGTGCCGATCCGATGGCCGATAAAGCGGTCAATCTCGCCCCGGCAATCACCCGGTTCCTGGAGCAGGAAGTGCAGGATGCGGCGCTGCTCGACAAAACCATCTCCGATCTCAACGTACTGGCGAAAGCAGGATAATCGACGATGAGTAAACTGATTCAGACCCTCGAACAACTCCATGTGCTGCGCAACCGTGCGGTAAAAGATCTCAGCAGTAAACTCGCCACTCAGCAGCAGCTGTGCCAGCGCCTGGAGAAGAACATTCACGCCCTGTCGAACCTCGTCAACCACAGCACGCCGGAGATGCAGGGCAGCGCGACCATGCTCCACAACCAGTCGTTCTACAAACGCAATATCCAGCGAGTGATCGACTGGCAGCGGCAGGAGCAGGCGCTCGCGACAGTCGAAGCGCAAAAATTGCAGGGGAATTTGCTGGCGGAATCGCGCCGGGAAAAGAGCCTCGAACTGGTGCTTGATGGCCGTCGACAGGACCTGCGCCAGGCGCAGGAGCGCCGCGAGCAAAAAGTCACTGACGCCGTCTCCGCGCAGTGTTGGTTAAGACAACAACAGGCCCAGCGGCAGCGATAAGATGGCTACTAATTTGATGCAGTCGCTGCTCAAACGCCAGCAGCAGAAAAAAATCACCGAATTCCCGTTTGTCAGCGTGATCTGTCCGACGTGGGAGCGCCGGGCGTTCCTGCCCTATTTGCTCTATCTCTTTCAGTATCAAGACTATCCGGCCGATAAACGCGAGCTGGTGATCCTCGACGATTCCGCGCAAAGCAACGAAGATCTGATCGCCATGATGGTCGATGCGCGCGTGGACAATGTGCGTTATATCCACAGCCCGGAGCAGCTGGATCTCGGTGAAAAACGCAACAAACTCAACGAGCTGGCCAAAGGGGAGTACATCGTCTGCTTTGACGATGACGACTACTACCCGCCGAACAAAATCAGCGCGCAAGTGGGCGAAATGCAGCGCAACAATGCCCTCTTTTCCGGCAGCGATACCATTTATATCTGGTACAGCCATCTCGATAAAATCTATCGCACCCATTCGTTTGGCGCCCACCATGCCCTGAACGGCACCTTTGCCTATCATCGCCACTTCCTGAAAAACCATCGCTATGAAGACTCCGCGATGCTGGCGGAAGAGCAGGCGTTCCTGAACAACTTCACCGCGCCGGTGCTGCAAATCGATCCCCGCGAGGCAATTTTGTGCATTTCGCACAGTGCCAACACCTACGACAAAGATTTCGTGCTCGGCTCCAGCCAGCCGACGGCGCTGACGCTGGAAGATTTCGTCTCCGATCGCAATCTGCTTAACCACTATCGCCGCCTGAGCCACGCGCCGCTCAGCACCTCCGTGCAGTGGTCGGCCTTCGCTAAGGTGGCGGTGCTGTATGACCAGCCCGATGAGCTTGAACATCAGCGTCAGGCGCTGGTCGCGCTTGGACTCGATGCGCAACAGCTGGTGCCTTTTGCCCGCGACGGGCAGGACGAGCTGACGTCCCACTGCCAGGTGCTGGACACGGCGATGCACGAGCAGTGGCAAAGCGTGGTGCTGGTGGATGCGTCGGTGAAATATGTGCGCAAAGAGATGTCGATAAAAACGGTAAACCAGCTCCTTTCCCGCCTGGCTCATATCGACTGGCAGGTGGTGGTGCTGGGGGCGCGCTATCAGCGTATTTCACCTCTCAAGGCGTTGCCGGGCGTGGCCCGCATCGCGCGCGGTGACTGCGGCTGCGCGTATGCCGTCAACGGCGAATACATCCCCGAGCTGCTGGCGTGCTACCGCCAGGCTATCGCGCAACAGCTCACCCTTGATGAATGCTGGCCTGCGCTCATGCAGGCCCGCTGCTGGCTTGGTCTGCAGCCGAGCTTTGCTTTTTTACCCGAGATATCCGACCGCGAAAGCGGGAAGCGTATCGATTGCACCCACTGGTTTTTTCGCAAAAACTTTCAATGAAGAAGGGCCGCCACTCCAGCGGCCGGAGTACCCTATGGAACTGATTGAGCACTACCAACCCGAATATGTCGTCCGCTTTGCCGAGCGGATACGGCCCTGCGAATGCCCTGCCTGTCAGGGGCGTACGGACGAATGGCCCGTCACTCACGTGAAGCTGAAAAACCAGCAGCGCGACAGCCTCGACGCGGGCTGCGAGACTGCGGCCCGCGAGATCCTGCTCAACCCGCAGGCCTTTGTTCTGCATACTTCAACGACCCGGCCGCAGAGCGAGCAGGGGCTGAGCGCCTGGGACGAAACCCTGAACCAGCAGTGCATCAACCTGGCGGTCCATCCGGCGCTGACGCTGGAGAGCAGCCTGTACGCCATCGGCGTGTTGCTCAGTAAAGCGCAGCGTTATCTCGACAGCGATCAGTGCGAGCCGCACCAGCTGCTGGAGATGGGCGAGCAGCTTTCGGCGCTGGCGGAGCGCGGGATCCTCGACGAACAGCTGCGCCTTCTGCCGCCGATTGAGGTGAATCGCGTGGAAGCGCTGGAGCAGATGGGCGCGATGCGCCTGACCCTCAATCTGCCGGCAATGCAGAAAATGAGCATGATGCTGAAGCTCAGCGAGCTGGCGGTGATGCAGCCTGCCCGTCTGCAGGATCGCTTACGCGAGCTGGAAGCCGGTGCCGCGCGCAACGCCCTGCTGAACGAACAGCCGCATATCCTACGCAACGCCCTGATCTATAAACTGTATGGCGAATGTCTGCCAGGTCCCGACGCCGACAACTACGGTGATGTGCTGATGTCCCTGACCCGCATGATGTTCCAGCTGAAAATGCTGTGCGCCATGTGGCTCGAAGACAACGCTCAGCTCACCCACAACGATGTGGTGGCGCTGTTTAGCGCGTGGTTTAACTGGCAGAGCGGAAATGTGTGGAAGGGCGCGAATTCTGCGGATTACACGTTGCTGTGTGGGCTGTCGTTGATTTGATGTTCCAGGCCGTCACTATTAACGTTAGCCGTTCAGCCTTTTAATTTAAATAGACATCAAAACCATGAAGATAACGTTTTGATGTCTATGTTTTTTTTCTATAGAGGGTTAGTCTGGGTCAGGCTTCTGCTGATCACGACAGAGTTACCGTCCCCCTTACGAAATCGCGTCCAAAGATTTAAAGAATAGGGGGCGATAATCGACGATGGACTGTTCGATATCGCTTTTATCCTGGATCTGAAAACCGGCGCAAGGATAAAGCCCAAGCCAGCAATCTTTCATCATTAGATGCCACCAGTTCACATCCAGCACCGCATGCGGCGGTGGGTTTTCAAGCTCCAGCAAGGTCAGGCTCTGGCGAAAATTATCGAGCAGTGTCGCAAAGTAATGGCGGTTCACCCGGTACGCGCATGAGCACCAGGCCCGGTTCACCCGCAGCAGATACTCAACGCTTTTAAGCGGCGTAACGTGCTGATAATTCGCCGCCAGCAGGGCAACATCCCAGCGAAGCGTGCTCAGTCTGATTAACCAGGCATTGAGCCGGGTGATGCTTTGCGCATCGCGGCAAAACTCAAAGTCATCTTCCAGAATCAACACATCGTCCCAGTCTTGCGCTATCGCCATCTCCAGTACGGCGATGTGCGATTTCACGCACCCTATGGCGCCGGGCGTGGCTTTGACCCCCTCGAAGCGGATGATTTTTTCTTTCGGCGCGTTCAGCTCGCGAAGCTGACGTTTCATGCGAACATTACGGTCGCGGCGGTGGGCCAGATTGATATAGACAATCCGGGAAAAGGCGTCCCAGTTAATTGGTTCGTTCATTGTCAGTGCCTGATAAATGCGCGTGCGATCGCCACTGGAATGCTTGTGTTTGCCCGGGCTTCGATGCCGGTGAACAGATAGCGATGGAGGTATTTTTTGAGCTGCTCGTGGCTGAAATGCTGATAAAACGCCCGTCCCAGCACCTCTACCGGCTTGCGATAGAGCTTCGCCTCAAGCCCCACGGTGGAGTTAATGGTGATGACTCTTGCAGCGGCTTTGATCAAATCGACGGTATTTTCCTGGGTGATTTTAAAGCCGTAGCGCTGCTGGAGTCTGGCAATATTCACCAGTTCAGACGGCACTGTTTCCGCCGGATGAATTTTGACGACCAAATCGCGTTTTTCCTGACGCGCGGCCCGGCTGGCGTGACGGATTGCATCTTCGTTACGCAGATCGGCATTCAGCCACAGCTGCGTATCATAGGAGACCTGAAGTGGCAAAAACAGGAAATCGCCCCGTCTGCCCAGAACGCGATCCTGGGAAATCTCACTGATTAATTTTTCACACGGATTATTGCGTGCCTGGAGCGGCGGCTGGCGTTTTTCGGCTTCGTACTCTGCCATCCACTGCGTGTGGATATCTTCCGCTACGTCTGGCAGCGCATCCAGACATTCCGGGTTTAGGGCCAGTGCGGACCGGGCATTGGAGCCAGTCGGATCGATAAATACTTTGTTGGGGAAATTCGAGAGTTCGACATAGCGTGTCGTGATATTGCGCTGCTGGCAAAAGAGCGTGGCGGGCTGTTCAGCGAGGCCGTTGCCTGAACACAGGATCATCTTGCGCATGCTGTTCAGCTCCGGCTTGTTCATCAGCTGAAGCAGGATATAAAGATAAATATTCCAGCAGCGCTGATATTCCAGTTTCTGAATCAAAAATTCGCGTGAGCCACGGATATCGCTGTCGATGCGGCTAAAGAGCACCGGTTTTTGTTGCTGAAAAGCCTCCGGCGAAGGGAGGTTTATCTCCCCGGAAATAGGGCAAAGCGCAACGTTGCTGAGATTTTCACTGAGCCAAGCCGAGATCGGCTCCCAGGGGGAAATGGCTACGATCTCTTGCTGCTCCTCGGCGGGCAGTGCGTTGATCACGCGCGAGTAGAATTGCGCGTTCTCGATGGTTTCCATGTAAAAACCAATCATCTTACACCTGCCGATAAAGCCAGTTCTCCGGCTCGCCTACGTTAAACAGGTTTTGCAGAACCTCCTGCTGCATCGCCAGTACCATGCCGTTGCTGTCGTTCAACGTTTTACATTCTGCGGCTGCTTGCTCCAGCGAATCCCAGAGCGTGTTGAGCTGCGACTGATTGGCGGCGGGCAGGCGGGTGAAGAGCGTGCGCAGGCCGTGCGCACCGGCGGGGATACCGAGCCGGGTCAGGAGCTGATAGCGCTGTTTGCTGTTTTCCAGAAGCTGTTCATAAACCGTGAAAATGCTGGCGTTCAGCGTCTCCAGTGCCTGCGCGTTACGCGCGATCAGGAACTGGCGCTGATCCGTCAGCAGGGTCTTTAGCTGGTTGTAATGGTTGCGATCGTCGACCATGCCCTGAATCAGCGTTCTGACGCTCTGTGCGGCGTTACTCATTTTTACCTCTGATAGTATTGCTCTATCGCGCTGGTCAGGGCATCGAGATCGACACTGATTTTCCCGCTGGCGATAGCCTCTTTCATACTGGCGACGCGCGCCATATCCACTTCTGGCAGGCTTGCCAGCTGTGTCTGCGCATCACCGAGAACCGGATCAATCGCGGTGGTGCGTGCGACTTTCATCTCCTCAGCACCTGCGGTGCGAGTCTGTGCCGTCGCACTGGACTGATTAATCGCGCTCGTCATGGCGTACTGGGGGGATGTCACTTTCATCGCTTACTCCATCTTCTTGTTTGTGCAGGTTGCGTCAGCTGTTCAGCGGGCGGAAAAAACGTTTCCGATCTCCATACCCCTGTAAAGCGACGCACTCAGGGCGAAACTTAAGCCCTGCGTAAAGTTTTTTAATTTTTCGCGCTCAGGCTGGTTCTGACCACGCCCATCTCGCTGACGATGGCGGTCACTTCCCGCTCGCTGCTCTCATTCTTCACTTTGATCATCTCGCCTTTGCGCCCTTTTTTGCTGGCGATCCCCATGGTGCGGGCCTCGACGCCGTCCTGATCGGCAATCATCAGCACCCGCTGACCGCGCTCAACCATCACCGGCGAATCGAGCTGGCTCATGCTTAAAGGCTGGAGTTCCCGCACGCGGCGCTTGAGCGTCAGGCCAACCACATCATCCGGATGGGTGACGTAACCGCTGCGCAGATTGCTGATATTGAACTTCTTCAGGGTGATATCGGACGGCCCGAGCACGTGCCCGCGCTCCAGGGTGTTTTTGGCCATCAATACGGCGAGATAGATGTCCGGTTTGACCGTCACCGCCACTTCCCAGCCGCCCGCGCTTTCGCAACGCACGTCAAAACGCAGCCTGCGCAGATCGAGGCGTTCGCCCGTTGGCGTGCTGACGGTGAGGGGGGCGGCGCAGGGGGCGTACTGCGAGATTTCAGAAGGAATAAACAGATTGAGCTTTGCCTGGTAATCCTCCCAGCGGCTGCGCTGGGCTTCCTGACGAATCGCCTCGGAGGCCGCCTGCTGGACGCGGGAATGCACCTGCTTACGGGCGCTGGTGGGCTGGGGCGGCGCGGCGGCGGAAGCCGCGGAAAAGCACAGTATGGCTGTGGTCAAAGAGGAGCGGAAAAAGCCCTTCCCATTGCGCGGTGAAAACAGTGATAAAACGCTATTAATCATGATGTTATGAACCTGGCACGATAGTTGCTTTAAAGATTGCAGCAACACGGACTATCGGCACTGTCCACCATCACGAAGGAGTGAGTTGTGAGTATTAGTTTTGATAAGGCATTGGGCGTTCATCCGCAAGCTGTAGCACTTCGACTTTCCAGGGCGGAACTGCTTTCAGCAAACCTGGCTAACGTCGATACACCCAATTTCCAGGCTAAAGATATTGATTTTGCCGCGGAGATGCAACGTTCGCAGCGGGATTTCTTTCCCGGCTCGGCGGCGCAACAGATGTATCGCGTGCCCTATCAGCCCTCCTCGGACGGCAATACCGTTGCGCTGGATGTGGAACAAACAGAGTTTGCCAAAAACGTTCAGGACTACCAGATGAGCCTGGCGTTTTTGAATATGAAATTCACTGGTCTCAAAAAGGCCATTGAAGGTAAGTAATTGAATCAGGTAACGATAAATGGCTTTTACCGATATCTACCGAGTGTCAGGCTCGGCCATGACGGCACAGACCGTCCGCCTGAATACCGTCGCCAGTAACCTCGCCAACGCCGACACTGCGGCGACGGCAGAAGCGGGCGTGTACAAAGCGCGCCGCCCGGTGTTCGCGGCGGTGTATCAGAACGACGAGCTGATGAACAACAACGGCTTGTCCGGTGCCCGCGTGCAGGTGATGGACGTCGTGGAATCCGGCAACGCGGTGCAGCGGTACGAACCGCATCACCCGATGGCGAACCCGGACGGCTACGTCTGGTATCCGGACATCAACGTGGTGGAAGAGATGGCCGACATGATGTCCGCGTCGCGCAATTTCGAAACCAACGTCGATGTTCTTAACAATGTAAAAAGCATGCAGCAGAGCCTGCTGCGTCTGGGCGAGGCGTAATAGATGAGCGTGAATGGCGTTTCCACTCAATCCGGTACTACCCCTTACGACAGCGGTGTATCCGCCAATGACAACAGCGCGGCAGGGATGAACAACCTGTTTATGCAGCTGCTGGTGGCACAAATCCAGAATCAGGACCCGCTGAACCCGACCGATGGCACGGAATACGTCGGCCAGTTGGCACAGCTGACCCAGGTGCAGTCGATGGAGACCATGTCACAGTTAATGGCCAACAACGCGGTGCTGATGGACAACCTGCAAACCCTGTCGACGGGCAATCTGGTCGGGCAGAAGGTGATGGTTCAGACCGATACCCTCCAGAGTGATGGCAGCACCAGCATCGAAGGCCGCCTGACGCTGGATCACGCCGCCAATACCGTCACGGTGATCGTCAAAGACGAAAGCGGCAACGAGACCAAAATCGAGCTGGGCAAACAGGAAGCCGGTTCCGTGGACTTCACCCTCAACCCGCAAGAGCTGGGGCTGAAAGAGGGCAAATACACCATGACCGTCATGACGGACAACGAACCGGCCAAAGTGCCGATTGAAGTCGGCGGTGTGGTGAACAACGTGCGGATCCCGCTCGATGGCACTGCGACCATGCTCAACATCAGCGGCATCGGTGAAGTGGCGTACCACAACATCACTCAGTTCGGCCAGTCGAACGACAAAAACCCGAAGGGATTAACGAGTTAATCAGGAATTATTATGAGTTTTGATATTGCAGTTTCTGGCCTGAATGCCATCAACCAACAGCTCGGCGCGATCTCCAACAACATCGCTAACTCCGGCACCGTGGGCTTTAAATCCGGGCGCGCGGAGTTCGCATCCCTGTATGCCGAAGGTCAGCCGCTGGGCGTGGGCGTGACCGCCGTTGCGCAGAGTATTTCCAAAAGCGGAGCCATTTTTGCCTCTGCCAACAGCCTCGATTTGGCCATTAATGGCGACGGCTTCTTTATGATGCGCGACAGCACCGGCACCACCGCCTACACCCGCGCCGGCTATATGGCCACCGACAACAACGGTAACCTGGTTAACAACCTCGGCATGTACCTGCAGGGCTATCCGGTGGATGCCAACGGCGTGGTGCAGACCGGGACCATCGGCAATCTGACCATCAGCAGCGGCTCTATCCCGGCGAAAGCAACCAGCACTCTCGACTTCACCGCCAACCTGAATGCCAACGAAAAGTTGCCGGAAAATCCCGATTTCGATCCGACCGACGAAAAATCCTACAACCACACCTACGCCACTCAGGTGTATGACTCTCTGGGCCGCGAACACACCATGAAGCAGTACTTCGTGAAAACCACCGACAACGAGTGGGAAGTGCACTACTACATGGACGATCAGGATCTTGGCACTACCGAGAAAATGACCTTCACCGAGCAGGGCGTGCTGCAGACGCCGACCGGCCCGGTCACCATCAACGCCAGTATTCCGGGCGCAGACGGCATCGAACTGACCCTGAGCTACAGCGGCACCACTCAGTTTGGCTCCGATTTCTCGGTCAGCAAAAACTCCGGTAACGGCTACGCCTCCGGGGAACGTACCGGGCAAATGATCGACAAAGACGGCAGCGTTTACGCCACCTTCTCCAACGGTGAGCGCCTGCTGCAGGGCCAGCTGGTGCTGGCGAGCTTCTCCAATCCGAACGGTCTCTCTTCGCAGGATGGCACCACCTGGTCGCAAACCGCCAGCTCCGGTACGCCGCTGACGGGCGCGCCGGGCACCGGGCTGCTGGGGTCGATCAGCTCCAACACTCTCGAAGGCTCCAACGTCGATCTCACCGCCGAACTGGTCGGGCTGATGACGGCGCAGCGTAACTACCAGGCCAACACCAAAGTGATCAGCACCAACGACAACATGATGTCGGCGCTGTTCCAGGCACTGTAATGGACCACTTAATTTATACCGCCGTGAGCGGAGCGTCCCGCAGCCTCGCGCAGCAGCAGATCCACGCGAACAACCTGGCGAACGTCAACACCCAGGGGTTTCGTCACGATCTGGACAGCGCGATGTCGCAGCAAATTCAGGGGGAGGGTTACGCCTCCCGTTTCTTGGTGCAACAGCAGCAGGGCGGCGTCGATCTGACGCCAGGGGCAACGCGTGAGACGGGGCGCGATCTCGATGTCGCCGTCAAAGGCAGCGGCCTGATTGCGCTGGTCAGCGGCAACCGCGAGGTCTACACCCGCAACGGCCAGATTGAAGTCGGCCCGGAGGGCGATCTGACCATCGACGGCCTGCCGGTCTCCGGCGACAACGGCCCGATCGTGCTGCCGCCGTTTTCGTCCGTCAGCATCGCCGACGATGGGGTCATCACCATCGTGGCGGATGACGGCGACATCGCCGCGCCGATGGACGTCGACCGTATCAAGCTGGTGGATATCGCCGCCAGCGAGCTGAGCAAAAACAGCGCCGGTTTTCTGGTGACCAACGCCAACGTCAATCCGCGTACCGAAGAGGTCGAGGTTGTTGCCGGGCATCTGGAAACCTCTAACGTCTCGGCGATTAACGAAATGGTCTCCAGCATCGCGCTTAACCGTCAGTTCGAAGCCCAAATCAAAATGATGAAGGCGGCAGAAGATCTGGCGACGGCGGGCAATCGCCTGCTGCGTAACGCCTGATTTTTGCCCGTTTAGCCAAAAGGAATAACGATGAATCCCGCTTTATGGATCAGTAAAACCGGTCTTGCCGCGCAAGACGCGAAGATGAGCGCCATCTCCAACAACCTGGCGAACGTTAACACCACCGGGTTTAAGCGCGATCGCGTGATGTTCGCCGATCTGTTCTATCAGAATCAGCGCACGCCGGGCGGTCAGCTTGACCAGAACAACATCTCGCCGACGGGCATTCAGTTTGGTACCGGCGTCAAAATTGTCGGCACCCAAAAAGAGTTCACCACCGGCAATATCCAGAACACCGGACAGTCGCTGGACGTCGCCATCACCGGACAGGGCTTTTTCCAGGTTGAAACCAGCGACGGCGATATCGCCTATACCCGCTCCGGTAACTTCCAGAAAAACCCGGACGGCCTGCTGACTAACGCTCAGGGGCTGCCGCTGGTGCCGCAGATTGAACTGCCGGATAACGTCAAAGACCTGCAAATCGGCAAAGACGGCACCGTCACGGCCACGGTCGCGGGCGAAGCTGATCCGGTCGAGCTTGGGCAGATCACGCTGGTGAACTTCGTCAATCCGGCCGGACTGGAAGCCCTCGGCGGCAACCTGTATCGCGAAACAGCGGCCAGCGGTGAAGCGGTAGAAGGCGTGGCGGGCGAAGAGGCTTTCGGGCAGCTCGAACAAGGCTCGCTGGAAGGCTCCAATGTGCAGGTCGTGGAGGAGATGGTCGATATGATCACCGTTCAGCGCGCCTATGAGATGAACGCCAAAATGGTCTCGGCGGCGGATGACATGCTCAAATTTGTCACGCAGTCGATGTAACGCGTGAAGTGAAAAAGAAATGAAAAAGCAGTTAGTTATTGGATGCATTGCACTGCTGCTGGCCGGGTGTGAAAGCCCGGCGCTGTTAGTGCAAAAAGATGACGCGGCCTACGCGCCGCCAGAAGATTTCTCCATGCCGACCACCAAAGTGCAGGGCGGCGGGCTGTATAACGGCAACTACAACTGGTCCCTGACGCAGGATCGCCGCGCTTACCGCGTGGGCGACATCCTGACCGTCAAACTGGACGAATCCACCCAGGCCAGCAAACAGGCACGGACCAACTTCGGCAAGAAAAATGACGTCTCGATTGGCGTGCCGGAAGCCTTTGGTCACTCCGTCGATAAGCTTTCCGGCTCCATCGACGGCAGCCGCAACTTCAACGGCAACGCCACTTCCCAGCAGCAAAACAGCCTGCGTGGAGCCATCACCGTGGCGGTCTACAAAGTGCTGCCCAACGGCGTGCTCGCCGTGCGCGGTGAAAAATGGCTGACCCTTAATCAGGGCGATGAATACATGCGTGTGACCGGGCTGGTACGCGCGGAAGACGTGGAACGCGACAACTCAGTCTCCTCCCAGCGGATCGCCAACGCGCGTATCTCCTACGCCGGACGCGGAGCGCTCAGCGACTCCAACTCCGCAGGCTGGCTGACGCGCTTCTTTAACCATCCGCTGTTCCCGATTTAATGGAGTCTGCCATGCGTAAAGCGATGCTATTTCTGATGCTGCTGTGGACGACGGCGGCAACCGCAGAACGACTGGGAAATGTGGTCGATATTCAGGGCGTACGCGGTAACCAGCTGGTGGGATACAGCCTGGTGGTCGGCCTCGACGGCACGGGCGATAAAAATCAGGTGAAGTTCACCAGCCAGTCGGTGACCAACATGCTGCGCCAGTTTGGCGTTCAGTTGCCGACCAAAATCGATCCAAAAGTGAAAAACGTTGCAGCCGTGGCGATCAGCGCCACGCTGCCGCCGGGCTACGCGCGCGGGCAGAGTATCGACATTACCGTCTCGTCCATCGGCGACGCGAAAAGCCTGCGCGGCGGCACCTTGCTGCTGACGCAGCTGCGCGGAGCCGACGGTGAAGTCTACGCTCTGGCGCAGGGGAACGTGGTGGTCGGAGGTGTGAAAGCCGAAGGCAACAGCGGGTCGAGCGTCACCATCAACACCCCGACCGTGGGCCGCGTGCCGAACGGAGGGTCCGTCGAGCGCGAAGTGCCGTCCGATTTTCAGCAAAACAACCAGGTGATTCTCAACCTTAAGCGCCCGAGTTTTAAAACCGCCAACAGCGTGGCGGTGGCGCTGAACAGCGCCTTCGGCTCCGGCACGGCGACGGCGCAGAGCGCCACTAATGTGGTGGTCAACGCACCGCTGCCGGCGGGCGAGCGCGTGGCGTTTATGTCGATGCTGGAAGATGTGCAGATCAACGCCGGTAAACAGCCGCCGCGCGTGGTGTTTAACGCCCGCACCGGCACCGTGGTGATTGGCGATGGCGTGGTGGTTCGCGCGGCGGCGGTGTCGCACGGCAACCTGACCGTCACCATTCGTGAATCGTCGAACGTTAGCCAGCCGGGCGCGTTCAGCCAGGGTCAGACGGTGGTCACCCCGCAAAGCGACGTCGATGTGAATCGCGGCAGCGGCCAGATGGTGACTATTGCAGCAGGCACCAGCCTGCGCAGCATCGTGAATACCATTAATAGCCTCGGCGCGTCGCCGGACGACACCATGGCGATCCTGCAGGCCCTGCATGAAGCAGGCGCGCTGGATGCCGAACTGGTTGTGATTTAAGGAGAGACAATGCTACAGGCGATCAAACCCCAGACCAGCGTGCTGCCCGGCGATTTTACCGGCCAGGTGAAGCCGCAGAATCTGGAACAGGCAGCGGAGCAGTTCGAAGGTATTTTCCTGCGTTCGATGCTCCAGCAAATGCGAAAAGCCTCCGAAGCGCTGGTGGACAACAATCCGTTCGACAGCAAGCAGCAGCGCATGATGCGCGATTTTTACGATGACAAGCTGGCGTCACAGCTGGCTTCCCAGCGCAGCACGGGCATCGCCCAGATGATCATCACCCAGCTCGGCCCGCAGGAGAGCGCGCCGCTTAAGAATTCGCAGGGAATGGTCGCTTTACAGGAACATCCGAAGACATTAACGCCCCCCGTCGTCCCGGTAATACGTCGCGGGCAGGAGTAATCCATGAACATGATTAATATTGCCTTTAGCGGCTTGCAGGCCGCGCAGTTTGGGATGAGCGTGACCTCGATGAACATCTCCAACGTGCTGACGCCGGGCTACAGCCGTCAGGGCATTATCCAAAGCTCCGTGACGACGATGGGGCCGGGCGGTATGTCCGCCGGGGCGGGTGTGCAGGTGGACAGCATCCGCCGGATTTCCGATCAATACCTGACGGGCCAGGTGTGGCAGAGCAACAGCAAAGCTAACTACTACGGCATTAACAACCAGTATCTCAGCTCGCTGGAGAAGGTGATTGGCACCGATTCGACCAGTCTCGGCACCGGGCTGGACGATTTCTTCTCGGCCCTCGGCGCCTTAACCGCTGGGCCTGAAAGTGAAGCCAACCGCCAGCAGTTGCTGAACCAGGCGCAATCCCTGGCGACCCGTTTCAACAATATGAACGACTTCATCAATAGCCAGAAAACCTCGGTCGGTAATCAGCGCAACACCATTGTCGAGCAGATGAACACCCTGACCACCGGGATCGCTGACTACAACAAAAAAATCATGGAGATGGACTCGACGGGCGGCAACAGCAACGTGCTGCGCGATCAGCGTGACGAGCTGGTGAAACAGCTCAGCACCTACAGCGACGTGAAAGTGGTGGAAGACAGCAACGGCAGCTACTCCGTATCGATGAAAAACGGCCAGCCGCTGGTGAGCGGCAAAGTGGCCGGACAGCTCAGCGCCAGCACCGATGCCAACGGTAACTCTGTCTTAACGCTGACGTTTTCCGGCAGCGATTTCTCGTTAAACCCGTCGACGGGCGGTCAGCTTGGCGCGCTGTACGACTACGAAACCGGCGAACTGGCGAACATGCAGGCCTCGGTCCAGGGGATGGCCGAAACCGTCGCCACGCTGTTTAACGATCAGCTGGCGCAGGGTTTTGACAAAAACGGTAATCCGGGCAAACCGCTGTTCAGTTTCGATCTCACCAATCCGGCGGGCATTTTGCAGGTCAACGATTTGAAACCCGACGAACTGGCGCTCTCCGGCAAGCCTGACGAGCAGGGGAATGGCGACAACCTTGAGGCACTGATCGATCTGAAAAATAAAAAGGTCGATATCGGCGGGATGGGCAACATGAGCCTGAACGAAGGGGCGGCGGCGATCATCTCCAACATCGGTATTGCCAGTAAACAGTCGCAAAGCGAGCTGGAAGCGGCGCAGGCGGTGTTTGACCAGGCACAGCTGCAGCGCAACAACCTCAGCGCCGTCAACCAGGACGAAGAGGCGATAAACCTGCAGGTTTACATGCAGGCGTATCAGTCCAACGTCAAAGTGATCGCCACCGGCAACCAGATTTTTACTGACCTGTTAGGCATGTTTTAACCGGCGTTAAGGAACGAATTTATGCGAATCAGTAGTCTTTATAATTCCGACGCCATGCTGGCGCAGCTTGGCGTTAACGGCACGCGCATGAGCAAGCTGATGGAACAGATGGCAACCCAGAAACGAATCAACGTCCCGTCGGACGATCCGGTTGCCGCCACGCGTCTGGTGCAGCTGAACCGCGAGCAGTCGGCCATTAAGCAGTATCAGAGCAACATCTCGCGCCTCAGCGGATCGCTCGCGAGCCAGGAAGCGCACGTCAGCGCGATGAGCAATCAGCTGTTGTCCCTCAACGATAAACTGCTGGCGGCGGCCAACGGCACCCACAGCAGCGAAGATATGAACGGTTTCGGCACCGAACTGTCGTCGATGCTGGACTCGCTGGTGGCGTCGATTAACGCCCAGAATGAGAGCGGCAGCTATCTCTTCTCAGGCACCAAAACCGACGCCAAACCGGTGGTCTGGGACGAGGCGCAGGGGAAATACGTTTATCAGGGCAACGACGGCTCGCGAGAAACCACGGTGGCAAACGGGGTGAGCGTGACGGAAAACACCAACGTGGTGCAGGCGTTTGGTAACGGCAGCGATCTGGAGATGCTGAACAAGCTGAAAGCCCTGAGTGAGAAGATGCAGGACCCCGACATTCCGGTCAGCGATTATCAGGATGAGATGCAGGAGATGCTGACGCTCTCCTCCGACACGCGCGACAAAGTGGCGGCGATGTTTACCGATCTGGGTGGGCGTCAGAATCGCCTGACGATGCTCGGCGATGCCCACACGGACGTCAGCACCGCCAACGATCAGGTGGTGCGCGACCTGTCGGACACCGACTGGGCGACCACCAGTATCAACCTTCAGCTATACACCAACTCCGTGCAGGTCACTAACAAAGCGTACAGCATGATCAGTCAGCTTTCGCTCTTCAGCATGTTGTAATGGTTATGCAGGTAGGATTAAAAACCACCACCGCCTCCAGCACCGCGTCCGCCGTCCGGACGCTGCCGGGGGCACCGGCCCAGATTGCCCGAACAGAACGCGTCGCCACCCCGAATCGTGCGACGCCGCCCTTTCCTGAAGCGGCGCTGCTGTCGCGCCGTCCGCTGCGCTATAACGTGCAGCTTAATCAGCAGCTGACGGCGGTTCAGCAGGCGGATAATTATCTGTCAGAAACTGAAACCCAGCTGCTGGTGCTGCGCCATCAGAACGGTTCTGCGCAATCAGGGCTGAACACGCTGCTGAATCAGCGCGGAAAGCTGTCGGGCGGTACGATCGATCGGAACTTCAACATCACGCTCCAGCAAAAAAGCCAGGTCACGTTCACCCTGCCGGGCGTGGAAAAACTGCTGGAGCAGCCGCAGGGGGAGACGCTGGTATTTCAGCTCGGCGGCGGCCAGCGTGAACTCACCGCCGTGGCGCTGCCCGAGCAGGCGTCTCCGCGTCAGATCCTGGCCCATCTCAATGTGGGATTGGGGCGCCTGGGAATCAACGCGACGCTCGCCCCTGAAGGGAAAGTCGCTTTCCAGGTCGACGAAGCGCGCTGGTCGCGCGTCAGTCAGCATCTCAGCGTGCGCGGCGAAGGGCAACACTTCCCGGCGGATGCCTTTACCCTGCTGGCTCCGCAGGCAGAAACCAGCCGCGAAGACGAAATCAGCCAGCTGGCCCTCCGCTGGGAGCGCGGCGACAGCAAAAAGCTGCAGCAGACGCTGGACCAAATCACCCGCGAGCGCAGTAAATTGCATTTTCACCAGGATCGCGTTTCGACGCGGATTCAGGATATGTCGACGGTTTACACCCCAGGCGAGGCGCTCGAAACGGCGCGCGCGCTTGGAGATGCCCTGGCGGGGAGCGGTAAGCAGTTTGGCCTGCTGACGCAAGCGCTGGCGGCGCAAGGGAACGTTCATCAGGTGACGGTGAAGAATTTGTTAGGCTAGCCCCGCGCGGGTTTCTCCTCTCCTTACGGGGAGGGGAAAACCGCGACTCAGGTTTTATACTCTCTCTTTATTTTATTTATTCCTGCCACATAGCATTCCTTCATTTTCGTTTTACTTTCCATTTTCATGATCTCAGCTGCGATATTGTAAAAATAAAAAAGACTACACTGCTGCTCAGCATAATTAATGATTGCAATATATTTTGTTGAAAAATGATAAGGACATCATTAAGTGAGCAACGTTATCTTTTTAACGCTGACGGAGGAGCGCCAGGGGGAAATATCCGCAGGCTGTGGAACAGAAAAATCTATTGGTAATCGTTTTCAGTACCGCCATGAAAACGAAATTCTGGTTTATCAGCTCTCCTCCAGCACTATCAGCACCTCTGGCGGCGTGTATCATCAGGGCCTGCGGTTCACCAAACCCACCGATAAAAGCTCGCCACTCCTGACCACCGCCATTAATGAGAATGAAAAACTGCGGCTCAGTTTTGATTATTACCGTACTGACCGCTTTGGCCGTTAGGAAAAATATTATCATATCGAACTGCGCGGGGCGTCGATTCAGGGGATATCCAGCTCGCATAATAAAGACAGTCTGGATACGGAAAGTATCACTGTGAGTTATGAATATATTCGCAGTAAACATCTTATTGCGAATACAGAGTTCAGCAATCTGCTCCTGCCCGACGCCTATAACCAACTGTTTCCACCCGATGAAATAAAACAACCTGAAAAACGCAATATTACCCTGACGCTCGGTGTTTTTTTTGATGGAACCGATAATAACGCCGTGAACACGCAAAATATGCTCGCGGCCTGCACCGCCGCGCACTTTGACATTTCTGATCCGGATGCAGAAAGCATTCTTGCCCGCATGGCGCAGGAGCAGATGGGCGTCTCCGGAACAGGGGCCACCAGCTATACCGGCGGGTATACCAATATTCACTGGTTAAATACGTTGTACAAAACGGATCTCCCGATTGAATCAGGACAGGCGCAGGCGGCCATTTATGTGGAGGGGATCGGCACCGAAGCCGGCAGACCGGACAGCATGATTGGCCTGAGTTTAGGCGTGGCCGATACGGGGGTGATCGCGAAGACGGACCTTGCGGTGAAGCAGATTGCCGGGACACTCAAAAAGTTTTTTGATGATATGAGGGAGTTTGCATCCGTCCCCTCTTTGAAAGTGACTGAATTCCAGTTCGATATCTTCGGATTTAGTCGCGGCGCAGCAGCGGCACGCCACTTTGCCAATCGCATTCAGACGGAAGATCGGGACATTATCAATGCGATTCGCTATGGAATGAATGATGTCGAATACGCTGGCGCACCGGCCGGGAAAACGCGATTTATCGGTATTTTCGATACCGTCGCCGCCATTGGGACACCGCAAAATGGTCTCAATCCACACACAGCAAATACCGGTGACGTGAATATCGTGTTGCGCCCTGGCGTGGCGGAGAAAGTCTTCCATATCACGGCGCAGCACGAGTGCCGCTTTAACTTCGCCCTGAACAGCGTGCAACCCGCGTGGCCGGAGCTGGCTCTGCCCGGCGCGCATTCCGATATTGGCGGCGGCTACCTGCCTGCGACACGGGAAAACATCTACCTGACCCGTCCGGAAGCAGTCACCGTGCCGCTGGATACCCCGCTGGCGGATACGCGAACTTACAGACATGCCATGGAACAGCTATCGATACTCGAATCCTCTACGGTCGCGACACCGCTCATTCGCACTAATGACATTACGGCTGACGCCTGGGAGGACACGAGAATGCCCGTCCATCCACGAGACGGGATGCAGAAGCGCGCATTTGCTGCTCTGACAATGAAAAAACGGATCGTGAAGAACGACTGGTCGAAGGTGGTGCTGCGGGTGATGATCGATGCTGCGCAGGATGCGGGGGTGGAGTTTGAGCCGATAACGCATGAATACAGTGAATTAATTTTGCCTTCAGTTCTTTCACCTCTGAGTGAGAAAGCAATTGTATCAGCAGCCGCTATACGCTCAGGCATAACTGCAAATCCTTTTACTCGTGCTGAGATCGATATCATTGCCCAGGACTATATCCATTGTTCGGCAAACTGGAACAGCATTGTTTTTGATAGTACCAGAAAGCCCTACGGTGGCACCTCCGTGTCGGAGATCCTTAGTTTCGTAAACCGGCCAGATCAAAACTGGCAGAGGACAATCTACAACATGGATGGTAACCAGAAATGAAAGGTATTAAACAATTATTTTTCACCCTATTACTGACACTATCTGGGTGCCATTACAGCGATGCAACAACACCTGAAGCAACGGGTGAAATGCCTTATGGATTATGGGGCTTCGCTTTTTTTACCCCCAAGGATCTGCCTGCTCGAGTGACTTATGTTGGAATCATTGATGATAAAAAGGTGCTCTATTCGTTCAGAAATCTTGATAACACCGAGGATGATTACTCAAGTATAAATCGCTGGGATAAGCGATATATGCGCTTTGCACAGTTTAATAAAGCCCGCCATCCGCCTGCGGCCATCTTATTTTGTTGGGATTCAATTATCGATAAAAAAACCTATGAAACACGGATCATCTTTCCAGAGACAGTACGGGAAAAAATGAGCGTATCGACGGGAGTGGATATGTTCGGCGATAAGGCGTGGTACAGCACGATGTTATTTGGCCTGGCGCCAGAAGGGAAGGTCAGAGTCTGGCTACAAAATAGTGGCGGCGGTGACAATTTGCCCGTAGAGCCAAAAAAATCACCACGCTTTCCGGCGATAAGCTGGAGGGGTGTAAAGGCATTACCCTCGCTAATTTCGATTACATCATCCCTGATGGCTACGACCAAAATATAAAAGACTTTATCAAAGGCAAAACCTATCCGTACGGTGAGTGGTGAAGCGGGTGGCGGCTGCCACCCTGCTTACTTCTTCAACGGATACAAAAATATCGCCCCACTTTGCCCCACCACCAGCTGCTGATTGCCGACAAACAGCGGCTGCATCCAGATATCAATGTGCAGCAGCATATCCACCAGACCATCAATCATCAGCCCTTTTTGCGCGGTGCTGTAGTAGATGGGGGTGTAGGCGAAAAACTGTCTGCCGTTCTGTTCGTTGATGCCAGTGAACTTTCCTTTCAGCACGAAGCGGTTGTCGTTCGGGCTGGTGATGGTCGTTAAAATCGAACCATTCACCGTCTGCATGTGCGAATCGTAAATCTCTTTTCGCATCGACATCAAATCGTAAAACCCCAGCTGTAAAAACCCCTCGACGTTAGACTGCGGGACGTTTGCGGTTTGCATGACTCGCAGCCCCGCAAAAGCGAGCGCCACAAGCAGAAAGCAGGACAGGGCCAGTTTCCAGTTAAGCGCAGGTTTCCATCTCACTGATTTTTCTCCTCGTCTCACGCAGTATCAGGTTGTTCAGTTGGGTTGGGTCGATGCGCCAGTGATAGATGGCCATCACCAGCTGTTTTTTGTCGCAGCGGCTATTCAACGCAAAGGTGTAGTTCAGCGTTTGATCGATACTCTGGTAATAGACCGTCATGGTCATGGACTGGGTTTTGATCTGCTGGTTAATGGTATACAGCGTGTCTTTGATTTTGCTGTAAAAATCTTCTTTGCTCATCTCCAGGCGGTTGGACTCGGACAGCTCGTAAATATGAATGTTGCTGTAAACCGCGACTTCCTGCTCTGCCGCGACGATTTTTGGTCCCTGATTACCCGCATAGTGCCAGCCAAAGATCGCGCCAATCATGACGGTGACCAGCAGGGCCGCCAGGGTGATGAGCGGATGCTGAAACCGGGGTTTGGCCGGTACAATAACGGGGCGTTCAGCGGGAACCGCGATCTCAATGGAGGGCGTTTCAATCACCTTAACGGGTTCAGAAACGATGTCCGGCTCGTCGGCAGCGTTGTGCTCAACGGTTGGGCTGAGCGTGGGCAACACAAAGCCATCGATCTCCGTGTCCGGCAGATCAATCTCTTCGCTCTCTTTCTCAACGAAACGGCACCACGCCTGCTCAAGCAAATACCCCTTTTTGGGGATTGTTTTGATAATTTTTTGTTGTTTGCCGTCGTCTTCTAAAGCAGAGCGTAAAGCATGGATGGCATTGGGAAGACTATTATTACCAATAACCCGACGTTCCCAGACCAGCGTCGTCAATTCTTCGCGAGTGAGAATTTTTCCTGCATTTTCAAGAAGTACATCTAATAGTTTTAATTGATATTCCCCCAGGCGTTTTCTTTCGCCCGTGACCATGCTTATGAGGGAGCCGGAGGGTAGATCAACTAACCAGTTATTAACGGTGGAATATTTTTTTCTCATGGCGACAGGTGACAAAAAGCCACTCCTGAATCAATTATTCATCTCCGCACCGAGCGAAAAAGTCGCGCAATGCTTAATGTAAATTAATCATTAATTCCGTTTAAAATTCATTTGAGAATTGCCGCGTGCCTGCGGAGATTATGCAAAAACGAGCGGTTTTACGACGTAAACAGGGATTTCGCTCTGCGGAACGGCATGTGTTTGCCGGTCATTTTCCGCCTTTTCCAGTATGAGATTAGGAAGTTTCTCTTCCTTGACACATTTTTACGCGATAAAACTGTGATGTGCAACAAATTATTAAGTTAATTCTCTAAACAACCATTAATGAGAATCGTTAAACGTTAATAGTGATCTGTGGATGTTTTTTATATTAATAGATTGTTCTTTTATGTGAATTTGGTGTTTTATTTTTTTCCGCCGATAAAATATTGTTACATTTGGATAAATGAATTCATTAAATATTTTTAAGTTGCGTTTAAGTTAAGGAGAGAGTGTGTCGCATTGGTTTTTAATTTACCTTTCGCAATTTATGCGGTTATTACTCAGACCAGGCTTTTTCTTATAGACGTAATTTTTAATTTTTTTTCATCGCCGATTTAATTCTCCCTTTCAGTGTGTCGTTTTACTTGAGTACCAGAGAGAAGAGCCTGACAGACAGGTTCACAAGGAGATTACTAACATGGCACTTTCTATTTTCACTAACGCGTCTTCCATGGCTTCTACTAACGCACTGAATAAATCCAACAGCATGCTGTCTACTGCAATGGAACGTTTGGGTACCGGTAAACGTATCAACTCCGCAGCGGACGATGCAGCTGGCCTGCAAATCGCAACCCGCCTGCAGGGTCAGAGCAATGGTATGGCTGTTGCACAGCGCAACATCTCTGACGCGACTGCGCTGCTGCAGACCGCAGAAGGTGCTTTTGATGAAGTGAGCAACATCATGTACCGCATGAAAGACCTCGCAACACAGGCAGCGAACGACACGAACGGTACTGAAGATCGCGCTGCGCTGCAGTCTGAAATGGACGAACTGAACGCTGAACTGACCAACATTATGGACAACACCAAATACGCAGGCGAAAACCTGTTCGGTGCGAGCGGTAAATTCGCTTCTGCAATGAACTTCCAGATCGGTGCATCTGAAGGCGAGAAACTGACTGTAGACGTGAGCGCAGAACTGACCACCGTGACCGGTTCCGGCGGTATGGGTGGACTGACTGCTTCTGGCGCGCTGACCACTGTTTCTGGCGCACAGGCGATGATCACAAGCGTAGAAGGCGCTATCTCTGAAGTGGGTACCCTGCGTTCTAAGCTGGGTGCAAACATCAACCGTCTGGGCCACACCGCGGCTAACCTGGCGAACATGAAAGACAACACCGACCTGGCGCTGGGTAACATCCGTGATGCTGACTTCGCGTCTGAAGCCTCCAGCATGACCCGTAACCAGATGCTGGCCCAAACCAGCATGTCCATGCTGAAGCAGTCCAACAGCATGTCCGGAATGGTGATGTCCCTGCTGGGCTAATCCCAATCCGTTCGATGAAAACACCGCTGTAAGGCGGTGTTTTTGTTTGCGGCCTTTCCCCTTCCTGTCTTTTCCCATTCGGGGAAAGTTGCCTTCCCGGTAAATCGTAACTAACTGAATTAACTAAATTTAAAAACTGGCACGATGGTTGCATTAACTGAGCGTGGTTTAGCAACAGGTGCGAATGGAGACAACTACTATGGCAGATTTCAGCAGCATAGATCCGACGACGCTGGCGCAGTCGCTGGCGTCCTACGACATTATGTCGATCCAGAATCAGCTGAAGACCAAAACAGCCACGATGACGTCGCAGAAAAAAGCGCTGGACGCGCTTCGCACCGCATTAACCGATTTTCGCAGCGCCATTAAAGGGCTGAACAGCACCAATGACGGGATGTTGCAAAACAGCGCCACCGTCAACCGCGAAGGGATTGCGACCGTCACGGCCAACTCCTCGGCGCAGAAGGGCACATACAACATCGAAGTCGATCAGCTGGCGTCTGCCCATCAGATCGGTTTCGGCGATCTGACGGATGATGCCATCAAAGATGCCACCGGCATGATGGAGATCACCCTCGGAGAAGGGGCGGCTGCGAAAACCATCAACGTTGATATGGACAGTATCAACAGCCTGAGCGATCTCACCAAAGCCATTAATGGCGATGAAAATAACCCCGGCGTCACCGCTTCGCTGATCCGCACCGACGGCAAAGTGACGCTGATGCTGAGCAGCGACGAAAGCGGCGCAGCCAATAAGGTAACCGTCGGCGGGACGGCAGGTTTTGACTCGGCGAACGCCAAAGAGATCTCGAAAGCGCAAGACGCCAAATTCCGTATGGGCGAAATGGAATTTTCCAACAGCAGCAACACGCTGGATAAGCTCATCGACGGCGTGACCATCGAACTGACGTCGAAGACCGAAGCCGACAAGCCGCTGACCATCACCATCGGCACAGATACAGCGGCCACCAAAGAGCAGCTGCAGACCTTCATTACCTCATACAACACCCTGCAGGACACGCTGCAAAAACTGACCAAAAGCGGCAGCGGCGACGGTGAAGAGCGCGGTGCGTTTGCGGGCGATGCCACCATGGCCTCCCTCGATCGCGAGCTGAACGACGTGCTGCGCACCCAGTTTGGCGGCAAGCGGATGTCCGATTTCGGCATCACAGCGGATAAAGACGGCAAGCTGGAGATCGACAGCAAAAAGCTCGACGCCGCGCTGACCGCCGATCCGCAGGCGCTGACGGGCCTGTTCAACGGCAAAGACGGGCTGATCGCGGCGGTGGATAAATCCCTCGACCGTTACCTCAATTCGACCACCGGCCTGCTGAAAGGTCGCCAGGAAGTGCTCGACCGCCAGCAGAGCGATATCGACACCAAAACCGAAGCCATGAATTCGCGTTATGACTCCTCGTATAACCGCTATCTGAAGCAATTTACTCAGTTGCAGCAGGCCATGGCCCAGATGGAAAACACCAAGAGTATGTTTGGTTTAGAGTAAGGAAAACAGAGCTTTTATGTACGGGAACGAACAGCAGGGCTTCGGCCATTACCAGCAGTCCGACTTAGCAATTCAGGCGGCGGCAGCGAATCCGCATCAACTGGTTTTGATGCTGTTTAACGGCCTGATGGATGAACTGGTGCGGGCAAAAAGCCACATCGCGGCGCGTCGCTATGACCGTAAAGTCCAGAGCATTAACAAATGCATCGACATTCTGAATGCGCTGACCAGCTCGCTGGATTTCGACAAAGGGGGCGAGCTGGCGCTGAGCCTGGCGAACCTCTACGACTACTGCGTTTATCGTCTGTATGACGCCAGCCATAAGCTCTCCGTTGAGCACGTTGAAGAGGTGGAAGTGATCCTCCGCAACCTGCAGGACGGCTGGGAAAAAATGGGGCAGCAGAATGGATGATCTACAGGTTATGCGTTTTCTGGCGCGTTCCCTGGAGCAGGCGGCCAGTCAGCACGACTGGCCGAAAATGCAGGAGGTCGACGCGCAGATTGCCGGGCTGTTGATCTCCCTGCAAGGGCAGACGCTGACAGCGGAAAAACGTGAGGCGCTGACGGCACTGCGCACGGTGCATCAGCAGGCGAGCCAATACAGCCAGCAGCAAAGCGATGAGCTGGAGCAGCAGATGGCCCGCGCGCGTCGCAACCGTGAAGGCGCAAGCGCCTACGCGCAGTTTGCCGATGTGGGAGAGAGAGGCTGATGAATCTGCTGCTCACGCCACTGACGTTAACACCTGCCACCCCGGAGCCGGGAGCCATTGCCCCGGCGCTGCCCGCGACGGACACAGCATCGGCAACGCTGCCGGGTACGCCTGTCGGCGAGCCCGCGCCTGCGGCGTTCAACGACGCGCTGCTCAATATCATCAATAACCTGCTGGGCGGTGAGAAAACGCGCGACACCACCATGGTGCTGGCGGGGCTTAAGACGGATGACGAAGACGACGACGCGACGACGGACACCGCCGACCGCGCACAACCGGCGCCGGATACGCTCACGCCACCGCAGGCGCTGCTGGACACCTTGCTGATGGCAAGCCAGATGCCGGTCAAAACGCTGAATGCCGCCCCGGCCGCACCGCAAAGTGGCGAAGCGCTAAAAATGCAGACGCTGTCGGCGGGGCTTATGCCGCAGGCCCACGCGTCACAACCGACGCCTGTGCCCGCACCATTATCTGTGGCGCAGGCACAGGCAGTCGAGCATACCAAACCGCTCGCCGCCGAGGTGGTGAAAACCCTGGCTGACGTGCTGCCTGTTGCAGGGCAGCCGGTCGCCAGCGGGCAGACATTCTCGACGGCGATGGAGAAGCAAACCGTGCATTTGCCGCCGGTCAAACTGGACGCAGACGAAACCAAATGGGCGCAGCAGTTGCACAGCGCGCTTAACGATCGGCTGCAGATTCAGGTCAAAAACCAGGTGCAGCACGCCACCATTCGTCTCGATCCCCCAGAGATGGGCAAAGTGGATATCTCGCTGCAGATCGAAAATGGTCGGATGCAGGTGCACATCAGCGCCAGCAACAGCGAGACGGCGCGCGCGCTCCAGCAGATCAGCAATGAACTGCGCCAGAGCCTGACAGAACAAAACGTTGTCCAGGTGAACGTGCAGGTATCTACCCAGTCCGGACAGCAGCAAGGACGCGGACAGCAACTGCCATCCCAGGCAGACAGGCCTGAAGCAGGGGCAGAGATAGCCGCAGAGGACGCACACTCCACTGACGGTACAGACGATTCAGTATTACTTACGGTTTAACTTATGACTTTGAAGACTTTTTCTTTAGGGCTGGTGATTGCCCTGATAGCAGCCACTTTTGCCGCCGTACTGACCGTCATGGGCACGCATTTGCTCAGCCAGGACGAGCATAAACGCTCCATCATTTCTGATTTCTTCAGCTCGTCGAAAGAGAGCGTGGTGGAGTTTGTCGAAATCAAAAACGTGGTCGTGACCTTAAAAAGCCCCGGCGATTCCGAGCGCTATCTGCTGCTGGAGCTGGCCCTGACCATTGATTCCGCCGCCGACACCAGCCGCGCGGAGGAGATGTCCCCGGCCATTCGCGGCGCGACGGTCAATGCCCTCTCTGCGATGGACTACGACGCGGTGCGTGAAATGAGCGTGGAAGCCCTGCGCGATAAGCTGATGAATGCCTACACGGCCCGCTTTGAGAGCCTCAATACGCGTATGCCGTTTAAAGACGTCATCATCAGCAAAATGGTTTTCCAGTAAGAAACGGTAGTCGACTGACATGATGGATTTTATTGCGGATGACGCGCTGACCCCGGCTGATGAAGCGAAGTACATCAATGCGTACTTACCGCTTGTGCACCGGGTGGTGAAGCAGCTCTCCTGGCAAACCAGTAGCGTAATGGACAAAGAGGACATGGAGCAGATCGCTCTGATGGGTCTGCTGACCTCCCTGCGCCGCTACGGCCACCCCGATGAGCAGTTTGGCGCTTACGCGGCTGCGCGCGTGCGTGGCGCGGTGCTGGATGAGCTGCGCGAGCTGGACTGGCGTCCGCGTCGGCTTCGACAGAAGAGCCACAAGATCAACGATGCGATCCGCGACATCACGCGCAAGCTGGGGCGCACGCCGACGTTTGAGGATCTCAGCGAGCATCTCTCCATCACCGCTGACGAATACCACGAGTATTTACTGCTGGATTGCGCCAGGACGCTGGAAAGTCTCGATGAATTATTAGGTGAGGATGCGCTGCACGGCACCCTCAACACCCGCTCGCTGGAGGACGAAATGGTCACCAGCGGCACGTTAAAGGCTGCGCTGGCGAGCCTTGATGAGCGTGAACAACTGATTCTGACGCTCTATTACCAGCAGGAAATGAGTCTGAAAGAAATCGCGCTGGTTCTCGATCTGACCGAGGCGCGCGTCTGCCAGCTTAATAAAAAGATCGCTCAAAAGATCCAGTGTTTTTTCCAGAAGTGAAAGGTATATGCAAAAGTTTCTCGGTATTTTCATTATTTTTGCCTGCGTTGTCGGCGGGTTTCTGATGTCCGGCGGCCGTCTCGCCTCGTTCTGGCAGCCCGGTGAAATCATCATCATTTTAGGGGCCGGTCTTGGGGCGATGGTGCTCGCGAATCCGCGTCCGGTTCTGGCAGAGATGTATCGTCAGTTTCGCGGCATTATGCGCAAAAACGAGTACACGGATGAGTATCAACGCCAGCTGCTGATGCTGCTGTTTGAACTGCTGGAGCTGGTGCAGGACGGTGGTCTGAAGGTACTGGATGCACACATCGAAGTGCCGGAAAGCAGCCCGCTGTTCCAGAAATATCCGCTGATCCTGCAGAACAAAGCGCTGATCACCTTTATCTCTGACAACTTCCGCCTGATGGCGATGGGCAAGATCAACGAGCACGAGCTGGAAGGGATTCTGGAGCAGGAGCTGGTGGCGATGGAAGAGAACCTGCTGCAACCGTCCCGCTCGCTGCAACGTACCGCAGAAGCGATGCCGGGCTTCGGTATCTGTGCGGCGGTACTGGGGATCATCATCACCATGCAATCCATCGACGGCTCCATTGCGGTGATCGGCGTGAAAGTGGCGGCGGCGCTGGTCGGGACCTTCCTCGGCGTCTTCTTCTGCTACTGCCTGATGGACCCGGTGGCGAACGCCATGGAGCAGAACACCAAAAAACAGCTCGCGGTGATCGAGTGCGTGCGTACCGTGCTGGTGAATCACGTGGCGGGCAAGCCCACGCTGCTGGCGGTGGATGCCGGACGTAAAATGCTGCCGCTCGATTCGAAACCGACCTTCGCCACGCTCGACGGCTGGGTGAACCAGATGACGGGTGAATCCTGATGCGCGGCACACGCGGAAAAGAACATACCACTATCATCAAACGCTCCTCGCGCAAAAGCCACGACACCTTTCATGGCGGGGCGTGGAAGGTGGCCTTCGCTGACTTTACCCTCGCGATGATGGCGCTGTTTATGGTGCTGTGGATCATGGGCTCGGTGACGGAAGAGGAGCGCAAAGAGATCGTCTCTCAGCTCAACGGCGAGTCGATTTTTGAGGGCAACTCCCTGACGCCAATCACCCAGCCGCACGGCAGCGGCGGTAAAATTGCGGTCACGGAAAAACGCGATCGCGAAGCGAAAAAATCATCCGCAGAAAAACCGATGACTATTCAGGCGGGGCTGAAAGGCGAAAGCCTGGAGGACGTAAATAAGCGTTCCCAAAGGGAGATCGAAGATCTGGCGCGGATCATCATGAAGATCACCTCGGCCTACGATGCCCAGTCGAACCTGAAAATGGAGATCGTCCCGCAGGGGCTGCGGATCCTGATCACCGACGATCAGAAGCGCGAGATGTTCCAGCGCAGCAGCGCGATCCTGACGCCGTTCTTCACCCGTCTGCTGACGGAGTTCTCCCCGGCGCTCAACAAGATCGACAACAAAATCATTATCACCGGCCACACGGACGCTACCCGTTTCCGCGATCAGGATCTCTACAACAACTGGAACCTGTCCGGTGAGCGAGCCATGCAGGCGCGTAAAGTCCTGACCAGAGCCGGGTTAGCGCCAGGGAAAATTTTGCAGGTGAGTGGAATGGCCGATCAGATGCTGCTCGACCCGGAAAATCCGCTCAGCTCCTCGAACCGCCGCATTGAAATTATGGTGCTGACCCACTCGGCGAGCGAGTCGCTATACCAGTTCTTTGGTCAGCACGGCGAGAAAGTGATCAAGCCGATCATTGATAAACTCTCGCAGAAACAATAGACGATTGAGTGATGTTGACCTTTATCCCTTTCCCGATCCTGCGCTGTATGGCGCTGGCTGCCGCGCTGATGGTGGCCGGGACTGTTCATGCCGACGCCGCGCCGCGTCGTGAGACGGTCTCCGAAGAAGAGGCCGCCGCCAACGCGCGGATGCGCAATCGCGCGGCGCTGCTGAAAAAAGCCCGCACCCGCATCGCCGTGGTGCCGGTGACGCCGGAGCAAAAGCGCAAGCTGAGCGAAGCAAAACGCCTTGAGCGGGTACAAAACCGCGAACAGCTGGCGATGCATAAACGCTGGCAGCCCGGAAAACTCTCTACGGACATGATCTGGGAGCCGCTCCCCGGCGAGAAGATGAGCCCGCGCCTGCAGGCGTCGCTGAAAAAAGTGATTCATTTGCTGCAAGAGCAGATTGGCAAACCCTACGTCTGGGGCGGCCAGACGCCGGAGCAGGGCTTTGATTGCAGCGGCCTGGTGTTCTACGCGTTCACGCCGGTGCTGAGCCGCAATCTGCCGCGCACCGCCAACGGTATGTATCAGGACCGCACGCTGCGCCAGATAAAACAGGACAAATTGCGACGCGGCGATCTGGTGTTCTTCAACATCAACCAGCGCCCCGGCGCGGATCACGTCGGCGTCTATCTTGGGGACGGCAAATTTATCGAAGCCCCGCGCACCGGCCTGAATATTCGCATCAGCCAGCTTTCCGATAACTTCTGGCAGGACCACTATCTCGGTGCCCGCCGCATTTTAACTGACGAGGCTGTGCTCTGACGCGGCCCCCTTTTTCAGAACGATTGAGACATTTTCCATGACCCAGACTTGCAAAAAATTCGCCATCGACGACGGTTCCACTAACGTCAAAATCAGCTGGATTGAAAACGGCACCCTGAAGACCGTGGTCTCGCCGAACTCCTTCCGCAAAGACTGGAAGAGCGCGGCGCTGCTGCGCGGCCAGGCGGTGCACAACTACACCATCGGCACCACCAAATACACCTACGATGCCACGTCCGATAAGGCGCTCTCTACTACCCATATCGACTATCAGTACGACGATTTAAATCTGCTGGCGGTGCATCACGCCCTGCTTCAGACCGGGGTAACGCCGTGCGACGTAGAGGCGATTGTGACCTTACCGATCACCCAGTTCTACAAGCCGGACGACTGTCAGCGTAACGAAGAGCGCATCGAAGCGAAGCGCCAGAATCTGATGCGCGATATCACCCTGAACAAAGGCGAGCTGTTCCGCATCGTGGATGTGCAGGTGATGCCGGAGAGCCTGCCTGCGGCGCTGTCTCACCTGCTCAACTCGAACGTTAATGAATTTACCAAATCGCTGGTGATCGACTGCGGCGGCACCACCCTGGATATGGGCGTGGTGATTGGCGAATTTGACGATGTCTCGGCCATCTACGGCAACAACGAAATCGGCGTGGCGATGGTGACGGACGCGACGCGCAAACTGCTGGCCGCTGCCGACAGCGACTCCAGCTATCTGGTGGCGAATGAGCTGATCAAGCGCCGCCACGATCTTAACTTTGTAAAAAGCGTGATTAACGACGAATCGCGCATCGACGATATCCTCGAAAAGATTGAGATTAAAATTCAGGAGCTGGGCGATCAGGTCGCTTACGAAGCGAAAAAATTCGCCAAAAACCCGAACCGCGTTTACCTGGTCGGCGGCGGTGCGCACCTGATCGAAGGGGCGATTCGCGACGTCTACGCGACCCTCGGCGATCGCGTGGTGAGCATTGAAAATCCGCAGAGCGCGCTGTCGCGCGAAATCTGCCTGTACCACTCTGACGCCGGTGCGCAGACGGTCGAGGAGCCGTTAATGGCCGAGGTGGGTGACGATGCGTAAGGGACAGATTCGGCGCGTCAATCTGTCCCTGCACCTGACGCCAGACCAGTCGCGCGCGGATCTGCGCGCGATGCAGCAGCTGCAAAAGTGGCATCAGTCCATGGACAAGTCTGCCAGTATTGACGACACGAATATGGAGATCCGCGCGTTCCACCGTGACGTCTACCTGGCGGGCCTGCAGCTGCACCTGATGGACCCGTCCCTGTGCCACCATGTGGCGGAATCGCTGGGGCGCGAAACGCTAACGCTCGCGCAGCTGCTGGGGGAATTGACGCCGCAGGAGTCTGTGCCGGAAAAAGCGGTGGATAGTTCCGCAGAGCAGCTGGCGCAGTTACAGATGATTCGTGACGACGTTGCAGCCCTGAAGCCGCTGCTGGAGCAGCAGAAGCTGGCGTTACAGCAGTTAAGAATGGCCGGGAAAACGGCGGCGGAACCTGAGCGTGCGGCGAGTGGCAAAGAAGAGCTGGATTTGAGTCAGGTGGATGCGCCTACGGAGAAGATGAAGAAGGTACGGCAGAAGGGCATTTTCTAGCGGCTGGTGCCAGCTATCCTGACCCTCTCTCTGTGTGAGAGGGCCGGGATGAGAGGACTAAACACGCAGCGATCAGGTAATGACCATCGGCCAGTCAGGCGGGGTATGGCTCATCGCTTCGATCATCACCTCTTTCATGTTGCCCCAGATCGTCGCCACGTCCACCATGGTGATACCCAGTAATCCCGTCGCGAACCAGCATGCAGCGCCCACGCCCAGTAAGGTGCTAATCACCGCCAGCCCCGCAAGGTCAGATTTACGAAATTGAATGTTCAGCGTGCTGGCTAAAAACATCAAAACCGCACTCAACAACGGCCAGCGCAGTAAAACCATGCTGGTGGTAATGGTCGCCATAAAACCAAATCCTCGGAAAGCGTGTGAACAACAATGAAACAGTGTTTCGCGTTACAGAATATGTGTGAACTATATCACATTTGTTCTTTTATTCGCCAGTCTCGTTGCGGCAAAAATGTGCGCTTTTTAACCCTTCTCAGTAAAAGAAGGGGTAAGCAAAATATATCTTTGCAGACTAATCGTGATTTCATGTACGTCTTTATAACGAATTCATTGAGATACAAAAGTCTCTACAGCCAGGAGGGGTCTGTACAATATTTACAGTATTAGACCTATGGCTTATGCTTGAACGGACAATAAAATATACACAATTAATAATTCAGGTTACTGAATTCATTGCTTTTTATTCTCTGGTGTCACTTATTATTCACACACACATGCAATTTTTCACATATTTATGCGTTGCCTGGAATAAAAGCTCTCAATGAGATTATTCGAATCCTGAGTTATTCGTTGCGCCTGTTTTCTAAGTTTCAACGACCTGCGAATAAACATGATGAAAGAGACATGCCGCGAAATTGTTAACGACAGCATGCAGGCTTTGCATGCTTTAGCAAAATTGATGCCGCTGTTAACGTCCCAGTGTTCGCTGACTGAGATGCTGGAAACGATCAACCGCTCGCTGGGTTCGGCGCTGGCGTGGGTGAGTGTGGATGATGATAGCGGCTTGCCGCGCGTGGTTTGCGCGGGTGATGTCACCTGCCACTCTTTTGAAGTGACCGATTTTCTTGCCAGCACGCTGATGAAGCGTCATCACCGCTCGTGGCGCGCCATTTACTGGAAAGAAAATATTGGTCGCTCGCTTTTTAACGCCCAGCATCCGGGTTATGTGCAATTACAAAGCGGCGTGTTATGCAAACTCTCTTCCCGGGATGGCAGCTGCAACGGCTATTTCTTCCTGGGTTTTTCGCAACGATTGTGTGCATTACCGACGCTGAAAAATGTGGTGGTCGTGCTGGTCGAGAAATTAAAAGATTATTTTGCCGATATGATTTCTCGCGAGCGAACGGCAAAAGAGATGCAGCAGGTGGTGACGCAATATAAAACGTTATTTGAACGCGCGCCGGTATTAATGAACTCTTTTGATCGGCGTAATCGCTGCGTACTGTGGAATATGGAGTGTGAAAAGATATTTGGCTGGACGATGGCGGAGATCAATATGTATCCCGATCCGCTGGCGCTCTTTTATCCCGATCCGGAAGTGCGGCAGCGGGTCCGCGAATCGGTCCATGTGTCGCCTCTGAAAGATATGTACGAGTGGCATCCGATCCGTAAAGACGGGGAGGAACTCACCATTCTGTGGTCGAACATTCTGCTGCCGGACGGCTCTATTCTGAATATTGGTCTGGATATCACCGAGCGTAAAAAAGCCGAGCAGCAGTTGGCGCTGAAAGCCACCACCGACGACCTGACCGGCTGCTTGAATCGTTCGGCGATTTTACAGGCGCTGCAGAGCGCTCTTGAGCGCAATCAATCGCACGATAGCCCTTTCTGCGTGCTGATGTTTGACCTGGATTATTTCAAGCAGATCAACGACGAGTGGGGCCATCAGGTGGGTGATGCCGCACTGATCCACTTCTGCGATCGCCTGCGCGAGTTAAGCCCTGAACATTCCGCGCTGGGGCGGGTTGGCGGAGAAGAGTTTTTACTTCTACTCTCAGAGGCGGATTGTGAAGTGGCTATAGCCCTCTCGACAAAGATGCGTGCAGCGCTGCTGGAGCGGCCGATGTGGGTGGGCGATAAATCACTGCTGCTCACCTTCAGCGCCGGAGTGGTGGAGGTCGGACGTGGACAGCGCGATACCTCGTCGCTGCTTACCCGCGCCGACAAAGCTTTATATGATGCAAAACGAAGCGGCAGAGGAAAAACGGTGATTGCCATTGATTATTTATAAATCAATATCGGGGTAAGCCGTATCCAATAAGTCTGAAAATTCATGATCACGCTGAGCTTTTTTCATGCTGTCGTGAGTTTGGCTTAATCAATGATCCTCTGTTGTGTTATCTTAAAACTCACCGTTAAGTCTTGATATTTATTTTCCTTAATAAAAACGGCACGCATTCTTTAAGTTTGGCTTACGGACAAATAATATCGTCATAACCAAATATTGGGTTTCTGATGATAAAAGTCAGTTGCTAACTTCGCATGATTCATGCAACGTAATCACCTGTTTATCAAAGCATCCGGCCTTCATTACTACAGGCACACATATTGCAGGGATATAGGGCGGAAATGAATCGTAGCGCACGGCGCAAGGTGCTGAGGGTAGTCGGGATCATCATGGTAGTTTTGCTACCGGTGATGCTGGCGCTATGGTTTGCCCAGCTAAGAGCCGTCACCGAAACAAGCAGTCAGCTACGCTCCTTTGCGCAACTCGCTTTAGATAAAACTGAACTGGTAATTGAACAGGTTGATTTAGCCCGCGACGCCGCCGAAAAATATCAGGGCGAGATTTGTTCCCCCACCCATCGGCAATATATGTTGAACGTTGTGCGTGGCCGTCTGTATGTGTCCGATTTAATTTATGCCGAAGGCCAGCAGTTTCTCTGCTCCACGGTAATGACTCCCGATAAGCCGTATCTGATACCTGACGCCAATTACAAACGAAAACCTGACGTCTCTATCTATTATTTCCGCGATACGCCCTTTTTTGCTGGTTATAAAATGACGTATATGCAGCGCGGGAATTATGTCGTCGTGGTCAATCCGCTCTCATACAGTGAAGTGATGTCGACAGATCACTCTCTGGCGTGGGGCGTATTTGATACGGTGACCAATGCCTTCTTTTCCGTTAGCCCACGGGCCAATATTTCTTTATTACACACGCTCGTCGGAAATGTGAGCGCGCCATTTCAAAAAGACGATCGTTTTTACACCATCGTCAGCTCAGCGAAGCGGCCTATTGCCGCGATCGTCTCAACATCCAATACCCGTTTTTATGAAATTCTTTATCACCAGGCCACATTGACCCTGCCGCTGGGGATGATTTGCAGCATTATTATTTTGCTGGTCTGGTCGCGCACGCACCGTGAATTTAATTCGCCAGGTCGGTTATTGCACCGCGCGCTCAATAAGCGCCAGCTGTGCGTTCATTATCAGCCGATCATTGATATTAAAAATAACCGCTGCGTCGGCGCCGAAGCGCTGCTGCGCTGGCCGGGGTTTAATGGCCCGGTGATGAGCCCGGCAGAGTTTATTCCGCTGGCGGAAAAAGAGGGGATGATTGAGCGCATTACCGATTATGTCGTCGAAGAGGTGTTTAACGATCTCGGTGATTTCCTCGGCAACAATCCGCACCTCTATATTTCGATTAACCTGTCGGCGTCGGATTTCCACTCGTCGCGCCTGATTGCCCTGATCTCGGATAAAGCACGTCATTACTCGGTACGGGCGCAGCAGATTAAAATTGAGGTAACGGAGCGCGGGTTTATTGATGTGCCGAAAACCACGCCGGTGATTCAGGCGTTTCGGCAGGCGGGTTATGAGGTGGCGATCGATGATTTTGGCACCGGGTATTCGAACCTGCATAACCTCTATTCGCTCAACGTCGATATCCTGAAAATCGATAAGTCGTTTATCGATACCCTGACCACCAATAGCACCAGCCACCTGATTGCGGAGCACATCATTGAGATGGCCCAGAGTCTGCGGCTGAAAACCATTGCGGAAGGGGTGGAAACGGCGGAGCAGGTGACCTGGCTGCTCAAGCGCGGCGTGCAATATTGTCAGGGCTGGCACTTTGCGAAGGCGATGCCGCCGCAGGAATTTATGACCTGGCAGCAACAGCCTGTCGGCGTGCTGATCCCGCGCACGAGTTAATTCAGCTGGTGGCGGTAGTCGCTCGGTGTGCGGTCGAATTCGCGACGAAACACCCTGGAGAATGTCTGCTGCGACACATATCCCAAATCCATCGCAATATCAAAAATCGGACGCTTGGTCGTGCGCAGAGCCTGTGCCGCCAGCAGTAACCGACGCTGACGGATGTAATCCCCCAGAGTCTGATGCATAACGGTGCGGAACATCCGCTGCAGATACCACTTCGAATAGCCCGACTTTTTAGCGACAGCGTCAATATTTAACGGTTGGTCGATATGTTCATCAATCCATTCAATCAATGTCTGAATAATTTGCTGATGCGACATAAGGTTGCCCCTCTTTAGATACAACTTTCTCTGTTGATTCGTCGTTTTCTCTGCGGGGGAGTATAATTCCTCAAGTTAACTTTAGGTAAAGAGGTTTTATGGAAAAGAGATTACCCAGAATTAAGGCGCTGCTGACGCCGGGGGAAGTCGCAAAGCGTAGCGGGGTGGCGGTCTCAGCGCTGCATTTCTATGAAAGCAAAGGCTTAATTAAAAGTATCCGCAACGGGGGCAATCAGCGCCGCTACACCCGCGATGTGTTGCGCTACGTGGCGATTATCAAAATTGCGCAACGGATCGGCATTCCGCTGGCGACCATTGGCGATGCGTTTGGCGTGCTGCCGGAGGGGCACTCCCTGAGTACGAAAGAGTGGAAGCAACTATCCTCCCAGTGGCGTGAGGAGCTGGATCGGCGCATTCATACGCTGGTGGCGTTGCGCGATGAACTGGACGGGTGTATCGGCTGCGGGTGCCTGTCGCGCAGCGATTGCCCGCTGCGAAATCCGGGGGATACGCTGGGGGCGCAGGGGACCGGCGCGCGGCTGCTGGAAGAAGATTGAATTCGCAGGGTTTGAGTGCCGGATGGCGCAGTGCGTATCCGGCCAACAAATAACGCATAATCCTGTGGACGGACTAAAATGTAGTAGCCACCCAACGCAGAAAAAACTAAAGCGCCAGACTAAGGCGCTTTAGTTTATTCCCGGTCTTTGTCTTTCTCTCTATCCCGTTGGTACACGGGAGGGTTTCCCCCGACATCAACACCCCTCATGTCGAGCACGTTGGGGAGGTTCCGGTTTGTGTTGACACTTTAATTGTATGCAAAACCCGGTTGTTCGCCAGTGGCTTTGGTCAGAATCTCGCCAAAACTTTTTCGCCATGTTGTGCAATTTTCTATAGTTAGTTTGTATGAATCACAGGAGAAAACCATGCTCACGCTCCACCACCTGAACCAGTCCCGCTCCCAGCGCGTCATCTGGGCGCTTGAAGAGCTATCTGTGCCGTATCAGATTGTCCGCTACCAGCGTGAAAAGACGATGATGGCGCCCCCGTCGCTCAAAAAAGTGCATCCCCTGGGGAAATCGCCGGTGATCGAGGATAACGGCCTGATCCTCGCAGAGTCCGGCGCCATTCTGGAATATCTGCAGGAGACCTATGACACCCAGTCGCAGCTCAAGCCTGAGGGCGCGGTGGACAAAAATCAGTACCGCTTCTGGCTGCACTATGCGGAAGGTTCCCTGATGCCGCTCCTGCTGATGAAGCTGGTGTTTGCCAGCCTCGATAAGCCGCCGATTCCGTTTGGTATGCGCTCGCTTGGCAAAGTGCTGGGTGGGGGCGTGCAAAAAGCCTGGCTCAATCCGCAGCTCGAAACCCACGCGCGCTACATCGAATCCCATCTCAGCGAAAACCCCTGGTTTGCCGGTGAGCAGCTGAGCATGGCCGATATCCAGATGACCTATCCGATCTTCGCACTGCTGGCACGCGGTGGGATCGACAATCTTCCGCACACCCAGGCGTGGAAAAAAAGAGTGGAAATGCGTCCTGCCTGGCAACGCGCCATTCAGCAGGGTGGGCCTTTTGAGATCCCTGGCGGGTGACAGATTGTTATCAAATTGCGCATTCACGATAACGTTTGCGCATCCTCTGGTTATTTCTTCAGCGTCATAAGGGAATTTTAGCGAAAAACGATAAAGTTCAGTTGAAAAGGGCGTGGATTACGCTAGATAATCGTTTGCCTTCAATTCACCACCCGTTTTGTCAGCGCGGAGCTAAACGTTTGCTTTTTTTGTGACGGCCCCTTTTCGTCGCAAACGCAGCACAAGGATTTGACGTTTCGCTGGCAGTGGAGTTGTCCACCACGCTGACAGGCGAATGATAAAAATTTCTCAGGGGATGTTTTCTATGTCTACGCCATCAGCGCGTACCGGCGGTTCACTCGACGCCTTGTTTAAAATTTCTGCTCGCGGCAGCACCGTGCGTCAGGAAGTTGTTGCAGGTCTGACGACGTTTCTGGCGATGGTTTACTCCGTCATCGTGGTGCCTGGCATGCTGGGTAAAGCCGGCTTCCCGCCGGCGGCCGTTTTCGTTGCCACCTGTCTGGTTGCGGGCGTCGGCTCCATCGTCATGGGCCTGTGGGCAAACCTGCCGCTGGCGATTGGCTGTGCGATCTCGCTGACCGCCTTTACCGCGTTTAGCCTGGTGCTGGGTCAGCACATCAGCGTGCCGGTCGCGCTGGGTGCGGTATTCCTGATGGGTGTGTTGTTCACCCTCATCTCCGCCACCGGGATTCGTAGCTGGATCTTGCGCAACCTGCCGCAGGGCGTGGCGCACGGCACCGGTATCGGTATCGGCCTGTTCCTGCTGCTGATTGCAGCGAACGGCGTTGGTCTGGTAATCAAAAACCCACTGGACGGCCTGCCAGTGACCATGGGCCATTTCGCCAGCTTCCCGGTGATTATGTCTCTGATTGGTCTGGCGGTGATTATCGGCCTGGAAAAACTGAAGGTGCCGGGCGGTATTCTGCTGACCATCATCGGTGTTTCGATTGTCGGTTTGATTTTCGATCCGACCGTTCACTTCTCCGGCGTTTTCGCCATGCCGTCTCTGAGCGACGACCAGGGTAACTCCCTGATTGGTAGCCTGGATATCGTCGGCGCCCTGAACCCGATTGTTCTGCCAAGCGTGCTGGCGCTGGTGATGACCGCGGTGTTTGATGCCACCGGCACCATCCGCGCTGTCGCGGGCCAAGCGAACCTGCTGGATAAAGACGGGCAGATTATTGATGGCGGCAAAGCGCTGACCACCGACTCCCTGAGCAGTGTCTTCTCCGGCCTGGTCGGTGCGGCACCGGCGGCGGTGTACATCGAGTCCGCAGCGGGCACGGCGGCAGGTGGTAAAACCGGTCTGACGGCGATCACCGTGGGCGTGCTGTTCCTGCTGATCCTGTTCCTCTCTCCGCTCTCTTATCTGGTTCCGGCCTACGCGACCGCACCTGCGCTGATGTACGTGGGTCTGCTGATGCTGAGCAACGTGGCGAAAATTGATTTCGCGGATTTCGTCGACGCGATGTCCGGCCTGATTACCGCCGTGTTTATCGTGCTGACCTGTAACATCGTGACCGGCATCATGATCGGTTTCGCCTCGCTGGTGATTGGTCGTCTGGTCTCCGGTGAGTGGCGCAAGCTGAACATCGGCACCGTGGTGATTGCCATTGCGCTGGTGGCATTCTATGCGGGCGGCTGGGCGATTTAAGCCTGTCCGACGCCTTAAAACGGGTGGCTTAGGCCGCCCGTTTTCATTTTCAGACCCATTTCGTTGTCTTTTGCGTTACTCTGGAAGCGGTAGAATAGAAGCACGACGCTTCATGCTTATGCCTGTCATACGTCAAGTTGCACGTGCGTTGGTTGCGGTCATTCTCCCTCATCACTTACTTGAGTAAGCTCATGGAGATGCACTTACTGCCACCTTCTTTCAACTCGACTTATTTAGGGCATACACAATAAGAAACACGCAAACAGGGAACGCATGGAAATCTTCTTCACAATACTCATCATGACCCTTGTGGTCTCACTTTCCGGGGTAGTTACCCGCGTACTACCCTTCCAGTTACCCCTCCCGCTGATGCAAATCGCCATTGGTGCGCTGCTGGCGTGGCCGACGTTTGGCCTGCACGTTGAGTTCGACCCCGAGCTGTTCCTCGTGCTGTTCATTCCGCCGCTGCTGTTTGCCGACGGCTGGAAAACGCCGACGCGTGAATTTCTTGAACACGGGAGAGAGATATTTGGTCTGGCGCTGGCGCTGGTCGTCGTCACGGTTGTCGGGATAGGGTTCCTGATTTACTGGATCGTTCCGGGCATTCCGCTGATACCGGCCTTTGCACTCGCCGCCGTCCTGTCGCCAACGGATGCCGTGGCCCTTTCCGGTATCGTCGGCGAAGGCCGGATACCGAAGAAAATCATGGGCATCCTGCAGGGCGAAGCGCTGATGAACGACGCCTCCGGTCTGGTAGCACTGAAATTTGCCGTCGCAGTGGCGATGGGAACCATGATTTTTACCATCGGTGGCGCGACCGTTGAATTCTTCAAGGTGGCGATTGGCGGCATCCTGGCCGGGTTTGTGGTGAGCTGGCTGTACGGTCGCTCGCTCGGGTTCCTCAGCCGCTGGGGCGGTGACGAACCCGCCACGCAGATCGTCCTGCTGTTCCTGCTGCCGTTTGCCTCTTACCTGATTGCCGAACATATCGGCGTATCGGGCATCCTGGCAGCCGTCGCGGCGGGGATGACCATCACCCGTGCGGGCGTGATGCGCCGCGCACCGCTGGCGATGCGTCTGCGCGCCAACAGCACCTGGGCGATGCTGGAGTTTGTCTTTAACGGCATGGTGTTCCTCCTGTTGGGCCTGCAGCTGCCGGGCATTCTGGAGTCCTCGCTGGTGGCGGCAGAAGCCGATCCGAACGTGGAAACCTGGATGTTGTTTACCGATATCGTGCTGATTTACCTGGCGCTGATGCTGGTGCGTTTCGGCTGGCTGTGGACGATGAAAAAATTCAGCCTGCGTTTTCTGCACAAGAAGCCGATGGAGTTTGGCTCCTGGACCACGCGCGAGCTGCTGATTGCCTCGTTTGCGGGCGTTCGCGGGGCGATTACCCTCGCCGGTGTGCTCTCGATTCCCCTGCTGCTGCCGGATGGCAACGTCTTCCCGGCGCGCTACGAACTGGTGTTCCTGGCGGCTGGCGTGATCCTGTTCTCGCTGTTTATCGGCGTGGTGATGCTGCCGATTCTGCTGCAACACCTGGAGGTGGCCGACCACTCCCAGCAGCATAAAGAGGAGCGTATCGCGCGCGCGGCGACCGCCGAAGTGGCGATTGTGGCGATTGAGAAGATGGAAGAGCGTCTGGCGTCCGATGCGGAAGAGAACATTGATAATCAACTGCTGAAAGAGGTGAGTTCGCGGGTGATTGGTAACCTGCGCCGCCGCGCCGATGGGCGTAACGACGTAGAAAGTTCGATGCAGGAAGAGAATCTGGAGCGCCGCTTCCGTCTGGCCGCGCTGCGTTCAGAGCGAGCCGAACTTTACCACCTGCGTGCTACGCGCCAGATCAGCAATGAGACGCTGCAAAAACTGCTGCACGATCTGGATTTGCTGGAAGCCTTGTTGATAGAACAGTAGGGCGCGCGGCCTGATGGCGGCATCCATTCCCTCTCCCCTTCGGGGGAGGGGGAACACCCGCCGCAGGACTTACTCCGCTGCGACCCAAAAACCTTCGCAGCACGTCAGCCACGCCTGGGCGCTGTGCGACAAATACACCCCTTCGCGCCAAATCATCCCCAGCTGCCAGTGCAGATCGCTCTCAAGCGGTATCCAGCGCAGCGTGTTCTTATCCAGGCGCTCGCAAATCGGCTGCGGCAAAATCGCAATCCCGACGCCCGCCTGCACCATGGCGGCAAGAAAATCCCACTGACCGCTGCGCACGGCGATACGCGGTTTGACGTCATGCTGATGGAAAAGCTGCATCAGCTGGCGGCTCAGGGCGAAATCCTCGTTGTAAATCAGCAGAGGATGCTCTGCCAGCAGCTCGGGTTTTACCGTATCGATCTGCAGCCAGTCGCCGGAGCGCGGGACCAGCACGCACAGGGGATGACTGAACAGCGGCAGCGTCGCCAGGCCGCTGTCCTCTTCGACGGGCAGGGCCGTCATCGCCAGATCCAGTTCGCCGTTCATTACCGCCTGCTGGACGGTCAGCCCGCCGAACTCGGAAATCTTCAGCTCGACGCCGGGATAGCGCTGGCGATAGAGGCTGATCGGTCCGGCCATCATCATGCCAACCATCGGCGGAATGCCTAAGCGCAGCAGGCCCTTGTTCAGGTGGTTAATATCGCCAAGCTCGGCTTCCAGCTGGCGGAACTCGGCCAGAATCGCCAGACCGCGCTCAAACACGACGCGCCCGGTGTCTGTCAGCAACAGCTTACGGCCATCGCGAATCAGCAGGGTACAGTTCAGTTCATCTTCGAGATTTTTCAGCATTTTGCTGATGGTGGGCTGGGTGACAAATAACTTCTCCGCTGCGCGGGTAAAACTCTGCTGGCGAACCACTTCGACAAAATAGCGCAGCGTTCTTATGTCCATGATTATTCCTCGAAACTATACCTTTGATGATTTTAATTCATTTCTGTCCACTCCGTGTGGTCACTATACTGGCGCCTCGTCTCATTTCTGAGGAATTCCCCCATGGCCGTGGCGTTAGGTCGTGTTACGCCTGCTGTTGTGCAACGGCTCCAGGTACCGGTTCAGGTACTGCTTTATGCCGCGCTGTTTGTTTTCGCTGAATATCTCGTTACCTGGCTGCACCTGCCGCTGCCCGCCAATCTGGTGGGAATGGTACTGATGCTGACGCTCATTCTGTGCCGCATCATCCCCCTGAACTGGATTCGCGCGGGTTCTCGCTGGCTGCTGGCGGAAATGCTGCTGTTCTTTGTTCCGGCGGTGGTGGCGGTGGTGAACTATGCGCAACTGCTGATGGTCGACGGCTGGCGGATTTTCGCCGTCATCGCCCTGAGCACGCTGATGGTGCTCGGCGCAACGGGATGGGTGGTGGATAAAGTCTATCGCTATGAGATCAGCAGGCAGAAGCATGACTAACTTTCACATCAGCGTGCTGTGCCTGGTGGTCACGCTGGTGATCTATTTTGCCAACAAACGCCTCTATCGCCGCTTTCACGCCCTGCCGCTGATGCCGCTGGTCTTTACCCCGTTGTTACTGGTGCTGATGCTGATCTTCGGCCACATCTCCTGGCAAAACTACATCGGTGAATCCCACTGGCTACTGTGGCTGCTCGGCCCGGCGACTATCGCCTTTGCCGTGCCGGTTTATGACAATCTGGCGGTGATCCGACGCCACTGGATGTCCCTGACGGCAGGTGTTGTGACGGCAACGGTCGTCGCAGTAACCAGCTCTGTGTGGCTGGCACGCTTGTTCACGCTGTCGGATGAGATCCAGCGCAGTCTGGCGGTGCGTTCCGTCACCACGCCCTTTGCGCTTGCGGCGGCGAAACCTCTCGGCGGCCAGCCGGATCTGGTGGCGCTGTTTGTGGTCGTAACCGGCGTGTTTGGGATGGCGGTGGGCGATATGCTGTTTTTACGTCTGTCGATCCGCGAAGGGATGGCTAAAGGTGCCGGGTTTGGCGCGGCGTCGCACGGTGCGGGGACGGCGCGTTCTTATGAGATGGGTCAGCAGGAGGGCGTGGTCGCCAGCCTGGTGATGATGCTGTCCGGTGTGGTGATGGTGCTGGTTGCCCCGCTGGTGGCGTGGGTGATGTTCTGAAGACTCCCCGGCCAGCGTGACCGGGGAGAGTTAGCACTTAATGCGCGCGGCCCTGATCGATCCCAAGACCCGTTTGTGAACGAATAAACTGGGCGCGGAATTTGTCGCGTTCCAGATTTCCTTCCGGTGAATTATCGGTGGCCGAGAAGAACCAAATTCCGATAAACGCCACGGCAATGGAGAACAGCGCCGGGTATTCGTACGGGAAGATGGCTTTTTCGTGACCGAGGATCTGCACCCAAATAGTTGGGCCGAGGATCATCAGAATCACCGCCGTCAGCAGGCCCAGCCAGCCGCCAATCATCGCGCCACGGGTGGTCAGTTTTGACCAGTACATGGAGAGCAGAATGATCGGGAAGTTGCAGCTTGCGGCAATCGAGAACGCCAGGCCGACCATGAAGGCGATGTTCTGTTTCTCGAACAGAATGCCCAGCAGAATCGCCACCACGCCCAGGATCAGCACGGTGATTTTAGAGACTTTCAGCTCCTGACGCTCCGTTGCCCCTTTACGCCACACGTTCGCATAGAGATCATGAGAGACCGCCGATGCGCCTGCCAGTGTCAGGCCAGCAACCACCGCCAGAATCGTGGCGAACGCCACGGCGGAGATAAAGCCGAGGAACAGGTTGCCGCCCACGGCATCGGCCAGATGTACCGCCGCCATGTTATTGCCGCCAATCAGCTGCCCCGCCGCATCTTTAAACGCCGGATTCGCCCCAACCAGCATGATCGCACCAAAGCCGATGATAAAGGTCAGGATGTAGAAATAGCCCATAAAACCGGTGGCATAGAAGACGCTTTTACGCGCTTCTCGTGCGTCGCTGACGGTAAAGAAGCGCATCAGGATGTGCGGCAGACCGGCCGTACCAAACATCAGACCGAGACCGAGGGACAGCGCGGATATCGGGTCTTTCACCAGCCCCCCTGGGCTCATGATCGCTTCCCCTTTCGGGTGAACCGCCATTGCTTCGGTGAACAGGTTGTTGAAGCTAAAGCCGACGTGTTTCATCACCATAAAGGCCATGAAACTTGCGCCGAACAGCAGCAGCACGGCTTTGATGATCTGCACCCAGGTGGTGGCGAGCATCCCGCCGAACAGAACGTACATCACCATCAGCACGCCGACCAGCACCACGGCGACGTGGTAGTTCAGGCCAAACAGCAGTTCGATCAATTTACCCGCGCCCACCATCTGGGCAATCAGGTACAGCGCCACCACCACCAGCGAACCGCAGGCGGAGAGGGTGCGGATCGGGCCTTGCTTCAGGCGATACGAGGCCACGTCAGCAAAGGTATAACGCCCGAGGTTACGCAGACGTTCAGCGATCAGGAACAGAATAATCGGCCAGCCGACGAGGAAGCCGAGAGAGTAAATCAGACCGTCGTAGCCGGAGGTGTAAACCAGCGCGGAGATCCCGAGGAACGATGCGGCTGACATAAAATCGCCCGCAATCGCCAGCCCGTTCTGGAAGCCGGTAATGTTGCCACCCGCCGTGTAGTAGTCATTACGCGAGCGCACGCGTTTCGACGCCCAGTAGGTGATGTACAGGGTCAGCAGCACGAAAATCAGGAACATGATAATCGCCTGCCAGTTGGTCGGCTGGCGTTGGACGTCGCCGGTCAGGGCATCGGCCGCATGCGCCGCAAAAGGCAGTGTGGCGGCTAGCGCCGTCAGAACTCGCTTCATGATGCTTTTACCTCACGCAGTACTGCTTTATTGAGACGATCAAATTCACCGTTCGCGCGCCAGACGTAGACGCCGGTCAGCACGAAGGAGATGACAATCACACCGATGCCGATGGGGATCCCGCGCGTGACGCTGGTTCCGGCGTGCAGCGGCGTGCCCAGCCAGTGCGGGGCAAAGGCGATCAGCAGAATAAAGCCGACGTAGATAATCAGCATGATGATGGAAAGGATGAAGGCAAACCGTTGCCGTTTTTCGACGAGCTCCCTGAAATGCGCACTATTTTCTATCTGCTGATAAATATCAGTATTCATCACAGAACTCTCCAGAGTATTGGTGTAGGGAAGGGCGTTTTTATTATTCCCTCTCCCTGCCAGGGAGAGGGTTAGGTTGAGGGGAAACTCAGTTACGAAGGCATTGCGATGGCTTGCTTCTCTTCGAGCAGTTTGTCCACCACGCCAGGATCGGCGAGCGTTGAGGTATCACCGAGGTTACTGGTGTCGCCCGCAGCGATTTTGCGCAGAATGCGGCGCATGATCTTGCCGGAGCGGGTTTTCGGCAACGAGTCGGTCCAGTGCAGCACATCCGGTGTGGCGAGTGGGCCGATCTCTTTGCGCACCCAGTTACGCACTTCGGTGTACAGCTCAGGCGTCGGCTCTTCGCCATGGTTCAAGGTGACGTAGGCGTAAATCGCCTGGCCTTTGATGTTGTGTGGGATCCCAACCACCGCCGCTTCGGCGATTTTCGGATGGGAAACCAGCGCCGACTCAATCTCAGCGGTGCCCAGACGGTGGCCGGAGACGTTCAGGACATCGTCCACGCGCCCGGTGATCCAGTAGTAGCCGTCTTCGTCACGGCGCGCGCCGTCGCCGCTGAAATACATGTTTTTAAAGGTCGAGAAGTAGGTCTGCTCGAAGCGATCGTGATCGCCAAACAGGGTACGCGCCTGGCCCGGCCAGGAGTCGGTGATCACCAGGTTGCCTTCGGTTGCGCCGTCGAGCGGGTTACCTTCGTTATCCACCAGCGCAGGCTGAACGCCGAAGAACGGACGAGTCGCGGAACCGGCTTTCAGCGGGATTGCGCCCGGCAGCGGAGTGATCATGAAGCCGCCGGTTTCGGTCTGCCACCAGGTATCCATCACCGGGCATTTTTCGTTACCGATTTTCTTCCAGTACCACTCCCAGGCTTCCGGGTTAATCGGCTCGCCGACGGAGCCAAGAATGCGCAGGGAGGAGCGGTCGGTGCCTTCGATGGCTTTGTCGCCTTCGGCCATCAGCGCGCGGATCGCGGTCGGCGCGGTGTAGAGAATGTTGACCTTATGCTTATCAACCACCTGACACATACGGGCAGGTGTCGGCCAGTTAGGAACGCCTTCGAACATCAGCGTAGTCGCACCGCAGGCCAGCGGGCCGTACAACAGATAGCTATGGCCGGTGACCCAGCCCACGTCGGCGGTACACCAGTAAACATCGCCCTGGTGATAGTCGAAGACATATTTAAAGGTCGTGGCCGCGTAAACCAGATAACCGCCGGTGGTGTGGAGCACACCTTTCGGCTTGCCGGTCGAGCCGGAGGTATAGAGGATAAACAGCGGATCTTCCGCGTTCATCGCTTCGGGCTGATGCTGGTCGCTGGCTTTTTCAATCAGGTCGCTCCACCACAGGTCACGCCCCTCTTTCCACTCGACGTTGCCGCCGGTGCGCTTAAGGACGATGACGTTGCTGATGGTTTTGACGTTCGGGTTTTTCAGCGCTTCGTCGACGTTTTTCTTCAATGGAATGCCGCGACCGGCGCGCACGCCTTCGTCGGCGGTGATCACCAGTTTTGAACTGGAATCAATGATGCGCCCGGCGACGGCTTCCGGCGAGAAACCGCCGAAAATCACCGAATGCACGGCACCGATGCGCGCACAGGCGAGCATCGCCACGGCCGCTTCCGGCACCATGGGCATATAGATGGCAACCACATCGCCTTTTTTGATGCCCTGCGCTAACAGCACGTTGGCAAAGCGGCAGACGTCGCGGTGAAGTTCTTTATAGGTGATGTGTTTGCTCTGCGAGGCGTCGTCGCCTTCCCAGATAATGGCGGTCTGATCGCCGCGCTCGGCCAGATGGCGGTCCAGGCAGTTCGCGGCCAGGTTCAGGGTGCCGTCTTCGTACCATTTAATCGAGATATTGCCTGGCGCGAAGGAGGTGTTCTTCACCTTCTGGTAGGGGGTGATCCAGTCAAGGATTTTGCCCTGCTCGCCCCAGAAGGCATCAGGGTCGGTGAGAGATTGTTGATACTTTTGCTGGTACTGCTCCGGATTTATCAGGCAACGGTCCGCAATATTTGCGGGAATGTCATGTTTGTGAATTTCGCTCATGGCTTTTGTTCTCCTTTTAGGATGTTAATAATATGTCGCAAAAACGTTAATTGTAGGGGCTTTGGTAGCTTTGTTTGTTATTTGGGCGACAGATCACGCAATAAATGAACAGGTGAAAAAAGCAGCAAATGAAACTTTGAAGGAAAATAATTTACACTGTCGATTATTCACAATTAGTTGAAAAAAACCGTTTTTATAACAAAAGGTTATTTATAAGAATTATTACAAATTAGCGTCCTATGACCTTTTTGCAGTGGAAAGCCTTGTTCTTTAAGGCTTGCGCAGCAGGCCATGCAAATGATACTGATACGGCGCGTTAAAAAACCCCATAAACCAACGCAACACAATTCATACCCTTTCAGTATGTGTCATTCCTGCCAGTGATGGGGGGAAGGGCGCTTCATTGAGGAAGTCTGTTTTTATGAAAAACTTGAAAATCAGCCTCGCCTGGCAAATTTTGCTGGCCATGGTGCTGGGCATCTTGCTGGGCAGTTATCTGCATTATCACAGTGACGACCGCGAGTGGCTGGTGGCGAATATGCTGTCACCGGCGGGCGATATCTTTATTCACCTGATCAAAATGATTGTCGTCCCGATTGTGATCTCAACGCTTATCGTCGGTATTGCCGGTGTCGGTGATGCGAAGCAGCTCGGGCGTATCGGTGCGAAAACCATCATCTATTTCGAAGTGATCACTACGGTTGCTATCATTCTGGGTATTACGCTGGCGAATGTGTTCCAGCCGGGTGCCGGGATTGATATGTCGCAGCTGGCAACGGTGGATATTTCGAAATACCAAAGCACAACCGCAGACGTGCAAAGCCATGCGCATGGCCTGATGGGAACCATCCTGTCGCTGGTGCCGACCAATATCGTGGCGTCGATGGCGAAGGGCGAAATGCTGCCGATTATCTTCTTCTCGGTGCTGTTTGGTCTGGGCCTCTCTTCCCTGCCTGCCACGCACCGCGAACCGCTGGTGACCGTGTTCCGTTCTATCTCCGAAACCATGTTTAAAGTGACACACATGGTGATGCGCTACGCCCCTGTGGGTGTGTTCGCGCTGATTGCCGTGACCGTTGCCAACTTCGGCTTTGCCTCTCTGTGGCCGCTGGCGAAGCTGGTGATTCTGGTTCACTTCGCGATTCTGTTCTTTGCGCTGGTCGTGCTGGGGCTGGTTGCGCGTCTGTGCGGCTTGAGCATCTGGATCCTGATTCGCATCCTGAAAGACGAGCTGATTCTGGCGTACTCTACCGCCAGCTCCGAAAGCGTGCTGCCGCGTATTATTGAGAAGATGGAAGCCTACGGCGCGCCGGCGTCGATCACCAGTTTCGTGGTGCCGACGGGCTACTCCTTTAACCTCGATGGCTCAACCCTGTATCAAAGTATCGCGGCAATTTTCATCGCACAGCTGTACGGTATCGATCTCTCCCTGTGGCAGGAGATCGTCCTGGTGCTGACCCTGATGGTGACCTCGAAAGGGATCGCAGGCGTACCGGGTGTCTCCTTCGTGGTGCTGCTGGCAACGCTTGGTAGCGTCGGTATTCCGCTGGAAGGCCTGGCGTTTATCGCCGGTGTTGACCGTATCCTCGATATGGCGCGTACCGCGCTGAATGTGGTGGGGAATGCGCTGGCGGTGCTGGTGATCGCCAAGTGGGAACATCAGTTCGACCGCAAAAAGGCGCTGGCGTACGAACGCGACGTGCTGGGTCGTTTTGATAAGACTGCCGATCAGTAATATAAAAAGCCGGGGGGCGGTTTTGCCTGACCCGGCTGACTTTTTAAGCGTGGAGAGTTACTCCCCGCTCAAGGCATCAAACTCTTCGCATCCGGTATCAAACCCTTCGCTACAGCTCAGATTGAACCAGTACAGCGCCTTCTGTTTGTTCGGGGTAATAAACCCTTTTTCGCCCTGCTGAAAAACCATTCCTGCCCAATATTCCGCGTAACCGGTACGCGAAAGCGCTGAGCTGCGTTTGAACCACATTTGCGCCTGAGCATCGTCCTGAGCCATTGATACGCCGTTGGCGTAGATCAGCCCCAACAGCATCTGGGCATCGACTGCAGAGTCGTTGTCGATATCATCCGTGGCGGTTTGCAGCAGTTTGATTGCCTGCGGATAGTCCGTTTTACCGGCCTGAGTATTTACCAGCAGGCGCGCCAGCATGATCGCCCCGCGTTTGCTGCCAGCAATGGTCGCCTGTTGCGCCAGGGTTTTGGACTGGGCGTAATCGGCATGCTTAAAGTGGATTTGCGACAGCAGCGCCACGGCATCGACATCGCCGCCTTTTGCCGCTTTCTCCGCCCACAGCGCAGCCTGCTTATCGTCACCTGCGCTGAAGTAGGTATCGGCCAGATAGTACTGAGCGCGCGCGTCGCCCGCTTCGGCCTGTTCTTTATATTGGCTACCGGGTTCGTCAGCGTGAGCAAACGCGGTAAAAAGGAAGAGCAACATCAAAAGGGTTTTCATGAGTTCTTATCATCCGGGTACATAGCGCGCAGTATAAGCGCGGTCAATGAAGAATAAAAAGGGTGCGTTAAGACCTCAACGTCCAGACAAGCCGGGCGGGTTTCCCCGCCCACAAAATCATCCTGATATACAGGCTAATTTTGCCGCCACTTCCTGATGTTCACTCTTTATTGTCAGCTCACAAAGTTTGCCGCGATTAATAAAGGTAAAAATCACGATGGTCAGGCAAATAATAAAAACAATGCCTAACACAGTTTTTAATGGCGTCATGCCTTTTACTCCTTGCATTTATAAGAATAAGAGGCTAACTTCAACTTGTGGGAGTTGATGTTGTTTTGTAGCCTCGGGTGAGTTTAACTTTCCCGGGGCTTTCAACTTTCTGCTCCTCACACATGCTCAAAACAGAAAGTCTTAAGCACCCGCCGCCATCTTATCCTTCTGAATTAAAATGCAAAGATGTAATTCCCGCATTTAAAAGTTGCATTGATTTCTGCGAGCTACATTCCAGAATAATATTGATAAAATTAATGCTAAATATACAAATAAAAATGGGGTGAATATCTCACCCCATTTATTCATTGAACATCTACTTATTTAACCCATTGCGCTTTCGCGTAGGCGGGCTTTCAATTTCGTGTATTCATCAATCACATATTGCTCGGCGCTTTGCTGATCGGCAATCGGCTCCACGCGCACGGCGCAATACTTATACTCAGGCGTTTTGGTTATTGGGCTGAGGTTTTCCGTCACCAGCTCGTTACAGGCACCAATCCACCACTGGTAGGTCATATAAACCGCCCCTTTGTTCGGGCGATCGCTGACCTGTGCGCGGGTGATGATGCGGCCTTTGCGCGAATTCACCCACACCAGCGCTTCATCCTCAATGCCCAGACGGGCGGCATCGGCGGTGTTGAGCTGCGCGTAGCCCGGCTCGTCTGCCAGTGCAGCCAGCGCGGCACAGTTCCCGGTCATCGAGCGACAGGAGTAGTGGCCCACTTCACGCACCGTCGAGAGCACCATGGGGTACTCGTCGGTGAGTTTGTCGATAGGCGCCACCCAGTCGCAGGTGAAGAACTGCGCCAGCCCGTTCGGGGTATCGAACTTCTCGGCGAAGAGGTATGACGTCCCCTGATCCGCCTCGGACTCGTCCCGGCAGGGCCACTGGATATACCCCAGCTCGCCCATCTTCTCGTAGGTCGCCCCGGTGAAATCCGGACACAGATTGCGCAACTCATCCCAGATCTCCTGGGTATTGTTGTAGTGCATCGGGTAGCCCATGCGGGTGGCGATTTCGCTGATAATCTGCCAGTCCGTTTTCAGATCCCACTTCGGCTCGACCGCTTTAAAGAAGCGCTGGAAACCGCGATCCGCTGCCGTATAAACGCCTTCGTGCTCACCCCACGACGTTGACGGTAAAATCACATCCGCCGCCGCCGCGGTTTTGGTCATGAAGATGTCCTGCACAATCACCAGTTCGAGATCCTCAAAACCTTTGCGCACCGCCGACAGTTCAGCGTCGGTTTGCAGCGGATCTTCGCCCATGATGTAAGCGGCACGCACTTCACCGTGTGCTGCGCGGTGCGGCAGCTCGCTGATGCGATAGCCCGTGTGCTCCGGCAGGCTTTCAACGCCCCAGGCCTTGGCGAATTTCGCCCGGTTTTCCGGGTACTTGACGTACTGATAGCCCGGATAGGTATCCGGCAGTGCGCCCATGTCGCAGGCACCCTGAACGTTGTTCTGCCCGCGCACCGGGTTTACGCCCACATGCGGTTTGCCGAGGTTGCCCGTCAGCATTGCGAGGCTGGTCAGTGACCGCACGGTTTCCACGCCCTGATAGAACTGGGTTACACCCATGCCCCACAGAATCGACGCGGTTTTCGCGGCGGCGTACATGCGCGCAGCCTGGCGAATCTCTTGTGCGCTGACGCCTGTAATCTCTTCGACCGATTCCGGCGTATAGCCTTCGACAATCTTGCGATACTCCTCGAAACCTTCCGTACGTGTAGCCACAAACGCCTGGTCATAGAGATTTTCTTCAATAATCACGTGCCCGATGGCGTTAAGCAGCGCGATATTCGAGCCGTTGCGTAAGGCGATATGCATATCCGCAATGCGCGCGGTTTCGATTTTACGCGGATCGCAGACGATGATTTTCGCCCCGTTGCGTTTCGCATTAATGACGTGATTTGCCACGATAGGGTGGGAATCCGCCGGGTTATAGCCGAAAACAAACACCAGATCGGTGTTATCGATTTCGTTGATAGCGTTACTCATTGCGCCGTTACCGACCGACTGGTGCAGACCTGCAACCGATGGGCCGTGTCAGACGCGAGCGCAGCAGTCGACGTTATTGGTACCAATAACGGCGCGCGCGAATTTTTGCATTACATAGTTGGTTTCATTCCCCGTCCCGCGTGAAGAGCCGGTGGTCTGGATCGCGTCCGGGCCGTATTTGGCTTTGATCTCGCTCAGGCGGCGGGCGACATAGTCCAGCGCTTCCGTCCAGGAGACGGACTCCAGCTTGCCGCCGCGCTCACGGCGAATCATAGGGGTTTTCAGACGGGGGGTGAGGATCTGGGTATCGTTAATAAAATCCCAGCCATAGTAGCCTTTCAGGCACAGCGTACCCTGATTGGTCTTACCCTGTGCAGCCTCCGCCCGGACGATTTTGCCGTTATCGACCACCAGGTTTATCTTGCAACCTGAGGCACAATAGGGGCAAACCGTGACGACTTTTTTCATCGGTCTCGCTCCAGTTAATCAATGCTTTCCCACCCTATTATGCAGCTTCTATGCCATGTTTTTATTGTGGGTATACCCTGACTTTACGGCCAAAGTTTGGTCAAAACCCTGACGAGAAGCAGGCAATCGTCAAAATTGACGTGTCGAAAGGGCAATGGATGTGACATGGGTTGAAATTCCATCACGCAACAATGGATTTGGCTGGAGCCGTTTGCAGAATAGGTCAGACTTAACATAATCCCCTGACGGAAGCATACGATGAAACCGGCGATTCTGGTGGTTGATGACGATACGGCGGTCTGCGAACTGCTGCAGGATGTGCTTAACGAGCACGTCTTTACGGTGCACGTCTGTCACAACGGGCTGGACGCGCTGGCGCTGGCTCAGCGAGAACCGGGCATTGCGCTGGTATTGCTGGATATGATGCTGCCGGATATCAACGGGTTACAGGTTTTACAGCAGCTACAAAAGCAGCGCGCCGAGCTGCCGGTGATTATGCTCACCGGCCTTGGCAGCGAATCGGACGTTGTGGTGGGGCTGGAGATGGGCGCGGATGATTACATCGGCAAGCCGTTTAATCCGCGCGTGGTAGTCGCCCGCGTAAAAGCGGTACTGCGCCGCACGGGCGTGCTGGCGGCGGAACCCACCGCACCGCGCACGTCGGGCATGGGCTTCAACGGCTGGACCCTCGACACCACCCGCTGCGAATTAAGCGATCCGAAGCAGGTGACGGTGCCGTTAACTCAGGGGGAGTACGGTTTACTGCTGGCCCTCGCGCAGAATGCCCGGCGGGTATTGAGCCGTGAACAGCTGCTGGAGCTGACCCACAGCGAAAGCGCCGAGGTCTTTGACCGCACGATCGACGTGCTGATCATGCGCCTGCGGCGAAAAATCGAAATTAACCCTCATCAGCCGCTGCTGATCAAAACCATTCGCGGCCTCGGCTACGTGTTCGCCGCAGACGTGTCTCACCACGACAAAGCCGCTTAAAGATTCAACTTCAGTTCGTCCAGCGTTTTCGCCCCGTCGATGGCATTGGCCGCCAGCAGGCTGGCCCGCGCGCAGGCATGTGCCAGGGCAATGCTCTCGGGCAGCGGCCACGCCTCGTGGCAGCCGTACAAAAAGCCCGCGCAAAACGCATCGCCCGCGCCGACGCTGCCGATAATCTCATCCTTTTCAAGCTGTCGTGACGGCACCCACTGGCCTGGCTCACCCGGCGCTTCGCCCCAGGCGCCTTCCGGACAATGAATGACCACGCGCTGACGCACTCCGGCCGCCAGCAGTTGCGACGCGGCTTCGGCGATATGCAGAATGTTCGGCGCATCAAACTCGTCGCGCATCTCCAGCCCGCTAAACTCACCGGCCTCCAGCTCGTTAATCACCAGATAATCCACATAGCGCAGGGCAGGGAGCACCAGCGGTTGATAGCGCGGATCGCCTTTGCGCGACACCAAATCCAGTGAGGTTTCATACCCCAGATCGCGCATCTGAGACAGCAGGCGTGCGCTGCGGGTGCCAAACTCGTCGTCCGGCATATCCAGGCTGTCGAGAAGCAGCAAATAGCCGAGATGGAAAATTTTCATCGTCGGGTCGAGGCGGTCGAAGGCCGGAAGATCCAGCAGCCGGTTGGCCGCCGGGGAGTGGAAAAAGGTACGCTGCCCGCTGGGATCGGTCATCACTTGCGACATGGAGGTCGGCGCAAAAGTGGTGCGCTGCACCCGCTGGCGGTTGACGTGGTACTGATCGAGCATGGCCAGAATGTAGTCCCCGTCGCTGTCGTCGCCAATCAGCCCCACCGCCTGCAGCGGCAGGCCGACGTGCATTTTGGCGAGCGTCAGCAGGACGTTCAGCGGTGCGCCGCCGGTGGCCCGTTCGCTATGAATAATTTCCGCCAGCCAGCCGCGCTCCGGCCACTGCACAATCTGATGCACGTGGTCGACGAGCATATTCCCTGCGGCGATAACGCCCCGGCGTACCATCAGGCCCTCCCCGCGCTATCGAAGATGCGCATTTGTTCCGATACGGTGTCGGTAATTGCCTCTTCAATGCCCAGCAGCAGTTCGGCAAATTCGTCGTAAATCGGCTGACGATGGGTGATCCGCTGCTCGACGGAGGCCAGCGCCGCCTGCGACATCCCGGTGTAGAAATTGATTTTGTGAATGCCCAGCTCAATCGCGCGGCGGAAATCGGCGTCGCTGATCCCGGAACCCCCGTGCAGCACCAGCGGCAGGCCGGTTTGCAGGCGGATCGCATCAAGCCGCGCGAAATCGAGCTTCGGCTCGCCTTTGTATTTGCCGTGCGCATTGCCGATGGCGACGGCGAGCGCGTCAATGCCGGTCTGATCGACAAAATCGCGCGCCAGGGCCGGATCGGTGAAAAAGGCTTCATCGGCATGGCCATACAGCGCACCGCCCTCGTCACCGCCCACAGCGCCCAGTTCGGCTTCCACCGACACCCCCACGGCGTGACACATTTTCACGATTTCCCTGGTCTGGCGAATATTCTCTTCGTAACTCAGGGTGGAACCATCAAACATCACAGAGCTGAAGCCTAAGCGCAGCGCCCGTACCACCGCCTCAAAATGCAGGCCGTGATCGAGATTGAGGACCACCGGAATATCGTGTCGCGCGGCCTCGAACCGGACCGCTTCAACTAATGAATCGAGCGATAAATACTTAAAATGCACTTCGGCGATGTTGATGATAAAGGGTGAGCGCTCCTGTTTTGCCGCGGCGAACAGGGCGCGCAAAAAGTGGGAGTCGAGAACGTTAAATGCGCCGAGGGCGTAGCGATGTTCACGGGCGTGTTCCAGCCCGGCGGCGAGAGAAATTAGCGGCATCATTCACTCCTTAGGTTCGAAACAGGCTGTACTCGTTACAGAGCACCAGCACCGCCGTTTCGTCTTCTTCAATATTGTTATAGCGCGCGAGCGGCTGTAAAAAGTGGTTGTCGTGCTCATCGTCATTCACGGATGACACTTCGCCGACCAGCACATCGCCAAAACCGCGCTCCCCCCAGAAACTGTGGTACAGGCCGGGCGTGAGACAGATGCTTTCCCCTGGTGTGAGGCGCAGCTGGCTGCCGGGAGCATGGGTCTGAATGCAGCCGTCAACCACCACCGTAACGTCGGTGTTTTCCGTCTCTTCATGCCCGCCCGCGTTCCACAGCTCAATAATCAGATTTCCTCCGCCGCGATTAATGATGTCCTCGCGTTTACGCCAGTGGAAATGCATCGGCGTGACCTGCCCGTCGCGGACGTGCATGATTTTCTCCGCGTAGCATTTTTCGTAAGGTACGCCGTTCGGCGAGCCATTGCGCAGAGTGAAAAGGGTGAGTCCCTGTGCGGCAAAATGGTTCCCGCCGAAGGCGGTGACGTCCCAGCCGAGTTTGAGATCGAAGACTTCGCGCCAGGCATGGCGATCGAGCTGCCGCCATTGGGTCGGCGGGAAACTGGCAAACGGTGGCAGGTGTACGTCATGCATCGAAAAGAACTGCCGCGTATGGCCGAGGATTTCGTTGATTTCGGAGCGTTTCATGGGAACTCCTTTAGTGGTGCGCTGCGCTGACCCCTCACCCTCTTTGCGGGAGAGGTGAGGGCATCAACGCACACAAACCTTATTTAACCGTCCACCCCTTGTACGTCCCGACGCTCTTCTTATCGATCATCGTCACCGGGATCAGCACCGGCTCTTTGGGTGCCGGTTTGCCCTGCAGAATGTCATAGCCGATCTCTACCGCTTTGGCCGCCATAACCTGCGGGTCCTGCGCAGGGGTTGCCACAAACAGAGAGTTTTCGCGCTTCAGCGCCTCTTCACCGTCCGGGCTGCCGTCCACGCCAACGATAAAGAACTCGCTGCGCTGCGCCTGTTTCGCCGCCAGATCGGCACCGATCGCTGTCGGATCGTTAATCGCGAAGACACCGTCGATCTTCGGATTCGCGGCCAGCAACGCCGTCATCACTTCCAGGCCACCTTCGCGACTGCCTTTGGCGTTCTGGTTATCCGACAGCACTTTGATATCCGGGTGGCGCTTGAACTCGGTCTGACAGCCTTCCACACGGTTCTGTACTGCGGAGACCGGCGGTCCGTTGATGATCACCACGTTGCCTTTGCCTTTCAGGCGATCGGTGATGTATTTACAGGCCATTTCACCCGCCTGGGTGTTATCCGAAGTGATAGTGGCGTCGGCCCCTTCGGCCGCCACGTCAACGGCGACCACCACAATCCCTGCTTCTTTTGCGCGCTTCACCGCCGGGCCAATCCCTTTCGAATCAGCGGCGTTGAGAATGATCATATCGACCTTCGCGGCGATAAAATTATCAATCTGAGAAACCTGCTGGCCCAGATCGTAGCCGCTGGAGACCAGCGTCACTTTTACGTTATCCCCCGCCAGTTTACGGGCTTCAAGCTCCGCACCTTTGGTGATCTGCACGAAGAACGGGTTGGCGAGATCGCCCACCGTCACGCCGATGGATTTCAGATCTTTCGCCTGCGCAAACGGGGCTGCGGCAAGCAGTGCGCCAGCACAGAGCGCGGTGACCAATGGCTTCAATCTCATGCTGTTATCCTCATTATCGTAGGGTGTTGTTGTTATGCACTTTGATGGTGTCGGGTACGGTATTTGTCGATCAGTACCGCAATGATGATCACCGCCCCTTTGATCACCAGTTGCCAGAAGTAGGAAACGCCCATTAACGTCATGCCGTTATTCAGGGTGGCGATAATCAGCGCGCCCACCAGCGTGCCGGTGATCGTGCCGATCCCGCCGACAAAACTGGTCCCGCCGAGGATCACCGCCGCGATGGCGTCCAGCTCGTAGCCGGTGCCTAAGTTGCCGTTGGCGCTGTAAAGCCGCGAGGCGCTCATCACCCCGCCAAGACCGGACAACAGACCGCTCATGCCGTAGACAAACAGCAGCACCAGCCAGACTTTGATCCCCGTGAGACGCGCAGCCTGCATGTTACCGCCCACCGCGTAGATATGAACGCCGAGCGTGGTGCGGCGCAAAATGAACCAGCACACCACGATCACCGCCAGGGCGATCACCACCAGCCACGGCACCGGGCCGAGATAGTTATTGCCGATCCATTCAAAATTAATGTTCGAGTTAATCACCGTGGTGCCGTCGGCCAGCAGATAGGCCGCGCCGCGCAGGGCGGTATAGGTGCCGAGGGTGACAATAAACGGCGGGAGTCCGGCAAAGGCCACCAGTGCGCCATTGAAGAGACCCAGCACCATGCCGAGCATCAGCGCCGCCGGAATCGACAGCATCGCCAGCTCAGGCATCAGGGAGACCACCATCGCCGCCACTGCCGTGGTGCCGAGAATCGACCCCACCGACAGGTCGATCCCCCCGGTCAAAATGATGAAGGTCATCCCGGCGGCCAGCACGATATTGATCGACGCCTGACGGGTAATATTGAGCAGATTGCTCTCGGTGAAGAAGTTCGGCGCGATAAAGCCAAAGACCGCCACGATCAGGATCAGAATCGGCAAAATCCCGACCGTTTGCATCAGATCGCTCATCAGCATTTTTTTGGCGGAGGCGGATTTCGCCACCTGCTGCGGGTTAGTTGAATGTGTCATGATTGCACCGCCTGATGAGTGTCGTTCACGCCAGTTGCCAGCGTCATAATATTTTCCTGAGTGATGGTTGGGCCGTGTAACTCCCCGGCAATGCTCCCTTCACGCATCACGTAGACCCGGTCGCTCATGCCCACCACTTCCGGCAGCTCGCTGGAGATCATCAGGATCGCCACGCCTTTACGCGCCATCTGGTTCATGATGCGATAGATCTCGCTTTTCGCCCCGACGTCCACGCCGCGCGTTGGTTCATCGAGGATCAGAATGCGCGGGCCGATCGCTACCCAGCGGGAGATCAGCAGCTTTTGCTGATTACCGCCCGACAGCCCACCCGCGCGCACCTGCGAATGCGGCACGCGAATATTGAGCAGGGCGATGGCGTCATCGGAGATCGACTGCGCTTTTTTGCGGTCCAGCATGCCCCAGGTGGCGTCGCGCTCCAGCGTCGCCATGGTGATGTTCTCCTGCGCCGCCAGCTCCAAAAACAGCCCCTGTTCTTTGCGGTTCTCGGTTAAAAAACCGATGCCGTGGTCGATGGCGGCGCGCGGGGAGTGGATCACCACCGGCTCGCCGTCGACTTCAATCATTCCGCCCGTCGCTTTGCGCACGCCGAAGATCAGCTGCGCCAGCTCCGAACGTCCGGCCCCTACCAGCCCTGCGAGACCGACGATCTCCCCGGAACGCACCTGCAGGCTGCACGGCTGCACTTTTTTGCCGTCGGTGAGGTGATGGACGTTGAGCCGCGCGCTGCCAAGAGGGATATCGCGCTCTTTGTTGAACAGGTCGCTTAAGGGGCGGCCCACCATCATCCTGACCAGCTCCGAGGCGTTGAGTTTGTCGCGGGTCAAACTGCCGACGTACTGACCGTCGCGCAGCACGCTGACGCGGTCAGAAAGCTCGTACACCTCCGCCATGCGGTGGCTGATATAGATAATCGCCATCCCCTCATCGCGCAGACGCAAAATCAGTTCAAACAGGCGATGGGTTTCGCGCGAGGAGAGGGCGGCGGTGGGTTCATCCATCACCAGCACGCGGCTGTTGCGGTGCAGCGCGCGGGCGATTTCTACCTGCTGTTGTTCGGCAATGGTCAGTTTCATCACCAGATCGGTGGCGCTGAAATGGGCGCCGAGGCGGTCAATCACCGTCTGGGCCTGCGCGGCCATCTCTTTCCGCTTCACCAGCCCGCCACGCGACAGTTCGCTGCCGAGAAAGATGTTTTCCGCCACCGTGAGGTTTGGCGCGAGCTGCATCTCCTGATAAATCAGGGTAATACCTGCGGCCAGCGCGTCTTTCGGCCCTTTGATGTGGTACGGCTGGCCGTCAATCAATATCTCGCCGCTGGTGGCGGTATACGCCCCGGCGAGGATTTTCATCAGGGTGCTTTTGCCTGCGCCGTTTTCGCCCATTAACGCGTGGATCTCGCCGGGCCAGACCGTCAGATCCACACCCTTGAGCGCGTGAAAGTTGCCAAAGGTTTTGGCAATGTTGCGCATCTCTAATACCGGGGTCCTGCTCATGGCGGATCTCCTGTGAAGGTCGATATCAGCAGTGCATCACATCCCGGTAAATGCAAAATGTCAGAAGCCGTTCATATTTGTCATAGTTATGAATAGTTAACGGGCGTCACAATTCTGAGCCTTTTTCCTCTCACCGGAGCCACCATGCCATCACGCCGCCCTCCCTTTTTTGCCAGCGCCCGTGGCCGCCTGCTGATCTTCAATCTGCTGGTGGTGGCGGTGACATTGATGGTCAGCGGCGTGGCGGTGCTGGGCTTTCGGCATGCCAGCCAGATTCAGGAGCAGGTGCAGCAGCAGACCTTAAACGACATGACTGGCAGCATGAATCTGGCGCGCGACACCGCCAATGTGGCCACGGCGGCGGTGCGTCTTTCGCAGGTGGTGGGGGCGCTGGAGTACAAAAGCGAAGCGGATCGCCTGAAGCAGACGCAGACGGCACTGCGTCACTCCCTTGAGCAGCTCGCCGATGCGCCGCTGGCGCAGCAGGAACCGGCGCTGGTGGCACGAATCATTCGCCGCAGTAATGAGTTACAGCAAAGCGTCACCGGGATGCTGGAGCGCGGTCAGCGACGTCATCTGGAGCGCAACGCGCTGCTCAGTTCGCTTTATCAAAGCCAAAGTTTTTTACGCCATTTGCAGGATATCAACCGTCGCTTCGGCGACAACGTGCCGGACGCGCGCCAGTTGGCTGAAATGGACCGCCTGATAATGGCAGCCATCGAAACGCCGTCGCCGCGCGCCACCATTCAGCAGCTGAATACCGTAACCACCACGCTGCCAGAGACCGCCCGCCAGCCGGTGATCGACTTTGTGCTGCCCGATTTCAACGCCGAGCTGCAAAAGCTCGCGCCGCTTTCGAAGCAGCTTGAAGAGAGCGATCTGACGATCAACTGGTACATGTTCCACATCAAAGCGCTGGTGGCGATTTTAAACAGCGATATCAACCAGTACGTGGCGCAGGTGGCCCAGGCGTCGGAGCTGCGCACCGCCCAGAGTCATCAGGAGCTACGCTCCATCAGCGTCTTTATCAGCGTGTTCGCCATACTGGCGCTGATGATCACCGGCTGCGCCTGCTGGTATATCTACCGCAATTTAGGCTCCAACCTGACGGCCATCTCCAGAGCGATGTCGCGGCTGGCCCACGGCGAGCCGGACGTGTCGGTACCGGCCCTCCAGCGCCGCGACGAGCTTGGCGAACTGGCGCGCGCGTTCAACGTGTTTGCGCGTAACACCGCGTCGCTTGAGCACACCACCCGCCTGCTGAAAGAGAAAACGACGCAGATGGAGATCGACCGGCTCGAACGCGTGGGGCTGGAAGAGGCGCTGCTGCACAGCCAGAAAATGAAGGCGGTCGGGCAGTTGACGGGCGGGCTGGCGCACGATTTTAACAATCTGCTGGCAGTCATTATCGGCAGCCTGGAGCTGGTTGATCCCGAGTCGCCGGATGCGCCGCGCATCACCCGCGCGCTGAAAGCCGCCGAGCGTGGCGCGCTCCTGACCCAGCGACTACTGGCTTTCTCGCGCAAACAGTCTCTGCATCCGCACGCGGTGGAGATGAAACCGCTGCTGGAAAACCTCGGCGAGCTGATGTGCCACTCGCTCCCGGCCACCCTGACGCTGGATATCGAAGCGCAGCACCCGGCGTGGCCCGCATGGATTGATGTCAGCCAGCTGGAAAACGCGATTATCAATCTGGTCATGAACGCTCGCGACGCGATGGAGGGGCAGAGCGGTGTGATCCGCATTCGCACCTGGAATCAGCGTGTCACCCGCAGCGATGGGCGCAGGCAGGATATGGTGGCGCTGGAGGTGATCGACCATGGCTGCGGGATGTCGCAGGAGGTGAAATCTCAGGTCTTCGAGCCGTTCTTCACCACGAAACAGACCGGCAGCGGTAGCGGGCTGGGTTTGTCGATGGTCTACGGTTTTGTGCGCCAGTCCGGTGGACGCGTTGAAATCGAAAGCGCACCGGGGCAAGGAACCACCGTGCGCCTGCAGCTTCCGCGCTCCGCGCAGGCGGTGGTGGAGCATGATGAAGGGCTGGCGGCAACGGAGTCAGAGCAGAGCGACCGGCTGGTGCTGGTGCTTGAAGATGAAAGCGACGTGCGTCAGACGTTATGCGAACAGCTGCATCAGCTCGGCTACCTGACGCTCGAAGCTGAAACGGGCGAGCAGGCGTTGAAGATGCTGGAGGCCTCGGCCGATATCGAACTCTTTATCAGCGACCTGATGCTGCCGGGGGCGTTAAGTGGCGCAGAGGTGATCCACCACGTCTGCACCCATTTCCCGCATCTGCCGGTGCTGCTGGTGAGCGGGCAGGATTTACGCCCCGCCCACAATCCGCAGCTGCCGGACGTGGAGCTGCTACGAAAACCCTTCACCCGAGCGCAGCTGGCGCAGGCGCTCCGTAAGGCGTCGGCATAACGCGTACCGCCTGCACGAAAGGCGCGTTTTGAGATTCCTCCGCTACTCCGTCTGAGCGCCGATGATTAACGTAAAGCCAGCTCACCTGCTGCGAGACTGGCTCTATGAAACGCTCTACCACCGCTCTGTTATTTGGCCTGCTGTCATTAACCAGCCAGCTTGCCCACGCTGATATCATTGACGACGCCATTGGGAATATCCAGCAGGCGATCGGCGAAGCGTACAACCCCACCAGCAGCCGTCAGAATGACGACGATGACCGCTATGAAGAGAGTCGTCGTACGGACAGTCGCCAGTACGATGATCGTCGTCGACAGCTTGAGGATCGTCGCCGTCAGTTAGACGACAGGCAGCGCCAGCTCGATCAGGACCGGCGTCAGCTGGAGGACGATGAGCGCAGGCTGGAAGATGATTACGACCGGTGAGGAAATCCGTGAGATGCGTGCTGCCTGACGCCCGGCGTACCGCTCAGTCCAGCACGATTCTCATCCCGTCATACCCCGCCTCAAACCCTTCTGGCAGCGGGTTATCCATCATCCATACGTCGAACTGATGGCTGATGTGCGTCAAAATGACCTGCGGACAGCCAATGACTTTGTTGAGCGCGATGACGGTGTTTAAATCACAATGGTTGCGCGGCGTCTGCTCGCGCGGTTCGTGGCTGCAATCGATCACCATCACCTGCGGATGATTATTGAGTAAAAATTTCAGCGTTTTGTCCGGTAGCCCGGCAGTGTCCGACAGCCACGCCACGCGGCTGTGGGCGCTCTCTAGCAGATAGCCGAAGGTCAGTTTTGAGTGATTGAGCGGCAGCGGCGTCACGCGCAGCCCCTGCAGCTCAAACACCACAAAGGGCTGGACGGTATGGCTGAAATCGAGAAGACCGGGATGTTTGAACAGATCGTCGCAGCCCGTCTCGTCCGGCGGGCCGTACACCGGAATCGTCGCCCCCACGCCCCAGCGCAGCGGGAACAGCCCCTGGACATGATCCATATGATAGTGGGTCAGTAAAAACTGCTGGAAACTGCCCGCGGGCCAGTCGTCCATCAGGTGCGGAATGCCCGCGTCCAGCAGCGTCACCGCGTCGTTGAAGGTCACGACCGCGCTGCACGGCCGACGGCGATACGCCTCCAGCAAACGCGCCCGGCGGCAGGCCGCGCAGTCGCAGCCGAAGACAGGTACCAGCTGGGCACCGCCGGTGCCGGTCAGTTGGATGGTTAGGGCCATGGTTTCCCCCTTTAACGACATTGCCAGGCGGCGCTGTGCTTAGGTTTTATAGCGCTTTGGTAAAACGAAAATGGCTCTGGGCATACCCTTCGCGAAGATAAAACCGGTGCGCATCCACGCGCTTCACGCTGGTCGACAGCTCGGTCATCTCGGCACCTGCATGTCGCGCCTGCGCTTCGGCCCAGGCCAGCAGTTGGCTGCCGACTTTCAGGCCACGGGCCTGCGGCAATACCACCAGCTCCTGAATCTCACCGATCCAGTTGGCGTGATGCAGATGAAACTGCAAATGCAGGCCAATCATCCCGACGACGTTCCCGTCCAGCTCCGCAAGATGGTAGTGCATGTTGCGATCCTGAAGATTCGCGAGATACCCGGCATGAAAGGCTTTCTGGTCGAATTCCGCCTGTTTTAACTCACAGATAAGACCGTAAACGGCCTGCGCATCGTCCGCAGTGGCGGGGCGCAGCTGGCAGTCAGGCATGTTGTTTCTCCTGTTGACGGATAAGCGATAACAAATTCTCGACTGACTGTAGCAAACTTCCGTCGTTATTGAGCAGATGGCAGTCCGACGGCGTGTAGCGCGCTGCACGCGCCAGGCGCAGGTCGATCTCCCGCGCGCTTTCGCGCCCGCGCTGCTGCAAACGCTGGCGCAGCATTTCCGGCGAAACCTGCAAACAGACCGGCAGCAGCGCCTGGGCGTAGCGCGCGCGAGCCTGTTGCAGATGGGCGCGCGAGCCGTTCACCAGCACGTCGAAACCGGCGTGCAGCCACAGGTCGATCTCAATGCCCACACCGTAGTACAAGCCGTTCGCGTGCCAGCTCAGTGCCAGTAAGTTCTGCCCGGCGCGGGTAAAAAACTCCTGCTCGCTCAGGGCGATATGATTCTCGCTGCCCGCATTCGCCGCGCGCGTGATGTAGCGATGCGCCACCAGCAATTGCGTGTGCTCCTGCTGGCGCAGCGCCGACAGCAGGCTGTCTTTTCCGGAGCCGGACGGCCCCATGAGCCAGATCAGTTTTCCCATCAGAACACCCGTTTTCCCTGACGCCAGACGTGGTCGATATGGATGTGCTCGCCCTTGCGATGCGCCAGCACCAGATCCGCCCGTTTGCCTTCGCCAATCACCCCGCGATCGCTCAGGTTCAGCGCGTCAGCCGGGTTTTTGGTCACCAGACGAATGGCCTGCGGCAGGGTGAAAGGGTTGCCCGTGTCATCGGCGACGCGGAAGGCCGCGTCCAGCAGGCTCGCCGGATAGTAATCAGAGGAGAGAATATCCAGCAGGCCGAGCGCCGCCAGCTGGCTGGCCGCCACGTTGCCGGAGTGGGAGCCGCCGCGCACGATGTTGGGCGCGCCCATCAGAACGTTCATTCCGTGCAGGCGGGAGGCTTCAGCCGCTTCAAACGTGGTAGGAAATTCGGCGATCACGCTGCCAAGCTGATGGGATTCCCGCACATGGTCGTGCGTGGCGTCGTCGTGACTTGCCAGCGCAATGTTACGCTCCCGGCACATCGCCGCAATCGACAGGCGGTTTGGCTGCGACCACTGGGCCGCCAGCGCCAGCTGCTCCTCTTCGTAGCGCGCCATTTCCTCGTCATTCAGGGCGTATTTGCCCTGATAATATTCACGGTACTTCTCGATATTGGCGAATTGACGCTGGCCTGGTGAGTGGTCCATCAGCGACACCAGAGAGACCGGCTCGCGACCAACCAGTTTTTCAAACAGCGGCAGGGTGGTGTGGTGCGGCAATTCGCAGCGCAGATGCAGGCGATGCTCGGCGCGGTTCAGGCCGCGCTTTTGCGTCTCTTCCACCGCGTTGATCATCTTTTCCAGATTCTCCAGACGGTCGCCGCCGTCGCGCACATCCCCAATCGCCACGGCATCGAGTACCGTGGTGATGCCGCTGGCGACCATCAGCGCGTCGTGGCTGCTCATCGCTGAGTGGGCCGGCCAGTCCACCTTTGGGCGCGGGGTGAAGAATTTATCCAGATTATCCGTATGCAGTTCGATAAGCCCCGGCAGCAGCCAGCCGCCGTCGCCATCCATCGCCTCCGGCAAGCGGCTCTGGGTTTCGGCGTATGTGCGAATCACGCCGTCCTGAATGTCGATCGATCCCGCGATCACGTCGTTTTCCAGCACCAGTTTGACGTTATTGATGATCATGCTGCGGCTCCCATCGGATGAAGACGATCCGCCACGCGATCGCGGACTGCGGCGTCGTGGAAGATCCCCACGATCGCCCCCCCGCGCGCTTTGGCCTGTTCGATCAGCTCGACGACGGCGGCGCTGTTTTTGGCATCCAGCGAGGCGGTCGGTTCATCGAGCAGTAAAATCGGGTAATCGACGATAAAGCCGCGGGCGATATTCACACGCTGCTGCTCGCCGCCAGAGAACGTCGACGGTGCCAGGTGCCACAGGTGTTCCGGGACGTTGAGGCGCGTCAGCAGCCGGGCGGCTTTGGCCGCGCATTCGTCGCGGGAGACGCCCAGATCCAGCAGGGGCTGCATGACCACGTCCAGCGCGGAGATCCTCGGGATCACCCGCAGAAACTGGCTCACCCAGCCGATCGTCGCCCGGCGGACTTCCAGCACTTTGCGCGCCGGGGCCTGCACCAGATCCACCCACTCGTCGCCATGACAGATATGAATGTGGCCCTGGTCGGGCAGATAATTGGCGTAAAGGGAGCGCAGCAGCGTCGATTTTCCGCTGCCCGAATGGCCATGCAGCACCACGCATTCCCCCTTTTTGACCTCAAGAGAGGCATTTTGCAGCACCGGCAGTCGCACGCCGTTTTGCTGGTGGAGCACAAACGTCTTACTCACATTTTCTACGCGGATCATGTTGGCCTCTTAGTTCTGCAATACCGATGAAACCAGCAGCTGGGTGTACGGATGGTGCGGATCGTCGAGCACGCGGTCGGTTAATCCACTTTCCACCACTTGGCCCTCCTTCATCACCATCAGGCGGTCTGCCAGCAGGCGGGCCACGCCCAGATCATGGGTAACAATCACCACCGCCAGATCCAGCTCTACCACCAGGCCGCGCAGCAGGTCGAGCAAACGCGCCTGCACGGAGACATCCAGCCCGCCCGTCGGCTCATCCATGAACACCAGCTTCGGATGGGTGACGAGGTTGCGGGCGATTTGCAGGCGCTGCTGCATGCCGCCGGAAAAGGTGGTTGGCAGGTCGTCGATACGCGACGCCGGGATTTCGACATCGGTCAGCCACTGCTGGGCGGTCGCACGGATATTGCCGTAGTGGCGCGCGCCCGTTGCCATCAGCCGTTCGCCGATGTTTCCGCCTGCCGAGACCTGGCGGCGCAGGCCGTCCATGGGATGCTGATGCACCACGCCCCACTCGGTGCGCAGCAGGCGACGGCGCTCGGCTTCGCTCATGTCGTACAGGGACTGATCCTGATAACGGATCTCGCCGGTTTGCGGCGTCAGGCGTGCGGAGATGGATTTGAGCAGGGTGGTTTTGCCGGAGCCGGACTCGCCGACAATCCCCAGCACTTCACCAGGCCACAGCTCAAACGACACGTCGCTAAAGCCTTTGCCGGGCGCATACAAATGGGTCAGGTTGTTCACCGAAAGCAGCGGTTTCATTGGCCGTTCGCCTCACTCTGTTGGCGGCAGAAATCGGTGTCGGAGCAGACAAACATGCGTTTGCCCGTGTCGTCGAGCACCACTTCGTCGAGATAGCTGTGTTTTGAACCACAGATGGCACACGGCTCGTCCCACTCCTGCACCCGGAACGGGTGATCGTCGAAATCGAGACTTTCGACGCTGGTGTAGGGCGGCACGGCATAAATGCGTTTTTCGCGTCCGGCGCCGAACAGTTGCAGTGCGGGCATCATGTCCATTTTCGGGTTATCGAATTTCGGGATTGGCGACGGGTCCATCACGTAGCGCCCGTTCACCTTCACCGGGTAGGCGTAGGTGGTGGCGATATGGCCAAAGCGGGCGATATCTTCGTACAGTTTCACCTGCATCACGCCGTACTCTTCGAGGGCGTGCATGGTGCGGGTTTCCGTTTCGCGCGGCTCGATAAAGCGCAGCGGCTCGGGGATGGGCACCTGGAAAATCAGAATCTGATCTTCCGTCAGCGGCGTTTCCGGGATGCGGTGGCGGGTCTGAATCAGGGTGGCATCTTCCGTGCGCTCGGTGGTGTTCACGCCGGTGACGCGCTTGAAGAAGTTGCGAATCGACACGGCATTGGTGGTGTCATCCGCCCCCTGGTCGATGACTTTCAGCACGTCCGCTTCGCCAATCACGCTGGCAGTCAGCTGGATGCCGCCGGTGCCCCAGCCGTAGGGCATCGGCATTTCGCGGCCGCCAAACGGGACCTGATAGCCGGGAATCGCCACGGCTTTTAAAATCGCGCGGCGGATCATGCGCTTGGTTTGTTCGTCCAGATAGGCAAAGTTATAGCCGCTGAGATTAGCCATGATTGCGCTCCCGTTGCAGACGTTTCAGCAGTTCCAGTTCCGCCTGGAAATCGACGTAATGCGGCAGTTTGAGGTGCGAGACGAAGCCCGCCGCTTCAACGTTATCCGCGTGGGCCAGCACGAACTCTTCGTCCTGCGCCGGGCCGGAGATCGTCTCGTCGTAGTCCGGGGCCTGGAGCGCGCGATCGACCAACGCCATCGCCATCGCCTTGCGCTCGCTCATGCCGAACACTAAGCCGTAGCCGCGCGTAAAGTGCGGCGCGTCGTTTTCGGGGGCCACGAAGCCGTTCACCATTTCGCACTCCGTCATCAGCAGTTCGCCGACGTTGACCGCAAATCCCAGCTCTTCCGGCACGATATCGATCTCAACGAACCCGCTGCGGATTTCGGCAGCAAACGGGTGGTTGCGCCCGTAACCGCGTTGGGTGGAGTAGGCCAGCGCTAACAGATAGCCTTCGTCCCCGCGCATTAGCTGTTGCAGGCGCGAGGCGCGCGAGCACGGATAGACCGGCGGTGTACGGGTGACGTCGTCCGGCACGCGGCCTGAGTCCTCTTCGGCTTTCGCCAGCCCCTGGTTCGCCAGCAGGCTAAAGACGTGGGGAGCGGATTCCTGCTCTGCGTCTGAGGTGTTCAGCCTCGGGGCCTCACCGTTCGCCAGCAGGGTGAAATCGAGCAGGCGGTGGGTGTAGTCGTAGGTGGGGCCGAGCAGCTGGCCGCCGGGAATGTCTTTGTAGACGGCGGAAATGCGGCGCTCCAGTCGCATCTTCGCGCTGTCCAGCGGCTCGCTGACCACCAGTTTGGCCAGCGTGGTGCGGTAGGCGCGCAGCAGGAAGATGGCTTCGACGTTATCGCCGCTGGCCTGTTTCAGCGCCAGGGCCGCCAGCTCGCGGTCGGCAATTCCACCTTCGGTCATCACCCGGTCAACGGCCAGGTTTAGCTGCTGTTCGATTTGCGCGACGCTCAGCTCGCTAAGCGCTTCATCGCCGCGTCTTCTGTGCTCTTGCAGCGCATGGGCGGCAGCTATCGCCTTCTCGCCCCCTTTAACGGCAACGTACATCAGCACACCTCGACATGTGTGGTCCGTGGGATTGCCAGCAGGCGTTCGCCGCAGGTGAGGATCAGGTCGATCCCCAGTGGGAACGGATGCGGACGTTCAGTGAGCTCGTGAATGATGCATTCGGGCAGCTGTGGCGCGACCATGCGCTCGTCGGCGATCCCAGCTCCGGTTAGGCGCAACATGCGCCCACCGCTGAGGCTTGCGACCTGCAGAATCAGCGTGGCGCTGGTCTCCGGGGCGACGGCGCTGCCGGACGAGAGCGCGTTCAGCTGCTCGTGGCTGATCAGCTCGTCGGCCACGGCAAACACCGCCTGCTGCGGCTGATCCACCCGTGGGGCGCTGGTGTGAAAGCGCAGGTTCTGGCTGGCAATGTCGTTGGCCATGCTGGCCGACAGCCAGACCGGCGTGTCGTTATCCGCCAATGTCAGCAGTACGCTGGTGGTGGCGAGATTCAGCGGCTGCCAGCCGTGGGTGAGTTGATGCAGCGAGACAATTACGCCCGGCTCGCTCATGGCTTTCAGGAGGCGACGAAAACTGTGCTGGGCATCCTGCACGGCGTGGGTAAAAGCGGGTTGAAGCGTCATGCGTTATCTCCGCGAACGAGCGTAAAGAAGTCGACCCGGCTGGTGTTGATTTCGGCCTGACGGGCGGCGATGCGCGCGGCACGGTCGGCTTCCAGCGGGGCAATTAAGGTTTCCATTAACGACTGAAAATGGGTCGGTTCCTGCAACAGCGCGTCGACGACGGCGCACTGCTCGGCGTGCTGTTTATCGCGCCCCAGCAGGTAGCTGTAGCCCGTGGTGCCGCTCTTAAGGCGAATCACCGCACGGGTCAGGGTGGCGTCTCCGGCAAAAAAACGGTCGCCGGTGCCGCCCATCCGCGCCTGTATCTGCACCAGGCCGATCTCAGGGGCGCGCAGGGTGTCGTATTCCGGAGTGAGGTTCAGCAGGCGCAGACGCTCGCGCAGGGCGGCGGGCTGGCTGTGGGCCAGGGCGCTCATCCAGCGCTGGCGAGTGGGAATATCGAAGTGCATTCAGTGCTCCATGGTGAATTCAATCATGTCGGCGCGGGTCAGGCTGACGGAGTATTCCGTCGCGTTGACCTCGCCGTCACGGTGGTTGAGGGTGCGCACGCAGAGCAGCGGTGCCATGTTCGGGATCTCCAGCACCTTGCTCTCTTTGGCCTGCGCGCGACGGGCGCTGATCCGCGTCTGGGTGCGCCTGAGGGCGATGCCGGTGGCGTCGAAGAGAAAGTCATGCAGCGAGCCGCTGGAAAAATGTTGCAGCGTCGGCCAGAAGGTGAGGTCGGCGAAGTAGTGGTCGATCTGGCAGACCGCCACGCCGTTGACGCGTCTTAAGGTGCGCAGATGCACGACGTTGTCGCCCTCCTGAATCCCCAGCGCATCAGCGATGTGGCTGGAGGCCGGGCGCAGCACCGAGAGCAGTTTTTCGCTGGTCGGGTGGCTGCCCTGATCGAGCAGGTTCTGGCTGAAACGCGCCTGGGAGTTCAGCGGATAGTCGAAGGGGCGCATCAGCACCAGTACGCCAACGCCTTGGCGGCGCTGGACCCAGCCGCGTTCCACCAGCTGGTCAATGGCGCGGCGCAGGGTGTGGCGGTTGACTTCGTAGCGGTCGGCGAGCTGCTGTTCGGCGGGCAAATAGTCGCCGCAGCGGTAGTGGGTGCGCAGCTCGATTTCGAGCCTGGCGGCGATCTCTTGCCAGCGCGTGGGGTAACTGGTCGGATGTCTGGATAAGTGCATGGAAATCAAAGCCTCGCTTCTCAGATGAAGTGCTTACGCAAACGTTGAGAGAGGAAATCCAGCAGGCTGACGGTGATGATGATGAGCACCATCAGGGCGCAGGTTTGCTGAAACTGGAAGCCGCGAATCGCTTCCCACAGGGTGACGCCAATCCCGCCCGCGCCGACCATGCCGACCACCGTTGCCGAGCGAACGTTGGATTCGAAACGGTAGAGGGAGTAGGAGATCAGCAGCGGCATGACCTGCGGCAGGACGCCGTAGAGAATTTCTTCGATTTTGTTGGCCCCCGTGGCACGGATGCCTTCCACCGGGCCGGGTTCGATGGCTTCAACCGCCTCAGACAGCAGTTTGGAGAGCACGCCGGTGGTGTGGATGAACAGCGCCATGACGCCAGCAAACGGGCCGAGACCGACGGCGACCACGAACAGCATCGCGAAAACCATTTCGTTGATGGCGCGACAGGCGTCCATCAGGCGGCGCATCGGCTGGTAAATCCACCAGGGGACGATGTTTTCGGCGCTCATCAGGCCAAACGGAATGGAGAGGATGACCGCCAGCGCGGTGCCCCAGACGGCGATTTGCATGGTGACGGCCATTTCGCCGAGATAGTCCTGCCACTGGCTGAAGTCTGGCGGGAAGAAGTCTGCCGCGAAGGTCGCCATGTTGCCGGAGTCTTTGACCAGCATCAGCGGGTCCATTTCCGCACCTTTCCAGGAGATGACGAGCACCGCCAGCAGAATGGCCCAGCTTATCAACGAGAACCAGCTGCGTTTCGGGGGTGGGACGGTGATGGTTTGCATGAGTTCTCCTAATGTTCTCTCCCTCTTCGTGTGGAAGAGGGAGAGGGACGGTTACTGGACCGCTTTATTCACCGACGTCATCGCGCTCAGCGCGGCGGTCAGGCGGTCCAGATCTTCCAGCTGCGCCTGAATCACAGAGACTTTGCTGGTCTTCTCGTCGGCGTTCAGCCCTTTGTTGTCCTTGACGCCCTGCATCTCTTTAAACAGGGCCAACTGACGGATAGGCACCAGTTGCAGATCGCTTGAGGCGCGGAACGGCGCCCAGCCCAGACGTTCGAGAACCGTTTTCTCTTCCGCCGTTTTGCCGTAATTCATAAAGAAGTCGTAGATCTTGTCTTTGGTGCCCTCAGAGAGGTTTTTGCGCCAGACAATCGGGTCGCCCGGAATGAGAGGCGATTTCCAGATCACCTTCAGCTGTTTCAGTTTTTCAGGCGCGGAGGTTTTCAGTTTGTCGAGGTTTTCGGTGTTGTTGGTGGCGACGTCGACCTGCTTGTTGGCAACGGCCAGCGCGTTGGTTTCGTGTCCGGCGTTAACCGTGCGTTTGAACTCGCTGGTGGAGACGTTGTTTTTGGCGAAGACGTAATAGCCCGGGACCAGGAAGCCGGAGGTGGAGTTTGGATCGCCGTTACCGAAGGTGAGATCTTTGCGTTTGGCGAGCATATCGTTGAGGTTGTTGATCGGACTGTCTTTGTTGACGATCAGCACGCTCCAGTAGCCCGGGGAGCCGTCTGCGGCGACGGTCTGGGCGAAGACCTGACCGTTGGCGCGGTCCACCGCTTCCATGGCGGAGAGGTTGCCGTACCAGGCGATATCGACTTTGTTAAAGCGCATCCCCTGGATGATGCCCGCGTAATCCGGGGCGAAGAAGGCGTTCACTTTGATGCCCAGTTTGGTTTCCATATCTTTCAGGAAAGGTTCCCACTGGGGTTTCAGGTTTTGCTGTGATTCTGTCGAAATAATGCCGAAGTTCAGGGCTTTTTCCTGTTCCTGCTCCTGCGCATAGGCGGGGCTTAACAGGGTGCTGATGCTGAACATGCTGGTGAAGGCCAGCGCGGCAACGGCTTTATAGCTCATCTATCATCCTCTTTTGGCATTGTTCCAGGCCAGTTCATTTGCCAGCCTGAACGCTTCGTGAAATTACGCAGCCTGCGCGTTCTCTTCGACGCGGTTAATGCTGCGGTACAGGTGATCAAAACGTTCGTTATCAAAGTGTTGGCTTGCGCCGTCGTAGAACACATGGCCCTGACGCAGGGCAACGATGCGCTCGCAGTAGCGCAGGGCGTAATCCACCTGATGCAGCGTGACCACGACGGTGATGCCGTCGTTCTGGTTAATGTCGCGCAGGGTTTCCATCACGATGCGGGCTGATTCCGGGTCCAGCGAGGCGATGGGTTCATCGGCGAGGATCACTTTGGCTTTTTGCATTAGCGCTCTGGCGATGGCCACGCGCTGCTGCTGGCCGCCGGAAAGGGTGGAGACGCGCTGATGGGCGAAATGGGCCATCCCGACGCGGGTCAGGGCCTGGAGTGCCTGCTGTTTTTGTGCCGGGGAGAACCAGCGCAGGCAGGTGCGCCAGAAGGGGGTACTGCCGAGGGCGCCGATCAGCACGTTCTCCAGCACCGTCAGACGATTCACCAGGTTAAATTGCTGGAAGATGCAGCCCGTTTGCGTGCGGCTTTTACGAATATCGCCCGCCAGACGGCCCGCGCGCTGCACGGTATTCCCCAGCAGCTCGACGTGACTTTCCGGCGTTTTATCGCCGGTGATGAGGCCGCTGAGATGGCGCAGGAGGGTGGATTTTCCTGAGCCGGAAGGCCCGAGCAGCGCTACCATGTCGCCCTGCTGGACAGTCAGATCAACGGCATGCAGGGCCTTGTTGTGATGAAAGGTCTTGCTCAGTTTCTCGACGCGGATGACAGTTTGCATGTTCAGGCCTCACGATAAATGTGGCCTCATGCTGGCGGATTAATGTGACATTTAGGTTAAGTATTGGTTGCGGGATTTTGAAGAGTTGAAGTGAATGGGATGACAGGCGGAGGGGGCGCCTCCGCCAGACGATCACTGCTGTTTAACGACGTTGATCATCCATGGCACGCCATATTTATCGGTCACTTTGCCGAAACCGTGTGCCCAGAAGGTCTCCTGCCAGGCCATTTCAACGTTACCGCCCGCGGCGAGCTTGTCGAACCAGCCTTTGCCTTCGGCGACGTCCTGGGTGTCGAGCACCAGCGTGAAACCCTCGTACTGGGCGTTACCGCCGGGCACGCCGTCGCTCATCATGATTTCGCTGCCAGCGATACGAACGTTGGAGTGAGCAATCGCGGTGTCCGGGAATGTCATGCCAGACGGGCAGCCTTCTTCGCTGTTTTCGTCTTTGGGCATTTCGCCGTAGGTGATTTTATAGGTGAGTTCTGCGCCGACGGCTTGCTGGTAGAAGGCGATGGCTTCTGCACAGTTTCCGGCGAATGAGATGTAGGGACTTAACGACATAATCATTACCTCAGGTAAGAGAAGCTCGTTAAGTGTAGTACGAATTTTGTACAATATTCTGTCGGCCCGGTCAGCGCAGCGCCACCGGGCAACTGGCCGGATGCGTTGCGCTTATCCGGCCTACAAAACAATAAAAGCTTATATATCAGTTCTTTTTCACGAACTCAGATTTGAGCTTCATTGGGCCAAAGCCGTCAATTTTGCAGTCAATATTATGATCGCCTTCAACCAGACGAATATTCTTCACTTTGGTGCCGATTTTCAGCATCGAAGAGGCGCCTTTGACTTTAAGGTCTTTTACCACGGTGACGCTATCGCCATCGGCCAGCAGATTACCGTTGGCATCTTTTACAATCAGTGTATCGCTGTCTTGCGCTGGCTCTGCATCATTCCATTCATGGGCGCATTCAGGACAAATGAACATCCCGTTATCTTCGTAGGTGTATTCGGAATTACATTTTGGGCAGTGTGGAAGTGACATATTGAGTTCCTCAAAAGTGCTAACGGGGCTGGAAAGCGCCAGCCAAAAGATGGCAGTTTGCCGAAAAAGACGTCAAGTATAGCGTAAGTCCACACCGTTGTCGGTGATATTATTTTTTTTGCGAAGAGTGAAATCACCGTGTCTGGAGTGACACTTTCTGTCAGTCACTTAAGCGATGCTAACAGCGTACTTAAGATTTAAACGGCGCGACGAAATATATCGAATATTTTATTGCGTAAATTGCCAGGTACTGTCATTTCGGATAAGGTGAGGTGAGCAGTTGTTATTTATCAACGGCACCCGCGATTGCCATTCCTCCTTAGGCGTGCGGGAATTACCTCTCATTTTGGGTGGGTAAATTACTTTGATATATCCTATAGCTTCATAAGAAATGGTCTACGCTCATTATCTTTCGGCTTTCTTTGTCGAGAGGAGCGTACGAGCGCTCTACGCTTCAGGCCGAATATATTCCGGTTTGTCATCAGGCGCTTATATTCATTGAACATATTTTCCACGCGTAATCTAAAAAGCCGAAATTTCATTATTAAAACTATCCGGCTAAATAAAAGTAATAAATTTGCGTTAAGGAAAGGCTTTTATCATGCATACACAAACAATTTTTGAATTAAGCCAGGAAGCGGAAAGGCTTCTGCAACTTGCTTTGCAGAATCTTGACGCCCTGAAATCAATGCCGATTGCGGTGCTGGATAGCACCACCGCTGCGATGACCGGGGAGACGAATAATGTTCTGCCTCTGCATTTCAGCACCCGTGGCGTTGAAACGCAGCTTTCTATGCTTAATAACGAATTACGCAAAATTACCCGTCTGGAGATGGTGCTGGCGATTGTCGGGACCATGAAAGCTGGGAAATCGACCACTATAAATGCCATCGTCGGGACCGAGGTGTTGCCAAACCGCAACCGCCCGATGACCGCGCTGCCGACCCTGATCCGCCACACGCCGGGCCAGACCGAGCCGGTGCTGCATTTCGCCCATGTGTCGCCAATTGATACGCTGATCAAGCAGTTGCAGGAGAAACTCTGCAATCACGATCGCGGAAAACTGACTCAGCGCCTTGAGATCGATAAAGACATGAACGCGCTGCTCGGGCGTATTGAGCAGGGCGAAGCGTTCGAAAAACACTATCTGGGCGCGCAGCCGATTTTCCAGTGTCTGAAAAACCTCAACGATCTGGTGCGTCTGTCGAAAGCGCTCGGCGTCGATTTTCCGTTCTCGGAATATGCGGCGATTGAACATATTCCGGTTATTGAGGTGGAATTTGTCCATCTGGCCGGGCTGGATTCCCATCTGGGCCAGCTGACACTGCTCGACACCCCAGGGCCGAACGAAGCCGGACAGCCGCATCTGCAGAAAATGCTCAGTGAACAACTGGCACGATCGTCGGCGGTGCTGGCGGTGATGGACTACACCCAGTTGAAATCGATCTCCGATGAAGAGGTGCGACAGGCTATTTCGGCGGTAGGAAAATCGGTGCCGCTGTATGCGCTGGTGAATAAGTTTGATCAGAAAGATCGCAACAGCGATGACGAAGAGCAGGTGCGGGCGATGATCTCCGGCACGCTGATGAAAGGCAATATTTCGCCGGGGCAGATTTATCCTGTGTCGTCGATGTGGGCCTATCTCGCCAACCGCGCGCGCTATGAAATTGCCAGCCATGGCCGCTTGCCGAACCCTCAGGAGCAGCGCTGGGTGCAGGATTTTGCCGAAGCGGCGCTCGGACGTCGCTGGCGGACGGCGGATCTGGATGATGTGGAGCATATTCGCCACGCCGCCGATCTGCTGTGGGAAGATTCGTTATTCGAACAGCCGATCCGTAAACTGATTTACGCCGCTTACGCCAACGCGTCGCTCTATGCCCTGCGATCGGCTTCCCATAAGCTGCTGAATTACGCACAGAATGCCCGCGAGTACCTGGATTTTCGCTATCAGGGGCTGACGGTGGCCTTCGAGGAGCTGCAGGTAAACATCTCGCGCCTGGAAGAGGATATGGCGCTGTTGCAGATGCGCCAGGAGGTCGTCAGCGACGAAGTGGGGCATGAAGTGGAGCAGGCGCTGGATGCGGCGAACGCGTTTATTTCGCAGCAGAAAAGCCAGATTCAGCAGGCTATTGGCCACATCTTTAACAGAGATAATATTCTCGATTTAGCGGGCATCCAGCCCATGAGCCTGAGAAATAGCTCCCCTGAAGAGATGGGGCAACTGGTGCTGGATGATGAAGGGCAGGCGCAGATTGTGTTGAGCAAAATCCGCTCCTCCTGCGAGCTGATCATGCTCGATGCGCAGGGAAAAATCAGCCGCGAGCTGGCGCTGCGCTTTGACCAGCTTGAGTCCACGCTGGCGCGTTCCCTTAACGAAGCGATGCGCCCCATTGAGAAACGCATTAAAGAAGAGCTGAGCCATGCCGGTTTCCGGGCGCGGATCAGCTTCCCGGCGTTCCAGGCGAGTCAGCTTAATTTCAACACGCGTGGGCTGTTTACTGACGCCATTGCGTCGGAAAATCGTCCGGCGGGTGATGTGTCGGCGTCCGGCAGCGTACGTGAGACGGTGTCGCGCTGGCTGAACAATCCGGGCTGGGGCTTTGAAGATTACGTGATGACACGCACCCGATATGTTATTGACATCGCGCAGCTTCATGAGCGATTTAAACAGCATATTGATCAATTTTGTGAACAAATCTGTAAAGCTTTGGTGGCGCAGGTCGATGTCTCTGTTACGGCAGGAATGGCGACGTTTTTCGCAGAATTTTCGTTATGTCTGACCGGGTTACAGGAAAGCTTGCGTGATAGCCTCGCAGTGCGCCAGCAAAACGAGCACTCCACCCGAGCGCTTAGCCAGCTGTTGCAGCAAAGTATTACCACTGCGACGTGGATTCAGGAAGATACCCGACTGTTACGCGATGATATTCAAACCTTATTCGCGGCTGAGCAACTATGACAACACAACTACTGGACGGTCCCGGGCGGACGCTGGAGTGTATTCATCCGAAGTTTATGGTCGATCTGGTACAAGGGGTGGACGCGGTGCGTCTTCCCCCTCTCGCCCCTCAGCAGCAGCAATTTCGTGAGCGTTTAACTCAGGAGATCATGACCCAGACGAAGCTTCGGCCCTGGGCGATGACGGGAATGTTCAGCGAAAATGCTGCCCTGCGGCTGGGGCTTGCGGAAAAACTGGCGGGGATGTTCGATCCCGGCCATCTGGCGCTGACGCGCATGACGGAAAAACTCACCACGCTGCGCCAGCAGACCAGCCGCCAGGGGCAACAGTCTCCGGGCCTGATGCAGCAGTACGACGATCTCTCTGCCCATTTTTCCCAGCGTGCCGCCTATAAAGAGAAAGCACTTTCCCAGCGTGGCCTGACGGTGCAGGCGGGCGAACATAGTGAACAAATTTTTACCCACTGGCGGGCCGGGCAATACGATGGCTGGTCGCTGGCCGGGCGTTGTTACCTCGCGCTGGAAGAGCTTCGTTGGGGGGCGTTTGGCGATGCCTGTCGCCTGGCAAACGAAGACGTTGGCGCGATGCTGAAAGACAATTTACGCAGCCTGGCGGCAAATTATCTGGCGCAGGGGATCAACGCTTCTCCCGCCACTCGACATTTCTATCACCAGTGGCTTGCCACACCGATTTCAACGGGCTTGATGGACCATAAGGATATGCTGGGCTGGCTGGGGGACTGGTGTCATCCTGACCGTCATCCGGTGAGCTGGTCTGTGACGCAGAGCTGGCAGACGGTGGCTCTGGGGATGCCGAGACTCTGCTCAGCGAAAAGGCTGGCGGATGCGATGGTGAGTGAGGTGTTTGGCGAGGGATAACCAAAACCCTCTCCGAAGAGAGGGCGTAGAAATCTTAGTGATGTAAGGATTCAACCGGCTGCGGCTCTGACTCGGCCTGCGGGATATTGCCGTAGCGTTTGGCGTATAGCGCCGTAATAATCGGTACCAGAATCGCGGTCACAATCACAGCCGCTGCAACCAGCGCGGTTGCGGAGGCGGCAACAGGTTCGAAGGCAGGGTTGATCTGCGCGATAATCACCGGGTTCGCCACGGCTGCACCTGCAGCAGATGACGCAGCGACACCTGCGGTCCCATTCCCTCCTCCAATCACGCGGTCTGCGATAATCAGTGGAATACCGGTGATGATGATAACCGCGACGCCCAGGGCGATGCCCAGCAGACCGGTATCCATAATCACGCCCAGGTTGATGGTGTTACCCAGTGCGAAGCCGAAGAACGGAATCAACACCGGCGTGGCTTTGCTGAAGAAATCGCGCAGATCGGTGTCCAGGTTACCCAGTGCGAAACCGATCAGGAACGGCAGAATTGCGCCGACGAAGTGGTGCGGTTCAAACGAGGCCAGACCGGCGGAGCCCAGGATCAGCATGGTCATCAGCGGACCGGATTCCAGCGACATTAAAACGAAGGCGCCAGACTCTTCTTTAGTGCCGTACTGGTTCATCAGGCTGGCGTAGAGACCGCCGTTGGTCATATCCATTGCCGAAACAATCGCCAGAATGGACAAGCCGGCGAAGAATCCGGTCTGAATTCCGTTCTCGGGAATAAACATGGCGCAGACCATTGCGACGACCCAGGCGACCGCAATTTTGGTAATGACCAGCGTACCTGATTTACGCAGAACGGTACCTGTAGCCCGTAAATTAATAGAGGCGCCAATACAAAAGAACCAGACCGCCAGAATGGGAACGGTGCCGGTGATCATCCCTTTTGTGAATCCGCCAAAATAAGCGCCGGTATTTGGCGCAAGGGTATTTAATATTGCGCCAAGGACCAGGGGAACCAGCATCATCCCGCCAGGGATGCGTTCAATTGTGGCTTTAATCTTCATGATAAATCCTCACATCTCATCTCGCGTTTCTGGCGGACAAGTCAGGTAATATTAATGATTACATTCAAATGATTACGAAAATTTAACTGTCTGGAATTCCGTCTGGTAATGCACAAACCGCAGCCCGTTTACACGTGTTAAACGGTTGGTGAGTTGCAGCCATCGCGGCGTGTTCGGGCTTATCATGCGATCATTGGAATTGCGATTCAATGAAAATAAAACAGTGTTTTAGTTATCTTGATCACATATTTGCGTAAACGAAGACATTGACCGCTTGTAATTAAAAAAGCTGTGAATTGGATGTAAATGAAAGTCAGTGTTTTATTTAATTGCGAGAGGAATAATAACCAGCGGAAGAATCGTCTGAATGCGATTAAAACGTAACGAAAGAGAGAGGGGTGCTTACGTTTTCTGACAACTTCTGACGCCATACGTAAGTTTTTGTGAAGTTGATCACTAATTTAAACGCTGGTAGGGTAAAGAGGTCACTAACTGCCCAGACAGGCGTCAACAGGTTCGGTTGTATCGACAGTAAATGTCAATGTAAGTAAACCTGCTACGCTTGAAGAAGAAGATTCGCATGAGGCGAATCTCACTTTACAGACCGCATGAGTTTCTGTGGTATGGACAGGGCTGAGTCTACGAGGATAGCAATGCTTAAAAGGAAAAAAGTAAAACCCATTACGCTCGGCGATGTCACCATTATTGATGACAGCAAGCTGCGCAAGGCCATCACTGCCGCATCGCTGGGTAACGCGATGGAATGGTTTGACTTCGGTGTTTACGGCTTCGTTGCCTATGCACTCGGTAAGGTCTTCTTCCCCGGCGCCGATCCCAGCCTGCAGATGATTGCAGCGCTAGGCACCTTCTCTGTACCCTTCCTGATTCGCCCGCTCGGTGGGTTGTTCTTCGGGATGCTGGGCGATAAATATGGTCGCCAGAAAATTCTCGCCATCACAATCGTGATTATGTCGATAAGTACCTTCTGTATCGGCCTGATCCCGTCTTACGCCACCATTGGCATCTGGGCACCAATATTGCTGCTGCTGTGTAAAATGGCGCAGGGCTTCTCCGTCGGCGGTGAGTATACGGGCGCATCGATCTTCGTTGCCGAATACTCCCCGGACCGTAAACGCGGCTTTATGGGAAGCTGGCTGGACTTTGGCTCGATTGCCGGGTTTGTGCTGGGTGCGGGCGTGGTGGTATTGATTTCCACCGTCGTCGGGGAAGAGAACTTCCTCGAGTGGGGCTGGCGTATTCCGTTCTTCCTGGCGCTGCCGTTGGGTATCATCGGCCTCTATTTGCGTCATGCATTAGAAGAGACCCCGGCGTTCCAGCAGCACGTTGAGAAACTGGAGCAGGGCGATCGCGAAGGCCTGCAGGATGGACCGAAAGTTTCGTTCCGCGAAATTGCGACCAAACACTGGCGTAGTCTGCTGACCTGTATCGGTCTGGTGATTTCGACCAACGTGACCTACTACATGTTGCTCACGTATATGCCGAGCTACCTGTCGCATAACCTGCACTATTCAGAAGATCACGGCGTGCTGATTATTATCGCCATCATGGTCGGTATGCTGTTTGTGCAGCCGATTATGGGTCTGATGAGTGACCGCTTCGGTCGTCGTCCGTTCATTATTCTGGGTAGCGTCGCGTTGTTCGCCCTGGCGATTCCGGCCTTTATCCTTATTAACAGTAATGTGCTGGGGCTGATTTTTGCCGGTCTGCTGATGCTGGCGGTGATCCTGAACTGCTTCATCGGGGTGATGGCGTCCACGCTCCCGGCGATGTTCCCAACGCACATTCGTTACAGTGCGCTGGCGGCAGCATTTAATATCTCGGTACTGATTGCGGGTCTGACGCCGACATTGGCGGCCTCGCTTGTCGAAAGCACCCAGGACCTGATGATGCCGGCTTATTATCTGATGGTTATCGCGGTTATCGGTTTAGCGACCGGTCTGACGATGAAAGAGACGGCTAACCGACCTCTGAAAGGGGCGACGCCAGCGGCATCGGATATTCAGGAAGCGAAAGATATCCTTCGCGAGCACTACGATAATGTTGAACAGAAAATTGATGACATTGACGTAGAGATTGAAGAGCTGCAGAAGAAACGTTCTCGTCTGGTGGATCAGCATCCACGGATTAACGAGTAACAAACGAAAAACCCGCCACTGGCGGGTTTTTTATTAGCAGCCTGCGGCAATGTAGTCGCCGTTAGCGCTGATGGGAATGACCGTTAAGAACAGCACCGTCGCGAACAAAATCAGCACAATCCCACCGGCAATTTTTGCCACCGGCACCAGCCCGCTCAGGTGTGATCCTCCGCCGAAGAGCGCCACCGTGCGTTCGCGCGCATAGCGCACCGCCAGCGACAGCCCCATGATCGACAGCGCCGTGCCGAGGGACATGGTCATCACCGCCGCAATTCCCCAGGTCACAATACCCAGCGCGTTCGAGAACATCAGAATCATAATCGCCCCACTGCATGGGCGCGCGCCGATGGCCAGGATTACCCCCACACGTATTTTCCAGTTTTCCCCGTTCAGCGCGGCACCCACACCGTGGTGACCGCAGCCGCAACTTTCATCATGTTGATGAAGAGGTTTAAGGGCGTGAACCGTCATCCTGCGAGGGGGCAGGCTTTTCAGCGACTGGTAAATGACAAATACGCCAAACGCACCAATCATGACCGCGCTGATTTTTTCCACATACCAGCGGCTGGCGCTGAGATCGCCGGAGGCGAGATTAAATCCCACGGCCAGAATAAAGACGAAAAGAATGGCGCTTACACCCTGCATCAGGCTGCCGAGGAAAGGCACCACGCGTGCGGCGAGCTGGCTTTCTTTATTAGTAGAGAGATAAGTGGTGACGATAAATTTGCCGTGGCCTGGCCCAATGGCGTGAAGCACACCATAAAAGAACGCGCCCGTCAGTAGCCACAGCCCACCGGCGTACTGGTGATTATTGAGTTGCAGAAGGTACATCACCAGATAGCGGTGCAGGGTGATTTGCGTTGCGAGGCACCACTGAATAAAGGCGTTCCAGTGGGCGTGTAGCGTAAAGGCTGCCAGCAGAATGCCCAGCGCCATCAGCCCGGCAGTGGGGAGGCGCCAGTCACGTGCGAGACGTTGTGTGGTCATGGTATGGCCTGCGGGAGAGGATTTTTGGCAAGTATAGCGTTTATGATCGCGGGCGCGCTGAGGTTTACTCTTCCGTCATCCCTTCGCCGCTTTTACCTTTCACCCATGCGACCCGGCGATGGAACATTTTTTTCAACGCCCGGCCCAGGGTATTAAACCAGCCTGTCGGGCGTGGATCGGCAAGCATGCTCAGGGCGCGGGCGTAGTCCAGCACCAGTCCTGGCGTCCAGGCCATGGTCTCGGCGCGTTTACGCAGCTGGAGTGCGACCCAAAGTTCCGGCGTGGACATCAGCTTTCCAATCGCCAGCCAGAACCCGCGCGTTTGCCAGAGTCTTCCGACGGATCCCTCCAGCGCCGCTTCCAGCGCACGCGCCACGCTGCTGGAGCAGTTACGGTGGGTCAAATTGTAGGATGCATTCTGACGGTAGTTTTCCCAGAAGGCGCTCAGGCGGGTTTCACTGTAATTGCGGATGCGTACTTTTCGCGTAGAGGGGCACCATTGCGCTGATTCTGTTGCATAGTCGGGCTGGAACAGCCCTTGCACATTATTCTCCGGCGTCGCCCGCAACAGTCGGGCGAAGGCATCCGGCGAGCGGTCGATGAGTTCCGCAGGGTACAGACTGATATAGATCCCGCCAGGAGATTCCAGCGCAGCGTGGCCGGTGGAGATAATGCCGTTTTGATCCACGGCGGCGATATAACGGTTAATGACCGGGCGAGGGATGGTTTCACCCGGCGCAGAACCCACGGGAGTCCAGACGTGAACCGTCAGCGCTTTTTCGTCATCTTCCGGTGGGCCATCCCACTCCACAGTGGCGGGCGGGAGCGTATCTGCTTCTTCCATATACTCTTCGCCTTTAAGACCCGGGTTGGCGGCGGCCACTTTGACGCGGTTGGCGAGGATGAACATGTTCCATCCCGCGAAGGCAAGGCCCAGACCGAGACAGTAAGGAACGGTGCCGGCATAATTTGACGGCCATGGCTGATAGAAGAAGATGGCCAGCGCGATCTCGACGATCCCGCCTGCCAGGGCGGAGTGCCAGCGTTGATAGCGAACGACCAGGGCGGAGGCAATTTGTAGCGCACCATCGAGCAAGAACAGCGTGCCGAAAATGATCGCCAGTACAATATCGCCATCGTGGTTCCCCGCCAGGATCAGAACCGCGGCGAGTGAAAAGGTGGCACCTTTGACATAGCGTAAGATGCGCTGCCCGCCCATGCCGCTGTGCGCCACCATTAATGTAAGGGCACCTTCGAACAATAGCAGGCAGGCGAAAGGCTCAATCGGGAAGAACAGCGACCCGTCCATGGCGTCGATGAAGATGACGGTGCCGGCGATCAGTGTGATCCAGCCAAAGCGGCGAAGCCCGCGCCAGTGTGAACGCAGAAAATCGATACCCAGCAGGATCAGGATTAGTCGCATCATAGGAAAACGTCCGGAAATAGCCTTCCACATATATAGCTTATTGGGTCGTTTAGTGCGTGATGAGTGAGAAACGTGTCGGTAATACTGGCCGGGTTGTGGATAAGTCTGTGTGCAAAAAGGGTATAAGGCGGGGTTTTGCTGTGGAATGCAGCAGTCAGTCATTTTTCTGTCATTTAGCGGTTGCGGGCTGACGAGAACTCCCTATAATGCGCCTCCATCGACACGGCAGATGTGAATCACTTCACACAAACAGCCGGTTCGGTTGAAGAGAAAAAATCCTGAGATTCAGGGTTGACTCTGAAAGAGGAAAGCGTAATATACGCCACCTCGCAACGGTGAGCGAAAGCCGCGTTGCACTGCTCTTTAACAATTTATCAGACAATCTGTGTGGGCACTCAAAGTGACATGGATTC
>NZ_CP025699.1:449793-926397 GCF_023278595.1 Lelliottia sp. AC1
GTTGAAGACTACGACGTTGATAGGCTGGGTGTGTAAGTGCAGCGATGTATTGAGCTAACCAGTACTAATGAACCGTGAGGCTTAACCTTACAACGCCGAAGATGTTTTGGCGAAGCAGAGACAGTCGATTTTCAGCTGATACAGATTACTTGATACGCAGGAATGCGTGTTGATAACAGAATTTGCCTGGCGGCTTTAGCGCGGTGGTCCCACCTGACCCCATGCCGAACTCAGAAGTGAAACGCCGTAGCGCCGATGGTAGTGTGGGGTCTCCCCATGTGAGAGTAGGGAACTGCCAGACATCAAACAAGTGAAGAGGCCATCCGCAAGGATGGCCTTTTTGCGTTTTTATCTTTATACAAAAATAGTCCCGGACCAGCCAAACAGTCTAGTTATTGTCCTTCGATCCAGTCACGAATTACCCTCCTCAATCGCATCAAAACCCTTTTATACAAAGAGCCAGCCTCTTATAGCGCCGCTATAAGCGTGAAAAAGTAAGTCGAGTAGTGGAATTCGAGCGAAGTAATGCTGAAAAGAGGCGTTCAGACTGTGGGGAAGCAATCCATAGAGTTGAATGAAGCGGCCAGAATCTACCGAAACCCCAAAAGCAAAAAACCAGCCCTAAGGCTGGTTTTTCTAAATAGTGGTGCCGGACTCGGAATCGAATCAAGGACACGGGGATTTTCAAAACTCGTGCCAGTTCTGTACTAAGGTATGGCTCGTTTTACCTGGATATTAACAATCGATCACGGCTGACTCTGGTAATAAAGCCCCTGGAAGGGGGCAAGGTTCAGTAATAATATACATATGGCTTCGTTCGGTGAGGGAAGAGTATCCCGTCGGGATCGGTTCCTTTCATTATCCGCCCGATAGCGACAGATTCTTTTGCCCGGCGTGGCTGGTCATAAACATACGTGTCCAGGCTGACGGACAATGACAGGTGTTCCAGTTCGGCCAGAATCCTGAGATGCGATCGTAATGGTGCATCATCTTGCCATCGAATCCAGGGTAACCAACATGGTAATGTGGTTTTGGTTTATCGTTCCGGTCACGGTCTCGTCGTGTGTTAAAAACAGACATTTTAGGTTCCTGTTCAAAGATAGTTACCTCATATGCCCTCCTCAGGTATTTTTTGCTCGTACGCGTTGCTCCTGTATACCTGGTCCATACCAGTAACGTTGGTGCCCACACATCCAGCAGGAACAGCTACACGGAGTTTTATAATGACGATCCAGATGTTTTGGACAACCGTCGCCAACTGCATTGTCGTGTTGCCGTCTTTGTTTCATTCGACGCATATGGTGGCGCCTTTCTGCGCGAGTTCGTGCCATGGTTTTTCCTCATATTGAGCGCGGCCATTAACCGCGCGGCTATGAGGTATGCGGCTTTGTTTTTCAAGGTTCGTTCCCGTAAATGCTCAGCTTTTTGTGTCAAGTTGGTTACAGATATCTTGTCCCGCATAGCGGACCGGTGAAGGCATGTCAGAGACCCAGTTGTGCTCTCCGCGGGCAAGAAAATCTTGAATAGTTGCTTCAATCAGAGTCTGGTTTAAGACGTCAGCCTCAACGACCATCTTCAAGCCAATTCCGGAAGCGAAACCCGGTAAGATGCGGTAGCCGCGGTAAACTGCCGGGGGAGCATCCCGGGCAATCTCCAGCGCTCGTTTATCGGTAAAATCATTGAAGGTTAAGCCGTTAAATATCGAATAGGTTTTCTCGGATCTACGAAGCAATATGTGGCCGATGATATTATCTGGGCTGTTATCAGAGAGGACCGCATTCTGCTTACCAGCTGCTTCCAGCAGAAGCATGGCTTCATTTAATACCGCTTCTTCTACGGTATCGGCAAAAGCGACATTGGCGGTTATGATCTCTGCATTCCAGAAGGCAGCCGGATCGTGTCCAAGAAAAACAATATCGCTCCAGCACCAGTTTCCGCTGGCAACGGCTGTTGCATGATCGCATTCGTCATAGAAGAGCCCACCCCAGATTTCCCGCTCACGGTTGATAAGGGTTTTGATTTTAAGAGTTTTAGCCCGGCGTTTACGGCGAGAGAGGGAGATGAATGGCGTATATTTGCGGTTCATGGGTATCTCTGCGAATTTTCGCTGGGAGAAATCCAGCCGCACAGCGTACGTGAAACTGCACGGTAGTGGAAGACTTTTGTTGCATCATTAAATTAGTGGGGCTTTCCCTATAGCTCTGTTAGCTCTGTCATCAATTTGATTATCGGTTAATGGTAAGGTCAGTGTGGTCTTAGAAATTGTTCCGCGGCCTGTCTTTATATCTTTCTTGAATATATCGAGCGTGGGGGCAATATTTTCCGGTTTCTGAAGAAAAGTACCTGGATCAAATATTGTGATAAAAATCATAAAGTAAGGCGGTCTTCTGAAGAAAAAATCCGCAACGGCGAATTATCGCAGTCTGGTATCTCAACCCGCATTGTTGAAGGTTCAGTTACATGGAAGAAAACACAAGGCAGCGTACGGAAAGTTACATTTCAGCAAAAAACCAGCATCCTGCATGGGTACTTCTTGCTACTCGTCGCTCCCCATTAGTACTGAGTAGCCTGAAAGCACTGTTTGAAAAATCACATGATGGCATCCCTCTTGAGGAGGCGATTCAGTCTCTTACCGTCATTCTTGTTGAGCATGTGAGTCAGGAACAGTACGAGATTAATCAGGAAAATCCATCTCTTCAGGCCAGCCGTGAACTGCGGGAATGGATTAAACGCCGTTTAATTGTTGAACGGGATGGGCGTATCTTCGCCACTGATGCGCTTGAGGTCGCAATTACGTTTGTTGAATCACTGGATAATCGTTTCATGACCTCTACGGCTTCTCGATTGTCCACCGTACAGCGAGAAATTGAAAATCTGGAAACCCGGCTTAATCCTAATCCGGCAAACCGAGTTTCAACCTTACGTCGTCGTATTGCCGAGCTGGAACGTGAATTACAGGAGGCGGAAGCTGGGCATATAGAAGTGCTGGAAACACACCAGGCGGTTGAACATATTCGTGAGGTTTTCAATCTGGCTTCCAGCCTGCGGGCTGACTTTCGTCGCGTTGAAGACTCCTGGCGTGAGGCCGATCGCGCGCTTCGGCAATCCATTATCGGCGAGCAGTATCATCGCGGCGATATTGTGGAGCGTCTGCTGAACGATCAGGACGCGTTGCTTAATACGCCGGAAGGAAGAGTCTTCGACAGTTTTCAGCAACAGCTACGCCAGTCAGCCGAGCTAACGGCAATGAGCGACCGACTGCGCGTAATCCTTAGCCATCCGTCGGCTTCCTATGCACTCAACCGTCTACAGCGTTACGACTTGCGCTGGCTGGTTAAACGCCTCGTAGATGAATCGCAAACCGTCCTCCAGGCTCGTGCCCGTAGCGAGCGCGATGTCCGCGGTTTTATGAAAACCGGTCTTGCTGCTGAACACCACCGCGTTGGTCATCTGCTTAACGAATTTCTGAACCAGGCATTAAAGCTCGACTGGCAGCGCCAGATGATTCGCAAACAAGAGGTTCCGCTTCCTGCCGTTGGTGTGGCGGTAACGGGCATCCCTGCGATTGAACGTTTACGTTTTAAAGAAGTGGATGATGAAGCGGAACAAATGTTGGATCTCAGTAATCATGCCGCGGATTTAACGCAGATTGGAGATGATTTCTGGGATGCTTTCAACGGTCTTGATCGTGAGGCGTTGATTCAGCAGACGTTGCTGCTTTTGGCAAAAGAAAATCGCCCCGTTGGTCTGGCTGAGCTGGCGGCGCTGTTACCCTCTGTTCATGATCTCGAAACGTTCGCTGTCTGGATTGGCATGGCAAGAGAAGCGGGTATTGAGGTTATTGATTCAAAACGTGAATTTTCTGAGCTTAGCGATGAGAAGGGGCGTCGCTGGCGATTTAATCTTCCCACTACCGGTCTGGAAAGTCAGGTATTAATGGATATTGATTGGGAGTAACAGGTATGGCGGGATTTTTTGACAAACTGATTAGCCGGAGCGTTAGCGCAAATGCAGGTAGCGAACCTGAGCCATTGGGCGAAGAGGTTGCTGATACGCCTGTTGAGGAAACGGTAACCCGTAGCGAAGTGCGAACGTCGAAAAAAATACGCGAAGCGGCTCAGGAATTGCTCAAATATGGATTGCTTGAAGAGGCCACTAAACCCAATTTGTACCGCGTAGTACTGACTCATCCTGAAGAGGTTACCTGCATTCTGGAACCTCTCGATCTGGATATCGGCATTGATGAGATCCGCGGTCTGCTGTATGTCAAAGTCAGGCTTGATGAAACACCAGAACTGGATGAATGGTCCCACCCTCTGGTGAGACGGCAACGGCTTAACCTGGAACAATCATTATTAGTTGCCATACTGCGTCAGCATTTTGTTGCCTGGGAGCAAGAAAGTGGAACTGGCGCCAGTCAGGCGCAGATTGCTATCGACGATCTTCTCCCTCAGCTCCAGATTTATCTTGGCGATCCGGGGAGTGAATCAAAAGAACGTACCCGGCTGCTTACCCTGCTGGATCAACTAAAGGGGCATGGGCTGGTCACGTCGCCAGATGCGCATGAGCGGATCGTGATTCGTCCGATTATCGCTCATCTTGCCGACCCGATAAATCTTCAGGCATTACTGGTATGGCTGCGGGAACAGGTTGCCCGGCAAACCTCCCCAGATAATGCGTCAGAAAAGGATAGCAGTGAGGAGGACGTATGAGTCAGGTGGTTCGTCTTACTGGGCAGGAATCTTTCATTCTTACCCACATCGAGTTGTTCAACTGGGGCGGTTTTCACGGATTGCATCAGGCTGCAATTCATCATGAAGGGACTGCCGTTATTGGCCCAACCGGGAGCGGAAAAACTACGCTTGTCGATGCCTTGATGACGCTACTCTGCGCCAATCCTCGTTACAATCTGGCTTCAACTGGCGGTCATGAAAGCGACAGGGATCTTATCTCCTATGTGCGCGGCGTATCCGGCCCCGGCGATGGAGGAGACGGCCAATCGCATATTGCCAGACCGGGTAAAACAGTGACCGGCATTGCCGCTACACTGGAGCGTGAAGGGCAACAGGTACGCCTGGGGGCGCTATTATGGTTTGATTCCACCAGCTCCAGCGTGACGGATATGAAAAGACTTTGGTTGTTCAGCGCTAATCCCGGGCAGACGCTTGAGCACTGGCTGAACGTTTACCATGACGGTGGCACACGTTTGCTGCGGCAAATGGAAAAGGAAGCGACTGGCATCTGGACATACCCGAATAAAAAGCAGTACCTGGCGCGACTGCGGGATTTCTTCGATGTGGGGGAAAATGCGTTCACGCTGTTAAACCGGGCGGCAGGGTTAAAACAGCTGAACAGCATTGATGAGATTTTTCGCGAGCTTGTGCTGGACGATCGCTCCGCCTTTGATCGCGCGACGGAAGTAGCCAACAGTTTTGATGGTCTGACTGAAATCCATCAGGAGCTGGAAACGGCGCGTAAACAGCAGCAGTCCTTGCAACCTGTTGCCCTGAGTTGGGATAAGTATCAGAAGCAAGCGCGGCAACTTACTGACAGGAAGGTGCTGGAATCACTGTTACCCATCTGGTTTGCACAACAGGCAAGTCAGCTCTGGCGAGAAAAAGTCAACGGTCTTGAAGCCGAGCTTGGTGAGGCACAAACTCGCGAAGGACAGATCCTGTCTCAACTTGAGCTGCAAAAAAAGGTGGTGGCTGATTGCATGCAGCATTATTACCAGGCGGGAGGCGCGAATATTGATGATCTGAATGAGCGCATCAAAGACTGGCAAAAAACGCTTGGCAGTCGGGAAACGCTGGCACACCAGTATCAACAGTTGACCCGCAATCTTGGATTGCTGTCTGATCTGACCCAGCCTCAACTGGAGGCGAATCAGCATGAAGTAGAACTACGGCTTGAGCGGCTTGATGGTGATATAAAGCTGAAAGAAGAAGAGCTGTATAAAAAAAATGCGATCAGCCATAACATCACCGTAGAGCTACGCGAGCGAGAAACTGAACGCGCTGAGATCGCACGTCGGCCGGATTCTAACCTTCCCGCACATTATCAGGCATTTCGCAGCGAGCTGGCAAAAGCGCTGAATGTTGATGAGTCTGAACTGCCTTTTGTCGCTGAACTGATTCAGGTTAAACCGGAAGAGGCGCAATGGCGTGGTGCGATTGAGCGTGCCATCGGGAGTAATCGGCTGCGTATTCTTGTTTCATCAGAATCTGCTCCGGAAGCGTTACGCTGGATAAATCAGCGCAACAACCGTCTGCATGTGCGGCTACTGGAGGTCAAATTACCGCACTCTCTCGTTCGGTTCTTCGACGATGGCTATACCCGCAAGCTGTTGTGGAAAGATCATCCGTGGCGAGAAGCCGTCAAAGTATTGCTGGCAGAAAGTGACAGGCATTGTGTTGATAACCCTGAACAGTTGCGCGATATGCCACATGCCATGACGGTTCAGGGGTTAATGTCTGGTAAACAGCGTTTTTATGACAAGCAGGATCAGAAACGCCTTGATGAAGACTGGCTGACGGGATTTGATAACCGCGATCGCCTGAACTTCCTTGCCAAAGAAATTGCCGTGCTCCAGGAGCAGGTTAAAACTGCAAGCGAGGCATTTGAGTTTGCGAAAGGCGAGGTGAGGCTTTTGCAAAACCAGGCCATTTCATTCCAGAAAATACAACAGATTGATTACGATAGCATCGATGTTACCGGCGCGAAGAACCAACTGGAAGCGCTCAAGCAGCGGCTGGAGAATCTGATCCGCCCGGATTCTGATGCCAGCGTAGCAAAAGCAAAGCTTGATGAAGCTCAAACGATTGAATCTGAACTCGATAAGCAGCTCAGAGCCGCCAATAAAGTCACTAATGGGCTGGATACACAACTCACCTCAGCCCGGACCGCAGAACGTAAGGCCCACCAAACCGCGCAACAAGGTATGCAGGATGAAGAGCAAGCGTTGTGCGCGTCACATTTTCCTGTGGTGACTTTGGAGCAACTGCCCGACATTCGCGATCTGGAACGTCAACATGAACTGGGGATTCAGCAAGAAATTGAGGGTGTTAAAGGTGATCTGCATCGACTGAACATAGAGCTGACTAAACGTATGTCTGACGCCAAACGTGTGGATACCGGCGCGCTCGTTGAGGCTGGGACTGATTTGGACGATGTTCCTGTCTATTTACAGCGTTTGCAGGAGTTGACCGAAGAAGCCCTGCCGGAAAAGCTCAATCGCTTTCTTGATTATCTGAACCGCTCATCTGACGATGGTGTAACGCAACTGCTCAGCCATATCGATCATGAGGTGCTCGTGATTGAGGCGCGCCTCAGCGAACTCAATGAAACCATGTTCAGGGTCGATTTCCAGCCAGATCGCTACCTGCGTTTAGATACTAAAAAAGTGATTCATGAAAGTCTGCGCACGCTTGAAAAAGCACAGCGACAACTGAATGCCGCCCGGTTTGTTGATGACAGCGGCGAAAGCCATTATAAGGCTTTGCAGGTGCTGGTGGCGCAACTGCGGGATGCCTGTGAACGAAATCGCACATTGGGGGCGAAGGCGTTATTGGATCCCCGTTTTCGTCTGGAGTTCGCCGTGTCAGTGATGGATCGTCAGAGCGGTAATGTGATTGAGTCACGCACGGGCTCACAGGGCGGTAGCGGTGGAGAAAAAGAGATTATCGCTTCTTACGTGTTGACCGCATCACTTAGCTATGCGCTTTGTCCTGCGGGGAGTCGTTATCCCCTATTTGGTACTATTGTCCTCGATGAAGCGTTCTCCCGTAGCTCTCATGCCGTTGCGGGTAGGATCATTGCCGCGCTTAGGGAGTTTGGCTTACATGCGGTATTTATCACCCCCAATAAAGAGATACGCCTCCTGCGTGATCATACTCGATCGGCTATTGTCGTCCACCGGCGCGGTCAGGATTCAAATATGGCTTCGCTGAGCTGGGAAGAGCTTGAACAACACTATCAGCGTCGGGAGAGCGCGTAGAATGTTTTCTCCTGATGAGCTTCGTAAAAAGCTTACCCGGCAGTGGGAAAACGCCAAACTTCGGGCTGAGCGTTTACTCTCACCTGATAACTGGCCACTCTGTCTGTCCATAGGAAAGCCTTCCGCCACAATTTTCGCAGAGCAAACGCAGTACGTTTTGCAGCATGTGCAGCTATGGCGGCAAGTTCGGGTTGGGCGTGTGGACTGGGAAGATGTGAATTATCGGGCAAGTGACACGCCAATCTCAATGCCGTTGCGCTGGATCCTGAATGGTCCTTCTGACTGGATCAACGCTGTGGCGGATCCGGTGGTGAGCCGGGAATTTTGCTTATTGGAAGGTATTATTGAGCATGTTGATCCTATTTTTCATCCGCTGTTGGTTAGTCATCGTTCCCTCTGGCGCTACAGAGATCCGCAGGACATCATCAGCGCGGCCAGGCTGGCCTGCCAATTAGAACCAGGCTGCGCAAACAGGTTGCCTTTAAGGTTGCTTTCCGGGCAAGGAGTGGATACCAAATTTATCGAGAATAATGTTTCGTTATTAACTCGACTGCTGGACGTGCGTTTTTCAGGCGAAGCCAGCGAGCAGGGTTTAACGACCTTTCTTGATGCTTTTGATGAGTCCAGCCACTGGGTTCTGGTTGTGCCGTTATCGCCGGGCTTGCTTCCTTTTAAAAAATGCCGGGTGACGACGGCGGAACTGGCGGAAACGCCATTGACTGCATCATGTATACTGGTGATTGAAAATGAGCAGTGCCTCCATCAACTTCCAGCATTATCAGATACTATTGCTATTTTAGGGTGCGGCCTTGACGTGCAATGGTTATCCAGCCCGGTTCTGGATGATAAACACATTGCCTATTGGGGAGATATGGATAGCTGGGGACTGTTAATGTTGGCGAGAGCCAGGTGCTGTCGTCCGACGCTTGATGCTTTGCTCATGAATCTTGAGCTGTTTGAGCAATATGCCAGCCATAGCGCCGTTCCTGAGCCAGTAAAAGCACAGGAAGCAATACCAGATGGCTTGTTTAATGAAGAGGCCGATTTTTATCGTTACTTAACTGGCTTACTGCTTGGTCGTCTGGAGCAGGAGTTTTTACCTGCGGGAATAGTTGAAGAAGTCCTTATAAAATGGTTGCAGAAAGGGAAAAGGAACCGCAAACATCTATAGCCGCTTGTAAGAGATTTTTCTCTCTTTTATATTGATTTTTATTAAAAATTAATTTTCTAATTTTTTAAATGCATTTGTGTTATGATTTTTTTTAATTAAGATTAGAGCGAGGTTTTTGTATGTAATCTTTGAATAGTTATGATTTGGTGGCTGGTAATATTTTTCTTTTGTGCGGTCGTGGTTGGTGTTGTTATTTTTTGCTGGCATCATGTGATGCATGATTAATTAAAATGAGGGTGCTTGCGAAAATAAATGCCCTCAATAAGATAGGGCGTTGTATTGAATAGACTTAGCTTTTAACTGGATTTACTAAGTTACCGCTATCCGTACCGTAGTATTTTTTTGTAGTCATTCCTTGCTTGTAATAATCATTGAGAAGTCTAAGGAAATTTCTTCCTTGCTTTTCGTCTTCAATGACAATTTTTCCATCTTTATTGATAGTGAACTCTTCATCTTGAAACATTTTTAACACACCATTCATTTATTGTACTTCATCTTTTTTCATTGTGGTGTGATTACCTTTTTCAGCGATATGAGCAATTGTTTTTAGTAGAGATTGCTTGTGTAAAATTGCTTGCTCAATAATCTCCAAGCCATCAATTAGGTCAAACTCTTTAATTGTGTTTAGCGTTTTTTGTGCAGCTTCTGTAAATTCAGCATCGAGTCCCGCAATAGATTCAAAACTTTTTTTATGGAATGTGTAGAATTTGTTTTGTATGTATATGCAATCAATTTTATCATCAAAACTAATAGCACTGCCATCGAATGCTCTTAATTCTCTATCTGACTTATCAAATAAGGCGAATACACGCTGACCAATATTTTGAGGTTCGTTGGTCGTCACCTTTCCTTTACTGATCTTTCTGAAGGAATAGGTGAGTTCCAGACCATTTTGAACTTTAATGCAGTATGCCCACAGATCTTACTGAACTTCAGCTAAAGAGGTAAGAACGTTTGGCTTATCATTTTTTATGTCTTCATTGATAATTCTAGATGAATCGCCACGGGTTTAACAGACACCTCGGAGTCATTTAAGATGACTTAAAGAGAGGTGCCCATGAGCGGTAAGCGTTATCCCGAAGAGTTTGAAATTGAAGCAGTCAAACAGGTTATTGATCGCGGTCATTCTGTTTCCAGCGTTGCAACACGTCTCGATATCACCACCCACAGCCTTTACGCCTGGATAAAGAAGTACGGTCCGGACTCATCCACTAATAAAGAACAGCCAGATGCTCAGGCCGAGATCCGCCGACTCCATAAGGAGCTGAAGCGGGTTACTGACGAACGGGACATATTAAAAAAAGCCGCGGCGTACTTCGCAAAGCTGTCCGACTGAGGTACGCCTTTATTCGTGACAACTCCCGTTGCTGGCCTGTTCGTATGCTCTGCAGGGTGCTGGATGTTCATCCCAGTGGCTTTTACGCCTGGTTTAAGCAACCGTATTCTCAGCGCCACCAGGTAGATCTGAGACTGACGGGACAGATCAAACAGTTCTGGCTTGAGTCCGGTTGCGTTTATGGTTATCGCAAGATCCATCTGGACTTGCGGGATAGCGGGTAACAGTGCGGAGTGAACAGAGTCTGGCGACTGATGAATCGTGCCGGGATAAAGGCTCAGGTCGGGTATCGGGGCCCGCGGGCACGCAAAGGCGAGGCCAGTATCGTATCGCCCAACAGGCTCCAGCGACAGTTTAATCTGGATGCTCCAGATGAGCGTTGGGTAACGGACATAACCTACATCAGGACTCACGAAAGCTGGCTGTATCTTGCCATGGTTGTTGATCTGTTCTCACGCAAAATCATCGGCTGGTCAATGCAATCCCGGATGACAAAGGACATTGTCCTGAACGCACTGCTGATGGCTGTATGGCGGCGTAATCCCCAAAAACAGGTACTGGTTCATTCGGATCAGGGCAGTCAGTACACAAGCCATGAGTGGCAGTCGTTCCTGAAATCACACGGCCTGGAGGGCAGCATGAGCCGTCGCGGTAACTGTCACGATAATGCGGTTGCAGAAAGCTTTTACCAGTTGCTGAAACGCGAACGGATAAAGAAAAAGATCTACGGAACGCGGGAAGAAGCCCGCAGCGATATTTTTGATTACATCGAAATGTTTTATAACAGTAAGCGTCGGCATGGTTCGAGCAATCAGATGTCACCGACAGAATATAAAAACCAGTATTATCAACGGCTCGGAAGTGTCTAGATTATCCGTGGCGATTTAGTCTATCTAAATAGTGGTGTAAAATGCCCTCTTATGGCTGCGAGTTTAACGGGTCGATGCACAGCATCACTTACTGGAGACGGGAGTAAGTTGGTTGAAGGAGGGCTGGTAACCGATTGTATTGAGGACCGTGAACAAGGTCGGGAATCCTTCCCAGGGTTGTGAGGGGTTGAGCAAGCCTACCGGCGCAGTAGAGTTTTGCACACATCAAAAGTGAAGTGATGCTGCTTACCTTCCCCTGACCGGACAAAGACCGGATTCTGTCTTGCTGTGATGATTCCACCAGATAGGCATACAAGTTGGAAATAGTGTTTATTGACCGTTTGAAGCCGAATAGACAACGACACTGTGACCGGAAGGGCAGGGAGTCGCTAAAAGGAGATGCTCAGGCGGAACTCAAGAGGTAAAGCAGCGACATTAGCGGCCAGAACGACCAGAAATCTACCAGAATCCCAGAAAGCAAAAAACCAGCCCGAAGGCTGGTTTTTCTAAATAGTGGTGCCCGGACTCGGAATCGAACCAAGGACACGGGGATTTTCAATCCCCTGCTCTACCGACTGAGCTATCCGGGCAACGGAGCGCATTAAACCTTAATCCCGGATGGTCGTCAACCCTAATTCAGGAAAAGCTGTTCAACTGCTTAACTTTACGGCAATCTGCCCGTTTGCACCGCGAAATTGCACAAATCTTCCAGACAAGGAGGGTGCTAAATAGCAATGCTGACAGATCAGAGGAGGGCGATATGGCGAACGACTGGCTTGAGCTACGTCAGCATGCAGACACAGGTATTGAAACCATTAAGGCACACTTCGAAGGCCATGCTTTCGACCCACACTGGCACGACAGCTATCTGGTAGGCATTACGCTTTCTGGCACTCAGCAGTTCCATTGCCGCCGCGAGCGTCACCAGAGCCAGCCGGGAGATGCCTTTCTGCTTGAACCCGGTGAAATCCATGATGGCGATGCCCCGGTCGAGGGCGGCTTTACCTATCTGACGTTCTATCTGGACGAACAGTGGCTGAACAACACGCTGCACGAGCTATACGAATCCACGCCCGGTAGTTATTCACTCCATTTCGCGCAAACCCTGACGCGTGAGCCGCAGCTGGTTCGCACCATCGGTGAGACGTTTAATGCGCTGCATCAGGATGAGATGAAAATTGTCCAGCAAAGCACGATGGATCACATGCTGGCGCAGATCACTTCCCATTGCCACTGGCGCAAAAGGCTCCCTTCGCAACTGCAAAGCGCGGCGGTGGCACATCGGGCGCGTGACTATCTGTATGCGCATATGGGCGAAAATCTTGGGCTGTCTGATCTTGCGCGCGAGACGGGAACCGATCGCTTTACGCTGACGCGCTGTTTCAAACGTGAGTTCCATCTGGCACCTCACGCCTGGCTTATCCAGCTTCGGCTCGCCAAAGCCCGTCAGATGCTGGCTCGTGGCGATTTACCGGTGGATGTCGCTGCGTCGCTGGGTTTTGCCGATCAGAGCCATCTTGGACGCTGGTTCCAGCGGGCCTATCGCATCACCCCAGCCCATTACCGAAAGTTGTGCACAAACCTTCCAGACGTTTCCAGAAAATAGCGGCACAGTCAGAGCTCCAAAAATAAGGAGCTACCTGTGAACGTGATGCCGTTTCTGCTGTTTGCTTTTGTCGCCTCGATAACGCCTGGCCCAACCAATATCCTTGTTCTGACCAACAGCCAGCACTACGGGGTGAAGGCGACGATTCCTGCCCTTGTCAGCGGCTGTATGGCGGCCAGTGCCATCGTGCTGATCTCTGGCGCGGGAGCCGGGGAAGTGTTGCGTCAGTACCCGCTGATTCGTCAGGTGATGAGCTGGGCTGGCGTGTTGTGGTTAAGCTGGATGAGCTGGCAGTTATTCAGCGCGCCAGCGGCAAACCTGTCACATGGCTCGCATCACCGTTTTACGGCACGTGCGGCAGCGTTGTTACAGGTAATTAATCCAAAGACATGGATGATGGCGTTGGCCGTCGTGAGCCTGTTTGCGCCGGTTGGTGAGCATGCCCTGCGAGATGTGGCGCTGATGGCGCTCTGGTTCTTAATCATTTCGATTGCTTGTCTGATGTGCTGGGCGTGGCTGGGAAAGGCGGTAAATCGGGTGTTTCGCACCACCGTGGCGATGGTGCGCTTTCAACGCGTAATGGCGCTATGCCTGCTTATCTCTGCGTGGGCAGGCATGCTGGCTTAAGTCAGCGCGCCACCCATACGGCACTGCGCAAAACGCAGGATATCTTCCGCGAGACGGTGCGCCGTCTCGACGTCGGCCAGGCTGCGGTTGACCAGCATACGGCTCAGGCAACCTTCCAGCACCAGCTCCATCTGCCGCGCGACCATTGCGGGATCGTCGACTTCGAGTCGGGTGAGCAACTCATGGGTAAAGTCGTGCGCCGCGCTTTTTTGCTGATCCGCCAGCTGATGGATCGGGTGCCCTGGATCAGGATAGAAAGTGCAGGCGGCGATAAACAAGCAGCCCGGGTAGCGTTTGTTGCGAACGCAATCCGCGAGGGCCGTATAACGCGCCAGTATTTTCTGCTCGTCCGTCAGCTCTTCGTTAAGCATTAACTGCCTGCGCCAGATATCCACCTGCTGGCTCAGATAGCGCAGGGCGTCGTACAGCAGCGCTTCTTTATCGGGCCAGAAGCGGCGAAGCTCATCCAGAGGATAATCGATGCGTTCGGCAACCATCTCAAGCGTGGTGCTGGCGATCCCTTGAACCTCAAGTAATTGCAGGGCTTGTCCCAGTACGTCTTCACGTTGCACGGTTTTCTCCTCCCAATGCTAACGGTTTCTCCCGTTAACAGTGTCGTTTACGGTTGGCGATCGCGCAAATGCGCGCTGAACGCTGCGGCATCCATAAATCCCGTCACGCGCCCGGCAGGCTGCTCTTCTCCTTGCTCATTAAAGAACAAAATAGTCGGCAGGCCGAGCACGTTGAGCTGTTTTAACAGAGCCTTGTCCTGCGCGTTATTGGCCGTCACATTGGCCTGCAGCAGAACGGTATTTTTCAGCGCGTTTTGCACCTGCGGATCGCTAAAGGTGTATTTTTCAAACTCTTTACAGGCCACGCACCAGTCGGCGTAGAGATCGAGCATCACGGGTTTGCCTTTGGCCTGCGCCAGGGCGGTGTTCAGCTCATCAACGTTACTAATTTGAGTAAAGCTAAGATGCGCCTGGGTTTGTACGCCTGGGGAACCAAACGCCCAGTCCTGAAGGGGACGCACGCTCACCAGCGCGGCGGCCAGCAGGATAATTTGCACGATCCGCATCCACGGCTTCTGCGCGTGCAGGCTGGTAATAAACGCCCAGCTGAAGAATGCCACACCCAGAAGCGCCCACAGGCGCACTCCCCAGACGTCGCCAATCACACGTTCGAGCAGGAATACCGGCAGGGCCAGAATCACAAAGCCGAACGCCGTTTTCACGGTTTCCATCCACGGACCGCTTTTCGGCAACAGACGGTTGCCAAAGACGGTGACCAGAATCAGCGGCAGCCCCATGCCCAGTGCATAAAGATAGAGCGTCCCGCCACCGAACCACATGTTCCCGCTCTGAGCGATGTAGAGCAGAATTGCGCTAAGCGGCGCGGTAGTGCAGGGGGAGCAGATCAGCCCGGCAATGGCGCCCATTGCAAAGACGCCGCCAGCAGAACCGCCCTGCTGACGGTTGCTCATCAGTGTCAGGCGTGTTTGTAGTGACGACGGCAGCTGCAAGGTGAATAACCCAAACATCGACAGTGCAAGCAGGGTAAAGACCACCGACAGCCCGATGAGCACATAGGGGTGCTGGAGCGCCGCCTGGAACTGAAGCCCTGCTGCGGCCACGATCAGGCCAAGGGCGGTGTATGTCAGCGCCATCCCCTGAACATAGATAAAGGCCAGCAGCAGCGCACGGGCGGTGGATAAACGCTGTTTGCCGCCGAGGACGATGCCGGAAATCAGGGGATACATCGGCAGGACACAGGGCGTGAAGGCGATACCAATACCGATCAATAGCGCCCACAGCGCGGAGAAGGGCAGCTTAGCACTCGTATCATCCGTTTCCTCTGCGGGAGCTGAAGGTGCAGGGGACGCCTGCACTTCGCTCAGCGGTACCACTTTGGTCTCTGGCGGATAGCAGAAACCTGCGTCGGCGCAGCCCTGGTATGTCACCGTCAGCGTGGCCCCTGAACTGGCCTGATTTACCGTGACCGGCACTGTCAGCCGATGGCGATAGATTTCGCTTTTGCCGTAGAACTCATCTTCGTGCCATTCGCCTGCGGGCAGCTGCGGCTCGCCAACGGTCGCGCGATCGGGGGTAATGCTCACCTGCTTGCGGTAGAGGTAATAGCCCTCTTTGACCTGCCAGGTCAGATTGAGATCGTGCTGGTCCTGCTGGAAGTCGAAGACAAACGCCTGGTCGGCGGGAATAAAATTAGAGCGGCCGGGCGCGTCGAACAACCCGGCAAAAACTGATGTGCTGCACAGCAGCAGGATCAGCGTAAGGAAGCGTTGAGCCATGAGAGATAATCGTTATCGCCGTGAACCACTGGCAGCACCAGCAGTTCTGGGGTCTGGTATGGATGATGAGACTTGAGGCAGTCGAGAAGCGCTTGCTGATGCGAGACGTTGGTTTTCAGCAGCATCTGCACTTCGTACTCCTGTTCCAGCTTGCCTTCCCAGTAGTACATCGAGGTAGCGCCGGGCAGGATCGTGACACAGGCAGCGAGCTGTTCTGCCAGCACTTTGGCGGCAAGCTCCTGGGCAGTGGCTTCATCGGGGGCGGTACACAGTACAACGACAGCGTCAGGTGTATTCACTACTCGACCTCCTCATCGCGAAAAAATCACTATATCACGCTGAGCCTGAGGGCATTAATGAATCGGGCCGCTGAGCGGCCCGACTTTAACTATTTTTACAACACCGAAAGCTTAAAGAATCACGCTACCGATCAGAAAACCGAAGCACACGGCAAACACCACGCCCATCGTGCCCGGAATAAAGAACGGATGGTTAAAGACGAAACGTCCGATGCGCGTCGTCCCGGTATCGTCCATCTGCACGGCCGCGACCAGCGTCGGATAGGTTGGCAGAATAAACAGGCCAGAAACGGCAGCGAAAGAGGCCACAGCGGTCAGTGGAGACACGTTCAGTGCCAGCGCCATCGGCATCAGCGCTTTCGCCGTCGCAGCCTGAGAATACAGCAGCGCGGAAGCCACAAAGAAAATTACCGCCAGCAGCCACGGATGGCCCTGAATTACGGTACCTGCGGTCTCTTTAATCCAGTCGATATTGTGGGAAACGAAGGTATCACCCAGCCACGCCACGCCGAGGATACAGATACAGGCGCTCATCCCGGCTTTGAAGGTGCTGGAGCTGAGAATGCTGTCCGTTTCCACGCCGCACAGCACGGTGGTCAGGGTCGCGACGCTCAGCATAATAATAAGGATCGCGTTGGTGGTATTCATCAGCGGTGTTGCCACCAGGCCGAGGCTTGGGCTGTTGACGATGGCATAAATCACCACGCAGACCACGCCCAGCAGGAACAGCAGCACCGACAGTTTCGCGCGCGGTTTGATCTCAACTTTATTTTCACCGCGCAGTTCGATCAGACCTTCTTCCAGACGTTTCAGGTACACCGGATCGTCAGAAAGTTTGGAGTTAAACAGCATAGTGACCAGGAACGACATCAGCAGCACAGCCAGCAGCGTCGACGGGATCACCACGGAGAGCAGATGAATATAGCTAACGCCATGGCCTTCCATTACTGATGACATATACACCACCGCGGCAGAAATCGGCGAGGCGGTAATCGCAATCTGCGCGGACACCACAGCAGTCGACAGCGGGCGGCACGGCTTAATGCCTTGCTCTTTCGCCACTTCGGCAATAACCGGCAGCGTTGCCAGAGAGATGTTGCCGGTACCGGCAAAAATCGTCAGGAAGTAGGTCACGACCGGCGCGAGAATGGTGATGTATTTCGGGTTTTTGCGCAGCAGTTTTTCCGTTTGATTAACCAGATAATCCAGACCACCCGCAATCTGCATGGCCGAGATGGCTGCAATCACCGCCATGATGATGGAGATAACGTCAAACGGGATTTTCCCCGGTGCGACACCAATGGCTGCCAGAACCAGCACGCCCAATCCCCCGGCATAGCCGATACCAATCCCCCCTAGCCTGGCGCCGAGGAAAATCGCCGCTAAAACGATAATCAGCTCAATGACAATCATAATCGCTTCCTTGAATGTTAGTTGTTGGATACGTAAATGTTATTTTTGTGATGTCCTATAAAAGCAAAAAGGCACGTCACAAGTGACGTGCCTTTCGGAAGTTTAACCCGAACTGTTATTGTTCGCTTTCATCGGTATAACGCTTCGCTTTGTAGGCTGGGTGCATCAGGTTCTGCGCCGAGAAGATATCATCCAGCTCAGCCTCTGTCAGCAGTCCACGCTCAAGGACGACTTCGCGCACGCTCTTACCGGTTTCGGCACAAATCTTCCCGACGATGTCACCGTTATGGTGGCCGATGAACGGGTTCAGGTAAGTGACGATACCGATGGAGTTATAGACGAAGCTTTCGCACACGGCTTTGTTCGCCGTGATGCCGTTAATGCATTTTTCCAGCAGGTTGTAGCAGGCATTGGTCAGAATGTGGATGGATTCAAACATCGCCTGGCCAATCACTGGCTCCATGACGTTCAACTGCAGCTGACCCGCTTCGGAGGCCATGGTCACGGTAATGTCGTTGCCGATGACTTTGAAGCACACCTGGTTAACCACTTCTGGCACCACCGGGTTCACTTTAGCTGGCATGATGGACGAACCGGCCTGCAGTTCTGGCAGGTTGATTTCGTTCAGGCCAGCGCGTGGACCGGAGGAGAGCAGGCGCAGGTCGTTACAGATTTTGGAGAGTTTCACTGCCAGACGTTTCAGCGCACTGTGCACCATCACGTAGGCACCGCAGTCGGAGGTCGCTTCGATCAGGTCTTCCGCCGGAACAACCGCCAGATTGGAGACTTCCGCCAGTTTCTGCACTGCCAGCTGTTGATAGCCGTCCGGGGTATTCAGACGCGTACCGATGGCGGTGGCGCCAAGGTTCACTTCCAGCAGCAGCTCAGAGGTGCGCAGGATGTTGCGGGTCTCTTCATTCAGCAGCACGTTAAAGGCATGGAATTCCTGGCCGAGGGTCATCGGCACGGCATCCTGCAGCTGGGTACGGCCCATTTTCAGAATGTCCTGGAACTCAACGGCTTTACGCTGGAAGCCATCACCCAGCTGGTTAATCGCGTCGATCAGTTTCACCACAGAGGCGTACACGGCGATACGGAAACCGGTCGGGTAGGCGTCGTTGGTAGACTGGCACTTGTTAACGTGGTCGTTTGGATTGAGGTACTGGTACTCACCTTTCTGGTGGCCCATCAGTTCAAGGCCGATGTTAGCCAGCACCTCGTTGGTATTCATGTTGACGGAGGTCCCCGCACCGCCCTGATAGACATCAACCGGGAACTGATCCATGCATTTGCCGTTGTTCAGCACTTCATCGCAGGCGGCGATGATGGCATTTGCAGCGCTTTTCGGAATGGTTTGCAGCTCTTTGTTTGCCAGTGCTGCGGCTTTTTTCACCATCACCATGCCACGTACAAATTCAGGGATGTCGCTGATTTTGTTGTTGCTAATGTAAAAGTTTTCAATCGCTCTCAGAGTGTGAATACCGTAGTAGGCATCCGCTGGAACTTCCCTGGTACCCAACAAATCTTCTTCGATACGAATGTTGTTTAACATGTGAACCTTCTTTTAAAGCGGCCGATGGATTGTACTAAACACACAGTAGATATGTGGTTTTCAATATTTGCTGACCGACGATTATTCCCTCAATCAGCCAGATACTCGAGATCATATGCTGATGATAGCGAATTGCCGTAATCTGGATCACTTATTATCGCCCTCATCTCATGATAATTATTAATCTGTGAAATGAATCACCGCTTGAATATTTCCAGAAAAAATATCCGTGCAAACCGATTGAAATTTGGCTATCCGTCTCCATCTCAGAAAGACGCGACTCGCAAACACATACAGACAGAGGCCAGAGGCGTCTGCCACACAGGAGAAACCAGTGCGCTGGATACCTTTTATTGCCATTTTTCTCTATGTTTACATCGAGATTTCTATTTTTATCCAGGTCGCCCACGTGCTGGGTGTCCTGCTGACGCTGATCCTGGTCATCTTCACATCCGTAATTGGGATGTCGCTGGTGCGCAATCAGGGTTTCAAAAATTTCCTGTTAATGCAGCAGAAGATGGCGGCGGGGGAAAGCCCGGCAGCCGAGATGATCAAAAGCGTGTCCCTGATTCTTGCGGGCCTGCTGCTGATTCTGCCGGGGTTCTTCACCGATTTCCTTGGCCTGTTACTGCTGTTGCCACCGGTGCAAAAACTTCTGACCATGAGACTGCTACCGCATCTGCGTTTTAACCGCATGCCTGGCGGCGGTTTCAGCACTGGGCCGGGAAATGGAGAGACCTTTGACGGGGAGTTTCAGCGCAAGGACGATCAGCGCGACCGCCTCGATCATAAAGACGACCGCTGACAGGTGTGCCCGGTGGCGCTTCGCTTACCGGGCCTAATCTCTTGCAGGCCGGAAAAGCGCAGCGCTATCCGGCGTTTAAAGCACGCTTCGTTTCGGCAAGAACATCCACAGCCCCGCCAGCATCACCAAAGCGTACAAACTCTTCCAGCCAACCATCACCAGCAGCAGCAAACACAACACGCCGCCAACTACCGCCAGCACTTTAAATCGTCCTTTCAGCAACCGGCATCCTGCCAGCATGCACAGCAGATAAATGATGATGAAAATGCCGTTCGCATAGACGATCAGCGCATCGAGATTGATATTCAGCCCATAAATACACAGGGTGCTCAGCACGCAACAGCCCAGCACCGCGTTTAGCGCGTTCAGGGGTAACTGGCGCTTTGACAGGCGCGAGAGGCGGCTGTCCGGCTTATACTGCGCCTGGGACCACACCAGACGGGCGAAGCTCTGAATATAAATATTCAGGCTGGCAAAGCAGGCGAGATAACCAATCACGCAGGCAATCCACAGGGCTTTGACGCCAAAGAGTTGCACCACAATCCCTGGTAGCGAAGCGGCTGCGGCCATGTCGGCGCTATACGCATTGAAATGCAGCACCAGCACTGTACAGGCCCAGTAAACGGTGCCCGCCAGCAGCAGGCCAATCATCAGCGCGCGCGGGAAATCTCTCTCCGGCTGTTTAAACTCTGACGCCAGATGCGCAAACGCCTCCAGCCCGACAAAGCACCAGAACATCACCGCAAGCGCGGCGAAAAGTTGTGTGTGCTCGACATCAGCGATCGCCGGGAACGGAATCGCGCTCACCTGGATATCGCCCGCCCACCAGATCGCCGCAATCAACGCGACAATCAGCACGGCGACCAACGTTTGCAGATTGGCGCTGGAACTGGCGCCGCGAGATCCGACCCACCAGACGATCGCCAGCGTGCCCAGCTCCGCCAGCAGCAGCTGTTCGTCATGCCAGCCAAACAGCGCCTGACCAAAACCGGTGGCGATGTGCAGGGCAGCAGGAAGCCCTACAGGGATGACCGACAGGAAAAGCCAGCCGGTGACGCGCTCCAGCCGTGGGCCAAACGCCATGCCGACAAAATGCGCCACGCCACCGGCGCTGGGGAAATGGCGGCCGAGCGTCGCAAAGACAATCGCAATCGGAAAAACCAGCACGATCAGCACCGGCCACGCCCACAGACTGTTATTTCCTGCCACCAGAGCCGCCAGTGCGGGCACGGCAAAAACGCCGGTACCTAACAAGGAGGTGGAGAGCAAACCAACGCCCTGCGCCAGCCCCAGCTCCTGTTTGAGTCCACTCATTCACTTCGTCCTGCCACCATCAAAAGAGAGGCGATGGTAACACTTTCACAAATTTTTTTTCGACTGCCCCTTGAAGGGGCAAAATCCGACCCCCATCTCTCAGGGCACCAGTCGGTAAACCTTTTACGGCCCGGCGTCTTCCATAACTGATAATGACTTTCTCGAAGGAGAGCTATCAATGAGTATTCGTCCGTTACATGATCGTGTGATCGTCAAGCGTAAAGAAGTTGAAACCAAATCTGCAGGCGGCATCGTACTGACCGGTTCTGCAGCAGCCAAATCAACTCGTGGCGAAATCATCGCTGTCGGTAAGGGCCGCATCCTGGAAAACGGTACAGTGCAACCGCTGGACGTTAAAGTTGGCGACATCGTGATTTTCAACGATGGCTACGGCGTGAAATCCGAGAAGATCGACAATGAAGAAGTGTTGATCATGTCCGAAAGCGACATCCTGGCAATTGTTGAAGCGTAATCCGCGAAACGATACTGAACGAATTTGAGGAAATAAGAACATGGCAGCTAAAGACGTAAAATTCGGTAACGACGCTCGTGTGAAAATGCTGCGCGGCGTAAACGTACTGGCAGATGCAGTTAAAGTGACCCTGGGCCCGAAAGGCCGTAACGTAGTGCTGGATAAATCCTTCGGCGCACCAACCATCACTAAAGATGGCGTTTCCGTTGCACGTGAAATCGAACTGGAAGACAAATTCGAAAACATGGGCGCGCAGATGGTGAAAGAAGTTGCCTCTAAAGCGAACGACGCTGCAGGCGACGGTACCACCACCGCGACCGTGCTGGCTCAGGCGATCATCGCTGAAGGCCTGAAAGCTGTTGCTGCGGGCATGAACCCAATGGACCTGAAGCGCGGTATCGACAAAGCGGTTATCGCCGCTGTTGAAGAGCTGAAAGCCCTGTCCGTACCATGCTCCGACTCTAAAGCGATTGCGCAGGTGGGTACTATCTCCGCTAACTCCGACGAAACCGTAGGTAAACTGATCGCTGAAGCGATGGACAAAGTCGGTAAAGAAGGCGTGATCACCGTTGAAGACGGTACCGGTCTGGAAGACGAACTGGACGTAGTAGAAGGTATGCAGTTCGACCGCGGCTACCTGTCCCCATACTTCATCAACAAGCCAGAAACCGGCGCTGTTGAACTCGAAAGCCCATTCATCCTGCTGGCTGACAAAAAAATCTCCAACATCCGTGAAATGCTGCCAGTACTGGAAGCCGTTGCTAAAGCCGGTAAACCACTGGTTATCATCGCTGAAGATGTTGAAGGCGAAGCACTGGCAACGCTTGTGGTTAACACCATGCGCGGCATCGTGAAAGTCGCTGCGGTTAAAGCACCTGGCTTCGGCGATCGTCGTAAAGCAATGCTGCAGGACATCGCAACGCTGACCGGCGCTACCGTGATTTCTGAAGAAATCGGTATGGAACTGGAAAAAGCGACTCTGGAAGACCTGGGTCAGGCGAAACGCGTTGTGATCAACAAAGACACCACCACCATCATCGATGGCGTGGGTGACGAAGGCGCAATCCAGGGCCGTGTTACTCAGATCCGTAAGCAGATCGAAGAAGCGACCTCTGACTACGACCGTGAAAAACTGCAGGAGCGCGTAGCGAAACTGGCAGGCGGCGTTGCAGTGATCAAAGTCGGTGCTGCTACCGAAGTTGAAATGAAAGAGAAGAAAGCGCGCGTTGATGACGCCCTGCACGCAACCCGTGCTGCGGTAGAAGAAGGCGTAGTTGCGGGTGGTGGTGTTGCGCTGGTTCGCGTTGCCGCTAAACTGGCTGGCCTGACTGCTCAGAACGAAGATCAGAACGTGGGTATCAAAGTTGCGCTGCGCGCAATGGAAGCTCCACTGCGTCAGATCGTGTCCAACGCCGGTGAAGAGCCGTCTGTTGTGGCGAACAACGTGAAAGCAGGCGAAGGTAACTACGGTTACAACGCAGCAACTGAAGAATACGGCAACATGATCGACTTCGGTATCCTGGACCCAACTAAAGTTACCCGTTCTGCTCTGCAGTACGCGGCATCTGTAGCGGGTCTGATGATCACCACCGAATGCATGGTGACCGACCTGCCTAAAGGCGATGCTCCTGACTTAGGCGCAGGCGGCATGGGCGGTATGGGTGGAATGGGCGGCATGATGTAATTGCCCTACGCCCGGCATCATTCTGTAACCAGAATGCGTTGGGCGTAACCCTCCCGGAATTGAAAAACCCCCAGGCAGAAATGTCTGGGGGTTTTTCTTTTGTTCATCTTTTTAGTATAAGGTTTACACACGGACAACTCTTGTCCAGCTTATTGCAAACGGGGAATAACATGCGCGTTAAAGTCTGTGCAGGGATCGTAGGGGCAGCGTTGCTGCTGGCAGGTTGTAGCTCCAGTAATGAGCTCTCCTCGGCGGGTCAGGGCGTTCGCTTTGTGGAAGATAAGCCGGGCAGCGAGTGCCAGCTGTTAGGTTCGGCAACCGGTGAGCAGAGTAACTGGATGTCGGGTCAGCACGGTGACGAAGGCGGTTCAATGCGTGGTGCCGCGAATGCGCTGCGTAACCAGGCGGCGGCAATGGGTGGCAACGTCATTTACGGTGTGAGCAGCCCGTCACAAGGCATTCTGTCGAGCTTTGTCCCGACGGCTAGCTCCATGAACGGCCAGGTCTATAAGTGCCCGAACTGAGTCACGTGCGGGCTGATGCCCTCACCTGAATCCTCTGTTTATCGCAGAGGCTACAAACAAAAAAACGGCAACACCGGTTGCCGTTTTGTTTTGACCCTACACCATCCGCTTTTTACAACTGACGTAGCTGCAAATCCAGCGGCGTTTTGCTCGGCTCACCACCAATTTCTCGCGCCAGTTTCGGCACCATATAGCCTGATACCAGCGTCAGCAGCTCCCGCATAATCTGCCGGGCTTCCTCATCGCTCACCATGAAATGCGCCGCACCCTGAACGCGGTCCAGCACATGCAGGTAATAAGGCATAACCGACGCATCAAACAGCGCATTGCTCAGATCGGCGAGCGCACGTGCGTTATCATTCACGCCGCGCAACAGCACGCTCTGGTTTAACAAGGTCACGCCAGCCTGGCGCAGACGAACCATCGCCGAACGAAAAGTGTCGTCGATCTCGTTGGCGTGGTTAATGTGATTCACCAGCAGGATTTGCAGTCGCGACTGTTCGAAGCGCGAAACCAGGGTATCTGTGATGCGCGCGGGGATCACAATCGGCAGACGACTGTGAATGCGTAACCGTTTGATGTGCGGGATCGCTTCGAGTTGCGTGAGCAGCCAGTCCAGCTCGTGATCCTTCGCCATCAGCGGATCGCCACCGGAAAAGATGATCTCATCCAGCTCCGGATGGGCGGCAATATAGTCCAGTGCCACCTGCCAGTTGCGTTTATTGCCTTGATTTTCGGCATACGGGAAGTGGCGACGGAAGCAATAGCGACAATTTACCGCACAGCCACCTTTCACCAGCAGCAGCGCGCGGTTGAGGTATTTATGCAGCAGGCCCGGCACCACGCTGTTCTGTTCTTCCAGCGGATCGGTGCTATAGCCCGGTGCTGTCACGAACTCATCCTGCGAGGTAAGTACCTGTTTAAGCAGCGGATCATCGGGATTGCCTTTCTCCATACGCGCGACAAACGCACGCGGCACGCGCAGGGCAAAGAGGCGTTTTGCTTCACGACCGGCGAGCAAATTTTCATCCGTGTCTATATTCAATAGACGCAGCAGTTCATCAGGACTGGTGATTACATCGGCAAGTTGCGATAACCAATCTTCTCTGGACGGGGTATTTAGGGTTACAATATGCGCCATTTTGTGGCTTAGCTACCAGTTAACAATTTTCAGAGGGCCTTATGGCGACTTACTATAGCAACGATTTTCGTGCTGGTCTTAAAATCATGATGGACGGCGAACCGTATGCGGTTGAAGCCAGCGAATTCGTTAAACCAGGTAAAGGCCAGGCATTTGCGCGCGTTAAGCTGCGTCGCCTGCTGACCGGTACCCGTGTTGAGAAAACCTTCAAATCCACCGACTCCGCTGAAGGCGCTGACGTGGTCGATATGAACCTGACCTTCCTGTACAACGACGGCGAGTTCTATCACTTCATGAACAACGAAACTTTCGAGCAGTTGGCTGCTGACGAGAAAGCCGTTGGTGACAATGCGAAATGGCTGCTGGATCAGGCTGAATGTATCGTGACCCTGTGGAACGGTCAGCCTATCAGCGTGACTCCGCCTAACTTCGTTGAGCTGGAAATCATTGAAACCGATCCAGGCCTGAAAGGTGATACCGCAGGGACTGGCGGCAAGCCAGCAACGCTGTCCACTGGCGCAGTGGTTAAAGTTCCACTGTTCGTTCAGATTGGCGAAGTGATCAAAGTGGATACTCGCTCTGGCGAATACGTATCCCGCGTGAAGTAATTCATGTAAATGATTGAGGCGCAGCGTCTGCTGCGCCTGATTGATTCAGGCAGGGATGATGAAACGTACCGTTAAAATTCTGCTGATGCTGGTGCTCTCCAGCGCGATCCTTTCCGGGTGCAACACCGCACGTGGTGTCGGCGAGGATATTAAAGATCTGGGCCATGTTATTTCCCACGCGGCCAGCTAATCACTTCTAAAACTCCGAAAAAATACGTCCTTTTCCGTCGACCGGCGGGATTTTGTCTATCCTTAAGTGGCTATACACAAATAACATTGGCTATAAAAGGAAGATATATTATGGTTAAGAAAACAATTGCAGCGATCTTTTCTGTACTGGTGCTTTCCTCAGTATTAACCGCATGCAACACCACGCGTGGCGTGGGTGAAGATATCCAAAGCGGCGGTAACGCTATTTCTGGTGCAGCAACAAAAGCACAGAATTAATAGCGGTGTTAACGGACGGTACGGAACTGCCACCGTACCGTCAGCTTGCAACGTCCTGAAGTGTCAAAAACGGTGAAAACCGCGTATCCATATGCAGCTTCATACGGATGTTCCGTTTGTAGGTGTAGACCGTCTTACTGTTAATACTCAGCTTACCGGCAATTTTCTGATTGCTCGCGCCTTCCATCCACAGTGCTAATACTTTCTCTTCCTGGCGGGTCAGGAGCGGCGTCGCAATTTGCGGTATCTCATAGCTGGCACAGGAACTCAGGGCGTCATTAATCACCGTCGCCAGCGTGTAGAGCGGCGTGTTTTTACACAGCGAGGCCCACAGCGGGAACTGTTTTATATATTGCGACATGTCCGTTTTTTCGCTGGATTGCAGCAAAATAAAAGGCCGCGTCTCGCTGGCAATGAGCAGCGAGGAGAGTTGCTGGATATCACCCATATCCTGAGTAAAACTATTTAAGTCAGCAATAATCAGCGTAGGGTTCCATTGCAGGATATGCTCCCGGGCAAGGAACAGGTTGTTAACGCCGGTGACCATAAAAGAGCCGGGGAACAGACCTGAATGATTGAGCCATGCTGCAAACCCTGAGCGGGTGAAGTGACAACGGTCAATCAAGAGAATTTTAAACATGTTTTTTTTCGCATCAGGCAACGGGTTCGGCTTTCTGCCATCAGAAAGCACACCATCATAGGGAAGTCCGATGAGTGATAAATGATGGAACTCCGTTGCATACTGAGGCTATTTCAGGCTTTTACTTACATTCAGCAAACAGATTGAAAAAAAATCACATCTTGCGCAGAATAGGCCTCTCAACTCAGCCTTGCGGGACGACCTGCAAGCGCTTCTCTCACCGGGGACGGCCCCAGACTGTTATTTAAGTTAAGGAGCCTGATATGTCCTGGATAATTCTTTTGATCGCCGGTTTGCTGGAAGTGGTGTGGGCCATTGGCCTGAAATACACCCACGGTTTTACGCGCCTCACGCCCAGCATCATTACCGTCACCGCGATGATTGTCAGTATTGCACTGCTCTCCTGGGCGATGCGCACGCTGCCCGTGGGGACAGCCTATGCCGTGTGGACGGGGATTGGCGCAGTCGGTGCGGCAATTACCGGCATTCTGCTGTTGGGGGAATCCGCGAGTCCGGCGCGTATCGCCAGCCTCGCGTTAATCGTCGCGGGGATTATTGGGCTTAAACTCAGCACCCATTAATGCGGCTGTTCAACCCAGATTAATTTCGACACATCAAACCCTTGTCGGGTCGCGACATCGAGCATTTGCTTTTTCATTTCGTCAGAAATGGTCGGTGTGCGTGAGAGTATCCACAGATAGTCGCGATCCGGCCCGCAGACCAGCGCATGGCGATATTCCCGATCCAGCGCAATCACGTTATACCCGCCGTAGAACGGACCAAAGAACGACACTTTCAGCGCGGCTCTGCTCGGGTCGCCGGTAAAGTAGGCTTTGCCGATCGTCTGCTGCCACATTCCACGCTCTGGATTATATCCCTTATTAATGACCTGAATGCCACCGTCATCCATGGTGCTGTAGGTTGCGGTGACGCGCTGTAGCCCGCGCTCAAAGCGGTGATCGAGGCGGGCGATTTCATACCAGGTACCGAGATAACGCTGTGCATCAAAGTTATTCACTACGGTGACGCCATTCGGCGGGGTAGGGGAACTACAGGCCACAACTAAAAACGCGGCTGTCACCGCGGCGATAACAGGCAAAATGCGCATAGAAGTTTCCTTGCTGTTTTTTTGTTAAGTGTAGATGACAGCAAGGAAAATGCGGGACAAAAGGTTACTGGAGCGCGTCCAGAATACGGAACGCGGCATCTACACGAGCCGGGTTGGGATAGCTTTTATTCGCCAGCATCACGATGCCGAGATCTTTTTCCGGAATAAAGGCCACGTAGCTGCCAAATCCGCCGGTAGATCCGGTTTTATGTACCCATGATGCTTTCACGGCAGGCGCAGGCGGATTAATTTCCACCGCAGTGGCCGGCGCCAGCGCCACTTTATTATCGCTGCCGGCCACCACCGTTTTTGCCTTCACCGGCCAGTTCAGCATTTCCCAGCCTAAGCCCTGATACATCTCACCGATCTGCCAGTAGCGCGATTGAGCAAGCGTAATGCCCTGCTGCAGTTTTTGATCGCTTACGGTTGCCGGATTCATGTTGGCCTGCACCCAACTCGCCATATCCTCAATCGTGGTTTTAACGCCGTAGGCTTCTGCATCCAACTGGCCCGGCGAAACGTGAACTGCTTTGCCGTCGCGATAGCCCCAGGCGTAATGCTGCTGTTCGCTCTCAGGTACGGTCAGCCAGGTGTGATTGAGTTTCAGCGGCTGGAGTACGCGCGTGGTCATGGCCTGTTCAAAGCTCATACCGGAAGGTTTGACCGCAAGCGAACCAAACAGGCCAATGCTGGCGTTCGCGTAAAGACGCTTTTCGCCGGGCGCCCACTGTGGCTGCCAGTCTTGATAGAACTTCAGCAAGGCAGCCCGATCGGTTACTTCATCAGGCACCTGCAACGGCAAACCACCCGCCGTGTAGGTCGCCAGATGAAGCAGGTTAATGTGCTGCCACTGCTTACCCGTCAGCTCAGGCCAGTATTTTGTCACAGGATCGCTCAGGCGAATTTCGCCGCGCGCGATGGCGTCGCCGCCCAGCACACCGGTGAAGGTTTTGCTCACGGAACCCAGTTCAAACAAGGTTTGCTGAGTGACGGGGCGGTTAGCTTCTATATCGGCTTTACCCCAAGTGAAGAAGTGAGGTTTGCCCTGGTAAATCACCGCGACCGCCATCCCTGGGATAGCCTGCTCCTGCATGAGCGGGGCAATGGTGCGGTTAACGATATCGGCCAGCTGTTTGTCTGTCACGGGGGCCGCGAGCGTTGAGAATGACGCGCTGAGCAGTAACGCACAGCAAAGTGATTTTTTCATCTGAGCATCTTCCATAAAAAAGCCCGCCGGAAGGGCGGGCCGGATGAAGACGCACAATATCAAATTGTGACGATAGCAACCAGGGTGACAACCGTCAGAATGGTTGCCAGACCGTAGAACACCCACTTGCCGTTAGGCACGTGGATTTTCAGGTCATGCATGGCGTGGTGGATGCGATGCAGCCCCAGCCAGAGCGGCAGAACAATCATCAGGAAGATAAACACGCGGCCAATAAAGCTGCTGGCGAACGCAAACACGCGGTCGTAGCCCAGCGCATCGCCAGGGAACAGCCCCAGCGGCAGCAAGATTGCTACCAGCAGGATGATGACCGGTGCGACGATGGCGCTCCACATGCCGCCTGCACCGAACAGGCCCCAGAATACCGGCTCGTCAGAGCGTTTTGGATTGGGATTAATCACTCAGGCCTCCTTACCAGAACAGTGCCACAAACAGAACGACCACAGTCACCACTGCAGTCACCGCCCAAAGCCCTTTAATGACAGGCTCCGGTCCCATTTTCTCGCCTTTCACGATGATGTTTGCTGCTTTCGGCGCCAGCTCAAACCAGGTTTTCGTATGCAGCAGCGCGGCGGCGAGCACGATCAGGTTCAGGATCACCACGATCGGGTTTTGCAGGAAGCCCACAAAACTGGCCCAGGTTTCCGGGCCGTGCTTCAGCGCGAAAAGGCCGTACATCAGTTCAAGGCTGAACCAGACCGCGGGAACCGCCGTGCCTTCACGCAGCATATAGAAGCGATAAAACGGCAGTTTCTTCCACCAGGTGGCTGGCATTGGCCGCACGTAGGCTTTGCGTTTAGTCGTCATCATGCACTCCTTAGCGTGGTTTCAGGGTGGCGATAAGAAAGTCTTTCGAGCTTTCCACTTTACCCTGCTGAATAGCGGCGGCCGGGTCGACATGCTTCGGACACACTTCCGAGCAATAGCCCACAAAGGTGCAACTCCACACGCCGTTCTGGCTGTTCAGCTGCGCCATACGTTCTTTCTTCCCGTGGTCGCGGCTGTCTTCGTTATAACGGTGTGCCAGCGTGATGGCGGCCGGGCCGATAAACTCCGGATTCAGGCCAAACTGCGGGCAGGCGGCGTAGCACAGACCGCAGTTGATGCAGCCGGAGAACTGATGGTATTTCGCCATCTGCGCCGGGGTTTGGGTGTTTGGACCCTGATCCGGCGTGCGCGGGTTGCCAATGATGTACGGCTTAATCGCTTCCAGACTTTCGATAAAGTGGGTCATATCGACCACCAGATCGCGTTCAATCGGGAAGTTACCCAGCGCTTCGACCTTCATGCCCTTGGTGTACTCGCGCAGGAAGGTTTTACAGGCCAGTTTCGGCACTTTGTTGACCATCATGCCGCAGGAGCCGCAGATAGCCATGCGGCAGGACCAGCGATAGCTGAGGTCGGGTGCCAGGTTATCTTTGATGTACCCGAGCGCATCCAGCAGGGAGGTCTGCTCATCAAAAGGCACGTCGTAGAACGCGCTATGCGGTGCGGCGTCCACTTCCGGGTTGTAGCGCACCACTTCAATTTTCAACGTCTGCATCTCAGCCATTCGCCTTCTCCTTCTTATCGGCTGCTTCCGCTTCTGCCCCATACACGCGTTTTGCTGGTGGCAGCGTGGTAATTTTCACGTCGCTGTAATCCAGACGAGTGGTACCGTCCGCGTCGCGATAAGCGAGGGTATGCTTGAGGAAATTCACGTCGTCGCGTTCGGTGCAGCCTTCGTCCAGACGCTGATGCGCGCCGCGCGACTCTTTACGCGCCAGGGCCGAGTGCGCCATACATTCGGCAACGTTCAGGCCGTGGCCCAGCTCGATGGTGTAGAGCAGGTCGGTGTTAAACACGCTGGAGGTATCGGTAATGCGCACGCGCTTGAAGCGCTCCTGCAGTTCCGCCAGCTTATCGACGGTTTTCTGCATCAGCTCCGGCGTACGGTAGATGCCGCAGCCTTCTTCCATGGAGAGCCCCATTTCGTCGCGGATTTTCGCCCAGTTTTCCGTCCCTTCCTGGTTAACCAGCGCTTTCAGGCGTTTTTCAACATCCACTACCTGCGCGTCCAGCGCGGCGCTGTTGGCTTCACCGGCAGTAGCAGCACGCTCCATCGCACGCTCACCCGCCATACGACCAAACACCACCAGTTCTGCCAGCGAGTTGGAGCCGAGACGGTTGGCACCGTGCAGGCCGACGGAAGAGCACTCCCCGACGGCAAACAGCCCTTTGATGCGTGTTTCGCACTGCTGATCGGTTTCGATACCGCCCATGGTGTAGTGCGCCGTTGGACGCACTGGAATCGGTTCTTTCACCGGGTCGACGCCAACGTAGGCTTTCGCCAGTTCGCAGATGAACGGCAGACGCTCCAGTAATTTCTTCTCGCCCAGATGGCGCAGGTCGAGATAGACCACATCGCCGCGCGGCGTGGAGATGGTGTTACCTTTGCGCCATTCGTGCCAGAACGCCTGAGAAACTTTGTCGCGCGGACCGAGTTCCATGTATTTGTTTTTCGGCTCTCCGAGCGGTGTTTCCGGGCCCATGCCGTAATCCTGCAGATAGCGATAGCCATCTTTGTTGACCAGAATACCGCCTTCACCACGGCAGCCTTCCGTCATCAGAATGCCAGAACCCGGCAGACCGGTTGGGTGATACTGCACGAACTCCATGTCGCGCAGCGGAATGCCGTGGCTAAGCGCCATGCCCATGCCATCACCGGTGACGATCCCGCCGTTGGTGTTGTAGCGATAGACGCGGCCTGCACCGCCCGTCGCCATCACTACCGCATTGGCGCGAATCTGAATCAGCGTGCCTTCCATCATGTTCATCGCCACCAGACCACGGGCATGACCGTCGTCAACCAGAATGTCGAGGACGAAGTGTTCGTCGAAGCGTTGAATTTGAGGGAACTGAAGGGAGGTCTGGAACAGGGTGTGAAGCATGTGGAAGCCGGTTTTATCGGCGGCAAACCAGGTGCGTTCGATCTTCATCCCGCCGAAGCGGCGCACGTTAACGCTACCATCCGGACGGCGACTCCACGGGCAACCCCAATGCTCCAGCTGGGTCATTTCCGTCGGGCAGTGATGGACAAAGTAGTCAACGACGTCCTGTTCGCAAAGCCAGTCGCCCCCTGCAACCGTGTCGTGGAAATGGTATTCGAAGCTGTCATGATCCTGCGCTACGGCGGCGGACCCTCCTTCTGCGGCAACCGTGTGGCTGCGCATCGGATAGACTTTTGAAATCAGTGCGATTTTAGCGGTTGGATTCGCTTGTGCTGCAGCAATCGCAGCCCGTAATCCTGCGCCGCCAGCACCTATAACGACAAGATCGGCTTGAAAAGTTTGCACGACATTCCTCCAGATTTTTGTTTTTTCGCAACGTGTGACCTGACAGGTTTCACTTGCCGTAAGGGCGGTTGCGAATGCGTTTCCACTGCTCCTTTATGGGTAAAACAGTATAACCGTATGGATGTGGGGGAAATTTGACGCGTTCGATTTTTTTGCTGTTAAGTCCTGGGATTTATCACCGTAATTGATGGATTGCGTCACGGAATTTAGCGGATTGCTGAATCGAGAAAATTTACTGTGCAAAATTTGTCTCTCTCCCCGCTAACGAGTAGACTTCGTGCCCTTGTCTGAATCCGGAGAAAATTCCCATGAGCGAAACGGCCACCTGGCAGCCGAGCGCAACCATCCCTAACCTGTTAAAACGTGCAGCAATTATGGCAGAAATTCGCCGCTTCTTTGCTGACCGTGGTGTACTTGAGGTGGAAACGCCGTGCATGAGTCAGGCGACGGTAACAGATATTCATCTGGTCCCGTTTGAAACCCGTTTTGTCGGTCCTGGTCACTCTCAGGGGATGAATCTGTACCTGATGACCAGCCCGGAATATCACATGAAGCGCCTGCTGGCGGCGGGCTGTGGCCCGGTGTATCAGCTGTGCCGCAGCTTCCGCAATGAAGAGATGGGGCGCCACCACAACCCAGAGTTCACCATGCTGGAGTGGTATCGCCCGCATTACGACATGTACCGTCTGATGAACGAAGTGGACGATCTGCTGCAACAGGTGCTGGAGTGCGCCGGTGCTGAGACGCTCTCTTATCAGCAGGCTTTCCAGCGTCATCTGGAAATCGATCCGCTGTCCGCGGACAAAACGCAGCTGCGTGAAGTGGCGGCGAAGCTGGATCTGAGCAACGTCGCGGATACAGAAGAAGATCGCGATACCTTGCTGCAACTGCTGTTCACCTTTGGCGTAGAGCCGCAGATTGGTAAAGACCGCCCGACCTTTGTCTATCACTTCCCGGCAAGTCAGGCGTCGCTGGCGCAGATCAGCACCGAAGATCACCGCGTCGCCGAGCGTTTTGAGGTCTATTACAAAGGCATGGAACTGGCGAATGGTTTCCACGAGCTGACCGATGCCCGCGAACAGCAGCAGCGCTTCGAACAGGATAACCGCAAGCGTACCGCGCGCGGCCTGCCGCAGCAGCCGATTGATACCCATCTGCTGGAAGCATTAAAAGCCGGTCTGCCAGACTGCTCCGGCGTAGCGCTGGGTGTGGATCGTCTGGTGATGCTGGCGCTCGGTGCCGAGCAATTAGGCGATGTGATTGCGTTTACGGTTGATCGCGCCTAGATAAGCAGCAAAAACCCTCTCGAGAGAGGGTTTTTTATGTGAGCCCTTCTCCTGAGGGAGAGGGCGGGTGAGTGCATCAGACCCTACTCACCCTACAAACTTCCCGCCGGGCGCTTGCGCGCCGCAGACGTCAACGTTCTTCCCGTTTTACGCCCATCGAGTGTTTCCAGACGCATCTGGAACGGTGGGAATGGCATATCAATACCGTGCTCGCGGAACCCGGCCAGAATCAGCTGGTGGATTTCATGACGCAGCGGCATACGGTGGCCCATCTCAGCGGCGTAGATACGCAGTTCGAAAATCTGAATCCCCTGCTGCAAATCGACCAGGAACACTTCCGGTGCCGGGTTATCGATCACCAGCGAACAGCGCTCGGCAGCGGTGTACAGAATCTGCGTCACCTCTTCGCTGTTAGCATCTGATGGCGCCGGAACGGTCAGCACCACGCGCGTGACGGAGTCGGACAGCGACCAGTTGATAAACTGCTCGGTGATAAACGCCTTGTTCGGCACGATGATCTCTTTGCGATCCCAGTCGCTGATTGTAGTCGCACGGGTGTTGATCTTGGTGATGCTCCCGGTCAGATCGCGGATCGTCACGGTATCGCCAATGCGGATGGGTTTTTCGAACAGGATGATCAGGCCGGAGATGAAGTTGGCGAAGATCTCCTGCAAACCAAAGCCCAGACCGACACCCAGTGCCGCGACCAGCCATTGCAGTTTGGACCACTCAATCCCAATCATCGAGAAGCCAACCAGTCCGCCAAACAGCAGAATCAGGTATTTGGTAATCGTAGTGATGGCATATCCGGTGCCGGGGGTGAGATCCAGATGCTGTAACAGCGCCAGCTCCAGCAGAGCAGGGAAGTTACGCACCAGTTGGGTGGTAATGATCAGCACCAGAATCGCAATCAACACCGCACCCAGCGTAATCGGCTCAAGGCTTTCGACGCCCTGCACCGTAGATGTGGCATCCCACAGAGAGATGTTCTCAAGGAAGCCAAACGCCGAGTGGATCTCCGACCACAGTACGATCACTGACAGCAGAGCGATGAGCATCAGGATGGAGCGCACCAGGCGCAGGGACTGGGTACTGATGGCATCCAGATCCAGTTCAACCTCGTCCACTTCCGTTGTGCCTTCAGTGCTGCTGGTGCTGTGCGGATCGTCTTCGCCACGCGCACGCTGGGCGAGGATTTCGGCGCGACGATGTTTGGCGCGGTCAAACGCCAGACGGCGACGCTGAATCAGCATCCAGCGGCGGATAATGTGATACACGACCAGCAGCAGGAACCAGATCGCCACCGACGTTTCCAGACGGGCAAGCAGAGCCTGGGCGGTTGCCAGATACCCGACTGCTGCGGCAAGAATCGCCGCCAGCGGAGCGCTGAGCAGCAGGTTCCACAGCATGCGGTTCACCATGTTTTCGCCACTACCGGTTTTGTCGACATACAGCGGAATCCCGGCTCGTTTCAGGCTCAGGGTTACCATCGCCAGCGCGCCGCAGATCAGCATAAAGCACAGACGTCCGAGGGAGCCGGAAAACTCACGGTCGTTGAGATTATCGAACATAATGAGCGCCATAATCAGCGGCACGATAAGCCCGATACTCATCAGGTAATAGCGCATCGCCCGCGTCACGCGCTGGCGCGGCCAGGCGAAGTGGGCGATAAACAGCCCGTTCGGACGGGCAAAGGTCGCGCAAATCATCACCACCCACAGCAACGGCACCGTGGCCGTCACGCCATCGCCAATCGCTACGGCGAGCGGATACGGCCAGGCTTCTCGCAGGCCATAACCCAGCGTCATCCACAGCACCGGCAGCGGGGACGCCACCAGAATCGACCAAAATACGGTGCGCAGCGTGAGCCAGAAGTGGTCCTGCGTCACTTTCCCCACCCGGGCGCTGGAACGCTCCAGGAAACGGGTGAAGTGCCTGCGCGAGTAAATGCTAAAACCGACCAGAATCAGCGCGCCAAGCAGCGGGAAAATCGTCTCTTTGCTGGTGAGGATCATCACGCCCGCTTTGCCCAACTGACCAAAGGTATCCAGTGAAATCAGGCGGCGCAGGTCTTGCACGAGGTCAATCGGCCAGGAGATGCTCATCGGGCGCACGTCAGAGGTCCAGAACAGATAGCGGTGCGTGGCTTCGTTCACCTCTTTCAGCGCGTCTTCCAGCTGGCTGTTGGAGACTTTCAGCTTGGTCAGTTCCAGAATCAGCGTGTCGCCGCCCTGCAGCAGAGAGTTCAGCAATTCGCGCTGAGTGCGCAGCTGAGCGTCGAGAATGCGATTCTCTTCGCTGGTCAACGGCTCGCCATCGGCCTGATGCTGCTGACGGACTTGAGACTGTTTGTTGAGAAGGTCTTCATAACGCAAACGCTGGACGCGCAGCTGCGCCATTTCCGTGTCCAACTGCTGCGGCTTAGGCATCTCCGGCAGACGCGCAACCTGAGCGCGTAAGGCTTCGCCCAGCAGATTCGATGAGCCCAGCCACTGGGACTGCTCGCGAAGGGTGTTCAACGCCTGACGCACCTGTAACGTCTGATTGGTCGCCTGGCGCTGCTGCGAGGCCACCAGATCCATACGCTGGGCCTGCTGGTTCAGGGCTGCGGACAGCTCGCGGTTAATCTTGAACTGCGCTACGATCCCCGCCGGGAGATTTTCGCTGTTTTCTGCCAGCAGTTCGGTGCTCTCCAGCGCGCGTTCTGCCTCGCGCTGACGCTGGCTGTTAAGCTGATTTCGCAGGGCTTGCAGATAGGTATCGAGCTGCTGACCCTGTTTCTGCGCCAGTTCGGAACGCATTCGCGCCAGTTCCTGACGGTTATTGGCAGACAACTGGGCCAGCTCAAGCTCATCGACCAGGGCTTTCAGTTTGGCCGATTCGGCCTGCAGGCTGAGATTTTGCGGATTATTACCGGGCTGTGTGCCAATACGACGTTCGACTTCGTTCAGCTGGCGGCGAGCATCGGTTTGCTGTTGGGGCAGTTGGCTGAGCGAATCTGCGATTTCACGCGCCCGCTCTTGCTCCTGCTGCGCCTGACGGCTTTTCTCCAGCAGCTGGCTGCTGACCTGCAGGATTTCCTGATTCAGGGCGTCCGTCGTCATGCCCGAGGGAACGTTACGCGGCTCATCGCGTAAATTATTCAGCTGCGAGCGGAGCGTTTGGGAGAGTTTGGGGAAGTTATCGATAACCTGCTGATATTGCTCTGCGCGCTCGAGGGAACCTTTACGTTCCTCAAGCGCGTTCAGCGCAGCCTGTAGCTGCTCAACGGCTTCCGGCTGGGCGGGTTTTGCCGCTTTTGCCTGCTCCAGTTCCTGAGAGATCTGTTTGGCATCAGGGGCTGTCGCTGCGTACGCCCCTGTACTGAGGCACCAGGCCATCAGAAAAATGATAATCGGGCGCACTTCAGTAACCCCTTTGGTTAGCCTTGGTCGTTCTTGTCGTCAACCAGCGGACTGGCGTCGTGTTCGGCTTTAATCTCTTCTTCTGCAAGCGGTGCTGGCTCAACTTCTGGTGTCACGAAGGTTTCCGTCGAGATAGCCAGCGGCTGACCAATTTTGGTCACGGACAGGCTTTGCAGAGAATCCACCAGATTCACTTTACCCGGCGCGAACAGGTTGATCACGGTAGAACCCAGTTTGAAGCGACCCATCTCCTGGCCTTTCAGCAGGGCAATCGAGCCTTCGTTTTCGCCAGCCGGCCATGTCCAGCGTTTGATTACACCTTCGCGTGGCGGCGTGATGGTGCCAGCCCAGACGGTTTCGATGCTGCCAACAATGGTAGCACCCACCAGAATCTGCGCCATTGGACCGAATTCAGTATCAAACAGGCAGATGACGCGCTCGTTACGGGCGAACAGGTTCGGGACGTTTTGCGCCGTCAGATGGTTCACGGAGAACAGATCGCCTGGCACGTAGATCATCTCACGCAGGATACCGTTGCACGGCATGTGTACGCGGTGATAGTCGCGCGGCGAGAGGTAGGTGGTGACAAATGAGCCGTTGCGGAACAGGTCTGCCATCAGGTAGTTACCTGCCAGCAGGGCTTCCATGCTGTAGTCGTGGCCTTTGGCCTGCAGGATTTTGTCTTCTTCGATTTTGCCAAGCTGGCTTATCACGCCGTCTGCCGGCATCACCAGCACATTCGGGTCGGTGTTCAGCGGACGAACGTCATCACGCAATGGGCGGACAAAGAAATCGTTGAAGGTGCGGTAGCTGGCGGTGTCCGGCTTCTGCGCCTCTTTCATGTCGACCTTGTAGTATTTAACGAACAGATCGATAACCAGCTTAGTCAGCCAGCCCGCTCGTTTGCTCGCGCCCCAGCCCGCCAGGCGGGTGAGCCATAGTTTAGGCAGAATGTATTGAAGCGAAAGTTTGAATGAGTTTAACAAGGTAGCCTCCAGGCCATTGTTTTGTCGTTCCTGATCCGGCTTCACAGCGCCGGAACCTGAAAAAAGGGGACGATTTTAGCGACGCTTAGCTTAGTTGTCAGTTATCAGAATCAGAAAAGTTTTTACGCGTTTTTACCTGGTCCATGCTTTCGAGGATGCGGTGATAGTTGTAGAAACGGGTTTCGGCAATTTTCCCGGTTTCAACCGCTTCACGAATGGCGCAGCCAGGGTCGTTATCGTGTTTACAGTCGCGGTATTTGCAAGCGCCTAAATAGTCATGGAATTCGACAAATCCATTGAAGATTTGTTCCGGCTCAAGGTGCCACAAACCAAATTCACGCACCCCTGGAGAGTCAATGACATCGCCGCCGTGTGGGAAGTGGTACAGGCGCGAGGCCGTGGTGGTGTGCTGACCCAGCCCGGAGTTGTCGGACACATCGTTGGTCAGGATCTCTTCCTGCAGCCCCAGAAGATTATTTAACAGGCTGGATTTCCCCACGCCAGACTGGCCCGCAAAGATGCTGATGCGGTCGGTGAGCGCCTCTTCAAGCGGTTTCAGGCCATCTTTCTTGTGGCTGGAGACCATCAGTACGCGATAGCCAATATCACGGTAGATATCCATTTGCTCGTTCACAAATGCCATACCGTCGTCATCCAGCAGATCGATTTTGTTGAGCACGATCAGCGGCTCAACGTCCAGCGTTTCGCAGGCCACGAGATAGCGGTCGATAATATTGAGCGAAAGCTCGGGTAAGATCGCCGATACAATCACGATCTGATTGATGTTGGCAGCGATCGGTTTAACGCCGTCGTAGAAGTCGGGGCGTGTCAGAACGGACGTGCGCTCATGAACCGCTTCGACGATCCCTTTTACGTTGACACCTTCGGACGCCGCTTTGCCTGGACGCCATACCACGCGGTCACCGGTCACCAGTGAACGGATGGTGCGACGAATGTTGCAGCGGTGGACGCTACCGTCGGCGGCTTCCACATCGGCGTGCATGCCGAAACGGCTGATCACCATGCCTTCGGTCGTTTCGCCAAACAGGTTGTCGTCGTAATCGGGTTTCTCCGAAGTGGTCTTAAGACGGCGCTGATGGTTGGCACTCACACGGCGCTGTTGCCCTTTGGAGAGTTTATTTTTACTCAATCGTGCTGACTCCTGGTCGCCCGTATCGGGCAAAACCTCTATGATACACACTAATTAATACTAGTTAACCTGCTACTGCCGGTTATGCGAGAAGGGTGGAAAATAACATGAGCGCGGATGAAAACAACCTGATTTGGATTGATCTTGAAATGACCGGTCTGGATCCCGAGCGCGATCGCATCATTGAGATCGCAACGCTGGTGACCGATGCCAACCTGAACATTCTGGCGGAAGGCCCGACCATTGCGGTACATCAGTCTGACGAACAGCTGGCGCTGATGGACGACTGGAACGTGCGCACCCATACCGGCAGCGGACTGGTAGAGCGCGTGAAAGCCAGCACTCAGGGCGATCGCGACGCGGAGCTGGCGACCATTGAGTTTCTGAAACAGTGGGTGCCTGCCGGTAAATCACCGATCTGCGGTAACAGCATCGGCCAGGATCGCCGCTTCCTGTTTAAGTACATGCCGGAGCTTGAAGCCTATTTCCATTACCGCTACCTGGATGTCAGCACCCTGAAAGAGCTGGCGCGTCGCTGGAAACCGGAAATTCTGGATGGCTTTAAGAAGCAGGGCACCCATCAGGCGATGGACGATATTCGTGAGTCGGTGGCTGAGCTGGCGTATTACCGCGAAAACTTTATTAAGTTGTAAGTTTGCTGCCCGGCGCGCTTGCGCAGCCGGGTTTTTGCCGTTAAATTGTGCAGCTTGCCGATTAATTAGGCACTTGAACAGGATTTCAAAAAAATCGCTTTCAGGGGGGTTGCAGCTAAAAGGATTTCTCGTATAATGCGCCTCCCGTAACGACAGAGAATTACACGTTACGACAGCAACAAATTTTTGCGGGAATAGCTCAGTTGGTAGAGCACGACCTTGCCAAGGTCGGGGTCGCGAGTTCGAGTCTCGTTTCCCGCTCCAAATTTGAAAAGTATCGCAAGATGTACGCACCACCCAAGCGGGAATAGCTCAGTTGGTAGAGCACGACCTTGCCAAGGTCGGGGTCGCGAGTTCGAGTCTCGTTTCCCGCTCCAAAATTTGAAAAGTGTCGCAAGACACGCACCACCCAAGCGGGAATAGCTCAGTTGGTAGAGCACGACCTTGCCAAGGTCGGGGTCGCGAGTTCGAGTCTCGTTTCCCGCTCCAAATTCTTCTTCATACCCAGTTTATCCACAGCGAAATGCTTCGTTGGGGACGCTTTCTTTTGTTTCTGACAAACTCTTGTGAACAGAGTTATCCACAGATCCCACTATTTTGCTAAAAGCCCAAAAACCTTCGCAGGGTGAACGGTATATTCATAACCAATTGAATATAAAGCTAAAAATATCATTTCAAAATGTTATTGAGATCTCTTGACCTCTCTGCAAAGCCCGATGGTTGCTGACTTCATGATTTTATTCACAGGCTGTGAATAGTTCAGGCGTCGCGCACAAGCCCCTTTTCGATCACTCTCACCAGACGTTTTTTCTGAGGTAATTGCACCTCGACTACACAGGCGTTTCGCTTCTCAATTTGCTGCGCAATCGCCCATTCTATGTGTTCGTCGAGAAGTGGGTGCTCACCTCTGCGCTTTTCAAGCGCCTGAATATTGGCCTCGTCCCAGGGAGCATTTCCTAGCGCAACGGCAATATTTCTCAGCCAGCGCAGATGGCCGATACGGCGAATTGCCGAACCTTCGGTGATCCTGAGGAAATACGGTTCGTCCCAGGCAAACAGCTCCGTCAGTTTCGGCGCATGTAACGCTTTACGCGGACTAAAATCGTCTTCATCCGTGAGCTGCGAGTAGCGATTCCAGGGGCAGATGAGCTGACAGTCGTCACAGCCATAAATTCGATTGCCAATCAGCGGGCGGAACTCTTCGGGGATCGCCCCTTCCAGTTCGATGGTGAGATACGAGATGCAGCGGCGTGCATCCACGGTGTAAGGCTCGACAATCGCTCCTGTCGGGCAGATGGTCATGCACGCTACGCAGCGACCACACCCTTCTTCGACCGGGCCGTCGACCGGCAGCGGCAAATCAATCAGCAATTCACCGAGAAAGAAGAATGAGCCTGCGTCGCGGCTGAGGATAAGTGAGTGCTTACCTGTCCAGCCAAGCCCGGCTTTTTCAGCGATAGGGCGCTCAAGAATAGGCGCAGAGTCGACAAAAGGTCTAAAATTCAGCGAGCCGCAGTGCTGCTGGATAGTTTCCCCGAGTTTTTTTAAGCGGTTACGCAAAAGCTTATGATAATCACGCCCAAGCGCATATCGGCTGACGTAACCCAGGGAGGGATCTTTCAACGTGCGGGCAAACGCCGCGTTAGCGGGGAGGTAGTTCATGCGAACGCTAATGACGCGCAGGGTACCCGGTAAAAGCTCGTGGGGCCGGGCGCGCATCATCCCGTGACGCGCCATCCACTCCATTTCGCCGTGGTATTGTTTGTCCAGCCAGGCCTGCAGTTTTGGCTCGCTCGCGGAAAGATCAGTATCGGTGATACCGACTTTCTGAAAGCCAAGCTCAGCGCCCCATTGTTTAATGTTTTGCGCTAATTGATTGAGATCGAGGGGCTGTGACATGACGGACCATACGGTGAAGAAAATCCCCGCAAGTATACCACATTCCATTTGGCCTGCGGATGACCTGCGACGCGCTGAAAAAGAGGCGGCAGATAGCCTGGGCATTACCCTGTATGAGCTGATGCTCCGCGCGGGCGAAGCGGCGTTTCGCGTTGCGCGTGAAGCCTATCCGCACGCCACTCATTGGTTGATTCTTTGCGGGCACGGCAATAACGGCGGCGATGGCTACGTGGTGGCCCGACTGGCCGCCGCCGCTGGCCTGAATGTAACCCTGCTGGCACTGGAGAGCGACAAACCGTTGCCAGAAGAAGCGAGCGAAGCCCGGGACGCCTGGGTAAACGCCGGTGGCGTGATCCATGCTTCGGATGTCGTCTGGCCAGAGGGTATCGATCTGATTATTGATGGCCTGCTCGGCACCGGGCTGAGCCAGGCTCCGCGCGACAACGTTGCGACACTGATTGAACATGCCAACAGCCATCCCGCTCCCGTAATCGCCCTGGATATTCCTTCGGGCCTGGTGGCGCAAACGGGCGCGACGCCTGGCGCGGTGATTCACGCCACGGCTACCGTGACCTTTATCGCCCTTAAACCTGGATTGTTGACCGGCAAAGCGCGCGATGTGGTGGGGACGCTTCACCATCATGCGCTCGGCCTGGATAGCTGGCTTGCGGGCCAGGAGACGTCGCTTTCCCGTTTTGATGCTTCCCAGCTTGCTCAGTGGCTGCCGCCGCGCCGTCCGACATCCCACAAAGGCGATCACGGGAAACTGGTGATTATCGGTGGCGATCACGGCACGGCAGGGGCGATTCGTATGACCGGAGAGGCCGCTCTGCGGGCGGGCGCTGGTCTGGTGCGAGTGCTCACTCGCATCGAAAACATCCCGCCGTTAATTACCGCTCGCCCTGAACTGATGGTCAGCGAACTCACGCCGCACTCTCTCGAAGAGAGCCTGGCCTGGGCGGACGTGGTGGCGATAGGCCCGGGGCTGGGTCAACAGGAGTGGGGCAAAAAAGCGCTACAGAAAGTCGAGAATTGCCGTAAACCGATGCTGTGGGATGCCGACGCGCTGAACCTTCTGGCAATCAATCCTGATAAACGTCACAATCGCATCCTGACGCCACACCCCGGCGAAGCCGCGCGGCTGCTTAACTGCAGCGTCGCAGAAATTGAAAGCGATCGCTTACTTTCTGCGCAGCGTCTGGTAAAACGTTATGGGGGTGTTGCGGTTCTGAAAGGGGCAGGCACGATAGTGGCCTGTGAATCTGGCGCGTTGGGCATTATCGACGCGGGCAATGCGGGAATGGCAAGTGGCGGAATGGGCGATGTGCTCTCCGGCATTATCAGCGCGTTGCTTGGACAGAAACTTACCCCTTATGATGCAGCTATTGCAGGCTGCGTGGCGCACGGTGCCGCTGCTGATAGAGTGGCGGCGCAGTATGGAACGCGCGGCATGCTGGCCACCGATATTTTTGACACGCTGCGGCGTGTTGTTAACCCGGATGTGACTGACGTAGAAAATGACTAATCGTGTGATTGCTTTACCCGACGAGCAGGCAACTTTGGATTTCGGCAAGCGCCTGGCACTGGCCTGTGACGGTGCCACCGTCATCTATCTGTACGGTGATTTGGGCGCGGGTAAAACCACCTTCAGCCGGGGTTTTTTACAGGCGCTAGGCCACAAAGGGAATGTGAAAAGTCCGACCTATACCCTGGTCGAACCCTATACGCTCGACAATCTGATGGTATATCACTTTGATCTTTACCGTCTTGCGGACCCAGAGGAGCTGGAATTTATGGGTATCCGTGACTATTTCGCCAACGATGCCATTTGCCTGGTGGAGTGGCCGCAACAAGGTGCGGGTGTGTTGCCTGACCCGGATGTCGAAATTCACTTAGATTACCAGGCGCAAGGGCGTGAGGCACGCATCAGTGCAGTTTCCTCATCAGGCTGTTCCTTGCTGGCTCGCTTAGCCAGCTGAATGAAGGGATAACGGGATGATTAATCGCGTTAAAGGTTGGTTGTTGGCCGCCACGGTGCTGCTGTGCGCGCAGGCCGGTGCGGCGAGCTTATCGGACATTCAGGTGTCCAACGGTGATGCGCAGGCGCGTATCACCTTCAGTTTTATGGGCGATCCCGATTACGCCTTTACCCAGGTCGATAAACGTAGCGTTGCGCTGGATATCAAACAGACCGGCGTGATCCAGGGGCTACCGCTGCAGTTTAGCGGGAATAACCTGGTGAAAAGTATTCGCTCCGGCAATGCAAAAGATCCTCAGTCCCTGCGACTGGTGGTGGATCTGACGCAAAACGGCAAAACCCGTGCGGTGAAGCAGCAAAATGGTGCTAACTACACCGTGGTCTTTACCATCAATGCCGATGTTCCGCCTCCGCCGCCAGCGCCCGTCGTGGCACAACGTGTAGAGCAGCCGGTGGTCGCGCCGCGTCCTTCTGAACCGGCGCGGAATCCGTTCAAAGCGCAAAACGATCGTCTTACCAGCGTCACCAGCAGCAATACCGTGACGCGTCCCGCGGCGCGCGCCCGTGCGGTGTCGTCCGATGAGAGAGTGATCATTGCCATTGATGCCGGTCACGGCGGTCAGGACCCTGGCGCGATTGGGCCGGGTGGTACGCAGGAGAAAAACGTCACGATTTCGATTGCACGTAAGTTGCGCGCGTTGCTGAATGACGATCCGATGTTTAAAGGCGTCATGACCCGCGACGGCGACTACTTTATCTCCGTGATGGGGCGTTCCGACGTGGCGCGTAAGCAAAACGCCAACTTCCTGGTGTCGATTCACGCGGATGCTGCGCCGAATCGCAGCGCGACCGGTGCGTCGGTGTGGGTGCTGTCAAATCGTCGTGCGAACAGCGAAATGGCGAACTGGCTCGAGGAGCATGAGAAACAGTCTGAACTGCTCGGCGGCGCAGGTGACGTGCTGGCGAACAGCCAGTCCGACCCATACCTCAGCCAGGCGGTACTGGATTTACAATTCGGCCATTCTCAGCGCGTCGGGTATGATGTGGCGACGAACGTGATTAGCCAGCTTCAGCGCGTCGGTGCGATCCACAAACGCCGTCCTGAGCATGCGAGTTTAGGGGTGTTACGCTCACCGGATATCCCGTCGATTCTGGTTGAAACCGGTTTTATCACCAATAACGGCGAAGAGCGCCTGCTGGGCAGCGACAGCTATCAGCAGCAAATTGCCGATGCGATTTATAACGGTCTGCGCAACTATTTTGCCGCGCATCCGCTCCAGTCAGCGCCGCAAGGGGGCGCGGGTCAAACCGCCAGCGCCGCCCTGCCTGGCGACATGAGCGCGACCAACTAAGGAGAGATCATGCCGATTCAGGTTCTGCCGCCGCAGCTTGCGAACCAAATCGCCGCCGGCGAGGTGGTGGAGCGTCCTGCATCGGTCGTGAAAGAGCTGGTTGAAAACAGTCTCGATGCGGGAGCCACCCGCATCGATATTGATATCGAACGCGGCGGTGCCAAACTTATCCGCATTCGCGACAACGGCTGTGGGATCAAAAAAGACGAGCTGGCGCTGGCGCTGGCGCGTCACGCCACCAGTAAAATTGCCTCTCTCGACGATCTGGAAGCCATTATCAGCCTCGGTTTTCGCGGCGAAGCGCTGGCCAGTATCAGCTCCGTTTCTCGTCTGACGCTCACCTCCCGTACCGCCGAACAGCAGGAGGCCTGGCAGGCGTACGCGGAAGGGCGCGACATGGACGTGACCGTCAAACCCGCCGCGCATCCGGTGGGCACCACGCTGGAAGTGCTGGATCTCTTTTACAACACCCCGGCGCGGCGCAAGTTTATGCGCACCGAAAAAACCGAATTTGGCCACATCGACGAAATCATTCGCCGCATCGCGCTGGCGCGTTTTGACGTGACGATCAACCTGAGCCACAACGGCAAAGTGATGCGCCAGTATCGCGCCGTTGCGGAAGGCGGGCAGAAAGAGCGTCGCTTGGGGGCAATTTGCGGGACTGGCTTTTTGGAACAGGCGCTGGCAATTGAATGGCAGCACGGCGATCTCGCGATGCGCGGCTGGGTGGCCGATCCAAAATCCATGAACGCGGCGCTGGCGGAAATCCAGTACTGTTACGTCAACGGTCGCATGATGCGCGATCGTCTGATCAACCACGCTATCCGCCAGGCCTGCGAAGATAAACTCGGCGCGGATCAGCAGCCTGCGTTTGTTCTCTATCTTGAAATCGATCCGCATCAGGTGGATGTCAACGTGCATCCTGCCAAGCATGAAGTGCGTTTCCATCAGTCGCGTCTGGTCCATGATTTTATCTATCAGGGCGTGCTGAGCGTTTTACAGCAGCAGGCGGAACCGGTATTGCCGCTGGAAGAAGAGAGCGTCGCGCCGCGTCCGATCCCGGAAAACCGCGTGGCGGCTGGCCGTAACCAGTTTGCAGAACCCGCCGTTGCCCGTGAACCCGAAACCCCGCGCTATTCCCCGACCAGCCAGGCGCCGCGCCCGAGCGGGGCGAATTACCCTCATGCGCCGGGTTATCAAAAGCAGCAGGGTGCGCTTTATAGCAAATTGCTGGATACTCCAGCCGTAGAGCGCAAAGAGCCCGTGGCGCCAGCGGCCCCCGCGCTGGAAGGCCACAGCCAAAGTTTTGGTCGGGTGTTAACCATCATTGCGCCGGATGTGGCGCTGCTGGAGCGTGACGGGAAACTGGCTCTGCTGGCGTTACCGGTTGCGGAGCGCTGGCTGAAGCAGGCACAGCTGACGCCCGGGGCAAATGCGGCCTGTGCTCAGCCGCTGCTGATTCCGGTTCGGCTCAAAATTTCAGCGGACGAAGCCGGCCTGTTAAACCGTGCGAAAGCGCTGTTGGCGGAAATGGGCATCGAATTTGTGTTAGAGGCGCATCATGTGACGATTCGCGCGGTGCCTTTACCCTTACGCCAACAAAATTTACAAAACTTGATTCCTGAACTGATAGGCTACCTGGCGCAGCAAACGACCTTTGATGCCACCAATACCGCGCAGTGGATCGCCCGTCATTTAGCGAGCGACCATCATCCGTGGAATATGGCGCAAGCCATTACCGTATTGGCCGAAGTTGAACGTCTTTGCCCTCATTTGGTCAAAGCACCGCCGGGTGGTTTATTACAACGTGTTGATTTAGATTCGGCGATGAATGCCCTGAAAAATGAGTGATGTGAGTAAGGCGAGCCTGCCAAAGGCGATTTTTTTAATGGGCCCAACGGCCTCGGGTAAAACCGCGTTAGCCATTGAGCTACGTAAAGTTTTGCCAGTAGAGTTGATTAGCGTCGATTCCGCCCTTATTTATCAAGGGATGGATATCGGCACGGCGAAGCCAGACGCAGAAGAACTGCGCGCGGCACCGCACCGACTGCTGGATATTCTCGACCCGTCGCAGGCGTACTCCGCAGCGGATTTCCGCCGCGATGCGCTGGCGCAAATGGCCGAGATCACCGCAGCGGGCCGGATACCGTTGTTAGTTGGCGGGACCATGCTCTACTTCAAGGCGCTGCTGGAAGGGTTATCACCCTTGCCATCCGCAGACCCTGAGGTGAGAGCCAGAATTGAGCAGCAGGCGGCAGAGCAAGGATGGGGCGCGTTGCACAAGCAGCTGGAGGACATTGACCCGGTTGCCGCAGCACGGATTCATCCAAATGATCCGCAAAGGCTTTCCCGGGCACTGGAAGTTTTTTTCATTTCGGGTAAAACTTTAACGGAACTGACGCAAACGTCAGGAGAGGCTCTGCCGTATCAGGTGCATCAGTTCGCCATCGCCCCGGCGAGCCGTGAACTGCTCCATCAACGAATTGAGCAGCGTTTTCATCAGATGTTAGCTTCAGGTTTTGAAGCAGAAGTGCGGGCGCTATTTGCTCGCGGAGATTTGCATACGGACATGCCTTCCATTCGTTGTGTCGGATACCGCCAGATGTGGTCATACATTGAAGGTGAGATCTCATACGATGAAATGGTTTATCGAGGTGTTTGCGCCACCAGACAGTTAGCGAAACGCCAGATAACCTGGTTGCGCGGTTGGGACGGTATCCACTGGTTAGACAGTGAGAAGCCAGACCAGGCGTACAATGAAGTTTTACAGGTTGTGGGTGCTATCGCAGACTGAATGTGTACAATTAAGTCGTATCGTGCGCAATTTTTCAGAATCGCAAGGTTCTAAGTACATAACAAGCATATAAGGAAAAGATAGAATGGCTAAGGGGCAATCTTTACAAGATCCGTTTCTGAACGCATTGCGTCGTGAACGTGTTCCAGTTTCTATTTATTTGGTGAATGGTATTAAGCTGCAAGGTCAGATTGAGTCTTTCGATCAGTTCGTGATCCTGTTGAAAAACACGGTCAGCCAGATGGTTTATAAGCACGCTATCTCTACTGTTGTTCCGTCTCGTCCAGTATCTCATCACAGCAACAACGCTGGCGGCGGCACCGGTAGTAACTACCATCATGGCAGCAACGCACAGGGCTCTTCTGCTCCTGCGCAGGACAGCGAAGAAACCGAATAAGGTAACGGGCTGTTTTTCCACACGGGGAGCCAGGTTTCTGCGTTCCCCGCTGATTTATTTTGAGGATAATACGCTTGTTTGACCGTTATGATGCCGGCGAGCATGCGGTACTGGTACACATCTATTTTACGCAAGACAAAGATATGGAAGATCTCCAGGAGTTTGAAGCTCTGGTCTCTTCTGCCGGTGTCGAAGCATTACAGGTGATTACCGGTAGCCGTAAAGCGCCGCACCCAAAGTTTTTTGTTGGTGAAGGTAAAGCAGTCGAAATTGCGGAAGCCGTAAAAGCAACCGGCGCGTCCGTCGTGCTGTTTGACCATGCGCTATCTCCGGCTCAAGAGCGTAACCTGGAAGCCCTGTGCGAATGTCGTGTTATCGACCGTACCGGACTGATTTTAGACATTTTTGCTCAACGTGCACGTACCCACGAGGGGAAATTGCAGGTTGAGCTGGCGCAATTGCGTCATCTGGCCACGCGTCTTGTGCGCGGCTGGACCCACCTTGAAAGGCAAAAAGGCGGGATTGGTTTACGCGGTCCGGGTGAAACCCAGCTCGAAACCGACCGTCGACTGCTGCGCGGCCGTATTACCCAGATCCTCTCACGTCTGGCAAGAGTTGAAAAACAGCGTGAGCAAGGACGTCGTTCGCGAACCAAAGCTGACATCCCAACGGTGTCGCTGGTGGGGTATACCAACGCCGGTAAATCCACCCTGTTTAACCAGATCACCGAGGCCAAGGTTTATGCCGCAGACCAGTTGTTTGCGACCCTTGACCCGACGCTGCGTCGCATTGACGTTGCGGATGTGGGTGAAACAGTGCTGGCGGATACCGTAGGGTTTATTCGTCATTTGCCACACGATCTGGTGGCCGCGTTTAAAGCCACACTGCAGGAGACGCGTCAGGCGACGCTGCTGCTGCATATCATCGACGCTGCGGATGTTCGCGTGCAGGAAAACATCGACGCGGTGAATACCGTGCTCGAAGAGATCGATGCGCACGAGATCCCAACGCTTCTGGTGATGAACAAAATCGATATGCTGGACGATTTCGAGCCACGTATCGACCGAGATGAAGAGAACAAACCGATTCGGGTCTGGCTTTCCGCTCAGACCGGTGTCGGTGTGCCACTACTTTTCCAGGCTTTGACAGAACGTCTTTCTGGTGAGGTGGCTCAGCACACGCTGCGTCTGCCGCCACAGGAAGGCAGGCTGCGCAGCCGGTTTTATCAGCTTCAGGCGATAGAAAAAGAGTGGATGGAGGATGACGGCAGCGTGGGGATGCAGGTGCGTATGCCGATCGTTGACTGGCGTCGCCTCTGTAAACAAGAACCTACGCTGGTGGACTACGTCGTCTGACCAGATAAAGGTGCACGAGCCTGAAAATTCGCCCTTGCATAACAAATATGGAGCATATACATGGCGTGGAATCAGCCCGGTAATAACGGACAAGACCGCGACCCGTGGGGAAGCAGCAATAATCAAGGCGGCAACTCTGGGGGAAATGGCAACAAAGGTGGTCGCGAGCAGGGGCCTCCTGATCTGGACGATATCTTTCGCAAGCTGAGCAAAAAGCTTGGTGGTTTCGGTACAGGTAAAGGTTCTGGCTCGGGTGGAAATTCCACTCAGGGTCCGCGCCCGCACATGGGTGGCCGCGTAGTGAGCATTGTTGCTGCTGCCGTGGTCATCATTTGGGCTGCCAGCGGGTTCTACACCATTAAAGAAGCTGAGCGCGGTGTGGTCACTCGTTTCGGTAAGTTTAGCCATCTGGTTGAGCCGGGTCTGAACTGGAAGCCAACGTTCGTGGATAACGTGACTGCGGTAAACGTGGAATCGGTACGCGAACTGGCGGCGTCTGGCGTGATGCTGACCTCTGACGAGAACGTGGTGCGCGTTGAGATGAACGTGCAGTACCGCGTCACCGATCCGCAACACTATCTGTTCAGTGTGACCAGCGCCGACGACAGTCTGCGTCAGGCTACCGACAGCGCCCTGCGTGGCGTGATCGGTAAATACACCATGGACCGTATCCTGACCGAAGGTCGTACCGTTATTCGTAGCGATACCCAGCGCGAGCTGGAAGAGACCATCCGTCCGTACAACATGGGTATCACCCTGCTGGACGTCAACTTCCAGGCCGCTCGTCCGCCGGAAGAGGTCAAAGCTGCCTTCGATGATGCAATTGCCGCACGTGAAAACGAACAGCAATACATCCGTGAAGCTGAAGCTTACACCAACGAAGTTCAGCCTCGTGCTAACGGTCAGGCGCAGCGTATCCTCGAAGAGGCGCGTGCGTATAAGACTCAGACCATCCTGGAAGCCCAGGGTGAAGTGGCTCGCTTCGCGAAGCTCCTGCCGGAATATAAAGCTGCCCCGGAAATTACCCGTGAGCGTCTGTATATCGAGACCATGGAGAAAGTGTTGAGCCACACCCGTAAAGTGCTGGTGAACGACAACAAAGGTGGCAACCTGATGGTGCTACCGCTGGACCAGATGCTGAAAGGCGGTAATGCGCCTGCGGCAAAGCAGGATAACAGCGGAGCAAACAATCTGCTGCGTCTGCCTCCGGCATCCAGCAGCAGTTCCAGCGCCAATACCACGTCTTCTTCAAGCGATGGTGACATCATGGACCAACGCCGTGCCAACGCACAGCGTAACGACAGCCAGCGTCAGGGGGAATAACGATGCGTAAGTCAGTTATTGCGATTATCATCATCGCGCTGGTCGTACTTTATACCTCCATCTTTGTGGTGAAAGAGGGCGAGCGCGGGATTACCATGCGCTTCGGTAAAGTCCTTCGTGACGATGAAAACAAACCGCTGGTCTTTGAACCGGGTCTGCACTTCAAGCTCCCGATGATTGAATCAGTGAAAATGCTCGACGCTCGTATCCAGACGATGGATAACCAGGCCGATCGTTTTGTCACCAAAGAGAAAAAAGACCTGATCGTCGATTCTTACATCAAATGGCGTATCAGCGACTTCAGCCGTTACTACCTGGCAACAGGCGGCGGTGACGTCTCTCAGGCCGAAGTGCTGCTGAAACGTAAGTTCTCTGACCGTCTGCGTTCTGAAATTGGTCGTCTGGATGTGAAAGACATCGTGACCGACTCCCGTGGTCGTCTGACCCTGGAAGTGCGTGATGCGCTGAACTCCGGTACTGCGGGCACGGAAGACGAAGTTGCGACGCCAGCAGCGGACGATGCGATTGCTAAAGCGGCTGAGCGTGTTCAGGCTGAAACCAACGGCAAAGTGCCGGTGATCAACCCGAACAGTATGGCGGCGTTAGGTATCGAAGTGGTCGATGTGCGTATCAAGCAGATTAACCTGCCTGCGGAAGTGTCCGAAGCGATTTACAACCGTATGCGCGCTGAGCGTGAAGCGGTTGCCCGTCGCCACCGTTCACAGGGTCAGGAAGAGGCTGAGAAACTGCGCGCGACAGCGGACTATGAAGTGACGAAAACGCTGGCTGAATCCGAACGTCAGGGCCGCATTATGCGCGGTGAAGGCGATGCGGAAGCCGCGAAACTGTTTGCCGATGCATTCAGCCAGGATCCGGATTTCTATGCCTTTATCCGTAGCCTGCGTGCGTATGAAAACAGCTTCCAGAGCAACCAGGATGTGATGGTGCTCAGTCCTGACAGCGATTTCTTCCGTTATATGAAGACGCCAGGCAACGCCACGCGATAAACTCCATCTCGTTTGAGTTATCAAACCACCGCTCTCAACGGAGCGGTGGTTTTCTTTTATCAGGAGCTAAAATGAATTCCACCATCTTGCTGGCGCTTGCTCTGGTTTTGGTGCTCGAAGGCCTTGGCCCGATGCTTTATCCGCGCGCCTGGCGCCGAATGATCGCCACCATGACCCCAACTGCCGGATAATATTTTACGTCGTTTTGGCGGGGGTCTTGTGGTTGCAGGAGTGGTGATCTACTACATGTTGAGGAAAACGATTGGCTGATCAAAAAGTGGTCGGATTTGCATTATATTGAGGGCAAAAAGTGCTGTAACTCTGAAAAAGCGGTGGTAGAATCCATTTTTAAGCAATCGGTGATTTTGAAAAATGGGTAACAACGTTGTCGTACTGGGCACCCAATGGGGTGACGAAGGTAAAGGGAAGATTGTCGATCTTCTGACTGAACGTGCTAAATATGTTGTACGCTATCAGGGTGGTCACAACGCAGGCCATACTCTCGTAATCAACGGTGAAAAAACCGTCCTCCATCTTATTCCATCAGGCATTCTTCGTGAAAATGTGACCAGCATCATCGGTAACGGTGTTGTGCTGTCTCCTGCTGCGCTGATGAAAGAGATGAAAGGCCTGGAAGACCGTGGTATCCCGGTTCGTGAGCGTCTGCTGCTCTCCGAAGCCTGCCCGCTGATCCTCGACTATCACGTCGCACTGGACGTGGCGCGCGAAAAAGCACGTGGCGCGAAAGCTATCGGCACCACCGGCCGTGGTATCGGCCCTGCTTACGAAGATAAAGTTGCTCGTCGCGGTCTGCGCGTTGGCGACCTGTTCGACAAAGCCACCTTCGCTGAAAAACTGAAAGAAGTGATGGAATATCACAACTTCCAGCTGGTGAACTTCTACAAAGTAGACGCCGTTGACTACCAGAAAGTACTGGATGATGTCATGGCGGTTGCTGACATCCTGACCGGTATGGTTGTGGATGTGTCCGATCTGCTGGACCAGGCGCGCAAACGTGGCGATTTCGTCATGTTCGAAGGCGCGCAGGGTACGCTGCTGGATATCGACCACGGTACCTATCCGTACGTGACCTCCTCTAACACCACCGCGGGTGGCGTGGCGACTGGCTCCGGCCTGGGTCCACGTTATGTGGATTACGTGCTGGGTATCATTAAAGCTTACTCCACTCGCGTGGGTGCAGGTCCGTTCCCGACTGAGCTGTTTGATGACATCGGCGAGTTCCTGTGCAAGCAAGGTAACGAGTTTGGCGCGACCACCGGTCGTCGTCGTCGTACCGGCTGGCTGGATGCGGTTGCAGTGCGTCGCGCAGTGCAGATCAACTCCCTGTCTGGCTTCTGCCTGACCAAGCTGGACGTGCTGGACGGCCTGAAAGAAGTGAAAATCTGCGTGGGCTACCGTATGCCAGATGGCCGCGAAGTGACCACCACTCCGCTGGCCGCTGACGACTGGGAAGGTATCGAGCCGATTTACGAAACCATGCCAGGCTGGTCCGAAACCACCTTTGGTGTGAAAGAGCGTAGCGGTCTGCCGAAAGCCGCGCTGGACTACATCAAGCGTATTGAAGAACTGACCGAAGTGCCGATCGATATTATCTCTACCGGCCCTGACCGTACCGAAACGATGATTCTGCGCGACCCGTTCGACGCTTAAACCTCGTTCTGCCTGGCGGCGCTATGCTTGCCAGGCCTACAAAACGCTTCTTAAGCCGGATAAGCAACGCGTATCCGGCTTTTTAGTTCCTCTTTCCCCCTTTCAGTCAAATAAATTAGCCGCTAAGTATCTGGCTGGTTTATCATCAATAGTGAATATCTCTGCGGTTAGACCGCGTTTTTCCCTTTTCCTGAGGTTGATGTGCAGTTAACGAGTTTCACCGATTACGGCTTACGTGCGCTGATTTACATGGCGTCGTTGCCACAAGGACAGATGACCAGTATCTCTGAGGTGACAGAGGTGTACGGCGTGTCCCGTAATCATATGGTCAAAATAATCAATCAACTTAGCCGTGCGGGATACGTAGCTGCCGTCCGCGGGAAAAACGGGGGGATTCGTCTCGGAAAACCTGCACAGAGTATTCGTGTTGGAGATGTGGTACGTGAACTGGAGCCATTAACTCTGGTGAACTGCAGCAGCGACTTTTGCCACATCACCCCCGCTTGCCGCCTGAAAAAGGCGCTTTCTACGGCTGTGCAAAGTTTTCTCAAGGAACTGGATAACTACACGCTGGCCGATTTGGTTGAAGAGAATCAACCGCTATATAAATTATTGCTGGTGGAATGAAGAAAATTTCCACCGGAGCTGACAACGGAGGAACCGACATGTCACATGATCCTTTCCAGGAACGCGAAGCAGAAAAGTACGCGAATCCTATCCCAAGCCGCGAGTTCATCATCGAACACTTAACAAAACGCGAAAAGCCCGCCAATCGTGAAGAACTTGCCGTTGAATTAAACATTGAAGGCGAAGAGCAAATTGAAGCCCTTCGTCGCCGCCTGCGCGCCATGGAGCGTGATGGCCAGCTGGTCTTTACGCGTCGCCAGTGCTACGCGCTGCCGGAACGTCTTGACCTGCTCAAAGGCACCGTCATCGGCCATCGCGATGGTTTCGGCTTCCTGCGCGTAGAAGGCCGCAAAGACGACCTGTATCTGTCCTCTGAACAGATGAAGATGTGCATCCACGGCGATCAGATTCTGGCGCAGCCGTTAGGGGCTGACCGCAAGGGCCGCCGCGAAGCGCGCGTCGTTCGCGTGCTGGTACCCAAAACCAGCCAGATCGTCGGGCGTTACTTCACCGATGCAGGCGTGGGCTTTGTAGTGCCGGACGACAGCCGTCTGAGCTTCGACATCCTGATCCCGCCGGAAGAGGTGATGGGCGCACGCATGGGCTTTGTGGTGGTAGTCGAACTCACCCAGCGTCCAACGCGCCGCACCAAAGCGATTGGTAAGATCGTGGAAGTGCTCGGCGATAACATGGGCACCAGCATGGCCGTAGATATGGCGCTGCGTACGCATGAAATCCCTTACGTCTGGCCGGCTGCGGTTGAAAATCAGGTCAAAGATCTGAAAGAGCAGGTCCCGGAAGAGGCCAAAATCGGCCGCGTGGATCTGCGCGATCTGCCGCTGGTGACCATTGATGGCGAAGACGCTCGCGACTTCGATGACGCCGTCTTCTGCGAGAAAAAACGCGGCGGCGGCTGGCGTTTGTGGGTGGCGATTGCTGACGTCAGCTATTACGTCCGCCCCAACACCCCGCTGGACAGCGAAGCCCGCAGCCGTGGTACATCCGTGTACTTCCCGTCGCAGGTCGTGCCAATGCTGCCGGAAGTGCTCTCCAACGGGCTATGCTCCCTGAACCCGCAGGTTGATCGTCTGTGTATGGTCTGTGAAATGACCATCTCCACCAAAGGGCGCTTAACCGGCTATAAATTCTATGAAGCAGTGATGAGCTCGCACGCGCGCCTGACATACACCAAAGTCTGGCACATGCTGCAGGGCGACCAGGAGCTGCGCGAGCAATATGCGCCGCTGGTCAAACACATCGAAGAGCTGCACAACCTCTACAAAGTGCTGGACCAGGCGCGCGAAGAGCGCGGCGGGATCTCCTTTGAGAGCGAAGAGGCGAAGTTCATCTTCAACGCTGAACGTCGTATCGAGCGTATCGAGCAGACGCAGCGTAACGATGCCCACAAACTGATTGAAGAGTGCATGATCCTGGCAAACATCTCGGCGGCGCGTTTCGTTGAGAAAGCCAAAGAGCCTGCGCTGTTCCGTATTCACGATAAACCGACCACTGAAGCGATCACCGCGTTCCGTTCGGTGCTGGCGGAGCTGGGCCTGGAGCTGCCGGGTGGCAGTAAACCAGAGCCGCGCGATTACGCCGAGCTGCTGGAGTCCATCAGCGATCGTCCGGATGCGGAAATGCTGCAAACCATGCTGCTGCGCTCCATGAAACAGGCGATTTACGATCCGGAAAACCGTGGTCACTTCGGCCTGGCGCTGCAGTCTTATGCGCACTTTACCTCGCCGATTCGTCGTTACCCGGATCTGTCGCTGCACCGCGCCATTAAATATCTGCTGGCGCAAGAGCAGGGGCATAAGGGCAACACCACCGAAACGGGCGGCTACCACTATTCCATGGAAGAGATGCTCCAGCTTGGTCAGCACTGTTCCATGGCCGAACGTCGCGCCGACGAAGCAACGCGTGACGTGGCGGACTGGCTGAAGTGTGACTTCATGCTGGATCAGGTGGGCAATGTCTTTAAAGGCGTCATCGCCAGCGTTACCGGCTTTGGCTTCTTTGTGCGTCTCGACGAGCTGTTTATCGACGGCCTGGTCCACGTTTCATCGCTGGATAACGATTACTACCGCTACGATCAGGTTGGTCAACGCCTGACGGGTGAATCCGGCGGTCAGACTTACCGTCTGGGCGATCGCGTGGAAGTGAAGGTGGAAGCCGTTAACATGGACGAACGTAAGATTGATTTCAGTCTGATCTCAAGCGAACGTGCTCCGCGTAACGTCGGTAAAACCGAGCGCGAAAAAGCGAAAAAAGGGTCGAACGGTAAAACCGGCGGCAGGCGTCGTCAGGCGGGCAAAAAGGTGAACTTCGAGCCGGATGCCGCGTTCCGTGGTGATAAAGGCAAAGCAGCGCCAAAACCACCCAAAGCGAAGAAAGAGAAAGGCGCGAAAAAACCGTCCGCCAAGACCCAGAAAATAGCGGCCGCGACCAAAGCGAAGCGTGCTGCGAAGAAAAAAGTGGCGGAGTAACACTCCCTCACCCTTTGTCGGCCGGGCAAGCGTAGAATTGCCCGGCAAAAGCAATTAATGAGAACCATCAATGAGTGAAATGATTTACGGCATCCATGCGGTGCAGGCCCTGCTGGAGCGCGCTCCGGAGCGTTTTCAGGAAGTGTATATTCTGAAAGGCCGCGAGGATAAACGTCTGCTGCCCCTGATCCATGCGCTGGAAGCCCAGGGCGTGGTGATTCAGCTGGCGAGCCGCCAGTTCCTCGACGAAAAAAGCGAGGGTGCCGTTCACCAGGGCATTATCGCGCGTGCGAAACCGGGCCGTCAGTATCAGGAAAACGATCTGCCGGATCTGATCGCCCAGCTCGATAACCCGTTCTTCCTGATCCTCGACGGCGTGACCGATCCGCACAACCTCGGCGCATGCCTGCGTAGTGCAGATGCGGCAGGCGTACATGCGGTGATTGTACCGCGCGACCGTTCTGCGCAGCTCAATGCTACGGCGAAGAAAGTCGCCTGTGGCGCGGCGGAAAACGTGCCGTTGATCCGCGTGACCAACCTGGCGCGCACCATGCGTCAGCTGCAGGAAGAGAATATCTGGATTGTCGGCACCGCTGGCGAAGCAGACCATACCCTTTATCAGAGCAAAATGACCGGCCGTATGGCGCTGGTGATGGGTGCTGAAGGGGAAGGGATGCGCCGTCTGACGCGCGAGCATTGCGACGAGCTGATCAGCATTCCGATGGCGGGCAGCGTCTCGTCTCTGAACGTGTCTGTGGCAACAGGTATTTGCCTGTTCGAAGCGGTGCGTCAGCGCGGGTGATTTTTTGTGCCCGGTAGCGCTTCGCTTACCGGGTCTACAAAAACATCCAGGCCGGGTCAGGCGAAGCTGCCACCCGGCCGAAAACTATTCTTCTAAAGACCGCAAATGGTCATCTTTATTCAGCGTCATCAGCGCGACAATGCTCACCACCGCCGTCGCCATCACGTAATACGCTGGAATATCCAGATTCCCCGTCTGCTTGATCAACCCGGTGATAATCAACCCCGCGCAGCCAGAGAAAATGGCGTTAGACAGCGAATAGGCCAGACCCAGCCCGGTATAGCGCACGCGCGTCGGGAACATCTCCGACAGCATCGCAGGCCCTGGCCCCGCGAGCATCCCCACCAGACCGCCCGCAATTAACACCACAATCGCTTTCACCGCCAGGGTACTGGATTCCGCCTGCAAAATTTTCAGCAGCGGCAGGGCGAGGATCAGCAGCAGCGCGGTCGCCATCACCATCACCGTGCGTCGCCCGATGCGGTCACTGAGTATTCCTGACGGGATAATCGTCAGCGCAAATCCGATATTCGAAATCACCGCAATCAGCAGCGCCTGGTTAAAGCCCGTATGCAATGCGGATTGCAGATAGGTCGGCATGATCACCAGATAGGTATACCCGGCGGCTGACCAGACCATCACACGGCCAATCCCCATCACAATCGCTTTCAGCGTGGCAGCGGTGTGCGCTTCGGCGACAACCGGTTTTTCCTTTTGCTGCACAAAACTCGGCGTCTCTTCCATGCTGACGCGCAGCCACAGGGCGACCACGCCCATCGGCAGCGCGAGGAAGAACGGAATACGCCAGCCCCAGTCATGCAGCGCGTCCGGCGTCATCACGACCGAAAGCAGTGCGACGATGCCAGCGCCAGCCAGCAGCCCAAGTGCCACGGTAAAGGATTGCCACGCGCCGTAAAGCCCCCGTTTGCCACGCGGGGCGAACTCGGTCATCAGCGACACGGCCCCGCCGTACTCGCCGCCCGCAAACAGGCCCTGCAAAATGCGCAGCCCGGTAATGATCAGCGGTGCGGCAATGCCGATGCTGGCGTAAACCGGCACCATGCCGATAGCGGCCGTCGCGAGCGTCATCAGCACCAGCACGATAATCAGCGTCGGCTTACGGCCAATGCGGTCGCCGATGCGGCCAAAAACGACTGCGCCGAGCGGGCGGAAGAAGAACGCGATCGCAAATGAGGCGTAGGTGAGGATCAGGCTGGTCATCCCCGCTTCACCTTCCAGCTGGAAGAAGTTCTTCGCAATGACGGTCGCCATAAAACCGTACACCGCGAATTCATACCATTCGATGAAGTTGCCAATCGAACCTGCAATTAAAGCGCGCTTGTGCGCATCCGGCGCACGTTGGGAAGATTGCATAATGATTCTCTCTCGGAAGATGAGAATAAATTATTCAACAGAATGGCCGACGTGAAATAGTTTATTCTTATATTGTGTGACCTGTTTCACGAATGATTTCAATCAGATCGTCGCCTTGTGACCCGACTCCCATGCAGCCGTTGTGCAGTCTGTCCATACTTACCTTCATTGCCATTGAAGGAGGGAGACATATGCACTGGCAGACACACACGGTTTTCAATCAGCCTGTACCCCTGTCGAACAGCAATCTTTTTCTGTCCGATTGCGCGCTGCGTGAGGCGGTGGCACGCGAAGGGGCGGAATGGGACAGCGAATTTCTCGCCAGCATCGGCCAGCAGCTCGGAACGGCGGAATCGCTGGAGCTGGGCCGCCTCGCAAACGCCAATCCGCCGGAACTGTTACGTTACGATCCGCGCGGGGAGCGGCTGGACGATGTACGCTTCCATCCGGCGTGGCATCTGCTGATGCAGGGGCTATGCGCTAATCGGGTCCACAATCTGGCGTGGGAGGAGGAGGCGCGTAAAGGGGCGTTTGTCGCCCGCGCCGCGCGGTTTGTGCTCCATGCTCAGGTTGAGGCCGGAACGCTTTGCCCCATCACCATGACCTTCGCCGCCACGCCGTTACTTCAGCAATCACTTCCCAAACCCTTCCACGAGTGGCTCTCGCCGCTGTTGAGCGATCGCTACGACCCGCATCTGGCGTCCGGCGCGCAAAAGCGTGGGCTGCTTATCGGTATGGGAATGACCGAAAAGCAGGGCGGGTCCGATGTGCTGAGCAACACCACACGGGCAGAGAAGTGCGGCGACGGCAGCTATCGGCTGATAGGACATAAATGGTTTTTCTCTGTGCCGCAAAGCGATGCCCATCTGGTGCTGGCTCAGGCTCACGGAGGGCTGTCGTGCTTTTTCGTTCCGCGCATTCTGCCTGACGGGCAGCGCAACGCCGTCCGGCTGGAACGCCTGAAAGACAAGCTCGGTAACCGGTCGAACGCCAGCAGTGAGGTCGAGTTTATGAACGCCTCCGGTTGGCTATTAGGCGAAGAGGGCGAGGGTGTGCGCCAAATCCTGAAGATGGGCGGCCTGACGCGCTTTGACTGTGCACTGGGCAGCCACGGGCTGATGCGCCGCGCGCTCTCGGCCGCGTTGTATCATGCCCATCAGCGGCAGACATTTGGCAAAAACCTTATCGACCAGCCACTGATGCGCGATGTGCTGAGCCGGATGGCGCTCCAGCTCGAAGGGCAAACGGCGCTGCTGTTCCGCCTGGCGCGCGCCTGGGATCGCCGGGACGATCCGCAAGAATCTGCATGGGCACGGCTCTTTACGCCCGCAGCGAAATTCAGCGTGTGCAAAGGCGGAATTCCCTTTGTCGCCGAGGCGATGGAAGTGCTGGGCGGTGCCGGGTATTGCGAAGAGAGCGAATTGCCGCGCCTGTACCGCGAAATGCCGGTGAACAGCATCTGGGAGGGGTCGGGCAACATCATGTGCCTGGATGTACTGCGGGTGCTGACGAAACATTCGGGCATTGTTGATGTGCTGCACGAGGACTTCGCGCAGGTGAAAGGTCAGGATCGTCATTTTGATCGTGGCTGGCGGCAGCTGCAGCAAAAACTGCGTAAACCGCAGGAGGCTCAGGGCCGGGAAATTACCCAGCAGCTCTTTTTGCTGGGCGCCGGGGCGCAGATGTTGCGACATGCCTCGCCGCCGGTGGCGCAAGCCTGGTGTCGCATGATGCTGGATCCCCGCGGCGGCTCGCTGCTGAGCGAACAGGTGCAAAACGAACTGCTGCTGCGCGCCACGGGGCGAGTCGGTTAACCCTTCAGGCGGAACAGGCTTACCAGCTCGGTCAGGTGTGAGCCTTTCTCGCGCAGCGTGTGTGCGGTTTGCTCGCTGCGCGATACGCGGTCGGCGTTAATATGTGTCGCTTCGCCGATGTGGGTCATCGCCAGATTGACCTGACGGATCCCCGCCGACTGCTCGTGCGAGGCGTGGTTAATCTCCGTGACCAGCTGGTTGATGTTATCGATATGCACGATGATCGAGTCCATCGCCTGCCGGGTTTGCTCGGACAGCTGGTGGCCCTCGCTTACCTTTTTCAGCGTGTCGCCGATAAGCTGCTCGATCTCTTTAACGGCGTTTGCACTGCGCGCGGCCAGCGCCCGGACCTCCTGCGCCACCACCGCAAAACCTTTGCCATGTTCACCGGCGCGCGCGGCTTCTACTGCAGCGTTCAGCGCCAGAATATTGGTCTGGAACGCGATGGACTCAATCACGCGGGTGATATCTTCGATACGTTTCGATGCGTCGCGAATATCATCCATGGTGGCGACAGCGTTACCGACCGTTTCCCCACCGTGATGAACAGCGCGCGATGTTTCCCGTACCAGCTGCTGCGTTTGTTCCATGTTCGCCGCATTTTGCTGCACGGTGGCGGCCAGTTGCTCCATGCTCGCGGAGGTTTCTTCAACGCTGCTGGCCTGTTTGTTGATCTGCCCGGAGATTTCGCCCGCATCGGCTGCCAGTGCGTTGGTGCCAAGGTGAATCTCACCTGCGGCTTCGCGCACCTGGTGCACGATTTGCTGAAGCCCGCCGCCGATGCCGTTAATCGCGCCGATCAGTTGCCCCACTTCATCCTGACGGCTGACGGGCAGTTCGGCGCGCAGATCCCCTGCGGCGTACTGGCGGGCAAGGTGAATCACATCGCGCAGAGGGCGGGTTAACCAGCGGCGAATGATAATGACAAACGCGGCAGCGAACAGCGCCGAGAGCACGACGCCTGCCAGCAGGAAGCGGTCACGTAAGGCGTTGACGTTCGCCAGTAGTGCGGATTTATCCACTTCACCGACAATCGTCCAGTTCCAGCCCGGCAGCGGAGTATAGGCCATTTTCAGCGTGCGGCCATCGTCGCTAATGCGCTCGACGGTGCCCTCTTTTCCGCTCAGCAGTTGCTGCTGGAGGGCGCTATCCCATTTTGGCAGTTGGCCCTCTTCGCTGGCGTGGAACAGATACTGCCCGCGTGTTTTGCCGTTGCTGCGATCCAGGACGTAAAAGTGACCGCTGTCGCCCAGGCGGCGATTAAGAATTTTATCGCGCATCACATTCCAGGAATGGCTGATATCTACGCCGACAAACACGATTGCAATCACCTGACCGCTCGCATCTTTAACCGGCTGGTACTGCGTGATGTAGCGCTTGCCAAACAGCAGGGCCAGGCCACGATAGACGTCGCCTTTGGTGACGGCGTTGAAGGCGGCGCTGGAGTTGTCCAGCACGGTACCGCTCGCACGTTCACCGTTCTCTTTGCGCAGGGAGGTTGCCACGCGTACAAAATCGTTGCCGCTGCGGACAAACAAGGTTGAGATCGCGCCGGTACGACTCAGAAAGTCGTCGGAGAAGCTGTTGTTTTCATGCAGTTCGGTATCGCCGCCTTTCAGCAAGGGGGCGTTCTGGCCATTGATGGCGCGTAGCTGACCGGGATCGATGCTAAGCGGCTGGGGCAGAAAGGTGCCGAAGAGTTTAGTGTAACTCTCAACTTCTTCACTCAGGCTGGTATTAAACATCTGCACCATATCCACGATACCGGTGGACTGGTTATGAAGATCTTCCACCGCCAGTGCTTCCAGCTGTTGGCTGGCTTTATGGCTCAGAAGAAAAGTGAACAGCAGAAAGAGCGTTGCGACACTCACGCCGGTAAGTAACGATAGCTTTGCGCCAAGGCCTGAACGGCGGAAAAAGTTGATCATAAATTGCTCATTGTTGAAAAGGTATGGCAGTTCAACGGCAGAGCGGAGCTAACATTTATCAACTTTATGTAACAAAATGTTACACTACTGTCTCTATTTGGTAGCGCTAAAGATAATAGATAGGTAAAAATACAAAAGCCACTAAAATTAAGTGGCTTTTATCGGGGCGTGTCAGGCGTAAAGAATAGCCTGTACTCGCCACTGGTCGGCGTATCGGTCTTCCTGCATCTGGACAATGCGATACCACGAAGCACCCTGCTCATCCGCTTTAAATGCAATCACACGTTCCACGTCTTGCGGGCTCCCTGAAATGTTATTCACGGAGATAAGGCCAATTTCATTTAAGCCTGTGACACAATCAGCGCTGGCAAATTCGGCTGACTGCGCGGTTGTGCTCATCAGCCCCGCTGAGAGCAGCAGTGAGGTCAAAGCAAGAGATCGTTTCATTGTCAGCTCCATTTCACATGTCTCCGGTATCCGCCGGGCAATCCTTCGCAAATAAACTCACTTCCATTGTCACAGGCATGGAGTTTATTGTGGACAGGAAAACGTCTATGGACGCAAAGCAGTGTAAATGTCGTTTAAATCCTGACAGTTATTTGCGATACAAAATGGCTTGCGAGTACCACTGTCCGGTAATAATGGTTTCATCCACCATAATAATGACGTAGTAATCTGCTTTTGCGGCGACAGCTTTCGCTTTTATTGCATCCTCCGCATCCGCCGGTGAGCCACGAACCAGCACACTGACGGTACCCATACGTTGTAATCCTTCGGTCTGATTACGACGAATTTCCTGAGGATAACTGGTGGCGGCCGGGGCGGGCTGTGGTGTTCCTTCCAGCACGCTACAGCTTGTTAACAGCAGCACCAGCAATAAAGCAGCGAACCTGCGCATAACCATATCTCGTTTCCTGATAGCCATAGTGTAGATGTCTGCGAATTTCATTTTGGGGGAATGTTCCCAAACTGTTATCTGTGACGTCATTTTCGAATGAAAATATCGTGAAAGCGTAATCCAGTTCTCAAGATTATGAATCACCCATTAGAAAGAGGATCGACGATGATTGAACTTAAGACTCAGCGGCTTGGCGACCATGAAATTCTACACGCTTTTCCGGCGGGGTTAAGTGAGCAACCTTTACCCGTTATTATTTTTTATCATGGGTTTACCTCATCAAAACTGGTTTACAGCTATTTTGCCGTCGCGCTGGCGCAGGCGGGTTTTCGCGTGGTGATGCCGGATGCACCCCGGCACGGGGCGCGGTTTACGGGTGATGAGCAGGCGCGGTTAGGGCAGTTCTGGCAAATATTACACGGCAGTTTGGCGGAGTTCGCTGGGCTTCGCGATGCGCTTTATGCGGCGGGGCTGGTGGCCGATGAACGTCTTGCCGTCGCGGGGGCGTCGATGGGCGGCATGACCGCGCTGGGCATTATGGCGCGCCACCCGGAGGTAAAATGCGTAGCGAGCCTGATGGGGTCGGGATACTTTACCTCTCTGTCGCAGACTCTCTTTCCGCCACAGGCGCAGGACGTTGAAAGCGTTCTGGCAACCCTCGCGGAGTGGGACGTGACACACGCCTTACCGCGTCTGGCAGACCGCCCGCTGCTGCTCTGGCACGGCGAAGCAGACGATATTGTGCCTGCCGCCGAGACATTCCGATTACAGCAGGCATTGTTGCGTGAGGGGCTGGATAAAAACCTGACCTGCCTGTGGGAAGTCGGTGTGGGGCATCGCATCACGCCCACGGCGCTGGATGCCACGACCGGTTTTTTCCAAAAGCATCTCTAAACGCGAAGAATGGTGACACCCAGATCCTCCAGTTTTTGCAGGATCTGAGGGTTAGCGTTTTTGCCGGTGATCACCATGTCGATCTGTTCTGCCCGGCTGAACAGCATGCCGGCGCGCTCGCCTACTTTGCTGCTGTCGACCAGTACCACCAGTTTTCCGACAACGTTTAGCATATTCTGCTCCGCCATCGCCGTCAGCATATCGGTTTTGTACAGCCCGTCGGCAGTCAGGCCCTTACCGCTGGTAAACATCCAGTGCCCGGCATACAGGCTGTTTTCGCTGTCCTGTGGGCTGAGGGTGATGGACTGACTTTTGTTGTACTGGCCGCCCATGATCACCACGCTTTCATGCTCCTGGTCGATCAGGTAATTGGCCAGCGGCAGATAGTTCGTGATGATTTGCACTGGCTTCCCGCACATCTCGCGGCCCAGTAAAAAGGCCGTGGAGCCGCAGTTGATCACCACGCTTTCCCCCGGATTCACCAGCTGCGAAGCCGCCCGCGCAATACGCACTTTTTCATCATGATTCTGCGCCTGATGGATATTCATCGGCGTCCAGCGCGGGCGCTGCTGGCTGATCGCCTCGGCACCGTTGCGTACTTTTTTGAGCTTCCCGCTCTCATCCAGTTTGTTGATATCACGCCGCGCCGTGGCTGGGGAGATTGCCAGGCGATCAATCACTTGTTCGACGGTGACAAAGCCGGTTTGCGCCAGGAGTTCCAGTAAAATTTGATGCCGTTGCGCTTCCGTCATGAGCTATTCCGAAATAAATTGATTTTAAAAGATGATATTTGAAATAGCCTGAAAATACTAAGCAAATGAGAGAATTGCCAGGCGACTCGCCTGGCAACCTGAGTTCCGCCACTACAGGAACGATTTGAACGGCAGATCGGGTTCTATCGTGAAGCAGTCATCGAAACCACGCGGGTAGTGGTATTCGAAATTATCTTTGTCCAGCGGCCAGGTAAATTTGCCGCCGACCTGCCAGATAAACGGCTTGAAGCCATACTTAAGACGATCTTTTTTCATTTCCCACAGGACGCGGATCTCCTGTGGATCGGCCTGGAAGTTTGACCAGATATCGTGGTGGAACGGGATCACGACTTTGGTGTTGAGCGCTTCCGCCATGCGCAGCATATCGGCGCTGGTCATTTTATCGGTGATACCGCGCGGGTTTTCCCCGTACGATCCCAGCGCTACGTCGATGCGATGCTCGTTGCCGTGCTTCGCATAGTAGTTGGAGTAGTGCGAATCGCCGCTGTGATAGAGCGATCCGCTAGGCGTTTTGAACAGGTAGTTCACCGCGCGCTCGTCCATGCCGTCTGGCAGCACGCCAGCCGCTTTTTGGTCGGCAGGCAGAGTAATCAATGCGGTACGGTCAAAGGCGTCGAGGGCATGGATCTCAATGTCTTTGATTTTCACAACGTCGCCGGGCTTCATCACGATGCAGCGCTCTTTTGGCACACCCCAACCCATCCACAGATCCACGCAGGTTTGTGGCCCAATAAAGGGCACATCGTCGGCGCAGTTTTGCATGACCGCTGCTGCTACGTTCACGTCGATATGATCGTTGTGATCGTGGGTTGAGAGCACGGCATCGATCTGACGAATCGCGAACGGATCCAGCACAAACGGCGTGGTGCGCAGGTTCGGCTGCAGTTTTTTGACGCCAGCCATGCGCTGCATCTGATGGCCTGCTTTCATCAGCGGATTGCCATGGCTCTGCTTGCCCGTCCCGCACCAGAAATCGACACAGATGTTTGCGCCGCCCTCCGATTTTAGCCAAATCCCGGTGCAACCCAGCCACCACATCGCAAAGGTGCCCGGTGCGACCTGTTCCTGTTCGATCTCTTCATTCAGCCAGCTACCCCATTCCGGGAAAGTGCTCAGAATCCATGATTCGCGGGTGATGGATTTTACTTTACTCATCGTTTGACTCCCTGTTTCAATCATAATTAATCATAATGTGATGTGTTGTGATTTATGTTGTCACCATTAAATCAGCTTTGCAATGGTGATTTTATTGATTGATAGATCGGGTATGGGGGTCTTGAGCGGGTGCGCAAACAGGCTTAATTGTTGGTGTGTTTTGTTAATTGTATAAATTAAAAGAAAAAATTTGTGATGGTGAATGCTGAATGAAAATCACTATAAAGTGCAGGGAAATAATATGCGTGACACGTCACAAATAATCAAATGCAATCTTGTGGTGATTATTTGTGATTACTAGAGTGAGGGCACTTCTTGTACGCAGTTTATCCTTCGTACCCTCACTTTCTGGAGTGTGTTATGGAAATCCTCTACAGCGTCTTTACCGTTTTCTTCAACCAGGTAATGACCAATGCGCCGCTGTTGTTGGGTATTGTGACCTGCCTTGGCTATATCCTGTTACGCAAAAGCGCGAGCGTAATTGTGAAAGGCACCATCAAAACGATTATCGGGTTTATGTTGCTGCAGGCAGGGTCAGGTATATTAACCAGCACGTTCAAGCCTGTTGTCGCCAAAATGTCGGAAGTTTATGGCATTAACGGTGCCATCTCTGACACCTACGCCTCGATGATGGCGACCATTGAACGCATGGGCGAGGCTTACAGCTGGGTGGGGTATGCGGTGCTGCTCGCGCTGGCGTTGAACATTACGTTCGTCCTGCTGCGGCGTATTACCGGCATTCGCACCATAATGCTCACCGGGCACATCATGTTCCAGCAGGCGGGTCTGATCGCCGTCTTCTTCTATATCTTCGGCTATCCGATGTGGACCACTATTATCTGCACGGCAGTGCTGGTGTCGCTCTACTGGGGTATCACCTCCAACATGATGTACAAACCGACGCAGGAAGTGACTGACGGCTGCGGTTTCTCAATTGGTCACCAGCAGCAGTTCGCCTCCTGGATTGCCTATAAAGTTGCGCCGTACCTCGGTAAGAAAGAGGAGAGCGTTGAAGATCTCAAACTGCCCGGCTGGCTGAATATCTTCCACGACAATATTGTCTCCACCGCCATCGTCATGACCCTCTTTTTTGGCGCGATCCTGCTCTCCTTCGGCATTGACGTTGTGCAGGCGATGGCCGGCAAAACCCACTGGAGTATCTACATTCTGCAAACGGGCTTCCAGTTCGCGGTGGCGATTTTCATCATCACCCAGGGCGTGCGCATGTTTGTGGCTGAACTTTCCGAAGCCTTTAACGGTATCTCTCAGCGCCTGATCCCCGGTGCCGTTCTGGCGATCGACTGTGCGGCAATCTATAGCTTCGCGCCGAACGCCGTGGTGTGGGGCTTTATGTGGGGCACCATCGGCCAGCTGATTGCCGTTGGCATTCTGGTTGGCTGCGGCTCCTCCATTCTGATCATCCCCGGCTTTATCCCGATGTTCTTCTCCAACGCCACCATCGGCGTGTTTGCTAACCACTTCGGCGGCTGGCGCGCGGCGCTGAAGATTTGTCTGGTGATGGGGATGATCGAAATCTTCGGCTGCGTGTGGGCGGTCAAACTGACCGGCATGAGCGCCTGGATGGGCATGGCCGACTGGTCGATTCTGGCGCCGCCGATGATGCAGGGCTTCGCCTCCATCGGGCTCGCGTTTATGGCCATCATTATCCTGATTGCACTGGTTTATATGGTCTTCGCCGGACGCGCACTTCGCGCTGAAGAAGACGCAGAGAAACAACTGGCAGAGCAGTCTGCTTAATAAGGAGTTTTGATTATGACCGTACGTATTCTGGCAGTGTGTGGTAACGGACAGGGCAGCTCCATGATCATGAAAATGAAAGTGGACCAGTTTCTCACCGGGCAGGGCGTTGATCATTCGGTAAATAGCTGTGCCGTGGGCGAATACAAAAGCGAACTGAGCGGGGCAGATGTGATTATTGCCTCCACGCATATCGCAGGGGAGATCACGGTGACGGGCAATAAATATGTGGTGGGCGTGCGCAACATGCTCTCTGCTGCCGATTTTGGTCCGAAGCTGATGGAGGTCATCAAAGCGCACTTCCCTGGTGATATCAAATAAGGACGCGTCATGAAATTACGAGATTCGCTGGCGGAGAACCATTCCATCCTGCTTCAGGCCGAGGCCAGCACCTGGCAGGACGCCGTCAAACTGGGCGTCGATTTGCTGGTTAACGCCGATGTGGTTGAGCCGCGCTATTACCAGGCCATCCTCGACGGCGTGGCGCAGCACGGCCCGTACTTTGTTATCGCACCGGGTCTGGCTATGCCGCATGGCCGCCCGGAAGAGGGCGTTAAAAAAACCGGCTTTGCGCTGGTGACGCTGAAGTCGCCGCTGGTGTTTAACCATGAGGATAACGATCCGGTCGATATCCTGATCACCCTGGCGGCAGTCGATGCGACGACTCACCAGGAGGTGGGCATCATGCAGATCGTTAATCTGTTTGATGATGAAGCCAATTTCGACCGTTTACGCACCTGCCGTACCGAGCAGGAAGTGCTGGAATTAATCGATCACGCCACTGCGGCGGCAGTATAAGAGGGAAGTGAAATGTCATTACCGATGTTGCAGGTCGCACTGGATAACCAAACGATGGCCCATGCGTATGAAACCACGCGTTTGATTGCTGAAGAGGTGGACATCATCGAAGTCGGCACCATTCTCTGCGTCGGAGAAGGTGTTCGCGCCGTCCGTGACCTGAAAGCGCTATACCCGCATAAAATCGTATTGGCCGACGCCAAGATCGCTGACGCCGGGAAAATTCTCTCCCGCATGTGTTTTGAAGCGAACGCAGACTGGGTGACGGTGATTTGCTGTGCCGATATCAACACCACCAAAGGCGCGCTGGAAGTGGCAAACGAGTTTAATGGCGATGTGCAGATTGAGCTGACCGGCTACTGGACCTGGGAGCAGGCGCAAGAGTGGCGTGATGCGGGCATTCAGCAGGTGGTGTATCACCGCAGCCGCGACGCGCAGGCCGCTGGTGTCGCCTGGGGCGACGCGGATATCAGCGCAATTAAACGTCTTTCGGAGATGGGCTTCAAAGTGACGGTGACCGGCGGCCTGGCGTTGGAGGATTTACCGCTGTTTAAAGGCATTCCGATTCACGTCTTTATTGCCGGGCGCAGCATTCGTGATGCGGTTTCACCGGTAGAGGCTGCGCGTCAGTTTAAACGCTCCATCGCCCAGCTGTGGGGATAAGGAGCGGATATGTTATCGAAACAGGTCCCGCTCGGGATCTACGAAAAAGCACTCCCTGCCGGGGAGTGCTGGGGGGAGCGCCTGCAACTGGCGCGTCAGCTGGGGTTCGATTTTGTCGAAATGTCGGTGGATGAGACCGATTTTCGTCTCGCGCGTCTCGACTGGAGCCGTGAACAGCGGCTGGCGCTGGTCAATGCGGTAGCGGAAACGGGCGTGCGGGTGCCGTCAATGTGCTTAAGTGCGCACCGCCGTTTTCCGCTGGGCAGCGAAGATGACCCGATTCGCGCCCAGGGGCTGGAGATCATGCGTAAAGCCATCACTTTCGCGCAGGATGTCGGGATTCGCGTCATCCAGCTGGCGGGCTATGACGTCTATTATCAGGAGGCCAATGACGAAACCCGGCGTCGCTTTCGTGAGGGGCTGAAGCAAAGCGTAGAAATGGCCAGCCGTGCCCAGGTGACGCTGGCGATGGAGATCATGGATTACCCGCTGATGAACTCCATCAGCAAAGCGCTGGGCTACGCGCACTATCTCAATAATCCGTGGTTCCAGATCTATCCTGATATCGGCAATCTCTCGGCGTGGGATAACGACGTACAGATGGAGTTGCAGGCAGGTTGCGGGCATATCGTAGCGGTTCACGTCAAAGACACACGCCCCGGCGTATTCAAAAACGTACCGTTCGGCACCGGGGTGGTGGATTTCGAACAGTGCTTCCGGACACTCAAACAGAGCGGTTATTGTGGGCCTTATTTGATTGAGATGTGGAGCGAAACGGCAGACGACCCACTAGCCGAAGTGGCGAAAGCGCGCGACTGGGTTTGCGAGCGTATGGCGCGGGCGGGATTGCGGGAGGCGGCTCATGCAACAGCTTAAACAGCAGGTCTATGATGCGAATATGGATTTGCCGCGCTACGGCCTGGTGACATTCACCTGGGGCAACGTGAGTGCTATCGACCGCGGGCGCGGGCGGGTGGTCATCAAGCCAAGCGGGGTGGCGTATGACGTCATGCAGCCAGAGGATATGGTGGTAGTGGATCTTGAGGGGAACGTTATCGAGGGGAGATGGAATCCTTCCTCGGATACAGCAACCCATCTGGCGCTGTACCGCCGCTATCCGACGCTCGGCGGTGTGGTGCATACCCACTCTACCCATGCGACAGCCTGGGCGCAGGCCGGGCTCGCTATCCCGGCACTCGGTACCACGCACGCGGACTATTTCTTCGGTGATATTCCCTGTACCCGGCCATTAACCGAAGCAGAAGTACAGGGTGAATATGAGCTGAATACGGGCAAGGTCATCATCGAGACGATCGGCGAGTGCGAGCCGCTGCATACGCCGGGGATTGTCGTCTGGCAGCACGGCCCGTTTGCGTGGGGCAAAAATGCTCACGAGGCGGTGCACAACGCGGTAGTACTTGAAGAGGTGGCGAAGATGGCGTGGATTGCGCGCGGAATCAATCCGCAGCTACAGCCCATTGATCGCTATTTGATGAACAAGCACTATCTGCGCAAGCATGGCCCTCATGCGTATTACGGGCAGAAATAAAAAAAGCCCCCGGGCAGGGGGCAAGTCAAACTATGGCTATGTTCTCGTTTTGGCTTTCCTGGTGCTAGCGTCAAAGTCTTATCGATAGATATCTGCGCTTGCATGCATATTGCCGTTGCTACCGGGCTCACGGGTCAAAATGACGTGGTAGTACTTTGCGCCCGATGCATCGGTCTCTTCATTCAGCGCCTGATCTGCTTCACTTTCGGTGGCGAAGTTATGGTTTATGTAAATTACGCCTAAGCTCTGCACATCATCCATATTTCTGGCCTGTCGACCGTCGATCTTGATGGCTGCCATCGCGTTTGCACTGAGCAAAAGCGCAGCCAGAATGGCTATTACGATTTTTTTCATGATATGCGCTCCACGACTGCGTGCTGTGACGGTTTTCCTCTCCTTATTCGCCTGGGATAGGGTCTGATTAAAGTGTAATCGCTAATAGTGTGGGGAATGGCGACCATTTCTGATGCTGTTGTTCAAAAAAGTAGCGCTTTCCGATGTGTCTAATTTTAAATCATCCACTTAGGCCAGCTTTACGCTTTGTGCGAATTATTTGTGCAATCAGCTTGAGTTTATGGGGGTTCGCAATTAGAATGACGCGTCAATTTTTCGGCCGCCCTTTAACACGTTCCTTGCCTCCATGGGCCGCGGCTGACCCAGACAGGAGGCTGAATAATCCGTAAGGAGCAATTCGATGCGTCATTACGAAATCGTTTTTATGGTCCATCCTGACCAGAGCGAACAGGTTCCGGGTATGATCGAACGTTACACTGGTGCAATCACTGCAGCAGAAGGTACGATCCACCGTCTGGAAGACTGGGGCCGCCGTCAGCTGGCTTACCCGATCAACAAACTGCACAAAGCTCACTACGTTCTGCTGAACGTTGAAGCTCCGCAGGAAGTGATCGATGAGCTGGAAACTAACTTCCGCTTCAACGACGCCGTTATCCGCAGCATGGTAATGCGTACTAAGAACGCAGTTACCGAAGCATCTCCGATGGTTAAAGCGAAAGACGAGCGCCGTGAGCGTCGCGATGATTTCGCAAACGAAACCGCAGATGATTCTGATGCTGGGGATTCTGAAGAGTAATTTCTGATGACCAACCGTCTGGTGTTGTCCGGTACCGTGTGCAGGACCCCCCTTCGTAAGGTCAGCCCATCAGGAATTCCTCATTGCCAGTTCGTGCTTGAGCATCGTTCTGTGCAGGAGGAAGCCGGGTTTCACCGGCAGGCGTGGTGCCAAATGCCCGTTATTATTAGCGGACACGAAAACCAGGCCATTACTCACAGTATAACGGTCGGCTGTGCAGTCACCGTTCAGGGGTTCATCTCTTGCCACAAGGCAAAGAACGGCCTGAGCAAAATGGTTCTGCATGCCGAGCAGATTGATTTGATAGATTCTGGAGACTAGCCATATGGCACGTTATTTCCGTCGTCGCAAGTTCTGCCGTTTCACCGCGGAAGGCGTTCAAGAGATCGACTATAAAGATATCGCAACGCTGAAAAACTACATCACCGAAAGCGGTAAGATTGTCCCAAGCCGTATCACCGGTACTCGTGCAAAATATCAGCGTCAGCTGGCTCGCGCTATCAAACGCGCTCGCTACCTGTCCCTGCTGCCGTACACTGATCGTCATCAGTAATCGGGCACGGTCCATTAATACGACTTTAAGAGGATAAGGTAATGCAAGTTATTCTGCTTGATAAAGTAGCAAACCTGGGCAGCCTGGGTGATCAGGTTAACGTTAAAGCGGGTTACGCACGTAACTTCCTGGTTCCACAGGGTAAAGCTGTTCCAGCTACTAAGAAAAACGTTGAGTTTTTCGAAGCACGTCGTGCTGAACTGGAAGCCAAACTGGCTGACGTTCTGGCGGCTGCTAACGCTCGTGCTGAAGCAATCAATGCACTGGGCACCGTTACCATCGCGTCTAAATCTGGCGACGAAGGTAAACTGTTCGGTTCTATCGGTACCCGCGACATCGCTGACGCTGTAACTGCAGCTGGCGTTGAAGTGGCTAAGAGCGAAGTTCGCATGCCGAACGGCGTTCTGCGTACCACTGGTGAGCACGAAGTGGACTTCCAGGTTCACAGCGAAGTGTTCGCTAAACTGGTTGTTAACGTTGTAGCTGAGTAATTTTTACTTAGTTAGCGTCTAAGCGCCGGCCTTGTGCCGGCGTTTTGTTTTTTAGCCCCGCCAGAATCACACCTCTCAACTTGTATGGTAGCTATTCCCGTCGCAATCTCTGATAATAATTGAAACGCTATTTTATCTTTGAGATTTGCTATGGATGCCTCTCAGCCCGTATCCCTGTTTGCCCGTAAGAATATCGCCTACGCCAGCGCCACGCTCTGCTGCCTGCTGTGGGGAAGCTCTTATCCGGCGATCAAAAGCGGCTACGAACTTTTTCAGATTGCCACCGACGATATTCCGTCGAAAGTGGTCTTTGCCGGTTACCGTTTTCTCTTTGCAGGCCTGCTACTGCTGATGTTTGCCCTCGCGCAACGCAAACCCATCGCCCGGCTCACGCCACGGCAGTTTGGGCAGCTTACGCTGCTGGGCCTGACACAAACGTCAATCCAGTACGTTTTCTTCTATGTGGGCCTTGCGTACACGACCGGCGTGAAAGGGTCGATCATGAATGCGACCGGAACCTTCTTCAGCGTACTGCTCGCGCACTTTATCTATCAAAACGACAAACTCAGCTATAACAAAACCATCGGCTGTATTCTGGGCTTTGCGGGCGTGATGCTGGTGAATTTCAACAGCGGATTACTGGATTTTCACTTTGTCTGGAACGGTGATGGTTTTGTGGTGCTGGCGGCGTTCATCCTCTCGGCAGCCACGCTGTACGGGAAACGTATTTCGCAAACCGTCGATCCCACGGTAATGACCGGGTGGCAACTGGCCATTGGCGGGCTGGTGCTGGTGATAGGGGGCTACTCGACGGGTGGGCGGCTGGAAGTGCACAGCACGGCTGCAGTGGCCGTTCTCGGCTATTTGACGCTGCTCTCGTCCGTGGCCTTTGCACTGTGGAGTATGCTGCTCAAAGTAAATCGCGTCAGCATGATAGCCCCCTTCAACTTTGTCATTCCGGTTGCCGGTACAGTGCTGTCCGCCATTTTCCTCGGGGAAAACATTCTGGAGATCAAATACGCTATCGCGCTGGTGCTGGTCTGTTCGGGGATCTGGTGGGTGAATAAGGCCAAAAAAAACGCCTGATATGAACGCCCGGCCAGTGTGACCGGGCTTTCGGCTACTTCACGCGGATAAAGCTGCCGTTTGGCTCACGCATAAAAAGCACCTGCTGGCCGCTGCCGGTATCAATCGTCAGCCCTGTCACCACGCCGCTGGCGTTCTGGCGAATCTGTACCATCTGGCCATTCTGCAAATTACTCAGGGGTTTTCCTTCGCCTTCTACTTGCGCCATGGCGTACACATCGGTCGGTGGCAGATTATGGTCGCGGAAGAGCTGCGCCATGGTTTTACCCGGCTCGACGCGATAGGAGCGCCACTGCTGTTCAATGCCGGTGGGCTGCTGCGCCTGCGACTGAACTGGCGCTGCGGCTTGTTCCTGCGGCTGCTCTTCCTGAATCGGTTCCGGGGAGACCGGCGCCACCTGGCCTGGATCGTTTGACGGCGTCACCAGCTGCGTTTGCATCGGCTGTTGATCGGGCTGTGGCCGCGACTGCGACTGAATATCTAACTGCGCATTACGCGTGACAGGCTGCGCATCGCGGCTGTCATCGCCAGAAGGAAGCAGGAACCCAATCACCACCACCAGGGCAGCAATAATGACGCCTCTGCGATGGAAGGGCGGCAGCGGATCCATGATGCGAAAGTTGTCCGGCGCATGCCAGATTTTCGCCAGGGTAGGTTTCAGTTCAAATCGCCCGGGCATGGCTCTCCTCCTGCTCCGCATCATTATAATCCTGTCCTGAGAAGTATAGTCTGCTAACTGCCTGAATGGCGTAGTAAACCCGACTCGTGTGACTCACGTTTAGGAAAACACCTGGTCACCTCTATTGTTTCTGTTTCGGCGCAGTTTGTCATCTTAACTTAAGACAAAGTTTTACCCATAAGGGCGTGGCTGATATGCTGCCCGCTACTTTAAATGTGATGGAAGGAAAACCCATGACCACCCCGACTTTTGACACTATCGAAGCGCAGGCAAGCTACGGTATCGGTTTGCAGGTAGGACAGCAGCTGAGCGAATCCGGCCTGGAAGGACTGTTACCTGAAGCACTGGTGGCGGGTATCGCTGACGCGCTGGAAGGCAAACACCCGGCTGTACCGGTAGACGTTGTACATCGCGCACTGCGTGAAGTTCACGAACGTGCAGATGCCGTTCGTCGCGAGCGTTTTGAAGAGATGGCCGCCGAAGGCGTGAAATACCTGGAAGAGAACCGTGAGAAAGAGGGCGTGAACAGCACCGAATCCGGCCTGCAGTTCCGCGTCATCGCTCAGGGTGAAGGCGCAATCCCTGCACGTACTGACCATGTACGCGTGCACTACACCGGTAAACTGATCGACGGTACGGTGTTCGACAGCTCTGTCGCCCGTGGCGAACCGGCTGAATTCCCGGTCAACGGCGTGATCCCAGGCTGGATCGAAGCGCTGACGCTGATGCCTGTAGGTTCCAAATGGGAACTGACTATCCCGCAGAACCTGGCTTACGGCGAGCGTGGCGCTGGCGCGTCCATCCCGCCATTCAGCACCCTGGTGTTTGAAGTCGAGCTGCTGGAAATTCTGTAATCGGCACACACATTTCCTCTCCCCCTGCGGGAGGGGAAATAGTGAGAAAACCTATAGTTAAGCCGATATCAATATTTTATCTTGCAAAGCTACGAGTTGCGTGTATTTTTGTGAGCTGTTTCGCGTTGTATGAGTGATATGACACTCACTTTAAACATATTATTAACATAATATCTATTTCATAGTATTCATCCCGCCGATTCTTACCTACTATCGATGAGTCCTTTTTAAGGGACCGTCACATCATGACGTAACTAAAGGCCAGAAGAGCCTTAACAACACAGACAGGCATAACAGGAAAAAAACACATGGTAGATCAGGTAAAAGTCGTTGCCGACGAAGAGGCTTCGTCTGAACAGTCGCTACGGCGCAATCTCACAAACCGTCATATTCAGCTTATCGCCATCGGCGGTGCCATCGGCACAGGGCTGTTCATGGGGTCTGGCAAAACCATCAGTCTTGCCGGGCCGTCGATCATCTTCGTCTATATGATCATCGGTTTTATGCTGTTCTTCGTGATGCGTGCAATGGGTGAATTGCTGCTCTCGAATCTCGAATACAAATCTTTTAGCGACTTCGCTTCTGACCTGCTCGGCCCCTGGGCGGGATACTTTACCGGCTGGACTTACTGGTTCTGCTGGGTGGTCACCGGCATGGCTGACGTTGTCGCCATCACCGCCTACGCGCAATTCTGGTTCCCCGGTCTTTCCGACTGGGTGGCGTCCCTTGCGGTGATCGTCCTGCTGCTGAGCCTTAACCTCGCCACCGTAAAAATGTTTGGTGAGATGGAGTTCTGGTTTGCGATGATCAAAATCGTCGCCATCGTCGGGCTGATTGTCGTGGGGCTGGTGATGGTGCTGACGCACTTCCAGTCACCGACCGGCGTGCAGGCTTCCTTTACACACCTGTGGAATGACGGCGGCTGGTTCCCGAAAGGGCTGAGCGGCTTCTTTGCTGGCTTCCAGATTGCGGTGTTCGCCTTCGTGGGTATTGAGCTGGTGGGCACCACCGCTGCGGAAACCAAAGATCCGGAGAAATCCCTGCCGCGCGCGATCAACTCCATCCCGATTCGTATCATCATGTTCTACGTCTTCGCGCTGATCGTCATTATGTCCGTGACGCCGTGGAGCTCCGTCGTTCCAACCAAAAGCCCGTTCGTAGAACTGTTCGTGCTGGTTGGTCTGCCTGCTGCGGCAAGCCTGATTAACTTCGTGGTGCTGACGTCGGCGGCCTCTTCTGCCAACAGCGGCGTGTTCTCGACCAGCCGTATGCTGTTCGGTCTGGCGCAGGAAGGCGTGGCACCCAGCGCTTTCGCGAAGCTCTCCAAACGTGCCGTACCGGCGAAAGGGCTGACCTTCTCCTGCATCTGCCTGCTGGGCGGTGTGGTGATGCTGTACGTCAACCCGAGCGTGATTGGCGCCTTCACCATGATCACCACGGTCTCCGCGATCCTGTTCATGTTTGTCTGGACCATCATCCTCTGCTCGTACCTGGTGTACCGCAAACAGCGTCCGCAGCTGCATGAGAAATCCATCTACAAGATGCCGCTCGGCAAGCTGATGTGCTGGGTCTGTATGGCGTTCTTCGTGTTTGTGCTGGTTCTGTTGACGCTGGAAGATGACACCCGTCAGGCGCTGATCGTAACGCCGCTGTGGTTCATTGCGCTGGGGTTAGGCTGGCTGTTTATCGGTAAGAAACGTATGGCAGGTATGCGCTAAGTCTGTTGCCGGGGGCGCTTCGTCTCTCCGGCACACTAAAGCACAAAACAGAGGCCCGGTAAGCGCTCACGCGACCGGGCCTTTTTTTATTCCCCGGCTAAGGCACGTGGGAACAGGACGTTATTTTCCAGACTGATGTGTTCCATCAGATCATCGATCATCTCGTTAATGCCGTTGTACATCGCTTTCCAGGTTGTGCAGGCGTCTGGCGGCGGCGTCACGTTATTGGTGGTGTGTTTGATCACTTCCAGCAGTTCGCCCGCGTCGTCGTGCTCGCTCTCCATGACGCTGATCGGTCCCATCGCCTGCGTACCCATGCCCTGTTTGATCATCGGGAAGAGGATCTGCTCCTCTTTCATCATGTGGCTGGATAACTCTTCGTGCAGCATGGTCAGGTATTTCGCCAGGCCGCGCGGTACGGTGGCTTTATCGGCATGCACGCGCTCAACTTTGGTTGCCTGCAGAATCAGTTCCGGGAGCTGTTCGCGGTGACGGTCATGGTAACGCACGATGATGTGGTCGATGATTTCCGCCAGCGCCACGCTGCGCCAGTCTTTCTCGATGGGCTGTTCGGCCAGCTGCGCCAGCTCAGCTTCAATCGCATCAACATCCAGCGCCTTACGCAATGCCGCACGCGCCAGCGTTTGCTTCCCGCCGCAGCAGTAGTCAATATCGTATTTACGAAACAGCGCAGATGCGCGTGGGATGGAGAGCGCCAGCTCGCCTAAAGGTTGGTCGCGGAAGGCCATCGTCGTTACCTCATCATTAAGAATATAAGATGCATTTTAAATGCATCTTTTTGGTGAAGCTATAACCCTTTGGGGGCAGCGGAGAAAATGAGAGATCCGTCACATTTATTTTGATGTATTAACCTGCTGAATGGATTTGAAAAATTCCGCGAATGGGCTTCTCATGCCGGAGAAGGCGTTAAATAACCCTGCGCCCCTGCCGATAGATACAGGTCAGATAAAATCCTGCAGATAACTAAAGGCATCGCATGTTTAAACGTATAAAAGTCATCACCCTCTTAATCTCGGTGTTGCTCGGGCTGGGCGCCGTTCAGCTGATCTCCGCCGGGGTATTCATCAATGCTCTGAATAATGACAAAGACAATTTCACCGTCTCTCAGCTCTCCAGCCAGAACGTCGCGGAATTTACTGACGCCTGGATCAGCCTCAACCAGGCGCGCGTCACCCTCAACCGTGGAATGCTCCGCTTGCAGAGCAGCGTGGCGAGCCAGATTAACGGCGGGCAGCTGAACGAGCTGGTCGCTACCGCGAAAAACCTGCTGACGGAAGCGCAGGGTCATTACGATAAATATTACGCCCTGCCGGAAACGCCGGGAATGGACGAAAACCTCTCCAAACAGCTGGAAGAGCAGTACCGCGTCTACTCCGCCACTCTGACGCAAATGAACACCTTACTGGCACAGGGCAACCTGGAAGATATGTTCAAGCAAAACGCCGAGCAAAAGCAGACCGCGATGCAAAAGGTGTATCGCGAGTGGCGTGAAGCGCAGGCGAAGCTGACCAGTAAAGGCATTCAGGACAATGAAAGCGACTACACCCGCATCCTGTGGATCCTCTCCGCCATTATGGTGGTGGTCGCCGCCGTTATTATTACCAGCTGGATTGCGATGCGCCGCGTGCTGTTGCTCCCGCTGCATGATGTGATCAGCCATATCCGCGCGATTGCGGCAGGCGATCTGACGCAGCCGATCGACGCCCAGGGCAAGAACGAAATGGCGGTACTGGCGCGTAACGTGCAAGAGATGCAAACCGCACTGGCGAACACCGTCGGCGTGGTGCGCGAAGGGGCTGACACAATCTATACGGGCGCAGGTGAAATTTCCGCCGGCAGCAACGATCTCTCCTCCCGCACCGAGCAGCAGGCCGCGTCGCTGGAAGAGACCGCTGCGAGCATGGAACAGCTGACCGCCACCGTGAAGCAAAACGCCGATAACGCCCGTCAGGCGTCCCGACTGGCGCTGGATGCATCAACCACCGCCAAAAAAGGCGGCAGCGTGGTGGAAGGCGTGGTGCGCACGATGGATGAGATTGCCACCAGTTCCAGCAAAATTGCCCAGATCACTAACGTGATCGACGGCATTGCCTTCCAGACCAACATCCTGGCTCTCAACGCGGCGGTAGAAGCGGCGCGTGCAGGCGAGCAGGGCCGTGGTTTTGCGGTCGTGGCAGGGGAAGTCCGTACTCTGGCCCAGCGTAGCGCTCAGGCCGCGAAAGAGATCAAAGCACTGATCGATGATTCAGGCGATCGCGTCAACGCCGGTTCTGCACTGGTGAATCAGGCCGGGGAGACCATGTCTGAGATCGTGAATGCCGTCACCCGCGTGACCGATATCATGGGCGAAATCGCCTCGGCGTCCGACGAGCAGAGCCGTGGTATCGATCAGGTCGGGCAGGCAGTCGCCGAGATGGATCGCGTGACTCAGCAGAACGCCTCGCTGGTGGAAGAGTCAGCGGCAGCCGCAGCGGCGCTGGAAGATCAGGCTGCGCGCCTGAACGAAGCGGTCGCGGTGTTTAAAATCACTCGCGGTCAGGCGGTAAAAGCGGCACCGGTGAAAACCTACGTCGCAAAAGCTAAACCCGCAGCAGCGATGGTTGACGGGAACTGGGAAACCTTCTGACAGAGACCGGAGGGCGCTTGCGTCCATCCGGCTACTACAATCCGCTCCCGGAAAGCCCTGACGCTTTCCGGGCGTGGTGTCAAACCTGCGAAACCGTCACCACCGTCGGTTTTTCCGGCTTCGCTCTGACGGCAATCACCACCCCCACCACCAGCAGCAAAATCCCGCACCCCGTTAACAGCGGCGGCACGCTCTGGCGCATCAGGAAGGTATAAAGCAGCCCGGCCAGGGTTTCAAAGACAATCAACGGCCCAAGAATCACCGTCGGCAATTTCTGGCTGGCGATATTCCAGCACAAAGCACCCACCCACGAGCACAGCACCGCAATCGCCACCATCAGGCCGACAAACACCCACGGACGCGGCCCGAACGGCAGGGCAAACTCCGGCTGTTGCAGCCCCAGCCACCAGCAAGATGCCACGTAGCCGAGCAGCGATACCGGCAGCGTCACCAGCGCCTGGGCGGTGGCCCACATCATCGGATGCTTATCCGGGTTTTCCCGCAGCCAGCGGGCGTTACGCAGGGCATACCACGCCCAGCAGACCACGGAGATCGACGCCAGCAAAATCCCCGAGCCGTAACGCCATCCGTCAAACTCATCGACACGCGCATGACGCAGCTCGGCGATATTGACGAACGCCAGACCGGTGGCGATACACACCAGCGCAGGCAGCATTTTCGACCACGCCAGTTTACCGTCGCGATGGCTATAGAGCAGGTTGGCGAACACCGGAATCACCACCGGCAGGGTGCCGATAATCATGGTCGACACGGGCGCGCCGGTGCGCTGAATGGCGCTGGCCAGACAAACGTAATAGATCAGATTGCCCATCATGGTCAGGCCCAGGGCGGTGACCCAGTCGCCGCGACTCAACTGACGCAGGCGAGCGCGCCCCATCCACGCCAGCGGCAGGGCGAAAAGCCCCAGCGCCAGATAGCGCCCCATCGACTGCAACATTGCCGGGTATTCCGGCACAATGAGCGGGCCGACAAAAATTAATCCCCACATCAAACCCGCCAGCAGGGCATACAACACGCCGCTAATCATTTTGCTATCCACGTCAGAGAAACCTGCGCACAGTGTAGAAAGAGGTCCGCCGGGAATATTGTATGAGATTGCGCATTAGCGCCGAACGACCTGCTTCTGATAGCGAACGGGCGTAATGCCGTAGCGATGGGTAAAGGCGCGGGTGAGATGAGACTGATCGGTCAGCCCGGTCGCGGCGGCCACTTCAGCGGCCGGCATGCCGAGGGTGAGAAACGCTTTGGCGCGCCACAGGCGGATCGCCATCAGCATCTGGTGCGGCGTCACGTGAAAGTGCGCTTTGAACTGGCGCTGGAAATGGTACGGACTCAGCGAGACCACGTGCGCCAGCTCATCCAGGGTCACCGGATGCATATAGTTGTCGTGCAGATACTCGCGCGCGCGCTCGAAACGGTGCGCCCCTTCCTGAATGACCGGAGCATGGCGCGCCAGCGGCTGAAATGTCTCGATCAGATCCAGCAGTAAGCCCTTCTGGGCCAGCGGATCGTCCGTATGCCACAGTCCATAAATCAGCTGACAGATCTGCTGCGAACGCAGCGGGTCGTGGCGCGTGACGTCGCTAAACCACCAGTGGCGAATGCCGGTCACCTCTTCGAGCAGAGCGGGATCGAGATAGACCATCCGGTAGCGCCAGCCGTCTTCAGTGGCGGCCTCGCCGGTGTGCAACTCGTCGGGATTCATGGTGACAACAGAGTGAACGGGCGCGACATGCTGCGCGCCACGATAGCGAAAGCGCTCGGCTCCGGCTTCTATCGCGCCGATCCCGAAGGCTTCGTGGGTGTGAGGTTCAAAGGCGTAACGTGAGATATGCGCATGATACAGTTCGACGCCCGGCACCTGCGCCAGATGGCGAAAGCGGGCGCTGTCTCTTTCATCAATGAACTGTTCGGGTACGCCTTGCACGGTGATCCTCCAGGTGGGTCATCTTTTCATTATCAGAGATGACCCACGGGGATGCCACTAAAATTAACCACCGCTTAACAATTACAGAATGCCTTTGATGCTCTCAGCCAGCGGCGTGGTCGGGCGACCGATCAATTTGCTCAAGGTACGGATGTCGTCGAACAGACCACCCTTCGAGGCACCGACATCGGAATCTGCCAGCATATCCGCCAGCCCGGCCGGTAAGCCCACGCTTTTCAGCGCGGCGGCGAAATCGGCTTCGCTCAGGTTCTGATAGGTCACCGGTTTTCCGCTTTGCTTGCTCAGCTCGGCAGCCAGTTCGCTCAGCGTCCACGCCGTGTCGCCAGCCAGTTCGTACACGTTGCCTGCATGACCCTCTTCCGCGATCACTTTCGCCGCCGCAGCGGCATAATCTTCGCGTGTGGCTGCGGCGATTTTGCCGTCACCCGCCGCGCCGATAAACACGCCGTGCTCCAGGGCCGGTGGTGCGCTGGCGAGATAGTTTTCGGTGTACCAGCCGTTGCGCAGCAGGGCGTAAGGAATGCCGGACTCGGCCAGCGCCTTTTCGGTGGCGATGTGTTCATCGCGCAGGCCGAGTGGCGACTTATCCGCATGGAGCAGACTGGTGTAGGCGATAAATTTCACGCCCGCCGCTTTTGCCGCGTTGATAACATTCTGATGCTGGGTCGCACGCTGGCCGACCTCGCTTGAGGAGATCAGCAGCAGTTTCTCCACGCCGCTCAGGGCGGTGGTGAACGCGGCCTGGTCGGTGTAATCCGCCTGGCGAACGGTAATGCCTTTCTGGCTCAGGGCGTCGGCTTTTGCCGGGTTACGTACAATTGCCACGATCTCGCTGGCAGGAACGGTTTTAAGCAGGTTGTTGATAACGTGTTGGCCAAGCTGGCCGGTTGCGCCGGTAATTGCGATCATGAGTTATTTCCTCGTTGTTTGCATGGTATGACGGAACATTACCACTCTTACTAACTTTTAGTAAGTACGTACAAAAAGGTAAGTGTTAAATTTGTCATCACGACGTTTCTTTACAGCACAGCGCCTTTTTTGCCGCTAAGATATCCGCCTGAATTTGATTGAGGCGTCTATGATCCCCCGTCAGCGTAAAGCTTTTCTTCTTGTCGCTCTGGCATGTCTGGTGGTGCTTGTCTGCACCACCCAGCGCATGGCGGGGCTGCACGCGCTGGTGATGAACGCCGCTTCTGTGGCTCAGCAAACGGTAAAGCAGACTGGCGACAGCGATGCCCCGGTCACCCCTTGCGAGCTGAGTGCCAAATCCCTGCTGGCAACACCGCCGATCATGTTTGAAGGCGCGCTGTTTGCCATCACGCTGGTCCTGGCGGTGCTGGCCGCCGTACCCCATCGCCCGGTGCGCCGCTGGCCGCCTCGCGTCATCTCTCCGCCCCGATTGCGGGTGCATCTGCGACTCTGCGTATTCCGTGAATGATTGATTGCCTGCTAATTCAGGGTAATTAATTATTTATGGAGAAAATAAATGTATGCATTTTTAAGGCAGCTTGTGCTCTGCCTGTTCTGGCTATGGCTGCCCGTCAGTCAGGCCGCCGACAGCGGCTGGCTACGCGCCGCGGATAATGACCACGCCAGCGTTCGCGTGCGGGCAGACGCCCGGCAAGGGCACGACACGCGCCTGCTGCTGGATGTTCGTCTCGAAAAAGGCTGGAAAACCTACTGGCGATCGCCTGGAGAGGGCGGCATCGCCCCGGCGATAAGCTGGAACACGCCGCTGGAGATGGACTGGCGCTGGCCGGTGCCGCAGCGTTTCGAGGTGGCAGGCATTACCACGCAGGGCTACGACGGTAATGTGTCGTTTCCGATCACCCTGCGCGGCGCAATGCCGGAGAAACTGTCGGGCGTGCTCACGCTCTCCACCTGCAGCAACGTCTGCATCCTGACGGACTACCCCTTTGCGCTGGATCTCAGTGCGCCCGCCGATCCGCAATTTAGCTACGATTTCAGCCGCGCGCTGGGTACTCTGCCGCTCAAGGAAGGGCTCACTTCCGATCTAAGCGCCGGTTTCGGTGACGAAAAGCTTCGCATCACCGCCACCCGCGAGGCGGGCTGGCAAAAGCCCGAGCTGTTTATCGACACCCTGGCCGACACGGATTTTGGCAAGCCGGTATACCGGATTGACGGCCAGACCTTGACCGCGACGCTGCCCGTCAGCGACGGCTGGGGAGACAGCGCACCGGATCTGCGGGGCAAAACCCTGTCGCTGGTGCTCGCCGACAGCGGTCAGGCGCAGGAGAGTCAGGTGACGGTGGGCGACGCGCCATCCGGGGACGCCCCGTTTACCATGGCCTGGATTCTGCTGATGGCGCTGGCCGGTGGGCTGATCCTCAACGTCATGCCGTGCGTGCTGCCGGTACTGGCAATGAAACTGGGCAGTGTCGTGCAGGCCTCGTCGACTCATCGCCGCGTGGTGCGTCAGCAGTTTATGGCCTCGGCCGCCGGGATCGTGACCTCGTTCCTCGCGCTGGCGCTGATGATGACGGCGCTGCGTCTCAGCAATCAGGCGCTCGGCTGGGGTATCCAGTTCCAGAACCCGTGGTTTATCGCCGCGATGGTGGTGGTGATGGTGGGGTTCAGCGCCAGCCTGCTGGGGCTGTTTGAAATCAGGCTTTCATCCGGTGTCTCTACGTTTCTCGCCACGCGGGGCGGCAATGGTCTGGTGGGTCATTTCTGCCAGGGGGCCTTTGCGACGCTGCTGGCAACTCCGTGCACCGCGCCGTTTCTCGGCACGGCGGTTTCGGTGGCGCTGGTCGCCCCGTTGTCCCTGCTGTGGGGGATATTCCTGGTGATGGGGATCGGCATGAGCCTGCCGTGGCTGTTGATCGCTGCCTGGCCAGGGCTGGCGCTGCGCCTGCCGCGTCCGGGACGCTGGATGAACGTCGTGCGGATAATCCTCGGCCTGATGATGCTCGCGTCAGGGCTGTGGCTTGCCAGCCTGCTCGCCGTTCACATTGGGCGAGTGCCGACGCAGGCGTTAGGCGCGTTCATCGTCATCACGCTGCTGATCGCCACGCTATGGCGCTGGGGATGGCGGGTGGCGCTGTGGAGTGCCCTGGCCGCGATGGTGTCGCTCGGTATTTCCCTTCCGCTCATCGGCGCCGGTCAACCGGGGCTGGCGAAAGATCGCATCGTCTGGCAGCCGCTCAGCGAACAGGCGATTACCGCCGCGCTGGCCGACAACAAACGGGTCTTCGTCGATGTCACCGCCGACTGGTGCGTGACCTGCAAAGCGAACAAATACAACGTGCTGCTACGCGACGAGGTGCAAAACGCCCTCAGCGAACCGGATGTGGTTGCGCTGCGCGGCGACTGGAGCCGTCCATCCGAGACGATTAGCCAGTTCCTTCGCGCGCGTCAGAGTGCCGCCGTCCCCTTCAACCAAATTTATGGCCCCGGGCTGGAGCAAGGCCGCATATTGCCGCCGCTGCTGGATCGTGACGATCTCTTTCAGACCCTGAATAACGCCAAAGGACACTAACAATGCGTATTTTAACCTTGATCGTGCTGTTCTGTTTTTCGACCCTGAGTTTTGCCGCTGAACCCGATCTGGAGAATTTGCTCTGGAATGATCCTGACACGCCTGCGATGGGCGCGGAAAAACCACGCTTGACGCTGGTGTCGTTTACCGATTACAACTGCCCCTACTGCAAGCAGTTTGACCCGGAGCTTGAGAAGATTGTGCATAAATTTCCGGACGTCAAACTGGTGGTGAAACTGCTGCCGTTTCGCAGTGAAAGCTCGGCCCACTCTGCGCGAATTGCGCTGACGGCCTGGCGACAGCAGCCTCAGCAGTATTGGGCGCTGCACCAGCGATTGATGTCGAAGAAAGGCTATCACGACGAGGCTTCTATCCTGGCCGCTCAGCAGAAAACGGGCACGGGCGCCATCAAGGCCGATGAGAAGAGCGGCGAAACCCTGCAGATGAATTTGATTCTTGCTCAGGTGCTGGGCGTGCAGGGCACTCCGGCGACCCTGGTCGGCAAAACCCTGGTGCCGGGCGCTATTCCGTACGACGACCTGGAGGCGCTGGTGAAGCAAGAGCTGGCGAAGCCAGATGCGCAGTAAAGCGCTGCGCTGGCTGCGTGAGGGTATGGTCTGGCTGCTGATTGCCCTCGCGGCAGTGCTGATCACCGATCAGTTCCGCAAACCTGCGCTTCCATCGACCTTTATCAGCACGCCGCTGCAGACGCTGGACGGCGAATCGGTGGATCTGGCGCAGCGCAGCCACGACAGACCGCTGCTGGTGTATGTCTGGGCGACCTGGTGTGGCGTATGCCGCTACACCACGCCGTCGGTGGCAGAGATGGCAGAGGAGGGGAGAAACGTCATCAGCGTGGCGCTGCGTTCCGGTGACGATGCCACGCTGAGCCATTGGCTGGCGAAAAAGCACTACGGGATGCCGACGGTCAACGACCCTCAGGGCCAGCTCGCACGCCGCTGGCAGGTGCAGGTGACCCCGACGGTGCTTATCGTCTCGCGCGGAGAGGTCAAATCCATTACCACGGGTTACACCAGCGGCTGGGGCATGAAGCTGCGGCTCTGGTGGGCGGGATTTTGATGTGGCATAATATCACTAACTTTTAGTTAGTATGTGTGAAAAGATCAGTATGAAAACAGCAATCCCTACCCTCAGCGAGCAAATGCGCGACGGCAACCTGTTTGCCGAGCAGTGTCCGTCCCGTGAAGTGCTCAAACACGTCACCAGCCGTTGGGGCGTGCTGATTCTGGTGGCGTTGCGCCAGGGCACGCATCGCTTTAGCGACCTGCGTCGTAAAATGGGTGGCGTCAGCGAGAAGATGCTGGCGCAGTCATTACAGGCGCTGGAGCAGGATGGATTTGTGAATCGTGTGTCGTATCCGGTGGTGCCTCCGCACGTGGAGTACAGCCTCACGCCGCTGGGCGATGAGGTGAGCGAGAAGGTCGCCGCGCTGGTGGACTGGATCGAGGTAAATACGCCGCAGGTGTTGGCTCATCGCGAGGATCGTGCGGCGTGATTGCCGCACGGCGTTAACCTTTACCCGGCCTGCCATTGTGCAGGCCGGGTAAATACGTTTACTTGCTCAAATCCACCTGATAAATCGCGAACCCGATATCATCGGTTCCGGTCTTGCTCATCGGATACTGCGCTTTGTCTTTGATAAACGCCGCCGCTTTGTCAGACGGTGATGTCTCAAAACGAATATCCAGCTTAGACGCGCTCTGAATCGGGGCCAGACGCCAGTTATTGTCTGCCGCCGGATGGATCGCGCCATCCTTTTTCGACTGCTCGCCAATCCACGCCGCCAGCACCGAGCGGTTCTCGTCCGGTGATGCAAACGCGATATGGCTATCGCCGGTCCCGGCGAATTTGCCGCCGTACGCGCGATAGTTATTGGTCGCGACCAGGAATACCGCGTTCGGGTCGATCGGTTTACCCTGGAAGGTCAGATGCTTGATACGCTCCGCCTGCGGGTTCACCGTCTGGCACTCGCCGTCGTATTTCGCCGGCTGTGACACGTCGATCTGGTATTCCACGCCGTCAATCACGTCGAAGTTATAGGTGCGGAAACCGTCCCAGTTGATCAGCGACTGCGGCTTACTGCTGTGAACGTCGATCTGGTTAAACTGACCGGCGGAACACTCCAGCCACTCTTTCACCTCTTTCCCCGTGGCTTTTACCACTACCAGCGTGTTCGGATAGAGATAGAGATCCGCCGCGTTGCGGAAGGTGAGCTGACCTTTTTCCACTTCAACGTAGCTGGCCGGATCGTTTTTACGCCCGCCGACTTTGAACGGAGCCGCCGCAGAAAGCACCGGCAGTTTCGCCAGGTCCGGATCGCCCTGAATAAAGCGCTCAACGTAGGCTTTCTGCGCCATATTCACCACCTGAACAGTGGGATCGTCCTGCACCAGCGCCAGGTAGCTGTACATATTGTCGGAGGATTTCCCGACCGGCTTGCTGACAAATTCGCGGGTCGCATCGTGATCGTGTTTCAGCACGTTCAGGATATTTTTATCTTCTGCCGCCAGCGATTTTTTCGCCGCCGCGTCGTAGATTGGGCGCGCTTCGGCTTTCGACTGGGTGACCTGCCATTTTCCGCCATCGTTATTCAGCACCAGATCCACCACACCCAGATGATCGCCCCACATGCCGGGCATCACCGACGGCACGCCGTTGAGGGTTCCTTTCTCGATATCGGCACCTTTAATGCTGGCAAAATCTTTGCCAGGGAAGACCGCGTGCGCGTGACCAAACAGAATGGCGTCAACGCCCGGTACTTCGCTGAGGTAATAGACGGAGTTCTCGGCCATCGCCTGATACGGATCGGCAGACAGTCCGGAGTGCGCCACCACGACCACCAGATCAGCCCCTTTCTCACGCATTTCCGGAACGTACTTGCGCGCGGTTTCGGTGATGTCATTAACGGTCACTTTGCCCGAGAGATTGGCTTTATCCCAGGTCATGATCTGCGGTGGCACAAACCCGATATAGCCGATTTTCAGCGTCTGCTTTTTACCGTCCTGATCCACGACCTCAGTCTCTTTAATCAGATAGGGCGTAAACAGCGGCTTTTGGGTCTTAACGTCGATGATATTGGCGTTAACGTACGGGAATTTTGCGCCAGCGAGCGCCATATGCAGATAATCCAGCCCGTAGTTAAACTCGTGGTTTCCGAGGTTACCGACGGCGTAATCCAGGGTATTCAACGCCTTATAAACCGGGTGAATATCGCCTTTTTTCAGCCCCTTCGCCGCCATGTAATCGCCGAGCGGACTACCCTGAATTAAGTCGCCGTTATCGACCAGCACGCTGTTTTTCACCTCGCCGCGCGCGGCGTTAATCAAACTTGCGGTGCGTACCAGTCCGAATTTTTCGGTCGGGGTATCTTTGTAGTAATCGAAATCCATCATGTTGCTATGCAGGTCGGTAGTTTCCAGAATGCGAAGATCTACCGTCGCGGCCTGCACGCTTGCGGCAATCAGCGTTGCCAGGAGCGTTGCGCTAAACTTAATCATCAGAGGAGTCCTTTTTACGATCCAAGCCACAAAAGAATATGTATGTATATTTTGTTGCTTACAGAAGTGTGAATCCTGCCAGAAAAAAGCGTCGTGAAACCAGAATTGCTTCACAGATAGCGGAATTGTTAACAATACGATATAACTAAAACAATAAGTTATGACCACTGCGATAACGAAGAGGTGGATAATGTTAGATAAAATTTGTCAGCTCGCACGGGATGCGGGTGATGCCATTATGCAGGTCTACGATGGCACAAAGCCGATGGACGTTGTCAGCAAAGCGGATGACTCGCCGGTGACAGCGGCCGATCTCGCGGCCCACGAGGTGATCCTCAAAGGGCTTCAGGCCCTGACGCCGGATATCCCGGTGCTGTCTGAAGAAGATCCGCAGAGCTGGGATGTGCGCCAGCACTGGCAGCGCTACTGGCTGGTGGACCCGCTGGATGGCACCAAAGAATTTATCAAGCGTAACGGTGAGTTTACCGTCAATATTGCCTTGATTGAAAACGGGAAAGCGGTGCTGGGCGTGGTCTACGCGCCGGTGCTGAAGGTGATGTACAGCGCCGCAGAAGGCAAGGCGTGGAAAGAAGAGAGCGGTACGCGCAAGCCCATCCAGGTGCGCGACGCGCGACCACCGCTGGTGGTCATCAGCCGTTCCCACAGTGACGCTGAGCTGCAGGAGTATCTGCATCAAATCGGCGAGCACCAGACGACGTCGATTGGCTCGTCCCTGAAATTCTGCCTGGTGGCGGAAGGGCAGGCGCAGCTGTATCCGCGCTTTGGGCCAACCAACGTCTGGGATACGGCGGCAGGCCATGCGGTGGCGTCTGCCGCGGGCGCACACGTTCACGACTGGCAGGGCAAGCCACTGGACTACACCCCGCGCGAGTCGTTCTTAAATCCGGGCTTCCGGGTTTCGATTTACTGACCGAGCAATTTGTGCAGCAGGGCGACAACCTGCTGCACCTCTTCCTGCGTCAGCGCGCCGTCTTTCACCCATTGCACGCGGCCATCTTTATCCAGCACCACAATCGCTGAACTCTCCTCTTCCAGACCCCAGGCTTTACGCGTCACGCCATCGCTGTCGACAATAAACTGCGACCACGGATAGAGCTTTTTGTTGCTCTCCAGGCTGCTGCGCACAAACATGCCCGAGCCTGGAATCGCGTCATCGGTGTTCACGATGGTGGTGGTCTGGTAACGGTCGTGCGGGAATTTGCCAGTCTTAATCGCTTCCACGAGGGTGGCATTTTTCTCTTTTGCCGAGGTACGACCGGCAATATGTTGCACCACTCGCACTTTGCCCGCGAGCTGCGCGCTATTCCAGGGTTTATAGCTAAACTTATCATTGTCGAGAATCAATTCTCCCCGATCGGCAATACCGACTGGTGGCACACGTTGTCCCTTTTCAATGTTGTGTGCGGAAGCCATCAGCGGCAGTAACAGGCACGCTGCGGCCAGGATGTTACGAAGGGTCATGGTGTTTCCTTATAGTTGCAGGTGATCCGACCACTTGGTCTTACGGTTTAATCATAAGTGCGATCAATCGGCTTTTCCCGCAATCCGAGTGCCAGTTTGCGGGCGAACGCACATATCCGTAAAAAAACGAAGGCTTATACTGCTTTTAGAAATGCTATGCAAAGAATGTTCTGAATATTTGTAATCAAACGGTAAATAAACTTATGCATACTGGGTATCAACGTTTTTCTGGTCTATAGTCATTGAGCAATAAATTTGCGCTCAGGACAGTCGGCCCGATTGTGGCGCCGCAAGAGCGTATGATTCGCAGGAGATACAAGAATGAAAATTTTCCAACGCTACAACCCGCTTCAGGTGGCGAAGTACGTGAAGATCCTGTTCCGAGGACGGTTGTACATCAAGGATGTTGGCGCTTTCGAATTTGATAAGGGCAAAATTCTTATCCCGAAAGTGAAGGACAAACAGCACTATTCTGTGATGTCCGAAGTCAACCGCCAGGTTATGCGTCTGCAAACTGAGATGGCTTAACCGCGTGCTATGCAGTAGTTAAAGCAGTATATAAAAACGGCTCCCATTGGGAGCCGTTGATGTTTGTGGGGCACTTACGCCGAGGCTTTCTCTTCCGCGTCCGGCAGCTTCGGCACCAGCACGGTCGGTTTGTTATCGATGCGTGTCACCAGCAGCTGGTCGATGCGGTAGTTGTCGATATCCACCACTTCAAACTTATAGCCGGAGAACTTCACCGAGTCGGTACGTTTCGGGATTTTACGCAGCATAAACATCATAAAGCCGCCAATCGTCTCGTAGTTGCCCGACTGCGGGAATTCGTCGATATCCAGCACGCGCATCACGTCTTCAATCGGCGTGCCGCCATCCACCAGCCATGAGTTCTCATCGCGCGCGACGATCTGCTCTTCCAGACCCTGGCCGACCAGGTCACCCATCAGGGTGGTCATCACGTCGTTGAGCGTAATGATACCTACGACCAGCGCGTATTCATTCATGATCACCGCGAAGTCTTCGCCCGCAGTTTTGAAACTTTCCAACGCTTCGGAGAGCGTCAGGGTGTCCGGCACAATCAGGGTATTGCGGATCTGCACACCGCTGTTCAGCGCCAGGCTTTGGTTAGCCAGCACGCGGTTCAGCAGGTCTTTTGAATCGACGTAGCCGATGATGTGATCGATATCTTCGTTACAGACCAGGAACTTGGAGTGCGGATGCTCGGCCACTTTGTTTTTCAGGCTCTGCTCGTCTTCGTGCAGATCAAACCAAATCACGTTTTCGCGCCCGGTCATGGAGGACGGCACGGTACGGGATTCGAGTTCAAACACGTTCTCGATCAGTTCATGCTCCTGCTTACGCAGAACACCTGCCAGCGCACCGGCTTCAAACACCGCGTAAATATCATCAGACGTGATGTCATCTTTACGCACCATTGGCAGTTTGAAGAGGCGGAAAATGGTGTTTGCCAGGCCGTTAAAGAACCAGACCAGCGGACGGAACACGTACAGGCAGAAGCGCATCGGGTTGATGATGCGCAAAGCCACAGCTTCTGGCGCAATCATACCGATGCGTTTCGGGGTTAAATCCGCGAACAGGATGAACAGGCCGGTCACCAGTGAGAAGGAGAGAATAAAGCTCAGCTGCTCGGACAGTTCAGGCGAGAAGTACTTCGAGAACAGGCTATAGAAGGCCGGAGAAAAGGCGGCGTCACCCACGATACCGCCGAGAATGGCGACGGCGTTCAGACCGATTTGCACCACGGTAAAGAACATACCGGGATTTTCCTGCATTTTCAGGATGCGTTGTGCATTGAGATTGCCATCGTCGGCAAGCAGTTTAAGTTTGATCTTGCGGGAGGCGGCCAGCGAAATCTCAGATATCGAGAAAAATGCACTGACGGCAATAAGACAAAGTATTACTAAAATACTGTTTAACATAGTTTATCCGGCTTCTCGCCAGATCCTCGGAAGGGAAGTTGATTTCGTTTGTGTGAAGACACATTGAACATCGGCTCGTAGCGTTGAGCCGATTATTTCAGCGGGTAGTATAGCGTAAACGTGTGTAAATCCGCCAGAGGTCACATTTTTGGCAAAAACAGGCCGGGCAGGCGTGTGCTGCCCGGCCCCTTAATTAGGACAAACTGACATTATCCACCGGTCGCCGTGCGGCGTTACCGCCCCAGACCTCGTCGTACTCATAGCCCGTGAGCTGTTTAATGACCACCCGGGTATGCGCATCGCAGTCGCGGTAATCGCCGCCCAGCTTGCGACGGGCGATCTCTTTGAGCAGCAGTTTGTGGGTGTCGCGCGTTAGGGTGAATTTATAGGTAGTGATGAAACTCACCGCCAGCAGCGCGGAGGTGGCGAACAGCATCAGGCCGATAATGGCGTACAGGGCCGATTCAGGCTGCGCACCGTTGCCTTTCACAAACCCGGACTCCTGCAACACCACGCCGATCAGCATGATCGCCAGCGCGACGGTGCTTTTACGCGTCAGCACCATGACGCCGGCAAAAATCCCCTCCCGGCGCTGCTGGGTGACCATCTCGTCGATGTCAGGAATAAAGCTGTAGATGTTCCACGGGATGTAATACAACCCGGCACGCGCCGCGCCAAGCAGAATAAAGACCGCCGAGAACAGCAGGGCAGGGACCTGGGTTTCCGTGTAATAGACGGCGAACAAGAACGCCAGCACGAAGAATATACAGCCGTAAGCGATTCGCAGCGCCGCCGACGGGGAAATATTCAGCCGGTTTAACAGCAGCATAAATCCGTAAGTGCCCGGCACCGAGGCGAACGCGGCGATACTGAGCCAGCCGGAAACCGCCGCTGCGTCCTGACTCAGACAATAAACCACGTAATAAGTAAAAACTGAACCGAACACATCCATCGCGGTAAACGAGAAAATATAGATGATGATGTGTAAACGAAAGGCGCGAATTTGGAAGGCGGAGAAGAGATCCAGTACCAGATATTTCAGGTGATTGAGTAAACCGCTACTGCGGTGGGTCTCAATTTTAAAATCGGACTCCTGATGTACATCTTTCGCCTCCCAGGTGGTGCGCCAGGTAATAAATACCGCGAGACAAAAGACGCAGGAGAAGATTAATCCGGTGAGGGTATAAGTAAACGGATTATCTTTCCCGGTGAAATGCATAATCACGCCGGGCACAGACACCGCCAGAAAACCGCCGAGCTGGGAGCAGATCATCCGCACTCCGGACAAGCGGCTGCGCTCTTCGTAGCGGTTGGTCATCTCAGCCGCCAGCGTTTCCCACGGTACCAGCACCATCGCCGACAATAATTCAATCGACAAATAGGTGCCGAGATAATACCAGTAGCCCATATCGGTTACCCACAGCAGGGCATATAAAAACATCAGCGGTGAACTTAATAATAAAAAGAAGCGGCGGCGACCAAATTTTCGCCCGAGCCAGGTATTGCCAAAATTGTCGGTGATATAACCCATGATCGGGCTTAATACGGCGTCAATGACTCGCGCAATAGCAAAGATAGAACCGGCTTCGAGCACGCTCAGTCCGCAATAGGTGGTATAAAAAAATAACAGCCAGGTGCCAATAATGGCGAAAGCGCCTCCGCCAAACAGATCGGTTATGCCGTAGCCAAGCGCCACACCATAACCAACCCTGCGTTCAGTTGGTTTGACCATAATATTGATACTCAGAGTAGGGTTATTATGAACCAGATTTATTCTGGCCGATTTTTATTCACTGCTGATTAATCTCAATCCATTGCCGAATCTGGGATGAACGATAAATGGCCTCCACAAGGTTGATTGATTTTCCGGCTTCGCGAATATCGGTGTAATCCGCTTTTTCCGGGTTTTGGATGGCGGCATAAAAACCGCCAATCGCGTGCTGGTGGCCTAAACCCCAGTAACTTTTTGCGACACCGTTTGGCGATGCGTCGCTTACCAGTTTCACCCGCTCGCCGTTGCACAACCGCCACAGGGCGTTATCGCACAGCTGCAAGGTGCCGTTTTCGCAGTGAATCTCGAGCAGCAGCGGCGAGTCGGTGGTGTGGCAGTTAGTGGCGTAAAACAGGCCACGCGCGCCGTTGGTGAAGTGCAGCGTCGCCATCGCGCTGTCCTCGGCTTGCGTCACGTCGGCCAGCTCGCCGCTGTCGACGACCCCTTTCAGGCGCGTCACGCCGCCCGCAAACCACTGCATCAGATCGAGGGTGTGAATCGCCTGATTGATCAGCAAGCTCCCGCCCTCGGTGGCAAAACGCCCGCGCCAGGGGCTTTCGGTGTAATAAGCGCCCGAACGCGACCAGGTGAGCACGGCTTTGATACTCAGCATCTTGCCCATCTCACCCTCTGCCAGCTCCCGTCGGATGCGCTGGCTGGTGGGGTTGAGCCGGTTCTGATAACACACGCCAAGCAGCCCCGCCGCATTCTGCGCGGCGTGCGCGATCTCAGTGATTTCGCCGCCGTTCATCCCCACCGGCTTTTCGCAGAACACATGCTTCCCTGCCGCAAGGGCCGCCAGAATCATCCGTTTATGCTCGAAATGCGGCGTGCAGATGTGAATCACGTCGATTTCGTCATCCAGCAGCATCTCCTGATAATCCTGATAAAAGCGGCACTGATACGCCATCGCCAGCTTCAAACCGACTTCGCTGTTGATATCCGCCAGCGCGCGCAGGGTCACGCCAGGCATCTGGCGCAGGGCATTGACGTGGCAGCTGTGGATCGCACCGCCGCCGATAAGGGCTGCATTGAGCGTTTTCATCCGCACCTCTCGTTAATCCGCCGCGTTTGCCAGCATTTGCGCTTTCACGCACAGCTCGGCCGCTTTAAAGGCGTGCGCCTGGGTCATCGCGTTTTCGGTGCGATTCAGGCAGTCCAGAATTAGCTCGCCAAAGAACGGGAAACCGACCTGACCCGCCACCGGATAGCGGAATTCGCCCTCGTTGTTGACGAGATAGACCACGTCCTGTTCGCCGCGCGTGAGATCGACATATTTACGAATTTCGATATACCCGTCGGTGCCGAGCAGCGTCAGACGCCCATCGCCCCAGGTTGATAGCCCGTTGGGGGTAAACCAGTCGCAGCGGAAGTAGCCGCTGGCCCCGTTTTCACCCTTGAGCATCGCGTCGCCGAAATCTTCAAAATTGGGGTGGTGCGGATGGTTGAAATTTCGTGCCTGGCTGGCGACCACCGTGGCCTCGTGGTTGCCGGTGTAAAACAGGAATTGCTCGATCTGGTGGCTGCCGATATCGCACAGAATGCCGCCGAAATAGCGCCGCTCGTAGAACCAGTCCGGGCGGCCTTGCCCTTCGCGGTGCGGGCCCGTGCCGAGGGTCTGTACCACGCGACCTATCGCCCCCTGTTTCACCAGTTGGCCGGCAAACACTGCGCTTTCGACGTGCAGACGCTCGCTGTAATAGACCGCGTATTTACGCCCGGTTTTCGCCACCATCGTTTTGGCATCGTCGAGCTGCTCCAGCGTGGTCAGCGGCGCTTTGTCGGTGAAATAGTCTTTACCTGCGGCCATGGCCTTCAGCCCCAGCGCGCAGCGCTCGGACGGAACCGCCGCCCCGGCGACCAGCTGCACGTCGCTGTCGGCAAGAATCACCTCCAGCGAGTCAGCGACCTTCACCTGCGGATACTGCTGCACAAATTTATCCACTTTCGCGGGATCGGGATCGTAGACCCATTTCAGCGTCGCCCCGGCCTCCATCAGCCCGTTGCACATGCCGTAGATATGGCCGTGATCGAGAGCCGCCGCCGCAAAGACAAATTCACCGGGCTGGACCACCGGCTGTGGTTTGCCCACGGGCGCGTAATTCATACCGTCATGTTTATTCATGGTCAGATCCCCTGGTCCAGATTTTTGCCTAATGGAATGGCGCCGGTTTCGCTGAAATTGGCGACGCTGGCGGATTTTTGGTAGAAGCGCGGGGCGAGCACGTTGGTGCCACCGGTGCGATAGAACGGGTCATCGCGGGAGATAGGCAGTCGGACCACACTTCCGGTGATGGACGATTTATAGATGGCGGTGATGAGTTCAAGGGAGCGTTTGCCCTGCACGCCATCGACCAGCGGAGCGGTTTGCTGTTCAACCGCGCGCAGCAGGTCGTGGATCTGCCCGGTGTGCAGCGTCCACTCGAGTTTGGGCGTCTCGTGAAATACCGCATTCAGCTGCGTTTCGCGCGTCGTATCGTTCGTGGGCTGCGGGAAACCGTTGTCGGCGCTGACGCTGGCGAACACCTCCCACGGCGCGGAGATCCGCGCTTTCTCACCCTGAATCACAATCTTCTGATCTTCTCCGTGGTGCACCACGGAAGCGGTGAGCTGCGTGAGTGCGCCGCTGGGGTATTTGAAAATCGCGGCGCTCAGATCTTCCACTTCGGCGTTGTCGTGGGCGACGTTGGTCATCATCGCCACCACTTCCGACGGAAAGCCCAGCATCCACTGGATGGCGTCGATGTGGTGAACCGCATGGTTGAGGGTGCAGCCGCCGCCCTCTTTCTCCCAGGTGCCGCGCCACCACAGGTCGTAATAGCAGTGGCCGCGCCACCAGAACGAGTCCACCTGCGCGTGGCAGATTTTGCCCGCCAGGCGGGAATCCAGCGCTGCTTTCAGCCGCCAGAAGGCGTCGGTAAAGCGGTTCTGGGCGATGATCGACAGGGTTTTTCCGCTGGCTTGTTGCGCGGCAATCATCGCGTCGCACTCCTCAAGCGACGCGGCCATCGGTTTTTCACACAGGACGTGACACCCGGCGTTCAGGGCGTCGATGCTGATTTCGGCGTGGACGTAGGGCGGCGTGCAGACGTCGACGATATCAATATCCGCTTCGGCGGCCAGCATCTGCTGGTGGCTTTCATAGATGCGCGCGTCATTCAGGCCGTAGCGCGCTTTTTTCTCGTGCGCTTTTTCCGGGTAGATGTCCACCAGCGCCACGATGGTGCAGCGCTGGCCGAACTGCAAATAGCTCTGAATATGGTTATGCGAGATGTTCCCTGTTCCCACGATGGCGATTTTTAACATCGTTCTTTTCTCCGGTGTTACCAGGTGCCTGAGGCATCCAGGGTGCGGCTGGTGGTCTCTTTGTCCACAGAGGTGGCGATGCGCTGTTGCAGCAGGCGCAGGTACTGTTTCTCGTTGAGCGGGAGCGTGACCCAGTCGTCCGTCCAGGTTGATAAATGCATGGCGTTGGAGAGCGTCAGGCCGTTGATCCCCTCAAGCCCGGGCGCAATCAGCGGCTCGCCGCGCAGCACGGCGGCGCAGAAGTTGGCGGTAATGACGTGGTGTTCGCTGCATTCCGCAGCGACCGGGATGGAAACCTCCCAGCACTCCGGCTCGCCAAAGCCGTTTTGCCAGCGGGCGTTAAAGTCGGTTTCGGACTCCCGCAGCCGCCAGTAGCGCAGTTTTCCCTCTTCGACCACCACTTTGCCGCGATCGCCGGTGATCTCCAGCCGGTTGGTTCCCGGTGTTTCGGCGACGGTGGTGATAAACACCCCGGTCGCGCCATTGGCGTATTCGGCGTAGGCGGTCACCTCGTCTTCCACTTCAATCTGACGATGTTTACCGAACTGGCAAAACGCCCGCAGCCGCACCGGCATCCCGACCAGCCACTGCCAGAGATCGAGCTGATGCGGGTCCTGGTTGAGCAGTACGCCGCCGCCTTCGCCCTTCCAGGTGGCGCGCCAGCCGCCGGAGTTGTAGTAGCTCTGCGAGCGGTACCAGTTGGTGATAATCCAGTTAGAGCGGCGGATTTCGCCCAGCTCGCCGCTGTCGATCAGATCTTTCACTTTCAGATACAGCGGGTTAGGGCGTTGGTTGTACATGATGCCGAACACTACGTCGCACTCGCGTGCGCAGGCGTTCATCTCCTGCACTTGTGCGGTGTAGACGCCCGCCGGTTTCTCGCACAGGGTATGAATGCCGTGGCGCATCGCCATGATGGAAAGCCGGGGGTGATCGTAGTGGGGCGTGGCGACAATGACTGCGTCGATCAGCCCGCTGGTGAGCAGCTCTTCGGCCTCATGAAAGAGCGCGACGGACTCGCCGACGAGCTGCCGAATGGCGTGATGTTTTTCGGGATCGTTTTCGCAGACCGCCGTCAGACAGGCATCTTTAACGACACCCGCTAACAGATAGCGCGCATGAACCGTGCCGATATTGCCGATACCAATAATGCCAAACCGTACCTTTTCCATGTCACACCTTAAGTCGTTAAAAAGAGTGATGAGGGGAAAATAGGAAAGGCGAACCGCAGCGACAATGTGTTTTTGTGAGAATACTCGCAAGGCGCATAAGTAAACACCTACGCCCGGTAGATTTGGTTTTAAAATCAACAGGCTGTTTCTGCAAATAATTGCAAAAACTGAATGCGAGCGAGGTCACACTATGCCGGGCAAGCTAAAAATGGACGAAATTGCGGCGTTGACGGGCTACTCCGTCAGCACCGTTTCCAGGGTTTTAAGCGGCAAATCCTATACCAGCGACAAGGCCCGCGAGGCTATAGTGCGCTGCGCGCGGGAACTTGGCGTGCTGGCGTCCATGGCGAGCGGGCGGCTGCTGATTAACGGCATTGCGGTGTTTGCCCCAGAACGCACCTTTCAGGGACGCGGGGATATTTTTTATCTTGAGGTGACGAAAGGCATTGCCGAAGCCAGTGCGCCCCATGATGTCTGGATCAGTTATTGCGGATTAGAAGAACAGCGCGCAGACGTAAAATTATTTCTCGAAAAAGCCGGGCATAAAAATATTAACGCGATCATTATTATCGGCACTGATGATTCCACCATCTTTAAACTCGCCACCACCCTGAATAAACCCTGCGTTTTAATTAACTCCATCGATCGGGAAATGGCGCTCGATTCTGTTTCGCCCGATCATCGCGCCATCGGGTTTACCGCCATGCGCCATCTCTTCGAGCAGGGCCACCGCCGAATTCTGACCATGACCTGCCTGCGTCGTGAGACGCTCTACGCGCGCCTCGACGGCATTAAAGAGGCGTACCGCCATTTTCACGTGCCGTTCGACTCGCAAAACGATTTGATGGTAACCGAGTGGTTTACGGCGGAGGAGGCCGAGCGCGCCCTCGACGATTGGCTGGCCGGGCACGATAAAACCCAGTGGCCGCAGGTGATTTTTCCTAACAGCACCAGTATGACGGAAGGGGTGCTCAGGGCGTTGCAGCGTCGCGGTCTGCGCGTGCCGGAGGATATCTCCATTATCACCACCGATTTCACCTGGAATTTGCAAAACCGGCTGGATGCGCCGGTGACGGGCGTCACGGTGCCGTGTCGTGAGCTGGGGATTGAGGCGGTGCACCTGCTTCAGACGCGGCTGAACCGGCCGCAGGCGTCGGTGTTTAACCTGCTGTTGCAGGGCAAAGTGATGGATTTTGGATCGGTCAGTAATGCCACGCGCCACGCGGCTCGCGTGGCGCTGGATCAGTAATCAGGCCAACTGTGGCGGCAGGCAGACACCAATCCCGCCGATCCCGCAGTAGCCGTACGGGTTTTTGTGCAGATACTGCTGGTGGTCATCTTCCGCGTAGTAGAACGGCGTGGCGTTGGCGATTTCGGTGGTGACGTGACGCTTATCGCCCGCGGCATTCATCGCCTCCTGGAAGCGGGTCAGGCTGGCGCGCGCGGCGGCGTCCTGCTCCGGCGTCAGCGGGTAAATGGCGGAACGGTATTGCGTGCCGTGATCGTTACCCTGCTGCATCCCCTGGGCCGGATCGTGGTTTTCCCAGAAAACCTGCAATAATTGTTCGTAGCTGATGATCGCCGGGTCGTACACCACGCGCACGGCTTCTGCGTGGCCGGTATCACCCGAGCAGACTTCGCGGTAGGTCGGATTCGGCGTGTAACCGCCAGTGTAGCCCGCCGCCGTGCTGTAGACGCCCGGCAGTTGCCAGAACAGACGCTCGACGCCCCAGAAGCAGCCCATGGCGAAGAGGGCGATCTCCATCCCGTCCGGGACGTTAGTCATTGAATGATTGTTCACAGCGTGTAAGGTAGCGACCGGCATTGGCGTATTACGTCCCGGCAGTGCATCTGCTTGAGAAACAAGATGCTTTTTGTCGAATAAACTCACGGTAGGGCCTCCGGGGCAGCGATGTTTCAGTTAAGGTTGTCATGGAGCGTTTAATTGAACACAATAAATACGCTGAATGAGTCTAGATTTAAACATAAGAAATATTAGGCCTCTCGGCCATTTTTCAACCCTCTTATTGGGTTTTGGGCTTTATGCCGTGATACGCCGCGGAGCGGTACATCAATTGCTTCCAGGGGTGGAAACAAGGATATTCAGGAGAGAACGTGCCAAAGATCCGCCAGTTTTGTTTGGTCAGTTTATTGCTGACAAGCGGGGTCGCCAGCGCGGCGAATGTCCGTTTGCAGGTTGAGGGGTTATCCGGGACGCTGGAAAAAAACGTGCGTGCACAGCTGTCAACGATTGAGAGTGACGAAGTGACGCCGGACCGGCGCTTTCGCGCGCGCGTAGATGATGCGATCCGCGAAGGGTTAAAAGCGCTGGGCTACTACGAACCCACCATTGATTTCGATTTACGTCCACCACCGGCCAAAGGCCGTCAGGTGTTAATTGCCCGCGTTTCCAAGGGCGAGCCGGTGCTGATTGGCGGCACCAACGTGGTGCTGCGCGGCGGCGCGCGCACTGACCGTGATTATCTGGATCTGCTGGGCACGCGCCCGAAAGTTGGCACCGTGCTGAATCACGGCGACTACGACCACTTTAAAAAAGAGCTTACCAGCGTCGCGCTGCGTAAGGGCTACTTCGACAGCCAGTTCAATAAAAGCCAGCTGGGCGTTGCCCTCGACCGCCGCCAGGCGTTCTGGGATATCGATTACGATAGCGGTGAACGCTACCGTTTTGGCGACGTGACCTTCGAAGGCTCGCAAATCCGCGACGAGTATCTGCAAAACCTGATCCCTTTCAAAGAGGGCGATTACTACCAGTCAAAAGATCTGGCGGAGCTGAACCGCCGCCTGTCGGCGACCGGCTGGTTTAACTCCGTGGTTGTTGCGCCGGAATTCGACAAGGCGCGCAAAACCAAAGTGTTACCGCTGCACGGAGTGGTTTCACCGCGTACCGAAAACACCATAGAAACCGGTGTCGGTTACTCAACGGACGTCGGCCCGCGCGTGAAAGCGACGTGGAAAAAGCCGTGGATGAACTCCTACGGCCACAGTCTGACCACCAGCGCCAGTATCTCCGCCCCGGAACAGCAGCTCGATTTCAGCTATAAAATGCCGCTGCTGAAGAACCCGCTGGAGCAGTATTACCTGGTGCAGGGCGGCTTTAAGCGTACCGATTTAAACGATACGGAGTCTGACTCCACCACTCTCGCGCTGTCGCGCTTCTGGGACCTCTCCAGCGGCTGGCAGCGGGCGATTAATTTGCGCTGGAGTCTCGACCACTTTACCCAGGCAAACGTCACCAACACCACCATGCTGCTCTATCCGGGCGTGATGATCAGCCGTACCCGCTCGCGCGGCGGCCTGATGCCGACCTGGGGCGATTCCCAGCGTTACTCGATTGATTACTCCAATACCGCCTGGGGATCGGACGTCGATTTCTCGGTAGTACAGGCGCAAAACGTCTGGATCCGTACGTTCTATGACAAACACCGCTTTGTGACGCGCGGAAACCTCGGTTGGATTGAAACCGGCGATTTCGAACGTGTGCCGCCAGACCTGCGTTTCTTCGCGGGTGGCGACCGCAGTATTCGCGGCTACAAATACAAATCGATCTCCCCGAAAAATGACAAAGGCCAGCTGATGGGGGCCTCCAAACTGGCGACCGGCTCGCTGGAATACCAGTACAACGTCAGCGGCAAATGGTGGGGAGCGATGTTTGTCGACGGCGGTGAAGCGGTGAGCGATATCCGCAAAAGCGATTTCAAAACCGGTGCGGGCGTAGGCGTGCGCTGGCAATCACCGGTCGGGCCGATCAAGCTCGATTTCGCCGTTCCGGTCGGCGACAAAGACGAACACGGTTTACAGTTTTACATCGGTCTGGGGCCTGAATTATGAGTTTATGGAAGAAGATCAGCCTCGGCGTTCTGATTTTTATCGTGCTGCTGCTCGGCACGGTGGCGTTCCTGGTGGGCACCACCACCGGCTTGCATCTGCTGTTTAACGCGGCTAACCGCTGGGTGCCAGGGCTTGAGATCGGCCAGGTGACGGGCGGCTGGCGCGATCTGCGTCTGAAGAATATCCGCTACCAGCAGCCCGGCGTGGCGGTGAACGCGGGCGAGTTTCACCTTGCGGTTAAGCTCAGCTGTCTGCGTGACAGCAGCCTGTGCGTCAACGATCTGTCGTTAAAAGACGTCAACGTGGCGATAGATTCGGACAAAATGCCGAAATCTGCCCCTGTCGAGGAGGAGGACAGCGGCCCGCTGAACCTCTCCACTCCCTATCCGATTGCGCTGTACCGCGTGGCGCTCAATAACGTCAATATTAAGATCGACGACACCACCGTTTCGGTGATGGACTTCACCTCCGGCCTGCGCTGGCAGGAGAAAAACCTGACGCTGACGCCGACCTCTCTGCAGGGGCTGCTGATCGCCCTGCCGAAAGTGGCGAAAGTGGCACAGGAAGAGATCGTCGAACCGAAAATTCAGAACCCGCAGCCGGAAGAGAAACCGCTCGGCGAGACCCTGAAAGATCTCTTCTCGAAGCCGGTTCTGCCGGAGATGACCGACGTTCATTTGCCGCTCAATCTGAATATCGAAGAGTTTAAGGGCGAACAGCTGCGCCTGACGGGCGACACGGATTTGACCGTGTTCAACATGCTGCTGAAAGTGAGCAGCATCGACGGCACCATGAAGCTCGATGCGCTGGATATTGATACCAATCAGGGGAGCGTGAACGCGACCGGGCAGGCGCTGCTGCGCGACAACTGGCCGGTGGATATCACCCTCAACAGCGCCCTGAATATCGACCCGCTCAAAGGCGAGAAGGTGAAGCTGAAAGTGGGCGGTGCGCTGCGCGAGAAGCTGGAGTTTGGCGTGAATCTCTCCGGCCCGGTAGATATGGTGTTGCGCGGGCAGACTCAGCTGGCGGAAGCGGGTTTACCGCTGAATCTGGAGGTGGTGAGCGAACAGCTTTACTGGCCGTTTACCGGCGAAAAACAGTTCCTGGCCGATAAGCTGAAGCTCAAGCTGAGCGGTAAAATGACCGATTACACCCTGTCGTTCCGCACGTCGGTGAAAGGCGAAGGGTTACCGCCTGCGGATATCACTCTGGATGCCAAGGGTAACGAGCAGCAGATTAACCTCGATAAACTCTCCGTGGCGGCGCTGGAAGGCAAAACCGAACTGACGGCGCTGCTCGACTGGCAGAAAGCGATCAGCTGGCGCGGCGAGCTGAACCTCAAAGGGATCAACACCGCCAAAGAGGTGCCGGACTGGCCGTCGAAACTCGATGGGACGATCAAAACGCGCGGCAGCCTGTACGGCGAAAGCTGGCAGATGGAGGTGCCGGAGCTCAAAATCACCGGCAACGTGAAGCAGAATAAAGTGAACGTCGAAGGCTCTCTGCGCGGGAACAGCTATCTGCAGTGGATCATCCCGAAACTGCACGTGGCGCTCGGACGCAACACCGCCGATATCAAAGGCGAGCTGGGCGTGAAAGATCTCAATCTGGATGCCACCATCGACGCGCCAAATCTCGACAATGCCCTGCCGGGCCTCGGCGGCACTGCGAAAGGCTTAGTGAAAGTGCGTGGCACCGTCGACGCGCCGCAGCTGTTGGCGGATATTACCGCCAACAATCTGCGCTGGCAGGAGCTGTCCGTCGCGCGCGTTCTGGTGAAAGGTGACGTCAAATCCACCGATCAGATCGCGGGTAACCTGAACCTGCGCGTCGAGCGGATTTCCCAGCCGGATGTGAATATCAGCCTGGTCACGCTGGACGCAAAAGGCAGCGAGAAGCAGCACGATCTCCAGCTGCGCGTGCAGGGCGAGCCGGTCTCCGGCCAGCTGCATCTGACGGGGAGTTTCGACCGCAAAGAGGAGCGCTGGAAAGGGGTTCTGGATAATACCCGGTTCAGCACGCCGGTAGGGCCACTGACGCTGTCCCGCTCCATCGCGCTGGATTACCGCAACGCCGAGCAGAAAATCAGCATCGGGCCACACTGCTGGACTAACCCGAACGCCGAACTGTGCGTGCCGCAGACCATTGATGCCGGTGCGGAAGGGCGTGCGGTGGTGAATCTGAACCGCTTCGATCTCGCGATGCTCAAGCCGTTTATGCCAGAAACCACCGACGCGAGCGGCGTCTTTAGCGGTAAAGCCGATGTGTCCTGGGACACCACCAAAGAAGGGCTGCCGCAAGGTAACGTGACCCTCTCCGGGCGCAACGTAAAAGTGACCCAGACGGTGAACGACGCGCCGCTGCCGGTGGCGTTCGAGACGCTGAACCTGACGGCGGATCTGCATAACAACCGTGCGGAGCTGGGCTGGCTGATTCGCCTGACCAACAACGGACAGTTTGACGGCCAGGTGCAGATCACCGATCCGCAAGGACGGCGTAATCTGGGCGGTAACGTCAATATTCGCAATATGAACCTGGCGATGGTGAACCCGATCTTCTCCCGCGGCGAAAAAGCGGCGGGGATGCTCAGCGCCAATCTGCGTCTGGCGGGCAACGCCGAAAGCCCGCAGCTGTTTGGTCAGATGCAGCTCAACGGTGTGGATATCGACGGCAACTTTATGCCGTTTGATATGCAGCCGAGCCAGATCTCAATGAACTTCAACGGCATGAGCTCGACGCTGGCCGGGGTGGTGCGCACGCAGCAAGGGCAAATCAACCTCAGCGGTGACGCCGACTGGAGCCAGATCGATAACTGGCGCGCGCGCGTGGCGGCGAAAGGCAGCCGGGTGCGTATCACGGTGCCACCAATGGTGCGCCTCGACGTGTCGCCGGATGTGGTGTTCGAGGCGACGCCGAGCCTGTTTACCCTCGATGGCCGCGTCGATGTGCCGTGGGCACGTATCGTGGTTCACGACGTGCCGGAAAGCGCCGTCGGCGTTTCCAGTGATGAGGTGATGCTGAATAACGATCTGAAGCCGGTCGAAACCAAAAGCGCCGCGATTCCGATTAACAGTAACCTGATCATTCACGTCGGCAACAACGTGCGTCTCGATGCGTTTGGCCTGAAGGCGCGACTGACGGGTGACCTGAAAGTGGCGCAGGATCAGCAAGGGCTGGGCCTGAACGGGCAAATTAACATTCCGGAAGGGCGTTTCCACGCCTACGGCCAGGATCTGATTGTGCGCAAAGGTGAGTTGCTGTTCTCCGGCCCGCCGGACCAGCCGCTGCTCAACATCGAAGCGATTCGTAACCCAGAGTCGACCGAAAACGATGTGATTGCCGGGGTGCGTGTCACCGGAACGGCCGACGAGCCAAAGGCGGAGATCTTCTCCGATCCGGCGATGTCGCAGCAGGAAGCGCTCTCTTATCTGCTGCGCGGGCAGGGTCTGGACAGCCAGCAGAGCGATAGTGCGGCGATGACCTCAATGTTAGTCGGCCTGGGGGTTGCACAAAGTGGTCAGGTTGTGGGTAAAATCGGCGAGACGTTTGGCGTAAGTAATCTGGCGCTGGACACCCAGGGGGTCGGTGACTCTTCGCAGGTGGTGGTCAGCGGCTATGTACTGCCGGGTCTACAGGTGAAATATGGCGTGGGGATCTTTGACTCACTGGCAACTCTCACGCTACGCTATCGGCTGATGCCTAAGCTATATCTGGAAGCGGTGTCTGGCGTAGACCAGGCGCTCGATTTGCTCTATCAGTTTGAGTTTTAGCAATGCGAATATTTGTATACGGCAGTTTACGAACCAGGCAGGGCAACAGTCACTGGATGACGAACGCCCAGTTGCTGGGAAATTACAATATCGAGAACTACCAGTTGTACAGTCTGGGCCACTATCCAGGCGCGGTTCCGGGGAACGGGACGGTACAGGGTGAAGTTTATCGTATTGATAACGCTACACTTGCCGAACTTGATGCCTTGCGCACCAGGGGCGGTGAATATGCACGCCAGTTGATCCAGACCCCGTATGGCAGTGCATGGATGTACGTGTACCAGCGTCAGGTCGATGGATTGAAACTGATTGAAAGTGGTAACTGGTTAGACAGAGACCAGTACTGATAAAAACAACGCCACCTTCGGGTGGCGTTGTTTTTGGTACCCTTAAAATTCGATGCGCGCGCCAAGATTATACCGGCGTCCTTCGAGCTGCCCGTATTCTCCCCACGACGTTTCGCGTTTCGGATCCGCATCAAACAGGTTGTAAATCCCCGCCAGCAGCTGCGTGTTCTTATTCAGCTTGTAGCGCGCGCCGATATCGACCAGCGTGTAAGCCTCATACTTCGTGCCGCTGTTGCTGTCCCGGTTACTGCTGCGGTAGTTCGCGTTGCTCCACAGATCCAGCGACTGCGTTGCCGCCCAGTTCAGCGACAGGTTCGCCATGTGGCGCGGATAGTCGTTCAGCGCGTAGCCTTTATTCACACCAGATTTCTGCTCGCTGTGGTTGTAGGTGTAGTTCGCGTTCGCTTTCAGATCCTGAGTGATCTGCCAGTCGCCATTCAGCTCGATACCGTAAACATCCGCTTTGCTGACGTTAAAGTATTTATCGACGGAATCCGCTTTATAGCCGTTCACTTCGCACTGGTTGGTGGCGGTGGTTTCGCAAATCGTCTGCTCGGAGATTTTGTCCTTAAACTGGGTGTAGAAGACGGTGCCATCCAGCGATACGGCTTCCCCGGTCCAGTAGAGGCCCGTTTCGGCGTTGAGGCTTTTCTCTGGTTTCAGATCGTCGTTACCCACGGTCAGGAACGGATAGGGCGGCGTTGATCCGTGCGGCGTGACAAACTGATCGGAGGTGGCGCGCAGCTCCGGTTTTTTATAGCCAGCGGAGATCCCGCCTTTGAGCGCCCAGGCGTCAGAAATCGCCCAGTTGCCGTACAGTTTTGGTGTGATGTGCGCGCCGAAGTAGCTGTCGTAATCGCCGCGCGCGGAGGTGGTCAAGGTAAAGTCGTTAATCGTCCAGCCATCTTCCGCGAACAGCGCCCAGCCGTTGCGTGTCACTTTGGTGACCGGTTCGACGCCCGGCAGCGTTTTGCCCGACTCATAGAAGTGGTCGTTCAGCTCTTCGCGCGTGAAGTTCGCGCCGACGGTGAGTTTATGGTTATCGAAGGTAAAAGTGGTTTGCGAGTTGGCGACGTAGTTTTCCGTCTGCACGTACTCCGGCGAGGTGTTATCGAGCAGGTACTTCGAGCGCCCTTTCTCGTAGTTGATGTAGTTAGTGGTGGCAATGGTGTCATCCGCATACCAGCCGGTGTGCGTGAGCGTCACGGCGTCGCGATCGAACTTCCACATCCACGGCGTACCGCGTTTTTTGGTGCGGTTTTTTTCCTGCTCGCCGACAACCACATTCAGGTCAAAGAGGTTATTTTCGCTGGCCTTGAGGCCCAGAGTGGCATCGACAGATTTACGGTTGTGCTTGCCGAAGTAGTTCTGGCGCTCGTCATCGCGGCGATCCAGCCCGTCGGCGGCAATGCTCAGACCGAGTTTGTCCTGGATGAGCGGTCCCATTGCGAACAGGTTCAGCTGGCTGGTGTTGCCCAGATCTTTATGCTCCTGCAGCCAGGTATTGGCGGCGATAGCGCCGGTCCAGTCGGCCACGCCGTAGGGTTTTTTGGTGATCACGTTCACCACGCCGCCGATGGCGTCAGAGCCGTACAGGGATGACATCGGGCCGCGAATCACTTCGATGCGTTCGATGGCTTCCATTGGCGGTAAAAAGCCTGCTTCGGCACCGATATCCTGGCCGTAGGGGCGCGATTCGCTGGTGTTCTGTTTCACGCTATTGACCATAAACGCCGTGTAGCTTGAGTCCATACCGCGCATCATGATGCTGCCGTTGGCCATATCGCTGCCGCCGTTAGAGACCGACACGCCGGGGATATTTTTAATCGCGTCGCCGATGGTCTGGTCGGGCTGAATATCCAGCGTTTTGCGATCGATACTTGAAATCGTCGCGGGCGCTTCTTTTTTCTGTTGTGAAAAGCCGGTGGCGGTGACCACCATTTCATCATCTGCCTGCGCGGGTAAAACCAGTGTGCCGGTTAACGCCACCATGCCTGTGAACGTAATAAATTGACGCGTTTTCATAGCCATAAACCCAAAAGGAAAAATAAAAAAAAACACCCTGCGGTCTTACGCCGCAAGGTGTGGTGGATGATGAAATCAGAGCTTATCGAGCGTGATTTTGATGACGTAATCCGGTTTCTCTTTTGCCACTTTCTCGTCTTGTTTAATGCTGGCGTACAGCACGTTACCGTCGGAGGAGAGGGCGAGGCTGTTCGGCATCGCGGTGGTCGCAATGCTGTTTTTCAGCTGATATGTCTGGCTGTCGATAATGCTGATGAGCTTGGCGTTGCGGTGCGTGACGTAAACTTCGTGACGCTTTTCGTTATAGAGCACCGCCAGCGAGTTGGTGACGTCGATGTGCTGGAGCACCTTGCCGGTAGTGATATCCACCACCAGCACCTTCGGTAAATCCGGGTCGGTGAGGAAGGCGCGGTTGTTTTTGCTGTCGAGGGCGATATTCAGAAAGAAGTGTTTTTTCTCCGGTTCGACGCTGAACCGGCTGACGATGGTATCGCTTTGGGTATCAACAGCGATCAGGTCGTTGCGGCCATTCACCACGTACAGACGGTTTTTCTCCGCGTCCAGCGCCAGCCCGGTCGGGTACTCACCCATATTGGTCAGCGTGTTGATGAGCTGACGCTTTTTCGTATCCACCACCCAGACGATGCCTTTCTCCACCACGCCGGTAACGTACAGGCGGTGATGCTGTTTATCGAGCACCATTTCGCGGGTATGGGCGATATCTTTCGGGTTGCTGGTGTCGGCGAGCTGAATCACGGCCAGCTCCTTGCCGGTGCGCGTATCGATCAGGGTCACGGAGCCTTCGAGGGTATTGCCCACGTAAAGCGTCTGACTCTCTTCGTCCAGCACAGTTGCAAACGCGCGGCGCGTGGTTTCAATGACGCCCGTGCCGGTCAGATCTTCCAGGTTCAGCTTGTAGATTTTGCCGTTGGTTTTGTCTTTATCAAAAGAGGGGGCGCTGGCGGCAAACAGCACCTTTGCCTCTGCGTCGTAGGCCAGTTCGTAGACACCGTGGCCCACGGGCTGGGTGATAAAGTCTTTCTCTGGCAGGGTGGCCGAGTAACCAGACACGCTGGTCAGCATAAAAGCAGCAGTAACCGCGAGTGCGGCGGAGGCTTTGAGGGTCTTCACATTGTGTAGGGTCATTGACGTTTATTCACATTTATTTACGAAGTGAAAATGATAATGATATCTACTCTCATTATCAATTGAGTTGTGTGAACAACGGCTACCTTTTCTGGTAGGACAATAACCGGTTAATTGTTAAGGGGATATGGAATGACAGGCACAAAAAAGCCCCGACTCGCGGGGCTTAGCATTGGGCGTAAGAATTACTTCTTAGCAGCGCGCTCGAAGGATGCAACGATTTCAGCTTTCGCTGCTTCTGCGTTGTCCCAGCCGTCAACTTTAACCCATTTGCCTTTTTCGAGATCTTTGTAGTGCTCGAAGAAGTGAGTGATCTGCGCTTTCAGCAGTTCTGGCAGGTCGTTCACATCTTTAATGTGATCGTACTCTTTGCTCAGCTTAGTGTGCGGAACCGCAACCAGTTTCGCATCTTCACCGGCTTCGTCGGTCATTTTCAGAACGCCAACCGGACGGCAGCGAACCACAGAACCTGGGGCCAGTGGGTATGGCGTTGGGACCAGCACGTCTACCGGGTCACCGTCCAGAGACAGGGTGTGGTTGATGTAACCGTAGTTGCACGGGTAGAACATCGCAGTGGACATGAAACGGTCAACGAACAGCGCACCGGTGTCTTTGTCGATTTCGTATTTGATAGGATCTGCGTTGGCCGGGATTTCGATAACAACGTAGATGTCTTCCGGCAGTTCTTTACCCGCAGGGACGTTGAGTAAGCTCATGTGAGTGTCCTATATGTATGCTAAACAAGTGGCGAGTATTATAGCCAACTCGCGCCGAAAGTCTCCGCCTGTTTTCATTCTCATCCGCATCCTCGTGCCATTTTCAGACCCTTTCCATGACAGGAAAATCCATAAACTCAGCCGCATATTTAATGGGTGAATGAAAGCGATTACAAACTTGTGATTAACGTTTTATTCACTTTTCTGAAGTGTGATGTAACGCAATCCGTTACATCGCCCATTGGCTATAGTTTTTTCGCAGAACATCTTTTGACCAACAATAACCTGGGCTACGAGGGCATCATTATGTGGAAGCGCTTACTTCTTGTCACAGCAGTTTCGGCAGCCATGTCGTCTATGGCGATGGCCGCACCATTAACCGTCGGTTTTTCACAGGTTGGCTCGGAATCAGGCTGGCGAGCGGCGGAAACCAATGTCGCGAAAAGCGAAGCCCAAAAGCGCGGCATCACGCTGAAAATCGCCGATGGCCAGCAAAAACAGGAAAACCAGATTAAAGCAGTGCGCTCGTTTATCGCCCAGGGCGTAGACGCCATCTTCATCGCGCCGGTAGTGGCGACGGGCTGGGAACCGGTGCTGAAAGAAGCCAAAGACGCTGAAATTCCCGTATTCCTGCTCGACCGTTCCATTGATGTCAAAGACAAATCTCTCTATATGACCACCGTCACCGCCAACAACGTGCTCGAAGGGCAGCTGATTGGCGACTGGCTGATTAAGCAGGTGGATGGCAAGCCGTGTAACGTCGTCGAACTGCAAGGCACCGTCGGCGCGAGCGTGGCGATTGACCGTAAGAAAGGCTTTGCGGAAGCCATCGCCAAAGCGCCAAACATCAAAATCATCCGTTCTCAGTCCGGCGACTTTACCCGCAGTAAAGGTAAAGAAGTTATGGAGAGCTTCATCAAAGCGGAAAACAACGGCAAAAACATCTGCATGGTTTACGCCCATAACGACGACATGGTGATCGGCGCAATTCAGGCGATCAAAGAAGCGGGCCTGAAGCCGGGCAAAGATATCCTCACCGGCTCTATCGACGGCGTACCGGATATCTACAAAGCGATGATCGACGGCGAAGCGAATGCCAGCGTCGAGCTGACGCCAAACATGGCTGGTCCGGCGTTTGATGCCCTTGAGAAATTCAAGAAAGACGGCACCAAACCCGAACAGCTGACCATCACCAAATCGACCCTCTATCTGCCAGATACGGCGAAAGAAGAGTTAGAGAAGAAGAAAAACATGGGCTACTAAGCCTTTAAGCCAGGAAAAAAGCCGGGTGGCGCTGCGCTTGCCCGGCCTACAGTACACGCTTTTGTAGGCCGGATAAGCGCAGCGTCATTCGGCTTGATGCAGGGGGAACCATGACCGTTGAACAACACCAGGAAATCCTCCGAACCGAAGGATTAAGCAAATTCTTCCCTGGCGTGAAAGCGCTGGATAACGTCGATTTCAGCCTGCGACGCGGTGAGATTATGGCGCTGCTCGGGGAAAACGGCGCCGGGAAATCGACGCTGATCAAGGCCTTAACCGGGGTATATCACGCCGATCGCGGCAGCATCTGGCTGGAAGGCAACGCCATTTCACCGAAAAATACCGCTCACGCTCAGCAGCTGGGCATCGGGACCGTATACCAGGAAGTGAACCTGCTGCCGAACATGTCGGTGGCGGATAACCTGTTTATTGGCCGTGAGCCGCGTCGGTTTGGTCTGCTGCGCCGAAAAGAGATGGAGGCGCGTGCCACCCGGCTGATGGAATCCTACGGTTTCTCCCTCGACGTGCGCGAGCCGCTGAACCGCTTTTCCGTAGCGATGCAGCAGATTGTCGCCATTTGCCGGGCCATCGATCTCTCTGCCAAAGTGCTGATCCTCGATGAACCCACCGCCAGCCTCGATACCCAGGAAGTGGAAATGCTCTTCACCCTGATGCGCCAGCTGCGCGATCAGGGCGTCAGCCTGATCTTCGTCACCCACTTCCTCGATCAGGTCTATCAGGTCAGCGATCGTATTACGGTTCTGCGCAACGGCAGTTTTGTCGGCTGCCGCGACACCCGCGAGCTGCCGCAGATCGAGCTGGTCAAAATGATGCTGGGCCGCGAGCTGGACACCCATGCGCTGCAGCGCGCGGGCCGCACACTGCTGAGCGACAAACCCGTCGCCGCCTTCAAAGATTTCGGCAAAAAAGGGACCATCACACCGTTCGACCTGGAAGTGCGTCCCGGCGAAATTGTCGGTCTGGCGGGCCTGCTGGGGTCCGGTCGCACCGAAACCGCCGAGGTGATCTTCGGCATCAAGCCCGCCGACAGCGGCAGCGCGATGATCAAAGGCAAACCGCAAACCCTGCGATCGCCGCATCAGGCCTCGTGCCTTGGGATCGGTTTTTGCCCGGAAGATCGTAAAACCGACGGCATCATTGCCGCGGCCTCGGTGCGCGAAAATATCGTCCTGGCGCTACAGGCGCAGCGCGGCTGGCTACGGCCCATTCCGAAGCGCGAGCAGATCGCCATCGCCGAACGCTTTATCCGCCAGCTGGGCATTCGCACCCCCAGCCCTGAACAGCCGATTGAGTTTCTCTCCGGCGGTAATCAGCAAAAAGTGTTGCTCTCCCGCTGGCTGCTGACCAAACCGCAGTTCCTGATCCTCGATGAGCCGACGCGCGGTATCGACGTTGGCGCGCACGCGGAAATTATTCGCCTGATCGAAACGCTCTGCGCCGACGGTCTGGCGCTGCTGGTTATCTCATCCGAGCTTGAGGAGCTGGTGGGGTATGCCGATCGCGTGATTATCATGCGCGATCGCAAGCAGGTGGCAGAGATCCCGCTGGATGAACTCTCCGTTCCGGCGATCATGAATGCCATCGCGGCATAAGGAGTCAATCGTGATGTCCCGTTCTCTTCCGAAGCCTGGCGAGTCCAGGCGCCGCTTCAGCTGGCCTACCGGTACGCCGCAAATTGTGGCGCTGCTGCTGGTGCTGGTGGTGGACAGCCTCGTTGCGCCGCACTTTTTCCAGATCATTTTGCAGGATGGGCGGCTGTTCGGTAGCCCCATCGATATCCTAAACCGCGCGGCACCGGTGGCGCTGCTGGCGATCGGTATGACGCTGGTGATTGCCACCGGCGGCATTGATCTCTCTGTGGGGGCGACCATGGCTATCGCCGGCGCGACTGCCGCCTCGATGACGGTCGCCGGGCACAGTCTGCCTGTGGTGATTTTAGCGGCGCTGGGCACCGGGGTGCTGGCGGGGCTGTGGAACGGGGTCCTCGTTTCGCTTCTCAAAATTCAGCCGTTTGTCGCGACCTTAATTTTGATGGTGGCCGGGCGCGGCGTGGCGCAGCTGATTACCTCCGGGCAGATCGTCACCTTTGACTCACCGTCGCTGGCGTGGATCGGCAGCGGCAAGCTGCTGCTGTTCCCGACGCCGGTGATCATTGCGCTGGTCACGCTAATCGTTTTCTGGCTGTTTACCCGCAAAACGGCGCTGGGGATGTTTATCGAAGCGGTTGGGATCAACATTCGCGCCGCGAAAAATGCGGGCGTCAGCACCCGTATGGTGGTGATGCTGACCTATGTGCTGAGCGGTGTCTGCGCGGCGATTGCCGGGATCATCGTCGCCGCCGATATTCGCGGCGCTGATGCCAACAACGCCGGGCTGTGGCTGGAGCTGGACGCCATTCTGGCGGTGGTGATTGGCGGCGGATCGCTGATGGGTGGGCGCTTTAACCTGCTGCTGTCGGTGATTGGCGCGCTGATTATCCAGGGGATGAACACTGGAATTCTGCTTTCGGGCTTCCAGCCGGAGCTGAATCAGGTGGTGAAAGCGGTGGTTGTGCTCTGCGTGCTGATTGTTCAGTCGTCGCGCTTTATTAGCATCATCAAGGGGATTCGCGGCCATGATAAAACGTAATTTACCGCTCATGATCACGCTGGGGGTCTTCGTGCTGGGCTATCTCTACTGCCTGACGCAATTCCCCGGTTTCGCCTCCACGCGCGTGATTTGCAACATTCTGACGGATAACGCCTTTCTCGGGATCATCGCTGTCGGCATGACCTTTGTGATCCTCTCCGGCGGGATCGATCTCTCCGTCGGCTCGGTGATCGCTTTTACTGGCGTGTTCCTCGCCAAAGCGATCGGTTTCTGGGGGATCTCGCCGCTGCTGGCCTTCCCGCTGGTGCTGGCGATGGGCTGCGCGTTTGGTGCGTTCATGGGACTCCTGATCGATGCCCTGAAGATCCCGGCGTTTATCATTACCCTCGCCGGAATGTTCTTCCTGCGCGGCGTGAGCTATCTGGTGTCGGAAGAGTCGATCCCGATTAACCACCCGATCTACGACACGCTCTCAAGCCTGGCGTGGAAAATCCCCGGCGGCGGGCGTCTGAGCGCGATGGGCCTGCTGATGTTAGGCGTGGTGGTGATCGGCATTTTCCTCGCCCATCGCACCCGTTTTGGTAACCAGGTGTACGCCATCGGCGGCAGCGCGACCTCGGCGAATCTGATGGGGATCTCCACCCGCAGCACGACCATTCGTATCTATATGCTCTCGACGGGGCTGGCGACGTTGGCGGGGATTGTCTTCTCCATCTACACCCAGGCGGGCTACGCGCTGGCGGGCGTGGGCGTAGAGCTGGATGCGATCGCATCGGTGGTGATTGGCGGCACGCTGTTGAGTGGCGGCGTGGGGACGGTGCTTGGGACGCTGTTTGGCGTGGCGATCCAGGGGCTTATTCAGACCTACATTAACTTCGACGGCACGCTGAGTTCCTGGTGGACCAAAATCGCGATTGGCATTTTGTTGTTCATCTTTATCGCGCTGCAGCGTGGCCTGACGGTGCTGTGGGAAAACCGCCTCAGCTCGCCTGTGACGCGCGTTAGCACCACACCGCTCAACAGATAACACCCTGAATTTGCTTAAAGTGTAAACTTTTTCCGGTAGCGGTCGATAACCTTTATTTCTGTCCAGAAATATCTCGCTACCGGAAATAACATCATGCTGAAAACGCTATCGATTCGTACCGGCTTGCTTTCGTTACTGGCCGTTATGACCCTTCTGCTGCTGATTGTCAGCGGCATTGGCATTTATGCCCTCACACAGAGTTCCTCTTCTTTACAGCGCATCAATCACCTTCAGGGTGAACAGATGGTGCAGCTCAACGCGGGTTACACGCTGATTTTGCGTGCGCGCAATGAGGCGGGTCAGGCCGTTCGGCTGATGGAGATCGGCATGCTGGATGATGCCGCCAAATCCGTGCAGAACATCAATCGCGAAGTTGCCCAGGCGCAAAAAACGCTGAAAGGGGTGATCGACGGCGGCATTGATAATCCGAAAGGGCAGCAACTGCTGGATAAGGTGGCGGCGAGTTTTGCCACCTATAACGCCGAAGGGATCACCCCGATGGTGGCTGCCCTTAACCAGCAAAGCGCCGATGCCTATTACGATCTGCTGGAGAACAAGCTGATTCCGGTCGCGCGCCAGTTTGATAACGATATGCAGGCGTTCCAGTCGTGGAGCGAAAAGCGCGGGAAATCGGAAGTGAAAGCGGTGCAGTCGAGTAAAAATCGGGTGATGCTGCTGATCGTGATCGCCGCTCTGCTGACCGCCGGGATCATCGTGCTGGCGTGGTTGTCCCTGCGCCATATGCTGCTCAAACCGCTTCTGGCTTCTATCGCCCAGCTTGAACATGTGGCGGCGGGCGATCTGACTCACAGCCTGAACGCGCCGACCAGTCAGGAATTTAACCGCCTGAATGCGGCCATCGAAGAGATGCGCCAGTCGCTGATGGGCTCCGTCATGCGCGTGCGTGATGCCAGCTCGCAGATTGACACGGGCAGCCGGGAACTGACGGCAGGTAACCTGGATCTGGCCCAGCGCACGGAATCCACGGCAACCTCCCTTGAGCAAACGGCGGCCAGCATGGAAGAGATCACCGCCACCGTGAAGCAAAACGCCGATAACGCCGAGCAGGCGCATCAGCTGGCGAAACGCGTCTCGGATACCGCCGATCACGGCAGCGAAATGGTGTGCTATGTGATTGAAAAAATGCGCGATATCTCAGGCAGCTCTGCGCGCATCGCCGACATTCTGAGTGTGATTGACGGCATCGCCTTCCAGACCAATATCCTGGCGCTCAACGCCTCGGTGGAAGCGGCGCGTGCGGGCGAGCAGGGGCGTGGGTTTGCGGTGGTGGCCGGGGAAGTGCGTAATCTTGCCAGCCGAAGCGCCGATGCGGCGAAAGAGATCCGCACCCTCATCAGCGATTCGCAGACTCACGTCAGCGAAGGGAGCGAGCTGGCGCAACAGGCCGGTGAGACGATGGATGAGATTGCAACGGAAGTGCTGCGCATGACCAAACTGATGCGGGAGATCGCCAACGCGTCGCTTGAGCAGAGTCGAGGTATTGAGCAGGTGAATATTGCAGTCAATCAAATGGATGAGACAGCGCAGCAAAATGCCGCGCTGGTACAACAATCTTCCGCCGCGACGCGTTCCCTTGAAGAGCAGTCGCGCGAACTGATTGAAGCGATGTCATCGTTTAAACTGTCGGCGCAAACGGCCTGATAATAATAAACCCTGGCGTATAACGCGTCAGGGTTTACGCTTCCACAGTATTCACCGCGCCAATATTTTCATGAATATCAGCCATTAAATTTTCTAGCGAATTTGTCAATTCTAACGCTTTAGGCGTTGGCTCAAGATATAAGCCTTTACGAATAAATAATGGCTCGTCAAAAAGCTGATTAAAACGCTTCAACGCCAGGCTGACGGCGGGGCGGGACATCTCAAGACGCACAGAGGCTTTCGCCATGCTGCCGCATCGGACAATCTCAATAAAAACGGGAATGAGGTTTAAATCAATACCGGTGTTTGCACGAGAATAATTTTGCATCGCGTCGGGCGCTCCTCTGAATAAATAGTTAACTGTTCAGAATAATGCGCGAGAGGGCGGGAAGATTAAAGCGCCATTTTTATATTCATTTATACGGTAAAATATATAAATGAAAAAAGGGGGAGCAACGCTCCCCATGTTAAAAACGTTATGCGTCCGGGTATTCGCGGATCAGACGCTCAACGTCTTCGACCATATGATCGTTGCCAACAAAGAACGAACGGCGCTGATGCAGGCTTTCCGGGATGATATCCAGAATGCGCTCTTTACCGTCGCTCGCCTTGCCGCCGGCCTGTTCGGCCAGGAACGCCATTGGGTTGCATTCGTACAGCAGGCGCAGTTTCCCTTCCGGGTGGCTGGCGGTGCTTGGGTAGAGATAGATGCCGCCTTTCAGCAGGTTACGGTGGAAATCCGCCACCAGAGAGCCGATGTAGCGCGAGGTGTAGGGGCGCTGGGTTAACTTATCTTCTTCCTGGCAGAACTTGATGTATTTCTTCACACCGTTCGGGAATTTGATGTAGTTACCTTCGTTGATGGAGTAGGTGCTGCCACTCGCAGGGTAACGCATACGCTCCTGGCACAGGCAGAACACGCCCAGTGACGGATCGTATGTAAAGGCGTGAACGCCGCAGCCGGTGGTGTAAACCAGCATGGTGGAAGAGCCGTAAACCACATACCCGGCCGCGACCTGCTTGCTGCCCGGCTGGAGGAAATCTTCTTCAGTGACCGGCGTACCGACCGGGGTCACGCGGCGATAGATAGAGAAAATCGTGCCGACAGAAACGTTAACGTCGATGTTTGAGGAGCCATCCAGCGGGTCCATCAGAACGACATATTTAGCATGCTCGCAGCCTTCGAAAACAACGATTTCATCTTCTTCTTCGGAGGCGATCCCTGCGACGATGTCGCGTGCGCGCAGTGCCGCTTTCAGTTTTTCATTCGCGAACAGATCGAGCTTCTGCTGAACCTCGCCCTGCACGTTTTCGGCACCGCTGGCACCCAGGATATCGACCAGACCGGCCTTGTTGATATCGCGGTGGATGATCTTCGCGCCGAGCTTTATTGCCGACAGCAAAGCAGTGAGCTCACCGGTAGCATGAGAGAACTCGTGCTGCTTTTCGACAATAAATTCACCTAACGTTTTCATAACACTTTCCCTGCATCGTATGTGAGTAAAGCGATCGTATGTTGCGTATAAAGCCTAAAGTCCAACAATCTTAACAAACATTCAAATATTAGCGCAGAGGTGAATCGCGCCAGCAAAATACGGATTTACCTGAAATGCGTTTCTCTGGCGCTGACATGTGAGTAAAATGTGCGCCACACAGAAGAGGGATAGTGACGTATGCGCATTCATATATTGGGGATTTGTGGCACATTCATGGGCGGACTGGCGATGCTGGCGCGCTCTTTAGGCCATGAGGTGACAGGTTCGGACGCCAATGTGTATCCGCCGATGAGCACGTTGCTTGAGAAGCAGGGTATCGACCTGATTTCAGGATATGACGCCAGTCAGCTCGACTCTGAGCCAGACCTGGTGATTATCGGCAACGCCATGACCCGTGGTAATCCGTGTGTGGAAGCGGTGCTGGAACGCAACATTCCATTCATGTCCGGCCCTGAGTGGCTGCATGATTTCGTGCTGCGCGATCGCTGGGTGCTGGCCGTTGCCGGTACGCACGGCAAAACCACCACCGCCGGTATGGCGACCTGGATCTTAGAGGCTTGTGGCTACAAGCCGGGCTTTGTGATCGGCGGCGTACCGGGGAATTTCGACGTCTCCGCGCGTCTGGGCGACAGCCCGTTTTTTGTGATTGAAGCGGACGAATACGACTGCGCGTTCTTTGATAAGCGTTCCAAATTCGTGCATTACTGCCCGCGCACGCTGATCCTCAACAACCTTGAGTTCGATCACGCGGATATCTTTGACGATCTGAAAGCCATTCAGAAACAGTTCCACCACCTGGTGCGTATCGTGCCGGGGCAGGGCCGCATCATCTACCCGGAAAACGACATCAATCTGAAACAGACGATGGCGATGGGCTGCTGGAGCGAGCAGGAGCTGGTGGGCGAGCAGGGCCACTGGCAGGCGAAAAAACTGACCACCGACGCCTCCGAATGGGAAGTGCTGCTGGACGGTGAGAAAGTGGGGGAAGTGAAGTGGGAGCTGGTCGGCGAACACAACATGCATAACGGTTTGATGGCGATTGCCGCCGCGCGTCACGTAGGCGTGCTGCCTGCCGACGCCGCGAATGCGCTCAATTCGTTCATCAACGCCCGTCGTCGTCTCGAACTGCGCGGCGAAGCCAACGGCGTGACCGTGTACGACGATTTCGCCCATCACCCCACGGCGATCCTCGCTACGCTGGCTGCCCTGCGCGGCAAAGTGGGCGGTACGGCGCGTATTCTGGCGGTGCTGGAACCTCGCTCGAACACCATGAAAATGGGGATCTGCAAAGACGATCTCGCGCCGTCGTTAGGGCGTGCGGATGAAGTCTTCCTGCTGCAACCGCAGCATATTCCGTGGCAGGTCGCGGAAGTTGCTGAAGCCTGTGTGCAGCCTGCGCACTGGCATGCGGACGTAGACACGCTGGCCGATATGATCGTGAAAACGGCACAGCCGGGCGATCACATTCTGGTGATGAGTAACGGCGGTTTTGGTGGGATACATCAGAAACTGCTGGATGGTCTGGCGAAGAAAGCAGAAGCGGTAGAGCAGTAGAGTAACCGCTGTCCGGCCTACGGGGACGTAGGCCGGATAAGTGCAGCGTTATCCGGCAATAATTTAACCTTCGTTCTCAGCCAGCTCGCGCAGATACTGGAAAATCAGGCGCGCAGATTTCGGCGGCTTATTCCCTTCTTTCTCTTTCTTCGCGTTACGGATAAGCGAACGTAACTGCTGACGGTCGGCGTCCGGCCACAGGTTCAACACTTCTGCGACTGCGTCGTCGCCATTGTCGACCAGACGGTCGCGGATCTGTTCCAGCTTATGGAACAGCGCAACCTGCTGGTTGTGGCGGTTCTTCAGCTTGTCCAGCGCCTGGCGAATCGGTTCTACATCGCGTTGGCGCAGCATTTTACCGATCAGCTGCAGCTGACGGCGGCGGCCTTCTTTTTTGATTCGTTGGGCCAGTTCAATGGCTCCGCGCAGATCCGGGTCGAGCGGGAGTTTATCCAGCGCGTTTTTACCCAGCTCTACCATTTCCGCACCAAGTTGCTTTAACTCTTCGGCGTCGCGTTTAATTTCACTTTTACTGACCCAGATGATTTCATCATCTTCGTCTTCGATGTCATCACCGGGAACGTCGTCGAGCCAGTCTTCGGGCTGCTTAGTCATGTCAGGCTCCTTAAAAAAGAGGCTAATGTTACCAGTTAAGACGCGCACTGAAAAACGGTTCTCTGTTAGACTTCAGATAACTCCCTCTTACAGTATGGCATTTGCGATGAAAGTAACCTCACAAGTTGAAGCGCAGCGTAAGATTCTTGAAGAAGCGGTATCCACCGCACTGATGCTGGCATCAGGCCAATCCGATGGCGCCGAAGTGGCGGTCAGCAAGACCACGGGCATTAGCGTCAGCACCCGCTTTGGCGAAGTGGAAAACGTTGAATTTAACAGTGACGGCGCGCTGGGGATTACGGTTTATCACCAGAATCGCAAAGGCAGCGCCTCTTCGACGGATTTAAGCCCGGATGCGATCGCCCGTACCGTGCAGGCGGCGCTGGATATTGCGCGCTATACCTCGCCGGACCCGTACGCAGGCGTGGCGGATAAAGAGCTACTGGCGTTTGACGCGCCGGATCTCGACCTGTTCCATCCGGCTGAAGTGACGCCTGACGAAGCCATCGAGTTCGCTGCCCGCGCAGAGCAAGCCTCTCTGAAAGCAGATAAACGCATCACGAATACCGAAGGCGGCAGCTTCAACAGCCACTACGGCATCAAAGTATTCGGCAACAGCCACGGCATGCTGCAGGGCTACTGCTCGACGCGCCATTCGCTCTCCAGCTGCGTGATTGCAGAAGAGAACGGTGACATGGAGCGTGATTACGCCTACACCATTGGCCGCGCGATGGGCGATTTGGAGTCGCCTGAGTGGGTCGGCGAAGAGTGCGCAAAACGCACCCTTTCCCGTTTGTCGCCGCGCAAACTCTCCACCATGAAAGCGCCCGTGATTTTTGCCAATGAAGTGGCAACTGGCCTCTTTGGTCATCTGGTTGGTGCGATTGCAGGTGGCGCGGTGTATCGCAAATCCACCTTCCTGCTCGACGCGCTCGGCACCCAAATCCTGCCGGAATGGCTGACCATCGAAGAGCATCCGCACCAGCTGAAAGGGCTGGCGTCCACGCCGTTCGACAGCGAAGGCGTGCGCACGGAGCGTCGCGATATCATCAAAGACGGCGTGCTGACGCAGTGGCTGCTGACCAACTACTCTGCGCGCAAGCTGGGGCTGAAAAGCACCGGTCACGCGGGCGGTATCCACAACTGGCGCATCGAAGGCCAGGGTCTGAGTTTTGAACAGATGCTGAAGCAGATGGGCACCGGTCTGGTGGTCACCGAGCTGATGGGCCAGGGTGTGAGCGGTATTACCGGGGACTACTCGCGCGGTGCGGCGGGGTTCTGGGTTGAAAATGGTGAAATTCAGTATCCGGTGAGCGAAATTACCATCGCCGGCAACTTAAAAGATATGTGGCGCAATATTGTTACGGTCGGTAACGATATTGAAACGCGCAGCAATATACAGTGTGGTTCAGTGCTGTTGCCGGAGATGAAAATCGCCGGTCAGTAATACCCGTCCTGTTTCGGGCAGCAGGTGCGTGGAGTGCGCGCGTGCCTGCACCCCGAATGCGGCAGGTATGACTTTTTTCATAATAAAAAAGGATGTGAGCAATGTATAAGAGTCTGTTAGCCGTCGTCGTCGCTTCAACGCTGGTCATGAGTTCGGCTGCCTTCTCCGCCGATCTTGAAGACAATATGGATACCCTCAGCACCAATCTGAAAGTGGTGCAAAAAACGGATAATGCGACGGAAATGAAAGACGCATTAACCAAAATGCGCGCCGCCGCGCTCGACGCGCAAAAAGCGACGCCGCCGAAGCTGGAAAACGCGGCTCCCGACAGCGCCGAGATGAAAGATTTCCGCCACGGTTTTGACGTGCTGGTCGGTCAGATCGACGGTGCGCTGAAGCTGGCCAACGAAGGTAAAGTCAAAGAGGTACAGGCCGCGGCTGACGGCTTTGTCACCACCCGCAATGAGTACCACAAAAAGTACCGTTAATTGGGTGCCTGAGCTGTACGCCCATCCTCGTGAAGCGGAGGCATAATCCCTGCCTCCGCATTTAGCTCCTTACTTCCAGGAGCGGCAGTCCATCCGCGCAACTAACTCTAGCGAACCCTGACGAAAACGGATTTCGCAAAGCGTTTTGCGGTTTATCAGAGATAAGATGATTATTGTCAAAGCAACAATCATCAGAGCCCTGATAATCGGTTTCTGCTGCTTCATGGATGCCTCCTTGGCAGCGGGTAAGGCATTACTTCACGTGGTAAGACGTGTTGTTCCAGCCCCGACCCTGATTTAAATTCAGATAGGGGCTTTCCACTTTCCGTCCCATGCATGAGACGGTCAGTCTCAAGCACCCACGCGCACTTTACCGAATCCCCATAAGAAAACCTTATCCAGTTCACATTTCTACGAGCCTGCTCGTAAACTTTTTCGTTCTCTTTCCTGCCGTTTGACCACCGAATAGCGTGACATTCATCACGCAAATCCAGCTGATAATTCATATTCACCGCAATTATGTGGCACAGATCACTGGTGCCGCTCTCCTTTCCACTTCGAAGTGGAAAACAACTCGCTACAAACAAATAACCGCCAGCGTTAGTTTTATCCCAGAGCCATTAACGGGGTAAGACGAGTGATTAACGGAGCGGTAATGAACGACGTTGGGGAACAGGCAGCGCAGACGGCACAGCTCGCCGACACCATGCTGGAGCAGGTATTCACTCTGCTTCGCCATCACAACATCATTCCCAATGACGTCCAGGTTCAGATGCTGACGTCCCACGTTCGCGCAATGGCGCACCGGTCCGTGACCGGCGAGCCGCTGCCGGACGTAGAAGCTGACCTGTTTGACGAAATTTCTGCAGATTCAATGCGGCTTGCCCGCGAAGTGGTCGCGCAGTTTGGCAACCTTCCTGATGAAGAAGCCTGGCTGCTCTCCGTTCACTTCGAAGTCGCGAAAGACAACCTTTAAGGAGCACTACCATGGAACAAATTACTGTTGTGATTGGCGATCGTCTGGGCAAAGGCCAGAAAGTGGCTATCGGCGTTGAAAAAGCAGGCGGACGTGCGGTTGTCGTGCCAGGCGTGGCGGCAGACATGAAACTGGGCGACGTCATGAAAGCGGAAAACGCCACTTTCGGCATCTCTTTCTGCGGCAGCGGCGGCGCGGGTGCAATCACCGCACAGACCAAATATGGCTACAAAGCGAAATACGGCATGCGTTCAGTGGAAGAGGGCGTCACTGCCATTAACGAAGGCTGCAACGTGCTGGGCTTCGGCTTTATGGATAAAGAAGAGCTGGGCGAGCGTCTGGTTCAGGCGTGGCAGAAGAAGCACGGCGCCTGAGCATGAAAGAGCAATTCACCACCACGGTGAGAGTGAAAGGCAAAGGCGAGATGAAATCCCGCGCCTTTGCCGACGCGCTAAACCACGTTCAGGCCGCGGTGATGAAAGCATCGCCGCATATCTTACTGCGTATTGAGCCACAGGATGTGCAGGTTGTTCAGGCGCAAGAAGCGGTGCGTAAGGAAGCTTTTCTGTACTTCTTTTTGCGCCGGGAAAGACGCACCTACAGCGTGGAGCTGGATGTGACCGTCAACGTGACCGCCATCAATCTCGACAAGGTGGACTTTGTCACGCAACGCTGATTCTTACTAATAGGGCAGACTAATGTTCCTGATAATTTTAATAAAATCGCTCATCATCGGCGGCCTGGTTGGCGTCGGCGTGGGCGCCGGGGCTGCACGCATGTTTCATGCGCCTACCACACAGGGTATGGGCGCGTTTCGTACGTTGGGGGAACTGAACTCCTGTGAAGGGGACCCAGCGTCTCACTTCTCCTTTGGTCTGGGGTTCTTCTTTAACGCCTGGGCATCGTCAGTGGCTGCGGGGGCATTCACTCAAGACGTTGACCATCGCATCATCCCGAACTGGGGTGCGGCGGCGCTGATGCTGAAAAACCGCAACGTGGGCGAAACACTGCACGACCCACGCAAAATGGCGATTGCCTGCGGCATCATCGGCATGTTCGTGGTCACCTTCCTTAACCTCACCGCCTCGTCCGTTCCGGCTGCCCTGCAGGTCACCGCCGTGAAGGTGCTGGTTCCGGCAGCGAACCTGCTGGTGAACACCGTGATGCCTGTCATTTTCTGGCTGGCGGCTATCGATGCGGGCAAAAAATCGGGCTTCTGGGCGACCGTGTTTGGCGGCGCAGCGCAGCTGATTATGGGGAACGCCGTACCGGGCCTGGTGCTGGGCATTCTGATCGGTAAGGGCGTTGAAGAGAGCGGCTGGAACCACGTCACCAAAGTGATGATGGTCGCCATCGTGCTGCTGTTCGTTCTGAGCGGCTTCTTCCGCGGCTTCGACATGAAGATGATCGAATCCTTCCATCTGACCGTGCCGAACTGGCTCGATCTGATCCACAGCTCGCTCAGCGGCAAATAACAGGAGCCTCGACATGGAACAGAATAAAGGTTTTTGGTATGCCGACTGGTCGTTTCCGATCTTCGTTGGCCTGCTCTCTTCCGGCGTCTTCGCCGGGACGCACATGTACTACCTGTACGGCATCGGCGCGTTTAACGAAGTGGCTTTCGTGGCGATGCTGAAAGCGGGGATCGACACCGGTGTTTACGGTGCGGTCGCCGCGTTCGGTGCAAGCTTCCTGTTCGCCCGTATCATCGAAGGTTCCCTGGTGGGGATCCTGGATATCGGCGGTGCAATTCAGACCGGCGTGGGCCTCGGCGTTCCGGCGCTGCTGCTGGGCGCGGGGATCATGTTCCCGGTGACCAACTTTATCGCCTCGCTGGCGACCGGCCTGGTGATTGGTCTGGCGATTGGCTACGTGATCATTCTGGCGCGTAAATTCACCATCAATCAGAGCAACTCCACCTACGGGGCTGACGTGATGATGGGCGCGGGTAACGCCTCTGGCCGCTTCCTCGGGCCGTTGATTATTCTCAGCGCTATGACCGCCTCTATTCCGATTGGTATCGGTTCGCTGGTCGGCGCGCTGCTGTTTTACCTCTGGCAGAAGCCGATTACCGGCGGCGCGATCCTCGGCGCCATGATTTTAGGTTCGCTGTTCCCGGTGGCCCTTTAACTCCCACGGGCGCTCACGCGCCCGTCCTTTCAGGAGATACGCATGTTTGATTTACTCCTGCGCCGTGCGCGCCTGACCGACGATACCCTGACCGATATCGCCATCCAGGACGGTAAAATCGCAGCGCTGGGCGAGATTTCCACTCCCGCACACAAAACCGTCGAGCTGAATGGTGAAGTCTTCGTCAGCGCCGGCTGGATTGACTCCCACGTTCACTGCTATCCCAATTCTCCGATCTACCACGATGAGCCAGACAGCGTCGGCATCGCCACGGGCGTGACCTCGGTGGTGGACGCGGGCAGTACCGGCGCAGATGACGTGGACGACTTCTACGAAATTACCCGCAAAGCCTCAACGGAGGTTTTTGCCCTGCTGAACATCTCCCGCGTGGGGCTGATCGCCCAGAACGAACTGGCGAACATGGCCAATATCGACGCCGATGCGGTGAAACAGGCCGTTGCACGCCACCCGGATTTCATCGTCGGCCTGAAAGCGCGCATGAGCAGCAGCGTGGTCGGCGAAAACGGCATTACGCCGCTGGAGCGCGCGAAAGCGATTCAGAAAGAGAACGGCGATCTGCCGCTGATGGTCCACATCGGTAACAATCCACCGAATCTCGACGAGATTGCCGAACTGCTCAGTTCCGGCGACATCATCACCCACTGCTATAACGGCAAACCGAACCGCATTCTGACGCCAGAGGGCGAACTGCGCGCCTCCGTCACCCGTGCGCTCAAGCGCGGCGTGCGACTGGACGTGGGCCACGGTACCGCAAGCTTTAGCTTTGAAGTGGCGAAACGCGCCATCGCGATGGGCATTCTGCCGCACACCATCAGCTCGGACATTTACTGCCGCAACCGTATTAATGGGCCGGTGGGCAGTCTGGCGAGCGTGATGTCGAAATTCCTCGCAATCGGCATGTCGCTTCCGCAGGTGATCGAGTGCGTCACCGCGAACGCCGCCGATGGCCTGCGTCTGGCTCATAAAGGCCGAATTCAGCCGGGTCTGGATGCCGATCTGACGCTGTTCACCGTTAAACGCCAGCCCACGCTGCTGGTGGATGCGGAAAACGACAGCCTGCAGGCTGAACATATTCTGGTGCCGCTTGCCGCGATCCGCGCGGGCAAGGGCTATATGACCGAACAAGGGAGTACGGAAAATGCCTTCGATTTATGAGAAATACAATTTAAAACAGGTGATTAACACCTCAGGCCGCATGACCGCGCTGGGTGTGTCGACGCCGCGCCCGGAAGTGGTGCAGGCGGCGATGGACGGCATGAACCAGTATTTCGAAATGAAAGATCTGGTGAATAAAACCGGGGAGTACATCGCGAAGCTGCTGGACGTGGAAGGGGCGACGGTGGTCTCGTGTGCATCAGCAGGGATTGCCCAATCCGTGGCCGCGGTGCTGGTCAAGGACAGCGACTGGCTGCTGGAAAACCTGCACGTTACGCCGATTGAGAACAACGAAATCGTGCTGCCAAAAGGCCACAACGTCAACTTTGGCGCACCGGTCGGCACCATGGTTGCGCTCGGCGGCGGTAAACTGGTGGAAGCCGGTTATGCCAACGAGTGCTCCGCCGATCAGCTGGCGGCGGCGATCACCCCGCGCACAGCGGCGATCCTCTACATCAAATCACACCACTGTGTGCAGAAAAGCATGCTCAGCGTTGAGCAGGCCGCGGTGGTCGCGCGAAAACACGATCTGCCGCTGATCGTCGATGCGGCGGCCGAAGAAGATCTTCATACCTACTATCGTTCTGGCGCGGATCTGGTGATCTACAGCGGGGCGAAAGCGATCGAAGGGCCAACCAGCGGCCTGGTGATTGGCAAAACCCAGTACGTAGAGTGGGTCAAACGCCAGACAGCGGGTATTGGCCGCGCAATGAAAGTGGGCAAAGAGGGGATTCTGGGCCTGACCTGCGCCATCGAACACTATCTGACGGCGACCAAAGAGAGTGGAGCAGAGATGGTGGCGAAGATGACGCCCTTTATCGATGCGCTGAATACGCTTAACGGCGTCACGGCCCGCGTGGTATGGGACAGCGCTGGCCGCGATATCGCTCGTACCGAAATTAAATTCGATGAAGCCACCACCGGCGTGGGCACCGGTGAGCTGGTCAGTCAGCTCAAGCAGGGCGAATACGCGATCTATTTCCGTGGCTACAAGGCCAACGAAGGGATTATCGAAGCGGATGTGCGCAGCGTCAGCGCCGATCAGCTGAACATTGTTTATCGCCGCATCCGCGAAGTCTTAAGCCAGGAGAAACAAGCATGAAACTGACCCCCAATTTTTATCGTGACCGCGTGTGCCTGAACGTGCTGGCCGGTTCCAAAGCCAACGCCAGCGCGATCTATGAAGCCGCAGAGGGCCATGTGCTGGTGGGTGTGCTCTCCAAAAACTATCCTGATGTGGCGAGTGCCGTTGCTGATATGCGCGAGTATGCAGCGCTGATCGACAACGCTCTCTCCGTCGGACTTGGGGCGGGCGATCCGAACCAGTCGGCGATGGTCAGCGAAATCTCTCGCCAGGTGCAGCCGCAGCACGTCAACCAGGTGTTCACCGGTGTGGCGACCAGCCGCGCACTGCTGGGGCAGAATGCGTCGGTGGTTAACGGACTGGTCTCGCCAACGGGAACCGTCGGGATGGTCAAAATCTCCACCGGCCCGCTGAGCAGCGCGGCACCGGATGGTATCGTCCCGGTTGAGACGGCGATTGCCCTGCTGAAAGATTTCGGCGGCAGCTCCATCAAATACTTCCCGATGGGCGGTCTGAAATGCCGTGACGAATACCAGGCCGTTGCCGAAGCCTGTGCCCGCCACGATTTCTGGCTGGAGCCAACCGGCGGTATCGATCTGGAAAACTTCGAGGAGATCCTGCAGATCGCCCTCGACGCAGGTGTGAGCAAAATCATTCCGCATATTTATAGCTCGATTATCGACAAAGCCAGCGGCGATACCCGTCCTGAGGACGTGCGCACGCTGCTGGAAATGACGAAGACGTTGGTCAAATAGTTCTCGCCGCGCCTGAACCCTCTCCCTTAAGAGAGGGTCGGGGTGAGGGCATCACACCGCACAACACCAGGAGCCGCCATGCACACCCATCACCTGCTCGTCGCTTCACTCTCCCTGCTTGCCACCGCCGCCGTCGCACAACCCCAGTACGCCTGGGTCGGCACCTACAACCCGAACGGCGAAGGGCTGTACCGTTTTACGGTCGATCCCAACAATGGCGCGCTCGGGGAGAAAACCCTCGTGAGCCAGTTACCCAACGCGGCGCAGCTTACGGTTTCGCACGATGGCAAAACCCTCTATCTGGCGAGCGAAGCGGAGAAAGGGGTGATTCAGGCGTTACGCATCGGGGCAAACGGTGAACTGACCGAGCTGAATCAGGTGGCGTCCGGCGGGGCGGGACCTGTGTATGTTTCTCTGACGCCAGAGGGGCGTCATCTGCTGGTGGCGAACTATGTCAGCGGCTCGATTGCGGTGCTGCCCGTGAAGGCTGACGGCAGTCTGGGAGAGGCGACGGACACCCATCAGGATCAGGGTGAACCCGGTGCGGCGAAACCGGAAGCGGCTGTCGAAGGCAGCTTTGCCGTAAGCGATCATAACGGCCCTCACGCCCATATGATCGCCGCCGATCCGAGCGGGAAATACGTTTTTTCGACGGATCTCGGTTTGGATCGGATCTATCAGTACCGTTTTGACAAGCAACGCGGAAAGCTCACCCCAAACGAGCCGCCGTTTATCAACGCCTCGTCCAAAGGCGCCGGGCCGCGCCATTTTGTCTTTACGCCGAAAGGCGATGGCCTGTGGCTGATCAACGAAGAGTCCTCGACCCTGACCTGGTATGCTCTGGATCAGGCCTCCGGCACGCTGAAAGAGGGCAAAACGATCTCTTCCCTGCCGAAAGAGTATAAAGGCACCAGTTTTGCCGCAGGGCTGGCGTTGAGCGCCGATGGCCAGCAGCTGTACGTCGCGAACCGTTTGCATAACAGCATCGCGCACTTTAGGGTAACGGCCGAGGGCACGCTGGTGCATCAGGAGGATGTCTGGACCCGTGGCGATTACCCACGCTCTCTGACCCTGGATAAGCAGGGCCGCTGGCTGTACGTTATGAATCAGCGCAGCGATAACATCACCCGTTTTCGCGTTGCACCCGATGGCAAGCTAAGCTTCGAACCGGACTACACGCCGGTCGGCAGCCCATCACAGATGGTCATTTCAACCGGGCCATGAGCCGTAAGAGGATAAAGACGTGCGATTTCCGAACCAACGTTTAGCGCAACTGTTCGATCTGTTGCAAAACGAGACGCTGCCGCAGGACGAGCTGGCGCAGCGGCTGTCGGTATCCACACGTACCGTGCGGGCGGACATCACCGCCCTGAACGCGCTGCTGGCAGGCCACGGCGCGCAGTTTATTCTCAGCCGCGGCAACGGCTATCAGCTCAAGATTGACGATGCCGCGCGCTATCAGTCGTTGCAGGATTCTCGCCCGCGCGCGCTGCGGATCCCGCGCACCGGACAGGAGCGCGTGCATTATCTGGTGGTGCGTTTTCTCACCTCTGCTTTTTCGTTAAAGCTGGAAGATTTGGCTGATGAATGGTTTGTCAGCCGCGCGACACTGCAAAACGACATGGTGGAGGTGCGAGAGTGGTTCCACCGCTACAGCCTGACGCTGGAAACGCGCCCTCGCCACGGCATGAAACTATTCGGCAGTGAGATGTCGATTCGCGCCTGCCTGACGGATTTGCTGTGGGAGCTGGCGCAGCAGGACAGCCTCAATCCGCTGGTGACCGAAGTCGCCCTGAATGCGGGTGTGCCGGAGCAACTGGTTATGGTGCTGCATGACACTCTCACGCGCCATCACATTCGTCTCACGGATGAAGGCGAGCTGTTTGTGCGGCTGTATTGTGCCGTGTCCGTGCGCCGCATCAGCGAAGGCTATCCACTGCCGGAATTTAACGCCGAGGATGTCGAAGAGAACGTGCGTGACGCCGCGCGGGATATTGCTGCGGCCATTGCCCGGCTGGCGGACAAAGTACTCTCGCCGTCAGAGGAAAACTGGCTTTGCGTCCACATCGCCGCGCGCCAGATTCAGGAGATCGCCCCGAGCGCGATTAACGCTGACGACGACGAAGCGCTGGTGAACTATATCCTGCGCTACATTAACACCCACTATAACTACAACCTGCTGAACGACGCCCAGCTGCACGCGGATCTGCTGACACATATTAAAACCATGATCACCCGCGTGCGCTACCAAATCATGATCCCCAATCCGCTGCTGGATAACATCAAACAGCACTACCCGATGGCGTGGGATATGACCCTGGCGGCGGTCTCCGGCTGGGGGAAATACACGCCGTACGTGATCAGCGAAAACGAGATTGGTTTTCTGGTGCTGCACATCGGCGTCGGGCTGGAACGCCATTACAACGTTGGCTATCAGCGTCAGCCGCGCGTCCTGCTGGTGTGCGACGCCGGGAACGCGATGGCACGCATGATTGAAGCGGTGCTGCAGCGCAAATACCCGCAGGTGGAAGTGACGCGCACCGTCACTCTGCGTGAGTACGAGCTGGCGGAAAGCATCAGCGAGGATTTCGTGATCTCCACCGCCCGCATCAGTGAAAAAGCGAAACCGGTGGTGCAGATCGCGCCGTTCCCGACCGACTATCAGCTGGAGCAGATTGGCAAGCTGGTACTGGTGGATCGCACCCGTCCGTGGATGCTGGAAAAATACTTCGACGCCGACCATTTCCGCGTGATTGATTCAAACAGTGATCAGCAAACGTTGTTCCAGGAACTGTGCGGGCAACTGCGTGAGGAAGGATTTGTCGACGCGGAGTTTCTCGACTCGGTGGTCGAACGTGAAGCCATCGTCAGCACCATGCTCGGCGACGGTATCGCGCTGCCCCACTCCCTCGGTCTGCTGGCGCAAAAAACCGTGGTCTACACCGTACTGGCTCCGCAGGGAATAAAGTGGGGCGACGAAACGGCGCACGTGATTTTCCTGCTGGCGATCAGCAAAAGTGAATACGAAGAGGCGATGGCGATTTACGATATTTTCGTCACCTTTCTGCGCGAGCGGGCGATGACGCGCCTGTGCGGCTGCTGTGATTTTGCAGAATTCAAAACGGTGGCGATGGAGAGTTTGAGTCGATTTTGAGGCGATGGGCGGAAAACGTCTCCGCCCACGGTTTATCGCAAATGATGTACAACCTGGTTGCTGCTGCCGCGCCAAATCAGCGCCGGGTCTTTCAAGTCCTGCACGAACTTACCATCCACCAGCACGTTAATCAGGTCGACGATCTCCATCTGAGCGTCGTTTAGCTCATCCAGCTTATAGCCGGTCCACACCCAGATATCTTTCCCCGCGCACTCTTCTCGAATGCGTTTCACCAGTTTCAGAATGTGCGGCACGTTCTGCGGATGGAGCGGATCGCCGCCGGAGAGGGAGATCCCCTGGCGTGGGATCCGCGTGTCGTTCAGATCCCTGATGATCCGGTTTTCCATCTCGTCGTCAAACGGCAGGCCCGAGTTCAGACGCCAGGTGCTTTTGTTGTAGCAGCCAGGGCATTCGTGAACGCACCCGGACACGAACAGCGTGCAGCGGGTGCCGGGGCCGTTAACGATGTCGACGGGGTAATACTGGTGATAATTCATTTTCGCTTCTCAATTATCGCAATGCCCGCGCTGGCTGCTCTTGCTCACCCGGCATCAGCGCGGCAGAGGATTACCCGATCTGGCCATTCCCCAAATGTTTCACGCGGCGCTTCACTTCTTCCTGCTTACCGGCGTTGAACGGACGTGCGTCCGGGCTGCCGAGGTAACCACAGACGCGGCGGGTCACGGAGACACGCGCGGCGTCGTGGTTACCGCATTTCGGACAGGTAAAGCCCTTGCTGGTACATTCGAATTCACCGGTGAAACCGCACTCGTAGCACTCGTCGATCGGCGTGTTGGTGCCGTAATACGGCACATGCTGATAGCTGTAATCCCACACGTCTTCCAGCGCTTTCAGGTTGTGCTGAATGTTCGGGTACTCGCCGTAACAGATAAAGCCACCGTTCGCCACCGGCGGGTAGGCCGCTTCAAAGTCGATCTTGTCGTACGGATTGACCTTTTTCTCCACGTCGAGGTGGAAGCTGTTGGTGTAGTAGCCTTTGTCGGTCACGCCGTTCACCACGCCAAACTCGGCGGTATCCAGACGGCAGAAGCGGTCGCACAGGTTTTCGCTCGGCGTGCTGTAGAGGCTAAAGCCGTAGCCCGTTTCGTCTTTCCACTGGTCGACCGCATCGCGCAGGCGCTGAACGATAGCGATGCCTTTCGCGCGCAGGGCTTCGCTGTCATACATGTGCTGATTGCCAAACAGGGCGTTGATGGTTTCGTGGATGCCGATATACCCCAGCGAAATTGACGCGCGGCCGTTCTTGAAGATTTCAGAAACGTCATCGTCTGCTTTCAGGCGCACGCCACAGGCACCTTCCATATAGAGGATCGGCGCCACGCGCGCTTTCACCCCTTCCAGACGCGCAATACGGGTCATCAGCGCTTTACGCGCCAGCTGCAGACGTTCGTCGAGCAGGGTCCAGAACGCGGCTTCGTCACCCTTTGCTTCCAGCGCGATGCGCGGCAGGTTGAGGCTGATCACGCCGATGTTGTTGCGGCCTTCATGCACCTGCTCGCCGTTTTCATTTTCATACACGCCGAGGAAGCTGCGGCAGCCCATCGGGGTTTTGAACGAACCCGTGACTTTCACCACCTGGTCGTAGTTCAGAATATCCGGATACATGCGCTTGCTCGCGCATTCCAGCGCCAGCTGTTTGATGTCGTAGTTCGCATCACCAAACTTGTGATTCAGGCCATCGCGAATGGCGAAGACCAGTTTTGGGAACACCGCGGTTTTGCGGTTTTTGCCGAGGCCTGAAATACGATTACGCAAAATCGACTGCTGAATCAGACGCGACTCCCAGCTGGTCCCCAGACCAAAACCGAAGGTCACGAACGGCGTCTGGCCGTTGGCGGTGTGCAGGGTGTTCACTTCGTATTCCAGGGACTGGAACGCGTCGTAGCACTCTTTCTCGGTGCGGGAGCGGGCATAGCCGTCCGCGTCCGGGATCTGCCACTCTTGCGCCACTTTGCGATGCTTGTTAAAGCTCTCGGTGACAAACGGTGCCAGCACTTCGTCGATGCGGTTAATGGTGGTGCCGCCGTAAATATGGCTGGCGACCTGGGCGATGATTTGCGCCGTTACCGCCGTGGCGGTAGAGATGGATTTTGGCGGCTCGATCTCGGCGTTGCCCATTTTAAAGCCGTGGGTCAGCATGCCTTTCAGGTCGATCAGCATACAGTTGAACATCGGGAAGAACGGGGAGTAATCGAGATCGTGGTAGTGGATCTCACCGCGTTCATGCGCCTGCACCACGTCGCGCGGCAGCAGATGCTGACGGGCATAGTGCTTGGCGACAATACCGGCCAGCAGGTCGCGCTGGGTCGGGATCACTTTGCTGTCTTTGTTGGCGTTTTCGTTCAGTAGCGCAGAGTTGGTCTGCTCGACCAGGCCACGGATCTCCTGATTCAGGCGACCACGCTTTTCACGCTGGATGTCACGGTCGTGACGGTACTCAATGTAGGCGCGCGCCAGCTGCTTGTACGGGCCGGACATCAGCTGGTTTTCTACCGCAGTCTGGATCTCGTTGATATCCACCTGACTGCGCTCATTCATCTGGCTACTGACGATTTCTGCGACGGTGGCGCAGTAATCTGCGTCATCGACTCCCGCTGCTTTAGCTGCACGCAGAATCGCTTCTTTGATGCGCTCTGATTTAAACGGCACTTTACAGCCATCTCGTTTCATCACATGCGGTGTCATGATCACTCCATTAAAAACAGGTTATCCACAGAGGTGGGGAAAGCTGCACAGGGCACAAGTCCCGATGCCTCAGTCACTTCCCTCGTTCCCGACGCTTGTTATCCACAATTCCGGCCGGCGTCGTCGCCGTTGTCTTGTTGGAATAGTAGACGATAAATACAATATGTTGGGTCGGCGTGCATTTTAAGTTCTATATGTAGTGATTTGCATCAAACATGTTTGCGATTTTTTTGATTCAGAACAAAGTAAAAAGACGAGAGTACAAACGGCGGGCACTACAGCGATTGTAAATCCGGGCAGGAAAAATCTGATTAAATATTCAACAAAAACAGTAAAATATTGCCGGGCAAACGCAGCGCTGCCCGGCATTTTGTACTACGCCTGCAGCCACCACACCGCCTCAAACGGACGCAGTGTCATCGCGGCGGGTTGGCTGGCGACTTCGGCGTAGTTGCTGAGCACTACGCGCCAGTCGCCGCTGAGGGCGTCCGGCTGCCACGCCTGGCATTCATGACTCAGGTTAGCGACCACGATCAGCGTCTGCCCCTGCAACTGGCGGCGATAGCACCACAGGGAAGGATGCGTCGGCAGCAGATCCTGATAGTCGCCCCAGGTCAGCAGCGGCAGCGATTTGCGCAGGGCGATCAGCGACTGATAGGTATAAAACACGGAGTCGGGATCGCTGAGCGCCGCGTCAACGTTGAGGGTTGCGACGTTATCGCACAGATCGATCCACGGCTCGCCGGTGGTAAAACCGCCGTTCGGGGTGGCATCCCACTGCATCGGCGTGCGGCTGTTGTCGCGGGATTTACTCGCCAGAATAGCCAGAAGTTCCTCTGCATCGCGCCCCTTTGCCCGCTGCTCGGCGAACATGTTGTTGCTCTCCACATCGCGATAATCGGTGATGCGGGCGAAGTGCGGGTTGGTCATGCCGATCTCTTCCCCCTGGTAGATGTACGGCGTGCCCTGCATGCCGTGCAGCACCATTGCCAGCATTTTGGCGGAGGTGGTGCGGTATTCCCCCTCGTCGCCAAAGCGCGAAACGATGCGCGGCTGATCGTGGTTACACCAGAAAAGAGCGTTCCACGCAACGCCATGCATCCCTTGCTGCCAGTGGCTGAACAGGGTTTTCAGCGCCACGTAATCCGGCTTCGCGAGTGTCCACTTTTCGCCGTTCGGGTAATCGACTTTCAGGTGATGGAAGTTAAAAGTCATCGACAGTTCGCGCCCGTCGAGCGCGGCGTATTGCTGGCAATTTTCCAGCGAGGTGGAGGACATCTCGCCCACGGTCATCAGGTTGCGCGGGGTGAACACATCCCGGCTCATCTCCTGCAAATATTCATGGGCGCGCGGGCCGTCGGTATAGAAACGGCGGCCATCGCCGAGGTTATCGTCCGGGAAATCCTGGTCCTTGGAGATCAGGTTGATCACGTCGAGGCGCAGGCCGTCCACGCCGCGATCGGCCCAGAACTCGCACACTTTTTTCAGCTCGCTGCGGACCTGCGGGTTTTCCCAGTTCAGATCCGCCTGCTCAGGGGCGAAAAGGTGCAGATAATACTGCTCGCTCTCGGCGTGCCAGCGCCAGGCGTTGCCACCAAATTTGGAGCGCCAGTTGTTCGGCAGCGCGTCCGGCGTACCGTCACGCCAGATATAGAACTCACGGTACGGGCTCTCTTTGCTGAGAGATTCGCGGAACCACGCGTGCTGCGTGGAGGTGTGGTTGAGCACCATGTCGAGCACCAGACGGATGCCGCGCGCATGGGCCTGTTTCACCAGTTCGTCAAAATCATCCAGCGTGCCGTAAGCCGGATCGATGGCGGTGTAGTTCGCCACGTCGTAGCCGTTATCGATCTGCGGGGAAATATAGAATGGTGTCAGCCAGATGGCATCCACGCCGAGGGTTTTCAGATAGTCCAGACGCTGCGTGACGCCGCGTAAATCACCGGTACCACGCCCGGTGGTGTCCTGAAAACTCTTTGGGTAAATCTGATAGATGACGCCGTTTTGCCACCAGTGCGGAAGGGTATTCATAATGCGTTCCTGCAAATGCGAAGGGGCGCAACTGCGCCCCGAAAGAAGACGTTAAACAATCTGCAGCGTGCCCTGACGGAACTTGCGCTGATAGATAACCGTGGTCAGCGCCATCGGGACGATAATCGCCACCGCCATGGCCAGGGCGAACACCTGCCAGTAGGACGGCTGAATAGAGAGGATACCCGGCAGGCCACCGACGCCGATGCCGTTCGCCATCACGCCGTTCAGCCCACACAGCAGCCCCGCCAGACCTGAGCCGATCATCGCGCACAGCATCGGGAAGCGGTATTTTAGGTTGATACCGTACATCGCTGGTTCGGTCACGCCGAGATAGGCGGAGATGGCTGCCGGCACCGAGATTTCACGCTCGTTGTGTTTACGGCTGACCAGGATAATGCCGGTGACTGCCGACGCCTGAGCTATGTTCGACAGGGCGATAATCGGCCAGACCGGCGTACCGCCGAGGCTCTGAATCATCTGCATGTCGATGGCGAGCGTAGTCTGATGTACACCGGTAATCACCAGCGGCGCATAGAGGAAGCCAAACAGCGCGGCGCCAATCGGGGCGAAGCTGCCGGTCATCAGGTGACGCACCGCGAAGGCCACGCCGTCGCCAATCATGCGGCCAAACGGACCGATAAACGCGTGGGCGAGGAACACGGCCAGAATCAGTGAGCAGACCGGCACGACCACCAGATAGAGGTAATCCGGGACGATGCGTTTCAGGCGCGTTTCAATAAAGCCGAGTGCGAGACCGGCCAGCAGGGCGGGAATAACCTGCGCCTGATAACCCACTTTAGCGATGGTAAACAGGCCGAAGTTCCACACTTCCGGCACCTGTTGGCCAAGTAAGTAAGCGTTCATTAACTGCGGAGAGACTAGCGTTACGCCAAGCACGATGCCGAGAATCGGCGTGCCGCCCATTTTGCGCACCGCCGACCAGCAGATACCGACCGGCAGATAGAAGAAGATCGCCTCGCCAATCAGCCACAGGAAGTCATAGATGCTCTGCAGCGCGGGGTAAAGCTGCGCCAGGGTTTTGCCGTCGCTCATTGGCACGTCGCCAATCACGTTGCGGAAACCGAGGATCAGACCTCCGCTGATTAGCGCTGGCAGCAGCGGGAAGAAGATTTCCGCGAAGTGTGAGATCAGCTGCTCGTGCCATTTCATATTCTGGCGCGCCGCTTTCTTGGCCTGCTCTTTATCTGCCGACGAATGCCCGGTGGTCGCCAGCAGGGCGTGATAGTAATCACCCACTTCTGTGCCAATCACCACCTGGAACTGCCCGGCGTTGGTAAAGCAGCCTTTGACCATCGACAGCTCTTCGATGGCCTTCGGATTGGCTTTGGCCGGATCGTTCAGCACAAAACGCAGACGGGTAATGCAGTGGCTGACGGTGGCGATATTCTCGCGTCCCCCAACCAGAACGATCAGCTGGTCGATATCAGTTTGTTTAACTTTGCTCATCATGAAGCCTCATGACAGATGTGGAGGGTAATGACCTGGACGCAAGCCTACTCTTTGAGCGAGACGCTGAAAATGGGAACGTTCCCGAAATTGGGTGAGGATCACAATAATCCGTTTTCGGAGGGTTAAGAAATATGGGCGGGGATAACGATTTGGCGTGGTTCAGAGCGACCGTTTATCTGCTCGATCAGCTGCATCGCCGCCTGACGGCCCGCTTCGGCGTAGCCCGGATCGACGGTGACAATCTCCGGATGCAGGAACTTCATCAGCGGTGTGCTACCGACGCTCGCGAGCTGGATAGTGTCGATGCGTTGCTCCTGCAAATACTTGCTGGCGCCCAGCGCGAGGGTATCCGTGGCGCAGATGAGGGCGGTGGTTTGCGGGGTGAGCACGCTTGCCACCTGTTCGTAACCCTGTTTCATGGCCAGGCCCGGCAAAGAGGCCACCGCCGGGAGAGCATGCTGTTTGCAAAACGCGAGATAGGCTTCGTGGCGGCGCTTGCCGGTGGTGACGTCGCTGTGCGGCACGCCGAGGAAACTGATATGGCGATGGCCCTGCTCGTACAGGCGCTGCATCAGGGTAAGGATCGCCCCTTCGTCGTCGTAGCAGACGGAGGCAAAGCCGCTGGCGTCGCGCGCCAGCAGCACCAGCGAGGCCTGCCAGGGTTTCAGAATTTCATCCTGAATGCCGGTAAACCCAAACAGCACCACGCCGTCGATATTGCGTCGTTGTAGCATCCCAAGATGCTCTTCCACCAGCTGAGGCGAGAACTGGCTCTCCATCATGATCGGGTCGTAACCCTGCTCGTAAAAGGCGGGGAGCATGGTTTGCACCGCCAGATTTTCCGACAGGGAATCGAGACGCGAAACAATAATGGCGACCACTTTGTCGCTCTGTCCGCGCATGGCGCGCGCGGAACGGGAAGGAGAAAAACCGTGCTGATTCATCACCGCCTCGACGCGCTCGCGCGTGCGTTCACTGACGCCACTTTCGTTGTTCAGTACGCGCGACACGGTGGATTTCCCCACGCCGCTTAAACGGGCGATGTCTTTAATGGTCAGGCGATTCTGCATCCTTTATTCCCTGTAACAGCACGGTCGTCAATTGAGACTACTGCTTACGATTTAATTCGCAATGAGCAAAGTCTGGTATATGTACGGTTTAAATCTGCGGGCGTATCATACCGCCCGAACCGCCACTAACGGTATGGTTAAAACCCATAACTGCGCGGTGATAACCCCTTTTTTCACTTACCGGAGGCCGTATGGATCCCGATCCCACCCCTCTCCAGTCATGGAGACTGAGTCCTTTCCGGTAAGCCAGCCTTTTCGCTGTCTCACCGGTGATGTGTGAGGCAGTGACGTTACCCGTCCTATTTCAAGCTGCATCTGCGTTGGCTATGCGCCGGCATACAGCCTGAAAGAGTGGGGTAAAAAATCTCTGCTTTGAAAATTTAAGTGCCCTTCAGGTACCGCCTTGCTGTGCCTGAAGTTAACACTGCGTCCGCCTTTGCGGATGCGGGGGGCTTACTATGCTGAAAAATATCACCCAGCAGCTGCTCGCGCAGCTAAACCGCCACCTGCCGCGCCGTCTGGTTCAGCGCGATCCGCTGCCGAATGCCAAAAACCTGGCAGGCGCTGCCATTCCCTCCACGCTGACGGAGCATTGCCTGAAAGCCGCCGCGATGGACGAAAACGAAGTCTGGCGCGCTTTCGGCGGTCATCCGGAAGGGCTGAACGCAGCCGAAGTAGAAAAAACGCGCGCCGAGCACGGCGACAACAAAATCCCGGCGCAAAAACCGGCCCCGTGGTGGGTTCATCTGTGGCTCTGCTACCGCAACCCGTTCAACCTGCTGCTGACGGTGCTGGCGATCATTTCGTATGCCACGGAAGATCTGTTTGCCGCAGGCGTGATCGCGCTGATGGTGGCGATCTCTACCATGCTCAACTTTATCCAGGAGGCGCGCTCCACCCGCGCGGCGGACGCCCTGAAGGCGATGGTCAGCAATACCGCCACCGTGCAGCGCGTCATTAACACGAAAGGCGAAAGCGCCTGGCTGGAACTGCCGATCGATCAGCTGGTGGTGGGCGATATGATCAAACTGGCGGCAGGGGACATGATCCCGGCCGATCTGCGCGTGATTCAGGCCCGCGATCTGTTTGTCGCCCAGGCGTCCCTGACCGGGGAATCTCTGCCGGTCGAGAAAGTGGCGCGCAGCCGCGATCCGCAGCAAACTAATCCGCTCGAAAGCGATACCCTGTGCTTTATGGGCACCACCGTGGTGAGCGGTACCGCGCAGGCCATCGTTATCGCCACGGGCGGCAACACCTGGTTTGGTCAGCTTGCCGGGCGTGTGAGCGAGCAGGAAAGCGAGCCAAATGCGTTCCAGAAAGGTATCGGTCGCGTCAGCATGCTGCTGATCCGCTTTATGATGGTCATGACGCCAATCGTATTGCTGATCAACGGCTACACCAAAGGCGACTGGTGGGAAGCGGCGCTGTTTGCCCTCTCCGTGGCGGTGGGCTTAACGCCGGAAATGCTGCCGATGATTGTCACCTCCACGCTGGCGCGCGGGGCGGTGAAACTCTCCCGACAGAAAGTGATTGTGAAACACCTCGACGCCATTCAGAACTTTGGCGCGATGGATATCCTCTGCACCGATAAAACCGGCACCCTGACTCAGGATAAAATTGTGCTGGAGAATCATACGGATATCTCCGGAAAAGTCAGCGAGCGCGTGCTGCAAACCGCGTGGCTGAACAGCCATTACCAGACCGGGCTGAAAAACCTGCTGGATGTCGCCGTGCTGGAAGGGGTGGATGAAGATTCTGCGCGCGCACTCTCAACGCGCTGGCAAAAAGTGGATGAGATCCCATTCGACTTCGAGCGTCGCCGCATGTCGGTGGTGGTGAGTGAGCAGGCGAATGTGCATCAGCTGATCTGCAAAGGAGCGTTGCAGGAGATCCTGAATGTTTCCACGCAGGTGCGTCATAACGGTGAAATTGTGCCGCTGGACGACACCATGCTGCGCCGCATCAAGCGTGTGACGGATAACCTGAACCGTCAGGGGCTGCGCGTCGTGGCGGTGGCCAGCAAATTCCTGCCGGGGCGCGAAGGGGATTACCATCGCCTTGATGAGTCGGATCTGATCCTCGAAGGGTACATCGCCTTCCTCGATCCACCGAAAGAGACGACGGCTCCGGCGCTGAAAGCGCTGAAAGCCAGCGGCATTACCGTCAAAATTCTTACCGGCGACAGCGAGCTGGTGGCGGCGAAAGTGTGTCATGAAGTGGGGCTGGATGCGGGTGTGATTGTCACGGGCAGCGATATTGAAACGCTTTCTGACGATGAACTGGCACAGCTTGCCAAAACCACCACGCTGTTTGCGCGCCTGACGCCAATGCACAAAGAGCGCATTGTGACGCTGCTGCGCCGCGAAGGGCACGTCGTTGGCTTTATGGGCGATGGTATTAACGATGCGCCTGCGCTGCGCGCGGCGGATATCGGGATTTCCGTCGACGGCGCGGTGGATATTGCGCGCGAAGCGGCCGACATCATCCTGCTGGAAAAGAGCCTGATGGTGCTTGAGCAGGGTGTGATCGAAGGGCGCCGTACCTTTGCCAACATGCTGAAATACATCAAAATGACCGCCAGCTCTAACTTCGGTAACGTCTTCAGCGTGCTGGTGGCGAGCGCATTTCTGCCGTTCCTGCCGATGCTGCCGCTGCACCTGCTGATTCAGAACCTGATGTACGACGTCTCCCAGGTAGCGATCCCGTTTGATAACGTGGACGACGAGCAGATCCAGAAGCCGCAGCGCTGGAATCCGTCTGATCTGGGCCGCTTCATGCTGTTCTTTGGCCCGATCAGCTCGATCTTTGACATTCTGACCTTCTGCCTGATGTGGTTCGTGTTCCACGCCAACACGCCAGAACATCAGACCCTGTTCCAGTCCGGCTGGTTCGTGGTCGGGCTGCTGTCGCAGACGCTGATTGTGCATATGATCCGCACGCGCCGTATTCCGTTCTTCCAGAGCCGCGCCGCCTGGCCGCTGATCATCATGACCGGCGTGGTGATGGTGCTGGGTATCGCGCTGCCGTTCTCACCGCTGGCAAGCTACCTGAACCTGCAGGCGCTGCCGCTGAGCTATTTCCCATGGCTGGTGGCGATTCTGGCGGGCTACATGGTGCTGACGCAGATGGTGAAAGGGTTCTATAGCCGTCGTTACGGCTGGCAGTAAATCTCAGGCCCGGCACCGCCGGGCCTGTGTTCCGAATCTGCCGGGTAAGGTGTTTTCGCCGCCCGGCAAAATAGCCTTCCTCCCAAATTCCATAACCTGTGATCCCCGTCATGCACTTTGCTTGACGACAATTTGTACGCATGTTAACAAAATGTTTTGTCTGTTTTTGGCCCGTCAAATTCTGATAAGGAACATTATGTTACGTCTTAGCCTCATCACCGCCGGGCTTTTGCTCGGTACTTCTGCGCTGGCGGCTCCGGCAGGCGATCTGCCGTTAATGCCCTGGCCCGCCCACGTTGAACGGCCCGCACAGCAGGGCGCATTCGTCCTCAGCGATACTATTTCCGTCAGCATCAGCGGCGACGATCTGGGTGATGCCGCAAACCGTCTTCGCCAGCGCATCGCGCTGCAAACAGGGTGGACGCTTCAGCCTCAGGCCGACAAACCTGAAAAGCCCACTATTTCAGTGACCATCGCCAAAAAAGTGAAGCCGCAACCGCTGCCGGACAGCGATGAGAGCTACAAACTTACCGTGGATGCGAGCGGTGTGAACATCACCGCTAACACGCGCTTTGGCGCGCTGCGGGCGATGGAAACGTTGCTCCAGCTGATTCAAAATGGCGCGGAAAACACCTCGATTCCGTGGGTGTCGATTGACGACTCCCCGCGCTTCCCGTGGCGCGGGCTGCTGCTCGATTCGGCGCGTCATTTCATTCCGCTGGAGGACATTAAACGCCAGATCGACGGCATGGCGGCGGCGAAGCTAAACGTCCTGCACTGGCATCTGACGGACGATCAGGGCTGGCGGTTTACCTCGAAGCGCTATCCTAAACTGACCCAGCTCGCCAGCGACGGGCTGTTCTACACACCGGAGCAGATGCGCGACGTGGTGCGTTACGCCACCGCGCGGGGTATTCGCGTGGTTCCCGAAATTGACATGCCGGGCCATGCGTCGGCGATCGCCGTGGCCTATCCGGAACTGATGAGCGCACCAGGCCCGTATGAAATGGAGCGCCACTGGGGCGTGCTGAAACCCGTTCTCGATCCAACAAAAGAGGCGACCTACACCTTTGCCGACGCGATGGTCAGCGAACTGGCTGCGATCTTCCCCGATCCGTATCTGCATATCGGCGGTGATGAAGTTGACGATAGCCAGTGGAAAAACAGCACCGCCATCCAGCAGTTTATGCGCGACAACAAACTGGCGGACAGCCATGCGCTGCAGGCCTATTTCAACCGCAAACTGGAAACCATTCTTGAGAAACACCATCGCCAGATGGTCGGCTGGGATGAGATCTATCATCCCGATCTGCCGAAAAGCATTCTGATCCAGTCCTGGCAGGGGCAGGACGCGCTGGGCGAGGTGGCGAAGCAGGGCTATAAAGGCATTCTCTCCACCGGTTTTTACCTCGATCAGCCCCAGTCCACGGCCTATCACTACCGCAATGAGATCGTGCCGCAGGGCTTGAACGGCATGGACATCATCGCCGATTCCGACAGCGCGCAGAGCTGGACTTTCACGATGCCACGTCTGAAAGGCAAACCGGTCGAGGGCAGTTTTACGCTGATTAAAGGCGTTTCCGGCTGGCGCGGATTTATCGATTTCAGCGGCAAATCCCGCCGTGCGATTGATCATATCGAATGGCGCGACGACAACCAGCTGAGCTTCACCGTCGACACCTGGATGGGCGAAACGCGCCCGGTGGTCAATGTGTCGGACGACAAACTCACCGGCTACTTCCTGGTGGGGAACGCCCGCTATTCGATTTCCGGCGCGCGCCTCAATGAGGTGCCGAAAGGGATTCAGCCGACGGTGCCGGATGCCGATCAGCAGGCCAACCTGCTCGGCGGCGAAGCGGCGCTGTGGGCGGAAAACGTGATTGCCCCGGTTCTGGATATCAAACTCTGGCCGCGCGCGTTTGCAGTGGCGGAGCGCCTGTGGTCTGCGCAGGATGTGAATGATATCGACAATATGTACACCCGTTTGCAGGCGATGGACAGCTGGACGACGGTGTCGGTCGGGCTGCAACAGCATAGCCAGCAGCAGGCGCAGTTCACTCGTCTGGCGAATAACGCCGACACCCTGCCGCTGCACATTCTCGCCCAGGCCGTGGAGCCTGCGCAGTATTACACCCGTCAGCACCTGAAATTCCAGGCCGGAAATTATCATCAGTTTGAGCCGCTAAACCGCTACGCCGACGCGCTGAACGCCGAGAGCGCCACGGTGCGTCAGATGGATAAATGGGCCGAGCGGCTGATAAGCGATGCCGAAGACACGGAAAGCGCCGAAGCGCTGCGCCACGTCTTTACGCGCTGGCAGAACAATACCAGCGACGCGCTGGCGCTGAGTGAAAACAGCTATCAGCTGAAAGCCATCAAACCGGTGATTCAGGAGGTGGACAAACTGGCGTCGATTGGCCTGCGCCTGACGGATCTGGTGGTGCGGCAAGGCACGCTGGACGATAAGGAGATCGCCTCGATTCAGACCGAGCTGGATAACGCGGCGAAGATTCAGGATGAAGTGGTGATTGCAGCGGTTTATCCGCTGGAGAAATTGCTCAGGGCGACGCGGAATCAGTAGACGTTATGTTGAAATAAACACAAAAAAGGCCTGATTTTCAGGCCTTTTTAACGCTGTCAGATTTCGCGCAGTTCACGCACCAGAGGGCCATTAAGCTTTTGGCGTAACAGGGTAGCAGAAGAGCGTTTCTTTGCTGCCGTCAGGCTGGTTTTGGCGGGGCTGGTATGCGCGTCTGCATTGACATAATGCGTGGTCAGTTGAGCAAATGCGAATGTTTGAAACAGAATTTTTTCACCATTTTTAGAGGTGGAAAGTGCCGGGCATTGTTGCTTAATGTAATACGACATAGCTGGCTCTCCCCTCTGTAACTGTTTTGTATGCCCGTAAATCTTTGGCTATCAGTGGCCGCGGAACTTTCTTTGGCAAGCCAGTCTTTTGATTATAACGCGGTTCATTTTTTAACCCAAGTATGTAGTCATAGGTCTCTTCAAGCGTGATGCGGCGGCCGATATCGACCACTCCACCGGAGGCGGCCTGGAAGACGAAACCGCCGATATTAAATGTCTCATAGTGGGTGATTAAAGCCAGTGAGACCATTTGTAATACAACAGCACTGCCTAACCCCTCAAATCGAACATGACGAAAATCGGCCAAATTATCCATCCCGTCAAAGGCATCAAAATAGACTTCCGCCATGCCGTTCAACGGGAACGTCACTCCGGCTGGCATTTTGTAACCGATCCGGGTAAAGGTTAGCTCCTCAACCAGGCTACCAATAATGACGGTGTAAATTTCTTTAGCGGCGACAAAAACATAGCTGTGGTGAATACGATGGTCATAGACGAACCTCTTTCGCCGCATGCCGTATTCATCAAGAAAAACCTCTTCTTCAATACGCACTCATTCTCTCTTTTAAAACACCCTAATTTGTGGGTGTTAACCCTACCCTTCTTTATAAAAAAGAGAGTTCTGATCATGGGAAAAATTCCTGAACTGCGAAGGTGATTCAGAGAAAAATGGAGGGGGATGAAAAAGTTGCGGGGAAGGGGGAGGTAGCAGAAACAGCCCCCTCCGCAGCGGAGAGGGCACATCGATCAGCGACGAACTGCAATCGCCTCAATCTCAATCTTCACGTCTTTTGGCAGACGCGCGACTTCTACGCAAGAACGCGCCGGGAAGGTTGCGTCGTGCTCGTTGAAGAACGCTTCGTAAGTGGCGTTAACGGTCGCGAAATCGTTCAGATCTTTGACGAATACGGTCGTTTTCACGATATCGCCCACTTTCAGGCCCGCGGATTCAACGATCGCTTTCACGTTTTCCAGTGACTGACGAGCCTGCGCCGCCACATCTTCCGGCACTTCGCCGGTTTTTGGGTTCACCGGGATCTGACCGGAAGTGATAATCATGCTGCCGAGATCTACGCCCTGAACGTAAGGACCGATAGCCGCTGGTGCATTTTCCGTCGCAAGTACTTTGCTCATATTTTCTCCAGGATTACAGCGTTAAGAAGGGTCCCGGCCATTATACACATCATCCTTCACGCCGCCTCTTCGTTGGCCGCGTCCTCATACCCCGGTCACAGAGTTTCCTCTGCTTCCGGAGAAATTTGGCCTTGAGGCGGCGCGAATGATTTCGTGTAACAGAAGGCCGAGATCTCAATGCCAACCTCGATTAGTTGGCCAGCACCACATAATGAGAAAACTCTTTTTCGCAATATTTGCATTTGAGTGCGATGTCATTCGCCCGTTTTTTCACTGCAAAACTGGACGACACTGGCTCAGCATGACTGATGCAGTTGCTGTTTGGGCAGATCAGCACGTGCTCGATGCGTTCCGGTAAGTTCGGGCGCGATTTGCCCACCACTTCGTAATCGTCGATGCGGTTCACCGTCGCGTCCGGCGCGTACAGGGAGAGCTGGTTGACCTGCTCGTCGGTCAGGAAGGTGTTCTCGATTTTGATCAGGTCTTTGCGGCCCATCTCGCCGGACGGCAGGTTCAGGCCAATGGTGATGCGCTGGTCGGTTTCGGTCAGCTTGAACAGCGTCAGCAGTTTAAAGCCCACCTGCGCAGGGATATGGTCAATCACGGTGCCACGTTTGATGGCTTCAACCTGGAGTTTATTATCATGTGTCATTGTCATTTCCCCTTACAGAACGAATTCGCGATTCAGAACCAGTGCCAGTAACGCCTGGCGAGCGAAGATGCCGTTGCCTGCCTGCTGGAAATACCAGGCGTGCGGCGTCTTATCCACGTCGGTGGCAATTTCGTCGATGCGCGGCAGCGGGTGCAGCACTTTCATGTTCGGGCGTGCGCCTTCGAGGTCGCTGGCACGCAGGATGAACTGCGCTTTGACGTTCGCGTACTCGGACGGGTCGAGGCGCTCTTTCTGCACGCGCGTCATGTACAGCACGTCCACTTCACCCATCACCTCTTCAATGCTGGCGTGCTGGCTCCACTGGATGCCTTTTTCGTCGAGCATATCGAGAATGTATTGCGGCATCGCCAGCGCCGCCGGGGCGATAAAGTAGAAGCGGTTGCCGTTAAATTTCGCCAGCGCCTGGGCCAGCGAGTGGACGGTGCGGCCATATTTCAGATCCCCGACCATGGCGATGTGCAGATTTTCCAGACGCCCCTGCGTTTCCTGGATGGTGAAGAGATCCAGCAAGGTCTGCGTTGGATGCTGGTTCGCACCGTCACCGGCATTCAGCACCGGAATACCGCCGGAGAACTCGGTCGCCAGACGCGCTGCGCCTTCCTGCGGGTGGCGCATGACAATCGCGTCCACGTAGGTGCTGATGACGGAGATGGTATCCGCCAGCGTCTCGCCTTTTTTGCCCAGCGACGTATTGCTGCTGTCAGAGAATCCGACCACGCTCGCGCCGAGACGGTGCATGGAGGTCTCGAACGACAGACGGGTGCGGGTGGAGGCTTCAAAGAAGCAGCTGGCGATCACTTTGTGCTTCAGCAGCTCAGGCTGTGGGTTGGCCTTCAGTTTTGCCGCGGTATCCAGAACCAGTTCCAGCTCTTCGCGGCTGAGGTCATTGATGGAAATGATGTGTTTTTGATAAAGCGGATTCATGTTTATCTCCTGACGCCGGGCAAAAAAAAGCCCCTCAAATGAGGGGCTCTGGGAATAGGGTTATCAACGGGAAGAAAAACGGCAGGCCAGCGTCTGTTTTCAGACGCGGTATGACTGTATGTCGTACACGCTTGACCATGACTTCCTCCCGGCAAATTGTCGGGCATTATACTCAGCTCGATTTTCTGATCAAGCGATTAATGCACACTTTACTCAGTGCAAACGGTTCTATTTGAATATTAATGCGTTCTGAGTAGATAATTAATTTGCTTATGTACCAGCGCCGTGCGCTTTACTACGCGGGGCGCGACCCAGACAATACTGCTTCCGGCCACCACACCTAAAATTTCCGGTAACTGGTGATAATCCAGAATTCGCGCCACGGCGCGCCCGTATCCGGCGACGGTATGGATAAGGATAAATTCGCTATTGTGCTCCACGCTGACCACCATTTCGGAGATCGAACGGGCTGCATCCGGCGCAGGGCGCAACTGCGGATTCATCGAATAAATCTTTTGTCCTTTGGCATTTCGAATTTTTATGACACCTAGCAATTTCAGCAGCCGGGAGACGCTCGACTGGCTGATGCTGTCAAACCCCCGTTCCTGAAGGTCGCGGCGGATCTCTTCCTGAGAAAGGTAGCTGTTTTCGCTGATCAGGCTCTGGCATACCGCGAGCTGAAGCTGTTCTTTTGGGGAGTATTCTCCATATTCCATCATCTGGTTCCCATCTCTGTTGCCAACAAAAAATGCCCGGTGGCGCAACGCTTACCGGGCCTACAAAAAGATTACCGCAGGCCGGATAAGCGCAGCACCATCCGGCAAATCAGATAAGCGCACCCAGGCTCAACGCCACCATGATCACCACCGTCAAAATACCCAGCAGCGGGGCGACCCACTTGAGATAACGCACGTAGGGTACGCGCGCGATCGCAAGACCCCCCATCACCACGGCGGACGTCGGTGTGACCAGATTGACAATCCCGGAGGCTGACTGGTACGCCGTCACGACCAGGTCGCGGTTGACGTTAGCGAAATCGGCAAGCGGTGCCATGATCGGCATCGTCAGAACGGCAAGGCCCGAGGAAGATGGCACCAGAAACGACAGCACCACTTCCAGCCAGTACATCACGTTGATAAACGCCACCGTTGACAGTCCGGTCACCAGGCCTTCGGCACTGTGCAAAATCGTGTGCGTAATCATGCCCTTATCCATGATGACTACGATACCGCGCGCAATACCAATAATCAGCGCGACGCCCAGCAAATCCCGCGCCCCGTTGATAAATGTTGATGTCAGCTCTTCTTCGCTCATGCGGGCGATCAGGCCGACGATAATGGCGCTGGCGAGGAAGACTGCTGAGATCTCTGCCATCCACCAGCCGAGCACCGCCACGCCGTAGATCATCACCGCGAAGGCGAGGGCGAAAATCACCAGAATCACTTTGCGCACCGGGGTAAATTCCAGCGACTGCTGGCCTTTATCGCCGAGGAAATGCGCACGGTTCTCAGCCTCTTTGTCGGCGACAATCGACAGGGACGGGTCCTGGCGCACCTTGCGGGCGTAACGCATCACCCACCACACGCAGATGATCCAGCCGATCGCCAGCAGGGCGACGCGCAGGGCGATCCCGTTGGTGAACGGAATCCCCGCGGCGTTGGCGGCGATGACCGTAGCGAAGGGGTTAATGGTTGAACCGAGCGTGCCGATCCCCGCGCCGAGTAGCACCGTGGAGGCGGCGACCACCGGGTCGAAACGGGCGGCAAGCATCACCGGCACTAACAGCGTGTAGAACGGCAGCGACTCTTCCGCCATGCCGTAAATGGTCCCACCGGCGGCGAACAGCGCCATCAGGATCGGGATCATCCACTCTTCGCGACCGCGCAGCCGGGTGGTGACGCGTTCAATCCCGGCATCAATCGCCCCGGTTTTGGTGACGATCCCGAGAAAACCGCCGATGATCAGAATAAACAGCGCGACGTCGATCGCCCCCGCCTGGCCGGACTCAGGATCGTACAACCCGGCGATCGGCGCCATCAGCACCGCAACAATCCCCTGCGGATGCGCGGCGACGTGTGCGTAGGTTCCGGCAATGGGCACTTCTTTGCCGAGGGCGGCATTCATTGCCATCTGGTACTGCCCGGCCGGAACAATCCAGCTCAGGGCGGCGACCACGGCGATCAGGAAAAAGAGAATGGTGTAAGCGGAAGGAAATTTGAACTTGCCCATGATGTTCTCCTTGCCCCGGCGCAGCCTGTGGCCGCGCCGGGCGGTGATTAGTCGCCGAGTGTCGCCACCATGACCGCTTTAATGGTGTGCATGCGGTTCTCTGCTTCGTCGAAGACGATAGAGTTCGGGGATTCGAAGACCTCTTCCGTCACCTCCAGCCCTTTCAGGCCGTACGCCATTTCGATTTCACGGCCCACTTTGGTGTGTTCGTTGTGGAACGCGGGCAGGCAGTGCATGAATTTCACGTTCGGATTGCCGGTGGCTTTCATGACGTCGCCGTTGATCTGATACGGTTTCATCAGGCTTACACGCTCTGCCCAGGCCTCTTTCGGTTCGCCCATCGACACCCACACGTCGGTGTAGAGGAAATCGGTGCCGTGAACGCCCTCATTCACGTCGTCCGTCAGGGTGATGCGTGCGCCGGTCTCTTTGGCGATGGCGCGGCACTGCTCGACCAGCCCGGCTTCCGGCCAGAAGGATTTCGGCGCCACCAGACGGATATCCATGCCCATCTTCGCTGCGCCGACCATCAGGGAGTTGCCCATGTTGTTCCGCGCGTCGCCCAGATAGGCGAAGCTCAGCTCCGGCAGGGTTTTGCCCGGCGCGTGTTCGAGCATGGTCATCAGATCGGCGAGGATTTGCGTCGGGTGGAATTCATCGGTCAGCCCGTTCCACACCGGCACGCCCGCGTATTCGCCCAGCTCTTCGACGATGGCCTGGCCATAGCCGCGATATTCGATGCCGTCATACATGCGGCCCAGCACGCGGGCGGTGTCTTTCATCGACTCTTTGTGGCCAATCTGCGATCCGCTTGGGCCGAGGTAGGTGACCTGCGCGCCCTGGTCAAAGGCGCCCACTTCAAAGGCGCAGCGCGTGCGGGTGGAGGTTTTTTCGAAGATCAGGGCGATGTTTTTGCCGACTAAGGTCTGCTTTTCACGCCCGGCTTTTTTGGCGGCTTTCAGGTCGATGGCCAGATCGATCAGGTACTGGATTTCTGCCGGGGTGTAGTCCAGCAGTTTGAGGAAGTTGCGGTTTTTCAGGTTAATGGTCATGTGGCGATCCTTGTTAAATGTTGAGCTGTCTGGTGCCCTCCACCCGCCCCTCTCTTAACGGGAGAGGGGAAATGCCAGGAGCAGGGTGAAGGGAAAAATAGGAATCAATTGCGAATCAACGTCCCCTTGTCGCCTGCCAGAATCGCGGCACCGTCGGCCAGCGCGCCGATCCCGGCGATACCGTTGCAGGCCTCGACAAATTCACGGCAGGCGGCAACTTTCGGCCCCATCGAACCGGCGTCGAACTGCAGGGTTTTGAGCACCTCCGGAGAGACCTGCGCCAGCGGGCGTTGGGTCGGTTTGCCCCAGTCGAGGTACACCGCGTCGGCGTCCGTGAGGATCAGCAGCGCGTCGGCCTCAATCTGGCGGGCCAGCAGGGCGGCGGAGAGATCTTTGTCGATGACCGCTTCAATACCGCGGTAGCCGTTGGCGTTCTCCACCACCGGGACGCCGCCGCCGCCGTTGCAAATCACCAGATGATCGCGCGCTATCAGGGCGGTAATGGCGTCGCTCTCAACGATGCGTTTCGGCTGTGGCGACGGCACCACGCGGCGGAAGTAGCTGCCGTCGGCTTTAAACACCCAGCCTTTTTCTGCCCGCAGGATGTTGGCCTGCTCTTCGCTGTACACCGGGCCGATGTATTTGGTCGGGTTGCGAAACGCCGGGTCGTTGCCATCGACTTCGACCTGCGTCAGCAGGACGCTCACCTCGCGCTGCGGCAGGTTGTTTTTCAGCGCTTGCTGGAGCATGTAGCCGATCATCCCCTGGCTTTCAGCCCCGAGAATGTCGAGCGGATAGGGCGTGACCTTGTCGTAGGCGCTGTTTTGCAGCGCCAGCAGCCCGACCTGCGGCCCGTTGCCGTGGACCAGCACCACGCGCCACTGGGCGGTGAGTCCGGCGATAGTGCGGGCCGCCAGTTCGATGTTCTGGCGCTGAAGGTCCGCTTCCAGCGGTTCGCCGCGTTTGAGCAGCGCGTTACCGCCCAGCGCCACGACCAGAGTGGGTTTTCTTTCCATGATGGCTCCTTTAAATTCCGTCGCGTTCCAGCGGGCAGCTCATGCAGCGCGCACCGCCGCGACCGCGTCCGAGTTCGTCGCCCGGAATCGGCAGCACGGTGATCCCGGCTTTGTCGTATTTCTCGTTGGTCCAGATGTTGCGCTCGTAGCCAATCACCACGCCGGGGCGAATGGTCAGCACGTTGTTGGCGTCGTTCCACTGCTCGCGTTCGGCTTCGAAAGCGTCGCCGCCGGTGGTGATCAGTCGTATCTGATTAACGCCGAGGGCTTTTTCGAGGGCGTGGAGCAGGTCAGTTTCCTGGGTGCGAAGCAGGCCGCCGCGACCGTCCGGGGTGAGCGTCCAGCACTGGGCGTCTTTGCGCACTACTTCCGGGTAGACGGAGAAGGTATCGACGTCGATGTGAGTCATGACCGTGTCGAGGTGCATACAGGAGCGGTGTTTCGGCAGTTCGACGGCAATTACGCGTTCGGCCTGGCGGTGTTTAAACAGGCTTTGGGCCAGGAATTCGACGCCCTGCGGAGTGGTGCGTTCAGACATGCCAATTAATACGGCGCCGCGACCAATCACTAATACGTCGCCGCCCTCTAATGTGGCGTGATCGTAATTAATATTCTCATCGCCAAAGTATTTAATAAAATCACCGTCGGCAAACGCCGGGTGCCAGCGATATATTGCGCGCAGATTATTGGTTTCACGCTGACGGGCCGGTTTTGCCATCGGGTTAATCGAAACACCGTTATAAATCCAGCATGAGGTGTCGCGCGTAAATAAATGGTTGGGCAGCGGTTTCATAATAAAATCATTCGCCGTATGGGTATCGACCACCATATTTTTAATCGAGGCCGGGATTTCGCCGTAGGTCAACCCCCCGCTCAGACGGCGGGCCAGTTCGCGATGGGACATATCCGCCAGCCAGCCGCGCACGTCGTTGGCGAAGGTGGGGCCAAGGCGATAGTCAGAGATTTGGGTGTCCAGCAGCCAGGCTTTTGCGTCTTTGTTATCAAGCGTTTGGGTGAGTAAATCGGTTAGCAGCAGGACTTCCACTCCCTGCTCGCGTAGGGTGTTTGCGAAGATATCGTGCTCTTCACCCGCCCGCTCGACGGACAAAACGTCATCGAACAACAGCTCCTGACAATTCGACGGCGTTAAGCGTTTCAGACTTAAATTCGGGCGATGCAGCATAACGCTACGCAATTGACCAATTTCAGAACCGACGTAATGCTTTTCCATAATTATTCCTTTAACTGTTTTTTCAGAATAAAAAGGGCTGTGCTATGAATCGTTATTAATTCATAGCCCTTTAAGCTCAATTGATTTCAAGGCCCATAGTAGGCAGTTAAGAATTGTATTTTGTGATGTGGCTCACGTGAGATCGGATATTGTCGGCTTTGTTTTCTATTGCATGATTCGCGTCAGATTATGCTTAATTAGGTTATAATCGGGAATGAATCATTAAGCATAATTGGCTGGGGTTATTTGAGATTGTTATTGTTATGTATAATGAAATAATCAGACATAAATAACTAACGGCATGATTTAAAAGGATAAAAAATTTCACTTAGAATGAATATGCACTCATCTCCGTTAACTATTTTGGTCCAAAGCTAAATTAATAAATAACTATCCATATTATTTGAAATTAAACGGATTGATAAACTGTGACCCGACAAGACGTTTTTTACTTAGCACCGCGAAATCAGTGGCTTATAAGAATCTACGCAAAGCCTCTGACCGTGGTTATGCATAATCGGTGCATAGTTGCCTGGCAGGGTTTAACAGGTGGATAACACATTTCCCGATAAACATGCGCTGGCGCAAAGAGAGTGTAAAAAGGGGTGGTATGGCAGAGAGAATTCTCGTATAAAAGTTTAAAATGAAACATTGTTTTATATTGAGGGTTTACTCATGATCGTTGGCAACATTCATCACCTCCAGTCCTGGCTGCCGGAAAAGCTGCGCCAGGCTATCGAACACGTCAAAGCGCACGTCACCGACGCTACCCCGCTCGGCAAGCACGATATCGACGGCAACAACCTGTTTTATCTGGTCTCAGAAGACATGACGCAGCCGTTCGCCGAGCGCCGCGCGGAGTACCATGCCCGCTATCTGGACATTCAAATCATCATGAAAGGCCAGGAAGGGATGACGTTCAGCACGCTGCCCCACGGCACGCCGGATACCGACTGGCTGGCGGATAAAGACATCGCGTTCCTGCCGGAAGGCGATCAGGAAAAAACCGTGGTGTTAAGCGAAGGGGATTTTGTGGTGTTTTACCCGGGCGAAGTGCATAAACCGCTGTGTGCGGTGGGCAGCCCGGCGCAAGTGCGTAAGGTCGTTGTGAAGATGCTGGTGGCTTAATTTCCCTCGCCCGGTGGCGCCTCGCTCACCGGGCTACAACTTTTATCCCTCGTTTCATCATTTCGTGATCCAGTCTAAAAAATCGCCCCTTACTGATTTTTCCCGGTTTACCTCTTTGCGCGTCGCGGCTTAGTATGAGAGTTAAATAAATGAACGCTGTTCTATAATGTAGAACAAACTGTATCAACAGGGAGATCACATGCAGCAGACCGTGCAGTTCTCGGGGATTATTCCTCCTGTCTCCACCCTTTTCACCGCCGAAGGCCAGCTCGATAAATCCGGCACCGCCGCGCTCATCGACGACATGATTCATGCGGGCGTCGACGGACTGTTCTTTTTAGGCAGCGGGGGCGAGTTTTCTCAGCTCAACGCCGACGAGCGTAAAGCGATTGCCGAATTTGCGATTGAGCATGTTAATCGCCGGGTGCCGGTGCTGATTGGCACCGGTGGAACCAATGCCCGGGAAACCATTGAACTCAGCCAGCATGCCCAGCGTGCGGGGGCCGATGGCATTGTGGTGATTAACCCTTATTACTGGAAAGTGTCCGAGCAGAATCTGATCCGCTATTACCAGCAGGTGGCTGCCAGCGTGACGCTCCCGGTGATCCTCTATAACTTCCCGGCGCTGACCGGCCAGGACTTAACGCCCGCGCTGGTGAAAACGCTGGCCGATACGTGCGCCAATATTGTCGGCATCAAAGACACCATCGACTCTGTGGCCCATTTGCGCAGCATGATCCAGACCGTGAAAGGGGCGCATCCGCACTTCACTGTGCTCTGCGGGTATGACGATCACCTGTTCAATACGCTGCTGCTGGGCGGCGACGGGGCCATTTCGGCCAGCGGCAACTTTGCGCCGCAGGTCTCAGTCAAACTGCTGCAGGCGTTCCGCGACGGCGATCTGGCCCAGGCCGCGCACTATCACCAGACGATGTTGCAAATCCCACAGATGTATCAGCTCGATACGCCGTTTGTGAATGTGATCAAAGAGGCGATTTCTCTGTGCGGGCGACCGGTTTCGACCTATGTGCTGCCGCCAGCCAGCCCGCTGGATGAGTCACGCAAGGCGCAGCTGAAATCGCTGTTGCAACAGCTGAAACTCTGCTGAACCGGAAGGATAAGATGGCGATAGAGACGATTTTTACCCCGCAGGATGATGCATTTTATTCCGTTATCACCCATGCGGCCGGGCCGCAGGGCGCGCTGCCGCTGACGCCACAAATGCTGATGGAGTCGCCGAGTGGCAACCTGTTTGGTATGACGCAGAACGCGGGCATGGGCTGGGACGCCAATAAACTCACGGGTAAAGAGGTGCTGATTATTGGCACTCAGGGCGGGATTCGCGCAGGAGATGGCCGCCCGGTGGCGCTTGGGTATCACACCGGCCACTGGGAAATCGGCCTGCAAATGCAGGCGGCGGCAAAAGAGATCACTCGCAACGGGGGAATTCCGTTTGCGGCCTTTGTCAGCGATCCCTGCGACGGGCGCTCGCAAGGGACGCACGGGATGTTTGATTCTCTGCCGTACCGCAATGACGCCGCCATCGTTTTCCGTCGTCTTATTCGTTCGCTTCCCACGCGCAGGGCGGTGATTGGCGTCGCCACCTGTGACAAAGGCCTGCCCGCGACCATGATTGCACTCGCCTCCATGCACCATCTGCCGACCATTCTGGTGCCGGGTGGCGCGACGTTGCCGCCAACGTTCGGCGAAGATGCCGGAAAGGTGCAGACCATCGGCGCGCGCTACGCTAACCATGAACTCTCATTACAGGAAGCCGCTGAACTGGGCTGCCGCGCCTGTGCTTCACCGGGCGGTGGCTGCCAGTTTTTGGGCACCGCCGGAACGTCCCAGGTAGTGGCCGAAGCGCTCGGGCTGGCATTACCACACTCAGCGCTGGCTCCATCCGGGCAGGATGTGTGGCTGGAAATTTCGCGCCAGTCGGCCCGCGCTGTGGCGCAGCTCGACGATCGCGGGATTACCACGCGCGATATCCTGACGGACAAAGCCATTGAAAACGCGATGGTGATCCACGCCGCGTTTGGTGGATCGACCAATCTGCTGCTGCATATTCCTGCGATCGCCCATGCGGCGGGTTGCACGATCCCGGATGTCGATCACTGGACGCGGATCAACCGCAGCGTGCCGCGCCTGGTGAGCGTGCTGCCGAACGGACCGGATTATCACCCGACCGTGCGCGCGTTCCTCGCGGGCGGCGTGCCGGAAGTGATGCTCCATCTGCGCGATCTTGGCCTGCTGCATCTGGATGCCATGACGGTGACGGGCCAGACGGTCGGGGAAAACCTCGACTGGTGGCAGGCCTCCGAGCGTCGCGAACGTTTCCGTCAGTGTTTGCGCGAGCAGGACGGTGTTGATCCTGATGATGTGATCCTGCCGCCGGAACGGGCTAAAGCCCGCGGACTGACCTCCACCGTGGCCTTTCCGGTGGGGAATATCGCGCCGGAAGGATCGGTGATAAAAGCCACGGCGATCGATCCGTCGGTGGTGGGGGAGGACGGTGTGTATCGTCATACTGGCCGGGCGCGGGTATTTGTCTCCGAAGCGAGGGCAATCAAAGCCATCAAAAGCGGGGAGATCGTGCGCGGCGATATCATGGTCGTTATCGGCGGAGGCCCGTCCGGTACCGGAATGGAAGAGACTTACCAGCTGACCTCGGCGCTAAAACACGTCTCCTGGGGCAAGACCGTATCCCTGATCACCGACGCCCGTTTCTCCGGCGTATCGACCGGCGCCTGTTTTGGCCACGTGGCCCCCGAAGCGCTGGCCGGTGGGCCGATTGGCAAGCTGCGCGATAACGACATCATCGAGATCGAGGTGGACAGGCTTTCGTTAACTGGCCGGGTGAATTTTATCGGCACGGCGCAACATCCGCTTACGCCGGAAGAGGGCGCTGCAGAGCTGGCTAGTCGGGCACCGCACCCGGAGTTGCATGCCCACGATTTCTTGCCGGATGATACGCGACTTTGGGCGGCGTTGCAGTCGGTGAGCGGCGGAACCTGGAAAGGCTGTATTTATGATACCGATAAAATTATCGAGGTGATTAACGCCGGTAAAAAAGCACTCGGAATATAAAGCATAAAATAAATTTAACTGCCTGTGATGATTATTTACGGGCGGTTTTATTGCGCCTGTAATAAAGCAATACTTAATAAATGAACGTTTTCGTAAGGTATTAAAAATAAAAGCTAAAACTATTTTTTAATTTGTGGTTATATAACGACGATTATCACAAAAGCAAAATATCATAATTCATAAATAAGATATGACCATTGCTGGTTAATCGATCATTTACTTACACTCAATTAACACGAAATAGTCCGATCAGCACACGAAAAAAGGGTGTATTCCTGACGATGCACCAGGTATTGCTTTTGCCTGGAACAGGTCCCTGACGTTTGCACTTTTTCACTTTCTGCGTTGGGGGTCATAATGCAATTAACCATGAAAGATAAAATTGGCTACGGGCTGGGTGATACCGCCTGTGGTTTTGTCTGGCAGGCCACGATGTTTTTGCTGGCCTATTTTTATACGGATGTGTTTGGTTTATCGGCGGGCATTATGGGGACGCTGTTTTTAGTGTCGCGCATACTCGACGCCGTCACCGATCCGCTGATGGGGCTGCTGGTGGATCGCACCCGCACGCGCCACGGCCAGTTCCGCCCGTTCCTGCTCTGGGGCGCGATCCCGTTTGGCGTCGTCTGCATGCTGACCTTCTACACGCCGGACTTTTCCGCCAACGGTAAAATCATCTACGCCTGCGTGACCTACATTCTGCTGACGCTGGTCTACACCTTCGTGAACGTCCCTTATTGCGCCATGCCCGGGGTGATCACCGCCGATCCGAAAGAGCGTCATGCGCTCCAGTCGTGGCGTTTTTTCCTCGCCGCCGCGGGATCGCTGGCGATCAGTGGGATTGCGCTGCCGCTGGTGGGGATCATCGGTAAAGGCAACGAACAGTTGGGCTACTTTGGCGCGATGTGCGTGCTCGGCCTGAGCGGTGTGGTGCTGCTTTACGTATGCTTCTTCACCACCAAAGAGCGTTATACCTTTGAGGTGCAGCCGGGTTCGTCGGTATCAAAAGATTTGAAGCTGCTGTGGGGCAACAGCCAGTGGCGGATTATGTGCGCGTTCAAAATGATGGCGACCTGCTCGAACGTGGTGCGCGGTGGGGCCACGCTCTATTTCGTAAAATACGTGATGGATCATCCGGAGATGGCCACGCAGTTCTTACTCTACGGCAGCATCGCCACCATGTTTGGCTCGCTCTGTTCATCCCGGCTGTTAGGCCGCTTCGACCGCGTGAAATCGTTCAAGTGGATTATCGTGGCGTACTCGCTGATCAGCCTGCTGATTTTCATCACGCCGGTGGCGTATATCGGCCTGATTTTCGCCCTCAATATCCTGTTCCTGTTTGTCTTTAACACCACCACGCCGCTGCAATGGCTGATGGCCTCCGACGTTGTCGATTATGAAGAGAGTCGCAGCGGCCGCCGTCTGGACGGGCTGGTGTTCTCTACCTATCTGTTCAGCCTGAAAATCGGCCTGGCGATTGGCGGCGCGGTGGTCGGCTGGATCCTCGCCTATGTCAATTACTCCGCCAGCAGCAGCGTGCAGCCCATCGAAGTGCTGACCACCATCAAAATCCTGTTCTGCGTGGTTCCGGTGGTGCTCTACGTCGGCATGTTCATCATGCTCACGCTCTACAAACTCAGCGATGACCGCGTCGAGGCCATCAGCCAGCAACTGCTTAAACACCGTGCGGCGCAGGGCGAGGATCTTCCCGCTGCGGCGACGGCGGCATCCCATTAAGAAGGAGACGCTATGTACACTATCACTAACCCGATTCTGAGCGGATTCAACCCGGACCCGTCCCTGTGCCGTCAGGGCGAAGAGTATTACATTGCCACCTCGACCTTTGAGTGGTTCCCCGGCGTGCGGATTTATCACTCGCGCGATTTGAAAAACTGGTCGCTGGTGAGCACGCCGCTGGATCGTGTGTCGATGCTGGATATGAAAGGCAATCCTGATTCTGGCGGCATCTGGGCGCCGTGTCTGAGCTACGCCGACGGGCAGTTCTGGCTGCTGTACACGGACGTGAAAATCGTCGATTCACCGTGGAAAAATGGCAAAAATTTCCTCGTCACCGCGCCGTCCATCGAAGGGCCGTGGAGCGAGCCGATTCCGATGGGCAACGGTGGCTTTGATCCGTCGCTGTTCCACGATAACGATGGCCGCAAATATTACATTTACCGACCCTGGGGGCCTCGCCACCACAGCAATCCGCATAACACCATCGTGATGCAGGAGTATTTCCCGCAGACGCAGCGGCTTTCGCCGGAGCGCAAAACGCTGTTTACCGGCACGCCGCTGTGCTACACGGAAGGGGCGCATCTCTATCGCAAGGAGGGCTGGTACTATCTGATGGTTGCGGAGGGGGGCACCAGCTACGAACATGCCGTGGTCGTGTTGCGATCCAAAAACATCGATGGCCCTTACGAGCTGCACCCCGAAGTGACGATGATGACCAGCTGGCATCTGCCGGAAAATCCGCTGCAAAAGAGCGGGCACGGATCGCTGCTGGAGACGCACACCGGCGAGTGGTATATGGCGTATCTGACCAGCCGACCGCAGCGTTTGCCGGGCGTGCCGCTGCTGGCCTCTGGCGGACGCGGGTACTGTTCGTTAGGGCGTGAAACCGGGATCGCACGCATCACCTGGCGTGACGGCTGGCCCTATGTCGAGGGCGGGAAACACGCGCAGGTCCACGTACCGGGGCCGCAGATGACGGAGAGTCAAAGCGTGTCGACGGCGAACTGGCGCGATGATTTTGATACATCAACGCTTAACCCGGAGCTGCAAACCCTGCGCATTCCGTTCGACGATTCTCTCGGATCGCTGACGGCACGCCGGGGATTCCTGCGGCTGTATGGCAACGACTCCCTCAACTCGACCTTCACCCAGTCCACCGTGGCGCGGCGCTGGCAGCATTTCGCGTTTCGCGCCGAGACGCGCATGGAGTTTGCCCCGCGCCATTTCCAGCAAAGTGCCGGGTTAACCTGCTACTACAACAGCAAAAACTGGAGCTACTGCTTTGTCGATTACGAGGAAGGGAAGGGCAGGACGCTCAAGGTGATTCAGCTCGATCAGAACGTGCCGTCGTGGCCGCTGCACGAGCAGCCGATCCCCGTACCGGACGACGCGCAGGGCGTGTGGCTGCGCGTTGACGTCGAGCATTTAGTTTATCGCTACAGCTATTCGTTTGACGGCGAGCAGTGGCAGACCGTGCCCGTCACCTATGACGCGTGGAAACTGTCGGATGATTACATCGGCGGCCGTGGGTTCTTTACGGGGGCGTTTGTCGGACTGCACTGTGAAGACATCAGCGGCGATGGCTGTTATGCCGATTTTGATTACTTCAGCTATACGCCTGCCACCGCGTGACGCTTCATGCCGGGTAGCCCAGCGCTTTTGAGAGCTGCAACCCGGCCTCTTCCAGCATTCCCCGGAAGCGGGCGAACGCGTCATCATCGACCCGCGAGGTTAAGGTCGAAAGACTCAGCGCCGCAATCACGCGGGATTCATGATTCCACACCGGCACCGAAACGCAGCGCACACCCTGTTCGTTCTCTTCGCTATCAAGGGCGTAACCCTGGGCGCGGGTTTGCGCCAGCGCTGCCAGCAACGCCTCGCGCGAGGTTATCGTCGCCGGGGTGAAAGAGGTGTACTGATAGCCTTCGAGCAGGGCGTTGAGGTCGGTATCGTTGAGCCAGGCGATCAACACTTTCCCGATGGCAGTCGCATGGACAGGAAGACGACGACCAATGCGTGAATAGGCAATGGCTGCCAGCTTGCCTTCGATCTTCTCGATATAGACGCCTTCGCGCCCGTCGAGAATGCCCAGATGGGTGGTCTGCCCGGTGCGCTGCGACAGATCCGTCAGCCAGCCTTTCGCCTTCTGGCGAATATCCATCGAGCTCACCACAAAATGGCCGCGCTCCACCAGTTTCATGCCGAGGCGATATTTGCCATTTTCCGGATTCTGATCGATATAGCCATGCAGCTGGAGCGTTTTGAGCAGCGAGTGAAGCGTGCTTTTGCTCAAACCCATCTGTTTACTGATGTCAGTGATCTTCAGCTCCGTCGCCTGTTCATTAAACAGGTCGAGGATCTGCAAGGCACGTTCAACAGACTGAATAATAGGCATAATTAAGGGCCGTCCACGCTGGAGTTCAGGTGAAAAAGTACCTTTTTTTCGCTGAAAAATCAATCGAATGGCGGTAAAAGCAAAACGGCAACCCCAGGTCGCCGTTTTTGCGGTTGATTCTTTCTGCCGTGTGGAGAAAGCGAGAGTGAAGGCTTACTCCGCAAGTGTCGCCACCATGACGGCTTTAATGGTATGCATCCGGTTTTCCGCCTGGTCAAAGACGATGCTCGCCGCCGACTCAAACACTTTATCGGTCACTTCCATTCCGCCGTGCAGATCGAACTCTTTCGCCATCTGCTTGCCGAGGGTCGTTTGATCGTCATGGAACGCCGGCAGACAGTGCAGGAACTTGACGTTCGGATTGCCCGTCAGGGCCATCATTTCGCAATTCACCTGATAGTTACGCAGCAGCGCGATACGCTCCGCCCACTTCTCTTTTGGCTCGCCCATCGACACCCAGACGTCGGTATAGATGAAGTCTGCACCTTTCACTCCGGCGATCACATCTTCGGTCAGGGTGATTTTGCCGCCATTCTGCATCGCCAGCGCGCTGCACTCCGCCACCAGGCTCTCCTCCGGCCAGCAGGCTTTAGGTGCGACCAGACGCAGATCCAGCCCGACCAGCGCCGCCGCTTCCAGCATTGAGTTGCCCATGTTGTTGCGCGCATCGCCCGCATACACCAGCGTCATCTGGTTAAACGCTTTGCCCGGCAGGTGCTCCTGCATGGTCAGCAAATCCGCCAGCAGCTGGGTAGGATGGAACTCGTTGGTCAGCCCGTTCCATACCGGCACACCGGCATATTCCGCCAGGGTTTCGACCACCTCCTGGCCGTGGCCGCGATACTGAATTCCGTCGTACATCCGCCCGAGTACGCGGGCCGTATCCTTAATTGACTCTTTATGCCCAATCTGGCTGCCGCTCGGACCGAGATAAGTGACGCGCGCGCCCTGGTCAAATGCGGCAACTTCGAAAGAGCATCGTGTACGGGTTGAGTCTTTTTCGAAGATGAGCGCGATGTTTTTGCCAGTAAGCGACTGAACTTCAGTATTATTTTTTTTATCCGCTTTAAGCTTTGCCGCGAGCTTCAGCAAATAGTTGAGCTGTGCAGGCGTAAAATCGAGCAATTTCAGGAAGTGCTTTTTATACAGTTCAGACATGTTACCCTCACATGGCAAAGGCCACTTATTGAATTAAAATTCACTTTATATGTATGAATATTCATTTGCAACCCTGTTTAACAATTCTTTCTTACATTAGGTGGAGGCAAACACGTCCGTGTGTGAAAATAGAAGTATCTGCCGAACTTAAAGAGGAACGAGCCATGGCAAACCCAGAACTGCTGGAAGAGCAACGCGAAGAGACGCGCCTGATCATTGAAGAGCTGCTGGAAGACGGCAGCGATCCGGACGCGCTGTACACCATCGAGCACCATTTCTCTGCAGATGACTTTGAATCGCTGGAGAAACTGGCGGTAGAAGCGTTCAAAATGGGTTACGAAGTGACCGAGCCGGAAGAGCTGGAAGTGGAAGAGGGCGAAACCGTCATCTGCTGCGACATCCTGAGCGAAGGGGCGCTGAAAGCAGAGCTGATCGATGCGCAGGTTGAGCAGTTGATGGATCTGGCCGAGAAGTTTGAAGTGGAATACGACGGCTGGGGAACCTACTACGAAGATCCAAACGGCGAAGACGGCGATGACGAAGACGATGAAGATTTCGTCGACGAAGATGACGACGGCGTGCGCCACTAATTAATAAAATACACAACATCATTCACGCTGCGTCGAGGCGGCAACCGAGTGAGTCCCAGCGAGCTTACACAGGTAAGTGACCTGGGTGAACGAGGGCAGCCAACGAAGAGGCAGCGTGAAGGATAAGGTGTATTGCGGCAGCTTCGGCTGCCGCTTTGTAAGGTTTCATCATGGACTACCCGCAGATACTCACCCCCGTTCTTAATTTCCTCCACTGCCCAACCCCGCAAGCATGGATTGATAAAGCCCGCGATCCGGCAAACCTGCCGCTCCTGCTCACCGATCACATGGTGTGCGAACTCAAAGCCGCACAGACGGCGCTCCTGCTGGTGCGTAAATATGTCGCCGACAAAAGTGGGGCCGACGCGCTGCTCGACTGGCTCAAACCCTATGAAGCCTTCACCTTCCGCGAAGGGCCGGAACCGGATTTTATCGCCCTGCATAAGCAGATTGGTAAAAGCGTGATGCCCAAAACCGACGACCCGTGGGGTCAGGCGCTGATCGACAGTATGGTGCTGCTGATTAAAGAGGAGCTGCACCACTTCTGGCAGGTGCGTGAGGCGATGCTGGCGCGCAATATTCCGTACGTCAAAATCACCGCCAGCCGCTACGCCAAAGGGATGCTGAAGGAAGTGCGCACTCACGAACCGCTGACGCTGATCGACAAGCTGATTTGCGGTGCGTACATCGAAGCGCGCTCCTGCGAGCGTTTCGCCGCGCTGGCGCCATTCCTCGACGACGACCTGCAGAAGTTCTATCTGTCGCTGCTGCGCTCGGAAGCACGCCATTACCAGGACTATTTGACGCTTGCTCAACAGGTAAGCGACAACGATATCTCTTCACGCGTACAGCTTTTTGGTGAAATTGAAGCCACACTTATCTCGACACCGGACAGTGAGTTTCGTTTTCATAGCGGCGTGCCGGTGTAATCCGACAGATCAAAAGGATGCGAGACGATGAAGAGAGCCTGGAAACCGATTGTGATTGTTGCCGTACTGGCCGCTGCCGTGGCGTGCTGGGTCTATTACGATAAACAACGCCTGCAACAAAACCCCGAACAGCAACTCGACACCACGCTCAACAGTATGCCTGCCTGGCAGGTGCTGAAGGAGCAAGAACCCGCATTCCAGCAGCGCATCCGTGAACAGATCCTCGCGATGCAAAAAGAGGGGGATTCCGAGCAACAGATCATCGACGTGATTCAACCGCAGATCCTGCACCTGCAGATGTCGCGCCTGCAGACCGCGCCGGACGCGAACGTGGTGGATTATATGAAGGCGAATATGGAACAGACCGCCGCCATTCAGAAGGTGAGCGACGACGCCTGTTTCCGCTTTCTCTACCCGGACGTAAAGGGCGGCATTAACCCGATGCGAGTGCTGGATAAGCCGATGATGCAGCGCCGCATGCAGGCCGACGCCGACATGATGCGCGCCGCCTACGGCAAAAACCGCCACACCGTGACGGCGCAGGAGCGCGACACCGCCGTCGCCGACGTGCGCCCGATCATGAAAGAGCTGGCCGCGAAGTACGGCGAGGATATTCAGCTACTGCAGATGCCGGACAAGGCGACGGGCAAAGAGAAGTTGTCGTGCGATATGGTGCAGGAAATGTGGGCCAAAGTGCTGCAACTGCCTGAAAGCCATGCCGCCGGCGTGATTCGGCTGGCGGTTTCGGAGCTAGAGTGACGATGGGCGCTGTTTTTTTGGGCACTTAGCGCGGGTTTAGCGCGTCGTCGCTTGCATGGCGGCGCGCGACAGGTATAATCCACAACGTTTCCGCATACCCCTTCAGTGCCGAAGTGGCGAAATCGGTAGACGCAGTTGATTCAAAATCAACCGTAGAAATACGTGCCGGTTCGAGTCCGGCCTTCGGCACCATAAGCTAGCTAGCTAGCTAGTTTGTATGATTAACTCACATTCATTAGAAATTTCATTTTTTCCATTTATTAAGTAGAAGTATTTTCAAGTTAGTATAAGGCTTGGTATAAGTAAGTCTTAAACTCGCTTTGGGGATATGGAAATGATCAGTTTAGAGAAAATGTTTGGCTCAAGGGTATATGTCGTCCCTAAGAACCAACGTGGATATAGTTGGACTCCAAAAGAAATCGATGATCTTTTCAGCGATCTTGATTTAATGGGAGATCAGTCACACTATCTCGGAACAGTGATTTGCACGAAGTGTGATGATTTTACAGATGAAATTGATAAAACTCCTACCTACAAATACATTTTAGAAGATGGTCAACAGCGTCTGACAACTTTCTTATTAATCATAAACGAGTTACGAAGAAGATTTCTTGAAGTCGATCTGAAGGAAACGGTTGAATCAGATGGTCTGAATAGACTGATCACTTATAAAAAAGGTTCGATAAGCATTCGGATTGAAAATCAGAATAAAGCTTTAGACGAATGCTTAAAGCATCATATATTAGGGGCTCCATCCTTACCAGGCATAATAACACCTCCAATGAGATGTCTGCAGAAAGCAAAAGAACATATAGCAGCTATTGTTGACAAAATTCAAATAAGAGATGAACTTATTGAACTTAGGAATAAGGTGTGTAAACAAGTTCAGATAATCGATGTAGATCTGGCTAGCGCACGAATTGATCGTTATCTAACATTTGATGCAATTAACTCTCGTGGATTGCCGTTAACAGAGTTTGATAAGATTAAAAATTTCTGTATACTTATTTCTGATAAGAGATCTCTAGATATCGCGCCCGAAGAAAAATGGTATTCTGCGATAAGTAATCTTGAGAAATTTAAAGTGAGCACACGCAATGTGGAAAACTCATTTATTGCAGAGCTTTACTCTGTATACCACGGAGTTAATACAGGTAATAATGATGTTCATGACTCTTTTGTTAAAGAGTATCGAACTCTTCTTGAAGGTGATAATGCACAAAAAGAAAGAAGTTTTAAGGGTTTCATAGATTATTGGGTTACTTATTCAGAAGCGTTTGGATTTATTAATTCGAAACATAAAGAACATTATTATAATAATCTCTGCACAAAAATTGCGGGACAATGGTTAGATTCTATTGATAATTTAGGATTGCAAGGTGTTACTAAAAAAATATTAACTGCAGCTTATTTAGCCGCTCAGTCTGAGAATGGAAAGCAAGAGTTTGAAAAGGTCTGTAGAGCTTGCGAGATATATACATTTAGAATGCATGCTCTATCTAGATACAGAGTTGATAAAAACTCAAAAGTAATACTAGATATTGCTAATCAAGTATTAAAAAATAATAAAGGTTCTGACTTCATTATAAGTGAACTTGGGAAGTTATTGAATTCTAGTGCGAATTTAAAAAGTTCTATTGGCAAACTAATGAGTGGCGATCTAAACTATAAAAATTGGCTAGGATATCTTTATTATTTTCTGTATGAATATGAGGTGAGTATTTCTGCTTCTGGTGTACAACGTATACCTTGGGCTCGTTCTGATGAAGAAAAAGATAATTCTATTGAACATATTTTGCCGCAAGAGCATAGAGATTCAGGTTGGTGGGAAAAACATTGGCCAAACGCATTGATTGCTGACAAATACGTGAATCGATTAGGTAATTTAGTGCTTACTAAGGGGAATTCTGTTTTAGGTAGAAAATCTATTGATAAAAAAATAATTGATTTGGATAGCGACTACTATTACTCCCATAAGAAAGCAACTAATTCTGAAAAGAATATAACAAATTATACTGACGGTTCATCTTGGAAAGAGCTAAATATATTAAAGCGTGAATTGGATTTGGCTAATTTTGCAATTGAGAGATGGTCAATTCCTTTCAGGGAAGATGAAGGAAGCATTGAGGTACCCGATATTTATAAAGAATTTATACCTAAGTGCAATGATATTAATGTTAAATTCGATGAATATGAACAAATAGATTCTTGTGAAGTAGATTGTGCTGAATCAGATATCGAATATGAGTAGTTAATAAAAAGGTCTAACTTATTAACAAGAGTTAGACCTTTTTCTATTATAAAGCTTTGCTAAAATCCTTAAGACTACGATAGTTTCTTAACGATGCTATCCCATCATCTACATGAGCCGCCCAAGCTCTAACAAGTAACTTTTGTTCCAAAAAGGGATACAGCATTTTCAGGACTAATTCTGTAGTTTGTAATGTTTCACCACACCATGTGAATTTATCAAGAACTAATGCACCATCTAATTTTAAATTACTATTGTCATTTGTATAACGAAATTCATTCTCTACTGAACGGAAAAACGCCAATCTGGCCACTACATTCGGTGTTAATCCTGTGTAACCTTTCAAACGCTTCAATTGATCTTCGGTCTTGGCATTTAATTGCATTCTATTGGGCAGCATCAAACTAACTCCTTAGTCAACTTCCAAAAATAACCAGGTCTTAATGTAGATGATTTAGTTTGTTCATTAAAAGCAATCTCGTAGGCATGAGATATATCATCTCGCAACTGGTCGACAAAATAATGCTCATCCACTTCTGTATCCGTAGACAACAGCACAACTTGGTGGCTTGCAAACGGGAAGTAGTGGTTAATCAGTTTATCTCTATGCTGAGAGTCCAAACGCCCCAATGGAGTATCAATAATTACTGGTAAATCTCGGCCAGAGGTTTTTGCCAAAGCTTCAAGGATCGCGATCGCATAAATCTGTTTTTCACCTGCTGAGAGAAGTTTGCGATTAATCACAGTGCCTTTTTCATCAACTAATTCCACATCAAACGTTTCAGGATTGATATGTGCATTGAGTTGTAAATCTTCTTTACGCGCTAATTTACGGTAAGCGAATTCAAAGTTGGCTGACAGAGTTTTCACCCTCGCCTGAGTTAATAGTTCACTATAGCGATCTAATAGGTTGATTGTCTCTTGCGCATTATTAAATGCATTATCGGAATTATGCTGATTACGTGCCTGATCGTGTGTTTTTTGTACCTGACGAGCACAGTCCAGTTGCTGTTGTTTAGTTTGTTTGGCTACTTCCAACAGTGAGCGATACTCCTGACGTTTACTTTCACGTTTACGATCAAGCTCTCGGAGTTTTTCAAAGATATCGATAAGCTGGTCGTCTTCAGGCGCTCGTGCAATATTTGCAGCGGCTTGTTCAAGCTGCTCCTCAACTTCAGCCAATTGGTTACGATAGAGATCAAAACGCTGCCAGGCTTTCTTGCTGTCCTGCTCGATAGATTGTTGGATCATCCCAGCTTCACGTTCTGAGATGTCAAACAACAACTCACCTTGGGGCTTATCAGCCAGGTAATCCTTAAGATTATCTTCAATCGCTTCGGCAGCAATTTTCCCCGTGGTCCCAGAGCGGAACGAAATATCATTTTTGAGCTGCGTAAGAAACTTAGTTAATTCCTTTTCAAAACTGTTTGCCTGTTTTATTTGCATCTCTGCACTAATTTGTTCCAGCAAACGTCCCAGAGTGTGAGGGGCCACAGCGTACGGTAAAGAGCTATCACATTCATGGCGCAATGCTTTCTCAAGGCGTTCTTTTTCTTTTAAAAGAGTATCAACTTTTTGTTTTTCTTGTGCTTTTGTCTGCGCAAATGCACCACCTTGAGCATTCAGAAGGGCTTCATATCGGTTGATTTCTTTTGATAGTAAATCAATTCGCATTTTAGCAAAATCAGCTTTTTCTAAAATCTGCTCTGTCTCGAAAGCAAACTGCTTAACTTGCTCTTCAAGTTCAGCAAGTTTTTTCTGTTGGGAACCTGCTAATTGGCTGGACTGCTGACGCTTAACGAAAATCATCAAATCATTGCGAAGTTTAGCGATTAGATCTAAACCTAATAAGCGACGTACGGCTGTACGCAGAATATTTCCAGAATCATCTTCCGCAAGTTCTGCAATTTTTTCGCCATCAAAGAAGAACAGATCGGCTATTCCATGAGGAATTAATTCGTTCAGGAACCCCTGACATTGATCATAATCCAGCTCTTCAAGAAGTTGCCCATCTTGCTGAAGGGATAGTTGGTCCTTTTTTCCTTTTTTCCATGTGCGCGTAACGGTGAATTCTGCTTCATGGCCACCTTTATTATAGGTGAAAATAAGTTCAATTGACGCTTCGCTTGGTCGTTCGCCAGCCGTTGAGCCGTGATGAATTAATGCGCTCAGCTCTTCAACATATTCCTGTTGTTGAGTTGCCGAGCCAAACGCTAAGCGGCCATACAATGCCAGACGGATTGCCGACAGAATTGATGTTTTCCCTGCGCCGTTGAGTCCACCAAAAAGAACTATCGGACGCGGGTTATCATCGTATTGGCGCTTTCTCGGTGCCAAATCAATAACGTGTGTTCCGTTAAATACACGAAAATTACGCAATACCAGTTGTTTAATTAACATGTTCTTTTTCCTCACTGGTAAGCAAAGTTGGCTCGCTCACTTCTGCAATTCTACGCTGCAGCATCTGTAGTTCAGCTTCCAACTTTGCGACTTCTTCCTGATGAATGTCTCGGTCGTTACGTTTTTGTAAGAACTCTTGTTGCTGTTTAATCTCTTCAAGGCTGCCCCAGTCTTGTTTCAGGATGGTGCCTAGTTTGTCGAAGATACCCTGACGGCGGCTGAGTCCTTCCATAGAAACTTCCAGCTCAATCAGCTTCATCACCATCTCAGGAACTACGTCAAACCCTTGGGCGATCTGCTCAAGCAACTCCGCATCGCTTGCGTTGAAGCGTGACTGGTCGTCAATAACCCAGTCCAGGTCTTTCCCGTAAACTTCGCGATAAATATCCGGTAAAGTGTCGTACCAATCCGGCTCGTTCGGATCTTTCAGCCATTCTTGACGGATAGCATGCAGCTCAGGCTGGGTAATTAGTGTAATTTCGTGGCCCTGAGCGTTCATGTCGCGCTCAATGATCAGTAATTCTTTTAGCCATTGCTGACGGTATTTAAGCCAGTACGGGCCTGGTACGTGTTTGCGCTCAGCGGTGAGTTCCTCTCCGTCCTTGGCATACTGATAGCTCACTTTACCCGTACGACGCTTGTAGTTACGAAAAGTGTCTTTATTCACTGGATCAGTAGTGAATGCCAGCAGATCACGGTATTTAAGCAGTGGTGACATCCACTCCTCACCGTTTTTAATCAGACTTTCCATCGCCTTATCTTTCGTGACAACGGTACAGGTCCAGCAACCAAAGCGCGAGTTGCCACATGATGGTGTGCTTTCGTCGATCACTAATGGACATTCGCCCTGGGCAGATGAATCCATGTACAGCGTCCAGAGAGGACGGTTGTTACCACCCCACGGGCTTTCCCATTCGTCTATATCATCTGGAGCGTAGCGGAATGCACCACGTAATAGCTTCCACACATCTTCAACATCCCAGGTATCAATAGGGGTGTAGATAAATGCGTTTGGTAAAGTCGTATGCCGGGCAAGACGCGTACCGTCGATTTTATGTTTAGCTATAACCTGCGCACGCGATGCGCTCTCACTGCTGCGTGAGCCGAGCACGACAATGACTTCATCAAACTGGCTGACTTTATCCTTAATAAAGTCACTAACCGGATTGATTTTCATACGCTCAGTACACCAGCGGAAACTTCGAGTTGGAGCGGGATAGCCTTTCCCTAACAGATTTGCCCAGAATGTCTCGTGCGTTTTAGGCATGACTGCATGTTGAGTGATAGGTAAATCATCACGCTTGGCACCCGCTTCAATCTGCATCATGGTCTTTTTGATCAAGTCAACGACCACTGGCGTTTCTACCAATGTATCGGATGAAACCAAAAACACATCTTTAGTACGCATTTCAGGCGGTAGGCCCTGCAAGGCGAGATAGACTAATGTAATGACGGCAGAAGAGTCTTTACCACCGCTGTAGCCAATCACCCAAGGGCGTTTGTCAGAGCAGTAAATCCTCTGTATTTCAGAAACATATTCAGCCAGAGGGCGTCCGGCAAACTGTTCCTGATTAATAAAATCTTCGTAGTCGGCCAGATCGTAGGCCTGAGTCAGTTTACTCATGAGATAACCATTTGAGCTTCTAGCTCCTGCTCTTCAGGAGTGAGTGGAAGTGATAGTGCATGTTTTAGTGCATTGCAGGTCAATTGGATTGCTATGCCTGTTTTACTTAATTTTCCATGTTGCATTGCACGTCTGACCATTTCAGGATTGCTTTTGCGCCAGTCAAAACTTTTTAGTTTTACTAATTTTTGTTGCCACTGTTCAGGCTCTTCAGACAAGAGGGTGCGCCCCAGCAATCCAAGTGCCTGTAAACCGATACCATGTGCATGAACATAGTCCTGTCTGAGTTGCGCAGGCGAAACTTCTTTTTTCGCTGCCAGCTGCCAGTCAGGCATGACTTCAAAAATTGCTTGCCAGTAAATGGTGGCAATATTTGTGTTTTCTTCAACGTCCCCAACCTTGGGATCTTTACCAAGTAGGGCGCGGGTAGCCTGCTTGATACTACTTAACGTAAACAGCTTGTTGGATAAAGTACTGATACTGGATTTCTCAAGTTCAGTCAGGCCAACAAAAGGTTCAATCGACATTGCAAGATAGCGAGCCAGATTAGAACTCACATCACGATGATCATATAAAGCTGAGAGTGAAGGGCTTGGGCGAATCGCGTACTTGTTCAGATCTGCAAACATTTGCTGGCTTCGTACCAATCCTTCATCAACGAAGAACAAAACCGGAATGTTATCCTGTCCAAGTTCTGGGCGTTCTGCAAGCGCATCTTCGATGGCTTTACGGCGATGTTGACCGTCATTGATTAGAATTTGGGCATCCATGGGGACGCGCAGAGTTCCAAGATTGTTTGAGCCAGAATACTCATCGAATTGAACGTCCACCGCAATAGAAGCGGTCAACGCAGAAAATACATAATCCTTCGGATTTTCAAGAAGATACCTTACCATTTCAGGTATGCGCGATTTGTTCAGGATGCGCTGGGCGCGAAGCTCAGGTGGCACATCAGTCTCATCAAAGCTAAAAATCTTCGGTATGATACGCATCGGACAAGTCGCGATGTAAAAAGGTCTTCCAGCCTGAACACCCCTTACGGCTGGGAAAGAGTAGCAATAGTCAGCATCAAAATTTGCCATGTTCAAATCCCTGTTGTGCGAAGGCGCAATTACGTCTTATTTTACGTAAAAAACGCCAGACAATAAAATATTTATGCTCTTTGCACACGAATTGTTAACTGATTACGTATCATTTTACGTAAGTTGCTGCGGGTCTTGCTTCTTTCTTACAAGTGAACGGCGATCAACCAGAGCCCCATTCTTATAATATCTACTGGGCCAGATCACTTCAGCGGGAACTCCTATTGCCTCCGCAATGATAATCTCCCCCTTGGGCCATGGCCTCTCAAGCGCGTTCGCAAGCGTTGATGAGCTCATTCCAGCCTCTCTTGATAATCCGGCGAGCGAAGTACCTTTCTTTCTGAGCGACGCAATGACGTCTGCTTTATGCCAATCCGTTTTCATAAAACTGTCCTTATCAAAAAAGTCTACAATCATGATGCTACGTTAAACGTAGCTTTCGAGAAAGTACAATAACTACGTTTAACGTAGTTTTGGAAGGCGGTTCTAATTTCCCATGAAAACCCAATGTAATAGGAGATGAAGGGATAGCTACGTTTTACGTAGTATCAGATTTTTTCTAAAACTACGATTATCGTAGCTATGAGCAAATCAACTTCCAAAGATCAAATCTTCAGCAGGCGGCTTAAAGAAGCCCGCCTCATCGCTGGGCATTCTCAAAAACAACTCGGCATTCTTGCGGGCATCGATGAGTTTGTTGCCAGTTCACGAATCAATCGATATGAGAAGGGAGTGCATCAGGCGAATATTGATGTAGTTCAGCAACTTGCAATAGTTCTCGACGTTCCGTTAGCCTATTTTTATACGGAAGATGATGATTTAGCATCACTTATTCGTAACTGGTCTAAACTGAGTTTAGAAAGAAAGAAGAAAATTTTAAACTTGGTTTGAAAAAAAGGCGCCACCGGCACCTTCTCCACTCAACTGATTTTTCAGCCTTTTATAATTAGCGTTGATAAAGCCCTGAGGAATATAAAACCTAATAAGCACGATTAGAGCTGTATTTGAATATAGTTTTTATTCAAATACGCTCACTCGATCTCCTCACCCGCAACCTGCCCGCCAGTGTCACATGCGTCGCCGCATCTTCCTGATTGCACAAATACTCCACCGCCAGTCGTCCCAGCTCGCTGTACGGAAGCTGAATACTGGTTAGCGCCGGGGTGAGCTGTTCGGAAATCTTTTGATCGTCGTAACCCGCCAGCAGCATATCCTGAGGGATCTGCACGTTGTTCACGGCCAGCGCCTGATAGCAGCCGATCGCCAGCCAGTCGCTGGCGCAGAAGATCGCATCCGGGCGGGTAGGGAGTTGCAGCAGGGACTCGGTGGCCGTGTAGGACTCGCTGAACTGCCAGTTGGTCGGGCGAACCAGGCTCTCGTCGTACGCCAGCCCGGCCTGTTCGAGGGCGGCCAGGTAACCCGCTTGACGCTGGCGGGTGGCTTCCATCCAGCTCTCGCCGGTGATGTGCGCTATGCGTGTTGCCCCCTGGGCAATCAGATGACGCGTCACCTGGAAGGCGTTGGCGTAGTCGTCGGGAATGAACGATGGCAGCAGCGGTGAGCCGGGATCGCGCTGATTCAGCAGCACCAACGGGAGCTGCGTACAGTCCTGGAAATCGGTCATGTCCACCAGCGTGGTGACGGGGGAGGCGAGAATAATCCCCACGCAGTTGCGCTTCTCCAGCTGGCGAATAATGTTCAGGGCCAGCTCCACGTCGTCGCCGTAATCATACACGGTCAGCAGCGTCTCGTTGCGCCAGGCCGCATCCCGCGCCTGGCTGATGGCGTCGATAAAGGGATCGTAACTTTGCAGGGAGCTGACCAGCAGCGCCACCTCTTCCTGGTTGCGCGGCGTGTGAATGGCGGGCAGGCGATCGTAGCCCAGCTCTGTGGCTACGCCGATCACCCGCTGGCGCGTCTCGTCGCTGAGTTTGATGTTGCGGGACTGGTTAAGCACCAGTGATACCGTCGCCTGCGACACCCCCGCCGCCCGCGCAATATCGTTCATTGTGATTTTGTTTTTCCGCTTCATCCGTCCGCTCCCCCTTCAGAAACAGCATCATACCTCACGGCTTTGTCATCGGTCAGGCGAAAGCGCGGTCGATCACGTTTCTTGCGCGCTCAAGCCTGAACTTTGTGATTGCTGTCGCTTTTCTGAACGCGCCTGTTTGCTCATTTATAATGCAGCTAATATTTATTAGCTAAATATTATCAGCAAGTGAGGCGACGATGAAACAGCAGTGGAGCAAGGAACAGGCGCAGGCGTGGTATCAGCAAAAAGGGTGGCTGTGCGGGTTTAACTATCTGCCGTCGACAGCGGTGAACTGGACCGATATCTGGCAGCAGGAGACGTTTGATGCCGAAACCATCGACCGCGAGCTGGGCTGGGCGGCGGAGGCGGGCTACAACACCCTGCGCATAAATCTGCCGTTTATCGTCTGGGAGCACGATCGCGACGGGCTACTGGCGCGCATTGAGCACTTTCTGACGCTGGCTGACCGCCACGGGTTCAGCACCATGCTGACGCTGATGGACGACTGCGGGTTCTCGGGCGACGAGCCGTATCTTGGCCCGCAAAAGCCCCCGGTGCCGGGCAAACACAACAGCCAGGCGGCGGCAAGCCCAGGGCGCGATAAAGTGTGCGATCGCGACTGCTGGCCGCAAATTGAGCGCTATATCCGCAACGTTATCCGCCAGTTCCGCGATGATAAGCGCGTTCTGCTCTGGGATCTCTATAACGAACCGGGCAACCGCGGTATTTTTGCGACGGGCACCGTGGAAGTGCTCTATGACGAAAAACTGGAAACCTACGCGCATGAATTGATGAAACTGGCGTTCCAGTGGGCGCGGGAAGAAGATCCTGAGCAACCCCTGACGGTCTGCGCCTGGCGCGTGCCGCCGGAAGAGGAAGGGGAGACGTTTTTCCAGCATCCGCTCGATCAAACCGCGCTGGGCCTGTCGGATGTCGTGAGTTATCACGCCTACACCAATACCGGACGTATGACGGCGATTATTCAGCAATTACACGAGCTTGGCCGCCCCCTGTTTTGCACCGAATGGCTGGCGCGTCACGTCGGCAGCACCATCGAAGAGCAGCTTCCGTTGATGTACACCGCGAAGGTCGCGCCCTATCAGTGGGGCCTGGTGCGCGGCAAAACCCAGACCTGGCTGCCGTGGCCAGTGATCATGAGCGGCTCCACCGACTACTGCCGTCTGTGGTTCCACGACGTCTTTGAAGAGAACGGCATCCCCTTCTCGCGCAGCGAAATCGCCCTGATGCGCAAGCTCCGCCAAATCGCCCCGCAGCCGCAGGCATAACAATAACGATCCGGCGGTACGCCGCCGGACAACAAGGTACGCACTATGGCAACGACAATGAAAATACCGTCTCGCGAGTTGTGGTCCTATTTTGGCTATGGTTTAGGTCAGTGTTTTAGTTTTGGTTTAGTGGGTTCATTTATTAACTATTTTTACACCGACGTGCTGGGGATCTCGGCGCTGGCGGCAAGCTCGATCTTCCTGATTGCCCGCGTCTGGGATGCGGTTCACGATCCGCTGTTCGCCAGTTTTATGGACACCATTAACAGTCGTTTCGGTAAGTTCAGGCATTTTTTACTTATCGCACCGCTGCTGATTACCGGCGTCACGCTGCTGTCGTTCTATAAAATCGAAGCGGACATGACCACCAAAATCCTCTACGCCGGGGTGACGTACATTCTGTGGGGGACGCTGTACGCCATCTCCGACATCCCGTTCTGGTCCATGTCATCGGTGATGACTAATGACTCCGGCCAGCGCACCCGCGCGGTGACGGCGGCCATGCTCGGGGTTAACGCCGGTATTGCCTGCGCGAATATCTTCTTCCCGAAACTGGCGGCGTTTTTCGCTCAGTACAGCAACGATAAAGGCTATTTTATGGCGGCGCTGGTGATGATGCTGTTGGGCCTGCCGCTGATGTTGAACGGGTTTATGCAGATTAAAGAGCGCGTGCCGCCGAGCACCGAGAAGGTGACGATGCGAGACACCTTCCACAATCTGCGCCAGAACAAGCCGCTGTTTATCATCCTGCTGTCGTTCTTTTTCTGCGTATTCCATAACGTCGCCAACGGGATTTACATCTACTTCTTTATCTACAATCTGGGCGACGGCAGCCTGCAGATGGCGATTGGCGTGATGGGGATCGTGGCGGCGGTGGTGTGTTTGATTGCGCCGATGCTGACGCGCAAAATGCAGAAACGAAAACTGTTTATGATCCTCTGCGGGCTGGATATCGCCGTGCGCGCGGTAATGTGGTTCGTGGGCTATCAGCACACGGCGCTGCTGTTCTTGCTGCTCGGCCTGAGCACGTTGTTCGTGATGATGAGCAATATCCTCACCTCGTCGATGATCGCCGACACCATCGAATACGCTGAGTACCACACCCATAAACGCTGCGCGGCGATCACCTTCTCCGGGCAGACCTTTACCGGCAAGATGTCGGTAGCCGTGGGTGGGGGCTTAATCGGCGTGTTCCTGACGATGATCGGCTACGTGCCGCAGGCGCAAACTCAGAGCGACGGCGTGCTGACCGGGTTATTCTTCGGCATCTGCCTGCTTCCGGCTATTGGTTCGCTGATCCGCCTGGGCTGCATGTCGCGCTTCACCTTTACCGAAGAGAAACACGCTGAGATTTGCCGTCTGCTGGCGGAGCGGCGTCATGCGACGACGCAGGAAAATCAGGGCGACGAGCGTCTGGATCGCCCGGTGTCAGTCAACTAACCGACGTTGACGCCTGCTCGCCAGGCGTCAATGCGCTCTCAGAACACCGGTACGCCCAGCCCCCGTTTTACCTCTTTTAAGGTCGCCTGCGTGACTTCATGGGCGCGTTCGCTGCCTTTTTTCAGTATCTCCATCAGCTGGCTTTTGTCCTGGATGTAGGTCGCCCGCCGCTCGCGCATCGGCGCGATCAGTTCCTGCAGGCACGCTTCCAGCTCGTTTTTACAGGTCCGATCGCCCAGCCCGCCTTGCTGATAGTGGGCTTTCATCGCTGCGACTTTGGCTTTATCCGCGTGAAACGCATCCAGCCAGGTGAACACCACGTTGCCCTCAATCTGGCCCGGATCGCTCACTTTCAAATGGTGAGGGTCCGTATACATGGCGCTGACGGCGCGGTGAATCGTCTCTTCGCTGGCCGAAAGGTGCAGCGTGTTGCCAAGTGATTTCGACATTTTGGCGTTACCGTCGACGCCCGGCAGGCGGCTGGTTTCGCTCAGCATCGCTTTGCAGTGGCGCAGCACTGGGGCGGGTAGCAGGCTATTCATCTTGTGTACGATTTCGTTGGTTTGTTCGATCATCGGCAACTGGTCATCGCCGACGGGCACCACTTCGGCTTTAAACGCGGTAATGTCCGCCGCCTGGCTGATGGGGTACACCAGGAAACCGGCGGGTAGCGAGCGGGCAAACCCTTTCTGCGCGATCTCATTTTTCACCGTCGGATTACGCTCCACGCGCGCCACGGTGACGATGTTCATATACAGCATCGTCAGCTCGGCAAGCGCCGGAAGGGCGGATTGCAGGCAGAGGGTGGTGACTTCGGGGTCGATACCTGCGGCCAGATAATCGGCCAGCACTTCGGGGATGTTGTCGCGTATTTTTTGTGGGTTACTGCCGTTATCCGTCAGGCCCTGCAGGTCTGCGACCAGCACAAACTGTTGATAGTCATGCTGCAACGCAACACGCTGGCGTAGCGATCCGACATAGTGGCCGAGATGCAAAGGGCCAGTCGGACGGTCGCCGGTGAGAATAGTCGTTTTAGGGTTCATGAAAGACTCCTTAAGGTTTTAAAAGCCGAAAGACGTCTCTGAAATGCAATAGCCGCCTTTCGGCGGCTATCTGAAAAGAGGGAAAACACTTCCGGGCCGCCTTTAAGAAGGCAGCCACCACAGGGTGTGATGTAAAGCGGGGAGATGTTTTCTGTTCATCGAATTACCGTATCATGTTCTGAGCGAAACACAACAGGGGATCGTATGCTGCAATCACTCAACCACCTCACGCTGGCCGTCAGCAATCTGCAAACCAGCGTGGCGTTCTGGCGCGATCTGCTGGGTTTGTCACTGCATGCGCAGTGGGACACCGGCGCGTATCTTACCTGCGGCGATCTTTGGCTGTGCCTGTCGTTTGACGAGACCCGCGACTATGTTCCGCCCAGCGAAAGCGACTATACCCACTATGCGTTCAGCGTCGCACCGGCAGATTTTGACTCGTTTTCACACAAGCTAGAGCAGGCGGGCGTCACCGTCTGGAAAAGCAATAAAAGCGAAGGGGCGTCGTTCTATTTTCTCGATCCAGACGGGCATAAGCTGGAACTGCATGTGGGCGATCTCGCCGCGCGACTGGCGGCGTGTCGGGAAAAGCCCTATGCCGGGATGCAGTTTTATTCACCGGCGTGATCGCAAACCATCTCACGCTGCGAAATGTCCATCTGCGCGTAGCCTGCCGCCAAAAACAGCCGCGCAAAACGCTCCGGCACCGCGACCGGGGTGCTGATTGCTGGATACTGCTCGCTCAGTGTTTGCAACAGGCGCAGCGCCTCTCCCTTGTGCCGCGATGCCGGTTCCACAAACAGATAGCGCAGTTGCGGCGCAGGGCCGTGCGTCGTGATGGCCGCCCATGCACCTCCGATGTTTAACACCTTGCAGGGTAACGAGCGCAGCGCCAGCGGATCGAGCTGCCAGGGCGTGGTCTCCCGCGGAGCAGAAAAGAGCGCACGGTAAAGTGCATCCAGCGTGGTAGTGTGCAGTTCTGCGCCCGGCGGATTCTCCGTCGTGATGGCTTTAAAGCCGTACAGCGCCTGTGAATCGCGAAACCCCAGCGATCGGTACAGCGCAATCCCGGCGTGATTCTCGGCGATCACTTCCAGATAAAAACGCGCTACGTCTTTGGTTTTCAACGTGGCGAACAGCGGTGCGAGCATCGTGCGGGCCTGCCCTTTCCCGCGAAGTGGCGGAACGATAGCAAACGCCGCGAGACGGGCGAGGGCGTCGCGTCGGGCGATAATGGCGATTGCCACCGGCTCACCGTCCTGCAGCCAGACGCAGGAGTCTTCCATGCTCATCCCCTCTGCGGCAAAACGCAGGGCAAAAGCCTCGGGCGTGAGCGAAAACGGGACGAAATAGTGCTGAAAACAGCGCTCCAGAATGCGAGTAAGTTCCGTCACGCTGAAGTGAAGGGCGCTGACTGCGGTCAGTTCCATGAGGGCGATCCTCGGTAAGGGAGAGGACATCAGTGTAGCGGATGAATCCTCTCCTGTATTTCTGAACGTCCCGGGTTTTCACTTCACCGGCAAACGCAGAAATTACTCCCCCACCAGCTCAATCCTGTTCCCGTCGGGATCGGCGATCACCGCTTCGTAAAATCCATCGCCTGTCATGCGCGGTGCGCTGAGCAGGGTACTGTTCTGCCGCGCCTGATCCGCCATACGATCCACATTCGCTTTGCTGCCGACGTCGAGGGCGATATGCGCCCAGCCGACAAATTCCGGGTAAGCGGGCGCGTCGGCCAGCTCCGGGACCGTCATCAGCTCAATCGTCGGCCCGTCGGTGAGCGTAATAAAGTGCGATGCAAAGCCGGGGCGGTTTTTGCTGATGTAAATCTCGTTGCTGCGACCCCCGAAAACCGTTTCCCAGAACTGAACCTGCGCGGACAGGTTGCGGGTCCAGAGGGCGACATGTGCAATTTTCATATTAAGCCTCGTTGTTTGCTGCGCGTTGTTGGGTGATGTTCCTGAAACCGGGCGGGCAACTCTTCCCGCTGCACTTTTTGCTGCGATCGCTCAGTGTGGCTGACGGGCTGGAACCAGAATCCGTCGTAAGGCTGAGTAGCCACAAGCGGGTGAGACGGCTTGCTGCGTTTTATCATCACGCTCCCTTCCAGGCTGTATTGTTGACAGGGTGAGCGCCATGCAACATTATGCGCATTGATGCTCGATTTGGATTTTAACAGGACTCTTTATGCTCGATTATGCTGCTTTCCCGGAACAACGACAAGACCTGATCCGCAAGATCCTTCAGGAGAAGGGCCGGGTGGTCTGCACGGAGTTAGCCACCCAGATGAAGGTGTCTGAGCACACGATTCGCCGTGATTTACATGAGCTTAGCAAAGAGAGTTTATGCAAAAAGGTCTACGGTGGCGCGGTGCTTCAACTGCCGGATGCGGGAAACTTCCTTAGCCGCGAGCAAAAAAATCCTGCAAAAAAAGACATGATCGCGCAGAAAGCGGCAACCTTTATCAAACCCGCCAGCTGCATTTTTATGGATACCGGCACCACCAATCTGGCCCTGGCGAAAGCGCTGCCAGCCGATCTTAAGGTGACTATCGTGACCAATTCGCCGGCAATTGCGGCGGAGCTGCTGCGCCATCCGCTGTGTGAGGTGATCATGACCGGCGGGCAGATTCAGCGCGCCTCCGGCGGCGCGGTTGGGGCGACGGCAGCCAGCCAGATCCAGGGGATTATCTTCGATCAGGCTTTTATCGGCGGCTGCGCAATGGACCCAGAAATGGGGCTGACCGGCTTTGATTTTGCCGACTGCGAGTTCAAGAAAACGGTGATTGCCCAAAGCAATCAGACCATCGTGGCGCTGACCACCGACAAGATCCCCGGCGTGGCGCGCTTCGTGGTCGCCAAAACCGGTGATATCGATGTGCTGGTGGTTGAAGCGAGTATGAACCAGGACGTTCTTAACGCGTTCGCGACTCAGGATGTTCGCATTGTGTGCGCCTGACGACTTTGCCAGGCAAAACAGGCTACACTCTCACTTTGAGCGCTAAAAGCCGAGGATAATAACAATGCACTTCACACAGAAAGATCGCGACAACACAGAAAAATCAGAAGGGAAAAACGGCGCGGGCGCGCTTCAGCAAAAACTGCTCGAGTCTCGCTCGATCATTATCTCCGGTGAAATTGACCAGGCGCTGGCCGAGAAAGTGATCACCCAACTGATCCTGCTGCAAAGCGTGAGCAACGATCCGATCAAGCTGTACATCAACAGCCAGGGCGGCCACGTGGAAGCGGGCGATACCATTCACGATTTTATCAAGTTTATCCGCCCGGACGTGCACGTGATCGGGACCGGCTGGGTGGCGAGCGCCGGGATCACTATTTTCCTGGCGGCGAAAAAAGAGCACCGCTATGCGCTGCCCAATACCCGTTTCATGATCCATCAGCCGCTGGGCGGCGTGCGTGGTCAGGCAACGGATATTGAAATCGAAGCGCGTGAAATCATCCGCATGCTGGACCGCGTGAACAAGCTGATCGCCGATGCGACCGGCCAGCCGCTGGAAAAAGTGAAGAAAGACACCGACCGTAACTTCTGGATGTCTCCTGCCGAGGCGCTGGATTACGGCGTCGTGGGCAAAATCATCACCCAGTATGATGAACTGAAACTGGATTAAGTGTTCCTGTTAGCGCCCGGTTTCGGGCGCTAACGTTCATGTAAAATAATCGCTGTCCAGTTGGGTCTTATGACCTCCGGAAATTCCGGATACGGCTCCAGCCGTGTACAAGCTCCGGCCCAGATAAAGGTATCCTCGCCCACCCGATACCAGTGCGCATTGCCTTCCACCGCATCTCCCACCACCGCCCCCTGAACCGTCACGCGACTCCCGGCAGGTAGCGCATTCGCAACGGGCGAAAAAACCGACGGATTTTCCCTGCGTGTGAAAACGCCCATCGTGGTGCTAACCGTTCCTGAAACAGGAAGTTCAGTGTAATGGCTCATATCAGGCCTCGTAACAGCGCGCTCATAGTCATTAACGATATAAGTCGCCAGGGATCGGGCGATAACCTTACAGGCTGAAACTGTCACGGTGTGTCATGCGAACGGCTGAAGGGGAGGGATTTGGCGGCCAATTGACCCACGACAAAGCAGCCTCACGGCTCGTCTCTCATAATCGGACCTGTTTCCCTTCTCACTGGTGCTTTCCATGGCGTATCAACTGAATCTCAACTGGCCGGAATTTCTTGAAAAATACTGGCAAAAACAACCCGTTGTGCTGAAAAATGCCTTCCCGAATTTTGTCGATCCGATCACGCCTGATGAACTCGCGGGCCTGGCGATGGAGCCAGAAGTCGACAGCCGTCTGGTCAGCCATTTCAACGGTGAGTGGCAGGCGAGCAACGGTCCTTTCGAGCATTTTGACGGACTGGGTGAAAACGGCTGGTCGCTGCTGGCGCAGGCGGTGAACCACTGGCACATGCCGTCCGCTGAGCTGGTACGCCCGTTCCGCGTGCTGCCAGACTGGCGTCTGGACGATCTGATGATCTCCTACTCCGTGCCTGGCGGCGGCGTTGGCCCGCACATCGATCAGTATGATGTGTTTATTATTCAGGGGATGGGCAGCCGCCGCTGGCGCGTGGGCGACAAGCTGCCGATGCGTCAGTTCTGCCCGCATCCGGCGCTGCTGCACGTCGATCCCTTTACGCCGATTATCGACGAAGATCTGGAGCCGGGCGATATTCTCTACATTCCGCCTGGATTCCCGCACGACGGCTTTACCCACGAAACGGCGCTGAATTATTCCGTGGGCTTCCGTGGGCCTAACGGTCGTGATCTGATCAGCAGCTTTGCCGACTACGCGCTGGAAAACGATCTGGGCGGCGAGCACTACAGCGATCCGGATCTGACCTGTCGCGAACACCCTGGCCGCGTAGAGCAGTACGAACTTGATCGTCTGCGCAACATGATGATCGAGATGATCAGCCAGCCAGAAGATTTCAAAAAATGGTTCGGCAGCTTTGTCAGCACTCCGCGTCACGAGCTGGATATCGCCGCGGCGGAACCGGCTTACGAACCTGAAGAGGTGCTGGATGCCTTGCAGGGCGGCGAAACGCTCTCCCGCCTGAGCGGTCTGCGCGTGCTGAACGTGGGCGGCAGTTTCTTTATCAACAGCGAACTGCTCGAAACGGTGGATGCGAAAGCGGCCGACGTGCTGTGCCGTTACACCGAGTTTGGCCAGGACGAACTCGGCGACGCGCTGAAAAACCCGGCGTTTATCGCAGAACTGACGGATCTGATTAACCAGGGTTACTGGTACTTCGAAGAGTAATCCGAACGATGAACCTGCGGCGGCGTAGCCTTTGCGCCGCCGCAGTGTTAATGTTCGTGTGTCATCCGCCCACGCAAACGCCATCATGAATCTTGCCGCACAGCCTGATAGCTCAACCAAACGCCTGTTCTGCGTTGAGGATTTTATTGGCTTTGGCGAGCGCTACGGTATTGATTATCGCTTTCCGCATCTGGCAGATAACGCCTGGGACAGCCCCGTTCTGCACGGCGATGTCGAAGAGATGACCCTCTCCTCCGGTATTTCCCTGACGCACTCCGACGTGCGCGTGCTCCAGCCCTACGAAACCACCTCCCGCCACAGCAGCCCGCTTTATATGCTGGTGGTGCTGGAAGGTTGCGTCACGCTAACGCTGAACGGCCAGGAATATCAGGTGCTGCCGGGGATGGCCTTTAGCTCGCAGCTGAGCGAACAGCAGGCGATGAGCGCCCGTCACGACGCGGACTGCACCCTGAAAACCCTCTCTTTTGGCGTCTATCCGAATAATGCCGATCGCCAGAGCTTACTGGAAACGCTGCTCCAGGAATGGCAGCGTCTGGATGCGCCAACGTTCGTCTGGCCGGTGCCTGGATTTGTATTGATCGGCATTCAGCATGCGCAGCAGAAGGGGCTGAGCGCCGTGGCGCGCACGCTGTTGCTCGAAGGGCTGATGTACCAGTTGCTTGGCCACGGTCTGAATCAGTGCCAGCCGCAAACAGGACGCAGTGCTTTGTCGCCGAGCGGAGAACATGCCCGCCTGGAGCGTATCCGGCGCATGCTGGAACAGTCGCCGGAACAGGAGTATACCCTCGCACAGCTGGCGACGCAGGCGGCCATGAGCTCTGGCAGCCTGCGGACGAAGTTCCGCCACGCCTACGGCAAAACGGTGTTTGATTACCTGCGCGACTGCCGTCTGGAGCTGGCACGCCGCTATCTGCTGGAAGGGCACAGCGTGCAGCAGGCCGCGTGGATGTCCGGCTATCAGCACGCGACCAATTTCGCCACTGCGTTTCGCCGTCGATACGGTATCTCCCCCGGCGATCTGCGCCGACACGGCTAACTCACTTTTCGCCATCGCGCGAATCTCCCGCATACGATTTGTCATTTCGCATACGTCACCTGGCGTCGCGCATAGCTGTTTGCGATCTCAAAAAGGTAATAATTCTTATTAACAATTAGAAATACCTTTGGAGACTTTCATGTTCGCTAAATCACGGCTGGCACTGCTGGTGGGATGGGTGACCGGCAGCGTTGCGTTCCCTTTGCTGGCGCAGGATACGCCGAAAACCGAAACCGTTGTTGTCACCTCGCAAATGCAGAGTGGCGCCACCAAACTCGAAACGCCGGATATCGAAACCCCGCAGTCGGTGTCGATCGTGACGCGCGAGCAGTTCGAAGAGCAGGGCGCGACCAGCGTGCGCCAGGCGGTGAGCTATACGCCTGGCGTCTACAGTAACCAGATTGGTGCGTCGAATCGCTTTGATTACATCGTGCTGCGCGGCTTCTCCGACGGCAGCCTGGATAACGTCTATCTCGATGGCCTGAAAATGATGGGGGACACCAACTCCCACAGCTCGCTGGTCGTCGATCCCTGGTTCCTGGAAAATATCGAAGTGGTGCGTGGCCCGGCATCCGTGCTGTACGGGCGCTCCTCGCCGGGCGGTATTGTGGCGCTGACCTCGCGCAAACCCTCATTTGATGCGGGCGGTGAGATCAAACTCTTCGCCGGGAATAACGATCAGCGCGGGGCGATGTTCGACGTCACCGGGCCGCTGGACGATAACGACCGCGTGGCCGCACGTCTGAGCGGGATGACCCGCTACGCCGATTCGCAGTTTGGCCCGCTGAAGGAAGAGCGCTACGCGCTGATGCCGAGCCTCACCTGGCGTATCACCGACAATACGCGTCTCGATCTGATGGCCTATCTGCATCGCGATCCGGAAGGCGGGAGCCACTCTGGCCTGCCGTACGAAGGCACCGTGGTTCCCCACGACGGCAAGAAGATTTCCAATACCTTCTTTGAAGGCGAAGACGATTACGACAAATATGACCGCCGCGAGAACATGGTCGGCTACAACATCGAACATATGTTTGATAGCGGCTGGTCGGTGCGCCAGAAGCTGCGCTACCTGCATACCAAAGTCGAGCTGAATCAGGTCTATGCCGCAGGATGGCTGAACGAAACGGATCTGAATCGCGGCTACTCCGGTTCCGACGAGAAGATGAACGCGATCACGCTGGATAACCAGGTGGACGGCAGCTTCGATACCTGGGCGGTGAACCACCGCGTGCTGATCGGTCTGGATTATCAGGATCGCAGCAACAACACCACCGGCTACTATGGCGGTTTCCCGCCGATCAATGCCTTCCACCCGGTGTACGGCGCGAAGCCGGATTACATCACCATGTACAGCAAAGAGAAGCACAAGCTGCGCCAGACGGGCTACTACCTGCAGGATCAGATGTCCATCGACCGCTGGCGACTGACGCTGGGCGGGCGTTACGACCAGGTGAGCGTCTCTAATATCGACAAGCTCAACAGCAGCCGCAGCGATCTGGATAAGAACAACTTCAGCAGCCGTGCGGCGCTGCTGTACCTGTTCGATAACGGTATTGCACCGTACATCAGCTACTCCACGGCCTTCACGCCGACCAGCTTTGCCGATGAGAACGGCCAGATCCTGGACCCGATGAAGGGCAAGCAGTGGGAAGCGGGCGTGAAGGTGGAGCCGGAGGGGATGAACAGCCAGTTCAGTGCGTCGGTGTTCCGCATTAACCAGAAAAACATCGCCACCAAAGAGGAGCCGACAGATCCGTACCGCTCCATCGGGGAGATCGAATCGGAAGGCGTGGAGCTGGAAGCTATCGGCCAGCTCACCGACAGCCTGCGCGTGCAGGCGGCCTATACCTACACGGACATTCGTTATAAGAAGAGCAGCCCGGAAGAGGAGGGCAAACGCGCCGTCTACGCCCCGCGCAATATGGCCAGCACCTGGCTGAGCTACGACGTCAAAACCGGTCCGTTTGACGGCCTGACGCTCGGTTCCGGCGTGCGTTACGTGAACGGTGTGACGAGCGATCGCCAGAACACGCACACGCTCCCATCCTATACGCTGGTGGATGTTGCGGTGGGCTACGATCTGTCGAAACTGGGTGTGAAGGGGTTGAGCGCGCAGCTTAACGTGAACAACCTGACGGACGAAAGCTACGTGGCGGCCTGTAACTCGCTCTCTTACTGCTACTTCGGCGCAGAGCGCAGTATCGTCGGCAGCGTGTCCTGGAAGTTCTGATGTGAGGCTCATGGAGAGTGTTGCCCCCCCCCGGCAACACTACTCCTCCATGGCGATATAGATCGCTTCGCCCATTTTCTTCAGCGCCTCACGGTTTCTCTCGTTAGGCGGCAATGCGACGTTAATCCGCAGACAGTTGCGATATTTCCCGGATGCGGAAAACAGCGATCCCGCCGCAGCCTGAATCTTCAGCGCACACAGCTGCTTACTGACACACACCATATCCACCTGCTCCGGTAATTCCACCCACAGCAAAAAACTCCCCTGCGGGCGCGTCACGCAAATCTCAGCCGGGAAGTATTGCCGCACCCAGCAGGTGTAACGCTCCATATTTTGCTGATAAATCTGACGCATACGCCGCACATGCCGGTGGTAATGCCCGTCGCGGATAAACGCCGCCACCGCCATCTGCGTGGCGGGAACGTTAAACCCGCCCGCCGCGTATTTCATGTGCATCACCCGGTCGTAATAGCGACCGGGCACAATCCAGCCGACGCGCAGCCCAGGGGCGACGGTTTTGGTAAACGAACTGCACAGCAGCACGCGCCCGTCGATATCGAAAGAGTGAATGGTGCGCGGGCGCGGGTATTCCGCCGCCAGCTCACCGTAAATATCATCTTCGACGATCACAATATCGTGTCGCTGGGCCAGCGCCAGAACCTGCCGTTTGCGCGATTCTGGCATGATAAAGCCGAGCGGGTTATTACAGTTTGGTACCAGGATCACCGCTTTGATCGGCCACTGCTCCAGCGCCAGTTCCAGCGCTTCAATGCTGATCCCGGTTTCAGGATCCGTTGGGATCTCAATGGCTTTGATATCAAACCCGCGCAGCATCTGCATGGTGCCGTGAAACGACGGCGACTCTACCGCCACAATATCCCCCGGCTTACACACGGAGAGCAGCGCCAGAGAGAGCGCGCCGTGGCAGCCGTTGGTGATGACGATCTCGTCTGCCGCGACGGTCGATCCGCCGTCGAGCATCAGGCGCGCGATCTGCTCACGCAGCTCTTTACGCCCCTCAAGCACGTCATAGCTCAGCATTTCCGCCGGATTGTGCTGCGCGATGCGGCTCATCTCGCGCCACAGGGGTTTCAGGCTCGGCTGGGTCAGATCCGGCGAGCCGCCGCCAAAGGAGACCATCTCGCGATCGCCGCGCGCATCGAGCAGCATCATCACTTCATCCCACTGGGTGACGTCCACCGGGCGCTGCACCGGGCGGGTCATCGCCGGAACGGGCGGCAGGGCTTTTTTCTGCGAGACAAAATAACCTGAACGCGGCTGGGGGGTAATCAGCTGAAGATTTTCGAGGATCTGATAGGCCTGCTGAATGGTGCTGATGCTGACGCCATGCTCCTGGCTAAGGGCACGCACCGACGGCAACCGCTCGCCGCTGCGATACAGCCCCTGTTCAATGCGTTGCGCCAGAAGATTGGCCAGATGTTGGTAGCGCGTCATGCTGTATCCTCGAATGTGACCATACAGATGGTTAAACCAGTACAGATAAGGGCGAAAATCGCCATGCAGATTCATTTTTAGCGGATCTGTATGTTAAAGAAAAGTTGTTTTTGAATCTGTATTGTAAAGCCGGTTTCCGACGATGATAGAGCCTCAAACAGCGTGAGGAGAACATCATGGAATTCAACGAAAACCGCCCAAACAGACCTTTTATCGGCTTCGTTTTTATCTGGCAGGCGTTGATCAAATGGCGTCGCCGCCAGCAGACGCGACGTGTGTTGCAGGGCATGAGCGACGAACAGCTGAAGGATGTTGGATTAACGCGAAATGATGCATGCAATATCTGAATGGCAGGGCATTTATCTGCGGGGGAGCAGATAAATGCCTGAAGATTACTCTGCGGTGGTTTTGCTGGTGTTCTCCGCGATGCGGCGCAGGTATTCGTTATTTTTAAACGCCACCATAATCAGCTCGAACATCACGCGACAGCCGATCAGGCTGAAAATCATGCCGATAAAACCGGTAAACAGATGCTCGGTGAACATGGAATACACGCCGCCGATCAGAATCAGCACCATGGCGATCCAGTAGAAAAAGACCAGCACGCGCGGCGTTAACAGATAATCAAATCCTAAAATTGACTTCATTTTCTTGTCCTTAGAAAAATGTCGGAATCCGACGAAATAAGCCCGCAGAGTATAAAGAGATGTTCTGCCACGCACACCTACGAAATTTATCGGGTCCGATACTGGCTATTCCAGCAGGCGCAGGGTCTCGGCCAGCGGGCGTCGCAGCAGTTCCAGCGCCTCGTCATAGCTGCGCACGTTGTTATAGCCCATCACCAGCCCGTAGCGTTTACCGGAACCGCGATACCACTCTGAGAGCGCATTGACCTGCAGCTGCTGCGCCTGCCAGCAGCGGGCGATCTCGCGGTCGCAACTGCCTGCGGTCAGGAATGCCACGATATGCATTCCGCCATCGTTTTGCTCAGTGAAAAACCGCTCGCCATACACTTCATGCAGCGCGGCGATCATCCAGTCGCGACGCTGCTGGTAGAGTGTGCGCATCTTTTTCAGATGCCGGAAAAAGTGGCCATCGTTAAGAAAGGTGGTGAGAATTTTTTGCGTCAGCACCGGCTGGCCGCTGGCAACAATATCCGCGCAATCGGTAAAGGCCTCCACGGTGCTGGCGGGCATCACCAGATAGCCCATGCGCAGGGAGGGCATCACGGTTTTGCTGAACGTGCCCATAAAGATCACCCGGTCGTGACGATCGAGGCTTTTCAACGACGGCAGCACTTTGCGGGTGTAGTGAAACTCGCCGTCGTAGTCGTCCTCGATGATCCACGCCTCGTTATGCGTTGCCCAGTCGAGCAACTGCTGTTTGCGCGGCAGGGAAAGCGTTACCGCCAGCGGGCTTTGATGTGAAGGGGTGACGATGGCAAAACGGGCGTCGCGGTGGTGGCGCAGAAGATACTCTGTGTCCATCCCCGCGCGATCCACGGGCACCGTGTGCAGGCGCGGGACGATCCGCTTTAACAGCTGCTGCCCCATAAAATAGCCCGGATCTTCGAACATCACTTTATCGCTGCGGCTTGCCAGCGTATCGAGGATCAGCCGTAGGCTGCCGCTGTACCCGCTGGTGATCAGCACCTGTTCTGCCGTGCAGGACAATCCGCGCGAAATGTTCAGGTAGCTGGCAATCGCCTGGCGCAGGGGATACCAGCCCATGACCGGCGGGTTCAGCATCTCTTCCTGACGCATCGATCGCGTCGCCTGGCCTGCCAGCAGCAGCCACTTTTTATAGGGAAAACTGTCCAGCGCCGGAATACCAGGACGCAGGAAACCGGTGCGCTCGCGCTGGCTGATGAGCGATTCCGGCAGCGTGCCGGTGGCCTGCTCAGCGGGAGCCGGTTGTTTCGCCGGGAGGGTTAAATCAGGATTCACCCGCGTCCCGCGCGCCCCCTCGCTCACCAGATAGCCCTCTCCGATCAAGATCGCGTAAGCCGTTTCGACGGTTTTGCGCGCCACTTTCAGCTCTTCGGCCAGCACGCGGATGGCAGGCACTTTGTCGCCGGGCTTCAGCACGCCGCGCGTGATGTTGTCGCGATAGCGGGTGTAGATATCGTGATAGCCCGATTTCATGTCCTACCTCGTTTCCTGGATTTTGTGTCTTTTTACTATGTCATGATCGGCGTAGATTTGCCCCATCGCATTTGATATGCCGCACAAAAAGAGGAAAGACAATGAGCACTCGCGTTAACCACCACAAAGCCACACCTGCACTTGCCAAAGCCCTGTCCGACCTGAGCATGGCGATCGGCAAAACCTCCATCGATCCGGCCCTGAAGCACTTGATCGATATCCGCGTCTCTCAGCTGAACGGCTGCACGTTCTGTCTGGATATGCACTCGAAAGAGGCGAAAATTGCCGGTGAGCGCGAGCTGCGCCTGTATCATCTGACCGCATGGCGCGAATCGCCGCTGTTCAGCGCACGTGAAAAAGCGGCGCTGGCCTTCGCCGAAGCGCTGACCCAAATCAGCGTCCACGGCATCAGCGACGAACTGTACTGCAACGTGGCTGAGCACTTCTCCGACACCGAGATTTCAGAGCTTAACTTTGCCATCGTGGCGATCAACGCCTGGAACCGTCTGGGAATTACCTCGCGCATGGAGCCGGGTGCAATGGATGCGGCTTACGGCCTGAACAAAGCTAACCTGGAATAATCCCGCGTTCGCGAACCAGCGCCACCAGCGCCCGCAACCCCGGCGGGACGTGCCGGTGGCCGGGATAGTAGAGGCGCAGCCCGGCAAAGGGCTGCGTCCAGTCATTTAACACGCTCACCAGTTCCCCCGATGCCAGCTCTTGCTGGATATAAAGTTCCGGTAAAAAACCGATTCCCAGCCCCGCTTTCACCGCCCGTATCTAGGCAAACAGATCCGACGTCGCAAAACGCGGCGGGACGGCCAGGGCATAGCGCTCGCCGCGCCGTTCCAGCTCCCAGCGATAAATCCCGCCGTGCGACATGCGCATTCCAATCCCCTGATGGTGGCGCAAATCATCCGGCGTTTGCGGAATACCGTGGCGGGCAAAATAGTCCGGTGTGGCAGTGACCAACTGGCGGATATCGGCGGTGAGCGGGATGGCGATCATGTCCTGTGGGACAGACTCTTCCAGGCGGATCCCGGCGTCAAACCCCTCGGCGACAATGTCGATCAGGCGCGCTTCACTGACGGTCTCCACGCGCATTTTGGGGTAGCGGATCATGTAGTCGATCAGCAGATCGTCCAGAAAAAGGGTGCCGATATTGTTCGGCACGTTCAGGCGCAGCGTTCCGGCAGGTTCGTCCGTCTCGCTGTGGATCTCTTCGCTGGCCTGGCGGATCGCCTGCAATGCCGGGCCGATACGCGCCACATAGCGCTGCCCGGCGTCCGTCAGCGCAACGCTGCGGGTGGTGCGGTTAAACAACCGCGTCTGCAGGCGGCTTTCCAGCCCGGCGATGGCATTGCTCACTGCTGTCGCCGACATGTTGAGTTCCTGCGCTGCGCCGCGAAAACTGCCGCGCCGCACCACAGCCATCACCACTTCCAGCTCTGTCAGTCCTGAACGGTGCATAGATTATCCTGAAAATCGCAATAACCTTTGCAGGATAGCGTGGATTATCGAAACGTAAAAGGCGTGCCAGACTGGGCTCTTCCAGCCTGAGGAGGTGTTATGCGTCATATCGATCGGATTTTTATCAACGGTGAATTTGTCACACCGCACGGCACAGAGCGTTTTGATCTCTACAACCCGGCGACCGCGCAGGTGTTCGGGCAGGTACGGCTTGCGGATGAACTTGACGCGGAACGCGCCATCAGTGCGGCCAAGGCTGCGTTTCCGGCATGGGCGAGGACCACACGCGAGGCGCGCATTGCTGCCCTCAAACGGATGCATGCGGCAGTCGCGGCGCGTCATGACGATTTGCTGGAGGCGATTATCGAAGAGTACGGTGCTCCGGCGTCGCGATCGGCGTGGATGGCGAGTTATCCGGCAGAGGTGATAGCCCAGGCCATCGACGCGCTGACGGCGTTTGAATTCACGACCGAGGTCGGCGCCGCCACGGTACAGATGGTACCGCTTGGCGTGGCGGGGCTTATCACGCCGTGGAACAGCGATGCAGGATTTATCTGCGGCAAACTGGCGGCATCGCTGGCGGCGGGCTGTACGGCAGTGATCAAACCGAGCGAAATGAGCGCATGGCAGACGCAGATTATCACCGAGGCCCTGAGCGAAGCCGGATTACCGCCGGGGGTGTTTAACATCGTGACCGGGCGCGGCGAGACGGTGGGGGAGACTATCAGCCGTCATCCGGACGTGGCAAAAATATCGTTTACCGGTTCAACCGCCACCGGCAAAGCGATTCTGCGCAACGCCGCTGAGAGCTTTAAGCGCGTAACGCTGGAGTTAGGCGGTAAATCGCCGACGATTGTGCTGGAAGACGCCGATTTAAGCCAGGCGGTTCCGCTGGCAATCCAGGCTGGCCTGATGAACAGCGGCCAGGCGTGCGTGGCCGGAACGCGTATTCTGGTGCCACGCTCGCGCAAAGCGGAATGCGAAGCGGCGCTGGCGCAGGCGATGGCGGCAGTAAAATCGGGCGATCCGCGTGACCCGGCGACGGAAGTGGGACCGATGGTCAGCGAAAAACAGTGGCGGCGCGTGCAGGGTTACATCCGCAAAGGCACAGAAGAGGGGGCGCGTTTGCTGGCAGGGGGGGAAGGGCGTCCGGAGGGCACACAAAACGGCTGGTTTGTCCGTCCGACGCTGTTTACGGATGTCGATAACCAGATGACCATCGCCCGCGAGGAGATTTTTGGCCCGGTGCTGTCGATTATCGCCTATCGCGATGAGGCCGAAGCCATCGCCATTGCCAACGATACGGATTATGGCCTGAGCGCGCTGGTACTGGGCGGTGAGCGTGCGCGTGGCGTTGCACAACAAATTGAGTCTGGCCGGGTACTGGTTAATACGCTCGCCCACGAACCAAAAGCACCTTTCGGCGGATTCAAACACTCGGGCGTAGGCCGCGAGATGGGCGCGGGGGGGATCAGCGCGTTTATGGAACCTAAAACGCTGATTGAATAAAACCCCGCCCGGTGGGCGCAGTGCCCACCGGCCTATGAATTCGCAATTCCTGCTCTTTCCCCTCTCGTTTCTTGATAGTTACCCTGATAACTATTATCTTGCTTACGGTGATGAGAGGGGGTTCCCGTGAGCGAAGATGATCTGTTTTGCCGCAGGCCGATGGGCATGCGGATGGCGATGATTGTGCGTCAATGGCGCGCGGTTATTGATGATGCCATTCTCGATACGGGACTCACCCAGTCGAGCTGGACGGTGATGATGCAGCTCAAATCGCTTGGCGATAACGTCTCGGTCAGCGAACTGGCGGAAGTGCAGGGTATCGAACTGCCGCCGCTGATGCGCACCCTGACTCAGCTGGAAAAGCAGGGTTATCTGCTGCGCACGGTATCACCTTATGACAAGCGCATCCGCTTGCTCACCCTCACGCCGGAAGGTCACGCGGTCCTGAAAACGCTCACCCAGGTGGTCGAAAATTTTCAGCAACGTGTGTCATATAATATCGCGCCTGAACATCTTGAGATTTTCTGCGCAACATTAAATCAAATCGCCTGCAATTTGCGGTCAATCCGCGAAGAAGACAACAAGATCTAAAAATAATGACTCCTGAACAAAAGTTTGCCCGCTGGGTTAGGGTGAGTATTGCCTCTTTCCTGCTGATGTTTGTCTATTTTATCGTCGCGGATATCTGGATCCCGCTGACGCCGGACTCCACCGTGATGCGTGTGGTGACGCCGGTGTCCGCGCGCGTTTCCGGCAACGTCGCGGCGGTGTACGTCCACAACAACAGCCAGGTTAAAAAGGGCGATGTGCTGTTCGAACTCGACCCGACGCCGTTTCGCAATAAGGTCGAAGCCGCCCAGATCGCTCTGGAACAGGCCCGGCTCTCGAACCAGCAGCTGGACGCGCAGATTGTCGCCGCGCAGGCCAATCTGAAAACGGCGCAGCTGACCGCCCGCAACGACAAAGTCACCTTTGACCGCTATCAGCGCCTGAGCACCCTGCAGAACGTCTCGCAATCGGATCTGGATAAAGTGCGCACCACCTGGCAGAGCAGCGAACAGTCGGTGGCGAATCTGGAAGCTAATATCCATAACCTGCGCATCGAGCGCGGTGAGCGGGATGAGAAGCGCAACGTAACGCTGCAAAAATATCGCAACGCACTGGAAGAGGCGGAGCTAAACCTGAGCTGGACGAAGGTCTACGCGCTGGCCGACGGCACCGTGAGCAACGTGCAGCTTAGCCCCGGTTTTTACGCCTCGTCAGGCTCTGCCGCGCTGGCGCTGGTGAATAACCAGACTGATATCGTCGCCGATTTCCGCGAGAAAAGCCTGCGCCATACCCATCAGGGCACCGACGCTGCGGTGGTGTTTGACGCCTTCCCGGGCCGCGTTTTCCGCGCGCACGTCACCAGCAGTGATGCCGGGATTTTGGCAGGACAGGAGGCGGTGAACGGCGAATTATCTCAGCCTGAAACCTCCAACCGCTGGGTGCGTGACGCGCAGCGCATGCGCATTCACATCGCGCTGGACGAAACGCTGCCAAAACACCTGCCAACCGGCGCCCGCGCCACGGTGCAGCTGTACAACAGCGAAGGGCCGTTCGCCCGCTTCTTCTCCGGGCTGCAAATTCACCTCGTGAGCCTGCTGCATTATGTCTATTAATACGCTCGCGCGGGTCTTTACCCCGCACGGCAACATCGTCTACACGGCGAACGACTTTCGCCAGACCCTGCGCATCGTCTTTGCCGGGATGATCGCGCTGAGCATTTCGACGTTTTACAACACCAGCTACGGCGTCTTTTACGTGGTCTACCCGATCATGCTGCTGTCGCTGGTGCCGGTGTTTAACCGCCACGTGGCGAAGCAGTTTATTTTTAGCGCGTCGCTGAACTGCATCGAAATGGTAATTATCATCGGCTATCTTTCGCAATGGCCGCTGATCATGACGCTGGTGGTGTTTGCCCTTTACGTGATGCGTTTTCGGTTTATGAGTAAGGGGCCGCTGTTCCTGTTTGGCTCGATGGGGGTGGTGTGTCAGAGCGTGATGCTCAATTTCATGAGTTACCCGACCACTAACTGGCACACGCTGCTGTTCTCAAACGTCGAGGCCAGCATCATGGCGGTCTGTTTAAGCGCGCTAATGAACTACCTGCTGCCGGACGTCGAACCGCGCAAGCCGCCGCCGCTGATTGAGAAAAACGCTGCCCGCGTGCGCCACGAATCCCTGCTCTCCGGCACCGTGGCAACGCTGATTTTTGTTGTCTTTCAGATAAGCGATCTCAGCGATTCCCTGTCGGCGCTGATGGCGGGCGTGCTGATCCTCTTCCCGATGAACTATCGCGGCGCGGTGATAAGCTCCCTGTGGCGCGTGGTCGGGGTGATCCTCGGCTGTCTGTACATTCTGGTAATGCAGCTGGTGCTTTACGATCACAGCAGCCACATGTTGCTGATGATGCCGCTGATTGGCCTCGGGTTGGCGTTTGGCGCACGTCTGCACGTCATGGAAAAAGTCGGCGCGGGCGTCGGGTTTGCCAGCATCACCACCATCGGCATTATGTTTGGTCAGAACATGCATCCTGACGGCGATCTGGTGTTCAGCGATCTCTACCGCATCGTCTCGGTGACGGTGGCGCTGGTCTCCACGCTGACGCTGGTGTTCCTGGTGCATCTGTTCCTGAACCTTTTTGAGCCGACCCGCTACGTCATTCGAGAACCGTGACACACCTATTTTCTGCGTTCTGTGCTATGACTGTCGGCCGGTCAATTGGGCGACAAAAGGAGCAGGGAGATGTGGCAGACAAGGGCGCTGGAGCTAAATAATCAGGCTTACTGGAACTGGGATAAGGCCTGCGAGCTGGTGGATTACGCCGTCGCGCATGATTTCAATACCGTGATTGTCGGGCAGGTGGATTTGTTCGACATGCTGGTTTCGCCCAAGGGCTACACCCCGCTTCAGTACAACGATCGCCTCTCCAGCCAGCAGCGCGCCCGCTGCGTCCATCTCAATCGTCTCGGCAAACTGTGCCAGCAAAAAGGGCTGCGTTTTTATCTGCAGGCCAAAGAGTTCAACTTCCCGACTGACCTGCTGCTGGCGCATCCGCATCTGTTCGAGCCGGGCCACGGCGTGCGCTTTGACGTCGATTTCTGGTGCGCGTATCTGGGCGAGAAAGTGTCGCTGATTTGCCAGCGTATTCCGGCACTGAGCGGCCTGCTGGTGGCGATTTCCAATACTGACGGCCTGCTGCCCATTTCGCGCCCGAACTGGGCGCTACAGGGGCAAGACAATGCCCGGCTTCCCGAGCGTGACGAGCGCAGTTTTTCCCTCTACAGCCGCTGTTTCAGCGCGCTTTCCCGGACGATGCAGAAAGAGAACAAGCATCTGGTGCTGCGCGTGTTCCCGGCGAGCAATCACGATCTCGGCAACGTGCTGGAGGCGATCCGCCCGCTGCCCGAAAGCGTCAGCGTCTCCATCAAACTGACTCCTGAGCGCTTCTGGCCATCGTTTCCGAATAACCCGGCGCTGCTGGCTGTCCGCGAGCGCGAAGTGTGGGCGGATATCGATCTGGTGGGCGAAGAAGTGGGCTGGGGGATTTTCCCGTTCCCGCGCATCGACGAGCTGCAGGGCCGTCTGCTGTGGTGTCGCAGCAATCCGGCGATTCGCGGCGCGGTGTGCAAAACCAGCTGGGAAGGGGTCGATAACCACTGGATCATGGGCACCCTGAGCGAATGTAATCTGCTGGCATGCAGCCGGATGCTGGCGAATGATGGCGCCCATTTGTCGCGCGATCAGCTGCTGACGTACTGGCTCGACGAAAGCTACGGCTGGCGCCCTGAACCGCCGGTCTTTGACCAGTTCACCGCCCTGCTGGAGCAGGCCGGACAGGTGCTCTATAACGCGATTTACGTCCGCGACCACGTGTTTCACCGCCACAGTCAGGTGCCGGAAAGCTACGGCCAGGCGGTGTGGAGCCTCTACGGACAGCTCAATCGCAACCACTGGCTGCCAGGCTCCGAGCGCGATATCTCCTTTGACGCCAGCGATGTGGAGACATCCGCCGCCTGCCTGACGCGCATCGCCAAAGAGAAAGATGACGCCCGCGACGCCTCTGTGAGCTTACGTGAACGCGCGCTGCGTTTCACGGAGATCGCCGCGTTCCCGTATGCCCTGAAAAACCGCTGGCTGGAGGAGTGGCAAGGCTTTGCGCTCTACTGCCACCTGTTCTTGCATGCTCAGAAAGCCTTCTTCACTCTGCGCTTTGCCCGAGAGGTGGAAAACAGCTGGAGCATGCGCGAGATCTGCCAGATCAACATTCAGGAGCTGTATCGCAGCGCGTCAGAAATGGAAGACTACTGCGCGAAACACGCTGACGCCTCGCCGGGATTGCACGTGCTGTTTGATGCCTCACGCGTACGGGCATTGGCCGATAGCCTGGGCGAGGAGCTTAAGGCGCTGAAGGGCTAAAACCTGCCAAAAATGTGACGAACGTCGCGCAAGACACGTGCACGGCGCAATGGCTGTGCGCCCATCGTCACATTCTTTTTTTTCATTTCACGTAAGGCGTGATCGTCGTCACGTCGTCTCCCCGGTGGTGGCTCGCTTTGTGAGTTGCCAGGCAGTTCCGGCCAATCCCCACTATTGGCTGCTCGCCGAAAAGTGCAATCCCGCTGATGATTGGCCCGCAATCGATAAGTCGTATGAAGGCGAGGAAAATATGTCACAGGGTGACTGGCAACTTAAACAGGGCGAAGCGCTGACGCGTTTTCTCTTTTCCGCGGCAAAGGAAGAGCGCTTTGCTGAATTCTATACCGGCGAAGCCATCGACCCGGAAATAGACTATCACTTTCGCAACGGCTCAGGCCCGAAAGCGGAGGCGTTCTGCCGCCGCGTCTTTCGCCAGACGCACGCCCGGCGAGCGGTCGATCCCGCCCAGGCGCTGCCGTGCCGTGGAGTGACCTTTAGCGGTGAGAATGACAGCGTTTCATTTTCTGATTTTCGCCATTTGCCTTTCCACCTTCAGCGCTGGCTGACGGTTGATCTTTTCGCGCCATACACCGGGGAATTTTCGTTTCGTGTGGGCACCTGCGGCGGCGTACGGATATGGATTGAGGGGACAGAAACCCTCTGCCATACGCCGTTTACGCGCAATACCCTGCAGCATGTCGAGGTGCGCCTGCCGCTGAACGCGGGCAAAAATAGCCTGCTGATCCATCTCGACGAGCTGTTTGAGCGCGACACCCTTTTTGCTCTGCAGATGGTCTATCTGGATGACGCGCCCCTGGGCGTGGCGCTGCCCGGCATGTCGGGGGATGCGGTCGATTGTCTGAGTGAGTTTGCGGGCGGCCTGCGACCGGAACTGGCGGCCATTGACCACAGCGTGCGGCTGCACGGCAGTGTGCCAGTCCCTGCGGGCGTTGTGCTTCGCGGGGAACTGCGCGGCATGGGCAACGACAACTTTACGCCGAGAACACTCGATTTTGGCGCGCTAAACGCCGGAGAAACGACGATCGCCCTGCCGTTACCGGCGGATATCGGTGAGGCGCACTATCAGCTGCGACTGATGCTCCAGCGTGGTGAAGTGACACTCACGCGTCACGTCGGCATCAACGTCATGCCCGATGCGCCGGTGCTTGCCCGCGCCACCACTCTTGCAGGGCGCAAACAGGAAGCGCTGCGCTATATCGCCGCGCAAGGCATGGATCGCACCTGCCGCCTGCTGGCGATGATGCACCTGCACGAATACGGCCCTCAGTGTGAAACCCTGCTGAACAGCACTCTCAAGCGCATCAGCGCGCGCGAAGACTGCTCTGATTTTTCGCTGGTGCCGCTGCTGTGGATCTGGCGCTATCACCATGGGGAGCATTTCCCGCCAGCCCTTTGGCGACGGGTGAAATCAACTCTGCTGGGCTATCGCTACTGGCTCGACGAACAGGGCTGCGACGTGATGTGGTTCTGGAGCGAAAACCACGCGCTCTGTTTCCATACCGCCCAGTATCTGGCGGGGCAGTTTTTCCCGGACGAGCAGTTTATCGCCTCGGGCCACCTCGGACGCGAACAGCAGGCGATTGCCGAAGCGCGTCTGGTGAAGTGGTTCGACGCCATCGATGTGCATGGTTTCGTCGAGTGGAACTCCGCGCCCTATTATCCCGTTGATTATATTGGCCTGTTCGCGCTGTATCAGCTTGCCGAGAGCCAGGTGATTCGCACCCGCGCAGGTCAGCTCATTGACCGCTTAATGCTATTAAGCTCGCTGCATTACCAGAACGGCGTCGCCGCCGGAACCATGGGCCGCGTCTACGAAAAAGAGCTGCTGGCAGGGAGGCTCACCGAGCTGTCGGCTTACGGCGCGGTGGCCTGGGGTGGCGGCAGCTATAACCGCAAATGCGCCTCGCTGCCGTTGTTCTGCGCCAGCGACTACGTGCCGCCTACCGAGTCAGAGAAGTACGCCACGCTCTGCGAAGGCGAACTGGCCGCGTGGTACACCTGCGGCGGCGGGAATATTTGCCTCTGGAAAGCGCCGGGCGTCAGTTTGTCCTCCTGCGTCGATCACCACACGGGTGAGCCAGGCCATCAGCAGCATCTGCTCGACCTGCAATTTGCTTCCCGTCCTGACGCCAAAATCTGGATTAATCATCCGGGTGAAGCGGAACCAGGCGGCGAAAAGCGGCCTTCATTCTGGGCGGGAAACGGCGTAATGCCGCATGTCATGCAGCAGGAAAACGGCGCTGTGATGCGCTGGCACATCGCTGACGAAGAGGCCCTGCCGTGGACGCATCTTCACCTGTCGATACAGGCTTTTGATCGTGTCATCGCCTCGACGCATGCCCGTATCGTTCGCGCCGGTCAGGCCTTTGCGGCGGTGATCTGCTCTGCTCCCCTGCACACCATCGACCACGGGCTTACGGCCGGAACCGAGTGTCGCGCGGCGGGACGCGATGTGGCGTGGTACGTGGAAGCGGGCTATGGCGACGACGTGGCTTTTGCGGCGTTCAGCGCCCGGATGGGCGCAATGAGGATCGAGAAAAATCACGATCTCGCCGCGACGTTTCCCGCTCTGCACAGCACTGCCCCACACATAATTTTCAAGGACGTAAACGCATGAACAAGGATGAACGGATGAGCACGCTGGACCGCGTGGTGCGCGGATTTTGCCGTCTGAAGAATTTGAATGAAGTGGGCGTTGGCGACGGTTTTGCGATCCACTTTGAGGAGTGGGAGTGGGAAATCGGCGTCGGGCTTTACGGATTCTGGCGTTACGCCGCGCACCAGCAGGACGCGGCGCTGCAGCAGTCGATCCTCGCATGGTATGAGGCGCAGATCGCCAAAGGGTTGCCGGAGATACAGATCAACACCACCGCACCGATGATCGTGCTGGCGCTGGTGGCGGGGCAACATCAGCGTGAGGATCTGCTGAAAACGGTCAACGACTGGGCCGACGCCCTGCTGCGTGATCTGCCCAAAACTGAAGAGGGCGGCTTCCAGCACGTGGTGAAAGAGCAGCCCAACACCGGCCAGCTCTGGGACGACACGCTGTTTATGACCTGCCTTTTCCTTGGCGTGGCGGGGATTGTGCTCAAGCGTCGCGACCTGATTGACGAGGCGGGATACCAGTTTCTGCTGCACACCCGCTATCTCAGCGATCCGGCCAGTGGGCTGTGGTATCACGGCTGGACGTTTGTCGATAAACACCACTTTGCCGGGGCGTTTTGGGCGCGCGGCAACGCGTGGATCACCGTGGCAATCCCCGAATTTATCGAACTGATGGGCGAGCATCTGGACACAGGCGTGCGTCGCTATCTGTCGCAGGTGGTGGCGCGCCAGGTGCGCTCCCTGTGCACGCTCCAGGCTGACAACGGCATGTGGCACACGGTGCTCGACGATCCGCTCTCACCTCAGGAATCCTCCGCCACGGCGGGGATTGCCTACGGCATGCTGCGCGGCGTTCGGATGGGCATTCTGGATGATTCCGTCAGCGTTTACGCGCTGCGGGCGTTTGACGCCGTAATGGCGCGCATTGACGAGGACGGCATCGTCCTCGAAGCCTCACGCGGCACCATGTTGGGCTGGGATATCCAGTATTACTGCGATATCGCGATGGCCCCCGTTCCCTACGCTCAGGCGTTAACGATGCTGCTCCTGCTGGAGAGGGAGCAGGGTGACTGGCCTGGCAAAACCTCTGTGACCTGACCCGCGAGAGCGGATAGCTGGAGATAATAATAAATGAAAAAACTCAACATCATGGGCGCCTTCCAGACGTTTGGCGGCGCGATGGCGGTCCCGATAGCTTTCCTGCCGTTCACAGGGTTGCTGCTGGCCGTCACCAACATCCTCACCATGCCCGATATCATGGGCGATCTGGCCCATCCGGACGCGACTTTTTACAAGGTAATGACGATTCTGAAGTCCGGCGGCTGGACGATTTTCCGCAACTTCCCGCTGCTGTTCTGTATGGCGCTGCCGATTGGCCTGGCGAAATCCGCCCAGGCGCGCGCAGCGCTGGTGGCCTTTTTCTCCTACATGGCGTTTAACTATTTTACCAACGGGATGCTCACCTTCTGGGGCGCTGATTTCGGCGTCAATTTTAGCCAGGAAGTGGGTGGGCAGAGCGGGCTGGCGCTGGTGGGCGGCATCAAAACGCTGGATACCAGTATCGTCTTCTCCCTGATCGTCGGCGGGATCGTCACCTGGATCCACAACCGCTTTTTCGAGAAAAAACTCCACGACTACTTTTCGATTTTCCAGGGGATGGCGCTGGTGTTCATTATCGCCTTCTTCCTGATGATCCCTCTGGCGTGGCTCACCTGTCTGGTGTGGCCAAAAGTGCAGTTGGGCATCAACGCCATGCAAACGTTCTACATCGAAGCCGACGTGCTGGGAATGGGGCTGTTTGCGTTTGTGGAGCGTATTCTGGTGCCGACGGGGCTACACCGTTTCGTCTATTTCCCGTTCTTCTTCGGCCCGGCGGTGGTGGATGGCGGTCTCTACACCCACTGGATCGAGAACGTCTCGACCTACGCGGCCTCTGCCGTGCCGCTGCGCGAGCAGTTCCCAGCGGCGGGCTACTCCCTTTACGGCAATATCAGCGTCTTTTGCTCGTTGGGTGCGGGGCTGGCGATTTACGCCACCGCGAAGAAAAGCCAGAAGAAAAAAGTGGCGGCCCTGGTGATCCCGGCGATCATCACCGCGATGAGCGTGGGTATTACCGAACCGATCGAATTCACCTATCTGTTTATTTCGCCGGTGCTTTATCTGCTCAACGCGCTGATCGGCGCGGTGCTGTGTATGGCGCTGTACATGGCCGGGGTGGTGGGCTTTATGGGCGGCGGGATGAACGACATGATCCTGTTCAACTGGATCTTCTACGCGCAAAACCACGCGCACCTGATTTGGATCCATCTGGCCATCGGCTTTGGATTTGCGGCGATCAACTTTATGGTCTTCCGCTACGTGATCCTCAAATACAACATCCTGACGCCGGGGCGTAACGAGGATGAAGGCGAGGTGCGTCTCTATTCGAAACAGGATTACCGCGATAAAAAGGCGGCGGGCAAACAACCCGATCGCGAGAAGGCGATTGCGATCCTGCAGTGCGTCGGCGGCGCGGAAAACGTTGAAACCATCAGCAACTGCCAGACCCGCCTGCGGCTGGTGATCCACGATCCCTCGTGCGTGATGGATGACAACGCGTTGAAAGCTGCGGGGGCGTTAGGGACGATTCGTAATGGCAGGAACCTGCAAATCGTGATCGGACTGTCGGTCACCGTGGTCCGGGAATTCTTTGAGGCGGAAGTGATTCGCGCGCGCGAGGCGGGGAGAGATTCGCCTGCGCCGCAGCCGGTAAACTCATAACAAAATGGGGCGCTCTGCCCCATTTTTTAGTGGGGGAGCAGCACCGGAATTTGCGACAGCAGAAACAGAATCAACCCGATAGTTCCGCCGACCAGCGTGCCGTTAACGCGGATAAACTGCAGGTCTTTGCCGATATTCAGCTCGATCTGTCGTGACATGTCTTTTGCATCCCAGCCCTTCACCGTATCGCTGATATGGCGCGTCAGGAATGCCGCGAAATCCGGTGCCACGCGATGCGCCGCCTGCTCCAGATGTTCGTTCAGCGAGGCGCGCAGGCTGGCGTCGGCCACCAGCGTTTCGCCGAACCACTGTCCGGCGTTGGCGATGCGTTGCTTCACGCGGGAGTCGTCGCTCTGCATATCGGCTTTCAGCCATGCGCGCAGGTCGGCCCACATCTCGCCGAGATAGCGGTTAAACGCTTCGTCATTCTTCAGGTAGTGTTTGATGTTCTCCGCTTTAGTCGCCATCTCCGCATCGGTTTTCAGGTTGTCGATAAGCTTCAGCGTGGCACGATCAAACGCCTGACGGATCTGGTGCGTGCGGTCGTGGCTGATATCGTCGAGGATCGCGTTCACCGCATCGGAGACCAGCTCGGCGCTTTGATCGCCGAGCCACTCGGTCGGCAGCATCATCGCTTTGCGCGGATGTTCGGTTTTGAGCCAGTGAACGATCTGCGCGGCGATAAAGTCCCGCGTACTGTCGCGCTGAATCAGGGTGATCAGGCGGTTGATCACCGCGTCCAGCAGCACCTGATGACGGTTGTTTTTGGTCATGCTCTCCAGCATCGCCGCGCTGGTTTGGGTAAAATCGACCTTATCGATGGCCTTGTGTACGGCGCGTTTCAGTAAGCGCTGAATGCGCCCGTCGTCCGTCAGTTCCAGGAACCCGCCCATTACCTGAATCAGATGCTGCCCGACACGCTGAGCGTTATCCGGTTGGCTGAACCAGTTACCGATCATCTGTGCGGGTTCGTAGCGACGGATCAGCGCAACTAAAGACTGGGTATCAAGAAATTTTTCCTGCACGAACAGGCCGAGATTATCGGCGATCCGATCTTTATTGCGCGGGATAATCGCCGTATGGCGCGAGATAAACGGGATCGGCACCCGGCGGAACAGGGCCACCACGGCGAACCAGTCCGCCAGCGCGCCGACCATCGCCGCCTCGGCAATCGCCTTCGCGCCGCGTACCCAGATCGTCTGCGGCAGAAACAGCGTGGCAATGAAAATCGCGGCGGCAACCAGCAGCAGCGACAGCGCCAACAGCTTGGCGCGTTTGAGTTCAGCTAATTTTTCCATAGGGTTAAGGATAGAGCGGAACGTGGGAGGAGTGCAAAAAAGTGTGATCAGTCGCGCAGGGCTGCCAGAAAACGGCTGAACAGATCCGGCAGCGGCTCGTCGTACCACAGCGCGTAGAGATCGGCGGGGATAGTCTCGGTAAGTTTCAGGAACACCACGCCCGGCCAGTGGATCAGCGCGCAGGATTCGGGTAACAGCGATACGCCATTACCGGTGCTGACCAGCGCCAGCGCGGTCTGCGGCTCAAAGACCTGATGCGTCACCAGCGGCGACACGCCCAGCGCGAGGCAGCTGTCATACACCTGACGGGCAAAGTCGCTGTGGGTGAAAGAGAGGGAGATAAACGCCCGGTCGACCAGATCTTTCAGGGATATTTTGCTGCGGCGGCACAGCGGATCGCTCTCATGTACCGCCACGCACACCGCCTCACGGGCAATCATCTGGCAGCGGATTTTGGCTTCGACGTGAGGGATCACGTTGCGGTTGATGGCGATATCCACGGTGCGCGCGCGCAGGGCCTCGGTCTGTTCCTGCTGGCCCAGCTCGTGCAGCGTCCAGTTGACGTCCGGATTGGCCTCGCGGAACGCTTTCATGCGCGTCAGCAACGGTCCCCACATCGCGCTGCCAATCATCCCGATATTGATGTGCTGCTTTTCACTGCGGCCAATCTGGCGCACATAGTTCAGGGACTGTTCGGTGGCGCTGAGCAGACGGTCGACTTCCGCTTTCAGCACTTTTCCGGCGTGAGTCAGCACCACTTTGCGGCTGGTACGCTCAAACAACTCCACGCCCAGCAGCTCTTCCAGCTCTTTGATTTGCATACTCAGCGGCGGCTGGGAGATATTTAGCCTGGCGGCAGCGCGCCCAAAATGCAGCTCATCGGCGAGGGTCTGGAAATAGCGCAGCATCCGGAAGCGAATGCGGCTGTTGGCCTGTGAATCGAGCATACCGGGCACCGAAAAAAAGGAGGGTGGCGATATCATGCAACCCTCCCTGGAGCCTGTCAAACCGCGACCGCCTCGCCCCGGTGCAGGCGTTCAGCCTTGCTGCAGGCGATGGCCGCAAGCAGCGTCACCATCAGCAGCGCGTAGGCGCAGGTGGAGGCATTCACTGCGCCGTGCAGGCCGTAGCGGCTGTTAACCAGCGACGAGACAGTGGCGAACAGCAGCGTGCCGACGGTGCCGCAGGTGAGCAGCGCGGAGATAAGCGTCGGGGAGCTGCGGCTGACCTGCAGCGAACCGTAGCTCATCAGCCCGGAGAACAGGCCAGAGTTGAAGAAACCGAACGCGCCGCAGGCAATCAGAATCAGCGTGGTATTGGCGCTGTTGCTGATAAGCGCAATCGCCACCAGACCGACGGCGGTGCAGATCAGCAGGAAGGTGCGCAGCTTCATCCATTTGACGGTGAACTGATTGAGGAACAGCCCGGTCGCTTTCGCCACCCAGTAGACGGTGGTGTACAGCGCCGCCTGTTCTGGCAGCATCTGGAAACGCCACTGCAGATAGCCTGGCGTCCACATGGTGAAAATCGGCTCCGCCAGCAGGAACAGGAACAGCGCGCCGCACAGCAGCCACACGGAACGACCCCACGGCTCTTTGCGGGTGGTGTCCTGATGCGCCGGTTCTGGCGCAACGGTGCTTGGGTAACGGCTACGCAGGGTGAGGATCAGCATCAGCACGCCCAGCCCGCCCATGATGCCGTACATGGCAATCCAGCTCGCGCCCATTTTAAACAGCCACGCCAGCAGGAAGGAGAGCGTTGCGCCCGCCAGACTGAAGAAGAAATCGGTGAAGATCAGGCTCGATGAGCGGCTTTTTTCGTCCGGATTGATGCGCACCACCAGGTAGCTGCCGATGGTCATAAAAATACCGCCGCAGGCACCGATAATGGCGACCGCCACGCTGAACATGGTCAGCGTCGGGGTGGCGAACAGCAGGGCGCTGATGAGGATCGTCAACGCGGCGGCGATCACCAGCGGCTTTTGCAGACCCCATTTTTTCATCAGAATGCCGCCGAGCATGATCGGCACGAACATGCCGATATTCATCAGGGTAAACACCTGGCCGATGAAACTCGGATCCTTATTGAACGCGGCGCAGAGCGGGCCGAGGACAATCCCCAGCGTCGAGACCAGCGCGCCGACGAAGTAGTAGCTCAGATACGAAATCGCATTCAGACTGCCGCGAGAGTAATTTTCTGACATCTGTATTTCTCCTGGCGGGCGCGTGCCCGCCGCTGGACGGGAAGTTAGCGGCAGTTCTTCACGAACTGGCTAATCAGGCGAATGAAATCGTCGGTGACCATCGCCGCACATTTCAGGGTTTGTTCGTGGGACAGTTCCACGTCGCTCAGCCCTTCCGCCATGTTGGTGATGGCCGAAACCGCCAGCACTTTCAGGCCGCAGTGGCGCGCAACAATCACTTCCGGCACCACCGACATGCCGACCACATCGCCGCCCATGTTCTGCATCATGCGGATTTCTGCCGCCGTTTCGAAGTTTGGCCCCGGGTAGGAGACGAACACGCCTTCGTGCAGCGTGATGTTGAGATCACCCGCTGTGTGGTGCAGTTTTGCGCGCAGATCGTTGTCGTAGGCGTTGGCGAGGCTAAAGAAGCGCGGCCCAAAACGGTCGTCGTTCGGCCCAACCAGCGGCGTGGACGGCATGGTGTTGATGTGGTCATTGAGCGCCACCAGGCTGCCCGCCGGGATGTTCGGGTTGAGTGAACCGGCGGCGTTGGTGCAGAACATGAATTCGCAGCCGAGCAGCTTAAAGGTGCGCACCGCGTGGGTCATGATGCCCATCCCGACGCCCTCATAGAAATGCCCGCGTCCTTTCATGCAGATGAGATCCACGCCGTGCAGCGAACCCATCACTATTTCACCCGCGTGACCAATCACGGTGCTGACCGGGAAGCCCGGCAGTTTTTCGTAAGAGATAACGGTTTTGTTATCAAGCTTATCCGCCAGCGCGCCAAGGCCGGAGCCGAGGATAAACGCGATGCGCGGTTTAAAGCCGGGTTTGGCAGCCTGAATGATTTCAACGGCTTCATACGGGGTGTTGTTAATCACGGAAATAGACATGGGAACTCCTGAATGCGTAGGTTTGTACACATTCTGTGGAGAGCGTGATTGCATATCCAATTGGATAAAATAGGTTATTGATAGTGTTTTTCGAATGGATGGTTGTTGGGTATGTGGATTTTCAACGGGTTAGGATGAGCAGCCCAGAGGTAGTGGGGGAAATGACGCAGAGGAACTGTGATGGGAGTCAATGGTGAGCCTTGTGGCTCTGCGGTTTTGCCGCTGCCATTCTGAACGGGCGAATGCCTGTTTGCATAAAAAAATTTATCGCGCAGCACGATCGTTAATCTATTTGCGACATCCGTTAATTAATAACCCTATTTACCGGGAGTATAATTTCCCTTCCCGTTTGTTTACGCGGGGAAATATAAATAGGAATTATTTATTTCGCGGATGGAATACATGAAAAAGATTCTTGTAGCAATGTTTTTGGCTTTATTTACGATGACGTCATTTACAGCATTGGCCTGCCCAAAAGGGCAGCACCCTCACGGCGGGACCGGCTCGCATCATAAAGGCGGTTACTGCTCTTTTGACGAATAAACAGGTAAGGCACATCGGGTGATGTGCCTTTTTTACAACATGTTTCTAAGAAACGTCCGTATATACCCAACTTTACGCCCACCCCCGGCCATTTTGACTACCCTTAATACCCTAAGCGGTAATTAAGGAGACCTACATGGCTTACCAGACAGTGAATCCTGCTAACAACAAGCTCATTAAAGAGTACAAATCTCATACCGATGCTGATGTCGAGGCCGCGCTAAAAACGGCGGATGCCCTTTACCATTCCGACTGGGCGAAAGGCGCTATCGAACAGCGTCTGCCGGTGCTGCATAAGCTGGCGGATCTGATCGATAGCCGGAGCGAAGAGCTGGCAAAAATCGCCAGTCAGGAGATGGGGAAACTCATCGGGCAAAGCCGCGGGGAAGTGAAGCTTTGCGCGCAAATCGCCCGCTATTACGCAGACAATGCGAAACAATTTCTCGCCCCAGTGAAGTACAAATCGGAACTGGGAGACGCCTGGGTGGAGCACCATCCTATCGGCGTGGTGATGGCCGTTGAGCCGTGGAATTTCCCGTTCTATCAGTTGATGCGTGTGCTGGCGCCGAACCTGGCGGCGGGCAACCCTGTGGTGGCGAAACACGCCAGCATCGTGCCGCACTGCGCGGAGGCGTTCGCCCATCTGGTGCGTGAAGCCGGTGCGCCGGACGGCGCCTGGACGAACCTCTTTATCTCGCAGGATCAGGTCGCGAAGATCATTGCCGATCCGCGCGTGCAGGGTGCAGCCCTGACCGGGTCTGAGAAGGCCGGGAGCGTGGTCGCAGCGCAGGCGGCGAAGCACATCAAAAAATCGACCCTCGAACTGGGCGGTAACGATGTGTTTATCGTGCTCGACGATGCGGATCTCAAGAAAGCGGTTAAGATCGGCGTCAATGCCCGACTCAACAACGCCGGGCAGGTGTGTACCGCCGCGAAGCGTTTTATCGTCCATGAAAAAGTGGCCGATCAGTTCCTGACGGCTTTCACCGAGGCGTTCCGCGAGGTCAAAATCGGCGATCCGCTGGATGAGAGCACCACTTTGGGGCCGCTATCGTCGAAAGATGCGCTGGAGACGTTAACCAAACAGGTTAACGAGGCGGTGAAAAACGGCGCAAAAGTCCACGTGGGCGGCAAGCCGGTGCAGCGCGACGGCAACTTCTTTGAGCCGACAATCCTGACCCATATCTCCCGTGAGAATCCGGCCTATTTTGAAGAGTTCTTCGGGCCAGTGGCGCAGTTCTATGTCGTCAAAAACGACGACGAAGCGGTGAGCCTGGCAAACGACTCGAACTACGGGCTGGGCGGGGCGGTATTCAGCCAGGACATTGAGCGTGCGAAGAAAATGGCCTCGCGGATCGAAACCGGGATGGTCTACATCAACTGGCTGACCGACACGGCGGCTGAACTGCCGTTCGGCGGCGTGAAGCGCTCCGGCTACGGTCGCGAGCTTTCGGATCTGGGCATTAAAGAGTTTGTGAATCAGAAGCTGGTGGTCGTTCGCCGCTAACCGATTTCACAGCACTAAACAGGGTGGCTTACGAGCCGCCCTTTTTTTGCAATCAACAAATGATTGTGATTCGCCTGGTATCACATAATGGATATATTCGTATCATGAATTAGTTACCAGACTCACAGTTCGCAGTGAAACAAACTGGCTGTTCTGGATAACAATTCGCCTCTTGCTAGTATCAAATCGAAAATCATACACCTGCAAGAGGATACAATGAAAAATACAAATCGTATGATCGTGAACTGTGTTGTGGCTTCCCTGACGCTAAGCTGGAGCCTCGCGGCGCTGGCGAATACCGCCCCGACAGAGGTCAAGATCGTTCGCGATAGCTACGGCATGCCGCATATCTACGCCGATGATACCTATCGTCTTTTTTACGGTTACGGCTATGTGGTGGCGCAGGATCGCCTGTTCCAGATGGAGATGGCCCGTCGCAGCACCCAGGGCACGGTGTCTGAAGTGCTCGGAAAATCTTTTGTGAGTTTTGATAAGGATATCCGCCAGAACTACTGGCCGGCGTCGATTCACGCGCAGATCGCCGCGCTCTCCGCCGATGATAAAGCGATCCTTAAGGGTTATGCCGACGGCATGAACGCCTGGATTGATAAAGTGAACGCCGAGCCGGGTAAGCGTCTGCCTGCGCAATTTACCGAGTTTGGTTTTAAGCCTGGGCACTGGCAGCCCTTTGATGTGGCGATGGTTTTTGTTGGCACGATGGCCAACCGTTTCTCCGATAGCACCAGTGAAATCGACAACCTGGCGCTTCTCACGGCGTTAAAAGATAGATACGGCGCGCAAAAAGGGATGGGGGTGTTTAACCAGCTGAAATGGCTGGTGAATCCGGCAGCGCCGACCACCATCGCCGCACAGGAGAGTCGCTATCCGATCACGGTCGATCTGAAAAACAGCCAAACCGCCGCGCTGCTCCCGCGCTACGATCTCCCCGCACCGATGCTCGACCGACCGGCGAAAGGCCGGGATGGCGCACTGCTGGCACTCACCGCCGGGCAAAACCGCGAAACGATCGCCGCCCAGTTTGCCCGTAGTGGGGCCAATGGCCTGGCGGGTTACCCGACCACCAGCAATATGTGGGTGATTGGCAAGAAAAAGGCGCAGGACGCGAAAGCGATTATGGTCAACGGCCCGCAATTTGGCTGGTACGCCCCGGCGTATACCTATGGTATTGGGCTGCACGGCGCGGGTTATGACGTGACCGGCAACACGCCGTTTGCCTATCCGGGGCTGGTGTTCGGCCACAACGGGACCATTTCATGGGGCGCGACGGCGGGATTCGGCGACGATGTGGATATCTTTGCGGAGCAGACCTCCGAGAGCAAACCCGGTGAATATTTGCATAACGGCGAGTGGATCAAAATGCAGCGTCGCGAAGAGACGATCGCCGTGAAAGACGGGCAGCCGGAGACGTTTACCGTCTGGCGAACCGTTCACGGCAACGTGATCAACGTCGATCCGGCGACACACACCGCCTACGCCAAAGCGCGCGCATGGGAGGGGAAAGAGGTGGCTTCCCTGCTGGCGTGGACGCACCAGATGAAGGCCAAAGACTGGCCGAGCTGGACGGCGCAGGCGGCGAAGCAGGCGCTCACTATCAACTGGTATTACGCGGATATCGACGGCAACATCGGTTACGTTCATGGGGGCGCATATCCGAAACGCCAGTCGGGTCACGATCCGCGCCTGCCGGTGCCTGGCACCGGAAAGTGGGACTGGCAGGGGCTGCTGTCGTTTGATCTCAATCCGAAGGTGTATAACCCGCAGTCGGGGTATATCGCTAACTGGAACAACGCTCCGCAGAGAGATTATCCGGCCTCTGATCTGTTCGCGTTCTTATGGGGCGGGGCGGATCGCGTTACTGAAATCACGCAGCTTATCGATAAACAGCCCACGCTGACCTACGAACAAGCCTGGGGATTGATCCAAAAAACCAGCCGTCAGGATCTGAACCTGCGTCTGTTCCTGCCTGCGCTGCAAAAAGCGGCGGGCAGTTTGCCGCAGAGCGATCCCCGCCAGCAGCTGGTGCAAAAGCTCACGAGCTGGGACGGTCAAAATCGCTTACGCGACGACGGGAAAACCTATGATCAACCCGGTTCCGCCATTCTCAATGCCTGGCTGACCAGTATGCTGAAGCGCACGGTGGTTGCCGCCGTACCGGCACCCTTTAACACCTGGTACAGTGCCAGCGGCTATGAAACGACGCAGGACGGGCCGACCGGCTCGCTGAATATCAGCGTCGGGGCCAAGATCCTGTTCGAAGCGCTGGAGGGGGAAAAATCGGCGATCCCGCAGGAGGTCGATCTCTTTGCCGGACAGTCGCAGGAGACGGTCGTCCTCGCGGCCCTGCAGGATGCGTGGCAGACGCTTTCGGCGCGCTACGGTACGGATATCAACGCCTGGGAAACACCTGCCATGGCGCTGACCTTCCGCGCGAACAACTTCTTTGGCGTGCCGCAGGCGGCGACGAAAGAGGCGCGTCATCAGGCCGAATATCAGAACCGGGGAACGGAAAACGACATGATTGTCTTCTCCCCTCAATCGGGAGCAAGCCCGGTGCTGGCGTGGGACGTGGTTGCGCCCGGTCAAAGCGGGTTTGTGGCCCCGGATGGGACGCCGGATAAGCATTATGACGATCAGCTGAAAATGTACGAAACCTTTGGCCGGAAGCCGCTGTGGTTAACGCCGCAGGAGGTGAGTGCCAATCAGGAATCGCAGGAGATTTTGCAGGTTCAGCGTTAGCGAATCTCTCATATAAAAAAACCTGCCCTGGGGCAGGTTTTTTGTTTTGTTCGCAAGCCTTAGAAGCTCACGCCGCCGCCGACGTAGGCACCGTCAATCAGGGTGTGGTTTGGACGACCGTCTTTGCCGTCAACGCTTACGTGGCGATAGCCCACTTTCAGCGTAACCGGTTTAACTGGCGTCCAGCTCACGCCGCCATTGGCTTCGACGTAGTTTTTCACGCTGTTGTTCAGGCCGTTAGGCGCTACGTAACCTTCACCGAAGACGTTAATGCTGTCGGTCAGAGCCACGTTTACACCACCGCCGACCGGGAATGCGACACCGTTATCGCCTTTTTTCGGGCCGAGGTAGAGGGCTTTCGCACCTGCATTCAGCATTACCGGGCCCACTTCCAGGTTATAACCTGCACCTACACCACCCGTCTGAGTACCGTCATCGGTATTTTTGAGCCAGTTACTTTCAGCATAAATACCGGAGGTGGATTTGCCCATTTCGATATTTAAGTTGGTGAAGTTTTTACCCTGCTCAATAGATGCGCCCATCGCCAGTGCGGAGCCAGATGTTACGGTCAGAACAGAAAGCAGAATGAAGTTAATCTTTTTCATGGTGTATTTCCTCGTCATCAAATTAATCTGAGGACACCTTAACAAGCGATGTTTATGACTGCAAATGTGACGTGACTCGCGGTTTTATGCTGGTTTTGTTACTTTTCGGTATGATTGTTGTTGAGCTAAAGTGGGTTTGTCACGGCGTCAACTATTTATCTTTTCGTGTTTAGACTTCGTTTTATTTATCAGCTAAACAAAGCCTGAATATCGCGGAAATAATGATGAGAAGTGAATTAATGAGGATTATCATTATTTCAAAAAAACTTTGTAAATGACGAAAAATTACATTTCTCTAATCGACATTACGCGATATTTGCCATAACCGCCCGATAAGGGCGGTTATGTTTCCTGCGATCAGGGCTTGAGTGAAGCAAACGCCGCCCGGATTTCCTCTTCGGGCAGCTGAATCCCGATAAAGACCATGGTGCTGTGCGGCGTTTCATCACCCCACGGACGGTCCCAGTCGGCGCTGTAGAGGCGCTGAACGCCCTGGAACAGCAGGCGGTTTGGCTCGCCGTCAATCCACAGCATCCCTTTGTAGCGCAGCAGTTTGTCGGCAAACGACAGCAGCAGATTTTCCATCACGCGGGACACGGCGCTGATATCGACCGGATAATCCAGCTCGACCACGATGGAGGTGACGTCGTTCTGCTTATCGCCGATAAAGTGGAAGCGTGGTTTTGAGGTGACGTTCTCCTCCAGCATAAAGCCGTTGGTGTTGAACAGCTGCGCCAGGTCGATATCGCCGTGAACCACCGTATAAATCGGCGCGCGGGCGTTGATGCGCGTCAAGCGTTCACGCAGTTTTTCGGCGTCGCCAGCCACGTCGGTTTTGGTCAGTAGAATGCGGTCTGCGTAACCCACCTGCGACTGGGCGATGGTGAACTGGTTCATCTGCTCGTCGGCATGGACCGCATCCACTAGCGCAATCACGCCGTCCAGCTGGTAGCGCTGGCAGAGGATCTCATGGGAGAAAAAGGTCTGGATAATTGGGCCGGGGTCGGCCATGCCGGTGCATTCGATCACCAGGCGGTCGAAGGCGATATCGCCGCGATCGCGGCTGTCGAGCAGATCGAGCAGAGCGTCTTCCAGCTCGTTTGAACGGGTGCAGCAGATGCAGCCATTGGTCAGGGTTTTGATCTGGGTGGCGCGATCGCCTATCAGCTGGTCGTCAACAGAGACTTCGCCGAATTCGTTTTCGATCACCGCAATTTTAAAGCCGTGCTGTTCGTTAAGGATGTGGCGCAGCAGGGTGGTTTTGCCCGCGCCGAGAAAGCCGGTTAACAGGGTGACTGCAATGGGGGTCATGTTCTCTCCTTTAGCAACAGCGTACGCCGCCTTTGCCATCGCCGCCGTAGCGCGCTTGCTGGCGCTCGCGGAAGAATTCTGTGTAGGTCATGTACGGTTTATCCGGATGGTTGGTCTGCATATGTTCAACGTAGTTGTCATAGTCCGGAATGCCAATCAGCATTTTCGCCGCCTGACCGAGGTATTTTTTTGCTTCGCCTAAGTTACCAAACATTGTGCCATCCAGATAGAAAAAGCCCGGCGACGCTACGCTTGCCGGGCTTACAGGTATTGCGTAGGGCGGGTTAGCGTAGTCGCCACCCGCCAGGGTTTTAGTGGTGTGAAGAGGTCTTCACGCCGCCTTCCGGTACAGGCACATACGGGGTTTCTTTATCCGTACGCCCTTCGGCGTTACGCACTTTCATCCAGGTTTTGATGCCATAGAAGATGATGCTATAGACCACGACCAGGAACAGAATGCTTAAACCGGCGTTGGTGTAGTTGTTCACCACGATATGGTTCATGTTGGCAATCTGCTGTGCAGTCAGGTCACCGCCGCCTGCGGCAATTTTCGCTTTGTACTGGTTAGCCATAAACAGGAAGCCTTCCAGCTGCGGGTTGGTGCTGAACAGTTTCAGACCCAGCGCCCAGGTGGTGCACAGAAGCAGCCACAGCGCCGGAACGACCGTCACCCAGATGTATTTGGTGCGTTTCATCTTCACCAGCACCACGGTACCCAGGACCAGCGCCACGGCAGCCAGCATCTGGTTAGAGATACCGAACAGCGGCCACAGGCTCTTCACGCCGCCAAGCGGGTCAACGACGCCCTGATACAGCAGGTAACCCCACAGGCCCACACAGCCCGCGGTGCCCAGAACGCCCGCCACCAGAGAGTCGGTTTTCTTCAGGAATGGCACGAAGTTACCGAGCAAGTCCTGGAGCATGAAGCGGCCCGCACGGGTACCGGCGTCCAGCGCGGTCAGGATGAACAGCGCTTCGAACAGAATACCGAAGTGATACCAGAAGCCCATGTCAGCCCACGGCAGCACTTTGTGGAACACGTGTGCGATACCAACGGCCAGGGTGGGTGCGCCACCGGCACGGTTCAGAATCGATGGCTCACCGATGTCTTTTGCGGTCTGCATGATTTGCTCAGGCGAGATCACAAAGCCCCAGGAGCTGACGGTCGCCGCCGCGTGTGCGCTGGCGTCTTTCAGCTGCGCCATAATCAGCGCTGCGTTGTCACCACCCATCTCATGCAGGTTTGGCATGGTGATGCCAAGGCCCGCAGGCGGAGTGTTCATCGCGAAGTACAGACCTGGCTCGATGATGGACGCTGCAACCAGTGCCATGATCGCCACGAAGGATTCCATCAGCATTGCACCGTAACCGATAAAGCGCGCGTCGGTTTCGTTGGCCATCAGCTTCGGCGTGGTGCCGGAGGCAATCAGGGCGTGGAAGCCAGAGACGGCGCCACAGGCGATGGTGATAAACAGGAACGGGAACAGCGCGCCTTTCCACAGTGGACCGGTACCGTCAATGTACTGGGTCACGGCTGGCATTTTCAGTTCCGGGTTGATGATCACGATACCGATCGCCAGACCGACGATGACACCGATTTTCAGGAACGTCGCCAGGTAGTCACGCGGGGCCAGAATCAGCCAGACCGGCAGCAGGGCGGAGATAAACGCGTAGCCGATCAATGCGAAGGTAATGGTGGTGTCTTTGAAGGTCAGCGCCGGGCCCCAGTACGGGTCGTGAGCGATGATACCGCCGAAGTAAATGGACGCCACCAGCAGCACGATACCAATCACGGATACTTCACCGACACGGCCCGGACGGATAAAGCGCATGTAGATACCCATGAACAGCGCAATCGGTACGGTCGAGCAGACGGTGAACACACCCCATGGACTTTCTGCCAGGGCTTTCACCACGATCAGCGCCAACACCGCAAGGATGATGATCATGATCAGGAAGCAGCCAAACAGGGCAATGGTGCCCGGCACGCGGCCCATCTCTTCTTTAATCATCTCACCCAGAGAGGCCCCGTTACGGCGGGTCGAGATGAACAGCACCATGAAGTCCTGCACCGCGCCTGCCAGAACCACGCCGGCAAGCAGCCACAGGGTACCCGGCAGGTAACCCATCTGCGCGGCAAGCACCGGCCCAACCAGCGGGCCTGCACCGGCAATCGCGGCAAAGTGGTGACCAAACAGCACATAGCGGTTGGTAGGGACGTAGTTCAGGCCGTCATTGTTAATGACCGCCGGCGTGGAACGCGTCGGGTCGAGTTTCATGACCTTCTGCGCGATGTAAAGACTGTAGTAGCGGTACGCTACCAGATAGACGGAAACCGACGCGACCACGATCCACAGGGCGCTTACGTGTTCGCCCCGGCGTAATGCGACAACCGCCAGACAGAAAGCACCGAGGATCCCGAGGAGCGCCCAGGGTACGTGCTTAAGTAGTTTTTTCGTATCCATAGTTAGACCTGGTTTTTTAGCTGGAAAAAGGGCCTGAGTTTGTTTTGAGGAGGTATTGATTAATGCTGAGGCGATCTTGCCAGATCGTCGCGCGTGTAAAGGAAGGTAAATGGGTGAGTGGTTGATTGCGGTGGTTAAGCGGTCAAAGACCGGGGCGAGTGGTTAAGGCTCGCCACCAGTGGTCTGGTTTATGTGATTGAGATCACATCGTTTATTCGAGGGCGTCGGCGGTAGCATTTGTCATATAACCTTCGAGCGTGTCGAAGAGTTTGTCCCGCAGCCATTGAGGCTCCAGCACCTGAATGTTTGGCAGCCAGTAGAAGATGAGCGGCAGGATCTGATTTTCATGTGCCGCCTGACAGCGGATCGTCACCCCGTCGTCGCTTTCTGCGACCACCTCCTGCTCCGGCAACAGGTCCCGGCGCGTGAAGTAGTGCGAGATACGATTGTTGGTAAACACTTTTACCTCGAAGGTCTCTTCACTCACCCACGGGTCGAGATTTTTTTCCAGTAATTCAGCCGTATCGCTATCCAGCGAAAAGGTCTCTTTTTGAATATCCAGCCAACTGATCTGGCTTAATGAAAAGGATTTCAGCCTGCCATTTTCCGTAGCTTGTAAATACCATATATTTTTTTTGTTAATTAATTTGTATGGATTAATGAGCCGGGTTTTGTTTTTATAAACTATCTGGCAAACGTGACGCTCTTTTATCGATTTTTCAATTGCAGTGAGATGACGACGAATATCATTCTGAACCGAGTGTTCAGCGTCATTGTTGAGGATCAGAATATGATTCTCTTCCACGCGCGCCTCCAGACTCTGCCAGAACGCGGTGCCTCTGACAGGGAAATAACTGTCAGCATTCAAAAAGTTAGCGACAGCGTTGTGCAGCCCTTGCCCGCTGGGATTTTGCTGGGCGTGAATCAGGCGATACAGACCATTTCCCGTGTGCTGAACAATCGGCGACAGTGCATTCAGATCCCGATATACCGTACGTTCGGTTATTTTATATTTTTGCATCAGATCGCTGCGGTTAACGACGCCGTTTAAATGCAGCTCCATAAGAATATCGACGAGTCGTTCAGCAGAGCGGCTGCGGGCTGGAGTTGTCATATTATATTCCCGTTTAGTGCGGTGAGGATCTCTGAAGAATAAGGATGTCACTGACAGAATATGTCAGTGCGACAGAGATAAAATTTATCTTATGGAATATATAACGGCGCGATTTAGGATAAACATTAATAGTTTTTTGCGAAATCATCCGTAAATGTTCAAATCATCAACACGATTTTCGTAAAGTTTTCCCTAACCAGGCCGAAAATTCTGTTATCTGTCTGATGGAAAGAGAAAACATGTTAAATCGTATCAAGATTGTCACCAGCTTGTTGCTGGTTTTGGCTATTTTTGGCCTGTTACAACTGACATCCGGTGGTCTTTTCTTTAATGCCCTGAAGCATGACAAAGAAAACTTCACTGTCCTACAAACTATTCGCCAGCAACAATCCACGCTGAACGGCAGCTGGGTCGCGTTGCTGCAAACCCGTAATACCCTGAACCGCGCGGGTATTCGCTACATGATGGATCAGAGCAATATCGGCAGCGGCGCGACCGTTGCAGAGCTGATGCAGATTGCGTCCGCTTCCCTGAAGCAGGCGGAGAAAAACTGGGCCGACTACGAAGCACTGCCGCGCGATCCGCGTCAGAGCGACGCTGCCGCGATGGAGATCAAGCGTAACTATGATATCTATCACGGTGCGCTGGCCGAGCTGATTCAGCTGCTGGGCGCAGGTAAGATCAATGACTTCTTCGATCAGCCGACCCAGAGCTATCAGGATGGTTTTGAGAAGCAGTATGTGAACTACCTGCAGCAAAACGATCATCTGTATCAGACCGCCGTGGATGACAGCAACAGCTCTTACACTCAGGCGATCTGGGTGCTGATCAGCGTGCTGATCGCGGTGCTGGTGGTGATCGTCGGCGTCTGGCTGGGCATCAAGCAATCCTTGATCTCGCCTTTGAATCGTCTGATCGACAGCATCCGTCATATCGCCAGTGGCGATCTGGTGAAGCGCATTGACGTCGAAGGCACCAACGAGATGGGACAGCTGGCCGATACCCTGCGTCATATGCAGAGCGAGCTGGTGAGCACCGTGGGCGACGTGCGTAACGGCGCGAATGCGATTTACAGCGGCGCGAGCGAAATCTCTGTCGGCAACAACGACCTCTCTTCCCGTACCGAGCAGCAGGCTGCGTCTCTCGAAGAGACCGCTGCCAGCATGGAACAGCTGACCGCTACCGTGAAGCAGAACGCCGAAAACGCCCGTCAGGCGAGCAATCTGGCGCTGAGTGCGTCCGAGACCGCGCAGAAAGGCGGGAAAGTGGTGGATAACGTGGTGCAAACCATGCGTGACATCGCCGGCAGTTCGCAGAAAATCGCTGACATTATCAGCGTGATCGACGGTATTGCCTTCCAGACCAACATCCTGGCGCTGAACGCCGCCGTCGAAGCTGCGCGTGCAGGTGAGCAGGGCCGTGGATTTGCGGTGGTGGCAGGTGAAGTGCGTAACCTGGCACAGCGTAGCGCCCAGGCGGCTCGCGAAATCAAGAGCCTGATCGAAGACTCCGTAGGCCGCGTTGAGCTGGGTTCTACTCTGGTGGAAAGCGCCGGTGAAACGATGGGTGAAATCGTGAATGCGGTGACCCGCGTGACCGACATTATGGGCGAAATCGCCTCTGCGTCTGATGAGCAGAGCCGCGGTATCGACCAGGTCGGCCTGGCTGTGGCGGAGATGGACCGTGTGACGCAGCAGAACGCCTCGCTGGTGGAAGAGTCCGCAGCGGCAGCCGCCGCGCTGGAAGAGCAGGCGAGCCGTCTGACGCAGGCTGTGGCGGTCTTCCGCATTCAGCAAGAGCAGCAGAAATCACGTGATAACGCCGGTCTGAAAACGCCAGTGATCTCGGCGAAGGGGCGTAAAGCCGCTGCCGCGACGACCGCGTCCAGTGAAAACTGGGAAACCTTCTGATGTAAAAAAGCGCCCTGTTCAGGCGGGGCGCTTTAGGCATTTGTGATGTTGTCGGGTGGCGCTGTGCTTACCCGACATGCACGCAGATGTGCCGTTAACCGGCGTTCTGTACCACTTTCATTTCGACCATCCCAATCCCCAGTTTGCGCGGCGAATGCCCGAGAATATTGCCCTCGTTCGTTGATTGCGGATCGGGCGGAACGATCACGACCGTATTGCTGCGCGACGGGTTCTCAAAATGCAGCGTGGTGGTACTCACTTCGTTGCCGAGGGTTATCGTCTGCTCTTTGTCGCCGATACGCACCGGGATCGGTTTGTTGGCATTCGGGCCGAAGGCTTTCGCGGTGATCACCAGATCAAATTTCTCCGGCAGCGGTTGGGCGTATTCGATTTTCACCTCATCGCCGAGCTGCGCGTTTGACCAGCGTCCCCAGGATTCCGGGCGCGAAATACCGCTAAACTGCTTCACCTCTTCCGGCGCTCCCGCCACGTTAAACACGAAGCTGTCGGCTTTATAGCGAATATCGTTATCGACCACTTTCAGCATATCCACGTTGCGCTGATAGCGGTCAGTGTTAATTACCGTATCCTTGAACGCGGTTTTGCCTTTCCACTGATCTTTATCGACGCGCTGCACGATTTGTTCGCCGCCGAGCTGGCCTTGCGACACGCACCAGTCCGTTGAAATCGACAGCGGCTGGGACCACAGCTGGCCCATTTTGTAGCAGCGATCGATCCAGACGAAGTTATCACGCGGGGCGAAGTCGGCCAGCTGGAAGCGCAGCGGCGCGGAGTATTCGCTCTCCGGCAGCGGTTCGACGCGGTTATCGGAGACGCGCAGCAGCAGCGGCAGGCGGAAATGGCTACCCGAGAAGGCAATCATGTTTTTCTGCTGGTCGATGGTGAAATCTTTCATCTCTTTCGGGAAATTCCACAGGCGGATCACGTCCGGTTTCCACGCCAGAATCTTCTCTTTCATATTGAGGAAGACTTCAGAGAGCGACTGGCCGGAGAGCGTGCTGCGCCCCAGCCCGATGAAGTTATCGCCGCCCAGAATATCCAGCACCGTTGCGCCGTTATCCATGGTGTTACGCTTCGTGGCGATGACCTCCTGCTGAGGCTGGTCGCCGCGCATCACAAAGAACAGGTTGCTTCGATCCTGCTTGTTCAGCTCATCCCACGCGGTGTTTTTCATCGCCAGATGGTCGGAAGAGACCACGATCACCGTGTTTTTGAAATACGGCGAGGTTTTGATTTTATTGATAAAGGTGGCGATGTGTTCCTGGCTGCAGGTCACGGCGCTGAACGACTGATTGTCCTTGCCGTTGATCGCGTATTTTTTGCGCTCGCAGGTGCGCGAGATAAAGCCGTCCGGGTGGTGTGTATCCACGGTTAAGGCAAACAGCGAGAAGCGTTTGCCGGATTTGGACAGCTCCTCGAATTTCTTCCAGGTTTCGTCTAGCACCGTGTCGTCGTAGAAGCCCCAGTCATTGCGATAAGACGGGTCGGCGACGGTGGTTTTTAACTCTTCAGCACCGTAAAGGTGATCGAAACCGTGGGATTTCAGGAACACGTCTTTCCCGGCGAAGCGCAGGTTGGCGCCCTGCATGAAGTAGTTTTCGTAGCCGGAGTTCTTGAGGATATCGCCGAGACAAATATTCTGCGGGAAGAAGCTCGACATCGACGCGGAGGCGTTACCCTCGAACGGCGCGAACAGCGGAATGCCGCACTGAGAGGCGACCATCCCGGCGATGGTGTAATCGGTGCCCGGCAACTGCGCCGTGTGGCTGAAATCTAGCCCTTCGTCTTTCAGCGGGCCGAGATCTGGGGTCAGGTTCGGGAAGGCGTCGTTATCGAAATAGGTGCGCTCAAGGCTCTCGCCGTAGATATAGACCAGATTCAGTTTCGGGTGCGCGATGGTTTTTGACGGCTCTTTGTAATACGCCGTGAAATCGGGATCGCCGTCGCGGGACTGGGATTTCACCAGCTCTGTAATCTGATGGAAGGCCGGGCTGGCATCGACGGAACCGAGCGCCAGCACCAGGGCCAACAGGCTATAACCCATATGATGCGGAAGATGGCGGCGACGACGCAGTACCCAGCCGAGGGTGCCAAACACCGCCACCAGCGCCAGAACCAGCCCTGCGCCCGGAAGTATGTACTTACTAACTCCTGCGCCTGTCAAACTGTTGGTGAGTGTGTACAGCACGGCGTCGTTAATGCCGTCACCGGTAAAGTAATCGCTGGCGTACAGGGTAATGTTTAAAACAATAAAAATACCCAACACCAGTAATGTGGCAATAAACCACCAGGTGTTGCGGCCGGCCTTCCAGGCATAGATGCCAACGGAAGCCAGGAACAGGGCAAGGGAAATAAACTCTGACAACAGCTTATCCTCAATAGCGCCAGTCGCTTAGCTGGCTAACTGATTATTTTTTGGTTGATACAATTTAATGGCGAAGTCACATAGCTGCAATTCTAGTGTCACTAAAATGTGCTGTTGTTAGGATTTGGTTTAGAAAGTGGAAATTTTGATCGCCGTCGCATCGCGTTATACGCGGGCTGAGACGTAAAAGAATGAGCAAAATACGAGTCTGGCGCCGCGTTGTCAGAGTAACGGAACAATCGCGGCGTGTTGTGGCAGAAAATGGGATGGATCAGGAGAGGAAATTAACGCCTTGTTTCAGCACCAGATCGCAGGCTTTGGTCTTCACCTGTTTCGCCAGCGCGGAGTCACCGAGGGTGCTCAGGTTCAGCTGTTGGCCGTCTTTGGCATTCAGCAGGCCCTGGATCCCATCCATATAGTTGGTGTCCTGCTTCTGCTCTTGCGTATCCAGCCCCAGTTTATCTAAAACCTGGTTTTTGATGTTCTGCGTGTCAGTGACCGATGCCAGCTTCTGCTTGGCGCAGTAGCCCAGAATACCGGCCGCGTTGTTCATGGTGCCAGCGCTCAGGCTCTGATTGCTGCCGCCCAGCAGACTGGTGAGGGACGAAGCAGACAGCCCGCCGCTCTGTGCGCTACCGCTGCTTTTGCTCAGTTCGTTCGCTGCGCTGGAGAGTGACTCCTGCCAGGAGGCCGCGTGGGCGGTACCGGTGAGCAGAACGACGCTAAATGCTGTGCTGAGAAGAAGATTTTTTTTCATAAATTGCACTCTAAAAGGCCCTGATCGGGCTGGAAGTGGCTTCAGTATATACCTGTGAAAGGCGCGCCATTCCTGGAAATATCCTAATACTCTTTGCCGGTAACGCGATCGCGGTAGCTATCCCAGGTGAAGTTCACCCACAGGCTGTTGCCGAGGCGCATGCGGTCCATGACGCGCTCACCCAGCAGCTTGGTCATCTCTTCCGCTTTATGGTTGGTGAGCATGCCGGTCGGGCGCTTCGACGAGGAGCGACGGTCAACTATCTGATTGATGATCACTTTTTCGTAGCGGGATTCGGTCTGGACGCCGATTTCGTCAATGACCAGCAGATCGACGTTGCTCAGATCGTTCAGCAGCTGCTCTTCCGTGGTTTCGCGGTTGCTGAAGGTGTCTTTCATCGCCGACATAATGTCGGCGACGGTAATGATCAGAACCGATTTTCCGCGCAGCAACAGCTCATTGCAGATGGCCGCCGCAAGGTGGTTTTTACCGGTGCCCGGTTTGCCGCTGAAGATAAAGCTGGCGATGCTGCCGTCGAACTCTTCGACATACTGGCGTGCTTTGGCGAGGGCCATCATCTGACCGTCGTTTTCCACGCGATAGTTATCGAAGGAACAGTTTTGATGCAGGGGACGAATGCCGGAGCGGTTGAAGGTACGCTGCATTTTCATAGCGCGGTTTTCCCGCGTCAGGGCTTCGGAGCGCATCTTTCCCTGCTCTTTTTGCCAGGCCAGCAGCTCTTCACCCGAGGTGAAGGCCGGCTTCACGTTGGCAGGCATCATTTTTTGCAGACGTTTCATCAGGTCGCCGACGTTTTTCATATCATCCTCTGAATCCTGGTGGGATCTGATTATCGGGTTCGGAAATGGTGTTGATATCGCGCTTAGGCTGGCCGCCGTTGCTGGCGCGGTTGATCTGAATACTGCGCGCGAGCTTCTGCTGCCACTGCACGTGGTGGAACACTTTGCCTTCGGCCTGCCAGTACGCGACAAACGCGGCCAGCTCTTCCGGCGTGGCGGTCTGCGTCAGGGCGATACCCCACAGGGCGGCCTGGCGCTGGAAATCCGCATCCGGCTGCCAGCCAGAGTACATCGCAAATTTGCCCATCGGGACGGCAACCGGCGCACTGGTCGGTTCTTCAAAGAATTGTGTATCTAACGCGACGTCACTGACCGGGCGCGACAGACGCGCTTCAATATCCAAAAGCTGTGCCAGGCGTTCAGGCGTGATGGCGTAAAACGCGGGCGCGTTGTCGGCAAACACGGCGAGAGTACCGCCATCGGCTTTGGTTAAGATGCCACGGGGATCGCGCACAAAGGCATCGATTCCGGCGACGCTGGTGGTCAGGAGTCTGGATGACATAACACTTTCTCTACTGGGATACGACGTCGTGATATGGGGTCATAGTAGCACAGAGAGAAGGGGGGACGGTGGGGGATTTCCCCGGTGGCACTGTGCGCACCGGGGCTGCATACGACGGGGCTTATCAGGCGATGATATTCAGCGTCACATCAATATTGCCGCGGGTTGCGTTAGAGTACGGGCAAACGATATGCGCCGCGTCGACCAGCTTTTTGGCTTCGGCTTCGTCCATACCTGGCACGTGGATATTCAGTTTGGCTTCGATACCAAAACCGGTTGGCAGTGGACCAATGCCAACTTCGCCTTCGATAAACGCATCTTTCGGCAGCGCGATTTTGTCACGGGCAGAGACAAATTTCATCGCGCCCAGGAAGCAGGCAGAGTAGCCCGCCGCAAACAGCTGCTCTGGGTTGGTGACTTCGCCGCCCATACCGCCCATCTCTTTCGGTACGCCCAGTTTGACATCCAGAACGCCATCGGAAGAGGTCGCACGGCCATCACGGCCTCCGGTGGCTTTGGCTTTGGCGGTATAAACAACTTTTTCTAAAGACATGGCAGGTTCCTCATCTTACGGTTATGCGTGCTATTAAATAGTGCGCGATATATATGGGTAAACAAAATCTTATTAACTATAGCCTCAGGCGCGATGAAGCTGCTGGCGCAGTTGCTCAAGCTGCTGCTTGAGAGCGAGCATGGAATCCGCATCGCATTGTGCGGCACAGCCCACGGCCTGGGGAATACTTTTCGCCTGCTGCTGGAGGGCGCGGCCTTCATCGCTTAAGGTGACGGCGACCTGGCGTTCGTCCTGGCGCGAGCGCTGACGGACAAGCAGACCAGCGCTTTCCAGACGCTTCAGCAGTGGGGTGAGGGTGGCGGAATCCAGGAACAGACGTTCGCCAATCTCCGACACCGTAATGTCATCCTGCTCCCACAGAATCAGCATCACCAGATACTGCGGGTAGGTCAGGTTAAGCGGTGCCAGCAGTTGCCGGTACAGCTTATTGAGCGCCAGATTTGCCGAGTAGAGGGCAAAACAGAGCTGGTTATCCAGCATCAGCGCAGCGGTGGTGTCGTTCGTTTTCGCGTTCATGAAATGAATATAGATAGTGCACGATTTAATTGCAAGCGATTTTATGGGCAGGTATAGCGAAGGGCCACCTGAACGGCCATTTTGCGATAGTGCTGGCGCTGGGCCTGCTCATCGGCGCCGTCTTCAAACAGCAGCGTGAAGGTATAGCTGTTGGCGACGTAATGAAAACTGAAGCTGCTGATCAAACGGTGCAGGTCGCGCGCATCAACGGTCTGATTGAACAGCTGCTTCTCTTTGCCACGCTGCAGGATCGCTTCCAGCAGTTCGAGCGCGCTGCGATTAACCTGACGCAGATAGCTGGACTGCTGCATAAAGCGGCCACGCTGCATGTTCTCCATGCAGATAATACGAATGTAATCCGGGTGATCGGCGTGGTAATCAAAGGTCGCTTCAACCAGATGGACCAGCGCTTCAACGGGCGGCAGTCCTGACAGACTAAGCTGTTTTTCGCTGGCGCGGATCTCGGTGTAAACGTACTCCAGCGCCTGAAGATAGAGGTTCTCTTTGTTTTTATAGTGATAAACCACCATGCGCTTGGTGGTGCCGGCTTTTTCGGCAATCTGCTCCATTCGCGCGCCGTTCAGACCGTATTCGGCAAACAGGGTAATCGCGCTCTGAAAAATTTTGTCCTTCAGGCTGGAATCATCTTGGTGGTCGGGGAATTCGCTGCCAGGGTTAGCCACTTCCACTCCTTACATCGCCAAACAGAATGCAGGGATTATCGCCATGGCAGCGGGAGAACACAAATTCAAACGCGTGGGCGCTTTCTGTAGAGCCATAAACCGGGAATCGACAGACCGATGGAGAGCGCGCCGACGATGGACGAGGCTTTGAGGAAATTGCTCAACAGCAGGATCATTTGCGGCTCGCTGTAGCCGAAGTGGCTGATCTTCACCGCCGAGATCATCGCTGTGTAGGCGGATATGCCGGGGAACATTGGGATCACCGCCGCCACGGTGAACACTTTCGGGTGCGCCAGATACCAGCGCGACCATTGAATGCCGATACAGCCGACCAGCATCGAGGCCATAAACGTTGACCATTCGATGTTAAACCCGGCGGTCATCATCACCATTCGCGAACCATGACCGATAGCACCCAGCAGGGCGCACCAGGGCAGCGCGCGCTGCGGCACGTTAAAGACCATCGCAAAGCCCACGGCAGGAATGGCAGCCAGCGCCATGTCTTGTGCCAGAGCGAATAAAAAGTCGATTATGCCCATCCGCGCAGCCCCCAGAGTGTCATGGCCATGACCACGCCGATGCAGGTCGCGAGGGTTAACAGGCTCGCAATCGCCCAGCGTGCCAGACCCGTATTGATGTGCCCTTTAAACATATCAGCGACGGCGTTGATCAGCGGAAAACCCGGTACCAGCAGCAGGACGCTGGCCGCCATGGCAACGCTCGGAGTGCTGACAAACACAGGCAGGCGCAGCAGCAGACCGGAGACGGTTGTTGCGACAAAGGCGGTGAGACAAAAGTTAATCTGCGGATGCATATGGCGCTGCGTCAGGAGCTGGCGCACGTACATGGCGATGGCGCTGGCGAAAAAGGTCACCACCGCGCCGTCCCATCCGCCGTTATTCAGTTTGCAGAAGCAGGCGCAGGACAGCCCCACCATCAGCACCACTAACCAGCGCGGGTAGCGCAGCGGCTTAATCTGGTTGAACCGTTTTTCAACGCCGGGCAAGTCCAGAAGCTTGTGTTCAGCCATGATGACGATGTGCTGCACTTCGGTGACCACGTGCATATTGATTCCGCGATCCTGGTTTTTGCGCGTCGACGTCAGACACTGGCCCTCTTTTATGGTGGTCAGCACGATGGCGTTAGATGAGATAGAGCTTTCTACGCTGTGCATCCCCAGCGCCAGACCCAGGCGGGTCGACAGCTCTTCGACCAATGCGCTCTCTGCGCCGTGTTGTAATAAGAAAAGACCGCACTGTATGCATAGTCGCGTGGCGGCGCGTTGTGACGACTGATCTGCCTGCATGGGTTGCCCTGAAAATGAGAACTGCCAGAGTGTCTGGAATGTTTACTTTTAGCACAAACGGCGGCCTGTCTGGCTCTGGGTCAGATCAACATTTGTGCAATCAGTGGCAGGATGCAACGGCAGGCGCAGAGCGGTCTGGGGTGTTTTTTATTCATTTCGTGAATACTAATTGATGATATATATAATTTATTAATTTAGTTTGATGGGTTTAATATTTTGCGCAAGGACTATTATGTTATTCTGATTTTTGTATTATATTATCCTCGGATTTAACAATGTCAGGATTATAGTTGTTATCGTTAATATAACCTGTACTAATAACTTAGGGTCAGGATAATGCCCATGTCTGAGCCGTGATTTTAATATCATTAATTAGATGAAGAAAGGATTCGGAGAATCTATGTCACCAGTGAAGGGAAAATCAGTAATCGTTATCAGTAAAATCCCGGTGATGCAAACCGGTCTGGGCGGCATCATGGCCAGCCATTTTCCAGAATATGACGTGTCTTTTTGCCGCACACATGACGATCTCACTTTACAGAATTTAAATCGTGCATCCGTCGTGGTTGCTGATATTTCAGGTGATTACGTCAACCCTCGCGGCGCGCTTGAACACTATTATCTGTTATTAAGTCAGTACCGGGATATCCACTGGATTTTTCTGGTCTCACGTCCTCTTTACCCTCTCGCTGTTGAGTTGCTCATACGCCCCGAAAGCACACTGCTTTCGGATATGGAACCTATCGAAGGCGTCATCAACGCGATCCGCGCGGGGAGCGAGTATTCCGAACGGATAAGTCAGACGCTGTTATCACCTGAGCCGCGAGTTGATGATAATGAGTATAAAGTCCCTGTAATACTGACCCTCTCGGAACGTAAGGTATTACGTCTGCTTGGAAAAGGCTGGGGAATAAACCAAATCGCCACATTACTGAAAAAAAGCAATAAAACCGTCAGTGCGCAAAAAAATAGTGCGATGCGTCGGTTATCTCTGCACGGAAATGCAGAAATGTACGCATGGATCAATAGTACACAGGGAATGAGAGAGCTGAACTTAATCTCAGCCTATGGAGAGCAAAAGGAATGGAAACAAATGCCTCAGGAAGAGATATTGCTGTCATAGACCAATGCACGATGAGTGCCGTGGGGCTTGAACATCTCTTTGCCATCGCGCCATTTAGCGATTATCGCCTTCATCTGTTTAAAAACTTTAGCACTTTCAAGGCTGCGCTTTCACAGACTCCTTTTTTCTCGGTGATCTATTCGCTTTCAGATGTGCGAGAAGAACGAAGAAATTGTCTGGTGTCACTGCGAGAACTGGCCCTGACACACAGTGGTATACAGCGCATTATTCTGGCAGCGGACGACGTTGAGGCAAGATTGATTGGTCAACTGACGCCTTCCCGTCTTCACGGAATAATCAGTAAGTCGGCCTCACTGGCTGAGCTGCAAAAACTGCTGATCATTCTGTTAAGCGAAACAGAGCGAGTCAATAACAACGCCTTTGCCCACTGGCAAGGAAGCTTGTCCAGAATGTTAAGCCCAATGGAGCGGGCGATTATGCGCCATCTTTCGGCGGGCCTTTCCATTCCCGAAATTGCGGAGCAGCTTAAACGCAATATCAAAACCGTTCGCGCGCATAAATATAATGTGATGGTGAAGCTGGGGGTGAGTTCCGATGTGGGGCTGCTGCATGCGGCAGATATTCTGGGGCAGTTGCCCATGCGTGAGCTGAAACTGACTGTTAAGGCGGCGTAGTGCTTTTCATTGTGCATCATTGCGCCAGAGGAACCTGGCGCAGCGATCAGATGCAGACATCAATCCATTTAGCCGATGTAAGCTCAGCCATTCGCTCAGGCGCGATACGCACTGCGCTGTGAATTGACCCGGCCGCAGGAAGCACTTCCTCATATTGTTTAAGGGAAACGTCGCAGTAAACGGCCAGCGGAGTCTCCAGGCCGAAGGGGCAAACTCCACCAACGGGATGCCCGGTTAGCGTCACCACTTCGTCACTGCACAGCATCCGCGCTTTCGCGCCAAATGCATTTTTCAGTTTTTTGTTATCCAGGCGTGCATCGCCTTTTGCGACCACCAGAATCACCTCGTTTTTAACCTTCAGTGATAAGGTTTTCGCTATCTGTCCCGGCTCGACATGATGGGCGGCTGCGGCCAGTGCAACCGTTGCGGTGCTTTGGCTAAGCTCGATGACATCAATATCCGGGGCATTGTCAGCAAAAAATTGCCGTACGGACTGCAAACTCATTGTTATCTCCTGACAAATATCCTGCGTAATCTGTCATAAGAAATTATGCTCTGTAAATATCTCTTAGGTAACAAATATTCTGTTCACTCGTTTTCTGGATCGCCTTCACATTCACGGAAACCGGTTACAGTAACCGGTTGCAGAGTGTGATGGAGAGATTAATACTGACGATGTAACTTCCCCTGTATCCAATAATAAGAGTCGAATATGAAACCAATTTGTCCGAGCGGTACCGCTGGTACACGAACCAGCAAGGTGGTGACAATGATGTATGGATCACCGTGTGGCGCGTCTGCGTCCAAACTGAACGTCTGACAGGAGCCTCACTATGTCTGCCAACCATGCTGCGTTTAATCTTATTTTCCGGTTCGTTGAAAACTATGTCAGCCCCGTCGCCGGGCGTATCTCCTCCCAGCGCCACGTGATGGCGATTCGTGACGGATTTATTTCCGCGATGCCCTTTATGATTGTCGGCTCCTTCTTGCTGGTGTTTGCTTACCCGCCTTTCTCACCGGACACCACATGGGGCTTTGCCCGTGCGTGGCTGGATATGGCGAAGCAGTTCGAAGGGCAGATCCTGACCCCGTTCGATATGACCATGGGAATCATGTCGATCTACATCTGTGCGGCTATCGCCTACAACCTGGGTAAGCACTACGTTAAGTCGCATCAGCTCGACCCGTTCATGTGCGCGATGCTGTCGCTGATGGCATTTTTACTGGTTGCTGCACCGAAAACCAAAGGGGCGATGCCGGTCGATAGCCTGGGCGGGACCGGGATCTTTACTGCGATTCTGGTGGCCGTGTACTGCGTGGAGATGATGCGTTTCCTGAAGGCACACAATATTGGCATTCGTCTGCCGGACCAGGTGCCACCGATGATCAAAAACTCATTTGATCTGCTGATCCCGGTGCTGGTTGTGGTGCTTACGCTTTATCCCCTGAGCCTGTTTATTCAGTCTCAGTTCGACATGCTGATCCCTCAGGCGATTATGTCGATCTTTAAACCGCTGGTGTCGGCGGCGGATTCTCTGCCTGCAATTCTGCTGGCTGTGTTAATTGGTCACCTGCTGTGGTTTGCCGGGATCCACGGCGCTGCGATTGTGTCAGGCATGCTGCAGATGTTCTGGCTGACTAACCTGGGCATGAACCAGACCGCGCTGGCTCAGGGTGCGCCACTGCCGCATATCTTTATGGAAGCCTTCTGGACCTTCTTTATCGTCATCGGTGGCTCGGGCGCCACGATGGGGCTGGTGATCTGCTATCTGCGCAGCCGTTCCGCACACCTGCGCTCCATTGGCCGTTTAAGCGTTGTACCAAGCTTCTTTAACATTAACGAACCGGTGATTTTCGGTACGCCAATCGTGATGAACCCTGTGTTCTTCATTCCATTCCTGCTGGCACCGATGGTGAACGCGGTGCTCGCATGGGCCGCCATGAAGCTGGATCTGATTGGACGTGTGATTTCTGTGGTGCCGTGGACCGCTCCGGCCCCGGTGGGTGCTGCGTGGGCGTTGGGCTGGGACTTCCGTGCGGCGGTGCTGGTCATCCTGCTGGCGCTGGTCTCGGCAATCATCTACTACCCGTTCTTTAAAGTGTACGAGAAGCAGTTGCTGGAGCAGGAAGCCGAAGAAGCACAGCATGCAGAAGAGGATAGCCAGCAGGTGGCTTAATCAAAAAGCAAAACGGCAACTTCGGTTGCCGTTTTTGTATTTGCATTTTCCCCCGTTATAAGAGGGCAGCCTGTATAGGTATTATTTCAGCGTACAATCACCACACTGCTGAACATCCGGCAGGCGATAGCGCTGGCAGCAGGTCCGACGGACCAGTAATCCGTCACGCGGCACCACGGTGCGGAACAACGGATTATCCTGGCCATCTGAAAGCTGTTTGGCAAAGAAACAGGACTGACGCAGCGCCTCGACGGTCTCATCGCCCAGCACCGCTTTCATCTCTGTCAGATACCAGTGAATGAGATACCCGGTATTACTCCAGATAAGCTTCCCGTTGATATCGCCAGTCTCTTCCAGCGCATTTACCACTGGAATGAGCGCCTGTTTCACCAGCGTTTCCATACGCTCCTGCGCGGACAGTACCGTCGTATTCCGATCCTCATGGACGTCAATCCAAAAGCAGGCCGCACGGCCGGTTTCATGAAACTCGACGAAAAAATGCTCCGGAGAAAGGTCCAGCGCGGCGTCCTGCGTTAACAGGGCTATCATCAGCGGAGGCACCATCAGCCCGATGTACCATTGCGCCCACAGGGAGAGTAACGGTTTATTTTCTCGCGCGAGATTAGGCTGGTTTCGATAGATATGATCGGAGTAGACCGCGAGCAAAGAGTGCATCTCTGCCGGGCGACACCACTGCGCCAGCGTCATGGCCTGGTGCGGATGGGGTTCATCCAGCTTGATGAAATCGAGCAGGTAAGCGCGATGCTCGGCGATGGTTTCCCGTACGGAATCCGCAAGCGTTGAACGCCCGGCGCCAGGAGGGGCTAGCCAGATGACAGGATCAACGATTTGTGCGGAACGAGTAGCCATAGGAGAATAGGATACAAATCTAAATGATAATGATTGCCAATCCTAGCTATAGAGCAAACCGATCGCAAGCCTTTTGTCGGTAAAGCGGGAGGTGGGGCTTATCCTGCCTGGAGTTCAGGGCTTAAGAGGATATTGTTGCGGCCCATGTGCTTGGCTTCGTAGAGCGCTTTATCCGCTTTTTCGAGCGCCGCTTCGATATCCTCTGACTCATAAATCGCAATGCCAATACTGATGGTGACGTTGGTCGCCACGCTCTCATTAAACATATGCGGGATCTTCAGGTCGTAGACCTTCTGGCGAATACGTTCGGCGGTCTGGCGCGCCTGATCGAGCGTGACGCTGGTCAGCAGCACCATAAACTCTTCACCGCCAAAACGGGCGACGATATCGCGTGAGCGCACGGCGTCACGGATTGCAGCCGAAACCCGAATCAGCGCCTGATCGCCCATCATATGGCCGTAGTGGTCGTTATAGGCCTTGAAATGATCGATATCCAGCAGCAGAACGAAATGTTCTCCCTGCTCAAGCGTAGGCAGATTCTCCAGCCGGCTTTGCAGGCCACGGCGGTTATACAGGCCGGTCAGGGGGTCCATCATGCTCAGATCGTTAAGCGTTTCCCGCTCCTCAAGCAGCCGGTACAGCAAGTCCTGAGCAAAACGGTCGTTACGTCTTTGAATCACGTGATGGATTGCAATCCCAATCATCGGCAGCGCGAGGGAGTAAACGATGCGTGGCCAGTACTCGGGAGGGCAAAACCACAGACAGACCAGAAATGTCGGCAGCGAGTGGATAGTAAACGCTTTGATATCACTGGCAAATGCCAGCGAGCCGATAAACAGGACGCTTAGCAGGGCCAGCAGCAGGAAGGTATAAGGATCCTGCGTGACCAGCATAAATTTCCAGGCGATATGCCAGGCCCAGATTCCACCAAAGATGAATGAAATCAGCGGAATATTGATCTGCCGGGTTTTATTGTTCCAGTGCCAGACCAGCAGCGACAGGCTGAGCGTGAAAATGAGCGCGACAGGCAGGGTCAGCGTATGCACGCTGTATAAGGGATTGAACACAGTAAAAAGTGCTGACACGGCGTTCAGGAATAAAAATAAACGTAAAGATAACTGATATTTCTTGTGACGTAATGAACGCCAGGATTGTGCTGTCATGTCGGTATATTTTTAGTAATTCTGAATTAAATCAAACTAATGGCTGCCGATGTGAATGAAATACTGCGCAATAATCAGGGACTAAAATATCAGAAATTTATTATAAATAGTTAACAGGTGTGCAATTTATCACCTTACTCATTTCCTGTCATTACGGGAAAGGTAAAGGTTGCCGGAATGTATCGGCCAGTGCTGACAAATGAGAAAACCTATCATATGATATTGGTTATCATTATCGCATTGAGAGAGAAAAACATGTTGAGCAAGGCGCTGGGAAGTGGATGGGGTGTGTTGCTGCCGGGGATCGTCATCGCTGGGCTGACATTTGCCGATCTCTCATTGGACGTCTGGAAAGCGATTATCGTGTCGGGTCTGCTGGTCACATCAGGAATGATTTGGCATAAGCAGTTGCGTCATTTCGTTCTGCTGCCGTCTTGCGTCGCGCTGATCAGTGGAATGCTGGTAATAATGATGAGTTTGAAATAATAGGGAAATGACAGGGAGTTAATCAGGGAGGAGATAAGATAAGTGGTGCGAAGAGGGGGACTTGAACCCCCACGTCCGTAAGAACACTAACACCTGAAGCTAGCGCGTCTACCAATTCCGCCACCTTCGCACTGTTATCTTATTCTTTTTGATATTGCCTCGTTGGTGCGAGGGGGGGGACTTGAACCCCCACGTCCGTTAAGACACTAACACCTGAAGCTAGCGCGTCTACCAATTCCGCCACCGTCGCCCGGTGAGAACAATATCAAACATGGTTTGTGGTGCGAGGGGAGGGACTTGAACCCTCACGTCCGTAAAGACACTAACACCTGAAGCTAGCGCGTCTACCAATTCCGCCACCGTCGCATACCATCAATACTTAAAAAGTATCGCAACCACGGAGGCGCATTCTAGATGTTTTCAGCTTTCCGTCAACAGATAATTGCCCAGGATGTTTTGATTGCTGCAAAAATCGGCATTTGTATAGCCCGGAGCGCGATGCGCAGCCGGGCTGGCGGCAAATTACTTCTTCGCCTGACGTGTCATAACTGTACGATAAACTTTAAAGCGACCGGTCTGCGCCAGCACTTCATGGAAGCCGAAAATCTCATCCAGAAGGTTAGGATAAGGCAGGAAGGCGTTGGCCACGATGCGCAGCTCACCGCCGCTGTTGAGGTGACGTACCGCACCGCGAATCAGCGTTTGTGCTGCTTCAAGGCTGGTTTCCATGCCGTCGTGGAATGGCGGGTTGGAGATAATCATATCGAAACGCCCCGTCACCTCTGAGAACACGTTGCTGGCGAAAACGTCGCCTTCGAGTTCATTGGCGGCAAGGGTGGCACGGCTGGCTTCAACGGCCGGCGCGCTCACGTCACACAGGGTAAGACGCACTTTCGGGGAGTGGGTGGCGAGCACGGCAGACAACACGCCTGCGCCGCAGCCGACATCCAGCACTTTTCCTTTGGTGTGCGGCGTAAAGGTGGAGAGCAGCAGTTGGCTGCCCACATCCAGACCGTCGCGGCTAAAGACGCCCGGCAGCGTTTTGATTGTCAGCCCTTCGAGCTGATACTCGCCCCAGGCTTTTTCGGCATCAAACTCAGGCTGTTTTTCCAGACGACCGTGGTACAAACCGCAGCGACGTGCGCTGTCGATTTTGTTCAGCGTCGCGTATTCCGCCAGCATCTGCTCGGCGCTACGCACGCCGCTGCGGTTCTCGCCAACGACGAAAATGTCGCAGCCAACCGGCAGCATGGAGAGCAGGTTCATCAGCTGGAACTGCGCTTCAGGTTTGTTCTTTGGCCAGTAGTAGATCAGCGTATCGCAGTCGGCGATATCGCTTTGCTCCGCCACCAGGCTGAAGCGCACGCGATCTTCCATCTGACGGCTTAACACCTGCCAGTGATGGAATTGCTGGGTATGGGCGCGGCTTTCGGCGCATTCGAAACGGGCAGGCAGATCGTCCTGCATATCTCCGGCAAACAGAATACGGCTTTCTTCGAAATCATCACTGTGACGCAGCAAGACTTCACTTGCCGGGGTAAATGCAGACATGAATTGTTCCTCAATAAACTCAGCCGGGGATTATAGTAGTTTGTTGGCGGATATACGACGAATTTGCTATATTTGCGCGCCTGACAGACAGGAGTTTTCCCTATGACATCCCGACGTGACTGGCAGTTACAGCAACTGGGCATCACCCAGTGGTCTCTGCGTCGCCCGACGGCGTTGCAGGGTGAAATCGCTATCTCCATTCCGGCACACGTTCGTCTGGTCATGGTGGCTGAAGAGCTGCCCTCGCTCACTGAGACGCTGGTCAGCGACGTTCTGCGTACGCTGAAAGTGAGCGCCGATCAGGTGTTACAGCTGACGCCCGAGCGCGTGGCGATGCTGCCGCCGGAGAGCCGCTGCAACAGCTGGCGGCTTGGCGTTGCGGATGAGACTCCCCTTGAGGGCGGTCAGCTGCTTACGCCGCCACTGGAAGAATTGAAAGCAAACCCAAAGGCGCGAAGCGCGCTATGGCAACAAATCTGTGAATATGAACACGATTTCTTCCCTCACGACGTCTGATCTGGCATCAGCGTTCGCGATTGAGACGCGCGCCCATGCTTTTCCGTGGAGCGAAAAAACATTCGCCAGCAATCAGGGCGAGCGCTATCTGAATTTCCATCTGGATGTCGATGGCGAAATGGCGGCATTTGCCATTACGCAGGTCGTGCTGGATGAAGCGACGCTGTTTAACATTGCCGTCGATCCCGCATACCAGCGCCGTGGCCTGGCCCGGGAACTGCTGGAACATGTAATACGCGAGCTGGAGACACGTGATGTCTTCACGCTGTGGCTGGAGGTTCGCGCCTCCAATGCGGCCGCCATCGCACTCTACGAAAGCTTAGGCTTTAACGAGGCGACGATTCGCCGTAATTATTACCCGACTGCCGAGGGACGCGAAGACGCCATCATCATGGCGCTGCCGCTTGGATAACAAATAAGGTTGTAACGATGAAATGGGACTGGATTTTCTTTGACGCCGACGAAACGCTGTTTACGTTTGATTCGTTTGGCGGCCTACAGCGGATGTTTTTAGACTATAGCGTCACTTTTACCGCAGAAGATTTTCAGGACTATCAGGCGGTGAACAAACCGCTTTGGGTGGATTACCAGAACGGTGCCATCTCGGCGTTACAGCTCCAGCACCAGCGTTTTCAGGGCTGGTCCGAGCGTCTGAATGTCTCTCCCGGCGCGCTGAACGAGGCTTTTCTCAACGCGATGGCGGAGATTTGCGCACCGCTGCCTGGGGCGATTTCCCTGCTTAATGCCCTTAAAGGCAAAGTGAAGCTCGGGATCATCACCAACGGCTTTACCGCCCTGCAGCAGATCCGCCTTGAACGCACAGGCCTGCGCGATCATTTCGACGCGCTGGTGATCTCTGAACAGGTGGGCGTGCCAAAACCCGATCCGCGTATTTTTGACTATGCGCTGGAAAAAGCCGGTCATCCCGCACGTGAGCGCGTGCTGATGGTCGGAGACACCGCCGAGTCGGATATTCTGGGCGGAATGAAGTCCGGGCTGGCAACCTGCTGGCTGAACGCACACGGTCGCGCGCTGCCTGAAGGTATCGAACCGACCTGGACCGTATCGTCATTGAACGAACTGGAGCAACTCCTGTGTAAACAATGATTGCCTGCCCCCCATTGATGGGTAAAATAGCCGCAATTTCGTATTCCATGATGCGTGGCCTGCTGCCGCGCTTATATAAGAAGATTTGATTATGACGTTGTCTCCTTATCTGCAAGAGGTGGCGAAGCGCCGTACTTTTGCCATTATTTCTCACCCGGATGCCGGTAAAACGACCATCACCGAAAAGGTACTGCTGTTCGGACAGGCGATTCAGACCGCCGGTACGGTAAAAGGCCGTGGCTCCAGCCAGCACGCCAAATCGGACTGGATGGAGATGGAAAAGCAGCGTGGTATTTCCATTACCACCTCCGTAATGCAGTTCCCGTATCACGACTGCCTGGTGAATCTGCTCGACACCCCAGGCCACGAAGACTTCTCCGAAGATACCTACCGTACACTGACGGCGGTGGACTGCTGTCTGATGGTCATCGACGCTGCGAAAGGGGTAGAAGATCGTACCCGTAAGCTGATGGAAGTCACCCGTCTGCGCGATACGCCGATCCTGACCTTCATGAACAAACTCGACCGTGACATCCGCGATCCGATGGAAGTGATGGACGAAGTGGAGCGCGAGCTGAAAATCGCCTGTGCGCCAATTACCTGGCCGATCGGCTGCGGTAAGCTGTTCAAGGGCGTTTACCATCTCTATAAAGATGAAGTGTATCTGTACCAGACCGGTAAAGGTCACACCATCCAGGACGTGCGTATCGTAAAAGGTCTGGATAACCCGGATCTGGACGTGGCGGTGGGCGAAGAGCTGGCCTCTCAGCTGCGCGATGAGCTGGAACTGGTCAAAGGCGCTTCTCACGAGTTTGACAAAGAGCTGTTCCTGGCCGGGGAAATCACGCCGGTGTTCTTCGGTACCGCACTGGGTAACTTTGGTGTGGATCATATGCTCGACGGTCTGGTGGAGTGGGCGCCGCAGCCGATGCCGCGCAAAACTGACTCCCGTCTTGTCGAAGCCGCAGAAGAGAAATTCACCGGCTTCGTCTTTAAAATTCAGGCCAACATGGACCCGAAACACCGCGACCGCGTGGCCTTCCTGCGTGTGGTTTCCGGTAAGTATGAAAAGGGCATGAAGCTGCGGCAGGTACGTATCGGGAAAGATGTTGTGATTTCCGACGCGCTGACCTTTATGGCGGGCGACCGTTCACACGTTGAAGAAGCCTATCCGGGCGACATCATCGGCCTGCATAACCACGGCACCATTCAGATCGGCGACACCTTCACCCAGGGTGAAATGATGAAGTTCACCGGTATCCCGAACTTCGCGCCGGAACTGTTCCGTCGTATCCGGCTGAAAGATCCGCTGAAGCAAAAGCAGCTGCTCAAAGGTCTGGTCCAGCTCTCCGAAGAGGGCGCGGTACAGGTCTTCCGTCCAATTGCCAACAACGATCTGATCGTGGGCGCGGTCGGTGTGCTGCAGTTCGACGTGGTCGTTGCACGTCTGAAGAGCGAGTATAACGTGGAAGCGATCTACGAATCGGTGAACGTGGCGACGGCGCGCTGGGTTGAATGTGCTGACGTAAAGAAATTCGAAGAGTTCAAACGTAAGAACGAAATCCAGCTGGCACTGGATGGCGGCGATAACCTGACGTACATCGCCCCAACCATGGTTAACCTGAATCTGACCCAGGAACGCTATCCTGACGTTCAGTTCCGCAAAACCCGCGAGCACTAATCCTTTCTCAGAGCACGGCGCCCGCCGTGCTCTTCTTAAACTCCAGCCTTATTAATCCCTTGCGGAATGTTCTTAATTCAACGCGATTTTAGCGTTATTGCTCGTTTTTTGCCCGATTCTGAAAGCGGCTTTGTCAATGTGATCTATATTTAACTCAGTGTTTAACACCGGGCGCGGATGATAGTCCTGTTCAATGCGTGTTCATGAGTCTCTCATCCCGGCCGTGTGTTTATTCGCAAGATTAAAAACTAGTATGAAGGGATGTTTTGACGCTCAACTTCCGAGCAAACTACAGGAATACATCGATGAATATGACAAGACTTAAGATTTCTAAAACTCTGCTGGCAGTCACTCTGGGTGGCCTCCTGGTAAGTGGTTCTGCCCTGGCAGAAAGCACTACTACGGATAAGGCGCAATCCACCGCGGACAGCGCAGGGCAAAAAATCGATAGCTCTATGAATAAAGTCGGTAATTTCATGGATGACAGCTCTATCACAGCAAAAGTGAAAGCGGCTCTGGTGGATGATGAAAACATCAAGAGCACCGACATTTCCGTAAAAACTGACAAAAAAGTGGTCACCCTGAGTGGCTTCGTGGAAAGCCAGGCGCAGGCTGAACAAGCCGTCACCGTGGCGAAAGGCGTTGAAGGCGTCACCTCAGTCAGCGACAAACTGCACGTGCGTGATGCTAAAGACGCGTCTGTGAAAGGCTATGCAGGCGACACCGCAACCACCAGCGAAATCAAAGCTAAACTATTAGCAGATGACATCGTACCGTCTCGTAAAGTGAAAGTTGAAACCACCGACGGTGTGGTCCAGCTCTCCGGTACGGTTGATTCCCAGGCGCAGGTGGAACGCGCCGAAACTATCGCTAAAGCCGTCGATGGCGTTAAAAGCGTCAAAAACGATCTGAAAGCGAAATAAGAACGACTTTTGGACACAACGCTTGTGAGCACCTGAGCGCTCACATATAGCGGCTGATATTAACTATGGTAAAGGAGAGTTTTATGTTTCGTTGGGGCATTATATTTCTGGTTATCGCGTTAATTGCCGCCGCTCTGGGCTTTGGTGGTCTGGCGGGTACAGCGGCCGGCGCGGCGAAAATTGTTTTCGTTGTCGGTATTATCCTGTTCCTGGTCAGCCTGTTTACCGGACGCCGTCGTCCCTAGATAAGCGTAATCAGCCCGTCGGAAAACATCGCCGACAACACCACACTAAAAGCCAGTCCTTGCGACTGGCTTTTTCTGGTTTGAGTCATAGGGCCAGTTTGCGCTACTGTGTAATAACAGAAGAATGAAAAACAGGTGTAGCAGTGGGGCAGAGAATTCCGGTTACGCTCGGCAATATCGCGCCGTTGGCGTTAAAACCCTTTCGCGTCGGCCGGCTGGCGCTGGTATGCGAAGGCGGTGGGCAGCGAGGCATCTTCACGGCCGGGGTGCTGGATGAATTCATGCGCGCGCAATTTAACCCCTTCGATCTCTTCTTTGGCACGTCCGCAGGGGCGCAAAATCTCTCTGCCTACGTCTGTAACCAGCCCGGTTACGCCCGCAAAGTGATTATGCGCTACACCACTTCTCGCGATTTCTTCAATCCGCTGCGCTTTGTACGCGGCGGAAATCTCATCGATCTGGACTGGCTCTTAGACTCCACTTCCAGCCAAATGCCGCTGGCAATGGACACCGCTTCTCGCCTTTTTGATACGGGAAAAGAGTTCTGGATGTGCGCCAGCCGGGGCGATGACTACACGCCGGGCTACTTCTCACCGCAAAAAGAGAACTGGCTGGATATTCTGCGTGCATCCAGCGCGATTCCTGGCTTCTACCGGACCGCAGCGGCCCTCGACGGCATCAACTATCTGGACGGTGGGATCAGCGACGCCGTGCCCGTCCAGGAAGCTGCACGCCGTGGCGCGCAAACTATCGTGGTGATCCGCACCGTGCCGTCGCAGATGTACTACACCCCGCAGTGGTTTAAGCGCATGGAAAAATGGCTGGGGGACAGTAGCCTGCAGCCGCTGGTGAACATCGCTCATCAGCATGAAGCCAGCTACAGCGCAATGCAGCGGTTTATCGAAAAGCCGCCGGGCAAGCTGAAAATCTTTGAAATCTATCCGCCGAAACCCCTTAACAGCATGGCGCTGGGCAGTCGCATACCTGCGCTGCGCGATGACTATAAAACCGGGCGTCTGTGCGCTCGCTATTTCCTGGCAACGGTGGGGAAACTGCTGACCGAAAGCCCGCCTATTTATCGGCATAAGCGCATCATCACGCCACCGGCGATTGTGGCAAACGACGCCCTGACGATGCCGCTGGTGGATGCCCCGCAGGCGAACGATACGACCTTTGATAACGAGGATCTGGCGTGACTTTTCGCTTTGTCGACACCCATTGCCACTTTGATTTTCCGCCGTTTACCGGCAATGAAGCGCAAAGTATCGCGCAGGCTGCGAAGGCGGGTGTGCAGGCGATTATCGTCCCTGCCATTGAAGCGGCAAATTTTGAACGGGTGCTCGATTTGGCCCGCAGCCACACGGCACTCTACGCCGCGCTGGGCCTGCATCCCATTGTGGTGGAAACGCATCAGGATGCGCATCTGGACCAGCTGGAAGCCTGTATTCTCACCGCCGGAAACAAGCTGGTGGCGATCGGTGAGATCGGTCTCGATCTCTATCGTGACGATCCGCAATTCGATCGCCAGCAGGCGCTTTTGGATGCGCAGCTAAAACTGGCTAAACGCCATGATCTGCCGGTGATCCTCCACTCAAGACGCACTCACGACAAACTGGCGATGCACCTCAAACGCGCCGATCTGCCGCGAACCGGCGTGGTGCACGGTTTTTCCGGAAGCCTGCAACAGGCGCAACGTTTTATCGAGCTGGGCTACAAAATTGGCGTCGGCGGCACGATCACCTATCCGCGCGCCAGTAAAACCCGCGACGTGATGGCGCAGTTGCCCCTGTCATCCCTGCTGCTGGAAACTGACGCGCCGGACATGCCGCTGAATGGTTTTCAGGGCCAGCCGAATCGCCCGGAGCAGGCGGCGCGCGTCTTTACGACGCTGTGTGAATTACGTGCTGAGCCGGCAGAAACCCTCGCTGACGCGCTGCTGCAAAACACTGAAGATCTGTTTGGCATCACCCTATAAATAGAGCGCCGGGCGGATCACCGTGATCCTCTGTTTCTCCAGCGCGCAGGCCAGAGGTTCTACATCCTCCGCCGTGGCGCTGCGCCAGCTGGCCGCCTCGCCGTACACCCCGTGGGCGTGAAAAGCGTTGATCCTGACAGGCACGTCGCCGAGATCGTGAATAAAGGCGATCAGCGACTCCAGATGTTTCAGATAATCACAATGATCCGGGATCACCAGCAGCCGCAGTTCCGTTAAACGCTGATGGTGCGCCAGCCAACGAATGCTGTCTTTAATCTGCGGGTTTTCGCGCCCGGTCAGAAAACGGTGATGCTCATTGTTCCAGGCTTTCAGATCCAGCATGGCGCCATCAAAAAACGGCAGCAGCTTTTGCCAGCCGGTTTCACTCAGCAGCCCGTTGCTGTCTACCAGACAGGTTAAATGCTTCAGGGAGGCGTCCGCTTTGATGGCGCGAAACAGCGCCACCACAAACGGCAGCTGGGTAGTGGCTTCGCCGCCGCTGACGGTTATCCCTTCAATAAAAGGCGCGACGGTGCGAATCTGCCCGAGGATTTCCTCTACGCTGAAACGCTGTGCCATCGGGGTGGCCTGTTGCGGGCAGACGTGCAAACAGGTGTCGCATTTTTGACAGATACTCTCCTGCCACCAGACGCGCCCGGCCTGAATGTTCAGGGCGTCGTGCGGGCAGTGAAGCACGCAGTCGCCACAATCGTTGCAGCGGCCGATGGTCCACGGGTTGTGGCAGGTTTTGCAGCGCAGGTTACACCCCTGCAGGAACAGTGCCAGGCGGCTGCCCGGCCCGTCCACGCAGGAGAAAGGGATAACTTGACTAACTAAAGCGCATCTGCTGTTCATGGCTTATCACGCGCGGCTGACGTTCAAGGATACGTGTATTGCGTGCAGCCTCTTCGCCAAGCCAGGTGGTGTTGGTACGAGAGCCTTCCGCGCGGTATTTCTCCAGATCCGACAGGCGCACCATATACCCGGTCACACGCACCAGATCGTTCCCGGCGACGTTGGCCGTGAATTCGCGCATCCCGGCGTTAAACGCCCCAAGACACAGCTGAACCACGGCCTGCGGGTTACGCTTGATGGTTTCGTCCAGCGTCAGAATATCACTGATGCCTGAATGATAATGTTTGTGATGCGGCGCGACGGCCAGCAGATGGCTAATCGGATCCGGCTCATCGCCATACGGCAGACGCGCACCCGGCGTAGTACCCGCGTCAGAGCTGATTCCGGACTGGGCATGCAGCATGGCGCGCTGCTTCCAGCCGTGTTTCACCGGCGTATTTTCGACAAATTCCGCAAGCTGTTCGCTCATGCGGTAGCCCAGCGCATTGGCCTGCTCATCTTTACCGTAACGCGCGTTCAGTCCGGCTTTCTCGCACAGGGTATTCACCGCTTCGGCCAGACCGTACATGCCAAACATCGGCACAAAACGATCCGCATCAATCAGCCCCTCTTTTACCAGGAAGCTATTCTCAAAGAAGCCGGATTGCTCATACAGGAAATCACAGCGTGCATCGATAATCGCGATCTGCTGCTGACAGTAGTGCGGTAGCGTGCGGGTAAAGAAATCGTCCATTGATTCACTGCTCTCGGCGATAGCCTTGAGATTGAGGCGAACCAGGGTGCTGCCACCGCCCGCCAGCGGCAGCGAGTTGTAACAACTCACTACGCCATAACGGCCTTTTGTGAAAATTTTATCATTCACCGGACCGTTGGAAATATGCGGTTTACTGCATTCGCAAATATTTTTCGCCACGCTTAGCAGCAAATCATCAGAGGTGATTTCCGGGTCGTAAATAAAGGTGAGATTCGGTGCGACCTGCTTCAGCTCTGCGTCAGCGCGTAAAATAGCGCGGGTGACTGGGGTATCCGCAGGGCCGATGTTGGCGTGCATAAACGCGTCTGGCAGGGTTCTGTCGAGATAACGCCAGAAACGTTTTATTCGGCTATCAATTTCTTCTTGTGTTAGAATTCTAACATAGGGTTGCAGTAACGCGTCGAGATGGCCGAGAAACACCGGCATCGATGTGACGGATGGAACATGGTGGTAGAGGATAGTGAGTAACGACAGGGCGTCATCGAGATCTTTCGCCCCTTCCAGCTCTAACCACTCTGAGCCGTTTGCCAGGAATTTAGCGTAGTCCGGCAGAACGTAGCGCGGTTTGAAGGGCGCATGGCCTTCAAACATATCGCAGATGAAACCCTCGTCCAGTGCCGCACGCGCGGCCTGTGACAGCGCGGGGTAGGGTAGATTGTTTTCCGCTTCCAGCGCCAGGAAATGACGTTTTTGCTCGGCTGTCAGTACCGGGCTTGTCACAATTTGCTGGCAACGTTGTTGCAAAGCATCGAGACCGGAGGTGGACATGTTCGCTTCCTTTTATTCTGCGGTTGATGGGCAGATTGTAGGAACTCATCATGCGAAGCCATTTGATCCGACGCGGGTGATTGCTGTTTTAGCCAGCAGCCTGAGGACTAAAGTTTGAAGTTGATCTCATTACAGTAATGCAAATTTGTACGCAGTTTTCATTAACTGTGATGAATGTCGAAGTGTGAATGCGGGTGAATGTTAGAATACTCACAGACCCGCACGGTGAAAATTTATACGGCGAAGCCGTTGGAGAATGTTATGACCGATTTAACCGCAAGCAGCCTGCGCGCGTTGAAACTGATGGACCTGACCACCCTGAACGATGACGACACCAATGAAAAAGTGATCGCATTGTGCCATCAGGCGAAAACGCCAGTGGGCAATACCGCTGCCATCTGCATCTATCCGCGTTTTATCCCGATTGCACGTAAGACGCTGAACGCGCAGGGCACGCCTGACGTGCGTATCGCAACCGTCACCAACTTCCCGCACGGCAATGACGACATCGACATTGCGCTGGCTGAAACCCGCGCGGCGATTGCCTACGGTGCTGATGAAGTTGACGTGGTGTTCCCGTACCGTGCGCTGATCGCCGGCAACGAGCAGGTCGGTTTTGACCTGGTGAAAGCCTGTAAAGACGCTTGTGCGGCGGCTAACGTGCTGCTGAAAGTGATTATCGAAACGGGCGAGCTGAAAGAAGAAGCGCTGATTCGTAAAGCATCTGAAATCTCCATCAAAGCGGGTGCGGATTTCATTAAAACCTCTACCGGTAAAGTGCCGGTCAACGCAACGCCAGAAAGCGCTCGCATCATGATGGAAGTGATTCGCGACATGGGCGTGTCTAAAACCGTTGGTTTCAAACCTGCGGGCGGCGTGCGTACTGCAGAGGACGCGCAGCAGTTCCTGGCCATCGCTGACGATCTGTTTGGCGCCGACTGGGCGGATTCCCGTCACTACCGCTTCGGCGCATCCAGCCTGCTGGCAAGCCTGCTGAAAGCGCTGGGTCACGGTGACGGTAAGAGCGCCAGCAGCTACTAATTACTCGTCATAGTCAGGCTGCACTTTCACCCCAGTCTCTTACTTGTGTAGGCGCCTGGGGGGCACTTTCTTGCCGCCCTCCGGCAGCTCGAATTATGAAGAGTAATATTTTATCGCGGCGGGTTTACCGCCGCATTTAACCTGATTCCCCGGGGGTTACCGTGTTTCTCGCACAAGAAATTATTCGTAAAAAACGTGATGGTCATGCATTAAGCGACGAAGAGATCCGCTTCTTTATCAACGGTATTCGTGACAACACCATCTCTGAAGGGCAGATTGCTGCCCTGGCGATGACCATTTTCTTCCACGATATGGCGATGTCGGAACGTGTCTCGCTGACCATGGCGATGCGGGATTCAGGAACCGTTCTGGACTGGAAAAGCCTTAACCTCAACGGCCCGATTGTGGATAAACACTCCACGGGCGGCGTAGGCGATGTCACTTCCCTGATGCTTGGCCCAATGGTCGCCGCATGTGGGGGTTATATCCCGATGATCTCCGGGCGCGGCCTGGGGCATACGGGCGGTACGCTCGACAAACTGGAAGCCATTCCGGGCTTCGATATCTTCCCGGATGACCAGCGCTTCCGCGAAATTATTAAAGACGTTGGTGTGGCGATTATCGGCCAGACCAGCTCTCTCGCGCCGGCGGATAAACGTTTTTACGCCACCCGCGATATCACCGCGACAGTGGATTCCATTCCGCTGATCACCGCCTCGATCCTCGCCAAAAAGCTGGCAGAAGGTCTGGATGCCCTGGTGATGGATGTGAAAGTGGGTAGCGGTGCGTTTATGCCGACCTATGAACTCTCTGCGGCATTGGCCGAAGCGATCGTTGGCGTCTCCAACGGTGCAGGCGTGCGCACGACAGCGCTGCTCACCGACATGAATCAGGTGCTGGCCTCCAGCGCGGGTAACGCCGTCGAAGTGCGCGAAGCCGTGCAGTTCCTGACCGGCGAATACCGCAATCCGCGTCTGTTCGACGTCACTATGGCGCTGTGCGTTGAGATGCTGATCTCCGGTAAGCTCGCCAAAGACGACGCCGACGCGCGCGCGAAACTGCAGGCGGTGCTGGATAACGGCAAAGCGGCAGAGATCTTCGGTCGCATGGTGGCTGCGCAAAAAGGTCCAACCGATTTCGTCGAAAACTACGCGAAATACCTGCCGACCGCGACGCTCAGCAAGGCGGTTTACGCCGACGCGGAAGGTTTTGTCTCCGCCATGGACACCCGTGCGCTGGGCATGGCCGTGGTATCGATGGGCGGCGGACGCCGTCAGGCATCGGACACGATTGATTACAGCGTCGGCTTTACCGATATGACCCGTCTGGGTGACAGCGTTGACGGGCAGCGTCCGCTGGCAGTCATCCATGCCAAAGACGAAGCCAGCTGGCAGGAAGCGGCGAAAGCGGTGAAAGCGGCCATTAAACTTGACGACACAGCTCCCGAAACCACACCAACCGTCTATCGTCGTATCACCGAATAGCGGTATACTGATCTGATCGGTTTTTTATGAATTTTTGAAGCACATAAGTACGGAGAACATATGAAACGTGCATTTATTATGGTGCTGGACTCATTCGGCATCGGCGCTACAGAAGATGCAGACCGCTTTGGTGATGTCGGTTCCGACACCATGGGCCATATCGCAGAAGCGTGTGCGAAAGGCGAAGCGAACAATGGCCGTCAGGGCCCACTGACGCTGCCAAACCTGACCCGCCTGGGTCTGGTGAAAGCGCATGAAGGTTCGACTGGTAAAGTGGCGGCCGGTATGGACGCTAACGCAGAAGTGATCGGCGCATATGCATGGGCGCACGAGCTTTCCTCGGGTAAAGATACCCCGTCTGGTCACTGGGAAATTGCCGGTGTACCGGTTCTGTTCGACTGGGGCTACTTCTCCGATCACGAAAACAGCTTCCCGCAGAAGCTGCTGGACAAGCTGGTTGAGCGCGGCAATCTGCCGGGTTACCTCGGTAACTGCCACTCCTCCGGTACGGTGATTCTGGATCAGCTCGGCGAAGAGCACATGAAAACCGGCAAGCCGATTTTCTACACTTCCGCTGACTCCGTGTTCCAGATTGCCTGCCACGAAGAGACCTTCGGCCTGGATCGTCTGTACGAGCTGTGCGAAATCGCGCGTGAAGAGCTGACCGAAGGCGGCTACAACATTGGCCGCGTAATTGCTCGTCCGTTTATCGGCGACAAACCGGGCAACTTCCAGCGTACCGGCAACCGTCACGATCTGGCCGTAGAACCGCCAGCACCGACCGTGTTGCAGAAACTGGTTGATGAGAAAGCGGGCGAAGTGGTTTCTGTCGGTAAAATCGCAGACATCTACGCCAACTGCGGCATCACCAAAAAAGTGAAAGCCACCGGTCTGGACGCGCTGTTCGACGCCACCATCAAAGAGATGAAAGAAGCGGGCGACAAGACTATCGTCTTCACCAACTTCGTAGACTTCGACTCCTCCTGGGGCCATCGTCGCGACGTCGCCGGTTATGCTGCCGGTCTGGAACTGTTCGACCGCCGTCTGCCGGAGCTGCTGGAGCTGGTGGGGGAAGATGACATTATCATCCTGACCGCTGACCACGGCTGCGACCCAACCTGGACCGGTACCGACCACACCCGCGAGCACATTCCTGTGCTGGTGTACGGACCGAAAGTGAAACCAGGATCGCTGGGCCACCGCGAAACCTTCGCGGATATCGGCCAGACCATTGCGAGCTACTTCGGTACGTCGCCAATGGACTACGGCAAAAACATGCTGTGATGCGCATGCCCGGCAGCGCTACGCTCGCCGGGCCTACGATTTAGTAGGTCGGGTCAGGCGCAGCCGCCACCCGACAAAACGACAATTTTAAAAGGATCTGAAGATGGCTACCCCACACATTAATGCAGAAATGGGCGATTTCGCGGACGTAGTGTTGATGCCGGGTGACCCGCTGCGCGCGAAGCACATTGCGGAAACCTTCCTCGAAGACGTGCGTGAAGTGAACAACGTGCGCGGCATGCTGGGCTTCACAGGTACTTACAAAGGCCGCAAAATCTCTGTGATGGGTCACGGTATGGGTATCCCGTCCTGCTCCATCTACACCAAAGAGCTGATCACCGATTTCGGCGTGAAGAAAATCATCCGCGTGGGCTCTTGCGGTGCAGTGCGTATGGACGTGAAACTGCGTGACGTCGTCATCGGTATGGGTGCTTGCACCGATTCCAAAGTCAACCGTATGCGTTTCAAAGACCACGACTTTGCAGCCATCGCTGACTTCGGCATGGTGCGTAACGCGGTTGATGCGGCGAAAGCGCTGGGCGTTGATGCGCGCGTTGGTAACATCTTCTCTGCTGACCTGTTCTATGCACCGGACGGCGGCGAAATGTTCGACGTGATGGAAAAATACGGCATCCTGGGCGTGGAAATGGAAGCGGCGGGCATCTACGGCGTAGCGGCTGAGTTTGGTGCGAAAGCGCTGACCATCTGCACCGTGTCTGACCACATCCGTACTCACGAGCAGACCACTGCCGCTGAGCGTCAGACCACCTTCAACGACATGATCAAAATCGCGCTGGAATCCGTTCTGCTGGGCGATAAAGAGTAAGTCTGTTTGCCGGGTGGCTTCTCCGTCTTACCCGGCCTGCAATGTTAAAGCCCGCTTGCGGGCTTTTCTGTCACCGCACCGCTTTCGCTATCCACGCCGACAACTCCCGCAACTCTTTTTCCTGCTCCGGGAACTCGCCTAACAGCGCGTCACACGCTTGCTGCAGACTCTCCGCGCGATACAAACATCCCTGCAAACGGGCCGCCAGCGCTTCCAGCGGGGCCGGATTGAGGCTATCGGTAAACACCTGCGTGCGCGTGATAATGCCCCGTTCAACGTCGAAATGCAGCTCTACGCCGCCCCAGGTGAAACGCTCATCCAGCAGATGCGAGAACGCCGGTGCCTGGCCGAAGTTCCACTCCCAGCTGCTTTGCCGGGCAAAGGTTTCGGCGAAGTTGGGCAAATCCGGCGTTTTGTCCGGGGAGATCACTTCCGCCTCGACGCGCTCGCCATAGTGTTCGAAAAACGCCTCACGAATTGCCTCGCAGACCTGCTCATGGGTGATGCCTGGCAGCAGTTCCACCAGATTTGCCACGCGACCGCGCACCGAGGTAATCCCCTTGGCCTGCAGCTTTTTCTTGTCGGGATTGAGATAGTTCGCCAGACGGCTCAAGTCAGCGTTAAGCAGTAAAGTGCCGTGATGAAAACCGCGATCTTTGGTTTCGCGATAGGCTGAACCGGAAACTTTACGGTCACCTTCAGGGGTTTTGACCACCAGATCGTTTCGCCCGGAGGCTTCTGCCGTCACGCCGAGGGCGTTCAGGGCATTGAGCACAATCGCGGTGGAGATGGTTTTATCGTACTCCGGTTTACCGGCCATAAAGGTAAAGCAGGTATTGCCGAGGTCATGGAATACCGCGCCGCCGCCGCTGCTGCGACGGGCCAGACGCACGTTGTCCTCTTCCATGCGCCGGGTGTTGCACTCTTTCCACGGGTTCTGCGCGCGGCCAATGACCACCGTATCGGCGTTGCGCCAGAGAAACAGGACGCGCTGTGTGGCAGGCATCTGGCGGAAGATGCACTCTTCCACCGCGAGGTTGAACCAGGGATCGTAAGAGTCAGAGATAAGCAGGCGTAGTGTCGTCATGGCAGATTTCCTTTCCGAATCGTCCACCCACTTTACCATTAATCCTTCTTCTCACTCTCTTCCTCTTCCGGCACCGATTTACTGGCCGTCAGCAGGAAAGGCGACTGCTGCCAGCGCGTGCGTTTGCCCTGCAAAAGCGTGCGCGTTAACACGACGCCAATCGCCAGCGAAAGGAGTAACATCAGGCGTAGAATATTCGTGGTGTTATCCACCTGCTTGGCTTCGGTCGGCAGGGTGTGGGTGTCGAGGGTCAGACGCAGGTAGCCCAGCGGGCCATTCTTGCCCTGAATCGGCTCGATAATTTGCTGATTGAAATAGCCGCCAGCCTTTTTGCCGTCGAGCGCCAGACGGTCGCGCACGTCAACGTGCTCACCGGCGCGGGCAATCAGATCGCCCTGTTCGTCGTAGACGCCCGCATCCAGAATACGGCTGTTTTCCGTAATCTGACGCAGTATTTGGGCGATGCGTTTATCGTCCGGCGTCTCGGTGCGCATTGCGGGTGCAACGCTCAGGGTAACCTGACGCGCCAGGGTTCGCGCCAGCTCTTCGAACTGCGGATTACGTTGTCGTTGATGATTCTGGCTAAACCAGGATGCCCCTTGCATCAGCGCCACCAGAAGCGCGAGGCAGGACAGGACAATCACTGCACGATGAAGCCGGAATTTCAGTTTTGCGCGAGCCATATTCCACCTGCTGAAAATTTACGGCTTAATGTTGCCAGAAGTGATGGTTACAGGGTAGCCTCATGCGTTATTTTCCCCCTGGAACCTTCCGGCGCGAACCAATTTACAGGAGCTTCAATGCCGAACATTACCTGGTGCGACCTGACCGATGACGTCTCTTTATGGCCAGGATTGCCGCTCTCATTAAGTGGCGACGAGGTCATGCCTCTGGACTACCATGCGGGGCGTAGCGGCTGGCTGCTGTATGGCCGTGGCCTGGATAAGCAACGCCTGACGCAATACCAAACCAAGCTCGGCGCGGCGATGGTGATTGTGGCGGCCTGGTGCGTGGAAGATTATCAGGTGCTGCGTCTGGCCGGATCTCTGACACAACGCGCAACCCGCCTGGCCCACGAAGCCGGGCTGGACGTGGCACCACTGGGGAAGATCCCGCATCTGAAAACGCCAGGACTGCTGGTGATGGATATGGATTCGACCGCCATTCAGATCGAGTGCATCGACGAACTCGCGAAACTGGCCGGTAGCGGCGAGATGGTGGCGGAAGTGACCGAACGCGCCATGCGCGGCGAACTCGATTTTGCCGCCAGCCTGAAGCAGCGCGTCGCCACGTTAAAAGGGGCCGATGCCAACATCCTGCGTCAGGTGCGTGATGAACTCCCGTTGATGCCTGGCCTCACCCAACTGGTAATGAAGCTGGAAACCCTCGGCTGGAAAGTGGCGATTGCCTCCGGCGGCTTCACCTTCTTCGCGGACTACCTGCGCGACAAACTGCGCCTGACTACTGTTGTGGCGAACGAACTGGAGATCCGCGACGGTAAACTGACCGGCGAAGTGATCGGCGATATCGTGGATGCCCAGTACAAAGCCAACACCCTGACGCGTCTGGCGGAAAAATATGAAATTCCGGTCACGCAGACCGTCGCCATCGGTGACGGCGCGAACGATCTGCCAATGATTAAAGTGGCCGGGCTGGGCATTGCCTATCATGCCAAGCCAAAAGTAAACGAAAAGACGGAAGTCACCATTCGTCACGCCGATCTGATGGGGGTGTTCTGCATCCTCTCCGGCAGCGTGAATCAGAAATAAAGAGGTAAACCGTGGCGAAAGCTCCAAAACGCGCATTTGTCTGTAATGAATGTGGTGCGGATTATCCGCGCTGGCAGGGGCAGTGCAGCGCCTGCCATGCCTGGAACACCATCACCGAAGTGCGTGTGGCCGCTTCGCCAACCGTAGCCCGTAACGAGCGTCTGAGCGGCTATGCGGGCAACGCTGGCGTCTCGAAGGTACAAAAACTTTCCGAGATCAGCCTCGATGAAGTGCCGCGTTTTTCCACCGGTTTTAAAGAGTTTGACCGCGTACTGGGCGGCGGCGTGGTGCCGGGCAGCGCGATTCTGATCGGCGGTAACCCCGGCGCCGGTAAATCGACGCTGCTGCTGCAAACGCTGTGCAAACTCGCGGAACAGATGAAAACCCTGTACGTGACCGGTGAAGAGTCTTTGCAGCAGGTCGCGATGCGCGCACACCGTCTCGGTCTGCCGACCGGCAATCTGAATATGCTGTCGGAAACCAGTATCGAGCAAATCTGTATGATTGCTGACGAAGAGCAGCCGAAGCTGATGGTCATCGACTCCATCCAGGTCATGCACATGGCGGATATTCAGTCTTCGCCGGGCAGCGTGGCGCAGGTGCGTGAAACCGCCGCCTATCTGACGCGCTTTGCTAAGACGCGCGGCGTGGCTATCGTGATGGTCGGCCACGTCACCAAAGACGGCTCTTTGGCCGGTCCGAAAGTGCTTGAGCACTGTATCGACTGCTCCGTGATGCTCGACGGCGATGCGGATTCCCGTTTCCGCACCCTGCGCAGCCATAAAAACCGTTTTGGTGCGGTGAATGAGCTGGGCGTTTTCGCCATGACCGAACAGGGGCTGCGTGAAGTGAGCAACCCATCGGCCATCTTCCTGAGCCGCGGCGACGAAGAGACTGCCGGCAGCTCGGTGATGGTGCTTTGGGAAGGGACGCGGCCGCTATTGGTTGAGATACAGGCGCTGGTGGATCAATCGATGATGGGCAACCCTCGTCGCGTGGCGGTCGGGCTTGAGCAAAACCGTTTGGCGATTCTGCTGGCGGTGCTGCACCGCCACGGCGGCCTGCAAATGGCGGATCAGGATGTGTTCGTTAACGTGGTGGGCGGCGTGAAAGTGACAGAAACCAGTGCCGATCTGGCCTTGCTGCTGGCGATGGTCTCCAGCCTGCGCAACCGACCGCTCCCGCAGGATCTGGTGGTGTTTGGCGAAGTGGGGCTGGCCGGAGAAATTCGCCCGGTCCCGAGCGGCCAGGAGCGTATCTCCGAAGCGGCGAAACACGGTTTCCGTCGTGCCATTGTCCCTGCTGCCAACGTACCGAAAAAAGTGCCGGAAGGGATGAAAATTTTCCCGGTGAAAAAACTGTCGGATGCGTTAAGCGTCTTTGACGACTTATAATATTAACGTGCGTATCTTTTTGGCGGGAGCGTTTTGCTGACCCGCCTCACTTAGCAGGAGGCTCTTGTGTCAACATTTGACTATCTTAAAACCGCGATCCGCCAGAAAGGCTGTACTTTGCAGCAGGTGGCGGAAGCCAGCGGGATGACCAAGGGCTATTTAAGCCAGCTTCTGAATGCCAAAATCAAAAGCCCGAGCGCGCAAAAACTTGAGGCGCTGCACCGCTTTCTGGGCCTCGAATTTCCGCGCATGCAAAAGAATATCGGCGTGGTATTTGGCAAGTTTTATCCGCTGCATACCGGCCATATCTATCTGATTCAGCGCGCCTGTAGCCAGGTGGATGAGTTGCATATCATCATGGGTTACGATGACACGCGTGATCGCGCGTTGTTCGAAGACAGCGCCATGTCCCAGCAGCCGACTGTCTCAGATCGTCTGCGCTGGCTGCTGCAGACGTTCAAATACCAAAAAAACATTCGTATTCATGCCTTTAACGAAGAGGGCATGGAGCCGTATCCGCACGGCTGGGATGTGTGGAGTAACGGCATCAAAGCCTTTATGGAAGAGAAGGGGATAGCCCCGAACTGGATCTATACCTCTGAAGAGTCCGATGCGCCGCAGTTCCGCGAACATCTCGGAACGGAAACGGTGCTGATCGATCCTAAGCGCACCTTCATGAACATCAGCGGCGCGCAAATCCGCGAAAACCCCTTCCGCTACTGGGATTACATCCCAACGGAAGTGAAGCCGTTCTTCGTGCGCACGGTGGCGATTCTGGGCGGTGAATCGAGCGGTAAATCTACGCTGGTCAACAAGCTGGCGAATATCTTCAACACCACCAGTGCCTGGGAGTATGGGCGCGATTACGTCTTCTCACACCTGGGCGGCGATGAGATGGCGCTCCAGTATTCCGATTACGACAAAATCGCGCTGGGCCATGCGCAGTACATTGATTTCGCGGTGAAATACGCGAACAAAGTGGCGTTTGTGGATACGGATTTCGTGACCACTCAGGCGTTCTGTAAAAAGTACGAGGGCCGTGAGCATCCGTTTGTTCAGGCGCTGATCGATGAGTATCGCTTCGATCTGGTGATTTTGCTGGAAAACAACACGCCGTGGGTCGCCGATGGGATGCGCAGCCTGGGCAGCTCTGTCGACCGCAAAGAGTTCCAGACCATGCTGGTGGATATGCTGCGTGAGAATAACGTGGAGTTTGTCCATGTGGAGGAGTCGGACTACGATGGCCGCTTCCTGCGCTGCGTGGAGCTGGTGAAGACGTTGATGGGTGAGCAGGCGTAAAGCGCTGCTCCGAATGATCCCCTCTCCCAAACAGGGAGAGGGCAGAAAGAGGGGGTATGACCTCAGAACTGCACTACCACCTTCCCGCGCATATGCCCGTCCAGCACTTTGCGGTGCGCTTCGCTAATGCTCTCCACGCTTAATCCCTGCAGCGTCTCACTCAGTGAACTCTCCACCACACCGTTTTCGACCAGCTTCGCGACCTCATTCAGAATCTCACCCTGACGCGCCATGTCTGCGGTCTGATACATGCTTCGGGTATACATGAACTCCCAGTGCAGCGCGGCAGATTTAGACTTCAGCTTGCTTTGATCCAGCGGATGGTCGTTCTCAACGATGGTGCAAATATGCCCCTGCGGAGCAATCAGCTCGCTGACCGCCGCCCAGTGCCCGTCGGTATCGTTAAGAATGAAAATGTAATCCACGAAGGTAATGTCGTGCTTCGCCAGTTCACCTTGCAGGTCGCGATAATTCACCACCAGATCTGCACCGCGATCCCGGCACCACTGAGCCGAATCTTCCCGGGACGCCGTGGCGATCACCTTGATCTGGCTGTTGTGTTTGGCAAAGGGGATCGCCAGCGATCCTACGCCGCCCGCGCCCCCGATGATCAGCAGTGTTTTGTCCGATCCGGCGTCCTGGATATTCAGCCGTTCAAACAATCCCTCCCACGCCGTCAGGGCGGTTAAGGGCAGCGCCGCTGCGGCAGCCCAGTCGAGGTTTTGCGGTTTGTGGCCGACGATGCGCGCATCAATCAGCTGGTGCGTGGCATTGCTGCCCGGACGGGTGATGTCCCCTGCGTACCACACTTCGTCACCGGCTTTGAATTGCGTAACGCCCGCACCGACCGCCTTCACAATTCCGCTGGCGTCCCAGCCCAGAATACGCGGCGCCTGCAGACCGTTTTTGCTCAGGCTGGCATGAACTTTAGTATCGACCGGGTTTACAGAAACGGCTTTCACCTCAACCAGCAAATCATGCTCGCCGGGCTGCGGCATGGGCTGCGTGATCTCAATAAAAGCAGAAGGCTGGTCTGGATTAACGGCAATGGCTTTAACGGACATGGTGAACTCCTCATGGAATGCGTTTGTTGAGGCTAGTCTATTAAGTCACCAGTTGCGTGATAAGATGGACAATCAATAACAAAGTGTTCGCTTGAGATGAACAATCATGTTTAAACAGCTACAGGATATGGCCCTGTTTGCGCTGGTGGCCGAGATGGGGAGTTTTACCGCGGCGGCGCAAAAAGCGGGTCTGCCGAAATCAAGCGTCAGCCAGCGAATCAGCCAGCTTGAGCAGCAGGTCGGTATCCGCCTGCTGAACCGCACCACCCGCAAACTCAATTTAACCTATGCCGGAGAGCACTATCTGGTGCACTGCCGCGAGATGCTGGCGGCGAGCGAGCGCGCGGAATACGCCATTCAGCGTCTGCGCGATAATCCCGGCGGTCGGCTGCGGATCACAAGCCCGGCGGGGATTGGTGCCACGCTGCTGGCGCATCTGAATGCGGAGTTTCAGCGCCGTTATCCGGATGTGTCACTCGATGTCTGTATTTCAGATGATGTGCAGGATCTGGTGGAGTCTGGCTATGACGTCGCGCTGCGCACCGGTAAGCCGCAGGACTCTTCGTTGATTGGCCGTATGATTGGCAACTGCCCGCGCTACCTGCTGGCCTCGCCCGATTATCTGGCGCGCTTTGCTCCTCTGGAACATCCACGGCAGCTGGTGGATCACCGCTGTATCACTCACAAAGCCTGGCCGGAGTGGCTGTTGCGTCGTAACGACGAGGATTATCGGCATCTGCCTGACAACGCGCATGTCACGGATAACCTGGTTTACGCCAGGGAGAGTGCCATTGCGGGGGCGGGAATCACGCTGCTGCCCGCATTTTTGCTGGAAGATAAAATCGAGAAGGGGGCGCTGGTGCCCGTGCTGCCAGAATGGCGCGTGGAGGGGAATGAACTATGGCTGGTCTACCCGAGCCGGAAGCTGAATTCGCCTGCGCTGATGAGCTATATCCAGTTTGCGATGCAGTTTGATGAGGTGAAGCGGTTTTACGTTGGGGTGTGAATGCCGGGAGGCAGTGACGCCTTACCCGGCCTGCTTTCTTTCGTTTGCCCGGCAGGCAAAACGCCGCCGGGCAAATCAGGCACTTATTTGGAGATACGCTTGTACTTGATACGTTTTGGCTCCAGCGCATCGGCGCCGAGCGTGCGTTTCTTGTACTCTTCGTATTCGGTAAAGTTACCTTCGAAGAACTCCACTTTACCCTCGTCCTGGTAATCCAGAATGTGGGTGGCAATACGGTCCAGGAACCAACGGTCGTGCGAGATCACCATCGCACAGCCCGGGAACTCCAGCATGGCGTTTTCCAGCGCACGCAGGGTTTCGATATCCAGGTCGTTGGTCGGTTCATCGAGCAGCAGTACGTTACCGCCAACCTGCAGCAGTTTCGCCAGATGCAGACGGCCACGCTCACCGCCGGACAGCTCGCCGACGCGTTTACCCTGATCCACACCTTTGAAGTTGAAGCGGCCAACGTAGGCGCGGCTCGGCATCTCGGTGTTACCGATACGCATGATATCCTGCCCGCCGGAGACTTCTTCCCACACGGTTTTGCTGTTGTCCATCGCATCACGGAACTGGTCAACGGAGGCCAGTTTCACGGTATCACCCAGCGTGATGGTGCCGCTGTCAGGCTGTTCCTGACCAGACATCATGCGGAACAGGGTTGATTTACCGGCGCCGTTCGGACCGATGATCCCGACAATCGCCCCTTTCGGCACGGAGAAGCTCAGGTCGTCGATCAGCAGGCGATCGCCGTAGGATTTACGCAGATTGCTCACTTCAACGACTTTATCCCCCAGACGCGCGCCTGGTGGAATAAACAGTTCGTTGGTTTCGTTACGTTTCTGGTATTCGGAGTTGTTCAGCTCTTCAAAGCGTGCCAGACGGGCTTTGCCCTTAGACTGACGGCCTTTAGCACCCTGACGAACCCACTCCAGCTCTTTCTCAATCGATTTACGACGAGCGGCTTCCTGAGACGCTTCCTGCGCCAGACGCTGATCTTTCTGCTCCAGCCAGGAGGAGTAGTTGCCTTCCCACGGAATACCTTCGCCGCGGTCCAGCTCCAGGATCCAGCCTGCCACGTTATCAAGGAAGTAACGGTCGTGGGTAATCGCCACAACGGTCCCTTCGAAGTCGTGCAGGAAGCGTTCCAGCCAGGCGACGGATTCGGCATCCAGGTGGTTCGTTGGTTCGTCGAGCAGCAGCATGTCTGGCTTTTCCAGCAGCAGACGGCACAGCGCGACGCGGCGGCGTTCACCACCGGACAGTTTTTCGATTTTCGCGTCCCAGTCTGGCAGGCGCAGGGCATCGGCCGCACGCTCCAGCTGGACGTTCAGGTTGTGACCGTCGTGCGCCTGGATAATTTCTTCAAATTTACCCTGTTGCGCCGCCAGTTTGTCGAAGTCAGCGTCCGGTTCAGCGTACTTCGCGTACACCTCGTCCAGGCCTTTCAGTGCGTTAACAACTTCAGAAACGGCTTCTTCGATGGATTCGCGAACGGTGTGTTCCGGGTTCAGCTTCGGTTCCTGCGGCAGGTAACCGATTTTGAGACCAGGCTGCGGGCGAGCCTCACCTTCGATGTCTGTATCGATGCCGGCCATAATGCGCAGCAGGGTGGACTTACCGGCACCGTTGAGACCCAGAACACCAATTTTTGCGCCCGGGAAGAAGCTCAGCGAGATATTTTTCAGAATATGACGTTTCGGCGGAACGACCTTGCCGACACGATGCATGGTATAAACGAATTGAGCCACGTGGACTTCGCCTCTTTTATCGTGAAGAAAATAGAATTCAGCTGCGAAGTGTAGCCTTTTTCAGTGCCTAATCCCAGCCAGGAACGTCGGGAGTGTTAAAGCACGCAAGAAAGGTAAAAAAGTGTCCATAACGTGGCGTGTTGCGGTATGCCTGGTTAGCATAGATCCATTACATTTTTATGTGGCACGACGCCGCAACGGTATTCAACAAAATGAGGAAGAGCTTGTGGAAAAAGCCAAACAGGTGGTCTGGCGTCTGCTGGCTGCCAGCGTATGCGTGATGACGATAAGCCACGCAGCGCATGCCGATTCACTGGATGAACAGCGTAACCGCTATGCGCAAATCAAGCAGGCGTGGGACAGTAAGCAGATGGATACCGTGCAGGCACTGATGCCGACGCTGAAAGAGTATCCGCTCTATCCGTATCTGGAATACCGCCAGATCACTGACGATCTCATGAACCAGCCGACCCTCACCGTCGCGAATTTTATCCAGGCGAATCCGACGCTACCGCCCGCCCGCACTCTGCAATCGCGCTTTGTGAACGAGCTGGCGCGTCGCGAAGACTGGCGCGGTCTGCTGGCGTTCAGCCCGGAAAAACCGGGCACCACCGAAGCGCAGTGTAATTTCTATTACGCCAAATGGGCGACCGGGCAGCAGCAGGAAGCCTGGAGCGGAGCGAAAGATCTGTGGCTGACGGGCAAAAATCTGCCAAACGCCTGTGACTCGCTGTTTGGCGCCTGGCGCGCATCGGGTCAGCAAGATCCGCTCGCCTATCTCGAACGTATTCGCCTGGCGATGAAAGCGGGCAACACGCGTCTCGTGACCACGCTGGCTGGGCAGATGCCCTCCGATTACCAGACCATTTCCACGGCGGTTCTCCAGCTCGCCAACGATCCCAATTCTGTGCTGACGTTTGCTCGCTCGACGGGCGCGACCGATTTCACCCGCCAGATGGCGGCGGTGGCCTTTACCAGCGTGGCGCGTGACGATGTGGAAAACGCACGGCTGATGATTCCGCAGCTGGTGCAGGCGCAGCAGCTCAACGACGATCAAACCCAGGAGCTGCGCGATATCGTCGCGTGGCGTCTAATGGGCACCGATGTGACCGACGAGCAGGCGCGCTGGCGTGACGATGCGATCATGCGCTCAAACTCGACCTCGCTGGTTGAACGCCGTGTGCGTATGGCGCTCGGCACCGGCGATCGCCGTGGTTTAAATACCTGGCTCTCCCGCCTGCCGATGGATGCGAAAGAAAAGGACGAGTGGCGTTACTGGCAGGCCGATTTGCTGATGGAGCGCGGGCGCGATGACGAAGCGAAAGAGATCCTCCACTCCCTGATGCAGCAGCGCGGTTTCTATCCGATGGCGGCGGCGCAGCGTCTGGGCGAAGAGTACACGCTGAAGATCGACAAAGCCCCGACAAACGCCAATCCAGCCCTGACGCAGGGTCCGGAAATGGCGCGCGTGCGCGAGCTGATGTACTGGAGCATGGATAACACCGCGCGCAGCGAGTGGGCCAACCTGGTGACCAGCCGCACGACTGACGAAAAAGCCCAGCTGGCGCGTTATGCCTTCGATAATCGCTGGTGGGATCTGAGCGTGCAGGCGACGATCGCCGGAAAACTGTGGGATCATCTGGAAGAGCGTTTCCCGCTGGCCTACAACGATCTGTTTGATCGCTACACCAGCGGCAAAGATATCCCGCAGAGCTATGCGATGGCGATTGCCCGTCAGGAGAGTGCCTGGAACCCGAAAGTGCGCTCGCCGGTGGGGGCCAGCGGCCTGATGCAAATTATGCCGGGGACCGCCACGCATACGGTTAAGATGTTTAATATTCCAGGCTACAGCAGCCCGTCACAGCTGCTGGATCCGGATACCAACATCAACATCGGCACCAGCTATTTGCAGTATGTGTATCAGCAGTTCGGCAATAACCGCATCTTCTCTTCGGCGGCGTATAACGCAGGGCCTGGACGTGTGCGCACCTGGCTTGGCAACAGCGCCGGGCGCATCGACGCGGTGGCGTTTATCGAGAGCATTCCGTTCTCCGAAACGCGCGGTTATGTGAAGAATGTGCTGGCCTATGACGCCTACTACCGCTACTTCATGGGGCAGAAAGACACCCTGATGAGCGACGCGGAGTGGCAGAGGAAGTATTAATCCGGATGGGTTGTGTTATGCTTGTACTCGTCTAAGAGTACAAACGGCGGCATAACATGACCCAGCATTCCCCTTATTCATCGGCGATGGCCGAACAGCGCAACCAGGAGTGGCTTCGTTTTGTGGAGCTGCTTCGCCAGTCCTACGAGAAAGATCTGCACCTGCCTCTGATGCAACTGATCCTGACGCCCGACGAGCGCGAAGCGCTGGGGACGCGCGTGCGCATTATTGAAGAGTTGCTGCGGGGGGAGATGAGCCAGCGTGAGCTGAAGAATGAGCTGGGGGCGGGGATTGCTACGATTACCCGTGGTTCGAACAGCCTGAAATCAGCCCCGGTTGAGCTGCGCCAGTGGCTTGAGGAAGTGCTGCTGAAAAATGCCTGAGGTGCCATCTGGAAAGAGAGCAATTGCAGGCCTGATGGCGTTGCGCTTATCAGACCTGCAAAAGATCAGCTCTCATCTTGGTTTTCAACGGTAAATCGCGTTATGAAACGGGCTTAACGCCAGCACCACTGCCTGATGGTAAACGCTCGAACGCGTCAGCGTTCCGGCGGTAAACACGCCGATGGCACCCTCTTTGCGGCCAATCTCGTCGATGCCGGTGTAGTGCGACATCACCGGCCCGAGCGCTTCTCCCGCCCGCACTTTTTCCAGAATGGTAGCCGGTAAAGGCAACGTCGCTGAACGGGATTCTCCGCGCTGCTCGCGGCTCTCAATCACCACCCAGCTAAAGGTTGCCCCTTCGTCAATTCCCGCTTCAATCGCGACCCAAAAATCGGCCTGCGGGCGCAGAGCTTTCGCATTCACGACGCGATTTCGTGCGCCAGCGCGCGTTTCCTCGCTTCCGAAAGGTTGTTCAGGGACGCCGCTCTCGACGCCGACGGCGTCAATATGGCAGGATCCTTCGCCGAAGATCTCTTCAAATGCCCTTAGAATTGCCTGAATTTTGGCAGGATTAGTGGTAGCAGAGACAACATGGTGCATAATTAAGCTCATTCGAAAAAAAACTCATCGCAGTATAACGGAAAAAAACATGTTACAGGTTTACCTTGTTCGCCACGGTGAAACGCAGTGGAACGCCGAGCGACGTATTCAAGGCCAGTCAGACAGTCCTCTCACCGCCAAAGGTGAGCAACAAGCATGGCAGGTTGCGGAGCGCGCCAGAACCCTGGGCATCACGCACATTATCGCCAGCGATTTAGGGCGCACGCAGCAAACGGCGCGCATTATCGCTGAGGCCTGCGGGTGCGACATTATCCTCGATCCTCGCCTTCGCGAGCTCGACATGGGCGTGCTGGAAAAACGTCATGTGGATTCTCTGACGGAGCAGGAAGAGGGCTGGCGTCGTACGCTGGTCAACGGCACCGAAGATGGCCGTATTCCTGAGGGGGAGTCCATGCAGGGGCTGAGCGTGCGCGTTCAGGCGGCACTGGCAGATTGCCTCAAGCTACCGGCAGGTAGCCGACCGCTGCTGGTGAGCCACGGTATCGCATTGGGCTGCCTGGTGAGCACCATTCTTGGGCTGCCGGCCTATGCCGAGCGCCGTTTGCGTCTGCGCAACTGCTCTATTTCCCGCATCGACTATCAGGAAAGCCCGTGGCTGGCGTCTGGTTGGGTGGTGGAAATGGCAGGGGACATCTCGCATCTGGACGCCCCTGCGCTGGATGAACTGCAGCGTTAGCGGCGAATAGGAATTAAGAATTCCATACGCAGATTGATTGGGCCTTCATCCGGTTTAGCATCGCTGGCCGGATAGTAGCGCTCAATGTCCTGACCTTTACGGCGGTTCAGATTCAGCATCGGCATGCAGGTACCGTAAACGGTCAGGATAAACTCCTGAACACCCGTTCCCAGCCCTTCATAGTTGAACATCACGTATTCACCGCCTTCCAGCACGACCGGCTTCGAGCCCTGAATATAGCCGTTGGCCATCTCAGGCGTGAGCGCGGTGGTGTAGAATACCTCCTGCTCGTCGTCCTTTTCCTGGCTTGGGTGCGTTTCGTTCAGGCCATACAGCAACGGCGGGATCGCCGGGGCATGGCTCAGGAAATCGCGCCAGAACTGGGTGCGCATCTGATGACGGAATTCGGAAATCTGTTCCAGCGAACAGGAGTAGCTTTGCGTCGTGCCAATCAGGTGCGTCTCTGGTAGGGTGACGAATTCATATTTTGGCATCGCAAATTCGCCCAGACGCAGCGGCGGGCGCATGCCAAACGAACTCCAGTCGGGTGAACGACGATAAAGCGCAGGCGTCAGCGAGAACTGTTTTTTGAAGGCGCGGGTAAAGGTCTGCTGCGAGTCAAAACGGTATTGCAGCGCAATATCCAGAATCGGACGCGCTGTCAGGCGCAAGGCCACCGCCGATTTTGAGAGACGACGTGCACGAATATAGGCACCGATAGCATGACCGGTGACATCCTTGAACATCCTTTGCAAATGCCACTTGGAATAACCTGCTTTTGCCGCCACATTATCCAGTGACAAAGGCTGGTCCAGATGACCTTCTAGCCAGGTAAGCAGATCGCGAATAATTCCAGCCTGATCCATATACTATCCTCATCCATAAAACAGCAGGTGCCTGATAACAGGGTAGCGGATAATAGCATTTTTTGATGTTTTAGCATTCAGTGTTTTTTTTGCGCATTAATGCTTTTTGCCGCACATTATGAGCATCAAATTGCTAATCCTGTGATCTTGCTACATTTTTATCCTGTTTGTTGAATAATCGCTCAATGCAATTTTAAAGAATGGTAACAATATGAAATACAAGACATTGATCTTCACCGCTCTGATGCTGTTAGTGGGTCGTAACGCGCTGGCCGAAGAAGTTGGCTCCGTCGATACCGTGTTTAAAATCTTTGGCCCGGACCATAAAATCGTGGTCGAAGCCTTTGACGATCCTGATGTGAAGAACGTCACCTGCTATATCAGCCGCGCGAAAACGGGCGGGATCAAAGGGGGGCTGGGGCTGGCTGAAGATACGGCCGATGCGGCGATCTCTTGTCAGCAGGTGGGGCCGGTGGAGCTGAGCGACAAAATTAAAAACGGCAAAGCGCAGGGCGATGTGGTGTTCCAGAAACGCACTTCGCTGGTGTTCAAAAAACTGCAGGTCGTGCGTTTCTATGATGCAAAACGAAATACGCTGGCGTACCTCGCGTACTCCGATAAAGTGGTTGAGGGATCGCCGAAAAACGCACTGAGCGCCGTGCCGATCATGCCGTGGCGCTAACTCAGGGGCACCCGATGCAGCAACCGTTGATTTGGCTGGTGGAAGACGAAATCAGCATCGCCGAGACGCTAATCTACATGCTTTCGCAGGAAGGCTTTGCGGTGAAGTCCTTCGAACGCGGGCTGCCTGCGCTCGAAGAGGCGCGGCGTCAGGCGCCTGCGCTCGCGATTCTGGATGTGGGTCTGCCGGATATCAGCGGTTTCGAGCTTTGTCGTCAGCTGCTGGCGCAACATCCATCACTGCCGGTGCTGTTCCTCACGGCCCGCAGCGATGAGGTGGATAAACTGCTGGGCCTCGAAATGGGGGCCGATGATTACGTCGCCAAACCCTTCTCGCCGCGCGAAGTGTGCGCCCGGGTGCGGACCATTTTGCGACGGATGCAGAAATCGGCCTTGCCTTCGGAGATCCTGCGCATCGGGCAGTTTGAACTCAACGAACCCGCCGCGCAGATCAGCTGGTGCGGCGAAGCATTACTTTTAACGCGCTACGAATTTTTGCTGCTTAAAACCTTGCTCCACGCGCCTGGCCGGGTGTTTTCCCGCCAGCAGCTGATGGACAAAGTCTGGGGCGAGGATGGCGACAGCTTCGATCGCACCGTGGATACCCATATCAAAACCCTGCGCGCCAAACTGCGCGCCGTGAATGCGGACCTTTCGCCCATCAGCACCCATCGCGGCATGGGTTACAGCCTGGGGCTGTCGTAATGCGCATCGGCATGCGGCTGCTGCTGGGCTATTTTCTGATTGTCGCAATCGCCGCCTGGTTTGTGCTGTCGATCTTTGTGCAGGAGGTGAAACCCGGCGTGCGCAGGGCCACCGAGGGGACACTGATTGATACCGCCACGCTGTTGGCGGAAGTGGGGCGCGACGATCTGCTGGCGAATGATCCCCAAAACGGCAGAGTTGCGCAGGCCTTCTCGCAGCTGCATCAACGCCCGTTTCGCGCCAACATTGGCGGCATCTACAAAGTGCGCAACGAATATCACGTCTACATGACCGATGCGCAGGGCAAAGTGGTGTTTGATTCCACCGGAAAAGGGCTGGGTGAGGATTATTCGCGCTGGAATGATGTCTGGCGCACCCTGCGCGGGCAGTACGGCGCGCGCAGTACCCAGGACGATCCCAACGACCCTGAGAGCACCGTGATGTACGTGGCGGCACCCATTGTTGATCGGGGAAAAATCATCGGCGTGCTGTCGGTGGGGAAACCGAACAGCGCTATGGCGCCGGTGATCCACCGCAGCGAGCGGCGCATTCTTTGGGCGGGCGGCGCGCTGCTGGGGATTGCCCTGCTGATAGGGCTGATTGTGGCGTGGTGGATCAACCGTTCCATCAGCTCCCTGTCGCGCTACGCGGATTCTGTGACCCACGACACGCCGCTGCCGTTGCCCGATCCGGGCAGCAGCGAGTTGCGCAAGCTGGCGCAGGCGCTGGAAAACATGCGTATCCGCCTCGAAGGCAAAAATTATATTGAGCATTACGTTCACGCCCTGACCCATGAGCTGAAAAGCCCGCTGGCGGCGATTCGCGGCGCGGCGGAGATCTTGTCAGAGCAGCCGCCACCGCCGGTAGCCGCGCGGTTTATCGACAATATCCTGGTGCAGAACGCGCGGATGCAGTCGCTGGTCGAAAAGCTGCTGGAGCAGGCGAAGCTGGAAAACCGCGTGGAGATTATCCCCGGCACCGTCAATATGACTGCGCTGTTCACGCGCATCAGCGACGCGCGCGCAACGCTGCTGGCAGCAAAAGATATCCACCTGAGTTGCCAGGTTGACGTGCAGACGGTCGAGGGCGACGCGGATTTGCTGGAGCAGGCGCTGGGCAACCTGCTGGATAACGCTATCGACTTTACGCCGCACGGCGGGAGTGTCACGCTCACCGCTGAAGCGGCGCACAAGCAGATCCTGCTGAAAGTGACCGACAGCGGCAGCGGTATTCCGGATTACGCCCTGGCCCGCATCTTTGAGCGCTTTTACTCTCTTCCGCGCGAAACGGGCCTGAAGAGCAGCGGCCTTGGGCTGGCGTTTGTGCAGGAGGTAACGCGTCTGCATCACGGCGATATTCAACTTCGCAATCGCGAAGCAGGCGGCGTCGAGGCTATTTTGGCACTTCACCGTCCCTTCACATAACTTCAAATTCCGCGCACATAGCCACGTTACGCTCTCTCCATCACTAAGGAGAAGGCAATGAAAAAATCCCCCCTGTTCTGGAAAGTTAGCACCCTGATGGGGTGCATCCTGCTGCTGTTAGTTCCGCTGTTTATGGTAAGCAACCTGATTTCGGAGCGTGCCAGCTATCGCGATGACGTTGAAGATACGCTGCGCCAAAGCACCAGCGGGCCGCAGCAGCTCACCGGCCCGTTAATCGCGATTCCGGTAACGGAAATTTATTACACGATTGAAGATAAGGTTCAGGTTGAGCATAAGCGCAGTTTCCTGCACTTCTTGCTGCCGGAATCGCTGGTGATTGATGGCAATCAGCAGGTCGAATCCCGAAGCATCGGCATCTACGACGGGCAGATCTGGAGCACTGATCTGAAACTGAAAGCGCAATTTAATACGGATAAGCTGGACCAGCTCAAAGGGCAAACCATCACGCTGGGCCAGCCGTTTGTGGCCGTCGGCGTCGGTGATGCGCGTGGGATCGGTGCGGTGAACGTGTCGAAAGTGAACGGCGAAACCATGACCGTAGAGCCGGGTTCCGGCATCCTGGGGGAGCAGGCGGGGATTCACATTCCGCTGACGTGGGAGACGCTTAATGCAAAAAATATCGAACTGGAGATGGCGCTGAATCTCAACGGGACGGGCAGTTTCTCCGTCGTGCCGGTCGGGCGTAACAGCGAGCTGACGCTGCGCAGCAACTGGCCGCACCCTGGTTTTATGGGGGATTACTTACCGTCGAAGCGCGAAATCAGCGCCTCAGGATTTCAGGCCCACTGGCAAAGCAGCTGGTTTGCGAACAATCTTGAAAGCGTGTTCAGCGCGAGTGAAACACCTTCGTTTCGTGACGTTCCAGCCTTTAGCGTGACGGTGGCGACGCCTGCCGATCAGTATCAGTTAACTGACCGTGCCATTAAGTATGCCATTTTGTTGATTGCGCTGACGTTTATGGCTTTCTTTGTCTACGAAACGCTCTCTCACCTTCGTCTGCACCCGATGCAGTATCTGCTGGTGGGGCTGTCGCTGGTACTGTTCTATCTGGTACTGCTGGCGTTGTCAGAACATGTGGGCTTTACCCCTGCCTGGATTATCGCAAGCCTGGTCGGAGCGATGATGAACGGGGTTTATTTGCAGGCGGTGCTGAAGGGCTGGAAGCGAAGCGCGGTGTTTGTCGTAGCGCTGTTAGGCCTGGACGGTGTGATGTGGTTCCTGCTGCGTTCGGAAGACAGCGCGCTGCTGCTGGGGTCGGGCGTGCTGGCGTTAGCGCTGTTTGCGGTGATGTATCTGACGCGGCACTTTGACTGGTACTCGCTCACACAGGTGAAGCGCAGTATGCCGAAAAGTGAAGAGAACCCGGATTCGTTACGGATCTGGAAATAAAAAAACGGCGCGTTAAGCGCCGTTTTTACTGCATTGAGAGCGGGATTATTCCTGCAAGTCGCCGCAGAAACGATAGCCTTCGCCATGGATAGTGGCGATGATTTCTGGCGTATCCGGCGTAGACTCGAAGTGTTTACGAATGCGACGGATCGTCACGTCAACAGTACGGTCGTGCGGCTTCAGCTCGCGGCCCGTCATCTTCTTCAGCAGCTCTGCACGGGACTGAATTTTGCCCGGGTTTTCGCAGAAGTGCAGCATGGCGCGGAATTCACTGCGCGGCAGTTTGTACTGTTCACCGTTCGGGCTAACCAGCGAACGGCTGTTGATATCAAGTTCCCAGCCGTTGAATTTGTAGCTGTCTACGCTACGACGCTCTTCACTCACCGTACCCAGATTCATGGTACGGGACAGCAGGTTGCGTGCACGAATGGTTAACTCGCGAGGATTAAACGGCTTGGTGATGTAGTCATCAGCGCCGATTTCCAGGCCAAGAATTTTATCAACTTCATTATCACGGCCTGTCAGGAACATTAACGCCACGTTCGCCTGTTCACGCAGCTCGCGTGCCAGAAGAAGGCCGTTTTTCCCGGGCAGGTTGATATCCATGATGACCAGGTTGATATCATTTTCAGAAAGGATCTGATGCATCTCTGCGCCATCGGTCGCTTCAAAGACATCGTAGCCTTCTGCTTCGAAAATGCTCTTTAACGTGTTGCGTGTTACCAACTCGTCTTCAACGATAAGAATGTGCGGGGTCTGCATGTTTGCTACCTAAATTGCCAACTAAATCGAAACAGGAAGTACAAAAGTCCCTGACCTGCCTGATACATGTCGCAAATTAACATGATCGGCCTAACGTGACTAAAGTACGTAATTGCGTTCTTGATGCACTTTCCATCAACGTCAACAACATCATTAGCTTGGTCGTGGGCACTTTCCCTCAGGACCCGACAGTGTCAAAAACGGCTGTCATCCTAACCATTTTAACAGCAACATAACAGGCTAAGTGACACCGGACACCCAATAAAACTACGCTTCGTTGACATATATCAAGTTCAATTGTAGCACGTTAACAGTTTGATGAAATCATCGTATCTGATTGCTAGCCTTTGTCACAATTTTTCAATAAACCAACTAGTTGCAGATATTGATTAATAAACAACGCGAATCCAATTCGAAAAACCAATCAATACGAGTATTATCATTATTAAACATACGGATAACTAATGTCTGTTAACATTTGAATCACTAGTTCCGTTACGGAACAGTTTAGCGCTTTTAATTCATGGTGAAACGCTATTTCGGTGATTTGTGTTGCAATTTTGTAAATTCGCGCTGCGTAATATGTTGAGCTGCGTCACACTTTTACCGGCTAACTGATTAAAAAGAGAGCAAAAATGCACTTATCGATAGTGCTGGTTTCGCCAGCAAGAGCAGAAAATATTGGCGCTGCCGCCCGGGCAATGAAGACCATGGGATTCACCGATTTGCGCATCGTAGACAGCGAGGCGCACCTCGAGCCAGCCGCCCGTTGGGTGGCTCACGGATCGGGTGAAATCCTCGATAACATAACCACTTACGCGACACTCGCCGACGCGCTGCATGACATTTCTTTCACCGTCGCGACCACCGCCCGCAGCCGGGCGAAGTATCATTATTACGCGACGCCAACCGAACTGGTGCCGCTGCTTGAGGAAAAAAGCACGTGGCTAACCAAAGCGGCACTGGTTTTTGGCCGCGAAGATTCGGGCCTGACCAATGAAGAATTGGAGCTGGCAGACGTGCTGACCGGTGTGCCGATGGTGGCGGATTATCCGTCCCTCAATCTCGGCCAGGCGGTGATGGTCTATTGCTATCAATTAGCATCTTTAATGCAAATTCCCGCGCCCGATGTGAACGGCGGAGATGAAAACCAGCTGCGGGCGTTGCGCACGCGAACGCACTCGCTCTTAAACCAGCTTGGCGTGGCTGACGATCAGAAAATGGTGGACTGGCTTCATCAGCGACTGGGGTTGCTTGAGCAGCGCGACACGGCAATGTTGCACCGATTGCTGCACGATATCGAAAAAAAATTGGCAGAATAAAAACCTGACATTTGTTTTTCGTATGGCTTAACCGTCTGTCGATAAGGGTTGCAACTGGTCGTATCCGGATAAAAATAAAACCGCAAGCAGCGGGTCGTGAAAGGGTTACAAATTGTGATCAAATTAAAAATTCATTGACTTAAAGTGCCGGATACTTTAACCCTAAAAGAATACAGGACAGACAGAAAACAACACAGAGCACACAACATCCATGAATCGCGTTAGCACCACCACCATTACAACAACCATCATCATTACCACAGGTAACGATGCGGGCTGACGCGTAACAGGAAAAACAGAAAAAAGCCCGCACCTGAACAGTGCGGGCTTTTTTTTCGACCAAAGATCACGAGGTAAACCATGCGAGTCTTGAAGTTCGGCGGTACATCAGTGGCAAACGCAGAACGTTTTCTGCGCGTTGCCGATATCCTGGAAAGCAACGCCAGGCAGGGGCAGGTGGCAACCGTGCTCTCTGCCCCGGCGAAAATTACTAACCACCTGGTGGCGATGATTGAAAAAACCATCGGTGGCCAGGATGCTCTCCCGAACATCAGCGATGCCGAGCGCATTTTTACCGAGCTGCTTCAGGGGCTGGCAGATATCCAGCCAGGCTTCCCGCTCGCCCGGCTGAAAGCCTTAGTGGAACAAGAGTTCGCACAGATCAAACATGTCCTGCACGGCATCAGCCTGCTGGGACAATGCCCGGATGGCATCAACGCGGCGCTGATTTGCCGCGGTGAAAAACTCTCAATCGCCATCATGGCGGGCCTGCTGGAAGCGCGTGGTCACCATGTCACGGTGATCGACCCGGTCGAAAAACTGCTGGCGGTGGGCCATTACCTCGAATCCACCGTCGATATCGCCGAATCTACCCGTCGCATCGCCGCCAGTAAAATCCCGGCTGACCATATGATTCTGATGGCGGGCTTCACTGCCGGTAACGAGAAGGGCGAACTCGTGGTGCTGGGCCGTAACGGCTCCGACTACTCTGCCGCCGTGCTGGCTGCTTGTTTGCGCGCCGATTGCTGCGAAATCTGGACGGACGTTGACGGCGTCTATACCTGCGATCCGCGCCAGGTGCCGGACGCAAGGCTGCTGAAATCGATGTCGTATCAGGAAGCGATGGAGCTGTCGTATTTCGGCGCAAAAGTCCTCCATCCACGCACCATCTCCCCGATTGCCCAGTTCCAGATCCCTTGCCTCATCAAAAATACCGGTAACCCGCAGGCGCCAGGAACGCTGATTGGCGCGAGCCATGATGAAGACGATTTGCCGGTCAAAGGCATCTCTAACCTCAATAACATGGCGATGTTCAGCGTCTCCGGTCCAGGGATGAAAGGCATGGTCGGCATGGCCGCACGTGTGTTTGCCGCGATGTCGCGCAACGGTATCTCCGTTGTGCTCATCACGCAGTCCTCCTCTGAATACAGCATCAGCTTCTGCGTGCCGCAGGCGGATTGTGGCCGTGCGCGTCGTGCGCTGGAAGATGAGTTTTATCTGGAGCTGAAAGAAGAGTTGCTGGAACCGCTGTCGATCCAGGAACGCCTGGCGATTATCTCGGTCGTCGGCGACGGAATGCGCACCCTGCGCGGGATCTCCGCCAAATTCTTTGCCGCGCTGGCACGCGCCAACATCAATATCGTGGCCATTGCCCAGGGCTCTTCCGAGCGCTCGATTTCGGTTGTGGTGAGCAATGATGACGCGACCACCGGGGTGCGTGTCACGCACCAGATGCTGTTCAACACCGATCAGGTGATCGAAGTGTTCGTCATTGGCGTCGGCGGTGTGGGCGGCGCACTGCTGGAGCAGGTGAAGCGTCAGCAGGGCTGGCTGAAGAACAAACATATCGATCTGCGCGTTTGCGGCGTGGCGAACTCCCGAGCGCTGCTGACCAACGTCCACGGGCTGAATCTGGAAAGCTGGCAGGACGAACTGGCGCAGGCGAAAGAGCCGTTTAATCTTGGCCGCCTGATTCGTCTGGTGAAAGAGTATCACCTGCTTAATCCGGTGATTGTGGACTGTACCTCAAACCAGGCCGTCGCCGATCAGTATGCTGACTTCCTGCGCGAAGGTTTCCACGTCGTGACGCCGAACAAAAAGGCCAACACCTCGTCGATGGATTACTACCATCAGCTGCGCACCGCGGCCAGCAAGTCTCGCCGTAAGTTCCTCTACGACACCAACGTCGGCGCGGGGCTGCCGGTCATTGAGAACCTGCAAAACTTGCTGAACGCGGGTGATGAATTGCAGCGCTTCTCCGGCATTCTCTCCGGTTCCCTGTCGTTTATTTTCGGCAAGCTGGATGAAGGGATGAGCCTCTCGGAAGCCACCCGTGAAGCGCGTGAGCTGGGCTATACCGAGCCAGACCCGCGTGACGATCTCTCGGGCATGGATGTCGCGCGTAAGCTGCTGATCCTCGCCCGTGAAACCGGCCGTGAGCTGGAGCTGTCGGATATCGTCATCGAGCCGGTGCTGCCTGCAGGTTTTGATGACAGCGGCGATGTCGCTACTTTTATGGATCGCTTAGCGCAGCTCGATGACGACTTTGCGGCACGTATCGCAAAAGCCCGTGATGAAGGCAAAGTATTGCGCTATGTTGGCAACATCGAAGACGACGGCGTGTGCCGCGTGAAGATTGCTGAAGTGGACGGGAACGATCCGCTCTTTAAAGTGAAAAACGGCGAAAACGCCCTGGCGTTTTACAGCCACTATTATCAGCCATTACCGTTGGTACTTCGCGGTTATGGCGCAGGGAATGATGTGACGGCGGCGGGCGTGTTTGCCGATCTGCTGCGTACCCTGTCATGGAAGTTAGGAGTTTAACATGGTCAAAGTTTATGCCCCGGCTTCCAGCGCTAATATGAGCGTCGGATTTGATGTGCTGGGTGCGGCGGTAACGCCCCTCGACGGTTCGCTGCTGGGTGATACCGTCACCGTCGAAGCGGCGGACAGTTTCAGCCTCAATAATATTGGCCGCTTCGCCAACAAGCTGCCGCCAGAGCCGCGCGAGAATATTGTCTACCAGTGCTGGGAACGCTTCTGTCAGGAGATCGGTAAAAACGTGCCGGTCGCCATGACCCTTGAAAAAAGTATGCCGATTGGCTCCGGGCTGGGTTCCAGCGCCTGTTCCGTCGTCGCCGCGCTGGTGGCGATGAACGAACACTGCGGCAAACCGCTTAACAACACCCGCCTGCTGTCACTGATGGGCGAACTGGAAGGGCGCATCTCTGGCAGCATTCACTATGATAACGTCGCGCCGTGCTTCCTTGGCGGGATGCAGCTGATGATCGAAGAGAACGGCATTATCAGCCAGCAGGTGCCAGGCTTTGATGAGTGGCTATGGGTGCTGGCCTATCCGGGGATTAAAGTTTCGACCGCTGAAGCGCGCGCGATTCTGCCCGCGCAGTATCGTCGTCAGGACTGTATCGCGCACGGTCGTCATCTGGCGGGCTTTATTCACGCCTGCTATACCCGTCAGCCTGCACTTGCCGCGAAGCTGATGAAAGATGTGATTGCCGAGCCGTACCGCACCAAACTGCTGCCGGGCTTCAATGAAGCGCGTGAGGCGTCACTGGATATCGGCGCGCAGGCGTGCGGTATTTCGGGCTCAGGCCCGACGCTGTTCGCCCTTTGTGATAAGCCGGACACCGCGCAGCGCGTGGCAGACTGGCTGGCGAAAAATTACCTGCAAAATCAGGAAGGCTTTGTTCATATTTGCCGTCTGGACACGGCAGGCGCACGAGTACTGGGATAAACGATGAAACTCTACAATCTTAAAGATCATAACGAGCAGGTGAGCTTCGCGCAGGCGGTGACTCAGGGGCTGGGCAAAAATCAGGGGCTGTTTTTTCCGCATGATTTGCCGGAGTTTAGCCTGACGGAAGTCGATGAAATGCTGAAGCAGGATTTCGTCAGCCGCAGCGCGAAAATCCTCTCTGCTTTTATTGGCGATGAAATTCCTCACGAACTGCTGGAAGCGCGCGTGCGCACTGCGTTTGCCTTCCCGGCACCGGTGAAATCCGTTGAGCCAGACATCGGCTGTCTGGAGCTGTTCCACGGCCCGACGCTGGCGTTTAAAGATTTCGGCGGGCGCTTTATGGCGCAGATGCTGACGCACATCAGCGGCGACAAACCGGTCACCATTCTGACGGCGACGTCTGGTGATACCGGTGCAGCGGTGGCTCACGCGTTTTACGGCCTGAAAAACGTGCGCGTGGTGATCCTCTATCCGCAGGGCAAAATCAGCCCGCTACAGGAAAAACTGTTCTGTACCCTCGGCGGTAACATTGAAACCGTCGCCATCGACGGCGATTTCGATGCCTGTCAGGCGCTGGTGAAGCAGGCCTTCGACGACGAAGAGCTGAAAGTGGCGCTGGGACTGAACTCGGCGAACTCAATCAACATCAGCCGTCTGCTGGCGCAGATTTGCTACTACTTCGAGGCGGTGGCGCAACTGCCGCAGGAAGCTCGCAATCAGCTGGTGATTTCTGTTCCAAGCGGCAACTTTGGCGATCTGACCGCCGGGCTGCTGGCCAAATCCCTGGGCCTGCCGGTGAAGCGTTTTATCGCGGCGACCAACGCCAATGACACCGTTCCACGTTTCCTGAAGGATGGCAAGTGGACGCCAAACGCGACGCAGGCGACGCTCTCTAACGCGATGGACGTAAGCCAGCCGAACAACTGGCCGCGCGTGGAAGAGCTGTTCCGCCGTAAGATCTGGCGTCTGGGCGATCTCGGCTATGCGGCGGTGAGTGATGACACTACCAAAGCGACGATGCGTGAACTGAAAGCGGTGGGGTATACCTCCGAGCCGCATGCGGCGATTGCCTATCGTGCGTTGCGCGACCAGCTTAATCCGGGCGAGTACGGCCTGTTCCTCGGAACGGCGCACCCGGCGAAGTTCAAAGAGAGCGTGGATGAGATCCTGGGTGAATCGCTGCCGTTGCCAAAAGAGCTGGCCGATCGCGCCGATCTGCCGCTGCTGTCCCACACTCTGCCAGCAGATTTTGCGGCGCTGCGTCAGCTGATGATGACGCGCGAGTGAGGGTTATGCCGGGTGGCGGCTTCGCCTAACCGGCTAACAGAACGCACATAGCTAGCTAAACCGGGTTCGCCCGGTTTTTTTATGGAGAAAATAAGGAGAAAAAATGCAGGGAAAAAGCAGAAATTCCCAATAAATGCGCTCACTTAGAGATTAGGATTGCAGAGAATAACATCCCCGACTTCCCTCACGTAATCTCCTTACATCGGCCCACGTTGGGCAAGAATATGAAGGAGTCACCTATGTCTAAACTGAAACCTGCAATGCTCGCACTTTCGCTGATGCTGGTCGCTCCCGCAGTGGTACAGGCCGGAGAGATCACGCTGATCCCGGCGGTTAAATTACAGATTGGCGATCAGGATAAAAGCGGACACTACTGGGATGGCGGCCGCTGGCGCGACCATGACTGGTGGAAATCGCATTACGAATGGCGCGACAACCGCTGGCATCCGCATGACGAGCATCGCGAGCCTCACGATAATCGTCATGGTGATAAGCATGATAACCACGGCAAGGGGCCGGACTGGAAACATCATTAACACTGCCTGATGGCGCTGCGCTTAGCAGAGCGACGAGTCGCGCCGGGAAGCGTAGCGCCACGGGGAATTACTGCTCGTGACGCTTAAACACCAGTTCGCCTTTCCCTGACGCTTCGCCGTCAAAGAAATACCCTTCGCTGTTAAAGTGAGTCAGCTGTTCTGGCTTCGTCAGGCGGTTTTCGATGATGTAGCGGCTCATCAACCCGCGCGCTTTCTTGGCGTAGAAGCTGATCACTTTGAACTTACCGTTCTTCTCATCCAAAAATACCGGCTTGATGATCTCGGCGTTCAGCTTTTTCGGCTTCACGGATTTGTAGTATTCGTCAGATGCCAGGTTGATCACGATGTTATCGCCCTGAGCGCTCAGCGCGTCGTTCAGCTTCTCGGTGATGATATCGCCCCAGAAGTGGTACAGATCTCTGCCTTTGGCGTTTTCCAGACGAATGCCCATCTCCAGGCGGTACGGCTGCATCAGATCCAGTGGGCGCAGCACGCCGTAAAGACCCGAGAGCATACGCAGGTGCTGCTGGGCAAAATCGAAATCGGCTTCGCTGAACGTTTCCGCTTGCAGGCCGGTATACACATCACCTTTAAAGGCGAGGATCGCCTGGCGGGCGTTTTTCGGCGTAAAGTCCGGCTGCCAGTCGTGGAAGCGGGTGGCGTTGAGATCGGCGAGTTTGTCACTGATGCTCATCAGCTTGCCAATCTGCGGGGCGGAAAGTTTGCGCGCCTCGCGGATCAGCTGCTGGGAATGATCCAGCAGTTCGGGCTGGGTATAGCGCTCGGTGGCGAGCGGGCTCTGGTAATCGAGCGTTTTTGCAGGTGAAATCAGAATCAGCATATCCAGTCCTTGCAGGAAATTTAGTGCGACTTTAGCAAAAAAACGGCCTGATTTGATCGATGACTGTTATTGCCGTGGCAAATCATCCCAGCTGCCCGGGGCAATTTGTGATTCGATTTCAGGATAGCGGGTGGCGTCAAACACCGGCCTCACGCCCAGCTTCCGCTGGCGTAGATAATCACTGGCAATCAGCGTCACCACCGGCGACAGTAGCAGAATGGCTGTCAGATTCGTGATTGCCATCAGCGCCATAATCACATCCGCCAGCTGCCAGACCAGCGGCAGGCTCATCATCGAGCCTGTCAACACCATCCCGACGAGCGCGACGCGCAGACACCACAGGGTGTTGCGTGAATCGATGCGCAGGAATATCAGGTTATTTTCGGCATAAATGTAATTGGCGACGATGGAACTGAAGCTGAAGAGAATCACAATCAGCGAGACAAATCCGGCACCCCAACTGCCTGAGAGGTTCACCAGCGCCTGCTGGATGATCTGAATTCCGACGGCATCCGCGGAATGAGGCACCGGCCCCGCCAGCAGCACAATCATCGCGCTGGCTGAACAGATGATAATGGTGTCAGTAAACACACCGATCATCTGCACGATCCCTTGAGCCGCCGGGTGAGGGGGCCATGACGCTGCCGCCGCGGCCGCATTTGGCGTCGAACCCATACCGGCTTCGTTTGAGAACATACCGCGCTGGAAACCTGCGGTCAGCGCCTGGCTGAGGGTGTATCCCAGTGCGCCAGCGGCGGCTTCTCGCCAGCCAAACGCGGCTTTGAAAATGGTGGCGATCACCCCTGGAACCTGTTCGAGATGCGCGGCGGTGACCACCAGGCTTGCGATCACCCACAGCAGGGCCATGGCCGGAACCAGCCACTGCATCAGGCGCGCGACGCCTTTGATGCCGGTCACGATCACCAGCAGCGTCAGTACCGCCAGGACGACACCCGTTATCCATTCCGGGAAGTCGAAGGCATAGCGCACAGCATGGGCCACGGAGTTGGCCTGAACGGTGTTAAAAATAAGACCGTAGGCGACGAGAAGGAAAAGGGAAAACAGAACGCCCATCCAGCGCATGCCCAGCCCTCGGGCCATGTACCAGGCCGGGCCGCCGCGAAACTGACCATGCTTGTCCCGCTCTTTGTAGAGCTGGGCCAGCGAGCACTCTGCAAATGAGGTCGCCATTCCGATAATGGCTGTGACCCACATCCAGAACACGGCGCCAGGGCCGCCCGCGCTGATGGCGAGTGCCACACCGGCGAGATTCCCGCTGCCGACGCGTGCCGCAAGACTGGTGCAGAGCGCCTGGAAGGACGTTAATCCGCCGGGCTGGGGGCTGACGCTGTTTTTAAGACTTTTGCCAAACTGGCGAATGTAGCGAAACTGAATAAAACCGCTGCGAACGGTAAACCAGATCCCGGCCCCCAGTAACAGATAAATCATTACTGAGCCCCACAGGACTTCATTGATAAACGAGAAATAGTCCGGCATTAACGTCCCTCTTGTTGATGCCACTTTCTTACCCCTCCTGCTTCGGGCCGCCGGTGCGCTGGCTGTGCTCGTTCATCCCAGTTACTGACGTATCACTTCCGGGGATTTGCTCGCCTGCCGCCTGTCTGCAACGCGAATGTTTTAGGGTAAGGTTAGATTGTTGAGTAAGCCTGCTGTTAATTAGCACGCTGTTAATATTCAGAGTTTACCATACTATCCGTAAGCGCACTGTCTGCGGTTGCGCTGTCATTCCGTCGTGTTATCATCATGGCAGACCGGTTACATCCCCCTAACAAGTAAACCTGTCATTTTTCCGCTGCTGGCAGGCTGTCGGTAGCGTGAATTATCCAGGGCACGTTAAAAGAGAAACACTATCATGACGGATAAATTGACCTCCCTTCGTCAGTTCACCACTGTCGTAGCTGACACCGGAGATATCGCGGCAATGAAGTTGTACCAGCCGCAGGATGCCACAACTAACCCTTCTCTGATTCTTAACGCCGCGCAGATCCCTGAGTACCGCAAACTGATCGACGAAGCTGTCACCTGGGCGAAAGGCCAGAGCAACGATCGTGCGCAGCAGGTTGTGGATGCAACTGACAAACTGGCTGTGAACATCGGTCTGGAAATCCTGAAACTGGTTCCGGGTCGTATCTCTACCGAAGTTGACGCGCGTCTGTCCTACGACACCGAAGCGTCTATCGCGAAAGCCAAACACCTGATCAAACTGTATAACGATGCGGGCATCAGCAACGATCGTATCCTGATTAAACTGGCGTCTACCTGGCAGGGCATCCGCGCTGCAGAGCAGCTGGAAAAAGAAGGTATCAACTGTAACCTGACTCTGCTCTTCTCCTTCGCTCAGGCACGTGCTTGTGCAGAAGCGGGCGTGTACCTGATTTCTCCGTTCGTGGGCCGTATTCTGGACTGGTACAAAGCCAACACTGACAAGAAAGAGTACGCAGCATCTGAAGATCCAGGCGTGGTTTCCGTCACTGAAATCTACGAATACTACAAACAGCACGGTTATGAGACTGTCGTGATGGGCGCAAGCTTCCGTAACGTCGGCGAAATCATCGAGCTGGCGGGTTGCGACCGTCTGACCATCGCCCCTGCGCTGCTGAAAGAGCTGGCAGAGAGCGAAGGCGCACTGGAGCGTAAACTGAGCTACACCGGCGAAGTGAAAGCGCGTCCAGAGCGTATCACCGAGTCAGAGTTCCTGTGGCAGCACAACCAGGATCCAATGGCAGTAGACAAACTGGCGGACGGTATCCGTAAGTTTGCTGTTGACCAGGAAAAACTGGAAAAAATGATCGGCGATCTGCTGTAATCATTTTTCATGGCCGGGAGCTTCTCCCGGCCACGTTACTTCTTTCGTCCCCTGTCTGATTTTCCCCTCTGCGTGTATCATTCCCCTTAATCAGTATTGTTATGAAGGGAATGGATATGAATACCTTACGCATCGGCTTAGTGTCGATTTCTGACCGCGCCTCCAGCGGCGTTTATGCCGATAAAGGCATCCCGGCATTAGAAGAGTGGCTGGCTGCCGCACTGACCACCCCATTTGAAGTGCAAACCCGCTTAATCCCGGATGAACAGCCGATCATCGAGCAAACCCTGTGCGAGCTGGTGGACGAAATGAGCTGCCATCTGGTGCTGACCACCGGCGGTACCGGGCCTGCGCGCCGCGATGTGACGCCGGATGCGACCCTGGCGGTGGCCGACCGCGAGATGCCAGGTTTCGGTGAACAGATGCGCCAGATCAGCCTGCACTTTGTGCCAACGGCGATTCTTTCGCGCCAGGTAGGGGTGATCCGCAAACAGGCATTGATTCTCAATCTGCCGGGCCAGCCGAAGTCGATCAAAGAGACGCTTGAAGGTGTGAAAGCCGAAGACGGGAAAGTGGCGGTGGCCGGGATTTTCGCCAGTGTACCGTATTGTATACAGTTACTGGACGGCCCCTACATTGAGACCGATCCGCAAGTGGTAGCAGCTTTTCGTCCTAAAAGCGCGCGACGCGAAACAATCTCCTGAAATTAGTGTGTTTGTGACATAAGCTACAGCCTCAATGGCGTGGTGATACATTTACGGTATAGTCATTTTTTCTTTACGATTGCTGTAAAATTAAATCAACACTGCCAGTAAAGGTTTGCTATGTCACATTACACCCGGCCTCTGAATCGTCAGGACTACAAAACGCTCACGCTCGCGGCCCTCGGCGGCGCGCTGGAGTTTTACGATTTCATCATCTTCGTCTTCTTTGCCGCCGTCGTGGGCGAACTCTTCTTCCCGGCGGATATCCCGGAATGGCTGCGCCAGGTACAGACTTTCGGCATTTTTGCCGCGGGCTATCTTGCGCGTCCGCTGGGCGGCATCATTATGGCCCACTTTGGCGATCTGGTCGGGCGTAAAAAGATGTTTACCCTCAGCATTTTGCTGATGGCGGTGCCGACGCTGGCCATCGGTCTGCTGCCGACCTATGCCTCAATGGGCATCGTGGCGCCAGTTCTGCTGCTGTTGATGCGCATTTTGCAGGGGGCGGCAATCGGCGGGGAAGTGCCGGGGGCGTGGGTGTTTGTCGCTGAACATGTTCCGGCGCGGCGCATCGGGATTGCCTGCGGAACCTTAACCGCCGGGCTGACGGTCGGGATTCTGCTCGGCTCGGTGGTGGCGACCCTGATCAACACCAGTATGACCACCCAGGCCGTACATGAGTGGGGCTGGCGTATTCCGTTCCTGCTGGGTGGCGCGTTTGGCCTGGTGGCGATGTACCTGCGCCGCTGGTTGCAGGAGACGCCAATTTTCCTCGAAATGCAGCAGCGTAAAGCGCTGGCGCAGGAGCTGCCGGTGAAATCAGTTGTGGTGCGCCATCAGAAAGCGGTGGTGATTTCCATGCTGCTCACCTGGCTACTGTCTGCCGGGATTGTGGTGGTGATTTTGATGTCGCCGGTCTGGCTGCAAAAACAGTACGGCTTTGCCCCGGCGGTGACGCTGCAGGCCAACAGCATTGCAACCATCATGCTCTGCTTTGGCTGTCTGATTGCCGGTCTGGCGGCTGACCGCTTTGGCGCCAGCCGGACGTTCATCGTCGGCAGCCTGCTGCTCGCCGGGTCGAGCTGGGCGTTCTATCATCTGGCGGGCGCACATCCGGAACAGCTGTTCCTGCTCTACGGCGTCGTGGGGCTGTGCGTCGGCGTGGTCGGTGCGGTGCCATATGTGATGGTCCGCGCCTTCCCGGCAGAAGTGCGTTTCACCGGGATTTCGTTCTCGTACAACGTCTCGTACGCCATTTTCGGCGGCCTGACGCCGATTGCCGTCACGCTGCTGATGGGGGTGTCGCCGATGGCGCCTGCCTGGTACGTGCTGGCGCTGGCGTTGATGGGAATGGGGCTTGGGATCTGGCTTCGCGGTGAGCGCCATCAGCTGATGGCGCACGCGCAGACTAACGAGGGGTAAAACTCAGGATGATGTTGTCATCCGGAATGTGAGTGAAGCTTTTGATCAGCTCGTGATAATCCGCCAGCGGATCAACATCCTTGAACAGCGTTGGGTAGAAGCGTGTACTCAACGCTTCAATGGCGATGATGTTGTACGGATTATTGTAGAAGTGATGGTACAGCGCGCCGGTTCGGCCTTCCGCGACAGCCGGAATGCTGCTCACGCCCTGGCGCGACACCAGCGCCTTAAACGCGGCGGCGACATCGCTTTCCGGCACGTTGTAGCCAAACGGTATAATCGCCGTTCCTTTCCCCGAGCGTTTTGAACCGGTCATCAGGTAGTAATCCGGGTTCAGGGAGATAATTTTCTCCACCGAGATATTCCCGGTTGCGCCCGGCAGCAGCTGCGAGCCAATGTTCACGCCACCCGCGGCTTCTACCAGCCCGCCCCAGCCATTGTGCGCGTGGGTAAAGCAACAGCCGTTATCCAGGCCAGCCACGCCGGCGATCGGTTCGATAAACACCAGTGGCTTTTTCTCTGCTGTAGCCAGGCGCTGATGAATCCGATCCAGACGCTGCTGGTAGAAATCGATGTAGGCCTGCGCGCGCTCCGTCTGACCTAACACCTTGCCCAGCAGATCAATACTCGGCAGCGTGTTCTCCACCGGATGCAGTTCGTAATCGACGAAAACCACCGGAATGTGCAGGGCTTCCAGCTGAGTCAGCACGCCGCTTTGCGTCAGCGAAGGTTTCGCGCGCAGCTGGGCGATCATCAGATCCGGATGGCGCGAAATCACCGTCTCCAGATCGACGTTCCCCTGATCCGAGAATTGCATATCAAGGATCTTCTCGGCTTCCGGCCATTTACGCTTCAGCACGTTCCAGGTTTCAGTGTCCTGTTTCTTCGGCAGGTTGTTCCATGCCACGACTTTGGCGAAGGGATCGTCCCGCTCGAGAATCGCCAGCGCCAGGATATCGCGGCCATCCTGCAAAATAATGCGCTGCGGCTCCTTCGGAATGGTGACCGTGCGGTTATCCCTGTCTTTTACGGTCACCGGCCAGTTCTGGGCCATCGCCAGCAGCGGCGAGAGCAGCAGTACCGCGGCGAATATCATCTTCTTCATCGTCTTACTTCCCCGTCTCATGATGCTTGTTATGCGGTTAAACCATCGACCACCACGTGCGGCAGTCCTTGCGAACAATATTCCACCCGGCCCCTCACTCCGTAGACCGTTGCCAGATTTGCGGGGGTGACCACTTCACCCGGAATTCCGCTGGCGACCAGGGCACCCTCTTTGAGCATCACGGCGTATTCGGCGTGGCGCAGGGCGATGTTGATGTCGTGGATAACCACCACCGTCACGATGTTACGCAACCGCGTTTCGCGGGCGACGATATCCATGACGTGAAACTGGTAGTTGAGATCGAGGGCGCTCAGGGGTTCATCCAAAAGCAGGAGGTCGGGCTGGCGGATCAGCGACTGCGCAAGGCCAATCAGCTGTTTCTGTCCGCCGGAGAGTTGGTCGAGATAGCTCATTGCCAGATGGGCGACGCCGAGTTTTTGCAGGATATCGAACGCTTCCTGTTCTGCGTTGCCGTCGGCGTAAAAGCCGCTGGCGCGTCGCGCGACGATCACTGACTCCAGCGCATGCAGATGCACTCCCGCCGGGAGCGACTGCGGCAGATAGACCACCTTCTGTGCCCGCTGGGCGGAAGGTAATTTCATCAGATCTTCGCCGTTCAGCTCCAGTCTGCCTTGCGCCGGGTTCAGATCGGCCAGTGCCCGCAACAGCGTCGATTTCCCCGAACCGTTTGGCCCAAGCAGCGCGGTAATTTTCCCGCGCGGCAGCAGAGGCGTATTCAGCCCGTCGATGATTTTCTTTTTGCGATAGCCGGTGTGCAGGTCGGTGACGATCAAGCCATCCATTACAGCGTCCCCCGATGGCGAATAATAATGCTCAGGAAGAAAGGCACGCCGACCAGCGAGGTGACGATGCCGACCGGAATGATGACGCCCGGAACGATATTTTTGGAGAGCACCGAGGCGAGGGAGAGCACCAGCGCGCCGATCAGCATACTCCCCGGCAGATAAAAGCGGTGGTCTTCGCCAAATATCATGCGTGAGATATGCGGCGCGACCAGGCCGATAAAACCGACCGGCCCGACAAAGGCCACCGTCAGCGCCGAAATAATGCTGATGCGCAGAAGCGTTGCCAGCCGCAGTTTGCGCACGTTAATGCCAAAACTGACGGCCCTGTCTTCCCCGAGGCGCAGAGCCGTGAGCTTCCAGGCATTTTTCAGCGACAGGGGAACGACAACCAGCAGCACTACCACCAGAATCGCGAGCTTACCCCACGACGCGCGGGCCAGGCTGCCCATCGTCCAGAACACCAGCCCCTGGAGCGTATCTTCGCTGGCGACAAATTGCAGAATGGAGATCAGCGCGTTAAAGGTGAAGACCAGCGCGATGCCAAACAGCACCACGCCGGAGGTGGCGACGCGCGTCCAGCGGCTGATGCCGTCGAGCACGAAGCAGGCCATTAGCGCAAAGACAAAGGCGTTGGCGGAGATAAACCATTGATCGGGAATACCGGGGATTCCCAGCCCGAGAATAATTGCCAGCGCCGCGCCAAAAGAGGCGGCGGAAGAGACACCCAGCGTAAACGGGCTGGCGAGGGGGTTGTTCAGGATGGTTTGCATCTCTGCGCCCGCGAGCCCCAGCGCCATGCCGACCACCACCGCCATCAGCGCGAAGGGCAGGCGTAAATCCCAGACAATCACCCGTGTGCCCGCGTCGGCGGAGGCGGCATCAAACAGCGTGTGCCACAGGGTTGAGACGGAAATCCCGGAAGGGCCGAGGGTAAAATCGAGCAGCAGCGAGAAGATGATCATGAGCAGGATTACACCCGCAACGATAAAGCGACGCATCACGACTTTTCGGTACTGTGACGCCACCGCTGACCCGTCAGGCTTCACGCTGGCGACAAGAGGGGAACTCATTGGCTTACCTTATGCAACAAAAGCAGAATCGTAGTTTATCCCGAAACGTTCCTGTCCTTAATGCTGCCTGATATCCAATATCCGGGATGCTCCCGGTGACAATATTCGGGATGATAATGCTTATCAATTAAAATGATGTGAATAGCGCAACTTGTTTAGCCGCGGTTTCTGTTGTGCGCAAAAATCAACCGTCCAGACGGCGGCAGGTCATGTACGCGCCTGTCACGCAGAGGGCTACCGGCACCAGGAAGGTATGGTCCATGCGGGTGGATTCCATGATCAGCACGATGGCGGTCAGTGGCATTTGCAGGGAGGCCGCGAGAAAACCGGCCGCACCCGTCAGAGCAAAGCTTGCCATATCGGTGCCGGGAAACCAGCGCCCCATCAGGATAAACAGCACTGAACCGAGCAGACCCCCTACGGCGAGTCCCGGTGTCAGTAACCCGCCCTGAGCACCGGCGCGCAGTACCGCCCAGATCACCACCACTTTAAGAGCGAGGATCGCGGTGGCGAGCTGTAGCGTGATAGCGCCGTTGAGGGCAAGCTGCGTCGGGCCTTTGCCATTGCCGGGCAACTGTGGGAACCAGACGGATAACGCGCCGAGGGCCGTAAAGGCGATCAGGCTGAAGACCGGCATTTGCCAGTTACTGCGTACCCTACTGCGTGCGTGCTGCGTCACACGACGAAACAGAAACGCCGCCGCACCAAACAGCGGGCCAGAAAGCGCGCCCCAGAAAACAAGCGAAGTGGCGGCGATTTCGGGGGTGAAATGGTACTGATGCTCATCGCCAAGACCTAATGTGGCGATCCACGCCGCCAGCGCTGAGGTTACCAGCGCGGCGATGGCTTTCTCCCAACTGAAGCTGACCAGCAGCACTTCCAGAGTAAATATGGCCCCGGCCAGAGGAACGTTATAGACCGCCGCCAGCCCGGCGCCGGCACCGCAGGCAATCATCAGCTGGATATCCGCAGAACTCAGGTGTAAACGACGGGCGACGCCGCCGGCAAACAGTGCGCCCACTTCGCGTGGTGCGACTTCGCGGCCAAGCGGCGAACCCATCGCGACGGTGATAATCTGCAGCAGAGCGTTAATGAGCGTCGTGACGGCTGGCATTGGTGTGTCAGGGTTTTTTATCGCCTCGCCAATGCTGATGCGTTTTTTGGCGTAGCGCGCAAGCGACCACCAGCCGATACCCGCTACCAGACCCGCAGAGGTGAGGGCGAGAAAACGTCGCTGTGCGCTGGCATCCGTCACGCCCTCTAAAAATGACTGCGGGCTGATGAGGATGGTCTGGCTGTAGCCGTAAACGAGGTGCTGAACTTCATGCAGTAGCATGGCGAGCAGCATGCCGCCCAGCCCGGCCAGAATCCCGGTGAGGAGTAGCGCGGCCCAGCGTTGCAGCCAGTCAGTACGAGACGGATCGTAAGCCATCATAGCGAGCGTCTTGATAAAAAGAGGGAGCCACAGTGTCCCATAAAGCGCATGAACGAGGTATCAATCAGAAGAATTAATGCTGGAGATTCGTGCCCGCGAGGCGGGCACGAAGGGGGATTAGTGTTTTTCACCAATCGGCAGAACGGTGCGACCAAACTGCTCGTTCAGCACTTCACCCATTGCCAGGTAAATTGCGCTTGCGCCACAGACCAGACCTACCCAGCCAGCAACGTGAACGATGCTTTCGTTTTCCGCCAGATGGCCAATCGCCAGCAGGGCGAACAGCACGGTCAGGCTCAGGAAGACGAACTGCAGAACGCGGTTAGCAACCAGCGTACCGAAGAACATGAACAGGGTGAACACGCCCCACAGACCCAGGTATACGCCCAGGAAGTGGCCATTTGATGCATCAAAGCCCATTTGCGGCATAACCAGAATGGCGACCAGCGTCAGCCAGAAAGAACCGTAAGAGGTGAATGCGGTTAAACCGAAGGTGTTGCCTTTTTTATACTCCAGCAGGCCCGCGAAGATTTGCGCGATACCGCCGTAAAAAATGCCCATCGCCAGGATAACATTGTCCATCGGGAATAAGCCGATGTTATGCAGGTTCAGCAGAATAGTGGTCATGCCGAAACCCATCAGGCCCAGCGGAGCCGGATTAGCCAACTTAGTGTTGCCCATAAGTCCTCAAAAAATCATCATTAGTATGGTGAAATGGTTTTACCACGCCCACTCTCCCAGGCGTGGCGCGGCATAATAATCACCGCGACCCTCGGCGTCTATGATCTGAGCAGGGTGAAATTAAAAAATTTTTTATCCTTCCCCCTTGATGGATGCCGTTACGACCCCATCTTGTAGTCAACCGCAGTGAGTGAAGCTGAAAAAAATCAAATCTGGGCAGTTGAAACCGCACGTTTCGCCCTTATTACAGATTCACAACCACATGATGAACAAATTTTTAGTGGAGACGTTTAGATGGGTAAAATTATTGGTATCGACCTGGGTACTACCAACTCTTGTGTAGCGATTATGGACGGCACTACTGCACGTGTGCTGGAGAACGCCGAGGGCGATCGCACCACGCCTTCTATCATTGCTTATACCCAGGATGGTGAAACTCTGGTTGGCCAGCCGGCTAAACGTCAGGCCGTGACTAACCCGCAAAACACTCTGTTTGCGATTAAACGCCTGATTGGCCGCCGCTTCCAGGATGAAGAAGTTCAGCGTGATGAAGCCATCATGCCGTACAAAATTATCGGTGCTGACAACGGTGATGCATGGATCGACGTGAAGGGCCAGAAAATGGCACCGCCGCAGATCTCTGCTGAAGTGCTGAAGAAAATGAAGAAAACGGCTGAAGATTACCTGGGTGAACCGGTAACTGAAGCGGTTATCACTGTACCTGCTTACTTTAACGATGCTCAGCGTCAGGCAACCAAAGATGCCGGTCGTATCGCAGGTCTGGAAGTCAAACGTATCATCAACGAACCAACCGCAGCTGCACTGGCTTACGGTCTGGATAAAGAAGTTGGCAACCGTACTATCGCGGTTTACGACCTCGGTGGTGGTACTTTCGATATCTCTATCATCGAAATCGACGAAGTTGACGGCGAAAAAACCTTCGAAGTTCTGGCAACCAACGGTGATACCCACCTGGGTGGTGAAGACTTCGACAGCCGTATGATCAACTACCTCGTTGACGAATTTAAGAAAGATCAGGGCATTGACCTGCGTAACGATCCGCTGGCCATGCAGCGCCTGAAAGAAGCCGCAGAAAAAGCCAAAATTGAGCTGTCTTCTGCGCAGCAGACCGACGTGAACCTGCCGTACATCACTGCAGATGCGTCTGGTCCAAAACACATGAACATCAAAGTGACTCGCGCGAAACTGGAAAGCCTGGTCGAAGACCTGGTCAACCGTTCCATCGAGCCGCTGAAAGTTGCTCTGCAGGATGCTGGTCTGTCTGTCTCTGACATTCAGGACGTTATCCTGGTAGGTGGTCAGACTCGTATGCCAATGGTTCAGAAGAAAGTTGCTGAATTCTTTGGTAAAGAGCCGCGTAAAGACGTTAACCCGGACGAAGCTGTGGCAATCGGTGCAGCGGTTCAGGGCGGCGTACTGACCGGCGAAGTGAAAGACGTTCTGCTGCTGGACGTTACCCCGCTGTCGCTGGGTATCGAAACCATGGGCGGCGTGATGACTGCGCTGATCAGCAAAAACACCACTATCCCGACCAAGCACAGCCAGGTGTTCTCTACCGCTGAAGACAACCAGTCTGCGGTAACCATCCATGTGCTGCAGGGTGAGCGTAAACGTGCTGCGGATAACAAAGATCTGGGCCAGTTTAACCTCGACGGTATCAGCCCGGCACCGCGCGGTATGCCACAGATCGAAGTCACCTTCGACATCGATGCTGACGGTATCCTGCACGTTTCCGCGAAAGACAAAAACAGCGGTAAAGAGCAGAAGATCACCATCAAGGCTTCTTCTGGTCTGAACGAAGAAGAGATCGAAAAAATGGTTCGTGAAGCAGAAGCAAATGCTGAATCTGACCGTAAGTTCGAAGAGCTGGTTCAGACCCGTAACCAGGGTGACCATCTGCTGCACAGCACTCGTAAGCAGGTTGAAGAAGCTGGCGATCAGCTGCCAGCTGATGACAAAACCGCTATCGAAGCTGCACTGAGCGCGCTGGAAACTTCCCTGAAAGGCGAAGACAAAGCGGACATCGAAGCGAAAATGCAGGAGCTGGCGCAGGCGTCCCAGAAGCTGATGGAAATTGCTCAGCAACAGCACGCACAGCAGCAGGCTGGCGCTGAAGCTGGTGCTTCCGCGAACAACGCGAAAGACGACGACGTTGTCGACGCTGAGTTCGAAGAAGTAAAAGACAAAAAATAATCGCCCTGATGCAGGGTAATTAATCGGCACGGGCGTAGAGGTTTCCTCTCCGCCCGTGCTCGCATGTTAAGGGGCTGAAAAAACCAATGGCAAAGCAAGACTACTACGAGATTTTAGGCGTTCCGAAAACTGCGGAAGAGCGTGAAATCAAAAAGGCGTACAAGCGCCTGGCCATGAAATTTCACCCGGACCGTAACCAGGGTGACAAAGAGGCCGAAGCCAAATTTAAAGAGATCAAAGAAGCGTATGAAATCCTGACCGACGCTCAGAAACGTGCAGCCTACGATCAGTACGGTCATGCGGCGTTTGAACAAGGCGGCATGGGCGGCGGCGGATACGGCGGTGGCTTTGGTGGCGGTGGTGCTGATTTCGGCGACATCTTTGGCGATGTTTTCGGTGATATCTTCGGCGGTGGCCGTGGTCGTCAGCGCGCAGCGCGCGGCGCGGATCTGCGCTACAACATGGATCTGACGCTGGAAGAGGCCGTACGCGGTGTCACGAAAGAGATTCGCATTCCGACGCTGGAAGAGTGTGATATCTGCCACGGCAGCGGCGCGAAAGCGGGTACCAAGCCGCAGACCTGTCCAACCTGTCACGGCTCCGGTCAGGTACAGATTCGCCAGGGCTTCTTCGCGGTGCAGCAGGCCTGTCCGCACTGTCATGGTCGCGGTACGCTGATTAAAGATCCGTGCAACAAATGTCACGGTCACGGTCGCGTTGAGAAGACCAAAACCCTGTCCGTCAAAATCCCGGCAGGGGTGGATACGGGCGATCGTATTCGTCTGTCCGGTGAAGGCGAAGCAGGCGAGCACGGTGCACCAGCGGGCGATCTGTACGTTCAGGTTCAGGTGAAGCAGCACGCCATCTTTGAGCGTGAAGGCAACAACCTGTACTGTGAAGTGCCGATCAACTTCGCGATGGCGGCGCTGGGCGGCGAAATCGAAGTGCCTACGCTCGACGGGCGCGTGAACCTGAAGGTTCCGGGCGAAACCCAGACTGGCAAGCTGTTCCGCATGCGCGGCAAAGGCGTGAAATCCGTTCGCGGCGGTGCGCAGGGTGACCTGCTGTGTCGTGTGGTCGTCGAAACGCCGGTCGGTCTCAACGACAAACAGAAACAGCTGTTGAAAGAGTTGCAGGAAAGCTTCGGCGGTCCAACGGGCGAGAATAACAGCCCGCGTTCCAAAAGCTTCTTCGATGGCGTGAAAAAATTCTTCGATGATTTGACCCGCTAATCCCTTAGCGAGTGTGAATTTTTCAAAGCCCGGAAGCGATTCCGGGCTTTTTCTTTTGGTGGCGAATTGCTCGGCAAAACCGAGTGTATCCGCAACATTAATCTGATTTTTTCGAGCTGTTTGCCTTGGTATTATGGTTTTATCGAGGTATGGTCTTAGAGAGAGAACTAAAGTGAAACTTTTACAACGATTCTTCAGCAATGAGGCGTCCGGCGGCGTGATTTTGATTATCGCTGCACTTGCCGCCATGGTGTTGGCGAATTTGGATGCGACTCAGGGCCTGTACCGTGCATTTCTGGACACGCCCGTTGAGCTGCGCGTGGGTGCCTTAGAGATCAACAAGAACATGCTGCTGTGGATTAACGACGCGCTGATGGCTGTGTTCTTCCTGCTGGTGGGCCTGGAAGTAAAACGTGAGCTGGTTCTTGGGTCGCTTAACAGTCGTCAGCGGGCAGCTTTCCCGGTTATTGCTGCGTTGGGCGGTATGGTGGTGCCTGCGCTGCTCTATCTGGTGTTTAACTACCATGACCCGGTCGCTCGCCACGGTTGGGCGATTCCGGCGGCAACAGATATTGCTTTTGCGCTGGGCGTGCTGGCGCTGCTGGGCAGTCGCGTGCCGGTGGCGTTAAAGATTTTCCTGATGGCGCTGGCGATTATCGACGACCTGGGCGCGATCGTGATTATCGCTCTGTTCTATACCAGCGAGCTGTCGGTGTTATCTCTGAGCGTGGCGGCGGGCGCTATCGCTGTACTGGCGCTGCTAAACCTGTTTAATGTGCGCCGAACCGGGATCTACATTCTGGTGGGCGTGGTGCTGTGGACCGCGGTACTGAAATCGGGCGTTCATGCGACGCTGGCGGGCGTTATCATCGGCTTCTTTGTGCCGCTGAAAGCGGATGAGAAGGGCAAATCCCCGGCCAAACAGCTGGAGCATGTCCTGCATCCCTGGGTCGCCTTTATGATACTGCCGCTGTTTGCATTCGCGAATGCGGGCGTGTCGCTGCAGGGCGTCACCCTGAGCGGCCTGACATCTATGCTGCCGATGGGCATCGTCGCTGGCCTGTTTATCGGTAAGCCGCTGGGGATCGGCCTGTTCTGCTGGCTGGCTCTTAAGCTGAAGTTCGCGTCATTGCCGCAGGGGACGACCTTCCGGCAAATCGCGGCGGTCGGCGTGCTGTGCGGAATTGGCTTCACGATGTCGATTTTCATCTCGACCCTGGCCTTTGCGTCATATGACCCTCAGCTCATCGTGTGGGCAAAACTCGGGATCTTGATCGGCTCGTTACTGGCCGCGTTCACGGGATACACACTGTTGAAAGTGAAGCTGTCCGGACAGGTGCAACCGGCCTAACAGTTAAAAGGGGGAGGGCAGAGGCCCTCTCCTGACAATACTCTCAGGGAGCGAAATGCTATGTCTCACATCAATTACAACCATCTGTACTATTTCTGGCACGTCTACAAAGAAGGCTCAGTGGTCGGCGCAGCAGAGGCGCTCTATCTGACGCCCCAGACCATTACCGGTCAGATAAAGGCACTTGAAGAACGCCTGCAGGGGAAGCTGTTTAAGCGTAAGGGCCGTGGTATTGAGCCGAGCGAACTGGGTGAACTGGTTTTTCGCTACGCGGATAAGATGTTCACCCTGAGCCAGGAGATGCTCGATATCGTGAACTACCGCAAAGAGTCAAACCTGCTGTTTGATGTGGGCGTTGCGGATGCGCTGTCTAAACGGCTGGTGAGCGGCGTGCTGGACGCGGCGGTGGTGGAAGATGAGCAGATCCATTTGCGCTGCTTTGAATCGACGCACGAGATGCTGCTGGAGCAGCTGAGCCAGCATAAGCTGGACATCATCATCTCGGACTGCCCGATCGACTCTACTCAACAGGAAGGGCTGTTCTCGGTCAAGATTGGCGAATGCGGTGTGAGCTTCTGGTGCATCAATCCGCCGCCAGATAAACCGTTTCCCGCCTGCCTTGAGGAGCGACGCCTGCTCGTGCCGGGACGACGTTCGATGTTAGGGCGCAAGCTGCTGAACTGGTTTAACTCGCAGGGTCTGAAGGTAGAGATTCTGGGAGAGTTTGATGATGCGGCGCTCATGAAAGCCTTTGGCGAAGCGCATAACGCGATCTTCGTCGCCCCAACGCTTTACGCACATGATCTGTACACCGATGACAGGGTCACAGAGATTGGGCGGGTGGACAACGTGATGGAAGAGTATCACGCGATTTTTGCCGAAAGGATGATTCAGCATCCGGCGGTGCAGCGTATCTGTAACCGCGACTACTCGGCGCTCTTTACGCCGCCAGCGTCAAAATGAGCCAATAAAAAAACCCGCATTAAGCGGGTTCTTTATAACAAGCAACAACAAGTGGCGATTAAGCCAGTTTGCTGATCTGCGCGGTCAGGTTTGCTTTATGACGCGCTGCTTTGTTTTTGTGGATCAGACCTTTAGCAGCCTGACGATCCACGATTGGTTGCATTTCGTTAAATGCGTTCTGCGCTGCAGCTTTGTCGCCAGCTTCGATTGCTGCGTATACTTTCTTGATGAAAGTACGCATCATAGAGCGACGGCTTGCATTGTGCTTACGAGCCTTTTCAGACTGAATAGCACGTTTCTTAGCTGATTTGATATTAGCCAAGTCCAACTCCCAAATATGATCTATGTGGACAATTCAAAGGCCGAGGAATATGCCCTCTATACCTTCTTTTGTCAATGGATTTGTGCAAATAAGCGCCGTTGAATGGCGACGCTACGTTACGTAGTGATGGCGCAGGATTCTACCAGCTTGTCTCAGCTGAATACAGTCTTTCGATGTAAAAAAACGCAGTAACGGGCAGATTTTTTCCCTCCGAAAGCTAAGCATCATGAAATCATTACGGCTTTCTGATTTGAGGCAACAATCGCCGGTTAACCTTAACCGCTGTACAAGGTATACTCGGGCGATTTTCACTGTTTTGAGCCTGTCATGAAGCTGATACGCGGCATACATAATCTCAGTCACGCCCCGCACGGGTGCGTACTGACCATTGGTAATTTCGACGGCGTGCATCGTGGGCATCAGGCGCTGTTGCAGGGATTGCGTAAAGAGGGCGAGGCCCGTGGGCTGCCGGTCGTGGTGATGATTTTCGAACCGCAGCCGCTGGAGCTGTTTGCCGGTGATAAAGCGCCCGCGCGTTTAACTCGCCTGCGTGAAAAATTGCGCTATCTGGCGGAATGCGGCGTGGACTACGTACTTTGCGTGCGCTTCGACCGACGTTTTGCGGCACTGACGGCGCAAAATTTTGTCGGCGATCTGCTGGTAAAACGTCTGGGCGTGCAGTTTCTCGCCGTGGGCGATGATTTCCGCTTCGGCGCTGGTCGTCAGGGCGATTTCTTGTTATTACAGAAGGCGGGTCTGGAGTATGGCTTTGATGTCACCAGCACCATGACCTTCTGCGAAGGTGGCGTGCGCGTGAGCAGCACGGCAGTGCGTATGGCCTTAGCCGACGATCAGCTGGACGTGGCGGAGAACCTGTTAGGGCATCCGTTTGCCATTTCCGGGCGGGTCGTGCATGGCGATGAACTCGGTCGCACAATAGGTTTCCCGACGGCGAACGTCCCGCTGCGTCGTCAGGTTTCCCCGGTAAAAGGGGTGTATGCGGTAGAAGTCACCGGACTGGGTGATAAACCGTTGCCGGGCGTGGCCAATATCGGCACCCGTCCAACGGTAGCAGGTGTGCGTCAGCAGCTCGAAGTGCATCTGCTTGACGTTGTAATGGACCTTTACGGTCGCCATATAGATGTAATCCTGCGTAAAAAAATACGCAATGAGCAGCGATTTGCTTCGCTCGATGAGCTGAAAGCACAAATTGCGCGTGATGAGTTAACGGCCCGCGAATTTTTTGGGCTATCGAACCCGGCTTAATGCCTGAACGAGTTTTAAATACGGAACCGAGAATCTGATGAGTGACTATAAATCAACCCTGAATTTGCCGGAAACAGGGTTCCCGATGCGCGGCGATCTCGCCAAGCGTGAACCGGGAATGCTGGCGCGTTGGACCGATGATGACCTGTACGGCATCATCCGTGCAGCCAAAAAAGGCAAAAAAACCTTCATTCTGCATGATGGCCCTCCATATGCGAATGGCAGCATTCATATTGGTCACTCTGTAAACAAGATTCTGAAAGACATTATCGTGAAGTCCAAAGGACTCACCGGTTTTGACTCGCCTTACGTTCCGGGCTGGGACTGCCACGGTCTGCCGATCGAGCTGAAAGTGGAGCAGGAATACGGCAAGCCGGGTGAGAAATTCACCGCCGCCGAGTTCCGTGCAAAATGCCGCGAATACGCGGCCGCGCAGGTTGATGGTCAGCGTAAAGACTTCATCCGTCTGGGCGTGCTGGGCGACTGGTCTCGTCCATACCTGACGATGGACTTCAAAACTGAAGCCAACATCATTCGCGCTCTGGGTAAAATCATCGGTAACGGCCATCTGCATAAAGGCGCGAAGCCTGTGCATTGGTGCGTTGACTGCCGTTCTGCGCTGGCAGAGGCGGAAGTGGAATATTACGACAAAACCTCTCCGTCTATCGACGTGGCGTTCCACGCGGTAGATCAGGACGCGGTGAAAGCGAAATTCGGCGTGACCTCCGTCAACGGCCCAATTTCCCTGGTTATCTGGACCACTACCCCGTGGACTCTGCCTGCGAACCGCGCAATCTCCCTGTCCGCGGACTTCGATTACGCGCTGGTACAGGTTGAAGGCCAGGCGGTGATTCTGGCTAAAGATCTGGTTGAGAGCGTCCTGAAACGCGCAAACATCAGCGAATACACCGTGCTGGGCACCGTGAACGGCGCTGAGCTTGAGCTGATGCGCTTCAAACACCCGTTCCTCGATTTCGACGTGCCGGCCATTCTTGGCGATCACGTTACGCTGGACGCCGGTACCGGTGCGGTACACACCGCCGGTGGCCACGGCCCGGATGACTACAACATCAGCCTGAAGTACGGTCTGGAAATCGCCAACCCGGTTGGGCCAGACGGCGCATACCTGCCAGGCACCTACCCGGCGCTGGACGGTATCAACGTCTTTAAAGCGAACGACATCATTGTCGACATGCTGCGCACCAGCGGTGCCCTGCTGCACGTTGAGAAGATGCAGCACAGCTATCCGTGCTGCTGGCGTCACAAGTCGCCAATCATCTTCCGTGCGACCCCGCAGTGGTTCATCAGCATGGATCAGAAAGGCCTACGCGAGCAGTCTCTGAAAGAGATCAAAGGCGTGCAGTGGATCCCGGACTGGGGCCAGGCGCGTATCGAATCCATGGTCGCTAACCGCCCTGACTGGTGTATTTCACGTCAGCGTACCTGGGGCGTACCGATGTCCCTGTTCGTTCACAAAGAGACGCAGGAGCTGCACCCTCGCTCGCTGGAGCTGATGGAAGAAGTCGCCAAACGTGTTGAAGTGGATGGCATCCAGGCGTGGTGGGATCTGGACTCGAAAGAGATCCTGGGCGACGACGCGGCCAACTACGAGAAAGTACCAGACACCCTCGACGTATGGTTCGACTCCGGCTCTACCCACTCTTCTGTAGTGGATGTGCGCCCTGAGTTCTATGGCCATGCGGCGGATATGTACCTGGAAGGTTCTGACCAACACCGCGGCTGGTTCATGTCATCTCTGATGATCTCCACCGCGATGAAAGGTAAAGCGCCATACCGTCAGGTTCTGACACACGGCTTTACCGTGGATGGCCAGGGACGCAAGATGTCCAAATCCATCGGTAATACCGTTTCTCCGCAGGATGTGATGAACAAACTGGGCGCGGACATTCTGCGTCTGTGGGTGGCCTCTACGGACTACACCGGCGAAATGGCGGTTTCCGATGAGATCCTCAAACGTGCTGCCGACAGCTATCGTCGTATCCGTAACACCGCGCGCTTCCTGCTCGCTAACCTGAACGGTTTCGATCCGGTCAAAGACATGGTGAAACCGGAAGAGATGGTCGTGCTGGATCGTTGGGCTGTGGGCTGCGCGCAAGCGGCGCAGGACGATATCCTGAAAGCCTACGAGTCTTACGATTTCCACGAAGTGGTGCAGCGCCTGATGCGTTTCTGCTCCATCGAGATGGGCTCGTTCTACCTCGACATCATTAAAGACCGCCAGTACACCGCGAAAGCAGACAGCGTGGCGCGTCGCAGCTGCCAGACTGCGCTGTATCACATCGCAGAAGCGCTGGTTCGCTGGATGGCACCGATCATGTCCTTCACCGCAGACGAAATCTGGGGCTACCTGCCAGGCGAGCGCGAGAAGTATGTCTTCACCGGCGAATGGTACACCGGCCTGTTTGGTCTGGCTGAGACTGAAGCCATGAACGATACCTTCTGGGACGAGCTGCTGAAAGTGCGTGGCGAAGTGAACAAGGTTATCGAACAGGCGCGTGCTGACAAGAAAGTCGGTGGCTCTCTGGAAGCGGCAGTGACCCTGTACGCTGAACCTGAGCTGGCGGCGAAACTGACGGCGCTGGGCGATGAATTGCGATTTGTCCTGTTGACCTCAGGTGCCAGCGTTGCCGATTATGCACAGGCGACTGCCGATGCCCAGCAGAGCGAGCTGCTCAAAGGGCTGAAAGTGGCGCTGAGCAAAGCCGAAGGTGAGAAATGTCCGCGCTGCTGGCATTACACCAACGATATTGGCCAGGTGGCGGAACACGCAGATATCTGTGGACGCTGTGTCAGCAACATCGCCGGTGATGGCGAAAAACGTAAGTTTGCCTGATGAGTAAATGTCTCTGTGCAACAGGACTGCGCTGGCTGTGGCTGGTCGTCGTCGTACTGATTATTGATCTGGGCAGCAAGTTCCTGATCCTCCAGAACTTTGCTCTGGGGGATACGGTTCCGCTGTTCCCGTCACTTAATCTGCATTACGCGCGCAATTACGGCGCGGCGTTCAGCTTCCTCGCCGACAGCGGCGGTTGGCAGCGCTGGTTCTTCGCAGGTATCGCTATCGGTATCTGCGTGATCCTCGCGGTGCTGATGTATCGCTCAAAAGCGACGCAGAAGCTGACCAACATCGCCTACGCGCTGATCATTGGCGGTGCGCTGGGTAACCTGTTTGACCGTCTGTGGCACGGCTTTGTGGTCGATATGATCGACTTCTACGTCGGTGACTGGCACTTCGCCACCTTCAACCTGGCCGATAGCGCAATTTGCATCGGTGCCGCGTTGATTGTACTGGAAGGTTTCTTGCCTAAACCCGCAGCGAAAGAGCAGGCGTAAATATAAAGGCCGGGTGTGACCCGGCTTACAAAATATGTGCCTCACGTAAGCCCGGAAGCCAGGCGCCACCGGGCAAACCGTTGAGGCAAAACAAGCGAGCAAATCGGCATGTCAAAATCCATACAGAGCAATAGCGCGGTGCTGGTCCATTTCACGCTGAAACTGGACGACGGTTCCACTGCGGAATCGACCCGCAATAACGGCAAACCTGCGCTGTTCCGCCTGGGTGACACCTCTCTTTCGGAAGGTCTGGAGCAGCAGTTGCTTGGGCTGAAAGAGGGGGAGAAAAAAGCCTTCTCTCTCGAGCCTGATGCGGCGTTTGGCGTGCCAACCCCGGATCTGATCCAGTATTTCTCGCGCCGTGAATTCATGGACGCGGGCGAGCCGGAAATCGGCGCGATTATGCTTTTTACCGCTATGGACGGCAGCGAAATGCCTGGCGTGATCCGTGAAATTAATGGCGATTCTATCACCGTTGATTTCAACCATCCGCTGGCCGGGCGTACCGTCCATTTTGATGTTGAAGTGCTGGAGATCGACCCGGCGCTGGAGGAAGTAAATGCAGATCCTGTTGGCTAACCCGCGCGGTTTTTGTGCCGGAGTAGACCGCGCTATCAGCATTGTTGAAAACGCGCTGGAAATTTACGGCGCGCCGATTTATGTCCGTCACGAAGTGGTCCACAACCGCTATGTGGTAGACAGCCTGCGCGAGCGCGGCGCAATCTTTATCGAGCAGATCAGTGAAGTGCCTGACGGCGCGATCCTGATCTTCTCGGCGCACGGCGTCTCGCAGGCGGTGCGTAACGAAGCGAAAAGTCGTGACCTGACGGTCTTCGACGCCACCTGTCCGTTAGTGACCAAAGTGCATATGGAAGTCGCCCGCGCCAGCCGTCGTGGTGAAGAGTCGATTCTGATTGGCCACGCCGGCCACCCGGAAGTGGAAGGCACGATGGGCCAGTACAGCAACCCGGAAGGGGGAATGTACCTGGTTGAGTCGCCGGACGATGTGCTGTCGCTGGAAGTGAAAAACGAAGCGCGCCTGTCGTTCATGACCCAGACGACGCTCTCGGTAGACGACACCTCTGATGTCATCGACGCCCTGCGCAGTCGGTTCCCAAAAATTGTCGGGCCGCGCAAAGATGACATCTGCTACGCCACCACCAATCGTCAGGAAGCGGTGCGCGCACTGGCCGAGCAGGCGGATGTGGTGCTGGTGGTCGGTTCCAAAAACTCTTCCAACTCCAACCGTCTGGCCGAACTGGCGCAGCGTATGGGGAAAACCGCGTTTCTGATTGATGACGCCACGGACATTCAGGAAGCGTGGGTCAAAAACGCAGCCTGTGTCGGCGTGACCGCCGGTGCCTCCGCGCCGGATATTCTGGTGCAAAACGTGATTAAGCGTTTGCAGGAGCTGGGTGGCGGCGAAGCTGTTCCGCTGGAAGGTCGCGAAGAGAATATTGTCTTTGAAGTGCCGAAAGAGCTGCGCATCGACGCGAAAGAAGTCGAATAATCCTCTCTGTTTTGAAATGCCGGTCCCGAAAGAGACCGGCATTTTTTTGTCTGATTCCCTGTGATGAACCCGACAGTACCACCCTTTGTGTGAATCATGCGGTTTTCGCTGATCCTCATGTCTTTTACTGATACTGCCGCCTGTTTATCATAAAATTCTAATTATCGGCGTTTTAAGATAGCGGCTTCGTCACAGGCTGGTTAATCTGAAAACGATTTACATACTTTTAACGTAAGAGAATAACTATGCATGATGCACAGGTGCGTGTCGCGATAGCAGGCGCGGGTGGCCGTATGGGCCGTCAGTTAATTCAGGCAGCGCTGCAGTTAGACGGCGTTGCGCTTGGTGCGGCGCTGGAGCGCGACGGCTCCTCGCTTCTTGGAACGGATGCGGGTGAACTGGCGGGCGTGGGCAAGACGGGCGTAACCGTGCAAAGCAGTCTGGATGCGGTGAAAGACAATTTTGACGTGTTCATCGATTTCACGCGCCCGGAAGGGACGCTGCACCATCTGGCCTTTTGCCGTCAGCACGGTAAAGGAATGGTCATCGGCACCACCGGTTTTGACGACGCGGGCAAACAGGCGATCAAAGATGCTTCTCAGGAGATTGGGATTGTCTTCGCCGCTAACTTTAGCGTGGGCGTCAATGTCATGCTCAAGCTGCTGGAGAAAGCCGCGAAAGTGATGGGCGACTACACGGATATCGAAATTATCGAAGCGCACCACCGCCACAAAGTGGATGCCCCATCCGGTACGGCGCTGGCGATGGGCGAAGCGATTGCTTATGCACTTGATAAGGATTTAAAGGACTGCGCGGTCTATTCTCGCGAAGGGCATACGGGCGAGCGTGTTCCGGGCACGATTGGGTTTGCTACGGTGCGAGCGGGGGATATCGTCGGCGAACATACGGCGATCTTCGCCGATATCGGCGAGCGTGTGGAGATTACCCATAAAGCATCCAGCCGCATGACCTTTGCCAACGGCGCCGTGCGCTCGGCATTGTGGCTCAAAAATTTAGATAATGGTCTTTTTGACATGCGAGATGTGCTTAATCTTAACGATTTATAAGTGTTGTTACCCATCGTGATGTGGTTATTGCAGTCTTAATTGATTGATTGCACAGGGCAATATTTTATTGCCCTTTTATTTTGCCTGTTTGAAGTGGATTTCGTAATATTGTTGAGTAAAGTTACAGTTATCTCGCTTTTTTGTGTTATCGCACTGTAAATTTTGACCATTTGGTCTGGTTTTTGTTGTGCCACCTCAACAAATCTCACTAAACTCAGCGTACAAACGTTTTCTATCGTGATTTTGTTGATCTTTTTATGGCTTAAACTCCGTTAAATGCCAAAGCCGCGTAAAATAATAAACAAAAAAGCCATTTTGAGTTGACTTTACCCCTCTAAATCCCCAGAATGCCGCCGTTTGCCGAAAATCCGCGGGAAACAAATTTGCATTGATTCATAACGTCGTTGTGAATTAATATGCAGATAAAGTGAGTGAATATTCTCTGGAGGGTGTTTTGATTAAGTCAGCGCTATTGGTTCTGGAAGACGGAACCCAGTTTATCGGTCGGGCCATAGGGGCAACAGGTTCGGCGGTTGGGGAAGTCGTTTTCAATACTTCAATGACCGGTTATCAAGAAATCCTCACTGATCCTTCCTATTCCCGCCAAATCGTCACCCTTACTTATCCTCATATTGGTAATGTCGGCACCAACGAAGCCGATGCAGAATCCTCTCAGGTTCACGCGCAAGGTCTGATTATTCGCGACCTGCCGCTGATTGCCAGCAACTACCGCAATACTGAAGACCTCTCTTCTTACCTGAAGCGTCACAACATCGTGGCGATTGCCGATATTGATACCCGTAAGCTGACCCGTTTGCTGCGCGAGAAGGGCGCACAGAACGGCTGCATCATCGCAGGCGACAACCTGGATGCGGCACTGGCGCAGGAAAAAGCGAAAGCCTTCCCTGGCCTGAACGGAATGGATCTGGCGAAAGAAGTGACCACAGCGGAAGCCTACAGCTGGACCCAGGGGAGCTGGACGCTGGCAGGTGAACTGCCAGAAGCGAAAAAAGAAGACGAGCTGCCGTTCCACGTGGTGGCTTACGACTACGGCGCGAAGCGCAACATCCTGCGCATGCTGGTGGATCGCGGCTGTCGCCTGACAGTCGTTCCGGCGAAAACCCCGGCCGAAGACGTGCTGGCGATGAACCCGGATGGCATCTTCCTCTCCAACGGCCCGGGTGACCCGGCACCGTGTGATTACGCGATTGAAGCGATTAAACGCTTCCTCGAAACCGATATTCCGGTGTTTGGCATCTGCCTCGGCCATCAGCTGCTGGCGCTGGCGAGCGGTGCGAAAACCATCAAGATGAAGTTCGGTCACCACGGTGGAAACCACCCGGTGAAAGATATCGACAACAACACGGTGATGATTACCGCGCAAAACCACGGTTTTGCGGTGGATGAGGCGTCAATGCCCGCCAACCTGCGCGTCACCCACAAGTCGCTGTTCGACCATACCCTGCAGGGTATCCATCGCACCGACAAACCGGCGTTCAGCTTCCAGGGTCACCCGGAAGCCAGCCCTGGCCCGCACGATGCCGCGCCGCTGTTCGATCACTTCATCGAACTTATCGAGCAATACCGTCAGACCGCTAAATAATCAGGAGCCGAGAACACCATGCCAAAACGTACAGATATAAAAAGCATCCTGATCCTTGGCGCTGGCCCGATTGTCATCGGCCAGGCCTGCGAATTCGACTACTCCGGCGCACAGGCGTGTAAAGCCCTGCGCGAAGAGGGTTACCGCGTAATCCTGGTGAACTCTAACCCAGCCACCATCATGACCGACCCGGAAATGGCCGATGCGACCTACATCGAGCCGATTCACTGGGAAGTGGTGCGCAAAATCATCGAAAAAGAGCGTCCGGACGCCGTACTGCCAACCATGGGCGGCCAGACCGCGCTGAACTGCGCGCTGGAACTGGAGCGTCAGGGCGTGCTGGCGGAATTCGGTGTGACGATGATTGGTGCCACCGCCGACGCGATTGATAAAGCCGAAGACCGCCGCCGTTTCGACGTGGCGATGAAAAAAATCGGCCTCGACACCGCGCGCTCCGGCATCGCACACACCATGGAAGAAGCGCTGGCGGTTGCCGCTGACGTGGGCTATCCGTGCATCATCCGTCCGTCCTTCACCATGGGCGGCACCGGCGGCGGTATCGCTTACAACCGTGAAGAGTTCGAAGAGATTTGCGAACGCGGTCTGGATCTGTCCCCAACCAAAGAGCTGCTGATTGATGAGTCGCTGATTGGCTGGAAAGAGTACGAGATGGAAGTGGTGCGTGATAAAAACGACAACTGCATCATCGTCTGCTCTATCGAAAACTTCGATGCGATGGGCATCCACACCGGTGACTCCATCACCGTCGCGCCAGCCCAGACGCTGACCGATAAAGAGTATCAAATCATGCGTAACGCCTCGATGGCGGTACTGCGTGAAATCGGCGTCGAAACCGGCGGTTCTAACGTGCAGTTCTCCGTGAACCCGAAAAACGGTCGCCTGATTGTTATCGAAATGAACCCGCGCGTTTCACGCTCCTCGGCGCTGGCATCCAAAGCGACCGGCTTCCCGATTGCGAAAGTGGCGGCGAAACTGGCGGTAGGTTACACCCTCGACGAGCTGATGAACGACATCACCGGTGGCCGCACTCCGGCGTCGTTTGAGCCGTCTATCGACTATGTTGTGACCAAAATCCCTCGCTTTAACTTCGAGAAATTCGCGGGCGCAAACGACCGTCTGACGACCCAGATGAAATCCGTCGGCGAAGTGATGGCGATTGGCCGCACTCAGCAGGAATCCCTGCAGAAAGCGCTGCGTGGCCTGGAAGTGGGCGCAATGGGCTTCGACCCGAAAGTGAGCCTCGATGACCCGGAAGCGCTGACCAAAATTCGTCGCGAACTGAAAGACGCAGGCGCTGAGCGTATCTGGTACATCGCCGATGCGTTCCGCGCGGGCCTCTCCGTGGATGGCGTCTTCAACCTGACCAACATCGACCGCTGGTTCCTGGTGCAAATTGAAGAGCTGGTGCGTCTGGAAGAGAAAGTGGCTGAGATGGGTATCACCGGTCTCGACGCGGACTTCCTGCGTATGCTGAAGCGTAAAGGCTTTGCCGATGCCCGTCTGGCTAAACTGGCGGGTGTGCGTGAATCTGAAATCCGCAAGCTGCGTGACCAGTACAACCTGCACCCGGTCTACAAACGCGTGGACACCTGCGCCGCCGAGTTCGCAACTGACACCGCCTACATGTACTCCACTTATGAAGACGAGTGCGAAGCGAATCCGTCCGTAGACCGCGACAAAATTATGGTGCTGGGCGGCGGTCCAAACCGTATCGGCCAAGGCATCGAGTTTGACTACTGTTGCGTACACGCCTCTCTGGCGCTGCGTGAAGACGGTTACGAGACCATCATGGTCAACTGTAACCCGGAAACCGTATCGACCGACTACGACACCTCTGACCGCCTCTATTTCGAGCCGGTGACCCTGGAAGACGTGCTGGAAATCGTGCGCATCGAGAAGCCGAAGGGCGTTATCGTGCAGTACGGCGGCCAGACCCCGCTGAAACTGGCGCGTGCGCTGGAAGCAGCAGGCGTGCCGGTTATCGGCACCAGCCCGGATGCGATTGACCGCGCGGAAGACCGCGAGCGTTTCCAGCAGGCGGTTGACCGTCTGAAGCTGAAACAACCGGCGAACGCCACTGTGACCGCGATTGAAATGGCGGTTGAGAAGGCGAAAGAGATTGGCTACCCGCTGGTGGTGCGCCCGTCCTACGTGCTGGGCGGCCGTGCGATGGAAATCGTCTATGACGAAGCCGACCTGCGTCGCTACTTCCAGACGGCAGTGAGCGTCTCTAACGATGCGCCAGTGCTGCTCGACCGTTTCCTCGACGACGCGGTAGAAGTGGACGTGGATGCCATCTGCGACGGCGAAATGGTGCTGATTGGTGGCATCATGGAGCACATCGAACAGGCAGGCGTACACTCCGGTGACTCCGCATGTTCTCTGCCAGCCTACACCCTGAGCCAGGAAATTCAGGATGTGATGCGCCAGCAGGTGCAGAAGTTGGCCTTCGAGCTGCAGGTGCGCGGTTTGATGAACGTCCAGTTCGCGGTGAAAGACAACGAAGTTTACCTGATTGAAGTCAACCCGCGTGCGGCGCGTACCGTACCGTTCGTCTCCAAAGCCACCGGTATTCCGCTGGCGAAAGTGGCGGCGCGCGTGATGGCGGGTCAGACGCTGACCCAGCAGGGCGTCACCAAAGAGATCATCCCACCGTACTACTCGGTGAAAGAGGTGGTGCTGCCGTTCAACAAATTCCCGGGCGTTGACCCGCTGTTAGGGCCAGAAATGCGCTCCACAGGTGAAGTTATGGGTGTGGGTCGTACCTTCGCAGAAGCCTTCGCTAAAGCGCAGCTGGGCAGCAGCTCAACCATGAGAAAGCAGGGCCGCGCGCTGCTCTCCGTGCGTGAAGGGGATAAAGAACGTGTGGTTGACCTGGCAGCGAAACTGCTGAAACAGGGCTTTGAACTGGATGCCACCCACGGTACGGCTATCGTGCTGGGTGAAGCCGGTATCAACCCGCGTCTGGTCAACAAGGTGCATGAAGGTCGTCCGCACATTCAGGACCGTATCAAGAATGGCGAGTACACCTACATCATCAACACCACCGCAGGTCGTCAGGCGATTGAAGACTCCAAGCTGATTCGCCGCAGCGCGCTGCAGTACAAAGTGCATTACGACACCACCCTGAACGGCGGTTTCGCGACAGCCATGGCGCTGAACGCGGATGCCACCGAGAAAGTGATTTCGGTGCAGGAAATGCACGCGCAGATTAACAAGTAACAGTGTTGCAGGCCGGGTAAGGCGAAGCTGTCACCCGGCACGTTTTTGTTCGCGCAAGCCTCTGGCGGGTGGCGTTTCGCTTACCCGCCTACAATAAACGCCTCTTTGTTCCACTTCAGAGTCTTCTGGTTTTCCATCTCTCTTCAGTCAGTTAGCCTAAAATGGTTAGGTCGATAATTAAATTCAACTGAAAAGCAGGGAGAACACCATGCGAAATAAACTTCTGGCCACCTCAATTTTTGCTGCCGCAGCTCTCTTCACCGTTGCTGGTTGTTCATCTAACCAGGCAGTGGAAACCACGGATGGCAGAACCATCGTCACCGACGGTAAACCACAGGTCGATGACGACACCGGTCTGGTTTCCTATAAAAATGCACAAACCGGTAAAACCGAGCAAATTAACCGCGATCAGGTTAAGAACATGAGTGAATTAGATAACTAATTCTCATTCATTTTTTTTCTTACAGCGGCGCTTCGCCGCTGTATCTAATCCTTGACGAATATCAACCGTAATCCTTAGGAGGTAAGCGAGAATCACGCTCTGAAAAATGGAGAGTGATTATGGAAGAACATCAAAAAGCACCAGATAAGCAAGGTTTAGAAATTTCACGGCGTAACGTCCTCAAATCGGGTTCTTTACTCCTGACCCTTCCTTTTGTATCCCGCACTGCACGTTCCGCTGATGTCGCAGACACGACTGCCGTCGTGCCGGACTCACCGTCGATGGAAAAAGTGGTCGCAACCTGCAGCACCTTCGACTGCGGCGGAAAATGTGATATTCGCGCTCATGTTTCAGAGGGCGTTGTCACACGAATCACCACTCGCCCCGATAACGAACTCGATCCTGATATGCCGATTATGCGCGCCTGCGTGCGTGGTCGTGGATACCGTAAATTCGTCTATCATCCCGATCGTCTCAAATACCCGATGAAACGCGTGGGCAAGCGCGGGGAAGGGAAGTTCGAGCGCATCTCCTGGGATGAAGCCACGACGATGATTGCGGATAACCTCACGCGGATCACGGCGAAATATGGCCCGGCGTCGCGGTTTATGCATAACAATACCGCCACCAGCGGCGGGGCGTTTTCCGGCGACGGGATGATGAAACGCCTGCTGAATCTGACCGGCGGGTATCTCTCGTACTACCACTCCGTCAGCCTCGGAAATACCGTGGCGGCCACGCCGTACACTTACGGCATCGCGGCCAGCGGAAACTCCCTCGATACCCTGAAAGACACCCCGCTGGTGATCCTCTGGGGGCACAACCCTACCGAGACGATTTTTGGTCACACCAACCACTATTTCCAGCAGATGAAGCAAAACGGCACCCGCTTCATCGTGGTTGATCCCCGCTATTCTGACACCACGTCGTCGCTGGCGGATGAGTGGATCCCGCTGCTGCCGACGACCGACAATGCGCTGATGGATGCGATGATGTACGTCATCATCAGCGAGGATCTGCACGACAAAAACTTTATCGCTCGTTATACGCTCGGCTTTGACGAGGATTCGATGCCAGAGGGCGTTCCGGCGAATGAGTCGCTGATGGCCTATCTGATGGGGAAAAAAGACGGCGTGGTGAAGACCCCCGAATGGGCCGAGAAAATCACCCACGTTCCCGCGCAGACGATTCGCCAGCTGGCGCGCGATTACGCCACCACCAAACCGGCGGCGCTGATTCAGGGCTGGGGTCCGCAACGACATAACTGCGGTGAACGTACCGCCAGAGGCTCCACGCTGCTAGCCACGCTGACCGGTAATGTCGGCGTGATGGGCGGCTGGGCCGCGGGCTACGGCGGATGTGCCAACCGAAAATTCACCACCGGCACCGAAACGCTGGAGAACCCTGTTAAAGAGAGTATCTCGATCATGAACTGGGTCCAGGCGGCGGAAGATGCCAGTAAAGTCAGCCCGAACGATGGCCTGAAAGGGGCCGAGAAACTCAGCAGCAACATCCGCATCCTGTTCTCGCTGGCAGGTAACTATCTGGCGAACCAAAACCCGGACGTTAACCAGACGGTGAAAATGCTTGAGGACGAATCGAAAATCGAGTTTATCGTCGTCAGCGATCTCTACATGAGCCCCAGCGCGAAATATGCCGACCTGCTTTTGCCAGAAACCAGCTTTATGGAGCGCTGGAATATCGGTGAAACCTGGGGGACGGCAAATTATCTGGTGCTATCAGAAAAGCTCATCGATCCGGAGTTTGAGCGCCGTAGCGACTATGAGTGGCAGCGCGAAGTAGCGGCAAAACTTGGCGTGGAAGCGGAGTTCAGTCAGGGACGGGATGAGAAACAGTGGATCGAGCACATCTGGGAAAACACCCGGCTGTCGATGCCGGATGAACATCTCCCGACCTTTGAACAACTGCAGGTCCAGCGCCGTCATCTGTTTAAGAGCGCCCCATGGGTGGCCTTTGAGGAGAACATCCGCGATCCGGATAACCATCCTTTCCCGACGCCGTCCGGCAAGATCGAAATTTTTTCGAAGCGGTTGTATGACATGCAGCACCCGGAAATTCCGGCGCTTTCCCACTATGTGCCGGCGCACGAAGGGCCGGAAGATCCTTTAGCGAAGCAGTTCCCTTTGCAGCTCATCACCTGGAAAGGCAAAAACCGGGCGAACTCAACTCAGTACGCTAACCCCTGGCTGCAGGAGGTGCAGGCACAAAAACTGTGGATTAACCCACGGGATGCTGAGTCTCGCGGGATCGTGCAAGGCGACAAGGTGCGCATTCATAACGCACGCGGCGTGAGCCTGGTAGAGGCGGAAGTGACGCCGCGTATTATCCCAGGCGTCGTCGCTATGCAGGCTGGTGCCTGGTGGCAGCCCGATGCGCAAGGGATCGATCATGGCGGATGTGCCAACGTACTTAGCTCGTCGCGAATTACGGCGCTGGCGAAAGGGAATTCTCATCAAACCATGCTGGTGGAGGTAGCGAAGCATGAGTCAGTTTAAGGACTTTGCGCCCGTGAGCGATAAGCAGCTCGGGTTCTTTATCGATTCTTCACGCTGTTCCGGCTGCAAGGCCTGCCAGGTCGCGTGCAAAGATAAAAATAATCTGGACGTGGGGCGCCGTTTTCGCCGGGTTTACGAAGTGACTGGCGGCGGGTTTATGCCTACGGGGCAGGGAGGCATGCAGAATAATGTCTTCGCGTACACGCTCTCTATCTCCTGCAATCATTGCGCAGATCCTGTCTGTACGAAAAATTGCCCAACCACCGCGATGCACAAACGGCCTGGCGACGGCATTGTCAGGGTGAACACGGATAAATGCGTGGGCTGCGGATACTGCGCATGGTCCTGCCCTTACGGCGCGCCGCAGCTGAATGAGCAGACCGGACAAATGTCGAAGTGCGATTTTTGTGTGGATCTGCAGGCTAAGGGCGAGCAGCCGATCTGCGTTGCAACCTGCCCGCTGGGGGCAATTCAGTTCGGCCCGATTGAGGAATTACGCCAAAAATATGGCGACCTTTGCGATGTGAAGGGATTGCCTGATTCGGCGATCACGCAGCCAAACCTGGTGATCAAAGCGCATCAGGGTGCGGAGAAAAAGGAGAAGCCTCATGCATGAGTGGCCGCTATTAATGTTTACCCTGCTGCTGCAGGGGGCCGTCGGGCTGACGCTGTTTGTGAGCTTAAACCTGTGCGCTGGCACAACGCAGAGTCATTCCGCACGAATGCCAACGGAACGCACACGTATGCCGGTCTTTATCGTCTGCGTAATGGCCGGACTTGGCCTGCTGGCATCGGTATTCCATCTGGGGTATCCGCTTAACGCCTTCAATGCGCTGCGCCATTTCAGCAGCTCGTGGCTAAGCCGGGAAATCGTATTTGCCAGTCTGTTCCTGGCCGTCGCCGGGTTGGCTTTTTTGGCCTCGCTGATGAACGGTGCGCTGTGGAAAGTGCTGATGCCGTTGGCGCTGCTGGCAGGGCTGGTTGATGTGTTTTGCATGAGCCAAATCTACATGCATACTTCGGTGATCACCTGGATGCATGCTAACACCCTGGTCATGTTTTATGGCTCGGTCGTCATTGTCGGTGCGGTGGTGGCGAGTGCGGTGCTGCCTTTAGGTAATAGCTCCCTGACACGCTGGATGATGGGGCTGGTCGTGGCCGCCGTTCTCGTTCGATTACTGGCGCAAATGCCTTACCTGTCGTGGCTGGCCGGAGCCGGACTGACTGACGCGCTGACGTTCCCGCATCAGCCGCTGGAGGCGTTTCAGGCAACCGCACAGCTGCGTTTATGGGGCTGGAGCCTTTCTGTCGTCGGCATGCTGGCCTTTGCATATGGCGCACTTGGCCGGCGCCAGGTGTGGCTGTATGTAGGGGGCGTGTTACTGCTGGTAGCAGAAGTCCTGCTGCGCTTTGCGTTCTTTAGCATTCACTGATGTTTCGTTTTGCTTTCGCTGACTCCCCACCGCCTCCTGCGGTGGGCGAGTCATGTTTACGCCGCTCGCTTCGACGTGCAACCTGCCGTGCCTGCGTTGACACCTGTCCGGCAGGTGCGCTGAGTATCACCAGTGAGGGCGCGGCGCTGAACCAAGATCTTTGCCTGGGCTGTGGGCGTTGTCTGTTCGTCTGCCCCGTGGAGGCCATTGCGCACCTGGAGCCGCCCCGAAGACACCTCAGCGCGCAACGCTTAATCGCACCTTTCACATCCATTGCACCTGAAATCAATGAACTGTTGCCGTGGCATGTCCAGCATCATATTCGTGGCGTCGAAATCGATCTGGATGAACATCCTCACTGGGGCGTTGCTATCGCGGCGCTCAATTTAAAACTGCGCGAGCTGGATGAGCCAACCTGGCAAATTTATCCGCCGCAGCACGCGCCCCTCAATCGTGGGCGCCGCCGTTTGTCTGGTCTGGAGAAGGGCGTTTCGGTCGCGGTGGAGCTGCTTTCAAAGGCATTTCCGCAGTATCATCAGTTTTCGCTGCATCTCGACACTGAAACGTGTGTGGCCTGCGCGGCGTGCAGCCGGGTCTGTTCCCCAAAAGCCGTCGTGCTCAAGGCAGGTTCCTTTACCCTCGATGCCCGGCAGTGTCACGGCTGTAAAGCGTGCGAGGCGGTCTGCCCTGTCGATGCCATTTCCATCGCGCCTGCGACGGGGAGAGCGGCTCCTGTCGTTCACGCTCTGTTTGAGACGTCATGCCCGGCGTGCTCCCGCCCATTTTATGCCTGGCACCCGCAAGCGTCGCTGTGTCCGATTTGCCGCCAGCATCATCACGGAATGCGGTGACGTCTCTGTCATATTAACCGGGCTTATGTATCTCGTTTTTGTTTTACCGCCAATGGGATATGCTTGATCAGATGTTCCTCTCGTTAAGAGCTCCGAATGATTCTGATAATTTATGCGCATCCTTATCCGCAGCACTCGCACGCGAATAAGCGGATGCTTGAACAAGCCAGGGAAATCGACGGCGTTGAGATACGCTCCCTCTATCAACTCTATCCTGACTTCAACATCGATATCGCCGCCGAACAGGAGGCCATCTCCCGCGCGGATCTTATCGTCTGGCAGCATCCCATGCAGTGGTACAGCACGCCGCCGCTGCTCAAACTGTGGATCGACAAAGTCTTCTCCCACGGCTGGGCGTACGGGCACAACGGCCACGCGCTAAAAGGTAAAAGCCTGATGTGGGCCGTTACCACCGGCGGCGGTGAAAGCCATTTCGAAATCGGCGAACATCCAGGGTTTGAGGTGCTGTCTCAGCCGCTGCAGGCGACGGCAATCTACTGCGGATTGCAGTGGCTGCCGCCTTTCGCCATGCACTGCACCTTTGTCTGTGACGACGAAACACTACAGGCACAGGCGCGTCACTATAAACAACGTTTACTCGACTGGCAGGAGCACCACCATGGATAGCCATACGCTAATACAGGCGCTGATCTACCTGGGGGCCGCTGCGCTGATTGTTCCGGTTGCCGTGCGTCTGGGGCTGGGATCGGTTCTCGGCTATTTGATTGCCGGTTGCGCCATCGGCCCGTGGGGGCTGGGGCTGGTCACGGACGCTGAGTCCATTTTGCACTTCGCTGAGATCGGCGTAGTGCTGATGCTGTTTGTCATTGGTCTGGAACTCGATCCGCAGCGTCTGTGGAAACTGCGCGCCTCGGTATTCGGCGGTGGCGCACTGCAGATGATCGCCTGCGGCGCACTACTGGGCGGCTTCTGTATGCTGCTCGGGATGGACTGGAAGGTGGCCGAGCTTATCGGGATGACCCTTGCGCTCTCCTCGACGGCGATTGCCATGCAGGCGATGAATGAGCGTAACCTGACGGTTTCCCAGATGGGGCGCAGCACGTTTTCCGTTTTACTGTTCCAGGATATTGCCGCCATTCCGCTGGTGGCGATGATTCCGCTGCTGGCGGCGAGCGGTTCGTCCACCACGCTGGGGGCTTTTGCCCTGTCGGCGCTAAAGGTGGCGGGCGCGCTGGCGCTGGTGATTTTGTTAGGGCGCTATGTGACCCGTCCGCTGCTGCGCTTTGTGGCTCGATCCGGCCTGCGCGAAGTGTTCAGCGCCGTGGCGCTGTTCCTGGTCTTCGGTTTTGGTTTGCTGCTTGAGGAGGCCGGTCTGTCGATGGCGATGGGCGCTTTCCTGGCGGGTGTGCTGCTGGCCAGCTCCGAATACCGACATGCGCTTGAAAGCGATATCGAACCCTTCAAGGGCCTGCTGCTGGGGCTGTTTTTCATCGGCGTCGGGATGTCTATCGACTTTGGGACGCTGGTGACGCACCCGCTGCGCATTCTCATTCTGCTGGCCGGTTTCCTGGTGATCAAAATGGGGATGTTGTGGCTGATCGCCCGTCCGCTGAATGTGCCGAATAAACAGCGCCGCTGGTTTGCCGTGCTGCTGGGGCAGGGGAGCGAGTTCGCCTTCGTGGTGTTTGGCGCGGCGCAGATGGCGAACGTGCTGGATACGGAGTGGGCGAAAGCGCTGACGCTGGCAGTGGCGCTGTCGATGGCCGCCACGCCGATTCTGCTGGTGCTCCTGACGCGTCTTGAACAATCAGGCAGCGGGCAGGATCGCGAAGCCGATGAGATTGACGAAGAACAGCCGCGGGTGATTATCGCCGGGTTTGGCCGCTTCGGGCAGATCGCCGGCCGTTTGCTGCTCTCCAGCGGTGTGAAAATGGTCATTCTGGATCACGATCCCGACCATATCGAAACCCTGCGTAAATTCGGTATGAAGGTATTCTACGGCGATGCGACACGTGTCGATCTGCTGGAGTCCGCCGGAGCGGCGAAAGCCGAAGTGCTGATCAATGCGATTGACGATCCGCAGGCCAGCCTGCAGTTAGCTGAACTGGCCATGGAGCATTTCCCTAACCTGAAAATCATCTCCCGGGCGCGCGACGTGGACCATTACATCAAGCTGCGTCAGGCGGGGGTGGACGCGCCAGAGCGTGAAACATTCGAAGGGGCGCTAAAATCCGGGCGTATGGCGCTGGAAGGTTTGGGGCTTGGCGCCTATGAAGCGCGTGAGCGCGCCGATCTGTTCCGTCGTTTTAACACCGATATGGTCGAAGAGATGGTTGAGATGGCCGATGATGATTCTACGTCCCGCGCCGCCGCCGTGAAACGCACCAGCGCGATGCTGACAGAGATCATCAACGAAGACCGTAATCACCTGTCGTTGACCCAGCGTCACGGTTGGCAAGGCACGGAAGAGGGTAAACATACTGGCGATCCGAAGGATGAGCCAGAGAGTAAACCTGTCGCGTGAAGAGGAGTTGCCAGCAATATTGAAATATTTCCCGTTCTTTACTCTGCCGCCAGTCGACGAAAGATTAAGCTTTCCGTATAGTGGCGGCAATTTTTTGCATCCGGGAAATTTTCAATGATCAGTCTGATTGCAGCGCTGGCGGTAGACCGCGTTATCGGTATGGAAAACGCCATGCCGTGGAACCTGCCTGCCGATCTGGCATGGTTTAAACGCACCACGCTAAACAAGCCGGTAGTGATGGGCCGCCTGACCTGGGAGTCAATCGGTCGCCCGCTACCGGGTCGTAAAAACATCGTTATCAGTAGCCAGCCGGGCACGGACGATCGCGTTGAATGGGTAAAATCCGTCGACGACGCGATTGCCGCCTGTGGCGACGCGGAAGAGATTATGGTGATTGGTGGGGGACGTGTTTACGAGCAGTTCCTGCCAAAAGCACAGAAGCTCTACCTGACCCACATTGACGCAGAAGTGGAAGGGGATACGCATTTCCCTGACTACGATCCTGACGAGTGGGAATCTGTCTTCAGCGAATTCCACGACGCTGATGCGCAGAACTCGCACAGCTACTGCTTCGAAGTTTTAGAACGTCGTTAAGTCTTATTCCCCGGTGGCGCTTCGCTGACCGGGGTTTTACGACCTGAACATAAGCCGGATAAGGCAAAGCCGCCACTATCCGGCATTAATATCAGGAGGCAACCGCCTCGCCATCCCCTAAATCCAGATGCCGGTTCGACGGCTGCACAAAATAGTGCTTATCTTCCCAGCGCAGGCAGGTTAAATCTCCGCCCCAGCAGCATCCCGTATCCAGCCCGTAAATGTTCTCCGGCGTGCCTTTGCCTTCCAGCGATGCCCAGTGGCCAAACACAACGCTGTACTCATCCGTCACCGGGCCAGGAATGGCAAACCAGGGTTTTAGCGGCGCAGGGGCGTTTTCCGGCGTGTCTTTGCAGTACATATCCAGCTGACCGTTCGGGAAGCAGTAGCGCATGCGGGTAAAGGCATTGGTCACGAAGCGCAGGCGCGCCAGACCGCTTAACTCCGGGCTCCAGTTGTTCGGCATATCACCATACATCGCGTCGAGGAAGAACGGATAGGAGTCGCTTGCCAGCACCGCTTCGACGTCACGCGCGCACTCTTTGGCGGTCTGCAGATCCCACTGCGGGGTGATCCCGGCATGGGCCATAACCAGTTTTTTCTCTTCGTCGACCTGCAGCAAAGGCTGACGACGCAGCCAGTTGAGCAGCTCGTCGGCATCGGGTGCTTCAAGCAGCGGCGTGATGCGGTCTTTAGGCTTGTTGCGGCTGATTCCGGCAAACACCGCCAGCAGATGCAGATCGTGATTGCCCAGCACCACACGCACGCTGTCGCCCAGCGATTTGACGAAGCGTAAGACATCCAGCGACCCAGGGCCGCGCGCCACTAAATCGCCCGTCAACCAGAGGGTGTCTTGTCCAGGCGTAAAATCGACCTGTTTTAGCAATGCGATCAGTTCATCGTAGCAACCGTGAACGTCGCCAATGAGATATGTAGACATTTTTTTAGTGAATGAATGTAGGAACGGCGAGACGGAAAACAGGCACGGCAATACGGAAGGTATTGCCGTCTGGATCGACCATTTCATAATGGCCTTGCATGGTGCCCATCGGTGTCTCTATGACGGCACCGCTGGTGTACTGATACTCTTCGCCAGGGGCGATGTGAGGTTGTTCTCCCACCACACCTTCACCCTGGACTTCAATTTCACGGCCATTGCCGTTGGTGATAAGCCAGTAGCGCCCGAGCAGTTGCACAGGCATCCGCCCCAGATTGCGAATGGTTACGGTGTAAGCAAAAACAAAACGCTCGTCGTCCGGTGTGGACTGAGACTCGACGTAAACGCTTTGCACCTGAACACATACGCGGGGCGAATCAATCATGGCTTAGCTCTCCTTTGGCGGTGCGTTGTCGCTGATGTAATTAGCCAACTTACAGTACTGCTCAACGGAAATATTTTCCGCACGCATTGCCGGATCGATACCTAATTCGGTCAACACCTCAACGGTAAACGAGTTACCCAGGCTGTTGCGAATCGTTTTACGGCGCTGGTTAAAGGCCTCCGTGGTGATGCGGCTCAGTACGCGCAGCTCTTTGACCGGGTACGGCATCACGGCATGGGGGACCAGACGCACTACCGCAGATTCCACTTTTGGCGCCGGGGTAAAGGCGGTCGGTGGCACTTCGAGTACCGGGATAATCTGGCAATAGTATTGCGCCATTACGCTTAATCGACCATACGCTTTACTGTTCGGCCCTGCAACCAGTCGGTTGACGACCTCTTTTTGCAGCATGAAGTGCATGTCTGCAATGGCATCAGTATAGCTAAACAGATGGAACATCAGCGGCGTAGAGATGTTATACGGCAGGTTACCGAACACGCGCAGCGGCTGGCCCAGCTTCTCGGAGAGCTCGGCGAAGTTCATGGTCATGGCGTCCTGCTGGTAAATCGTCAGCTTAGGACCGAGGAACGGATGCGTTTGCAGACGGGCCGCCAGATCGCGGTCCAGCTCGATAACCGTCATTTCGTCGAGGCGTTCACCCACCGGCTCGGTCAGCGCGGCAAGGCCCGGACCGATTTCGACCATCGCCTGGCCTTTTTGTGGATTAATGGCGGAAACGATGCTTTCGATAACGAATTGATCGTTAAGGAAGTTTTGCCCGAAGCGTTTGCGGGCTAAGTGGCCCTGATGGACTCTAGTATTCATTGAGTATTAACAATCATTTTGATGGCGAGATTAAGCGCCGTAATAAAACTGCCGACATCCGCTTTGCCTTTTCCTGCCAGATCCAGCGCAGTACCGTGGTCAACGGACGTTCGAATAAAGGGTAAACCGAGCGTGATGTTCACGGCGCGGCCAAATCCCTGGTATTTTAGCACGGGCAGGCCCTGATCGTGGTACATCGCGAGCACAGCATCCGCACTATCAAGATATTTAGCCTGGAAAAGGGTATCAGCCGGCAGCGGCCCGCTGAGATTCATCCCTTTGGCGCGCATCTCTTCCAGCACCGGAATGATGGTTTCGATCTCTTCCGTGCCCATATGCCCGCCTTCACCCGCGTGGGGATTCAGCCCGCAGACCAGAATATGCGGCGCTTTGATACCGAATTTGGTTTGCAGATCGTGATGCAATATGGTGATGATGTCGCGCAGCAGAGCAGGCGTGATCGCCTCTGCAATGGCTTTCAGCGGCAGATGGGTCGTCACCAGCGCGACGCGCAGTTCGTCCGTCGCCAGCATCATGACCACATTGTCGCTGTGGGAGCGCGCTTCAAAGAATTCCGTGTGGCCAGTAAACGGCACACCCGCATCGTTAATCACGCCCTTATGTACCGGACCGGTAATCAACGCGGCAAATTCACCGCTCAGGCAACCATCACAGGCGCGCGCCAGCGTATCGACAACGTAGTGCCCGTTTTCGGTGTTGAGCAGGCCTGGCTGCGCAGGGGCACGAAGAGCAACAGGGAGAAGCGTTAAGGTACCCGCCTGCTGTGGAACAGGCGTTTGGCTGGCGTCGTAAGGCAGGAGCGTTAAAGGCAGACCGAGCCATTCAGCCCGGTCTTTTAACAGTGTTGCATCAGCACAGACGACCAGTTCCACCGGCCAGCTCTGTTGTGCAAGCTGGACGACGAGGTCAGGACCAATCCCGGCGGGTTCGCCGGGAGTGATAACAACACGATGTTGTTTCATTAGTTGCTCAGTATTTTCACGTAAGCGCTGGCGCGTTGTTCCTGCATCCAGGTCGCCGCTTCTTCAGAGAATTTACGGTTGAACAGCATACGGTAGGCTCTGTCTTTCTGGGCCGCGTCGGTTTTATCCACGTTGCGAGTATCCATCAGTTCGATTAAGTGCCAGCCGAAGGAGGAGTGAACCGGGGCGCTCATCTGGCCTTTGTTCAGCTTCATCAGCGCATCGCGGAAGGCAGGATCGTAGATATCCGCAGCCGCCCAGCCCAGATCGCCGCCCTGATTCGCAGAGCCGGGATCCTGAGAGAACTCTTTCGCCGCATTGGCGAAGGAGGTTTTACCGCTCTTAATATCGGCAGCAATCTGCTCCAGTTTCACGCGCGCCTGGTCGTCGGTCATAATCGGTGACGGCTTAAGCAGGATGTGGCGAGCATGCACTTCCGTGACGGAAATACTCTGGCTCTGACCGCGCATATCGTTCACTTTCAGAATATGGAAGCCGACACCGGAGCGGATAGGACCGATGACATCGCCTTTCTTCGCAGTGCTCAGCGCCTGCGCAAAAATAGACGGCAGCTCCTGAATACGACCCCAGCCCATCTGGCCGCCTTTCAGCGCCTGCTGGTCAGCGGAGTAGCTGATCGCCAGTTTGCCGAAGTCACCGCCGTTACGCGCCTGATCCACGATAGAACGTGCCTGGCTTTCCGCTTCAGCAGTCTGATCGGAAGTCGGGTTTTCTGGCAGTGGAATCAGAATGTGGCTCAGGTTCAGTTCGGTGCTGGCATCATTCTGGTTGCCCACCTGCTTCGCGAGTTGATCCACTTCCTGCGGCAGGATCGATACGCGGCGACGCACTTCGTTGTTGCGCACTTCAGAGATCAGCATCTCTTTGCGGATCTGGTTGCGGTAGGTCGCATAGCTGATCCCATCGTAGGCCAGACGGCTGCGCATCTGATCGAGGGTCATGTTGTTTTGCTTAGAAATGTTGGCGATCGCTTCATCGAGCTGCTGATCGGTCACCTTCACACCCATTTTCTGACCCATCTGCAGCACGATCTGATCCATGATCAAACGCTCGAGGATCTGATGACGCAGCGTCGCGTCATCTGGAAGTTGCTGACCTGCTTCACCCGAATTGAGCTTCACAGATTGCATTAAGCCATTTACGTCGCTTTCAAGTACTACACCGTTGTTCACCACGGCGGCGACTTTATCAACAACCTGTGGCGCGGCAAAGCTGGTGTTCGCAACCATAGCGATACCGAGCAGCAGCGTTTTCCAGTTCTTCATACTTTTTCCATTTCAATTAACCGCAAAGCGGATGGCGTTGTAAATCAAGCACATTACAAGGAACTACGATATGGCAGAATGTTCGAGCGCAGCATCTGCTGCGTGCCCAGGCCGTAGTTGGAACTCAGGCCGCGCAATTCGACATTGAAGCCAATGACGTTATCGTATTTGCTCTGATTATTGTCGGTATTCCAGCCGTTAAGTTTGCGCTCGTAGCCTACGCGAAGCGCATAACAGCAGGAGTTGTATTGCAAGCCAACCATCTGATCCGCAGGCTTGCTGGTGTTCGTGTCAAAGTAGTAGGCGCCCACAATGGACCAGCGATCGGCGATCGGCCAACTTGCGGCACCACCCACCTGCGAAATACCGTCTTTATACTGTTCGACGTTGGCGTAGTTTGGCAGCGTCGCCTGAATATATTCCGGGCTGGCGTAACGGTAAGTCAACTGCACCATCCGGTCTTCATCACGACGATACTCAACGCTTGCGCTGCTGGTGGCGACGTTATCCAGACGTGTATCGTACTGCAGGCCACCGCGCAGACCCCAACGATCGGTCATGCGCCAGTAGGTATCACCAGCCCATACCAGGGCACCCGTTTTATTGTCTTTCTCCCAGTTAATGTCGTCATCACCGGTACGTGCTTCAGTGAAGTAGTAGATTTGACCAACAGAAACGTTAAAACGTTCAACCGCAGCGTCATCATATACGCGAGTCGTGACGCCGGTTGTCACCTGGTTCGCGGAAGCAATACGGTCAAGTCCGCCATAGGTACGATCGCGGAACAGACCGCTGTAGTCGGACTGGAGGAAAGAGGAGTCGTAGTTCTGGATTTTGCTCTGATCGCGATACGGCACATAAAGGTACTGCATGCGCGGTTCCAGCGTTTGGGTATAGCCGTTCGCCAGGTTCATATCACGTTCGAAAATCAGCTTACCGTCCATTTTGAACTGTGGCAGCACACGGTTAACGGACTCTTCGAGATCGGTGTTGTAGCGATTGTTGTACCAGTCCAGATTCTTCTGCTGATAGTGGGTAGCCATCATCTTGGCTTCGGTATTGAGGCTAGCCCAGTCGTTAGAGAGTGGCAGATTAATGGTCGGTTCAAGGTGTACACGGGTCGCTTCTGGCATATCGGAATTGGTATTCACGAAGTGCACGGCCTGAGCATAAACGCGGGTATCAAACGGACCGACGTCATTCTGCGTCCAGTTCACGTCCAGCTGTGGCTCAGCGCCGTAGGTGCTACGCGTTTGGTTGCTGAAGACCTGGAACTGCTTGGTAGAAACCGTGGCGTTGAAGTTCTGATTCGCGTAACCGACGCTGAATTTCTGCGTCGCGTAGCCATCGGTACTTGAACCGTACTTGGAATCAAAATCGTTAAAGTAGTAGGGATCACTGACTTTGGTGTAGTCGACGTTGAAACGCCAGACCTGATCCATTACACCCGAGTGCTGCCAGTAGTATAACCAGCGGTGGCGATCGCCCTCGGTCGGGTGCTCATCGCTAAACACTTTATCCGATGGCAGGTAATCCAGTTCCATCAGACCTGTACCCGCTTTGGTCAAATAGCGGAACTCGTTCTGCCACTGAATATTGCCGCGCTTATGGATGTAGTGCGGCGTAATCGTGGCGTCCATGTTCGGCGCGATGTTCCAGTAGTACGGCAGGTAGAACTCAAAATAGTTCGTGGTGCTGTACTTGGCGTTCGGGATCAGGAAACCTGAACGACGCTTATCGCCGACCGGCAACTGCAAGTAGGGGCTATAAAACACCGGCACCGGGCCGAGTTTAAAGCGCGCATTCCAGATTTCAGCCACCTGCTCTTCGCGGTCGTGGATCACTTCGCTACCGACGACGCTCCAGGTGTCAGAACCTGGAAGACAAGAGGTGAAGGAGCCATTCTCCAGAATGGTGTAGCGGTTTTCACCGCGCTGTTTCATCAGGTCTGCTTTACCGCGTCCCTGGCGACCCACCATCTGGTAATCACCTTCCCAGACATTGGTATCTTTGGTATTCAGGTTTGCCCAGCCTTTCGGACCTTTCAGGATGACCTGATTGTCGTCATAGTGCACATTGCCCAGAGCATCGACTGTGCGAACCGGCTCTGCCGCGCCCTCAGGCTGCTTTTGATGCAGCTGGACTTCGTCCGCCCGCAGACGGCTGTTGCCCTGATTAATATCGACATTGCCCGTAAATGTCGCGTTATCCGGATAATTGCCACCGGCATGGTCGGCATTAATCGTGACGGGCAAGCTATTGGTATCACCCTGCACCAATGGGCGATCATAGCTTGGGATGCCAAGCTTACACTGTGAGGCGAGATCGGCAGCCATGCCCTGTTGACTGTACAGAGCGGCGGCGATCATGGTGGCCAGGAGGGTGGGGATACGTTTTTTCATACGTTATATTTAGTGTTCCGTCATCAGTGGCTACGGCTTACAAACGCTCAGAGACTATCTTACTCATCTGCGCAGTGCCAGCGTTAATCCTGCCCGTTTACGAGTCAGAGTGTTAGGCTCGCTATCGAATGACGAGTATGATAATGCAAATTATAGGCGATGTCCCTCAATTGACCGTGGCTCGACCACTGAGATGATGGAGTTGCGTCGAATCAGGACTATGACCATACGGGGAGTCTATGCAGTATTGGGGTAAAATTATTGGCGTCGCATTCGCTTTGTTGATGGGCGCAGGGTTTTGGGGCATCGTTTTGGGCCTGATTATCGGGCATATGTTCGATAAGGCGCGCAGTCGTAAAATGGCCTGGTTTGCTAACCAGCGCGAGCGTCAGGCGCTCTTTTTTGCGACCACCTTTGAGGTGATGGGGCATTTAACCAAATCGAAGGGACGCGTCACCGAAGCAGACATTCAAATTGCCAGCGTATTTATGGATCGCATGAGCCTGCACGGCGAGTCCCGCGTGGCGGCACAAAATGCGTTTCGTATCGGTAAGGCGGATAACTATCCGCTGCGCGAGAAAATGCGTCAGTTCCGCAGCATCTGTTTCGGACGCTTTGATTTAATTCGGATGTTTCTGGAAATCCAGATTCAGGCGGCGTTTGCGGATGGGTCACTGCACCCTAACGAACGCGACGTGTTGTACGTGATTGCCGAAGAGTTGGGTATCTCCCGCATGCAGTTCGACCAGTTCCTGCGCATGATGCAGGGCGGCGCGCAATTTGGTGGCGGCTATCAACATCAGCAGCAGTCTGCTGGCGGTGGCTGGCAGCAGGCACAGCGCGGCCCGACGCTGGAAGATGCGTGTAACGTACTGGGCGTGAAAGCGACCGACGATGCGACCACCATTAAACGCGCCTATCGCAAGCTGATGAGCGAACATCATCCGGATAAACTGGTGGCGAAAGGGTTACCGCCAGAGATGATGGAAATGGCGAAGCAGAAAGCGCAGGAAATTCAGAAAGCGTACGAGCTCATTAAAGAGCAGAAGGGCTTTAAATAAGCGTAAGCCCGGCACCCGCCGGGCACTACGTTAAAAATCGGCAGGGGCTGTAAACGTCATCAGATTGCCGAATTCCGGATGCGTTATCGTCAGCATCTGAGCGTGTAATTGCAGACGCGGCGCCATTGCGAGCGCTTCCGGGGTGGCGTAAAAACGGTCCCCCAGAATCGGATGGCCCAGCGCCAGCATATGCACGCGCAGCTGATGCGAACGGCCAGTAATCGGTTTGAGCAGAATACGCGCGGTGTTATCCGCAGCGTAATCCAGCACCTCATACTCGGTCTGCGCCGCCTTGCCGGTTTCAAAACAGACTTTTTGCTTAGGCCGGTTCGGCCAGTCGCAAATCAGCGGTAAATCCACCAGACCTTCCGCCTTTTCCGGGTGTCCCCAGATGCGCGCGACATACTGTTTCTTCGGTTCACGATCGCGGAACTGGCGCTTTAACTCGCGCTCAGCCGCTTTCGTCAGAGCCACCACAATCACGCCGCTGGTCGCCATATCCAGGCGATGCACGGATTCTGCCTGCGGATAATCGCGCTGTACGCGCGTCATCACGCTGTCTTTGTGCTCCTCCAGACGTCCCGGCACGGACAACAGGCCGCTGGGCTTGTTGACCACCATAATGTGTTCATCCTGATACAGAATGACCAGCCACGGGTCCATCGGCGGATTGTAGGTCTCCATGATCATGTCGCGCTCCGTTTACTGATGCGTCACAACGATCAGACGCAGCGCATCCAGTCGCCAGCTCGCCTGATCCAGGCTTTCCAGCACCTGCTCACGGTTGCTCTCAATGGCTGCAAGCTCGTCGTCACGGATGTTTGGATTCACCGCGCGTAACGCTTCAAGACGCGACAGCTCGGCAGAGAGCTTTTCGTCTGCTTCGCTGCGAGCCGCATCAATCAGTGCGCGCGCGGCTTTCTCAATCTGCGCTTCACCCTGCTGCAAAATGGCATGCACATCCTGCTGGACCGCATTCACCAGTTTGCTGCCCGTGTGGCGGTTAACGGCGCTTAGCTGACGGTTAAAGCTCTCAAACTCGACCTGCGCGGCGAGGTTAGTGCCATTTTTGTCGAGCATCAGACGCACCGGAGTGGCGGGCAGGAAACGGTTGAGCTGCAACTGTTTCGGCGCTTGCGCCTCAACCACGTAGATCAGCTCAAGCAGCAGCGTCCCAACGGGCAGCGCTTTGTTTTTCAACAGAGAAATGGTGCTGCTGCCGGTATCGCCAGACAGAATCAAATCCAGACCGTTGCGGATAAGCGGATGTTCCCAGGTAATGAACTGCGCATCTTCGCGGGAAAGGGCCACGTCACGCTCAAAGGTGATGGTGCAGCCATCTTCCGGCAGGCCAGGGAAATCCGGGACCAGCATGTGATCGGACGGCGTCAGCACAATCATGTTCTCGCCGCGATCGTCCTGGTTGATACCAACGATATCAAACAGGTTCATCGCGAAGCTGATCAGGCTGGTGTCGTCGTCCTGCTCTTCGATGCTTTCGGCAAGCTGCTGCGCTTTCTCGCCACCGTTGGAGTGGATCTCCAGCAGACGGTCACGCCCCTGCTCCAGCTGCAGTTTCAGCGCATCGTGCTTTTCGCGACAGGATTTGATCAGATCGTCAAAGCCCTCGGTCTCTTCCGGTGCCGCCAGATAACCGATCAGATCGCTGTGCACCTGATCGTAAATGGTGCGACCGGTCGGGCAGGTGTGTTCAAACGCGTCCAGACCTTCGTGGAACCAACGCACCAGCACCGACTGGGCAGTTTTTTCCAGGAACGGAACGTGGATCTGAATATCATGCGCCTGGCCGATACGGTCCAGACGGCCAATACGCTGCTCCAGCAGGTCCGGGTTAAACGGCAGATCGAACATCACCAGATGGCTGGCGAACTGGAAGTTACGGCCCTCGGAGCCGATTTCGGAGCAGAGCAGCACCTGCGCGCCGCTGTCCTCTTCACCAAACCAGGCCGCCGCGCGGTCGCGTTCGATGATCGACATCCCTTCGTGGAACACGGCAGCGCGGATACCTTCGCGCTCGCGCAGGACTTGCTCCAGCTGCAGCGCGGTGGCCGCTTTGGCACAAATCACCAGCACTTTCTGCGAGCGGTGAGCGGTCAGATAGCCCATCAGCCATTCGACGCGTGGATCGAAGTTCCACCAGGTGCCGGTATCGCCTTCGAATTCCTGATAAATCTGTTCCGGATAGAGCATATCGCGCGCGCGCTCTTCAGCACTTTTGCGTGACCCCATGATGCCGGAGACTTTAATCGCGGTTTGATACTGTGTCGGCAGCGGCAGCTTGATGGTGTGCAGCTCGCGTTTCGGGAAGCCTTTCACGCCGTTACGGGTGTTACGGAACAGCACGCGGCTGGTGCCGTGGCGGTCCATCAACATGGAGACCAGCTCCTGACGCGCGGTTTCCGCGTCGTCGCGGTCGCTGTTGGCGGCGTGCAGCAGTGGCTCAATATCCTGCTCGCCAATCAGCTCGCTCAGGGTGTTGAGTTCATCGTTGGACAGGTGCTTACCAGCCAGCAGCAGGGCGACCGCATCGGCAACCGGGCGGTAGTTTTGCTGCTCTTCGACAAACACAGAGAAATCGTGGAAACGGTTAGGATCGAGCAGGCGCAGACGCGCAAAGTGGCTTTCCAGCCCCAGCTGCTCCGGCGTAGCGGTCAGCAGCAGGATACCCGGCACGCGTTCGGCCAGCTGTTCGATCGCCATATATTCACGGCTGGGCGCATCTTCGCTCCAGACCAGGTGGTGGGCCTCATCGACGACCATCAGATCCCACTCAGCATCGCACAGATGCTCAAGGCGCTGCTTGCTGCGGCGCACGAAGTCCAGAGAGCAGATCACCAGCTGTTCCGTTTCGAACGGATTATCGGCGTCGTGCTGGGCTTCGGCGTAGCGCTCGTCGTCAAACAGGGAGAAGCGTAAGTTGAAGCGGCGCAACATCTCGACCAGCCACTGGTGTTGCAGGGTTTCAGGCACCACGATCAGCACGCGCTCGGCAGCGCCGGAGAGCAGCTGTTGATGCAGGATCATCCCTGCTTCGATGGTTTTACCGAGGCCGACTTCATCAGCCAGCAGCACGCGCGGCGCATGGCGACGGCCAACGTCGTGGGCGATGTTCAGCTGGTGTGGGATCAGGCTGGTACGCTGACCACGCAGGCCGCTCCACGGCATGCGGTACTGTTCACTCTGGAATTTACGCGCGCGATAGCGCAGGGCAAAACGGTCCATGCGGTCGATCTGACCGGCAAACAGACGGTCCTGCGGCTTGCTGAAGACCAGTCGGCTGTCGAGCAGCACTTCGCGCAGGATGACATTTGTTTCTTCCGTGTCGACTCGCGTACCGATGTAGGCGAGGATCCCGTTCTCTTCTTTTACGTCTTCAATCTTCAGCTGCCAGCCTTCATGGCTGGTAACGGTGTCACCCGGGTTAAACATGACGCGGGTAACAGGGGAGTCATTGCGTGCATACAGACGGTTTTCACCCGTGGCCGGGAAAAGGATAGTGACCATGCGCGCATCCAGCGCTACCACAGTTCCTAATCCAAGCTCGCTTTCTGTATCGCTGATCCAGCGTTGACCAAGTGTAAAAGGCATAGTTGTTTGGCTCTAATCTTTAATTGCAGGCAATAGTTCGACCACCGTCGCAAAGTGACGGCCATCGAAAAATGGGTCCGGGAATGGAAAGGGCGCTATGGTACTGGATGGCGGCGTTTTCGTCACGCGTCAAAATAGCCCCAGTTGCCCTGTCATGAGTGTAGCAAAATCATCGTCGACAAAAGGTAAAATTCCATCGGCGACAGGCATAAGCTGTCGCGTCAGATAGTGATCGTAGTCCAGCGGCGAGTGCTGATAATCCACCGGTTCCGGGCCGCTGGTGGTCCAGACGTATTTAATGGTGCCGCGATTTTGATACTGCGGCGCGCGGCCGCGACGTACGTTCTCTTCATCGGCCAGCCGCGCGGCGCGAACATGCGGCGGCACATTGCGCTGATACTCTGCCAGCGGGCGGCGCAGGCGCTTGCGGTAGACCAGCCTGCTGTCCAGCTCACCGGCCAGCAGGCTGGCGATAGTCTCGCGGACATAATCCTGATACGGCTCGTTGCGGAACACGCGCAGATAGAGCGTTTGCTGGAACTGTTGCGCCAGTGGCGTCCAGTCGGTTCGCACCGTTTCCAGGCCTTTAAACACCATGCGCTGGCTCTCGCCCTCCTGAATCAAACCGGCGTAACGCTTCTTACTGCCCTGCTCGGTACCGCGAATTGTCGGCATCAAAAAGCGGCTGAAATGGGTTTCAAATTCCAGCTCTAACGCGCTGGTTAACCGCTCTTTTTGCAAATGATTGCGCCACCAGTCGTTGACGAACGCCACCAGATTTTGGCCAATTTGCGCGGCGTCCTCTTCGCTGTGGGCGCCTTTCAGCCAGACGAACGTTGAGTCCGTGTCGCCGTAAATCACGTCATAGCCCTGGGATTCCACCAGCGCTTTGGTCTGGCGCATAATTTCATGCCCGCGCATGGTGATCGACGAGGCGAGACGGGGATCGAAGAACCGACAGGCGCTGGTGCCGAGCACGCCATAAAAGGCGTTCATGATGATCTTCAGCGCCTGAGAGAGCGGTTTATTGTGCTGACGCTTGGCCTCCTCACGCCCGTGCCAGATTTGGCCGACGATTTCAGGCAGGCAGTGCTTTTCCCGCGAGAAACGCGCGCCGAGAAATCCTTCGGTGCTGTGCGCCTCATCCGGCTGGGCCATCCCCTCGACCAGGCCAACGGGATCGATCAGAAAGGTGCGAATGATCGACGGATAGAGGCTTTTATAATCCAGCACCAGGACCGAGTCATACAGGCCAGGCCTGGAGTCCATCACATAGCCGCCAGGGCTAGCCTGAGGCGGGACCTCGCCAAGATTTGGCGCGACATAGCCCGCGCGGTGCATGCGCGGAATATACAGATGACCGAACGCAGCGACGGAACCGCCGTGACGATCGATCGCCAGGCCGTTGACGGTCGCGCGCTCCAGCAGGAACGGCATGATCTCCGTTTTGTGGAAAATCCGCGTCACCAGCTCGCAGTCCTTCAGGTTGTAGGTGGCCAGTGCCGGTTTGTCTTCATTGAAGCGCCGGTCAATCTCATCCATCCGATCCCAGGGATTGTCGATGGATTTCCCTTCGCCGAGCAGCTCCTGAGAGACGGCTTCCAGCGAAAACGAGGAGAAACTCCAGAAGGCGGATTTAAGCGCATCGATACCGTCGATAATCACCCGCCCGTTAGCCTGCGCGAAGAACACGCCATTCTTAAAACCGTGCTCGCGCCACTCCAGCTCGCTGTTGCCGCGGCCCAGCATCAGCGGAATACGGTAACGCTCGGCATGCTTTTGCAGCACGCGCAGGTCAAACTGCACCACATTCCAGCCAATCAGGACATCAGGATCGTGAATGGCAAACCACTGGTTTAGCTTTTCAATCAGCTGTGGGCGGCTGGTGACATACTCCAGCTCAAAATCGAGGGCTGACGCATCACCGTTTGGCGGCCCGAGCATATAGACAATTCGCTGCCCGCAGCCTTCAAGGCCGATGCAATACAGTTCGCCGTGGCGCGTGGTTTCGATATCCAGCGACACCCATTTCAGGGGCGGACGGTAGTGGGGATTGGGTTTGAGGCGGGCGTTGAGCAGTTTGCCGCCCTGCGGCGTGCCGTCGACCCAGACGGGAGCGGTAATAAAACGCTCCATAAGAAAACGTTCCGGCGGGCGAATATCCGCTTCGTACAGCGTAACCCCGGCTTCTCGCAGCAGCTTCTCAAAGCGCATCAGCTGGCGATGGGCGCGGCAGTAAAGCCCGTAAACGGGCTGGCGGTGGAAATCGTTCAGCTCAAGCGGCGTGATGCGCCAGCCGTTTTCCCCGCGTAACACCTCGTGCGTTTTTTCGACGTGCTGTTCCGGGATAAACGCCACGGACTCCTGTGGCGGCAGCGTGACGTTCAGCGGACCCTCGTCCGTCGCCAGCCAGAATTCCACTTCAATACCCTGCGGCGTATCCCGCCAGTGTCGGGTCAGTAAAAAGCCTTCTCGCGCCTGCGTCACACCGTCATCCCAAAAAACAAAACCAGGCGTGATTATAGCCTGGTTACGGATTTTTTGCTGGGTTTATATACAGGTGTGATTTTGCCGGATGGCACTGAGCTTATCCGGCCAATAATGTCCCTGTTCCCGATTTACTGCCCGTAATACGCTTTCGCACCGTGCTTGCGCAGATAGTGTTTATCCAGCAGGGTTTGCTGCATATCCGGAAGCTGTGGCGCCAGCTGGCGGCAGAAGATCCCCATATAGGCGACTTCTTCCAGCACGATGGCGTTATGCACCGCATCCTCGGCGTTTTTGCCCCACGCAAACGGCCCGTGAGAGTGCACCAGCACGCCCGGCATTTGCGCCGCATCGATTCCCGCTTTTTCAAAGGTTTCGACGATCACGTTGCCCGTTTCCCACTCATACTCGCCGTTAATTTCCGCATCGGTCATTTTACGGGTGCAGGGGATGGTGCCGTAAAAATAGTCGGCATGGGTCGTGCCCGTCGCCGGAATGGATTGTCCGGCTTGCGCCCAGATGGTGGCGTGGCGCGAGTGGGTATGCACGATACCGCCAATCGACGGGAATGACTGATAGAGCAGGCGATGGGTTGGCGTATCGGAAGAGGGCTTTTTCTTCCCTTCGACCACTTCGCCGGTCGCGATGCTCACCACCACCATATCCTCGGCGGTCATCACGCTGTAATCCACGCCGGACGGCTTAATTACAAACACCCCTTTCTCCCGATCGACAGCGCTGACGTTGCCCCAGGTGAGGGTGACGAGATGGTGTTTCGGCAGGGCCAGGTTGGCTTCCAGCACCTGCTGCTTTAATGCTTCAAGCATTCTGTTCTCCTTGCCGGATGGCACTTCGCTTATCCGGCCTGGGTTTATAAGCCCGGCAGACGACGTGCCGCCGGGCACGTGCTTAACGTTTAGAACCGTAATAGACTTCGTTCCAGCGCAGCGCGTCTTTAAACGCTGGCAGACGGGTGTCGTTATCGATGACGGTCAGCTCGATGTCGTGCAGCTCCGCGAACTGGCGCATATCGTTCAGTTCCAGCGAGTGGCTGAAGACCGTGTGGTGCGCGCCACCGGCCACGATCCAGGCTTCAGACGCGGTCGGCAGATCCGGCTGCGCTTTCCACAGGGCGTTCGCGACGGGCAGTTTCGGCAATGAATGCGGGGTCTCCACGGCATCCACGCAGTTCACCAGCAGGCGGAACCGATCGCCCAGATCGATCAGGCTGGCATTTATCGCCGGGCCGGTGCGGGTGTTGAAGATCAGACGGGCCGGATCGGCTTTGCCGCCAATGCCCAGGTACTGCACGTCGAGGATCGGTTTCTCTTCGACGGCGATGGATGGACACACTTCCAGCATGTGCGAGCCGAGCACCAGATCGTTGCCGTTCTCGAAGTGGTAGGTGTAATCCTCCATAAATGAGGTGCCGCCCTGTAGACCGGTCGACATCACCTTCATGATGCGAAGGAGGGCGGCGGTTTTCCAGTCGCCTTCGCCCGCAAAGCCGTAGCCTTGCTGCATCAGACGTTGTACCGCCAGGCCTGGCAGTTGTTTCAGACCGTGCAGGTCTTCAAATGTGGTGGTAAAGGCGTGGAAGCCGCCCTGTTCCAGGAAGCGTTTCATCCCCAGTTCGATGCGCGCCGCATCGATGACGTTCTGGCGTTTATCGCCGTTGATCTGCGCCGCAGCAGTCAGGCGGTAGCTGCTTTCGTATTCGTCCACCAGCGCGCTGATATCGCCGTCGCTGATTTCGTTCACCACCTGCACCAGATCGCCCACGGCCCAGGTGTTAACGGAGAAACCAAATTTAATCTGTGCAGCGACTTTATCGCCGTCCGTCACTGCCACTTCGCGCATGTTGTCGCCAAAACGCACCACTTTCAGATGACGGGTATCCTGTTTGGAGACAGCCTGGCGCATCCACGAGCCGATGCGCTGCTGCGCGTGTTGATCCTGCCAGTGGCCGGTCACTACCCCGTGCTGCTGACGCATACGCGCGCCGATAAAGCCAAACTCGCGGCCGCCGTGCGCGGTCTGGTTCAGGTTCATAAAGTCCATATCGATGCTGTCCCACGGCAGGGAAGCGTTGAACTGGGTATGGAACTGCAGCAGCGGTTTATTGAGGATGGTCAGGCCGTTGATCCACATTTTGGCCGGAGAGAAGGTGTGCAGCCACACCACCATCCCGGCGCATTTGTCGTCGTAGTTCGCGTCGCGGCAGATGTGGGTGATTTCGTCTGGTGTTGTTCCGAGCGGTTTCAGCACCAGTTTGCACGGCAGTTTGGCCTCAGCGTTCAGGGCGTTAACCACATGTTCCGCGTGTTTCGTCACCTGTTGCAGCGCTTCCGGGCCGTATAAATGCTGGCTGCCAATGACAAACCACACTTCATAATTATTAAAAATGCTCATTATCGTGTCCTTAATGTGTCAGGGTTGCCGGTTTTTCCGCGGTGTTTTTGGCCGGGGCGGCGACAGGGAGATAGTGTTGTTCGGCGCTTTTCGACCATTGCAGGTAGCGCTGATAAAGCTGCTCAAAGCGTTGGGCCTGCTGAGGGCGCGGCTGGAGCGTGCTCTCGACGGCGCTCGCCATGTGCTGTTGAGCGGTCGGAATATTTGCGTGAACACCCGCCGCGACTGCCGCGAAAATGGCGGCCCCCAGGGCACAGCACTGATCGGAGGCGACGATCTGCAGCGGACGGTTCAGCACGTCGCAGCAGGCCTGCATGATCACCGGGTTTTTACGCGCGATGCCGCCGAGCGCCATCACCTCGTTCACGGCGATGCCCTGCTCGGTGAAACACTCCATGATGGCGCGCGCGCCAAAGGCGGTGGCCGCAATCAGGCCACCAAACAGCGCAGGGGCGTCAGTTGCCAGGTTGAGATCGGTAATCACGCCTTTAAGACGCTGGTTGGCAAACGGTGTACGACGACCGTTGAACCAGTCGAGCACCACCGGGAGATGATCGAGGGACGGGTTTTTCGCCCAGGCTTCCGTCAGCTGCGGGAGAAGCTGTTTTTTGCTGACTGCGATCTGCGCTTTCAGCTCAGGATGTGTTTCCGCCAGCTGATCCAGCGGCCAGCCGAGCACGCGGCCAAACCAGGCGTAGATATCGCCGAAGGCGGATTGACCGGCCTCCAGCCCGATAAAATCAGGGACCACGCTACCGTCCACCTGGCCGCAAATACCTTTCACGGCGCGGTCGCCGACGCTGGCTTTATCCGCGGTGAGGATGTCGCAGGTGGAGGTACCAATCACTTTCACCAGCGTATTAGGCTGTGCGCCCGCGCCGACGGCACCCATATGGCAGTCGAACGCGCCGCCGGAAATCGCCACGTTTTGTGGCAAGCCCAGACGCTGCGCCCACTCTGCGCTCAGGGTTCCGACCGGAATGTCGGCGGTATAAGTGTCGGTAAACAGCGGATATTTCAGGCTTTGATTGATAATCGGATCAAGTTCATCGAAGAACGCGGCAGGAGGCAGCCCGCCCCAGCTCTCATGCCACAGGGATTTATGCCCGGCGCTGCAGCGTCCACGGCGAATATCCTGCGGGCGGGTAGTGCCCGACAGCAGGGCCGGTACCCAGTCGCACAGCTCAATCCATGACACGGCGGCCTGCGCCACGTCACGGTCGGCACGGGTGACGTGCAAAATCTTGGCCCAGAACCATTCGCTGGAATAAATGCCGCCAATGTAGCGGGAGTAGTCCGCTTTTCCAGGCTGATGGCACAAACGGGTGATGGCTTCCGCTTCTTCAACCGCAGTATGGTCTTTCCACAGCACGAACATGGCGTTCGGGTTGTCGGCAAACTCAGGGCGCAGCGCCAGCACGCGGCCTTCGGCATCGACGGGGGCAGGCGTTGAGCCGGTGCTGTCCACGCCAATACCGACGATCTGAGCACGCTGATCTTCGCTCAATTCGGCCAGAACGGTTTTGATCGCCGCTTCCATCGATTCGATGTAATCGCGCGGATGATGGCGGAACTGATTATTTGGCGCATCGCAGTAACGCCCCTCTTGCCAGCGCGGATACCACTCAACGCTGGTCGCTATCTCCTGACCCGTACGACACTCCACCGCCAGGGCGCGTACTGAGTCACTGCCAAAATCGAGGCCAATCGCAATTGCCATTTATGTTGCTCCATCAAAAAACGGGTATGGATCAACATTAGAGATTGAGGGAGAAAATCGTCAGGCAGGATCCGCTAATCTTATGGATTAAATTGCTGTTGAGGTGGAAAGTGTGACGTTGTGCAAATATTCAATGTGGACATTTCTGCCGCAGTTATAGACACTTTTGTTACTGCTGATTTGCACGAGATCGTGGATGAATCTGGGGTAAAGGCCGAGAAAAAGCGGAGTTAAAAGAGAGGGCAGGCGATGTGATTCTCTTAAAGACCCGTTTTTATACCGCTTTTATAGATATGGACAATTTGTTTCCTTATTGACCGTCGGGAGTGACCTGTTTATGGCCGAAACACAAAACGATCCCCTGTTGCCGGGGTACTCCTTCAACGCCCATCTGGTGGCGGGGTTGACCCCTATCGAAGCCGAGGGTTACCTCGACTTTTTCGTCGACCGCCCGCTGGGCATGAAAGGCTATATCCTGAATATCACTGTGCGCGGTGAGGGGGTGATCAAAAATAATGATCGGCAATTTGTCTGTCGCCCTGGCGATATTTTGCTGTTCCCGCCGGGAGAAATTCACCACTACGGTCGGCATCCTGATGCAAAAGAGTGGTATCACCAGTGGGTCTACTTCCGCCCGCGTGCTTACTGGCAGGAGTGGCTGGCCTGGCCGTCGATTTTCGCCCACACCGGTTTTTACCGGCCCGACGAAGCGCATCAGGCGCAGTTCCGCGAGCTTTTTGCCCAGATCATCGAAGCCCAGGCGGGCGGGCGCTACGCCGAGCTGCTGGCGATCAATCTGCTCGAACAGCTGTTGCTGCGGCGCATGGAGGCGATTAACGCCTCCCTTAATCCGCCGCTGGACAATCGCGTGCGCGACGCCTGCCAGTACATCAGCGATCATCTGTCGGACAGCCAGTTTGATATCGCGGGGGTCGCGCAGCACGTCTGCCTGTCGCCGTCGCGCCTGTCGCACCTCTTCCGTCAGCAGTTGGGGGTGAGCGTTCTGAGCTGGCGCGAGGATCAGCGCATCAGCCAGGCCAAACTGCTTCTCAGCACCACGCGTATGCCGATTGCCACCGTGGGGCGTAACGTCGGCTTTGAGGATCAGCTCTATTTTTCCCGCGTCTTCAAGAAATGCACCGGCGCCAGCCCGAGCGAATTCCGCGCCGGATGTGAGTAAAACGTAAATAAAACGAAACAAACAGGTGAAGTCTGGCGGCACCCGGTAAACTATTCAGACAATTGTTGTCTTGACGAGGCAGGAAGCACTTCGCAGAATCCCTGCTCTGTTATCTGACCGGAATCGTTATGCAGGCATTGCTGGAACATTTTATTACGCAGTCCGTGGCCTACTCGCTGATCGCTGTCGCGCTGGTCGCCTTTCTGGAATCGCTGGCGCTGGTGGGGCTGATTTTACCTGGCACTGTCATGATGGCGGGCCTCGGTGCGCTGATTGGCAGCGGCGAGGTGAACTTCTGGCAGGCGTGGATGGCCGGTATCGTGGGCTGTCTGCTGGGCGACTGGATCTCTTTCTGGTTAGGCTGGCGCTTCAAAAAGCCGTTGCACCGCTGGTCGTTCATGAAAAAGAACAAAGCGCTGCTCGACAAAACCGAGCATGCCCTCCATCAGCACAGTATGTTTACCATTCTGGTCGGGCGTTTTGTCGGCCCGACGCGTCCGCTGGTGCCGATGGTTGCCGGGATGCTGGATCTGCCCGTTTCAAAATTTATTCTGCCCAATATCATCGGCTGCGTTTTCTGGCCGCCGTTCTATTTCCTGCCGGGCATTCTGGCCGGTGCGGCGATTGATATCCCCGCCGATGCGCAAAGCGGCCATTTTAAATGGCTGCTGTTAGCCACCGCGCTGCTGCTGTGGGTCGCGGTGTGGCTGTGCTGGCGCCTGTGGCGCAGTGCGAAAGCCGGTACGGATCGCCTCACCCAGTATTTGCCGCGTGGCCGCCTGTTGTGGCTGGCGCCCTTGACGCTCGGGGTTGCCGTGGTGGCGCTGGTGGCGTTGATTCGTCATCCGCTGATGCCGGTGTATGGCGAGATTTTGTTGAAGGTGGTGAGCCGATAGGCGATTTTCAGCCGCCACCAGGCCTGATATTGCCCGGTGGCGCATTGTTTGCCGGGCTTACTGCGGTTGCATTATTCCCAACAACGCTGAGGCACTTGCCTTCCCGCTTATCAGCTCCTGTGTATCCCCATCCCAGGCGATGCGCCCGTCGGCAATCACGACGGTGCGCGCCGCGATTCTGGCGGCGTCTTCCACGCTGTGCGAAACCATCAGCATGGTGAGATTTTTCTGCTGACACACCTCTTTTACCAGCAACAGCATCTCCTGACGCAGGGCCGGGTCGAGGGCTGAGAACGGCTCGTCGAGGAGCAAAATTGGCTGTTCCCGCACCAGACAGCGAGCCAGCGCGACGCGCTGACGCTGCCCGCCAGAAAGCTCACCAGGTAAACGTTCAAGAAATTCATTCAGCCCCATCTGCTGGGCAATCGCTTCGAGTTTCTCACGCTGAAGCGCCGTCAGCTTGAGGCCGGGGTCCATTCCCAGGCCGATATTCTGTCGCACCGTCAGATGGGTAAACAGATTATTTTCCTGGAACAGCATCGACACCGGGCGCTGGGACGGCGGCGTGTGGGTGTGCGTTTGCCCATCTATCAACATCTCGCCGCGCGCCGGAGGCAGGAAACCGGCAATCAGATTGAGCAGCGTGCTTTTCCCGGCACCGCTTGGGCCGAGAATGGCAATCATCTCTCCGCGTTCGACGGAGAGTGTAAAGCGCATTGGCAGGTGCTGATAAAGCCAGGTTACATCAGTCAGTTTTAGCATCGCGCCCCGGAAGTTTTTCGATAACGGTGAAGAGGGTAAAGCACAGCAGCAGCAGGAGCAGGGCCGTCACGGCACCATCCTGACTGCGATACGAACCGATTTGCTGATACAGCCAGAACGGCAGCGTGCGGAAATCGTCATTACCAAACAGCGCCACTACGCCGAAATCGCCAATCGACAGCACGCTGGCAAAGGCCAGCGCCTGCGCCAGAGGGCGTTTCAGGGCGCGGAGTTCAACGACCCTCACTCGCTGCCAGCCGCGCATCCCCAGCGACTGACAGAGCAGAGTGTAGCGGGCGCTCAGGTCGCGCATCGGATTTTCCAGCACTTTCAGGGCATAGGGAATCGCCATCAGCGCGTTGGTGAAAATGACGATCCCGTCGGCGTGCTCGGGTAATCCGATGGTGCTGCTGAACAGCAAAAAGAACCCGGTCGCCAGCACGATGCCCGGCATCGCCAGAATCAACATCCCGCTCAGCTCCAGCGCTTGCCCGGCGATTCGGGAGTGGCGGGCGTAAAGTTCGCGGCTGCTCCAGAGCAGCATCATGGTCAGCAGGACGCACAGCAGCCCGGCGCCGAGGGCAATTCGCAGCGACGTCCACAACGCCTGCCACAGCACCGGTTGTTGCAGCACCGAGATCAGATTCAGATTGAGACCATCCACCACCACTGCCAGCAGCGGCGGGAGGAGTAACAGCAGCGCAAGTACGATAAGCAGGAGATCGCTCAGGCGGCTGCGCAGGCTGTCCTGCGGATCGCGCCAGCCGTTCACCTGATGGCTCCCCACCGCAATGGCTTTACTGAGTCGCTGGCTGAGCAAGACCAGCCCCAGGCAGCAGAACATCTGGATCATCGCCAGCAGCGCCGCACGACCCGGATCGTAGTCGTAACTCAGAGCCTGATAGATCGCCAGCTCAATGGTGGTGGCCTGCGGGCCGCCGCCCAGCGACAGCACCGTGGCGAAACTGGCGAAGCAGAGCATAAAAATTAATGCTGCAACGGGCGGGATCTGCCGCCGCAGCCATGGCCACTCAACAAAGCGAAAGAAGGCAAATCCGCGCATTCCGAGCTGGGCGGCCAGCTGTCGCTGTTCGCCAGGGATATTTTCCAGCGCCTGTAAGAACAGTCGCGTCGCCATGGGCATATTGAAAAAAACGTGGGCCAGCAGGATGCCCTGCAGGCCGTAAGGCGAAAATGTCCATTCGATGCCAAACACACTCAACAGCGTGGCGATCCACCCCTGGCGCCCATACACGCTCAGAATACCGAAGACGGCGACCAGTACGGGCAGGATCAGCGTCATCGCGCACAGGCGCAGCAGCGCTTGTCTTCCGGGAAAACGGCGGCGATAAAGCGCCCGCGCCAAAAAGATCGCCGGGACGACCGAGAGCAGGGCTGAGAGAAATGCCTGCCAGAAGGAGAACCGCACCACGTGCCAGAGATAGCTATCGTGCCACAGCGCGGCAATATCGCTTTGCGGTGCGTTCAGCCACAGGGCAAGAAAAGCCCCCAGGCTCACCACCACCATCAGCGTGGCGGCAGTCAGCCCAGGGATCAGCCAGCCGGGAATTAGCGGCTGACGGCGCGTTGCCATTCACTGATCCAGGCGGCGCGTTGAGTGGAAACCTGCTGCGGGGTGAACTCCAGCGTGGTTTGCGGTTTGCTCAACTGATCGAAGCCCGCAGGGAGTTTCACGTCGGTCACTGGGTACATCCAGTTGCCCGTCGGGACGGCGTTCTGGAACGCAGGCGAGACCATAAATTTCAGGAACTTCTCGGCCAGTTCCGGCTCTTTGCTGGCCGCGGTGCGGGCGGCGACTTCCACCTGCAGATAGTGGCCTTCGGCAAAGTTAGCGGCGGCGTAGTTGTCTTTTTTCTCTTCGATAATATGGTAGGCCGGCGAGGTGGTGTAGCTCAGGACCAGATCGCTTTCGCCTTTCAGGAACAGGCCGTAGGCTTCACTCCAGCCTTTGGTGACGGTGACGGTTTTGGCCGCCAGTTTTTGCCAGGCTTCCGGCGCTTTGTCGCCGTACACTTTTTGCATCCACAGCAGCAGGCCAAGGCCCGGTGTGCTGGTGCGTGGGTCCTGATAAATCACGCGCCATTTCTGGTCGCTCTCGACCAGCTCTTTCAGGCTTTTCGGCGGATTCTTAAGCTTGTTTTTATCGTAGACGAAGGCGAAATAACCGTAATCGAAGGGGACAAAGGTGTCGTTTTTCCAGCCGCCCGGAACGTTCACCGCATCGGCGGCGATACCGCTTTTGGCAAAGAGTTTGGTTTGCGAGGCCGCTTCCAGCAGGTTGTTATCCAGGCCCAGCACCACGTCGGCCTTGCTATTTTTGCCCTCCATCCGCAGACGGTTGAGCAGCGAAACGCCATCTTCCAGCGCCACGAATTTCAGTTCGCAGTGACAGTCGGCTTCAAAGGCTTTTTTGACCACCGGGCCTGGGCCCCAGTCGGCGGCAAAGGAGTCGTAGGTGTAGACCGTTAAAACGGGCTTGGCAAACGCAGGCAGCGCGAAGAGCGCCAGCAGGGGGAGAACTTTTTTTAACACTTTGCACCTCAAAGTTGAGTGGCAAAGGATTTTGAGCGACAGCCTCAAATCCCTTCGCCGGCGTTATCCGGATCAGGTTCGACGGGTATTATCTCAGCGCACATCATCGATGCAGCACCCCGTTGAGAACGGCGGTATTGTAATGATTTGGTGAATATTACGAAAGTGTTATGGTTCCGGCGGCGCAAACCAGGCGGATTTAAAGTCAAACCAGCCGAGCGTGTTCATGCGTAAGCCGCGCATACTGCGCTGTCCCTGGATCATCAGCCAGTGGTGGATCAGCGGTACCATCGCCTGCTGGGACAGCAACTGCTGGCACCAGACCGCCAGATTCATCTCTCCGGCGCGCCACTGAGCGGCGTCCTGCTGCCAGTCGCGGGCAATGCAGTGCTGGATCAGCGGGATCTCATACAGGTGCGAGAAGAGCGAGAAATCAAGCGGCAGAGTGAAGTTCGCGCTGTTGAGCCAGATATCGCTCACCGCTTCGCCGCGATGCCATTCATCGTAATCCACCTCCTGTATCTCTAGCGTTACGCCTTCCGCGGCCAGCAGTTTGCTCATGATGCGCGCAATAAAGCGGTGCTCAACGTGTTCGCGATAATAGGTGAGGGTAATGGTTTCCAGCCCGGCGGGCTTTTCGCCGCGCCCAGGACGGGCGTGGTGCCAGCGAGGCAGCAGCCCGTAGGCCGGGAACCAGTAGGTCTGGTGCTGGTCTTCCGCCTGATAGATCAGATTGGCGGGGGCGAGGATCTGGCTTATCCACTGGCGCACCTCGCTGCTGGCACCCCGGTGGGTGCGGGCGTCAAACAGCAGATAGTAGCAGCCCTCTTCGAGGCGACTTTCGACGGCTTTTTCGCCTTCGGTCGGGCCTTCCAGCGTCAGGCCGGGGCTGAACTCTTCACTGATGTCCGGCAGCACCCAGACATTCACCTCGTCAATCAGCGCGCGGTAGCCAAAGTAGTCATCGAAGGCGCGGATTTTCAACTGGTTACTGTTATTGCGCATCACGGCGTAAGCGCCGGTGCCGACGGGCTGGCTGGCGAAACTGGGCATGCTCTCCCATTCATGAGGCAAAATCATCGACGGGACATAACCCATCAGCCACGGCAGCCACTGGTCAGGCTCGGAAAGCTCGATATCCAGCGTCCAGGCGGTGGGAGAGTGGATGTGTGCGATGTGGGAGTAGAGCGGCTGCCCGCGAGCGCGCTGCAGAGAAGCGATCACATCGTTCATCTCCAGCTCGCGGCCATGGTGAAAATGGATGCCGGGACGCAAAAAAAAGCGCCAGTGCAGCGGAGAAAGTTGCTGCCAGTGATGCGCGATGTCGGCTTCCAGTTCCCCGTTTTCCTCATTTATGCGCGTCAGGCCGCTAAAGATTTGTCGCGCCATGTGCGTTTCGGAGCGGCGTAGCGCCGTGCCCGGCAGCAGGTTTTTCATCGGACGGTAGTAGAGCACGCGCAGGATGTGCTTTCCCTGGCGGAAGCTGCGGCCCAGATGGGAGACCAGCATCTGGCGGACGGCGGCTTTATCGCCCACCAGCTGCACCAGCTGATCGATGCGGTCTTGCTCCAGCAGGTCTTCAGCGCGCTGCTGTTGTAAGGCCAGACCGGTATACAGGAAGGTTAAGCGCGAACGCTTTCCGCGCCCTGCTTCCGCCTCCCAGTTCAGCCAGCCCTGCTGCTGCATGGTGTTCAGCAGCGTGCGCATGTGGCGGCGCGAGCAGTTCAGCAGTTCCGCCAGTTCGTTCAGCGTGGTCTCTTTTGACTGGCCTTCGCAGCACTGCCAGAGGCGGATGAATTGTTGTTGCAGACGACCAGACGGCATAAAAGGGGAACTCCTGACAAAAAATCAGCAATTTATTAATCCTCATATTAAGCCAATAATCCTCCTTGTTGAAGTGAGGAGGTAAATATGAAGAGGTCTACCGCACGTCAGTTTTATCAGCACTACTTTTCAGCGACAAAGGGAGTGTCCTGGCTGGCCCGCCAGTGCGCAGAACAGCGCCTGAAAATGCTTGAAGATCTGATGCAGTGGGACGTTACGAAATCGACCTCTGACCGCTGACTCGCCTCGATCATGTGTGACTGAGTATTGGTGCTTATCACCCGCCAGCAAAATGTTTTTGCTGGCTTTTTTCGTTTACACTGCCTCTCCATTTCGCTCCTCTTTGACAAGGAACTGCGCATGCTCTGGTTGATGACGATGGGCCGCCGCCTGAACGGCGTGTATGCCGCTTTTATGCTGGTGGCCTTTATGATGGGCGTCGCGGGGGCGCTACAGGCGCCGACCCTGAGCCTGTTCCTGAGTCGTGAGGTGGGCGCACAGCCTTTCTGGGTGGGCCTGTTTTACACGGTCAACGCCATTGCCGGGATCCTGGTCAGCCTGTGGCTGGCAAAACGATCCGACAGCCAGGGCGATCGCCGCAAATTAATTCTGTTCTGTTGCGCGATGGCCATCGGCAACGCTTTGCTGTTTGCCTTCAACCGCCACTATCTGACGCTGCTCACCTGCGGGGTGCTGCTGGCCTCGCTCGCCAATACCGCCATGCCGCAGCTTTTTGCGCTCGCCCGTGAGTACGCGGACAGCTCGGCGCGGGAAGTGGTGATGTTCAGCTCGGTGATGCGTGCACAGCTCTCCCTGGCGTGGGTGATCGGCCCGCCGCTGGCCTTTATGCTGGCGCTGAATTACGGCTTTACGGTGATGTTCTCCATTGCGGCCGGGATTTTTGCCATCAGCCTGGCGCTGATCGCCTTTGTGCTGCCGTCGGTCGCCCGGGTGGAGCAGGCGGCGGATACGCCCGTCACCCAGGTGAGCGGCTGGCACAATAAAAACGTGCGCATGCTGTTTATAGCCTCGACGCTGATGTGGACCTGCAACACCATGTATATCATCGATATGCCCCTGTGGATCAGCAGCGATCTGGGGCTGCCGGATAAGCTCGCCGGGATCTTAATGGGCACCGCCGCCGGGCTGGAAATCCCGGCAATGATCCTCGCGGGCTTTTACGTGAAGCGCGTTGGCAAACGCCGGATGATGGTGGTGGCGGTGGCGGCTGGCGTCCTGTTTTACCTGGGATTGATCCTGTTTCACAGTCGCGAAGCGCTGCTGGCGTTGCAGCTGTTTAACGCGATTTTTATCGGCATTGTCGCCGGGATTGGGATGCTGTGGTTCCAGGACCTGATGCCTGGACGGGCGGGCTCAGCCACGACGTTATTCACCAACAGTATTTCGACCGGGGTGATTCTGGCGGGGGTGATTCAGGGGGCGCTGGCGCAAAGCTATGGTCACTTTGCCGTGTATTGGGTGATTGCGGGGATATCGCTGGTGACGCTGGCGCTGACGCTTCGCGTCAAAGAGAGTTAAACAAAAAGGCCCGCTTGCGCGGGCCTTTTTCGTTAGCGCATAAACGCCGGTTGTTTGTTTTCGTAGTCTGCAATGGAGGCTTCGTGCTGCAGGGTTAAACCAATGCTGTCGAGGCCGTTGATCATGCAGTGACGGCGGAAGTCGTCGATTTTAAAGCTGTAAGTTTTGTCACCCGCTTTCACCACCTGCGCTTCCAGATCCACCTCAAACGAAATGCCCGGATTCGCCTTCACCAGCGCGAACAGCTCATCGACCTGTTCGTCGGTCAGCGTCACCGGCAGGAGCTGGTTGTTGAAGCTGTTGCCGTAAAAGATGTCAGCAAAGCTCGGGGCGATCACCACTTTAAAACCGTAGTCCGTCAGCGCCCACGGGGCGTGTTCGCGGGACGAGCCACAGCCAAAGTTTTCGCGGGCTAACAGGATCGATGCGCCTTTAAATTCCGGGAAGTTCAGAACGAACTCGGGATTCGGCTGCTGGCCCTGATCGTCGAGAAAACGCCAGTCGTTGAACAGGTGCGCGCCAAAGCCAGTGCGGGTCACTTTCTGTAAGAACTGCTTGGGAATGATGGCGTCCGTATCAACGTTCGCCGCATCCAGCGGGACAACCAGACCCGTATGTTGGGTAAATTTCTCTGCCATGATTGTCTCCTTATTTCAAACCACGAATATCAGCAAAATGGCCGGTCACAGCGGCAGCCGCTGCCATTGCCGGGCTGACCAGATGGGTACGTCCACCGCGGCCCTGACGGCCTTCAAAGTTACGGTTGCTGGTGGAGGCGCAGCGCTCGCCCGGGTTCAGACGGTCGTTGTTCATGGCCAGACACATGGAGCAGCCCGGTAAGCGCCACTCAAAACCGGCTTCGATAAAGATCTTGTCCAGCCCTTCAGCTTCAGCCTGGGCTTTCACCGGGCCGGAACCTGGCACGACCAGCGCCTGCACCCCGGGCGCGACTTTACGGCCTTTGGCAATTTCTGCCGCTGCACGCAAATCTTCGATGCGAGAGTTGGTGCAGGAGCCGATAAACACTTTGTCGATTGCCACGTCGGTCAGCGGAATGCCCGGTTTCAGGCCCATGTACGCCAGCGCTTTTTCGGCGCTTGCGCGTTCCACCGGATCGGCAAACGAGGCCGGATCGGGAATGTTCTCGTTAACGGAAATCACCTGGCCTGGGTTGGTGCCCCAGGTGACCTGCGGTGCGATATCTTCTGCCTGCAGGGTGACAACGGTATCGAATGTCGCGCCGTCGTCGGTTTGCAGGGTTTTCCAGTATTCCACCGCCTCGTCAAAATCGTTGCCTTTCGGCGCGTGCAGACGGCCTTTCACATAGTTGAAAGTAGTCTCGTCCGGTGCGACCAGACCGGCTTTAGCACCCATCTCGATCGCCATGTTGCACAGGGTCATACGGCCTTCCATGCTCAATGCACGGATAGCATCGCCGCAAAACTCCACCACGTGACCGGTTCCGCCTGCGCTGCCGGTTTTACCGATAATCGCCAGCACGATATCTTTCGCGGTGATACCTGCCGCCGCCTGACCTTTGACTTCGATTTTCATGGTTTTCGCGCGGCCCTGTTTCAGGGTTTGCGTCGCCAGAACGTGCTCGACTTCGGAGGTTCCGATACCAAACGCCAGCGCACCGAACGCGCCGTGCGTGGCGGTATGGGAGTCGCCGCAGACGATGGTCATTCCCGGCAGAGTGATGCCCTGCTCAGGACCCATTACGTGGACGATGCCCTGATACGGGTGGTTCAAATCGTACAGCTCAACGCCGAAGGCGTTGCAGTTCTTAATCAACTCCTGCATCTGGATACGCGCCATCTCGCCCGACGCGTTGATGTCTTTGGTCTGAGTCGACACGTTGTGATCCATCGTGGCGAAGGTTTTACCCGGCTGGCGAACGGGACGATTGTGCGCGCGCAGACCGTCAAAGGCCTGCGGTGACGTCACTTCGTGCACCAGATGACGGTCAATGTACAGCAGCGGGGTTTCGTTTGGTGCCGAGTAGACTACGTGCGCATCAAACAATTTTTCGTATAACGTCTTCGCCATGATTACACCCCTTCAGCGACATAGCGGGCAATGATATCGCCCATTTCATCGGTACTGACGGCCGCCGCGCCGCGCGCTAAATCGCCCGTGCGGATACCTTCTTCTAATGCGCGGTTGATGGCGCTTTCGATTGCATCGGCCGCGTCGTTCGCGTCCAGGCTGTAGCGCAGCAGCAGGGCCAGAGAGAGGATCTGTGCAATCGGGTTAGCGATATTTTTACCGGCGATATCCGGCGCGGAACCGCCCGCAGGCTCATACAGGCCAAAGCCCTCTTCGTTCAGGCTGGCGGAGGGCAACATGCCCATGGAGCCGGTGATCATCGCGCATTCATCGGACAAAATATCGCCGAACAGGTTGGAACACAGCAGCACGTCGAACTGCGACGGGTCTTTGATCAGCTGCATGGTGGCGTTGTCGATGTACATGTGTGCCAGCTCAACGTCCGGGTACTCTTTGGCGATTTCATTGACGATTTCGCGCCACAGAATCGAGGATTGCAGGACATTGGCTTTATCAATAGAGGTCACTTTGTGACGACGTTTGCGCGCAGATTCAAACGCGATGCGGGCAATACGTTCGATTTCAAAGCGGTGATAAACCTCGGTATCGAATGCTTTCTCGTGCTGACCGCTGCCTTCGCGGCCCTTCGGCTGGCCGAAGTAGATCCCGCCGGTTAATTCGCGCACGCACAGAATGTCGAAGCCGTTGGCGGCAATGTCGGCACGCAGCGGGCAAAACTCTTCCAGCCCCTGATACAGTTTCGCCGGACGCAGGTTGCTGAACAGTTTGAAATGCTTACGCAGCGGCAGCAACGCGCCGCGCTCAGGTTGCTCTGCGGGTGGCAGATGTTCCCATTTCGGGCCGCCGACGGAGCCAAACAGGACCGCATCGGCGTTTTCGCAGCCTTCAACGGTAGCTTTCGGCAGCGGGGTGCCGTGGTTATCAATCGCAATACCGCCCACATCGTAGTGGCTGGTGGTGATTTTCATCGCGAAACGGGCGCGGATAGCTTCCAGGACTTTCAGGGCTTGTGTCATCACTTCCGGGCCAATGCCATCGCCCGGCAACACAGCAATATGGTAATTCTTCGACATTACACGGTTTCCTTATTGTTCTCTTTATTCTGAGCTTTGCGTTGTAACTCTTTCTCGACTTCTGCGGCGCGCCAGATGTTGTTCAGGACGTGCACCATGGCTTTGGCTGAGGATTCGACGATATCTGTCGCCAGGCCAACGCCGTGGAAACGACGGCCGTTGTAGGTGACAACAATGTCGACCTGACCCAGCGCATCTTTGCCGTGACCTTTGGCGCTCAAATCGTATTTGACCAGCTCGATGTTGTAGTCGGTGATGCGGTTGATCGCCTGATAAATCGCATCTACCGGGCCGTTACCGTTGGCGGCTTCGGCTTTTACCTCATCGCCGCAGGCCAGTTTGACCGAGGCTGTCGCGATATCGCTGGAGCCGGACTGCACGCTGAAGTAGTCCAGACGGAAGTGCTCTGGCTCTTCCTGCTGTTTATTGATGAAGGCTAACGCTTCCAGGTCGTAGTCGAAGACCTGGCCTTTCTTATCGGCCAGTTTCAGGAACGCGTCGTACAGGTGATCCATGTTGTAGTCGCTTTCCTTGTAACCCATCTCTTCCATACGGTGTTTCACCGCCGCACGGCCAGAGCGGGAGGTCAGATTCAACTGCACCTGATTCAGACCGATGGATTCCGGGGTCATGATTTCGTAGTTTTCGCGGTTCTTCAGCACGCCGTCCTGATGAATACCGGAGGAGTGGGCGAAGGCTCCGGTGCCGACAATCGCTTTGTTCGCCGGGATAGGCATGTTGCAAATCTGGCTGACGGTCTGGCTGGTGCGCCAGATTTCGTTGTGATTAATGCGGGTCTGCACATTCATGATGTCTTTGCGCACTTTGATCGCCATGATCACCTCTTCCAGTGAACAGTTACCGGCACGTTCGCCGATGCCGTTCATGGCGCCTTCCACCTGGCGAGCCCCGGCGTGCACTGCGGCAATGGCGTTGCCCACGGCCAGGCCCAAATCGTCGTGTGTATGGACAGAAATAATGGCTTTATCAATGTTCGGCACGTGTTCATACAGGCCGGTGATGATGTTGGAGAACTCGAACGGCATGGTGTAGCCGACGGTGTCCGGGATGTTGATAGTAGTGGCACCCGCGTTAATCGCGGCTTCTACTACGCGGGCCAGATCGGCAATCGGCGTGCGGCCAGCATCTTCGCAGGAGAATTCGACGTCGTCGGTGTAGTTACGGGCGCGCTTCACCATGTACACCGCGCGTTCGATCACTTCATCCAGGGTGCTACGCAGTTTGGTTGCGATGTGCATCGGGGAGGTGGCAATAAAGGTGTGAATTCGGAAGGCTTCAGCCACTTTCAAGGATTCGGCGGCCACGTCGATATCTTTCTCGACGCAGCGGGCCAGACCACACACGCGGCTGTTTTTGATGGTGCGCGCAATGGTCTGGACGGATTCAAAGTCACCCGGTGAAGAGACCGGGAAGCCCACTTCCATTACGTCGACACCCATACGTTCCAGGGCCAGCGCAATCTGCAGTTTCTCTTTCACACTCAGGCTTGCCTGTAACGCCTGTTCACCGTCACGTAAAGTTGTATCGAAAATAACGACTTGCTGGCTCATGGGTTTGGTCCTTGTCTGTCCTGGGGCGCCTTGCTACGAGCATAAAAAAACCCGCGCAATGGCGCGGGTTTTTTGTTTACCGGAGACGATTCAACGTTGAATTTCGCCCGCCAGCCTACCGCGCACAGTGGATGCGTTTAGTAGTAGTAGGCTGAGGAAACGAACGGTACGAATCATGAATCAGGCTCCAGATGAATGCGTTATGCTTTTAGTGGTACTGGATATGCGGAATCAAGTCAACCCCTGAGGCGAAAAACGCCCGCGATCCATGATAACTGTGGTCCTGGTTCTTTAGCGTATTGTGCTAGGTTTTCCCTACGGCGTTATTTAAATTGTCTAATTTTGGACTTTAAAACCGTTCCGGGAATAAATTTAATATAATTGGTTTCAATTAATTATTTTCTGAAATTTAAAGGGTGTGGTTATTAAAACCATTGAAATCATTGGGTTGGATTCTGTCTGGGTGCGGTAATGGTGAATGAAAATCAAGCAATGATAATGACATGTTAACGGACAGTCGTTGATAGGATGGGTTAGTTTAAGAAAACTTAAATAATTGTTTACCTGTAGGCTTGTTGTTTATTCATTGGATTTATGGTTTCATTCCATTCCTAATGTTTTAGTTATTACTTTTAAATTTTTAACGCTTGAGCTTGTGTATACCTGCACCTGTTATTTGGCGTGAGTGTTTATATATTCCGAATTTTAAACTTTTCTCTTTGTCTGGTTTTATCTGCATGATAAATAATATTTTTAAAAGTTATTATTGCGCCAAGTCAAAGGGAGTTTAGCGTGACAGTGGAGTTAGATATGTTAGAAAAAACAAATGAACGGCCTCACGCCATTGAAGCAAACAGGCCTCAGCTACGTACGGTGGATCTTAACTTATTAACCGTTTTTGATGCTGTTATGCAGGAACAAAATATTACCAGAGCCGCACAGGCGTTGGGAATGTCCCAGCCAGCAGTGAGTAATGCCGTCGCCAGGCTGAAGCTGATGTTTAACGACGAGCTATTCGTGCGATATGGCCGCGGCATCCAGCCTACGGCAAGGGCTTATCAGCTTTTTGCGTCTGTTCGCCAGGCGCTACAACTGGTGCAGAATGAGCTGCCGGGGTCCGGTTTCGAACCTTTAAGCAGCGAGCGCGTTTTTCATCTCTGCGTGTGCAGTCCGCTGGATAATTATCTGACCTCCGTTATCTATAATAAAGTGGAAGAAATAGCCCCAAATATTCATCTCATATTTAAGTCCTCCTTAAACCACAATACTGAACATCAGTTACGCTATCAGGAAACGGAATTTGTTCTGGGTTACGAAGAGTTTCGCCGTCCGGAGTTTTCTTGTGTGCCGCTGTTTAACGATGAAATGGTGTTAGTCGCCAGTAAATCTCACCCGCGCATCAACGGGCCATTACTGGAAAATGATGTTTATAATGAGCAGCACGCGGTTGTGGCACTCGACAGATATGCGTCATTTAGCCAGCCGTGGTATGACACACCGGATAAACAAGCCTGCGTGGCGTATCAGGGGATGGCCATGGTGAGCGTATTAAATATTGTTTCGCAGACTCAACTTGTTGCTATTGCTCCGCGCTGGCTGGCGGAAGAATTCTCTGCCCAGCTTAATCTGCAAATATTATCGCTGCCGCTGAAGCTCAATAGCCGAACGTGTTATCTTTCGTGGCACGAAGCGGCCGGGCGAGATAAAGGCCATCAGTGGATGGAAGAGCTGTTAGTCAGTGTTTGTCGGCGCTAATCCACATCAGGATAAATCGGTGCAATGCATCCGGTTTATCCTGTTATTTTTTTAATGGGTAGTATTTTATTCTGAATTGAATTTTTCCTTTCGCTTTTTTCCATGCAAAAATAGATGAATTACTGATTCCCCGCCTATTTAAGCGATGAACCATCATCACAAAAGTGTATTCCAGTGGAATTCACCATATCTTGTCATAATGCCTGTGTATTCTGCTTTTACGCCTCTTTTCGCGCCTCCGTTTGCTGATTGCCTGCCTCATGGGGAGCGGTTAAGGTGAAGGTCACTCTGCAAAAATGAAAGACAGGGGAAACCCTGGAAAGCAAGACGGCGAGGAAATGAGTTCCTCTGTTCGTCTATAACAAGAAGCCTGGAGGCAAACCATGGAGATGTTGTCTGGCGCCGAAATGGTCGTCCGGTCACTTATCGATCAGGGCGTCAAGCAAGTATTCGGTTATCCCGGAGGCGCAGTCCTCGATATTTACGATGCGTTACACACCGTCGGCGGTATCGATCATGTGCTGGTGCGTCATGAGCAAGCCGCTGTGCATATGGCTGATGGTCTGGCACGTGCCACCGGAGAGGTGGGCGTGGTGCTCGTCACCTCAGGGCCTGGGGCAACCAACGCCATTACCGGCATTGCAACCGCCTACATGGATTCCATCCCACTGGTCATTTTATCCGGACAGGTTGCCACCTCGCTGATTGGTTACGACGCCTTTCAGGAGTGCGACATGGTGGGGATCTCCCGCCCGGTGGTGAAGCACAGCTTCCTGGTCAAACAAACGGAAGACATTCCAGGGGTGCTGAAAAAAGCCTTCTGGCTGGCGGCCAGTGGACGTCCTGGTCCTGTGGTAGTTGATTTACCAAAAGATATTTTGAATCCGGCCAATAAACTGCCTTACGTCTGGCCCGACTCCGTGAGCATGCGCTCCTATAATCCAACGACCCAGGGGCATAAAGGCCAAATCAAACGTGCGCTGCAAACGCTGATTGCGGCGAAAAAACCGGTGGTCTATGTCGGCGGTGGTGCTGTGAATGCCCACTGTCACACGCAGCTGCGCGAATTAATCGAAAAATTAAACTTGCCTGTGGCTTCATCGTTGATGGGGCTGGGTGCTTTTCCGGCCACGCATCGTCAGGCGCTGGGTATGTTGGGTATGCATGGCACCTATGAAGCCAATATGACCATGCATAATTCCGATGTGATTTTTGCCGTCGGCGTGCGCTTTGACGATCGCACCACCAACAATCTGGCGAAATACTGTCCGAATGCGACGGTGCTGCACATTGATATCGACCCGACCTCTATTTCCAAAACGGTGCCTGCCGATGTGCCGATTGTCGGCGATGCGCTGCAGGTGCTGGAACAGATGCTGGATCTGCTGGCGCAAGAGCCTGCCGCGCAGCCGCTGGATGATATTCGCGACTGGTGGCAGCAGATTGAGCAGTGGCGTGGGCGTCAATGCCTGAAATATGACACGCAAAGCGAACACATTAAGCCGCAGGCGGTGATCGAAACGATCTGGCGACTGACAAAAGGGGATGCCTACGTCACCTCGGATGTGGGCCAGCATCAGATGTTTGCCGCCCTCTACTACCCGTTTGATAAACCGCGCCACTGGATAAACTCCGGTGGTCTGGGCACCATGGGGTTTGGTCTGCCTGCTGCATTAGGCGTCAAACTCGCGCTCCCGGATGAGATCGTCGTGTGCGTGACCGGTGATGGCAGTATCCAGATGAATATTCAGGAGCTTTCTACCGCCTTGCAGTACGATCTCCCGGTACTGGTCCTGAATCTTAATAACGGCTACCTGGGCATGGTCAAGCAGTGGCAGGACATGATCTATTCCGGTCGTCACTCCCAGTCCTACATGAAATCGCTGCCGGACTTTGTTCGCGTGGCGGAAGCCTATGGCCACGTCGGCATGCGTGTCAGCGATCCGAATGAACTGGAAGCGAAGCTCGGCGAAGCGCTGGAGCACGTCAGGAACAACCGCCTGGTCTTTGTGGATGTGATCGTCGATGGGACGGAGCACGTCTACCCGATGCATATTCGCGGCGGCGGTATGGATGAAATGTGGTTGAGCAAAACGGAGAGAACCTGATGCGCCGGATATTATCTGTTCTTCTGGAAAACGAATCGGGCGCGTTATCGCGCGTCATTGGGCTTTTCGCCCAGCGCGGTTACAACATTGAAAGCCTGACCGTGGCACCGACGGACGATCCGACGCTGTCGCGGATGACCATTCAGACCGTTGGTGATGCGAAAGTCCTTGAGCAAATTGAAAAGCAGCTGCATAAATTAGTGGATGTGCTGCGAGTGAGTGAATTAGGGCAGGGGGCGTACGTTGAGCGCGAAGTGATGTTGGTCAAAATTCAGGCCAGCGGATACGGACGCGAGGAGGTCAAACGCAACGCGGATATTTTCCGTGGGCAGATCATCGACGTGACGCCTTCTATCTATACTGTTCAGCTTGCGGGAACCAGCGATAAACTCGATGCGTTTCTGGCCACCGTGCGTGATGTCGCCAAAATTGTTGAGGTGGCGCGCTCGGGTGTCGTGGGCTTGTCTCGCGGCGATAAAATTATGCGTTAGTCGTCAAAAAAGTTCGCCTCTTTCGACCCGGTCTGCAAAGCCGGGTTTTTTTTGCCTAAACGGACCCTAAGGAAGAGAAAAGCGGTTGCCGCAACGACTATTCTGCGTTTAGATGTTAAAAGATATAACCATAAACCTGACAAGGCCATGGACTCTTTTATTTCGTTTAAGGGGCAATTGTGAAACTGGATGAAATCGCCCGGCTAGCCGGCGTGTCACGAACTACGGCGAGCTATGTGATTAACGGTAAAGCAAAGCAGTACCGTGTTAGCGACAAAACCGTTGAAAAAGTCATGGCGGTGGTACGTGAGCATAACTACCATCCGAATGCTGTTGCGGCCGGGCTACGTGCCGGGCGCACCCGATCTATTGGTCTGGTTATTCCGGATCTGGAAAACACCAGCTACACCCGTATTGCGAACTACCTCGAACGTCAGGCGCGCCAGCGTGGCTATCAGCTGCTGATCGCCTGCTCGGAAGATCAGCCCGATAACGAGATGCGCTGCATTGAGCATCTGCTCCAGCGTCAGGTCGACGCGATCATTGTTTCCACCTCTCTGCCACCAGAGCACCCTTTCTATCAGCGCTGGGCGAATGGCTCGTTCCCGATCGTCGCGCTGGATCGTGCGCTGGATCGCGAGCACTTCACCAGCGTCGTGGGCGCCGATCAGGATGATGCCGAGATGCTGGCCGCCGAGCTGCGTACCTTCCCGGCAGAAACCGTGCTCTACCTTGGCGCGCTGCCGGAGCTGTCCGTCAGCTTCCTGCGCGAGCAGGGGTTCCGTACTGCCTGGAAAGACGATCCGCGTGAAGTGCACTATCTCTACGCTAACAGCTACGAGCGCGAAGCCGCGGCGCAGCTGTTTGAGAAATGGCTGGAGACGCACCCGATGCCGCAGGCGCTGTTTACCACCTCTTTCGCGCTGTTACAGGGCGTGATGGACGTGACGCTTCGCCGCGAAGGGAAACTCCCTTCTGAGCTGGCTATTGCGACCTTTGGGGATAACGAACTGCTCGATTTCCTGCAGTGTCCGGTGCTGGCCGTAGCCCAGCGTCATCGTGACGTGGCTGAGCGCGTACTGGAGATTGTGCTGGCGAGTCTGGATGAACCGCGCAAGCCAAAACCGGGGCTGACGCGTATCAAACGTAATCTCTATCGACGCGGTGTATTGAATCGTCGTTAATTATCATTTTAGGGCAGGTCAACTGCCCTGATTGTTTCTCATTATCACGGCAAATAATATCCGGACTAAAATTAGGATAATTCTCTAAGATTCATAGCCTGCTATTCTTATTAATTCATATCGCATTCATCGGAGGCTTTTTAAGGTTATTTCGGCAACAGTAAGCGCTCTTTTTTGTATTGTTTTGTTACAAAGCCTCTTCTCATGCTGAATTATCAGCCATTTTTTCTTCTTTGATGCCCACCTGCGTGCCAGGTCTTGTGTATTCACGCTTCTCCGGTGAATCTGGCGCTGTTATCCCCGTGCGTAATGTCTTAAAATGCCGCCCGCGTCGCAAACTGACACTTTATATTTGCCCGTGGTGGTATGGAGTGATTTTTAACATTCGAATGCATATCTGTTTTTTTTCTTACAAATATTCATGACGTTAATTTTGCCTCGCCAGTTGTGCAGTAATTAATCAAGTTGGGTTATGTCCGTAAATAGGGGGCTTTCCGTCCTGTATCGCGGTAGTCCTGGCTTGACAAGCTTTTCCTTCGCTCCGTAAACTCCTTTATGTGGGAATTTGTGGGTTAAAGTGGTGATAAGGGGTGAGGCTGGCATGTTCCGTGGGGCGGCGTTGGTCAATCTCGACAGCAAAGGGCGTTTATCGGTACCAACCCGATATCGCGATCAGCTGATCGAAAGCGCGTCTGGTCAAATGGTTTGCACCATTGACATCAACCACCCCTGCCTGCTGCTTTACACCTTGCCCGAATGGGAAATTATTGAGCAAAAGCTGTCGCGACTGTCGAGCATGAATCCGCAGGAACGCCGCGTACAGCGGTTGTTATTGGGACATGCCAGTGAATGTCAGATGGATAACGCAGGGCGATTATTGATAGCGCCTGTGTTGCGCCAGCATGCGGGTCTGACAAAAGAAGTGATGCTGGTCGGGCAGTTCAACAAGTTTGAACTGTGGGATGAAACGACCTGGTATCAACAGGTCAAGGAAGATATCGACGCTGAGCAGTCTGATTCCGCAGTGTTGTCGGATCGATTGCAGGACTTGTCTCTATAAATATGATGGAAAATTATAAACATACAACGGTGCTACTGGATGAGGCTGTTAACGGCCTGAATATTCGTCCTGATGGCATCTATATCGATGGAACCTTTGGTCGCGGTGGTCACTCGCGTCTGATCCTCTCCCAACTGGGAGCGGAAGGCCGCTTACTGGCAATCGATCGCGATCCGCAGGCAATTGCCGTGGCGAAGACCATCGATGATCCACGCTTTTCCATCGTCCATGGACCTTTCTCTGCGCTGGCGGACTATGTCGCCGAGCGCGGCCTGACGGGTAAGATCGACGGCATTCTTCTCGATCTTGGCGTCTCTTCACCACAGCTTGATGATGCAGAACGCGGTTTTTCCTTTATGCGTGACGGGCCGCTGGATATGCGTATGGACCCGACTCGCGGTCAGTCTGCGGCGGAATGGCTGCAAACGGCCGACGAAGCTGACATCGCCTGGGTGATTAAAACCTTCGGCGAAGAGCGTTTCGGCAAGCGTATCGCGCGCGGCATCGTGGAGCGTAACCGCATCGAGCCGATGACGCGTACCAAAGAGCTGGCAGAAGTTGTGACCGCGGCAACGCCGGTCAAAGACAAATTCAAACATCCCGCGACCCGTACCTTCCAGGCGGTGCGCATCTGGGTAAACAGTGAACTGGAGGAGATAGAGCAGGCGCTAAAAAGCTCGCTCGGCGTGCTGGCCCCAGGTGGGCGGCTATCCATCATCAGCTTCCACTCGCTGGAAGACCGTATTGTGAAGCGCTTTATGCGTGAACAAAGCCGCGGTCCTCAGGTGCCCGCTGGACTGCCGATGACGGAAGAGCAACTCAGGAAGCTGGGTGGCCGTCAGTTGCGAGTAGTAGGCAAGTTGATGCCGGGCGAAGAAGAGGTGGCAGAGAATCCACGTGCCCGTAGTTCAGTGCTGCGCATTGCAGAGAGGACGAACGCATGATCAGCAGAGTGACAGAGACCTTAAGCAAGGTTAAAGGATCGTTAGGAAGCAACGAGCGCCATGCCTTGCCTGGCGTGATCGGCGACGATCTCTTGCGGTTTGGGAAGCTGCCACTCTGCCTGTTCATTTGCATCATTGTAACGGCTGTGACGGTGGTGACCACCGCGCACCATACCCGTTTATTGACCGCGCAACGCGAGCAGATGGTGCTGGAACGCGATGCGCTGGATATCGAATGGCGAAACCTGATTCTTGAAGAAAACGCGCTCGGCGATCACAGCCGGGTTGAACGGATCGCAACGGAAAAGCTGCAGCTGCAGCATGTTGATCCTTCGCAGGAAAATATTGTAGTACAAAAATAAGGGAACACGCGACGCATGAGAGCAGCGGCGAAAACGCAAAAACCGAAACGTCAGGAAGAACAGGCCAACTTTGTGAGTTGGCGTTTTGCGTTGCTTTGTGGCTGTATTTTACTGGCGCTGGTGTTCCTGCTGGGCCGTGCGGCGTGGTTGCAGATCATTGCACCGGACATGCTGGTGCGTCAGGGCGACATGCGATCCCTGCGCGTGCAGGAGGTCTCCACTTCTCGCGGGCTGATCACTGACCGTTCTGGTCGCCCGCTGGCGGTGAGTGTGCCGGTGAAAGCGATCTGGGCCGATCCGAAAGAGCTGCATGACGCCGGGGGCGTGACCCTCGATAATCGCTGGAAGGCGCTGGCCGATGCGCTGAAAATGCCGCTCGATCAGATGGCGGCCCGCGTTAACGCAAACCCGAAAGGGCGCTTTATCTATCTGGCGCGTCAGGTGAACCCTGATATGGCCGATTACATCAAAAAACTGAAACTGCCGGGCATCCATCTGCGTGAAGAATCACGCCGTTATTACCCGTCGGGAGAAGTGACCGCTCACCTCATTGGCTTCACCAACGTTGATAGCCAGGGGATCGAAGGGGTCGAAAAAAGCTTTGATAAATGGCTAACGGGTCAGCCGGGTGAGCGCGTCGTGCGTAAAGATCGCTATGGCCGCGTGATTGAGGATATCTCCTCAACCGACAGCCAGGCCGCGCACAACCTGGCCCTGAGTATCGATGAACGCCTGCAGGCGCTGGTTTACCGCGAGCTGAACAACGCCGTGGCGTTCAACAAAGCCGAATCCGGCAGCGCCGTGCTGGTGGATGTCAGCACCGGTGAAGTGCTGGCGATGGCCAACAGCCCGTCCTATAACCCAAATAACCTGACGGGGACGCAAAAAGATGTGATGCGTAACCGTACCATCACTGACGTCTTCGAGCCTGGTTCGACCGTCAAACCGATGGTGGTGATGACTGCGCTTCAGCGTGGCATCGTCAACGAAAATACCGTTCTGAATACGATCCCTTACCGAATTAACGGTCACGAAATCAAAGACGTGGCGCGTTACAGCGAATTGACCCTGACCGGGGTTTTGCAGAAGTCGAGTAACGTCGGTGTTTCAAAGCTGGCGTTAGCGATGCCGTCCTCAGCGTTAGTAGAGACTTACTCACGTTTTGGGCTAGGAAAGGCGACCAATTTGGGGTTGGTCGGAGAACGCAGTGGCTTATATCCTCAAAAACAACGGTGGTCTGACATAGAGAGGGCCACCTTCTCTTTCGGCTACGGGCTAATGGTAACGCCGTTACAGTTAGCGCGAGTCTACGCAACGATTGGCAGCTACGGGGTCTATCGCCCGCTGTCGATTACCAAAGTTGATCCACCGGTTCCCGGCGAGCGTATCTTCCCGGAAGCCACCGTGCGTACCGTCGTGCACATGATGGAGAGCGTCGCCCTGCCAGGCGGCGGTGGCGTAAAAGCCGCCATCAAGGGCTATCGCATCGCGATTAAAACCGGTACCGCGAAAAAAGTGGGGCCGGACGGCCGCTACATCAACAAATACATTGCTTACACCGCAGGCGTCGCGCCTGCCAGCAATCCGCGTTTTGCGCTGGTGGTCGTCATTAACGATCCACAGGCGGGTAAATACTACGGCGGCGCCGTCTCCGCGCCAGTGTTCGGTGCCATCATGGGCGGTGTGTTACGCACCATGAACATCGAGCCTGATGCGCTGGCCACGGGCGATAAAAATGAATTTGTAACTAATCAAGGCGAGGGAACAGGTGGCAGATCGTAATTTGCGCGACCTTCTTGCTCCGTGGGTGCAAACGCTGCCCGCGCGAGAACTGCGGGAGATGGTACTCGACAGCCGTATGGCTGCGTCGGGCGATCTTTTTGTAGCAGTAGTCGGTCATCAGGCGGACGGGCGTCGGTATATCCCGCAGGCGATAGCGCAAGGTGTAGCTGCCATTATTGCTGAGGCAAAAGATGAGGCAACCGACGGCGAAGTCCGTGAAATGCACGGCGTACCGGTCATCTATCTCAGCCAGTTAAATGAGCGTCTCTCGGCCCTTGCGGGACGTTTTTATGATGAGCCGTCCGATCGGCTGCGTCTGGTTGGCGTCACGGGCACCAACGGTAAAACCACCACCACGCAGCTGATGGCGCAGTGGGCCGAGCTGCTGGGTGAAACCAGTGCAGTGATGGGTACCGTCGGCAACGGTCTGTTGGGAAAAGTGAACCCGACGGAAAACACCACCGGTTCTGCGGTAGACGTGCAGCATGTACTTGCCGGTCTGGCAGGGCAGGGCGCGACCTTCGCTGCGATGGAAGTCTCTTCTCACGGTCTGGTCCAGCACCGCGTGGCCGCCCTGAAATTTGCGGCATCGGTCTTTACCAACCTGAGCCGCGATCACCTCGATTATCACGGCGACATGGAAAGCTACGAAGCCGCGAAATGGCTGCTTTATTCCACGCACCACTGCGGTCAGGCGATTGTTAACGCTGACGATGAAGTGGGCCGCCGCTGGCTGGCTAAGCTGCCGGATGCGGTTGCTGTGTCGATGGAAGACCACATTAATCCGAACTGTCATGGCCGCTGGCTGGAAGCGACGGACGTGAAGTATCACGATAGCGGCGCAACCATTCGCTTTGACTCAACCTGGGGCGAAGGCGAAATCGAAAGCCGCCTGATGGGTGCGTTTAACGTCAGCAATCTGCTGCTGGCGCTGGCGACGCTGCTGGCGCTGGGTTATCCGCTGGCCGATCTGCTGAAAACCGCCGTGCGTCTGCAACCCGTTTGTGGCCGCATGGAAGTGTTTAGCGCACCGGGCAAACCAACGGTTGTCGTCGATTACGCTCACACCCCGGATGCGCTGGAAAAAGCGCTGCAGGCGGCCCGTCTGCACTGCACCGGTAAACTGTGGTGCGTGTTTGGCTGTGGTGGCGATCGAGACAAAGGTAAGCGCCCACTGATGGGGGCAATTGCCGAGCAGTTCGCGGATATTCCTGTTGTGACAGATGACAACCCGCGTACCGAAGAGCCGCGCGCGATTATCAACGATATTCTCGCGGGTATGCTCGATGCCGGGCGTGCACGTGTGATGGAAGGCCGTGCTGAAGCGGTGACGAATACCATCATGCAGGCTAAAGAGAACGACGTCGTGCTGCTGGCCGGTAAAGGCCACGAAGATTACCAGATCGTCGGCGCACGTCGCCTGGATTACTCGGATCGCGTCACAGCGGCACGCCTGCTGGGAGTGGTGGCATGATTAGCTTAACGCTAAGCCAGGCCGCTTCTTTACTCAAGGGCGAGCTACTTGGCCAGGATCTGACTATTGATGCCGTAACTACCGACACCCGCAAAATCACTGCGGGCTGTCTGTTTGTGGCGCTGAAAGGCGAGCGCTTCGACGCCCATGATTTTGCCGATCAGGCGAAAGAAAACGGGGCCGGCGCGCTGCTGGTTAGCCGTAAGCTGGATATCGACCTGCCGCAGATTGTGGTGAAAGACACCCGTCTGGCGTTTGGCGAGCTGGCGGCCTGGGTGCGTCAGCAGGTTCCGGCACGTGTTGTGGCACTGACCGGCTCTTCCGGTAAAACCTCCGTAAAAGAGATGACGGCGGCCATTCTGAGCCAGTGCGGCAACACGCTCTATACCGCAGGCAATTTGAACAATGATATCGGCGTACCGATGACGCTCCTGCGTCTGACGAAAGAATACGATTACGCCGTGATTGAATTAGGCGCCAACCACCAGGGCGAAATTGCCTGGACCGTCAGCCTGACACGTCCTGAAGCGGCGTTAGTGAATAACCTCGCCGCCGCACATCTTGAAGGCTTTGGCTCGCTGGAAGGCGTCGCAAAAGCCAAAGGTGAGATCTACACCGGCCTGCCGAAAGACGGCATCGCCATTATGAATGCCGATAACAACGACTGGCTGAACTGGAAAAGCGTGATTGGTTCTCGCAAAACGTGGCGTTTCTCGCCAAATGCGGCCAACAGCGATTTCACCGCGACCAACATCCACGTGACCTCTCACGGGACCGAATTTACGCTGCAGACCCCGACGGGTGGCGTGGACGTTTTACTGCCACTGCCTGGACGCCACAACATCGCTAACGCACTGGCGGCTGCCGCGCTGTCGATGGCGGTGGGTGCCACGCATGAGGCGATCAAAGCCGGTCTTGCGAATCTGAAAGCGGTGCCGGGGCGTCTGTTCCCGGTTCAGCTCGCAGAAAACAAACTGCTGCTGGATGACTCCTACAACGCTAACGTCGGTTCCATGACTGCCGCTGTGCAGGTGTTGGCAGAAATGCCGGGCTACCGCGTGATGGTGGTGGGCGACATGGCTGAGCTTGGTGTTGAGAGCGAAGCCTGTCACATCCAGGTCGGTGAAGCGGCAAAAGCGTCTGGCATCGATCGGGTGTTGAGCGCCGGGACGCTGAGCCAGGCAATTAGCCAGGCGAGCGGTGTCGGTGAGCATTTCGCAGAAAAAACAGCGCTGATTGAGCGCCTTAAAACGCTTGTTAAAGAACACCAAATTGTGACGGTTTTAGTGAAAGGTTCACGTAGTGCCGCCATGGAAGAGGTCGTGCACGCATTACAGGAGAACGGAACATGTTAGTTTGGCTGGCCGAACATTTGGTCAAATATTATTCAGGCTTTAACGTCTTTTCCTATCTGACGTTTCGCGCCATCGTCAGCCTGCTGACCGCGCTGTTCATCTCTTTGTGGATGGGCCCGCGCATGATCGCCCGTCTGCAAAAACTCTCCTTTGGCCAGGTCGTGCGTAACGACGGCCCGGAATCGCACTTCAGCAAACGCGGCACGCCGACTATGGGGGGGATCATGATCCTCACCGCCATTGTCGTTTCTGTTCTGCTGTGGGCTTACCCGTCAAACCCTTACGTCTGGTGCGTGCTGACCGTTCTTATCGGCTACGGCATTATCGGTTTTGTCGATGACTATCGCAAAGTAGTGCGCAAAGACACCAAGGGCCTGATTGCCCGCTGGAAATATTTCTGGATGTCGGTCATTGCCCTCGGCGTGGCATTTGCGCTCTATCTGGCAGGGAAAGACACGCCGGCGACCGAGCTGGTGGTGCCGTTCTTTAAAGATGTGATGCCGCAGCTGGGCCTGTTCTACATCCTGTTGGCCTACTTCGTGATTGTCGGAACGGGTAACGCCGTTAACCTGACCGACGGTCTTGATGGCCTGGCGATTATGCCAACCGTGTTTGTCGCCGGTGGTTTTGCGCTGGTGGCATGGGCGAGCGGTAACATGAACTTTGCCAGCTACCTGCACATTCCTTATCTGCGTCACGCCGGTGAGCTGGTGATTGTCTGCACGGCAATTGTCGGCGCAGGCCTCGGTTTCTTATGGTTCAACACCTATCCGGCGCAGGTCTTTATGGGCGACGTCGGTTCGCTGGCCCTGGGCGGCGCGCTCGGCATTATCGCCGTACTGCTGCGTCAGGAGTTCCTGCTGGTGATTATGGGCGGCGTGTTTGTGGTTGAAACCCTCTCGGTAATTTTGCAGGTCGGCTCCTTCAAGCTGCGCGGTCAGCGCATCTTCCGTATGGCGCCGATTCACCACCACTATGAACTGAAAGGCTGGCCGGAACCGCGCGTGATTGTGCGCTTCTGGATTATTTCGCTGATGCTGGTCCTGATTGGCCTGGCCACGCTGAAGGTACGTTAATCATGGCAGATTACCAGGGTAAAAAAGTCGTTATCATCGGGTTAGGCCTTACGGGCCTTTCCTGCGTGGACTTTTTCCTCGGGCGCGGCGTTACGCCGCGTGTGATGGATACGCGTGTTTCTCCGCCTGGTCTGGACAAGCTGCCAGAACAGGTTGAACGCCACCTTGGTGGTCTGAATGATACCTGGCTGCTCGATGCCGATCTGATTGTCGCCAGCCCTGGGATGGCGCTGGCGCATCCGTCATTAAGCGCGGCTGCGGATGCGGGCGTAGAAATTGTCGGTGATATCGAACTGTTTTGCCGTGAAGCCCAGGCGCCGATTGTGGCGATTACCGGCTCTAACGGCAAAAGTACGGTTACGACGCTGGTCGGCGATATGGCGAAAGCGGCGGGCGTTAACGTCGGCGTCGGCGGCAATATTGGCCTGCCTGCGCTGATGCTGCTCGATCCGGCTCGCGAGCTGTATGTGCTTGAACTGTCCAGCTTCCAGCTGGAAACCACCTCAAGTCTGCAGGCCGTGGCAGCCACGATCCTGAACGTGACTGAAGATCATATGGATCGCTATCCGTTTGGCCTGCAGCAGTACCGCGCGGCCAAACTGCGCGTCTATGAAAATGCGAAAGTCTGTGTGGTGAACGCAGACGATGCGCTGACCATGCCGGTGCGTGGTGCGGACGAACGTTGCATCAGCTTTGGCGTGAATATGGGTGACTATCACCTGAATCACCAGCAGGGCGAAACCTGGCTGCGTGTGAAGGGCGAAAAAGTATTGAACGTGAAAGAGATGACTCTTTCCGGGCAGCACAACTACACCAATGCGCTCGCGGCGCTGGCGCTGGCCGATGCCGCAGGTTTACCGCGTGCCTCCAGCCTCAAAGCGCTGACAACCTTTACCGGTCTGGCGCACCGCTTCCAGCTGGCGCTGGAGCACAACGGCGTGCGCTGGATTAACGACTCAAAAGCAACCAACGTGGGCAGCACCGAAGCTGCACTGAAAGGATTACGCGTCGATGGCACGCTGTATCTGTTGCTGGGCGGCGATGGAAAATCGGCGGATTTCTCGTCCCTAAAACCGTATCTGATGAGCGATAACATCCGCCTGTACTGCTTTGGCCGTGACGGCGCTGAGCTGGCGGAGCTGCGCCCGGAAATTGCTGAACAAACTGAAACGATGGAACAGGCTATCCGCCTCATCGCGCCTCAGGTTAAACCGGGTGATATGGTGCTACTCTCTCCGGCATGTGCCAGCCTCGACCAGTTTAAGAATTTCGAACAGCGTGGTGATCTGTTTACCCGCCTCGCGAGGGAGTTAGGCTGATGCGTTTATCTCTCCCTCGCCTGAGAATGCCGCGCATGCCGGGATCCCGAATCCTGGGCTGGCTGTTTGCGGCGCTGAAAGGCTGGGTGATGGGCTCGCGGACGAAAGATTCCGATAGCCTGGTCATGTACGACCGTGCGCTCCTGTGGTTTACGCTGGGTCTGGCGGCCGTCGGTTTCATCATGGTGACCTCGGCTTCGATGCCCGTTGGGCAGCGTCTGGCGAACGATCCTTTCCTGTTCGCCAAGCGTGACGGTTTGTACATCATCCTGGCATTCTGCCTGGCGCTGATTACGCTGCGTCTGCCGATGGAGTTCTGGCAGCGCCACAGTACCGCGATGCTGATCGCCTCCATTATTATGCTGTTGATCGTGCTGGTGGTGGGTAGCTCCGTTAACGGAGCATCGCGCTGGATCGCCTTTGGCCCGCTGCGTATTCAGCCTGCGGAATTCACCAAGCTGTCGCTATTTTGCTATCTCGCTAACTACCTTGTGCGCAAGGTTGATGAAGTGCGAAATAACCTGCGCGGCTTCTTAAAACCGATGGGTGTGATTCTGGTGCTGGCAGTGCTTCTGCTGGCGCAGCCGGACCTCGGTACGGTGGTGGTACTGTTCGTCACCACGCTGGCGATGCTGTTCCTGGCGGGTGCCAAGCTGTGGCAGTTCATCGCGATTATCGGCATGGGCATCTCGGCCGTGGTCCTGCTGATCCTCGCCGAGCCGTATCGTATCCGCCGTGTGACCTCTTTCTGGAACCCCTGGGAAGATCCGTTCGGCAGCGGTTATCAGCTGACTCAGTCTCTGATGGCCTTTGGTCGCGGTGAAGTGTGGGGCCAGGGTTTAGGCAATTCAGTTCAAAAACTGGAGTATCTGCCCGAGGCGCATACGGACTTCATCTTCTCCATTATTGGGGAAGAACTGGGTTATATCGGTGTGGTGCTGGCACTTTTAATGGTATTCTTCGTCGCTTTCCGTGCTATGTCGATTGGCCGAAAAGCGCTGGAAATCGATCACCGCTTCTCAGGTTTCCTGGCCTGCTCAATTGGTATCTGGTTTAGCTTCCAGGCATTGGTCAACGTTGGCGCCGCAGCAGGTATGCTGCCGACGAAGGGCCTGACGTTGCCGTTGATCAGTTACGGTGGTTCGAGTCTGTTGATTATGTCGACGGCAATTATGTTCTTGTTACGCATAGATTATGAGACGCGTCTGGAAAAAGCCCAGGCGTTTACACGAGGTTCACGATGAATCAACCGAAGCGGTTAATGGTGATGGCAGGCGGTACCGGCGGACATGTTTTCCCGGGACTTGCGGTTGCGCACCATTTAATGGATCAAGGCTGGCAAGTGCGCTGGCTGGGAACCGCCGATCGCATGGAAGCCGATCTGGTGCCGAAGCACGGTATCGAGATCGACTTTATTCGGATTTCAGGCTTACGTGGCAAAGGCATCAAAGCGCAGCTGCTGGCTCCGGTGCGTATCTTCAACGCCTGGCGTCAGGCGCGCGCAATCATGAAGCGCTTTAAGCCTGATGCGGTGCTGGGGATGGGCGGGTATGTTTCCGGTCCGGGTGGACTGGCGGCCTGGTCGCTCGGGATCCCGGTTGTGCTCCATGAGCAGAACGGTATCGCCGGGCTGACCAACAAATGGCTGGCAAAAATTGCCACCAAAGTGATGCAGGCTTTCCCGGGAGCGTTTCCTGACGCAGACGTAGTGGGTAATCCGGTGCGCGTGGATGTGCTGGCGCTCCCGTTGCCGCAGGAACGCCTGATCGGGCGCGAAGGCCCGGTGCGGGTGCTGGTTGTCGGCGGCTCTCAGGGCGCGCGGATTTTGAACCAGACCCTGCCACAGGTGGCGGCGAAACTGGGCGAGAGCGTGACGATCTGGCATCAGAGCGGCAAAGGTGCGCAGCAAATGGTCGAACAGGCGTATGCCGAAGCCGGTCAGTCTCAGCATAAAGTTACTGAATTTATTGACGATATGGCAGCGGCCTATGCCTGGGCCGATGTCGTGGTGTGCCGTTCTGGCGCACTGACGGTGAGTGAAATCGCCGCAGCAGGATTGCCAGCAGTGTTTGTGCCTTTTCAGCACAAAGATCGCCAGCAGTACTGGAATGCGTTACCGCTTGAGAAAGCGGGTGCCGCAAAGATTTTTGAACAGCCACAGTTTACCGCAGACGCCGTCGCTACCACCCTCGCGGGCTGGAACAGAGCGACACTGCTGGAGATGGCCGAACGCGCACGCGCGACGGCTATTCCGGATGCGACCGAGCGGGTGGCAAATGAAGTGAGCCTGGCAGCAAAGGCTTAACCCTTGCAGCGCGTTTTGCGTTGCACGAATTTTTAGAAGTATCGATGGCGGTTAGAGAATGAATACACAACAACTGGCGAAACTGCGTTCAATCGTGCCCGAGATGCGTCGCGTCCGGCACATTCACTTCGTTGGCATCGGCGGCGCAGGTATGGGCGGTATTGCCGAAGTTTTAGCGAACGAAGGTTACCAGATCAGCGGTTCCGATCTGGCGCCGAACCCTGTTACGCAACAGTTGGCGTCGCTTGGGGCGACCATCTATTTCAACCATCGTCCTGAAAACGTACTCGATGCAAGTGTTGTTGTGGTCTCAAGCGCGATCTCCTCTGATAACCCGGAGATTGTTGCCGCGCACGAAGCGCGTATTCCGGTGATTCGCCGCGCAGAGATGCTGGCTGAGCTGATGCGTTTTCGTCACGGTATTGCCGTTGCGGGTACCCACGGTAAAACGACGACCACGGCGATGGTCTCCAGTATTTATGCAGAAGCCGGTCTTGATCCGACCTTCGTTAACGGTGGCCTGGTAAAAGCGGCGGGCGTTCACGCGCGTCTGGGCCATAGCCGTTATCTGATTGCTGAAGCGGATGAGAGCGATGCGTCGTTCCTGCATCTGCAGCCGATGGTGGCGATTGTCACTAACATCGAAGCCGACCACATGGATACCTACCAGGGCGACTTCGAAAATTTAAAGCAGACGTTTATTAATTTCCTGCACAATTTGCCGTTTTATGGTCGTGCGGTGATGTGTGTGGACGATCCGGTGATTCGTGAATTGCTGCCGCGCGTGGGTCGTCAGGTTACGACTTACGGTTTCAGCGAAGATGCGGACGTGCGGGTAGAAGATTACACGCAAATCGGTGCGCAGGGGCATTTCACCCTGGCACGTCAGGACAAACCGTTGTTGCGCGTTACCCTGAATGCACCGGGACGCCACAATGCGCTCAATGCTGCGGCTGCGGTGGCTGTCGCCACTGAAGAGGGCATTGAGGACGATGCGATTTTACATGCGCTGGAAAGTTTCCAGGGCACAGGGCGTCGTTTCGACTTCCTCGGTGAATTCCCACTGGAGCCGGTAAACGGCAAAGCAGGTACCGCGATGCTGGTGGATGACTATGGTCACCATCCGACAGAAGTGGATGCAACCATTAAAGCGGCACGTGCGGGCTGGCCGGACAAAAATCTGGTGATGATTTTCCAGCCACACCGCTACACACGTACGCGCGATCTTTATGACGACTTCGCAAACGTGCTGTCGCAGGTGGATACGCTGCTGATGCTGGATGTTTATTCAGCGGGTGAAACTCCGATTCCGGGCGCGGACAGCCGTTCTTTGTGTCGTACGATACGCGGACGCGGTAAGGTAGACCCGATTCTGGTTTCCGATCCGGCTCAGGCGGCTGAAATTCTGGCACCAGTGCTGACCGGTAACGATTTGATTCTGATTCAGGGCGCGGGAAATATCGGCAAAATCGCGCGTAACTTAGCGCAAATCAAACTGACGCCGCAAACCTCAGAGGATGAACGCAATGGCTGATAAGATTGCGGTCCTCTTTGGCGGAACCTCTGCTGAGCGTGACGTCTCGCTGAACTCCGGCGCCGCCGTGCTGGCGGGTCTGCGTGAGGGTGGAGTCAACGCCCACCCGGTTGATCCTAAAGAGACGGACATCACTCGTCTCAAGGAGATGGGGTTTCATAAAGTCTTTATCGCTTTACACGGTCGTGGCGGTGAAGACGGTACGCTGCAAGGGCTGTTGGATTTAATCGGTTTGCCTTACACCGGCAGTGGTGTGATGGCCTCCGCCATTTCCATGGACAAATTACGCAGTAAATTACTGTGGCAGGGCGCGGGTTTACCCGTTGCGCCATGGGTTGCGCTGACGCGCCGCGAGTTTGAAGCGGGCGTTGACGAGAGCGTCAATGTGCGCATTGCGCAGTTGGGTTTGCCGGTTATTGTCAAACCCAGCCGTGAAGGCTCAAGCGTCGGTATGTCCAAAGTTGATCAAGCTGGTGATTTAACCCAGGCGTTAGCACTGGCTTTTCAACATGATGAAGAAGTTCTGATTGAAAAATGGCTCAGCGGTCCGGAATTTACCGTGGCGATGCTCGGCGAAGAAATTTTGCCGTCAATTCGTATCCAACCCGCTGGAACCTTCTATGATTATGAAGCGAAGTATCTCTCTGATGAGACGCAATATTTCTGCCCAAGTGGTCTGGAAGCAGAACGTGAAGCAGATTTACAGGACCTGGTGCTTAAAGCCTGGACTGTTTTGGGTTGCCGTGGCTGGGGACGCATCGATGTGATGCAGGACAGCGACGGAGAATTTTACCTGCTGGAAGCGAATACCTCACCGGGTATGACCAGCCACAGCCTGGTGCCGATGGCGGCGCGTCAGGCGGGCATGAGCTTCTCGCAGTTAGTCGTACGTATTCTGGACCAGGCGGGCTGATATGTCGCAGGCTGCACTAAACACGCGCAACCGCGAAGAAGAGGAAGAATATTCCTCTTCAGGACGGAGTAATGGAACGCGTCTTGCAGGGATCTTGTTCCTGCTCGGTGTGCTGTGTACCGTGTTTATCAGCGGCTGGATGGTGTTGGGCTGGATGGAAGATGCGCAACGGTTACCGCTGTCAAAACTGGTGGTTACCGGCGAGCGTCACTACACGCGTAACGATGATATCCGTCAGTCGATCCTTGCGCTGGGATCGCCTGGCACTTTCATGACCCAGGACGTCAACATTATCCAGAGCCAGATTGAACGTCTGCCATGGATAAAACAGGCGAGCGTCAGAAAGCAATGGCCTGATGAATTGAAGATTCATCTGGTTGAATATGTGCCCATTGCGCGTTGGAATGATCAGCATATGGTCGACGTAGACGGAAATTCGTTCAGCGTCCCGGCAGATCGTGTCAGCAAGCAAAGTTTACCGATGTTGTCTGGCCCGGAAGGCAGTGAAAACGAAGTGCTACAAGGTTTTCGCGAGATGGGGCAGGTGCTGGCTAAGGACAGATTTGCGTTAAAAGATGCGTCAATGACGGCTCGCCGCTCCTGGCAGCTGACGTTGACGAATGGGATTAAGCTCAATCTTGGTCGCGGCGACACGATGAAGCGTTTGGCGCGTTTTGTAGAACTGTACCCCGTTTTACAGCAGCAGGCGCAGACCGACGGCAAACGGATAAGCTACGTTGATTTGCGCTATGACTCAGGCGCAGCAGTCGGTTGGGTACCGGCTCCGGTTGAGGAACCTAATCAGCAACAGAATCAGGCACAGGTACAGGCAGAACAACAATGATCAAGGCGACGGACAGAAAACTGGTAGTTGGACTGGAGATTGGCACCGCTAAGGTTGCCGCTTTAGTAGGGGAAGTTCTGCCCGACGGTATGGTCAATATCATTGGTGTGGGCAGTTGCCCGTCCCGTGGTATGGATAAAGGTGGGGTAAACGACCTCGAGTCGGTGGTGAAATGCGTACAGCGCGCCATCGATCAGGCAGAATTAATGGCAGATTGCCAGATTTCCTCCGTCTATCTGGCCCTCTCTGGTAAGCACATTAGCTGCCAGAACGAAATCGGAATGGTGCCGATTTCTGAAGAGGAAGTGACGCAGGAAGACGTTGAAAACGTAGTGCACACGGCTAAATCCGTGCGCGTGCGCGATGAACACCGCGTGCTGCACGTGATTCCGCAGGAATATGCGATCGACTACCAGGAAGGTATCAAAAATCCGGTCGGTCTTTCCGGCGTGCGTATGCAGGCAAAAGTGCACTTGATCACATGTCACAACGACATGGCGAAAAACATCGTCAAAGCCGTTGAACGTTGTGGCCTGAAAGTTGACCAACTTATTTTTGCAGGACTGGCAGCAAGCTACTCGGTTCTGACTGAAGACGAACGTGAATTGGGCGTCTGTGTGGTTGATATCGGTGGTGGTACAATGGATATGGCCGTGTATACGGGCGGTGCATTGCGTCACACTAAAGTTATCCCTTATGCCGGGAATGTCGTGACCAGCGATATCGCTTACGCCTTTGGTACGCCTCCGAGCGATGCAGAGGCGATTAAAGTGCGCCATGGTTGTGCATTAGGCTCCATCGTCGGCAAAGATGAGAGCGTTGAAGTGCCAAGCGTGGGCGGTCGTCCACCGCGCAGTCTGCAGCGTCAGACGCTGGCAGAGGTGATTGAGCCGCGTTATACCGAGCTGCTTAACCTCGTCAACGAAGAGATTTTACAGTTACAAGAACAGCTTCGTCAGCAGGGTGTGAAACACCATCTCGCGGCGGGGATTGTATTAACCGGTGGTGCAGCGCAAATTGAAGGTCTTGCCGCCTGTGCCCAGCGAGTGTTCCATACGCAAGTCCGTATTGGTGCGCCGCTGAATATTACCGGGTTAACGGATTACGCTCAGGAGCCGTATTATTCAACGGCCGTGGGCCTGCTGCACTACGGGAAAGAGTCCCATTTGAGTGGTGAAGCAGAAGTGGAAAAACGTACGTCGGTCGGTTCCTGGGTCAAACGACTCAATTCCTGGCTGAGAAAAGAATTTTAATTTTTAAAGAGACCGGAGAGAATTAGCGGTCTCAGGCGACAGGCACATACGCAAAAGCACTCTTTTGCCCAGGCAGGCTTGAGTGATGAAGCGTAAAAACGGAGAGAAACCATGTTTGAACCAATGGAATTAACCAACGACGCGGTGATTAAAGTCATCGGCGTCGGTGGCGGCGGCGGTAACGCTGTCGAGCATATGGTGCGCGAACGCATCGAAGGTGTTGAATTCTTTGCAGTTAACACCGATGCTCAGGCACTGCGAAAGACAGCTGTAGGCCAGACTATTCAGATCGGTGGTGGAATCACTAAAGGTCTGGGCGCTGGGGCTAACCCAGAAGTCGGTCGTAACGCGGCTGAAGAAGACCGTGAAGCACTGCGTGCTGCACTTGATGGCGCCGATATGGTGTTTATCGCAGCGGGCATGGGCGGTGGTACCGGTACGGGTGCTGCACCGGTCGTTGCTGAAGTGGCAAAAGATCTGGGTATCCTGACCGTTGCTGTCGTGACGAAGCCTTTCAACTTTGAAGGCAAGAAGCGTATGGCATTCGCGGAGCAGGGTATCACTGAGCTGTCCAAACACGTGGACTCTCTGATTACCATCCCGAACGACAAACTGCTGAAAGTGCTGGGTCGCGGTATCTCCCTCTTGGACGCTTTTGGCGCAGCAAACGACGTGCTGAAAGGCGCGGTTCAGGGTATCGCTGAGCTGATTACTCGTCCGGGTCTGATGAACGTCGACTTCGCCGACGTCCGCACCGTAATGTCCGAAATGGGCTATGCGATGATGGGCTCTGGCGTGGCAAGCGGTGAAGACCGTGCGGAAGAAGCGGCTGAAATGGCGATCTCTTCTCCACTGTTGGAAGACATCGATCTGTCCGGTGCGCGCGGCGTTCTGGTCAACATTACCGCTGGCTTCGATCTGCGTCTGGATGAGTTCGAAACCGTGGGTAACACCATTCGTGCGTTCGCGTCTGATAACGCCACCGTGGTTATCGGTACTTCCCTTGATCCGGAAATGAACGATGAGCTGCGTGTGACCGTTGTTGCTACCGGTATCGGCATGGACAAACGTCCAGAGATCACCCTGGTCACCAACAAACAGACCCAGCAACCGGTAATGGATCGCTACCAGCAGCACGGCATGGCGCCGCTGACGCAGGAGCAAAAACCGGCTGCGAAAGTGGTGAACGACAATACGCCACAAACCGCGAAAGAACCGGATTATCTGGATATCCCAGCGTTCCTGCGTAAGCAAGCTGACTAAGAATTGGCTGGAATTTGGGGATTTTCGCTCTTTGTGCTAAACTGGCCACCCGTTAGTGATATACACTCTCGGTTGGATAAGTAATTTGGCGAGATTATACGATGATCAAACAAAGGACACTTAAACGTATCGTTCAGGCGACTGGCGTCGGTTTACATACCGGCAAAAAAGTCACACTGACGCTGCGCCCTGCGCCGGCCAATACCGGGGTCATCTATCGTCGCACCGACTTGAATCCACCGGTAGATTTTCCGGCCGATGCCAAATCTGTGCGTGATACTATGCTCTGTACTTGCCTGGTGAACGAGCATGACGTGCGGATTTCTACCGTAGAGCACCTGAACGCCGCCCTGGCGGGTCTGGGTATCGACAACATCGTTATTGAAGTCGATGCGCCAGAAATCCCAATAATGGATGGCAGTGCTGCTCCGTTCGTTTATCTGCTGCTTGATGCGGGCATTGATGAATTGAACTGCGCGAAGAAATTTGTACGCATTAAAGAGACTGTTCGCGTGCAAGATGGCGACAAGTGGGCTGAATTCAAACCGTTTAATGGTTTCTCGTTGGACTTTACCATCGACTTTAACCATCCGGCGATTGACGGCAGCAACCAGCGCTATGCGATGAACTTCTCTGCTGATGCGTTTATGCGTCAGATTAGCCGTGCACGTACTTTCGGTTTCATGCGTGATATCGAATATCTGCAGTCCCGTGGCCTGTGCCTGGGCGGCAGCTTCGATTGTGCCATCGTTGTTGACGATTATCGCGTACTGAACGAAGACGGCCTGCGTTTTGAAGATGAATTCGTTCGTCACAAAATGCTGGACGCAATCGGCGACCTCTTCATGTGTGGTCACAACATCATTGGTGCATTCACCGCGTTTAAATCCGGCCATGCACTGAACAACAAATTGTTGCAGGCAGTTCTCGCAAAACAGGAAGCCTGGGAATTTGTGACCTTCGAAGATGAAGCTGAATTGCCACTGGCATTCAAAGCGCCGAGCACGGTTCTGGCGTAACGGTTAATTCCGTATCGTAAAATCGACTGGTTGACCTGGTACTCTCTCCGGCCAGGAAGACCAGTCGTTTTTGTTTTTGCACGTCTGATTTTCTTCCCCGCATGATTATTGCCCGCTAAGCACAGAATGTGCGCGCGTTCGCCGCATTCTTGAGCGTTTTTACCCGTGGCAATCTGTCATTCCTGCTGATGTATTATCGCTTTAGTGATAATATCTGTGCGCTAAATAATATCTGAACGCATGCCTGAACGGGCCTGCACACGATGGTGGATTAGGTGAGCGGAATACTAACGCGCTGGCGACAATTTGGCAGACGTTACTTCTGGCCGCATCTCTTATTAGGGATGGTTGCGGCGAGCCTCGGCTTGCCTGTACTCAGCCATACCGCAGAAGCGGCAACGCCTGCGAACACCACCACCGCCAAACACGATCTCTCCACGCGGGTTAATTTCACTCATCTCGCGCTGCTGGAAGCCAGTCGCCGTCCGAACTTTACGGTCGATTACTGGCATCAACATGCTATTCGCACCGTCATCCGTCATCTTTCGTTTGCCATGGCGCCACAAGCCGTGCCTGCTGCGGAAGAGTCGCTGCCAGTTCAGGCGCAACATCTTGCGCTGCTGGATACGCTCAATGCGCTGCTGACGCAGGAGAGCAAACCGCCGGTCATCGTTCGTCAGATGGCTCAGACCGCCTTTATCCCACACGCCGCCTTTTCGGTGTCCGCCTGGATTAGCCAGGTGCAGGGCATCCGCGCCGGGCCACAACGCCTCAGCTAAATTAACTTTTTTCAATACCTTAATTTATCTGCCCATGATGGGGCGTGTGAGAATTTATTATGCTAATCAAATTATTAACCAAAGTTTTCGGTAGCCGTAACGATCGTACCCTGCGCCGTATGCGCAAAGCGGTCACCGTCATTAATGGTATGGAACCGGAGATGGAAAAACTCTCCGATGACGAACTGAAAGCGAAAACGGGCGAGTTCCGTGAGCGTCTGGAAAAAGGCGCAACCCTGGAAAGCCTGATCCCGGAAGCTTTCGCCGTGGTTCGCGAAGCGAGTAAACGCGTGTTTGGCATGCGTCACTTCGACGTTCAGCTGCTCGGCGGTATGGTTCTGAACGAACGTTGCATCGCAGAAATGCGCACCGGTGAAGGTAAAACCCTGACTGCAACGCTGCCTGCCTACCTGAACGCATTGACCGGTAAAGGCGTTCACGTCGTGACCGTCAACGACTACCTGGCGCAGCGTGACGCCGAAAATAACCGTCCCCTGTTCGAATTCCTCGGCATGTCCGTAGGCATCAACATGTCCGGCCTGCCCGCTCCGGCGAAGCGTGAAGCGTACGGCGCAGACATCACCTACGGTACCAACAACGAATACGGTTTTGACTACCTGCGCGACAACATGGCGTTTAGCCCGGAAGAGCGCGTACAGCGTAAACTGCACTACGCGCTGGTGGATGAGGTCGACTCAATCCTCATCGATGAAGCCCGTACTCCGCTGATCATCTCCGGCCCGGCTGAAGACAGCTCCGAGATGTACCGTAAAGTCGACAAAATCATCCCGCACCTGATTCGTCAGGAGAAAGAAGATTCTGATACCTTCCAGGGCGAAGGCCACTTCTCTGTGGATGAAAAAGCGCGTCAGGTGAACCTGACCGAACGCGGTCTGGTCCAGATCGAAGAGCTGCTGGTTGAGCAGGGCATTATGGAAGAGGGCGAGTCACTTTACTCCCCGACCAACATCATGCTGATGCACCACGTTACTGCGGCATTGCGCGCTCACGTCCTGTTCACCCGCGATGTGGATTACATCGTGAAAGACGGCGAAGTGATCATCGTTGATGAACACACTGGTCGTACCATGCAGGGCCGTCGCTGGTCTGATGGTCTGCACCAGGCTGTGGAAGCGAAAGAAGGCGTCGATATTCAGAACGAAAACCAGACGCTGGCTTCTATCACCTTCCAGAACTACTTCCGTTTGTACGAAAAACTGGCGGGCATGACCGGTACAGCGGATACCGAAGCGTTCGAGTTCAGCTCTATCTACAAACTGGATACCGTTGTCGTTCCAACGAACCGCCCAATGATCCGTAAAGATATGCCGGATCTGGTCTACATGACCGAAGCGGAAAAAATTCAGGCGATCATCGAAGATATCCGCGAGCGTACCGCTGCAGGTCAGCCGGTGCTGGTGGGTACTATCTCTATCGAAAAATCCGAAGTGGTCTCTCACGAGCTGGATAAAGCGGGCATTAAGCACAACGTGCTCAACGCTAAATTCCACGCCAAAGAGGCCGATATCGTTGCGCAGGCGGGTTATCCGGCTGCGGTTACCATCGCCACAAACATGGCGGGTCGTGGTACCGACATCATGCTGGGCGGTAGCTGGCAGGCCGAAGTGGCCGAGCTGGAAAACCCAACGCCAGAACAAATTGCGCAGATCAAAGCTGACTGGCAGGTGCGTCACGATGCGGTGCTGGCCTCCGGTGGTTTGCACATTATCGGTACTGAGCGTCACGAATCTCGTCGTATCGATAACCAGCTGCGTGGCCGTGCGGGTCGTCAGGGTGATGCCGGTTCTTCCCGCTTCTACCTGTCAATGGAAGATGCCCTGATGCGTATTTTCGCCTCTGACCGTGTGTCTGGCATGATGCGTAAACTGGGGATGAAACCGGGCGAAGCGATTGAGCACCCTTGGGTGACCAAAGCGATTGCCAACGCACAGCGTAAAGTGGAGAGCCGCAACTTCGATATTCGTAAGCAGCTGCTTGAGTATGATGATGTTGCCAACGATCAGCGTCGTGCTATCTACACCCAGCGTAACGAACTGCTGGATGTGTCCGACGTGAGCGAAACCATCAACAGCATTCGCGAAGATGTCTTCAAAGTGACTATCGATGCGCACATTCCACCGCAGTCTCTGGAAGAGATGTGGGATGTTGAAGGCCTGCAGGAACGTCTGAAAAACGACTTCGATCTCGAATTGCCGATCAAAGAGTGGCTGGACAAAGAGCCAGAGCTGCACGAAGAGACGCTGCGCGAACGTATTCTGGAAACTGCTGTTGCCGTTTACAAGCAGAAGGAAGAAGTGGTTGGCACCGAGATGATGCGTCACTTCGAGAAAGGCGTCATGTTGCAGACCCTGGACTCTCTGTGGAAAGAGCATCTGGCAGCGATGGATTACCTGCGTCAAGGTATTCACCTTCGCGGCTATGCGCAGAAAGATCCTAAGCAGGAGTACAAACGTGAATCCTTCGCCATGTTCGCCTCTATGCTGGAGTCACTGAAATACGAAGTGATCAGTACCCTGAGCAAGGTTCAGGTGCGTATGCCAGAAGAAGTGGAAGCGATGGAGCAACAGCGTCGTGAAGAGGCTGAGCGTCTGGCACAGATGCAGCAGCTGAGCCACCAGACTGACGAAGACGAAGCGGCAGCGGCGATTGCAGCCCAGACGGGCGATCGCAAAGTGGGCCGTAACGATCCGTGCCCATGTGGTTCCGGTAAAAAATACAAAGCGTGTCATGGCCGTCTGAGCTAAACACGTATCACCAGTTGAAAAGGCGCAGACATCTGCGCCTTTTTTATGGAAGTCACAATATGAAAGTACTGCAAATCGCTGTCGGGATTATTCGCAACCCGCAAAACCAGATCTTCATTACTCAACGCGCCGCTGATGCCCATATGGCGAATAAATGGGAGTTTCCTGGCGGGAAAATCGAATCAGGAGAAACGCCGGAACAGGCGCTGATTCGGGAACTTCAGGAAGAGGTGGGGATCACCCCGAGTGGCCCTATATTGTTCGATAAGCTCGAATACCAGTTCCCGGATCGCCACATTACGCTGTGGTTCTGGGTGGTGGAAAGCTGGGAGGGGGAACCCTGGGGCAAAGAGGGGCAGCCTGGCAACTGGGTTGAATTAGAAGCGCTGGACGCCGATAAATTCCCGCCAGCCAATGCGCCTGTCATTGCAAAACTGATTGAGGATTGGAAGGCCTGCTAAGCCGATTGTCAGCAGGCGCTGCGGAGAACGGGTTATTGTTGTTCTTCGCTCCAGTCGTCGCTGTCGGACAGATCGCCCGCGCTCGGGATGCGTTTCTCTTCCGCAGCCCATTCACCCAGATCGATTAACTGGCAGCGTTTGCAGCAGAACGGGCGAAACGGGCTGATTTCGCCCCAGATCACGGCTTTCCCACAGGTCGGGCAACTGACGGTAATAATTTCAGACATCAATACTCCTTAGCAACAAGCCAGTTCGAAATCGAGACGTTCTGGCACGGTGCCATTTTCACTGTCCAGCGGCATAAAGCGAATCGCAAAGCGGCTTTTATGCCCGGAAATCTGCGGATAAAGCTGCTCGCCGAGCGCAATGTTCAGACGCAGCAGATCGGCATCGTCGCCGTTGTCCTGGTAAAAACCGTTAAGGCTGGTCTGTTTGCGAAACGGCGATGAGTGGCGCACGAGATCGAGGATCAGCGTCAACGCCTGATTCATCGGCTCCAGGCTTTCCATCCAGCTCGTCACCTGCGCATCGCGTTGTTGTTGCTGCATATGCAGCCACATGTGCAACGTTGGCAGGTCGAAACTGCAACACCCACCCGGAATGCTCAGACGCTGGCGCACCAGGGCAATCAGGCGATCTTCGCGCAGAAACTGCCCCACGCGTGGTGCGGCCATCAGAATGCTACTGCTTTGTTTCAGCTGAAGACGCAGGGTGTCAATGCGGCTCTGATCGACGCCGGGGACTTCAGTCCAGGCCTGCAGTTTACGCTGCTGGCGCTCAAGTTCTTTCAGTAATTCGGTACGAACGTCACCGCGCTCAATGACATCCAGCAGATCCCCGACATTGCGAAAAAAATGCAGCGCCGTAGCGTGATCGGCGATAGGACGATGGTGCGACATCTGCTGAATGAGAAATTCTATGCGCAACCAGGTGCGCATTTTTTCATTGAGGGGGTGCTCAAAAAGGATGTGCGTATTCATTATGGTTTTTCCTGTGCTACGGCCTGCGCCGCGTAGATCAGATACTGGGCGTGCAGGCGGGCAACATCCGATTCAATTGTGTCGGGTGCGCCATCATTATCAATAACATCATCTGCGACGGCAAGACGCGCTTCACGCGTTGCCTGCGCAGCAAGAATTTGTTCAGCGTGCTGACGTGAGACATTATCGCGCAGCATCGTACGCTGAAGCTGTGTCTCAGGCGATACATCGACGACCAGAACACGATCGGCTTTGTGCTGCAGCTGATTTTCAACGAGCAAAGGAACAACCCATAGCACATAAGGTGATGTGGCCGCAGCGATCTGGCGCTGAGTTTCCTGGTGAATCATGGGGTGCAGGAGGGCATTGAGCCAGGTTTTCTCAGCGGGCTGCGCAAAGATACGTTCCCGCAGCAGACGTCTGTTCAAGGTGCCATCGGCATTGATGATGTGATGTCCGAAATGCCCGGCAATCGCATTGAGGCCGGGTGTATGAGGCTCTACCACCTGACGGGCAATAATATCCGCATCAATAATCGCGATACCCCGACGTGAAAAAGCATTGGCCACGGTGCTTTTGCCACTGCCAATACCGCCCGTTAACGCTACGACGTACCCCATTAAATCAGATCCTGGGAATTATTCATTTTTAAAATCAGCTGCTTAGAAATTGAACTTACAGTAGCGAATGGTTAATTCTGTTTACCTGCTTTTGACCAGGTAAATTTATAGGATTGTAGCGTAAAAAAAGAGAAATTCGCAGTCTTGCGGAGCACGTATTAGTGCGTATGATAACGTCACTGGAGTTGTGCTTTTAACATATTTGCCTCTAACCCCAGGAATCCGCACATGCGTATCGAAGAAGATCTGAAGTTAGGTTTCAAAGACGTTCTCATCCGCCCTAAACGCTCTACGCTGAAAAGCCGCTCAGACGTTGAACTCGAACGTCAATTCACCTTTAAGCATTCCGGTCAGACCTGGTCTGGCGTGCCTGTTATTGCCGCTAACATGGATACCGTCGGTACCTTTGCTATGGCTACCGCGCTGGCGACTTTCGATATTCTGACTGCGGTGCATAAGCACTACAGCATTGAAGAGTGGAGCGCTTTTGCCGCTTCAGCGTCTGATGATGTGAAGAAACACATCATGGTATCTACCGGTACCTCCGATGCGGATTTCGAAAAAACCAAACAAATCCTGGTCGCAAATCCCGAGTTTAATTTTGTCTGCATCGACGTTGCGAATGGCTATTCCGAGCATTTTGTTCAGTTCGTCAGCAAAGCGCGTGCGGCCTGGCCGACCAAAACCATCATTGCGGGTAACGTCGTGACTGGCGAGATGTGCGAAGAGCTGATTCTGTCTGGTGCAGATATCGTGAAAGTCGGTATCGGTCCAGGCTCTGTTTGCACCACGCGGGTTAAAACAGGTGTTGGCTATCCACAGCTGTCCGCCGTGATTGAGTGTGCCGATGCGGCGCATGGCCTGGGAGGTCAGATCATCAGCGACGGTGGCTGCACCACCCCTGGCGATGTGGCGAAAGCCTTTGGCGGCGGCGCTGATTTCGTGATGCTGGGCGGTATGCTGGCAGGGCACGAAGAGAGCGGTGGCGCTGTGGTTGAAGAAAACGGCGAGAAATTCATGCTGTTCTACGGCATGAGCTCTGAATCGGCCATGAACCGCCACGTTGGCGGCGTTGCACAGTACCGTGCAGCAGAAGGCAAAACCGTGAAACTGGCTCTGCGCGGCCCGGTCGAAAATACCGCTCGCGACGTTCTGGGTGGGCTGCGTTCTGCATGCACGTATGTCGGCGCATCACGCCTGAAAGAGCTGACCAAACGCACTACCTTTATCCGCGTTCAGGAACAAGAAAACCGCGTTTTCAATAGCCTGTAATCGCTTTGTCGCTGGTGCGCACCTGCGTGCCAGCGCTATCCCGCACTCATGGCGTCCCCCAGATGGAAAATGGGCAGATACATCGCCACCACCAACGTTCCGATTATTACTCCCGTCACAATCAATAGCAGCGGTTCTAACAGCGACGCCAGATTATCCGCGTGCTGAAACGTCTGCTCGTTATGATGACGCGCCAGATTGGTCAGCATCATATCCAGGGCTCCAGAGACCTCACCCGTTCGCACCAGCTGGATGCATAATGGGGTGAAAATTCCTGCGCCACTCAACGACGACCAGATAGGTGCCCCCTGCACCACACGCTCCCTGACATCCCGCAGCACCTCTTGCCAGAACACCCCCTCGACCGACTCCTGGGCGCTTTCCAGTCCTTGTAAAAAAGCGATGCCTGCCTGCTGTGTCAGCGATAACACGGTAAATATTTGGCTCAGCTTTTGCCCACGAATCAGCGAGCCCATAATGGGCACACGCAACCCAAATCTCTGATGAAAACGCTGCCAGCCTTCATGCCGCCTTAGGAAACGCATGACGAGCACCGGGCACAGTCCGATGCATATCAGCACGGTGAGATGCTGACCAACAAAGTCAGCAAACCCGATAACCAGCTTTGTGAGCAGCGGTAAGGGCGTATTAAACGTCTTATAGATAGCAGCAAACTCGGGCAATACCAGCGTGACCATTGCCATCACCACGACAACGGCGAGGGCCAAAATGATCGTGGGGTATCGCAGGGCCTTTTTTACTTTCGCGCTAAGTTGCTGCTGTGATTGCTGCTGCTGTGCTAACTCGCGGCAGCACTCTTCCAGTTTTCCGGTGAGTTCACCGGTTTTCATCATCGAAACATAGAGCGGAGAAAACACCTCCGGCCATTTCTTTAAGGCGTCGGAGAATGCACAACCCGCGCTGAGATCGTCTGCCAGACTGGCCAGTAGCGCCTGCCACTGCTTAACGGGATGCTGCTCGGCCAACATTTGCAGGCTCCAGGCGAGCGTCAGTCCAGCCTGAAGCAGGGCAGCAAGTTGTCGGAATATTTCATAACAGTGCTGTGTCTGCCATTTTTGCTGCATAAGATTGCGCTTCAAGGCCAGCGGACAGAGCGCCTTTTGCGACAGCTGACCCCAGGCCGACTCGCGGTCGGCAGCCCAAAGTGTGCCCTGCTGCAGTTCCCCCTCAACCGTGAGCGCGCGCCAGCGCCAGAGATATTTAGCAGCCATCAGGCATCCCCAGTACGCGAAGTAGCTCTTCGAGCGTGGTGTGCCCACGCTCTACGGCCAGGCACCCGTGTTCAAATAGCGTGGTCATACCCGTTCGTCGGGCTGTTTTTTCGATCTCTTCAATTGATGCACCACTGGCGATAGCCTGGCGGATATCATTGTTCACTGGCAGCACTTCAAACAGAGCGACGCGGCCATAAAATCCGTGATAGCAACGATCGCAGCCCACCGGCTGCCAGTGCGGTAGCTTGCGTGGCCAGACTGTTTTAGGGAGTCTCGCCTCCTGGTAGCTCTCCTTTCGACAATGGGGGCAGAGGCGGCGTACCAGCCTTTGTGCAATGACCAGCGTCAGAGCAGAAGAGACCATCCAGCGGGCAACCCCCATCTGCTGAAGACGGATCAGGGTCTCTGTCGTGGAATTTGTATGCAGCGTGGAGAGCACTAAATGGCCCGTCTGCGCGGCTTTGATAGCGATTTCTGCCGTTTCACCGTCGCGGATCTCACCCACCATGATGATGTCCGGATCCTGGCGCAATAGTGCCCGCAACACCGTTTGAAACGTCAGGCCCGCACGCGGGTTGATTTGCGTCTGGTTCAGCCCGGCCAGGGGGATCTCAATCGGATCTTCGACGCTGCAAATATTCACATCCTCCGCGTTTCGGGCCTGAAGTGCGCTATAGAGCGTGACAGTTTTCCCGCTGCCGGTCGGGCCGGTGACCAACAGTAACCCCTGCGGCTGGTTGAGCGCCTCGGCAAAAAGCCTGCGCTGGGCGTCTGTCATACCTAATGCGTCAAGCTCCAGAGCCTGCTGCACCTGATGCAGCAAACGCAGCACGATTTTTTCACCACCCCGGCAGGGGAGGGTCGCGATGCGAAAAGAGACCGAGGCGCCCGCCAGTTCAACGGTAAACTGCCCATCCTGCGGCAGTCGGCGCTCGGCGATATCCAGATCGCCCAGCACCTTCAAGCGAGCAATCAGGGTGGTTGCCAGCGCTGCCGCCAGCGGAGGCTGTGGATAAAGCACGCCATCAATACGTAAGCGGATTTGCCAGGCGTCTTCGGCAGGCTCAATGTGAATATCCGAGGCGCGCTGACTGAGCGCCTGCAGCAGCGTGCGGTTAAGAATATCGACAGCAGAACTGGCAATGGGAGTCACAACCGGCAAGTTTGACGGCGATGACGACTGCTGGTACTTCTCCATCCGCTCTTTGGTCCAGCATTCAATATCGATTCGCTTTTGCGTCGCGAAGCGCAGGGCTTCCATCATTTGGGATGCCGGCGTGTCCACCACGGCAATGCTGACCATCTCGTCATTGCTGGTCAGCAGCAGCGCATGATGTCGCTGACATAGCAGTCTCAGTTGTTCTGAATTCATGTTCCGCCCCCTGTTATTTGCTGTCGAAGCGGAAAACGTCTTCGCACGCTTGTTGAAGGGTGCTGTCGTTTGCAATGTTGCAATCACGCGTCCAGCCGGTAATGCCGTCGCCATCGCTCCAGAGTGGGGCTAAAACCACTTCAAGACCGTTCAGACTCTCCTGGCCCGTGAGTGCCACTGCGCCTTTGGCAATGCTCATGGCAGAGACATAGCGCGTTGTCGTGGGCGAGGGAATGCCGTTGGTTCCGCCATCGCAGGTCCCGACACCGCCATGATCGAGTGCGCAAAGCTCAATCGCCGTGCGGTAGGGGACAAAGGTTTGCAGCATGTCGGTCAGTGCGGCTTTGCGCAGATAGTTTTGGTACGCCGGCACGCCGATGGCGCTCAGAATAGCGATGATGCCAATCACCACCATCAGTTCAATGAGGGTAAATCCATGTTGTCTGTTCATATCTGCTCCTTGAGTTTCGTGGCGCAACTGTGGCAGCGGCAAAAAGCAAACACGAGGAGCAAAAAGAGAATTGTGAAAGGGGATTCAGAGAAATTTGACGCGGTTGCAGGAGAGCATCAGAGTTTTGCGAGAAGGGTCGTAATCACGGAATTTTCTTCCCCCTCACTGGCATGAGAGGGGGAAGAGTCGCGTATTATTTGAAACGCATCGAGAGGTCAAGGGCCTGCACATGCTTGGTGAGCGCCCCGACGGAGATGAAATCCACGCCGGTTTCAGCGAACTCACGCAGGGTTTCATGCGTCACGTTGCCCGACACTTCAAGCTGCGCCTGGCCGTTGGTGCGTTTGACCGCTTCACGCATCTGTTCCGTCTCAAAGTTATCGAGCATGATGATATCGGCTCCGGCTTTCAGCGCGGCATCAAGCTCTTCGAGGTTTTCGACTTCAACCTCGACAGGGACGTCCGGATGCAGCCAGAAGGCTTTTTCGACCGCCTGGCGCACAGAGCCAGACGCAATAATGTGGTTCTCTTTAATCAGGAAGGCATCGGATAACCCCAGACGATGGTTCGCTCCACCACCGCACAGCACCGCGTATTTCAGTGCCGTACGCAGGCCGGGCAGGGTTTTACGGGTATCCAGCAGTTGGGTTTTGGTGCCTTCGAGCAGGTCGACGTAGCGACGAACGGCGCTCGCGACGCCGGATAATGTCTGGACGAAGTTCAGCGCGGTACGCTCACCCGTTAACAGCACGCGGGCAGGGCCGTCGAGTTCAAAAAGGGGCTGATTGGCGCTGATGATGTCGCCATCCTGAACATGCCAGGTTATCTGAACGTCATCGCCGGCGAGCTGGGTAAAGACCTCCTCAACCCAGCGTTTGCCGCAGAACACGCCGTCTTCGCGAGTGATGATCACCGCGTGGGAGCGCGTCTCTTTTGGCAATAATTGTGCGGTAATATCGTTGTCCGCATTGACCTCGCCGCCCAGATCTTCGCGCAGCGCATGGGCGACGCTTGCCGGGATATCGAGGTTAATACGTTCCAGAAGCGCGTCACGTCGGTGGTCGGGGTTATAACGGCGAGGCGGCATGATAAAACTCCAAATTGGTAACGAATCATAAGATTGAAACATGCTACTCTGAACCGAGAATCTGCACCATATATAAGGAGAGCCAGCATGCAGTTACAAGATGGATGGCTGGTTGATGCGCGGCACGTACCGTCGCCACACCATGATTGCCGCCCGGAGGACGAAACGCCCTCACTGCTGGTAGTCCACAATATTAGCCTGCCGCCGGGTGAATTTGGTGGTCCGTGGATCGATGCATTATTCACCGGAACAATCGATCCCGATGCCCATCCTTTTTTTGCTGAGATTGCGCACCTGCGCGTTTCTGCTCATTGTCTGATTCGCCGCGACGGTGAAATCGTCCAGTATGTTCCTTTCGATAAACGCGCATGGCATGCAGGTGTGTCGGTGTACCAGGGGCGTGAACGCTGCAACGATTTTTCGATTGGCATTGAGCTGGAAGGGACGGACACAACGCCTTACACGGATGCGCAGTATCAGGCGCTGGTGGCGGTGACGCGTGAACTCACCGCGTTGTACCCTAAAATTGCTGATAACATCACCGGGCATAGCGATATTGCGCCAGTGAGAAAAACCGATCCTGGCCCGGCGTTTGACTGGTCCCGGTTTCGCGCCATGCTTACCGCTTCGTCAGATAAGGAGATGACATGACGTTGTTTACCATGCTGCTGGTGATGATCGCTGAACGGTTGTTCAAACTGGGCGAACACTGGCATTTGGATCACCGGATGGAAGTGCTGTTCCGCCGGATTAAACATTTCTCGATGCTGCGCACCCTGCTGATGACCGCGGTGGTGATGTGCGTGGTGTATCTGCTGCTGCGTGCGCTGCACGGCCTCTTTTTCAACGTGCCGCTGCTGGTGGTGTGGATCCTGCTCGGCGTGCTGTGCATCGGTGCCGGAAAGGTGCGGTTGCACTATCACGCCTATCTGAAAGCCGCATCGCGAGACGACAGCCACGCGCGTGGCGCGATGGCAAGCGAATTGACGCTCATCCACGGTGTGCCGCCGGACTGTAACGAGCGCGATTACCTGCGCGAGCTGCAAAATGCGCTGCTGTGGATTAACTTCCGCTATTATCTCGCGCCGCTGTTCTGGTTTGTGGTCGGCGGCCCGTGGGGACCGGTGTTCCTGATGGGATATGCGTTCCTGCGCGCCTGGCAAACCTGGCTTGCCCGCTATTTGACGCCGCATGAGCGTCTGCTGTCAGGAATCGATGCGATTTTACATGTGCTGGACTGGCTGCCGGTTCGCCTGGTCGGCGTGGTATATGCGCTTATTGGTCACGGTGAGAAGGCGCTTCCGGCCTGGTTTGCGTCACTGGCCGATCGACACACTTCTCAGTATCAGGTGCTGACGCGTCTGGCGCAGTTCTCCCTGGCGCGTGAGCCGCACACGGACAAAGTCGAAACCCCGAAAGCGGCGGTGTCGATGGCGAAGAAAACCTCATTTGTGATTGTGGTGCTGGTGGCGCTTCTGACCATTTACGGTACGCTGGTGTAAGCCAGCGCACCGCACGTCTCACTCAGTATCCGCAGGCGGGATGCCAAACTCTGGCATCCCGTTTTCATTCCAGTGGACAAGCTTCAGACGGGTATGACGGTTCGGATCGTACAGCGGATCACCCTCAATTTCGGTGTAGTTGCGCGCGTGATACACCAGCACATCCTCACCGTCCGGCGTTTGCGTAAAGCTGTTATGCCCAGGTCCGTACTGACGATTTTCATAGCTTGTGGTAAACACCGGGCGCGGCGCTTTGTGCCAGTTGGCGGGGTTACGCAGGTCAGCGCTTTTATCAATCCACAGCAGCCCCATGCAGTAATTCTCATCCGTCGCGCTGGCAGAGTAGCTGATAAACAGCCTGTCTCCGTGCTCCAGCACCGCCGGGCCTTCGTTGACCCAGAATCCGCGGCACTCCCAGTCATACTCGGGTTTGCTGAGCAGGACGGGCGCACCCGTCAGCGTCCACGGGTTTTCCATCTCGCAGAGATAGAGATTAGAGTTCCCTGAGATATCCGGCGCTTTTTGTGCCCACAGATACCAGCGTTTGCCCTGATGAACAAAGGTCGTGGCATCGAGGGCAAAGGTATCAAATGGCGTCGCGATCTGCCCTTTTTCGACCCATTTCCCGGTCAGGGGATCGCTATCGGCGCATTCCAGCGCGTACATTCGATGCTGAAACATATTGAGCTGATCGAGCGCTTTCGTGTGCGCGGCGGCAAAGTAGATGTACCATTTTCCGTCGATGTGATGCAGCTCCGGTGCCCAAATAAGCTCGCTCATCGGGCCGCTCTCTGGCTTACGCCAGACCACCACTTCGGGTGCGTGGCGTAACGCTTCCAGCGAGTCGGCGCGGCGAATCGCCAGCCTGTCGTACTCTGGCACGGAAGCGATAAAGTAGTATTGCCCCTCGTGATGCAAAATAAACGGGTCGGCACGTTGTTCGATAAAGGGATTGGGCCAGTGACGCATTGGGCTTTCCTTATTTGGTTTCAGCGGCTTTGAGTTCCTGGTAATCATTCAGCTCGCGATAGTTTTTGCGGCGTTTCTCCAGATCTTCCTGAATCTGCTTCATCAGTTCACGATCGACTTTCAGCAGACGAACCACACCCGCGGTGATCAGATAACCGACGCCCGGAATCAGGGTGAACAGCAGGACGATCCCGTTGATGGCATCGGCGCTTTGCGCTTTGGCACCCGCGTCGTAACCGTACCAGGAGAGCAGGAATCCGACCATCGCACCAGCAATCGCCAGACCCAGCTTGAGGAAGAAAATGTTGCCGGAGAAGCTGATCCCGGTGATGCGTTTACCGGTTTTCCACTCGCCGTAGTCGTCCACGTCGGCCATCAGCGACCAGTGCAGCGGGGAAGGGATCTGATGCAACACGTTGAGCAGGAAGTAGAGCACCACGATGGTGGTGGTGGCTTTTGGATCGAAGAAGTAGAACGCGCTGGAGAAAATGGCCAGGGCGATGTTGGTCCAGAAGAAGACTTTCAGCTTACACCAGCGGTCGGTCAGGGGTTTGGCGAGGATGCTACCGAGCATCATGCCCACCACGCCGAGACTGATAAACAGTGTGGCGAAATGGGTGCTTTGCCCCATTACCCAGGTGACGTAGTACATGGTCGCCGCCATGCGAATAAAGCCAGGGCAGACGTTACAGATAGTCAGCAGCAGAATGCGCACCCACTGATCGTTCTTCCACACATCCTTGAGATCGTTTTTCAGTTCGTCATTGGTCTGGACCGCCGGGCGAATACGTTCCCGTACGGTTGAGAAACTAAACAGGAACATGCAGGTGCCAATCAGCGCCAGCACGGTCATCGCCATTTGATAGCCTTTGGCTTTGTTGTCACCGCCAAAATACTCCACCATCGGCAGCAGGGTTAAGGAGAGCAGCAGCGTCGCAATCCCTACCATGACAAAGCGATACGACTGGCAGGCCACGCGCTCTTTCGGGTCGTTAGTGATTACCCCGCCCAACGAGCAGTAAGGGATATTGATCGCGGTGTAGGTGAGTGACAGCAGGAAATAGGTGACAAACGCATAGATAACTTTGCTGTTGTACGTCCACTCTGGGGTGGTGAACATCAGAATACTGAACAGGGCATACGGGAAGGCAATCCACAGCAGCCATGGACGAAATCGCCCATATTTACTGCGGGTACGGTCGGCAATGGCTCCCATGATGGGGTCGGTGATGGCGTCAATTACCCTCACTGACAGCAATAGCACCCCTACCAGAGCGGGGGCGAGCCCAAAGATATCCGTATAAAAGTAGTTAACAAACAACATAATGGCGCCGAAGATGATGTTACATCCCGCGTCGCCCATGCCATAGCCGATCTTTTCTTTTACAGACAGTTTATTGTTATCCATCGACAGCTCTCCGGGTTTCGGTATGGAGAGAATTATTCGCTGGCAAAGGAATATTTGCGTTGCAGTATCAGGGCGGTGATATGGATGATTTGGCTGTTGGTGAGAATTTGTGAGGCAGGTAACACGCTCTGTGCCGCAGCCGGCACAGAGCGAGAAGAGATTAATGCGCTTTTACGGTTTTGGCATTTTTCTGTTTAAACAGATAACCCACGCCGAGGATCACAATCCAGACAGGAATGAGATACACGGAGATCGCCATACCAGGGGTCATCAGCATGATCACCAGCACCGCCGCCATAAAGATCAGGCACACCCAGTTGCCCAGCGGATAGAACAGGGCAGGGAAGCGCGTTTTCACGCCTTGCTGCTGTTTCGCGCGGCGGAACTTAATGTGCGCCAGGCTAATCATCGCCCAGTTGATTACGAGTGCGGACACGACCAGCGCCATCAGCAGACCGAATGCAGATTCCGGTGCCAGATAGTTAATTAGCACGCACAGGGCGGTCACCACTGCGGACACCATAATGGAGTTCACCGGCACGCCGCGTTTGTCGACGTTCAGCAGGGCTTTCGGAGCGTTACCCTGCTGTGCCAGACCGAACAGCATACGGCTGTTGCAGTAGACGCAGCTGTTATAGACGGACAGCGCCGCGGTCAGCACCACGATGTTCAGCGCGTTTGCCACGAAGGTATCGCCCAGTTCATGGAAGATCAGGACAAACGGGCTGGTGTCAGCGGTGACGCGCGTCCACGGCAGCAGGGAGAGCAGAACCGCCAGTGAGCCCACATAGAAGATCAGAATACGGTAGATAACCTGGTTGGTGGCTTTCGGGATGCTCTGCTCAGGGTTATCGGCTTCGGCGGCGGTAATCCCCACCAGCTCCAGCCCACCAAACGAGAACATGATGATCGCCATCATCATCACCAGCCCGGTCATGCCATGAGGCAAGAACCCGCCTTGCTCCCACAGGTTGCGCACGGTCGCCTGCGGGCCACCGTTGCCGCTGAACAGCAGCCAGCCGCCGAAGATGATCATCGCCACAACCGCGATCACTTTGATAATCGCGAACCAGAACTCCATCTCACCAAACACTTTGACGTTAGTCAGGTTGATGGCGTTGATGATCACAAAGAAAGCCGCTGCCGATACCCAGGTTGGGATCTCCGGATACCAGAACTGGATGTATTTCCCGACGGCAGTCAGCTCAGCCATGGCAACCAGAACGTACAGGACCCAGTAGTTCCAGCCCGACGCGAAACCGGCAAAGCCGCCCCAGTACTTATAGGCAAAGTGGCTGAAGGAGCCGGCTACCGGTTCTTCAACCACCATTTCACCGAGCTGGCGCATAATAAGGAAGGCGATAAAGCCCGCGATGGCATAGCCCAGAATAATCCCCGGACCTGCCGACTGAATGACGGATGCGCTGCCCAGAAACAGGCCGGTACCGATAGCGCCACCCAACGCGATGAGCTGTATATGGCGGTTTTTAAGGCCGCGCTTTAGCTGATCGCCATGCTGTTGAGCTTCCATTTGAAACCTCGTGTGTGGTTGTTATGTTCACGCTCGGGCGTGTGTAATTATGAAAGTCCATTTTCTGTATTTATTTCTTTACGGTGAAGTTGACCGAAAAAAGCGGAGATGGCTTCCGTTGACGCAAGAATAGTGGTAAGCGCCAGCGAATGCACCTGCTTTATGAAGGGATGTCGATCGCTTGAATAAAAAGAAAGCATTTGTAAATGCGTGCGCGTCGCTCCCTCACCCCATCTATAGAATAAAAATGCTCCATAAGTGGGCGAATTTTCATTATTTACCTTGTTGAATCGCTTCAGATTGCAAATCCCCTCGTTTCAATAAGGTTAAAACTACCTTTTTAGTGGTAACCAGTTCATTTGTGCAAAGTTACATTTCTGAAACGTTATTTCTGTAAGGTTGTTAAAATGTGCAGGGTTTACTGATTTCAATCAAAACCAATATGGACAGAAGGTGAATACTTTGTTACTTTAGCGATACGAACATGAAATTGGTAAGACCAATTTACTCCGGGCAAAAAGGCGTAAGACAGGGAATATGGCCTACAGCAAAATTCGCCAACCAAAACTATCGGATGTGATAGAGCAGCAGCTGGAGTTTTTAATCCTCGAAGGGACTCTGCGCCCCGGTGAAAAACTCCCGCCTGAACGCGAGCTGGCAAAACAGTTCGACGTTTCCCGTCCCTCTCTGCGTGAGGCGATTCAACGTCTCGAAGCGAAGGGCTTGCTGCTTCGTCGTCAGGGCGGTGGAACGTTTGTGCAAAATAGCCTGTGGCAGAGCTTCAGCGATCCGCTGGTCGAGCTTTTGTCTGACCACCCAGAATCCCAGTTTGACCTGCTTGAAACCCGTCACGCGCTTGAAGGTATCGCTGCTTATTACGCGGCCCTGCGCAGCAATGATGAAGATCGCGTGCGTATTCGCGAACTGCATCAGGCCATTGAACGGGCACAGCAGTCAGGCGATCTCGACGCCGAGTCCAATGCCGTCGTCCAGTATCAAATTGCCGTCACCGAAGCAGCGCACAATGTCGTGCTTCTCCACCTGCTTCGTTGTATGGAGCCGATGCTGGCCCAGAATGTTCGACAAAATTTTGAATTGTTGTACGCCCGCCGGGAGATGCTCCCGCTGGTCAGCAATCATCGCACCCGTGTATTCGAGGCGATAATGGCCGGGGAACCGGAGCAGGCGCGTGAAGCGTCGCACCGTCACCTGGCTTTCATTGAGGAAATCTTGCTGGACCGCAGCCGTGAACAGAGTCGTAGAGAACGTTCACTCCGCCGCATACAGCAACGAAAGGATTAAGCGCCAGAGTTTTTTTAGAGCGCGGCAACTAAACGCAGAACCTGTCTTATTGTGTTCTTTGCTGAGAGCACAATGGGACAGGTTCCAGACAAATCAACGTATTAGATAGATAAGGAATACCCCCATGTCAGAACGTCTCCAAAATGACGTGGATCCGATCGAAACTCGCGACTGGCTACAGGCGATCGAATCGGTCATCCGTGAAGAAGGTGTTGAGCGCGCTCAGTATCTGATTGATCAGCTGCTTTCAGAAGCCCGTAAAGGTGGCGTGAAAGTAGCTTCAGGTGCAGGGGCTAGCAACTACGTAAACACGATTGCCGTCGAAGACGAACCGGAATACCCGGGCAATCTGGATCTGGAACGTCGTATCCGTTCTGCAATTCGCTGGAACGCGATCATGACCGTTCTGCGCGCATCCAAGAAAGACCTGGAGCTGGGCGGCCACATGGCTTCCTTCCAGTCTTCTGCGACCGTTTATGAAGTGTGCTTTAACCACTTCTTCCGCGCACGCACCGAGAAAGACGGCGGCGACCTGGTTTACTTCCAGGGCCACATCTCTCCGGGCGTTTACGCACGTGCGTTCCTGGAAGGTCGTCTGACTGAAGAGCAGATGAACAACTTCCGTCAGGAAGTTCACGGTAAAGGTCTGTCTTCTTACCCGCACCCTAAACTGATGCCTGAGTTCTGGCAGTTCCCGACCGTTTCTATGGGTCTGGGTCCAATCGGTGCGATTTACCAGGCTAAATTCCTGAAATATCTGGAACACCGTGGGCTGAAAGATACCTCTCAGCAGACCGTTTACGCCTTCCTGGGCGACGGCGAGATGGATGAGCCAGAATCTAAAGGTGCGATCACCATCGCTACCCGTGAGAAACTGGACAACCTGTGCTTCATCATCAACTGTAACCTGCAGCGTCTGGATGGTCCGGTAACCGGCAACGGCAAGATCATCAACGAACTGGAAGGCATCTTCAGCGGTGCTGGCTGGAACGTCGTTAAAGTGATGTGGGGCGGTCGTTGGGATGAGCTGCTGCGTAAAGATACCAGCGGTAAACTGATTCAGCTGATGAATGAAACCGTTGACGGCGACTATCAGACCTTCAAATCCAAAAACGGTGCCTACGTTCGTGAGCACTTCTTCGGTAAATACCCTGAAACCGCAGCGCTGGTTGCAGACTGGTCTGACGATCAGATCTGGGCTCTGAACCGTGGCGGCCACGATCCGAAGAAAGTCTACGCAGCACTGAAAAACGCGCAAGAAACCAAAGGCAAAGCAACAGTTATCCTGGCTCATACCATCAAAGGTTATGGCATGGGTGACACCGCCGAAGGTAAAAACATTGCGCACCAGGTGAAGAAAATGAACATGGACGGCGTGCGTTATATCCGCGACCGCTTCAACGTTCCTGTCACCGACGAGCAGGTTGAAAACCTCTCTTACATCACCTTCCCGGAAGGTTCTGAAGAACACACCTACCTGCACGCACAGCGTCAGAAACTGAACGGCTACCTGCCGTCCCGTCAGGTGAACTTCACTGAGAAACTGGAACTGCCGGTTCTGGAAGACTTCTCCCAGCTGCTGGAAGAGCAGAACAAAGAGATCTCTACCACTATCGCGTTCGTTCGTGCCCTGAACGTGATGCTGAAGAACAAGTCGATCAAAGATCGCCTGGTTCCAATCATCGCCGATGAAGCGCGTACCTTCGGTATGGAAGGTCTGTTCCGTCAGATCGGTATTTACAGCCCGAACGGCCAGCAGTACACCCCGCAGGACCGTGAGCAGGTTGCATACTACAAAGAAGACGAGAAAGGCCAGATTCTGCAGGAAGGGATCAACGAGCTGGGTGCAGGCGCATCCTGGCTGGCTGCTGCGACCTCTTACAGCACCAACAACCTGCCGATGATTCCGTTCTACATCTACTACTCCATGTTCGGTTTCCAGCGTATCGGTGACCTGTGCTGGCAGGCTGGCGACCAACAGGCTCGCGGCTTCCTGGTCGGTGGTACTTCCGGTCGTACGACTCTGAACGGTGAAGGTCTGCAGCACGAAGATGGCCACAGCCACATTCAGTCTCTGACTATCCCGAACTGTATCTCTTATGACCCGTCTTACGCGTACGAAGTGGCAGTCATCATGCATGACGGTCTGGTTCGTATGTACGGTGAAGCGCAAGAGAACATTTACTACTACATCACTACGCTGAACGAAAACTACCACATGCCGGCTATGCCAGCAGGTGCCGAGGAAGGTATCCGTAAAGGTATCTACAAACTCGAAACCATCGCGGGTAGCAAAGGTAAAGTTCAGCTGCTGGGCTCCGGTTCTATCCTGCGTCACGTACGTGAAGCAGCGCAGATCCTGGCGAACGACTACGGCGTTGGCTCTGACGTGTACAGCGTAACGTCCTTCACTGAACTGGCACGTGATGGCCAGGATTGTGAGCGCTGGAACATGCTGCACCCAATGGAAACGCCACGCGTACCGTACATCGCTCAGGTGATGAACGACGCTCCGGCAGTAGCATCTACTGACTATATGAAACTGTTCGCCGAGCAGGTTCGTACTTATGTACCGGCTGATGATTACCGCGTACTGGGTACCGACGGCTTCGGTCGCTCTGACAGCCGCGAAAACCTGCGTCACCACTTCGAAGTTGACTCTTCTTACGTGGTCGTTGCAGCGCTGGGCGAACTGGCTAAACGTGGCGAAATCGATAAGAAAGTGGTTGCGGAAGCAATCACCAAATTCAACATCGATGCAGATAAAGTTAACCCGCGTCTGGCGTAAGAGGTAAAAGAATAATGGCTATCGAAATCAATGTACCGGACATCGGGGCTGATGAAGTTGAAATCACCGAGATCCTGGTCAAAGTAGGCGACAAAGTTGAAGCTGAACAGTCGCTGATCACCGTAGAAGGCGATAAAGCCTCTATGGAAGTCCCGTCTCCTCAGGCTGGCATCGTTAAAGAGATCAAAGTCTCTGTTGGCGATAAAACCGAGACTGGCAAACTGATCATGATTTTCGATTCCGCCGACGGTGCAGCAGCTGCTGCACCTGCGCAGGAAGAGAAGAAAGAAGCAGCGGCTCCGGCAGCTGCACCAGCGGCTGCGGCTGCAAAAGACGTTAACGTGCCTGACATCGGCGGTGACGAAGTTGAAGTGACTGAGATCATGGTGAAAGTGGGCGACACCGTTGCTGCTGAACAATCCCTGATCACCGTAGAAGGCGACAAAGCCTCTATGGAAGTCCCGGCTCCGTTCGCGGGCGTGGTAAAAGAGATCAAAATCAACACCGGTGACAAAGTGTCTACCGGCTCCCTGATTATGGTCTTCGAAGTGGCGGGCGCTGCACCGGCTGCGGCTCCAGCACAGGCGGCTGCTCCGGCGGCGGCTGCTGCACCAGCAGCGTCTGGCGCGAAAGACGTTAACGTTCCGGATATCGGCGGTGACGAAGTTGAAGTGACTGAAGTGATGGTGAAAGTGGGCGACAAAGTTGCCGCTGAGCAGTCACTGATCACCGTAGAGGGCGACAAAGCCTCTATGGAAGTCCCGGCTCCGTTCGCAGGTACCGTTAAAGAAATCAAAATCAGCACCGGCGATAAAGTGTCTACCGGCTCTCTGATCATGGTCTTCGAAGTGGAAGGCGCTGCGCCTGCTGCGGCTCCAACTGCTGCGCCAGCACCTGCTGCTGCCGCTCCGGCGCCTGCTGCGAAAGCCGCTGCACCGGCCGCGAAAGCAGAAGGCAAATCTGAGTTTGCTGAGAACGACGCGTACGTTCACGCGACTCCGCTGATTCGTCGCCTGGCGCGCGAATTCGGTGTGAATCTGGCGAAAGTGAAAGGGACGGGCCGTAAAGGTCGTATCCTGCGCGAAGACGTTCAGACTTACGTGAAAGAAGCTGTGAAACGCGCTGAAGCGGCACCAGCTGCTGCTGCCGGTGGCGGTATTCCGGGCATGCTGCCATGGCCGAAAGTGGACTTCAGCAAGTTTGGCGAAATCGAAGAAGTGGAACTGGGCCGTATCCAGAAAATCTCTGGTGCTAACCTGAGCCGTAACTGGGTGATGATCCCGCACGTTACTCACTTCGACAAAACCGATATCACCGATCTGGAAGCGTTCCGTAAACAGCAGAACGCCGAAGCCGAGAAACGTAAACTGGACGTGAAATTCACCCCAGTGGTCTTCATCATGAAAGCTGTTGCGGCAGCTCTTGAGCAGATGCCACGTTTCAACAGCTCCCTGTCTGAAGATGCGCAGCGTCTGACGCTGAAGAAATACATCAACATCGGTGTTGCGGTTGATACGCCAAATGGTCTGGTTGTTCCGGTCTTCAAAGACGTGAACAAGAAGAGCATCACTGAGCTGTCCCGTGAACTGACGGTGATCTCCAAGAAAGCGCGTGATGGTAAGCTGACTGCCGGCGAAATGCAGGGCGGTTGCTTCACTATCTCCAGCATCGGCGGCCTGGGTACTACCCACTTCGCGCCGATTGTTAACGCGCCGGAAGTGGCGATCCTCGGTGTGTCCAAGTCCGCGATGGAACCAGTGTGGAATGGTAAAGAGTTTGTGCCGCGTCTGATGATGCCAATCTCTCTCTCCTTCGACCACCGCGTGATCGACGGTGCTGATGGTGCGCGCTTCATTACCATCATCAATAACACCCTGAGCGATATTCGCCGCCTGGTGATGTAATCGCAAAAGCCGGCCAGTCGGCCGGCTTTTTGTCTTGTAATCTCATGAAAATTGTGAGGTTATTGGTAAAGACAAGAATTCATGAGCCGTTTGTTGTTTCAAAATTGTTAACAATTTTGTAAAATACGGGCGGATAGAACGTCCCGGTGGATGAAGGGCGACAAGTACCTGGACCGCCGGAAATCAATAAGAGGTCATGATGAGTACTGAAATCAAAACTCAGGTCGTGGTACTTGGGGCAGGCCCGGCAGGTTACTCTGCTGCCTTCCGTTGCGCTGATTTAGGTCTGGAAACCGTTATCGTAGAACGTTACAACACCCTCGGCGGTGTTTGTCTGAACGTCGGCTGTATCCCTTCTAAAGCACTGCTGCACGTTGCAAAAGTTATCGAAGAAGCCAAAGCACTGGCTGACCACGGTATCGTCTTCGGCGAGCCGAAAACCGATATCGACAAGATTCGTACCTGGAAAGAGAAAGTGATCACTCAGCTGACCGGCGGTCTGGCGGGTATGGCCAAAGGCCGTAAAGTGAAAGTGGTCAACGGTCTGGGTAAATTCACCGGGGCTAACACCCTGGAAGTGGAAGGCGAGAACGGCAAAACCGTGATCAACTTCGACAACGCGATCATCGCGGCGGGCTCCCGTCCGATCGAACTCCCGTTCATTCCGCATGAAGATCCTCGCGTGTGGGATTCCACCGACGCCCTGGAACTGAAAACCGTACCAAAACGCCTGCTGGTTATGGGTGGCGGTATCATCGGTCTGGAAATGGGTACCGTATACCATGCGCTGGGTTCAGAGATTGACGTGGTTGAGATGTTCGACCAGGTTATCCCGGCTGCCGATAAAGATATCGTTAAAGTCTTCACCAAACGCATCAGCAAGAAATTCAACCTGATGCTGGAAACCAAAGTCACTGCCGTTGAAGCAAAAGAAGACGGTATTTACGTTTCCATGGAAGGCAAAAAAGCCCCTGCTGAAGCGCAGCGTTACGACGCCGTACTGGTAGCGATTGGCCGTGTGCCAAACGGTAAAAACCTCGATGCAGGCGCTGCTGGCGTTGAAGTGGACGATCGTGGCTTTATCCGTGTGGACAAACAGCTGCGTACCAACGTGCCGCACATCTTCGCTATCGGCGATATCGTCGGTCAGCCAATGCTGGCGCACAAAGGTGTTCACGAAGGTCACGTTGCCGCTGAAGTTATCGCGGGCATGAAACACTACTTCGACCCGAAAGTCATTCCATCAATCGCATACACCGAGCCGGAAGTTGCCTGGGTCGGTCTGACCGAGAAAGAAGCGAAAGAGAAAGGCATCAGCTACGAAACCGCCACCTTCCCGTGGGCAGCTTCTGGCCGTGCGATCGCTTCCGATTGCGCCGATGGCGTGACCAAACTGATCTTCGACAAAGAGACTCACCGTGTGATCGGTGGTGCGATTGTCGGTACCAACGGCGGCGAGCTGCTGGGTGAGATCGGTCTGGCTATCGAAATGGGCTGTGACGCTGAAGACATCGCGCTGACCATCCACGCGCACCCGACTCTGCACGAGTCCGTGGGCCTGGCTGCAGAAGTGTTTGAAGGTAGCATCACCGACCTGCCAAACGCGAAAGCCAAGAAGAAGTAATCTCTCGAACCGTAAAAAGCCGCTCAACTGAGCGGCTTTTTTTATTTACGGCGCAACGGGCTGCCACTCTTTATCAGGATGATAAGCCGTTATCGCTTTCGCTTTCTTCTGCGTTTCATTTCCCAGGTTCGTCTGATACACCTGATCATCACCGTTCACCACAAAACTCATCACGCCAGTCTGCCCATAGCTGACGGGCCAGGCGATCATCGCAAAGCCGTTGTCTTTATCCGGCAGAATGCGGAAGTGATAGCCGTGATAACCGGTCCCCGGCACCTGCGGGCTGAATGCTGGCCCCAGCGGGCTGGGCGCTTCACCCGGCGCGGCTGGCCAGTATAAACCGTCTTTTTTCCCTTCAGCGCTGATCACTTTTTCCGCATAGCGATGGTTTAGAGCGAAGAAACTCTTCTGTGCATCCACGTAGGCGTGGAGCGCTTCAATAGCGGCCAGCTCGTTGCGACCGATCTCCCGTGTCAGGATCTCCTCGGCGGCTTTTTGCATATCAAACTGCCAGCCAGCGGCGCGTTTCACCGCCGGGATGGGCAATTGCCAGTCGCTGTCGCCCACGTTGAGGTGCGCCACATCGCCGTTGATCACCGTGTGGTGGCTGACTTTCCAGTCGCGTAGAAAACGGTCGACCGCCTCCGGATCGACGCCCTCCGGCGGCAGAAAATCACGCCAGTCATCGCCGAGTAGATTTTTCATCTCGGCTTCGTTTTGCCCGCTGATGGCTTTCGCCAGCGCGCTGGTCGCCTCGTCCGGCGTGGCAAAATGCTGCTGTGCGAGGGCGAAGGTTGAGACCATGAACAACATCATCCCACTGAGTAATTTCGTTTTCATTTCGATTCCCTTAGCGGTGACGGAATTCACGGTGTTCGCTGCGGCCTGCCGGCATTTGCCGTGGCTGCTGACGATTCTGGTGTTGCGCGGTGAACTGACGGCTTTGCGCTCCGCGCTGTTGCTGCGCCTGCCAGTTGGCTGAGCGGCTATCGTTGCCGCTTAACGCATTGGCTCGCGGTTGCGTATTTCGCTGGCGGGTTGGCTGTGAGGCCGGTCGATCCTGTCGCTGTGACAAATTCTGATGATTCTCGCGCTGCGCTTTGTTATTCGCTCGCTGGGCGGTGTTTGGTTTACTGGTGTCGTACCCGCGATAGTTATTACGCTGGGAAATCTGCTTCAGCTGATTGTTCGCCGCCTGACGCTGCACCTCTTTGGTTGCCGCGCGCTGGGTTTGTGAAAGGGTTTTCCCGGTTGATTGCTGAACCTGCGCCATCGCCGCCTGACGCTGGCTGTCGCGATTGATCGGTTGGTGCTGAGTGGCGCTCAGACCGGTTGCGCTGTTCGTCGAGTGGAAGCGGTTGTTCAGCTGATTATTCGGATACGGAACGCCTTCGCGATAGGCCGGATTATGCTGCCAGGTGCGGTTGTTATCCGTCAGGCGCTGTCCGCTGATTTTGTTGAAATTATCCACGTTGATATTGATGTTATTATCACCATTGCGGTTATAGCCGCCGTTGTGGTGATCGTAGTCATCGTGATCATGATGATGATAATCGTCGTCATCGTCCCAGTCGATATTGCTGAAAATCGCGTAAGTCGTGGCGACCCCAAGGCTAAACCCAAGGCCTTTCACCAGGCTATTGGTAAACTGCTCGCCAGGGGAAGGGGGCAGGTAAACCGGCGGATAGCTGGCGCTGGGCCAGGTGCCGTAAACCGTGTTGGGATTGTAGGTCGGGACGTAAACCACCTGCGGATCGGCGGACTCGATTTTGATCACCGTTGGACTGGTCGTCGTGGCAGCGGTCGTTGACGCTGAGCCGGACGCTGTGCTGGCAGCCGGGGCCGCTTTCTTCACGCTGGTGACCGTTTGCTGTGGTGTGGACTGCAGCGCGCCCGTCTGCTGGGCCAGGAGCCGCAGACGCTGGACGGAGTCCATCACATCTTTCGGCTGAGCCAGAAACGCATCGCCGAGATTCTGTATCCATGGCGGATTTTCCCCCATCAGGGACATCAGCTGAGGGAAGGCCACCAGGGATTTAACGCTGGGGTCCCACGGCTGATTGCTCACCGCCTGAATGGCGGCATCACCCTGCATTTTGGGGTTATCTTTCGACCACTGCGCGGCCTGAATCACGTTTGCCGGGTAGGTTGAGGCCATCAGAATCTGCGAGAGCAGTGCGTCAGGGTAGAGCGCGATGGGCGCGGTCCACTGATCGATTTGCGCGGCGGTATAGGTCGGGGTGACCACCGGGGCGGGTGTCGGGGAAACAGGCTGAGGTGCGGTGGGCGCTACAGCGGGCGGAGGCGTTGAAACTGTCTCGGGCGCTCGACTTTTCACATACATGACGCCGGATGCGGCTAACAGCCCGGCACTGCACAGCAGGACAAGCAGATGTGGCTTAAAGGGCAACTTCATAGTGTGACTCCAGCGTAAGCAGTGTCGATGGGCGTTCTTGTTGCCGCGAGTATATTCACCCGTATTTTGTGGTTTTGATTAATGTTGGGAAACGGCCCGCTGTATCCGGATAAAGAGTGTGAGCATTTATTACACAAATTATATCCGATGGGGAAAAAGGCGTGAGATATTCAGAAGGCCGCTCTTGCGAGCGGCCAGCAGTAAACCGCTGAAAGGCGGTTTTTTTGTGCCTGAAAAATCCCGCTCTCCGCGCGCTATACCATCCTTAACGATTCAGCAAACTATTTAATGTTGCTTTTTTGTAAACGGATTAACACTGTGCAGAAATCCTGCTATGCTGCCCGACGCGGTATCGGGCATTTACCCTACAAACTGCTGTCTCACAGGAGCGTGAAGAGAACGCCGACCGCATATGACAATGAGAGCGAGGAGAACCGTCGTGCTAGAAGAATACCGTAAGCACGTAGCAGAACGTGCCGCCGAGGGAATTGTACCGAAACCCTTAGATGCAACCCAGATGGCCGGCCTCGTCGAGCTGCTGAAGAATCCGCCTGCGGGCGAAGAAGAATTCCTGTTAGATCTGTTGATCAACCGTGTTCCGCCAGGCGTCGATGAAGCCGCGTATGTGAAAGCCGGATTCCTTGCTGCCGTTGCCAAAGGCGAAGCAACCTCCCCACTGGTTACTCCTGAAAAAGCGATTGAACTGCTCGGCACCATGCAGGGCGGCTACAACATCCATCCGTTAATTGATGCACTGGACAGCGACGCGCTGGCACCGATTGCCGCAAAAGCGCTGGCACAAACGCTGCTGATGTTTGATAACTTCTACGATGTGGAAGAGAAGGCGAAAGCAGGCAACGTCTATGCGAAACAGGTGATGCAATCCTGGGCTGATGCCGAATGGTTCCTGAACCGTCCTCAGCTTGCTGAAAAAATTACCGTTACGGTCTTCAAAGTGACCGGCGAAACCAACACTGATGACCTGTCTCCGGCCCCGGATGCCTGGTCCCGCCCGGATATCCCACTGCACGCCCTGGCGATGCTGAAAAACGCCCGCGAAGGCATTAACCCCGATCAGCCGGGCGTTGTCGGTCCGATCAAACAGATCGAAGAATTAAATAAGAAAGGCTTCCCGCTGGCGTATGTCGGTGACGTGGTCGGTACCGGTTCTTCGCGTAAATCCGCAACCAACTCTGTGCTGTGGTTCATGGGCGATGACATCCCTCATGTGCCGAACAAGCGCGGCGGCGGTCTGTGTCTCGGCGGCAAAATTGCACCTATCTTCTTTAACACCATGGAAGATGCGGGCGCACTGCCGATCGAAGTGGATGTGAGCGACCTTAACATGGGTGACGTGATTGACGTTTATCCGTTCAAAGGCGAAGTCCGCAACCATGAAACCGGCGAACTGCTGGCTAGCTTCGAACTGAAAACCGATGTGCTGATCGACGAAGTCCGCGCAGGTGGCCGTATTCCGCTGATCATCGGTCGTGGCCTGACCACCAAAGCGCGTGAAGCGCTGGGCCTGCCGCACAGCGATGTGTTCCGTCAGGCGAAAGACGTGGCGGAGAGCACTCGCGGCTACTCCCTGGCTCAGAAAATGGTTGGCCGCGCGTGCGGCGTGACGGGTGTTCGTCCGGGTGCGTACTGCGAACCTAAAATGACCTCCGTCGGTTCTCAGGACACCACCGGTCCTATGACCCGTGATGAGCTGAAAGACCTGGCGTGTCTGGGCTTCTCGTCCGACCTGGTGATGCAGTCCTTCTGCCACACGGCTGCCTATCCGAAGCCGGTAGACGTGACCACACACCACACGCTGCCAGACTTCATCATGAACCGTGGCGGCGTATCGCTGCGCCCTGGCGATGGCGTTATCCACTCCTGGCTGAACCGCATGCTGCTGCCGGATACTGTGGGTACCGGTGGTGACTCCCACACCCGCTTCCCGATCGGCATCTCCTTCCCGGCAGGCTCTGGCCTGGTGGCGTTTGCTGCCGCAACGGGCGTGATGCCGCTGGACATGCCGGAATCCGTACTGGTGCGCTTCAAAGGCAAAATGCAGCCGGGCATTACCCTGCGCGATCTGGTGCATGCGATCCCGCTGTACGCGATCAAACAGGGCCTGCTGACCGTTGAGAAGAAAGGGAAGAAAAACATCTTCTCAGGCCGCATTCTGGAGATCGAAGGTCTGCCGGATCTGAAAGTTGAGCAGGCGTTTGAGCTGACGGATGCCTCTGCCGAGCGTTCTGCGGCAGGCTGTACCATCAAGCTGAACAAAGAGCCGATCGTTGAGTATCTCAGCTCTAACATCGTGCTGCTGAAGTGGATGATCGCTGAAGGTTACGGCGATCGTCGCACCCTCGAGCGCCGTGTGCAGGGTATGGAAAAATGGCTGGCCGATCCGCAGCTACTCGAAGCCGATGCTGACGCAGAATACGCGGCGGTTATCGACATCGATCTGGCGGATATCAAAGAGCCAATCCTGTGCGCACCAAACGATCCTGACGATGCGCGTCTGCTGTCTGACGTGCAGGGCGATAAGATCGACGAAGTGTTCATCGGCTCTTGCATGACCAACATTGGTCACTTCCGCGCTGCCGGTAAGCTGCTGGATACCCACAAAGGCCAGCTGCCAACGCGTCTGTGGGTCGCTCCGCCAACGCGTATGGATGCGGCACAGCTGACGGAAGAGGGCTACTACAGCGTCTTTGGTAAGAGCGGTGCGCGTATCGAAATCCCTGGCTGTTCCCTGTGTATGGGTAACCAGGCGCGTGTGGCTGACGGTGCAACGGTAGTCTCTACCTCGACCCGTAACTTCCCGAACCGTTTAGGGACCGGTGCGAACGTCTATCTGGCCTCTGCGGAGCTGGCGGCTGTTGCGGCGCTGATCGGCAAACTGCCGACGCCGGAAGAGTACCAGACCTTCGTTGCTCAGGTTGATAAGACGGCGGTGGATACCTATCGCTATCTGAACTTCGACAAGCTCTCTCAGTACACCGAGAAAGCCGACGGCGTGATCTTCCAGACCGCCGTGTAAGGTGTTGCCGGGCGGCACTGCGCTGCCCGGCCTGCAAGACAATAAAACCCCGCGTTTTGCCTGCGGGGTTTTTTATTTTCCACTCCTGACACCCGTCCCGCTTTTTATCTCCTCTCTATCTGCGATAATTACGCCAATGGCTCTGCAGAGGAAAACACCATGGATTACGAATTTCTGCGCGATATCACCGGAGTGGTGAAAGTGCGTATGTCGATGGGCCACGAGGTGGTCGGGCATTGGTTCAACGAAGAAGTGAAAGAAAATCTCGCCCTGCTCGACGAAGTCGAAGACGCTGCGCAAACCGTAAAAGGCAGCGAGCGATCCTGGCAGCGCGTCGGACATGAATACACCCTCTGGATGGACGGGGAAGAGGTCATGGTGCGCGCCAATCAGCTTGAGTTTTCAGGCGATGAGATGGAAGAGGGGATGAGCTACTACGACGAAGAGAGTCTGTCGCTGTGCGGCGTGGAGGACTTTTTGCAGGTGGTAGCGGCGTACCGTGATTTCATGAAACAGAAGTAAATCAGCGGAGCTTCCTTGCTCCCCGTGCGCTTTACACGGCCGGAATATTGCGGCCGTAGTAGATTTCGCGCATCTCTTTCCAGAGCAGGTCGGTAATTTCCTTCCGCTCCTCTTCGCTTAAATCTTCTGGCCTGGTATGGAACATGTAATGCTTCAGGTCGAATTCTTTCAGTAACATCTTGGTGTGGAAGATGTTTTCCTGGTAGACGTTCACATCCATCATGTCATACAGCGCCTTCATGTCCTCGGACATAAAGTTCTGAATCGAATTGATCTCATGATCGATAAAATGCTTCATGCCGTTGATATCACGGGTGAAACCGCGCACGCGATAGTCCACGGTGACAATATCGGATTCCAGTTGATGGATGAGATAGTTCAGCGCATTCAGCGGTGAAATCACCCCACAGGTAGAGACCTCGATGTCAGCGCGGAAGGTACACAGCCCGCCTTCCGGGTGGCTTTCAGGATAGGTGTGCACGCAGATATGGCTCTTATCGAGATGGGCGACCACCGCCTCGGGCAGTGGGCCTGGGTGCTCGGTGGGATCGATAAGCTGCGGGTCGATCGGCTCTTCGCTCACGAGGATCGTGACGCTGGCACCCTGCGGTTCATAGTCCTGACGCGCAATGTTCAGGATATTGGCCCCGATGATGGAGCAGGTTTCTGACAGGATCTCGGTCAGGCGGTTGGCATTGTAGAGTTCATCGATATAGGCGATATAACCATCGCGCTCCTCCGCTGTTTTCACGTAGCAGATATCGTAAATACAAAAACTCAGGCTTTTGGTCAGGTTGTTAAAGCCATGCAGTTTCAGCTTTTTCAATTTAGTTCACCCCCTTAGAGGACAGCGCGTCTTGCAGATATTGTGGCAGGGCAAAGGCCGCCGTGTGGACTGCCGGATTATAGTAACGGCATTTCAGGCCTGCCTGATGGAAGCGTGCCTGGATTATCTCGGTCGACAGATGGCGTAGCGCCCCGTTATCCGTCGCCCAGGCAAAGGTCATGATGCCGCCGTAGTAGGTTGGGATCGCCGCCTGATAGAAGCTGACGTCACCAAAATAGGTGCTCAGCTTGCGATGGCTGTCGAGGGCTTCGTCCTGCTGCAGGAAACAGACGCCGTTCTGCGCCACGAAAATCCCGCCAGGGTTCAGGCAGCGTTTGCAGCCTTCGTAGAAGGACGAGGTGAAGAGCGTCGCGCCCGGGCCGATGGGATCGGTGCAGTCGGAGATGATCACATCGAAGGTCTGGTTTGTCTGATTAACGAAATTAACGCCGTCGTCGATCACCAGCGTAAAACGCGGATCGTCGTAGCTGCCAGCATTGTGATTTGGCAGGTACTGGCGACAGAAAGAGACCACGCCGGCGTCGATCTCGACCATCGTAATACTCTCGACGGTTTTATGGCGGGAGACTTCGCGCAGCATTGCGCCGTCGCCGCCGCCAATGATCAGCACGTGTTTCGCATGTCCGTGCGCCAGCAGCGGCACATGGGTCATCATTTCGTGATAGATAAACTCATCGCGCTCGGTGGTTTGCACCACGCCGTCCAGCGCCATGACGCGCCCGAACGCGGCGTTCTCGAAAATGATCAGATCCTGATGATCGGTCTTCTCATGATAAAGCACGTTATCAACGGCAAAGTACTGACCAAACTGGTCATGCAGCGTTTCATGCCACAAGGTGTTATCGGTCACAGGCTGATACCTCCTTTGTTAACATCCATTACACCCACGCAAAATGGGCGCAACATCATAGCCAACAACGACCGCGCATGCACGGCCATCATTGCAACAAAGGGGCGTCGGGAAGGGTTACTTCACGTAGGCGAGCAGGCTCAGCGAATCGCGGGCCAGCGCTTTGCATTTTTTCGCGACAGGAATGCCAATGCCGCTTAAATCGCGGTAACTGTCTTCACCGAGCGCCTTCATGTCAAAGCTATCGTAGTTGCTGAGATCCCATTGATTTTGCTGGGCAAAAAAAACCAGTGCACGACGAATCTGCCCGTTGGGTAAATTCTGGTATCCACAATCGTTTTTCAGGAAAACAAAAACTGCCGTCAGATCGGCCATATCTTCCGCTTCGTTTTCACTCAGCGCATAACTGTTCGCACTCATCGCCACCAGGCTGGCGAACAAAATTGTCCTGAAAAACGTCTTCATTGCTTTTACCACTGCGTCACGGAAATTAAACGTTAGCATACTTGATACCAGCGCGACGACCTTTATTATTGCCGCTTTACTTGACCTTCTCCCAAGGGGAGGGTTTAAGCTCAAAATATCGCCTGCACGGAAAAAAGGAATGAACATGCAACGTCGTGATTTTTTGAAATATTCAGCCGTACTGGGGGCTGCCAGCGCGTTACCTTTATGGAGCCGCGCCGCATTTGCCGCCGACAGACCCACCCTGCCCATCCCTGATTTACTGACTGCCGACGCCCGCAGTCGCATCCAGTTAATCGTTCAGTCGGGAAAATCGACCTTTGGCGCGCATCAGGCCACCACATGGGGATATAACGGTAATTTGCTCGGTCCGGCGCTTCAGCTTTCCCGGGGCAAACCGGTGACGGTGAATATTCATAATACCCTTGCGGAAGAGACGACGTTGCACTGGCATGGCCTGGAGGTTCCCGGTGAGGTCGACGGTGGCCCGCAAGGGGTGATCAAAGCGGGCGGTGAGCGCACGGTGACCTTTACCCCGGACCAGCACGCAGCGACCTGCTGGTTCCATCCCCATCAGCATGGCAAAACCGGGCATCAGGTGGCGATGGGGCTGGCGGGACTGGTGCTGATTGAAGACGACGAAAGCCGGATGCTGCGTCTGCCAAAACAGTGGGGTATCGACGATGTGCCGGTGATCGTACAGGACAAGAAATTTACCGCTGAGGGGCAGATTGACTATCAGCTCGACGTGATGAGCGCCGCCGTCGGCTGGTTTGGCGATACGCTCCTCACCAACGGGGCGATTTATCCGCAGCATTCAGCGCCGCGAGGCTGGCTGCGCCTGCGCTTGCTCAACGGCTGTAACGCGCGCTCCCTCAACTTTGCCACCAGCGACCAGCGTCCAATGTACGTGGTGGCGAGCGACGGCGGGCTGCTGGCTGAGCCGGTGAAAGTCAGCGAACTGCCGATGCTGATGGGCGAGCGTTTTGAAGTGCTGGTGGATATCAGCGACGGGAAACCGTTTGACCTGATTACGCTCCCGGTGAGTCAGATGGGGATGGCCGTTGCGCCGTTCGATAAGCCGCATCCGGTGCTGCGCATACAGCCGCTGCGGGTGACGGCCTCCGGTACGCTGCCGGATACGCTGGCGGCCATGCCTGCGCTGCCGTCCCTCGACGGATTAACCCAGCGTAAACTCCAGCTGTCGATGGACCCCATGCTCGACATGATGGGCATGCAGGCATTGATGAACAAATATGGCGATCAGGCGATGGCGGGCATGCACCACGGCCAGTCGATGGGGCATATGAATATGGACCACGGCAAGATGGGCAACATGGGCCATATGAATCACGGCGGCGGGAAAGGGTTTGATTTCCATAACGCCAACCGTATCAACGGCCAGGCCTTTGATATGAACACCCCGATGTTTGCGGCCAGCAAGGGCCAGTACGAACGCTGGGTGATTTCAGGCGAGGGCGACATGATGCTGCATCCGTTCCACATTCACGGCACGCAGTTCCGCATTATCTCCGAGAACGGCAAAGCGCCGGCGGCACATCGAACGGGCTGGAAAGATACGGTGCGGGTGGAGGGCGGAGTCAGCGAAGTGCTGGTGAAGTTTGAGCATGACGCGCCGAAGGAGTTTGCCTATATGGCCCACTGCCATCTGCTCGAACATGAAGATACCGGGATGATGCTAGGATTTACGGTGTAAAAAAGCCGGGCGGCGTTTCGCCTTACCCGGCCAGAGTTCTAAAAACGGCAACCCGAAGGTTGCCGTTTTGCATTTCACTCACATCTACTTCACATCATCCGGCAACGCATACGCGACGATATAGTCGCCCATCTTCGTGCCAAATGACCCGTGACCGCCCGCGGAGATGACAACGTACTGCTTGCCATTCGCTTCGTAGGTCATCGGTGTGGCCTGTCCACCGGCCGGCAGACGGCCTTGCCACAGTTTCTCACCGTTAGTCATGTTGTACGCGCGCAGGTAGTTATCTGCGGTTGCCGCAATGAACAGAACGTTACCGGCAGTAGAGATCGGGCCGCCGAGCATCGGCATACCCATATTGAACGGAACAGGAACCGGCATCGGGAACGGCATGCTGTCCTGTGGCGTACCAATACGTTTTTTCCATACTACCTGGTTCGTTTTCAGATCCAGCGCGGAGATGTAACCCCAGGCAGGCTGTTTACACGGCAGGCCAAACGGAGAGAGGAACGGGTTCAGCGTAACGCCATACGGCACGCCGTACTGCGGCTGAATACCGGCTTCAGTGCCGCTGCCTTTCGCATCTTTCGGCTGCTCCATCGGGTTACCAGGACCGCGTGGGATCAGCTTCGAGACGAACGGCAGCGCCATCGGGTTGGCAATCGCCACCTGGCGGTTTGGATCGACCGAGATACCGCCCCATTCGAACATCCCCAGGTTACCCGGGAAGACCAGCGTGCCCTGCTCAGACGGCGGGGTGAAGATGCCTTCATAGCGCAGCTGATGGAACATCACGCGGCACACCAGCTGATCGAACATCGTGGCGCCCCACATGTCCGCGCCGGTCAGATCTTTCTTCGGACGGAAGCTCAGGTCAGAGAACGGCTGCGTTTTCGAAACGTAGTCGCCTTTCGCTGCGCCCTGCGGTACCGGTTTTTCCGGAGCCGGAACCACCAGTTTGCCGTTAGAACGGTCGAGCACGAAGATGTTGCCGGTTTTCGCTGGCGCGTAGATGACCGGAACAGTTTTTCCGTTGACGGTAATGTCGGCCAGCGTTGGCTGGGACGGCATATCCATATCCCACAGATCGTGGTGAACGGTTTGATAGCTCCAGGCCAGTTTCCCGGTCGTTGCGTTCAGCGCCACGATGGCACTGGCGTAACGCTCCTGCTCTGGCGTGCGGTTTCCGCCCCAGATATCCGGCGTGGTCACGCCCATCGGCAGATAGACCAGATCCAGCTTCGCGTCATACGCTGCCGGTGCCCAGGAGTTCGGTGAGTTAAAGGTAAAGGTGTGTTCATCCGACGGGATGGCGTTAGGATCTTTCGCGCCCGGATCGAAGGCCCACAGCAGTTTGCCGGTGTTCACGTCGAAACCACGAATCACACCCGAGGTTTCACGGGTAGAGAAGTTATCCGTGACAGAACCGGCAATGACGATGGTTTTATCGGTGATGATCGGCGGTGACGTCGGCTCGTACAGGCCCGGCGTGGTATCCGGCATATTGGTCTGCAGGTTGAGGATACCTTTGTTGGCAAAGGTTTCGCACAGCTTGCCGGTTTCGGCGTTGATCGCAAACAGACGGCCATCGTTCACCGGCAGCATGATACGGCGAGGACAGTCAGCCACCACGTCCGGGCTGGCGTTGTCCGCGCGCGCTTCGTGGTAAGAGACGCCACGACAGGTCACGTGCTGGAAGGAGGTGTTGGTGTTCAGCTGCGGATCAAAGTGCCATTTTTCTTTACCGGTCGACGCATCCAGCGCGAACAGACGCTGGTGAGCGGTACACAGGTACAGCATGTCGCCCACTTTGATTGGGGTGACTTCGTTAGTCAGCTCACCCGGATCGTTCGGCTGCTTCAGATCGCCGGTACGGAACGTCCAGGCTTCTTTCAGGTTTTTCACGTTATCGGCGTTGATTTGCTTCAGCGGCGAGTAACGTTGTCCTTCCTGATTGCGCCCATACGCCGGCCAGTCGCCGTCAGCCACCTGAGAAATGGCGGCGGCAGGCGTGGAATCGGCACTCAGAGTACCTTTCACTTCCTGCGGATCGTTAAATCCGGCCCAGGTCAGAATGCCACCGGTGATGAGCAACGCCACGACCAGTGCCGCAACCGCACCGCTGGACGGCACCAGCAGGCGACGCCAGACGAAGGGCAAGATCAGCCAGATACCAAAGAAGACGAGAATGTCGCTACGCGGCGTGAGCGCCCAGAAATCGAAGCCGACCTCCCAGACACCCCAGATCATCGTTGCGAGCAGAAGTGCTGCGTAAAGCCACAGCGCGGAACGTTTACGTCGCAAAAGCAGGACGGTCACAGCAATCATGACCAGGCCCGCAATCGGGTAGTACCAGGAGCCGCCAAGCGCGACCAGCCATACGCCACCGATTAACAGATACAGCGCGCAGAATGCGGCAAAAGCGGCTGTTAACGTTACCAGTAGACGCGGCTGTTGAGATTTTATTTCAGCCATAGAAAAGTACTCTGTAGTTTGTTAATTATTTGATAGCAATTAATTATAGGTATTAACAAGTGTGATCGGAATCACAAAATGAGCTTTTTGTAACTCATGCGCCAGGCGAATCCATTTGCTGGTATACTGCCGTACTTGTGAATCATTGCCGGACGTATCTGCATCCGCAGTGATAGATTGGTTTTAAATCATACGGTTAGTAATATGAAACATAGTGTTGAAGTGATGATCCCGGAAGCGGAGATCAAAGCGCGTATCGCCGAACTGGGTCGTCAAATCACCGAACGTTATCAGGACAGCGGCAGCGATATGGTGCTGGTGGGTCTGCTGCGCGGCTCATTCATGTTCATGGCAGACCTGTGCCGTGAAGTTCAGGTGTCCCATGAAGTGGATTTCATGACCGCGTCCAGCTACGGCAGCGGTATGTCGACCACCCGTGACGTGAAAATCCTGAAAGATCTGGATGAAGATATTCGCGGCAAGGATGTGTTAATCGTAGAGGATATTATCGACTCCGGTAACACGCTCTCTAAAGTGCGCGAGATCCTGAGCCTGCGCGGCCCGAAATCCCTGGCGATCTGCACCCTGCTCGATAAACCGACTCGCCGTGAAGTTGACGTCCCGGTTGAATTTGTTGGTTTCTCGATTCCGGATGAGTTCGTGGTGGGTTACGGCATCGATTACGCACAGCGTTATCGCCATCTGCCGTATGTCGGGAAAGTGGTACTGCTGGACGAGTAATCTCAGCGGTCTAGCCCGGAAGCGCTGTGCTGACCGGGCCTGTAAAGCGTGAACGGCACATCCCAGGCCGGGTAGGCGAAGCCGCCGCCCGGCTTTTTTGCAGGTTATTTGTGGTTAACGTGCTTGAGCTTCAGGTTGGCAATCCCGGAACGATAGCGCTGCTCAAGGGTTTCGCGGTTGGTGGCAGTCACTTCCAGATTGCGCAGCAATCCATCATGGATACCGTACGCCCAGCCGTGAACGGAGACTTTCTGCCCGCGCTTCCATGCTGACTGCATGATGGTGGAATGGCCAAGGTTATAGACCTGCTCCATCACATTAAGCTCGCACAGGGTGTCGAGGCGACGCTCCTGCGGCATTTCGCCCAGCAGTGAACTATGTTTGAACCAGATATCGCGAATATGCAGCAGCCAGTTGTCGATCAGCCCCAGCTCCGGGTTTTCGACCGCCGCCTGCACACCACCGCAGCCGTAATGGCCGCAGATAATAATGTGCTCAACTTCCAGCACATCAACCGCGTACTGCACGACGGAAAGACAATTGAGATCGGTGTGAATGACCAGGTTTGCGACGTTACGGTGAACGAACAGCTCACCCGAATCAAGGCCTGTCAGGCGTTCCGCCGGGACGCGGCTGTCAGAGCATCCAATCCATAAAAAACGTGGATTCTGCGCCTTCGCCAGCTTCTCAAAAAATCCCGGGTCCTCTTCTACCAGCATTTTTGACCATAGTGCATTGTTGCTGATGAGTGTATCTATGTCATTCATAGAGGTTAACGACCTGTAACCGAGTAATAGCGTTGCGCTAATATAGGGTAACTCGACTTTTATTGAAACCACACAACGTGTGTCAGAACTATAGGTAAGTTTAATTCATGACTATCGCACTTGAGCTTAAGCAGCTTAAAAAAGTCTATCCGGGCGGCGTTCAGGCGCTGCGCGGAATTGATTTGCAGGTCGAAGCGGGGGATTTCTACGCCCTGCTGGGGCCGAATGGCGCGGGGAAATCCACGACCATCGGCATCATCAGCTCGCTGGTGAACAAGTCTTCGGGCAGCGTCGCGGTGTTTGGCTATGATCTCGAAAAAGATGTGGTCAACGCCAAACGTCAGCTGGGGCTGGTGCCGCAGGAATTTAACTTCAACCCGTTTGAAACCGTGCAGCAAATTGTGGTCAATCAGGCGGGTTACTACGGCGTAGAACGTCAGGACGCCATCGAGCGCAGCGAAAAGTACCTTAAACAGCTCGATCTGTGGGAAAAACGCGGCGAACGTGCGCGCATGCTCTCCGGCGGGATGAAGCGCCGTCTGATGATCGCCCGCGCCTTGATGCATGAGCCAAAACTGCTGATCCTTGATGAGCCAACGGCAGGCGTGGATATCGAACTGCGCCGCTCGATGTGGGGTTTCCTCAAAGATTTGAATGACAAAGGCACCACCATCATTCTGACCACCCACTACCTCGAAGAAGCTGAAATGCTGTGCCGCAATATCGGCATCATTCAGCGCGGCGAGCTGGTGGAAAACACCTCGATGAAGAACCTGCTGTCCAAGCTGAAGTCCGAAACCTTTATCCTCGATCTGGCGGCCAAAAGCCCGCTGCCGAAGCTGGAGGGCTATCAGTATCGTCTGGTAGACACGTCGACGCTTGAAGTGGAAGTCCTGCGCGAGCAGGGCATTAACAGCGTCTTTGCGCAGCTGAGCGCGCAGGGCATTCAGGTATTAAGTATGCGTAACAAAGCTAACCGACTGGAAGAACTGTTTGTCTCGCTGGTCCAGGATAAACAAGGAGAGCAGGCATGATGCATCTTTACTGGGTGGCGCTAAAAAGTATCTGGGCCAAAGAGATTAACCGCTTTATGCGCATTTGGGTGCAAACCCTGGTGCCGCCGGTGATCACCATGACGCTCTATTTCATCATCTTCGGGAATCTGATTGGCTCCCGTATTGGTGAAATGCATGGCTTTACCTATATGCAGTTTATCGTGCCGGGCCTGATCATGATGGCGGTGATCACCAACGCCTATGCCAACGTGGCGTCGTCGTTTTTCAGCGCGAAGTTCCAGCGTAACATTGAAGAGCTGCTGGTGGCCCCGGTGCCAACGCACGTCATCATCGCCGGTTATGTTGGCGGCGGCGTAGCGCGCGGGCTGGCGGTAGGGATTCTGGTGACGGCTATTTCGCTGTTCTTTGTCCCGTTCCAGGTGCATTCATGGATGTTCGTAGCGCTGACCCTGCTGATGACCGCGATTCTGTTCTCGCTGGCTGGCCTGTTGAACGCAGTGTTTGCGACCACTTTCGATGACATCAGCCTGATCCCGACCTTTGTCCTGACGCCGCTGACCTATCTCGGTGGGGTGTTCTACTCCCTGACGCTGCTGCCACCGTTCTGGCAGGCGCTGTCGCACCTGAACCCGATTGTCTACATGATCAGCGGATTCCGCTTTGGCTTCCTCGGCATAACTGACGTGCCGCTGTTTACCACCGTCATCGTCCTCGCCGTCTTCATCATCGCTTTCTATATTCTGTGCTGGTATCTGATCCAGCGCGGACGCGGATTGCGCAGCTAAGCCGCATCCCCGGCAGCACTCTGCCTGCCGGGGCATTTTCTTTGATAGTTATCACCATAAATTAATCTTCACTCCGCTAAACTACTTTCCCCTAAAGGAGAGACGCTATGTTGGGTTGGGTGATTACCTGTCATGATGACGATGCCCAGGCAATGATCGATCGCCTGGAAAAAAAATTGGGTCCGCTGCCTCAGTGCCGGGCGGTGAACTACTGGCGCGGGCTGAGCACCAACATGCTGAGCCGTATGATGTGCGATGCGCTGCATGAGACGGATACCGGTGAAGGCGTCATTTTTATGACCGACAAATCGGGCGCCGCGCCGTATCGCGCCGCCGCGTTGTTGAGTCACAAGCATGAAAACTGTGAAGTGATTTCCGGGATTAACTACGCGTTGCTGGAGATGATGTACCCGCTGCGCGAAACGCTGAGCAGCGCGGAGTTCCGCGATACGCTGGTCGGGCAGGAGATCCCCGGCGTCAGTAGCCTCTGGCATCAGCAGCAGAAAAACCCGCCTTTTGTCCTGCTCCACGACCTGTATAAGAATTAAACATTGGTATTGATGTCGCTTTTGCTACAATGGCGACTGATTTTTAGTGTCGATAATAATCCCATGTTTATACGCGTTTTTTCCCTTCTGTTGCTGCTGGTCTCCGGCGGCGTCTCTGCCAGTTTATTAAGCCAACAGGGCTTACCCGCTCAATATATGCAAACCACTGAAGATGCGGCGATCTGGGCGCAGGTGGGCAACGAGGTTGTTAACGTCGGCAATGTGCGCGCGGGGCAGATTCTTGCGGTCGTTCCTACGGCGGCAGACTATTACGAATTTCGCTTCGGCTTTGGCACCGGGTTTATCGACAAAGGCCATCTGGAAAAGGTGCAGGGGAAACAGCGCGTTCAGGACAGCCTGGGCGATCTCAATAAGCCGCTCAGTAACCAGAATCTGATCACCTGGAAAGACACCCCGGTGTATAACGCACCCAACAGCGGCAGCGCCCCGTTTGGTACGCTGAGTTCAAACCTGCGCTATCCCATTCTCAGCAAGCTGAAAGACAGACTCAACCAGACCTGGTTTCAAATCCGCATGGGCAACCGTCTGGCGTGGATCAGCAGCCTGGATGCGCAGGAAGACAGCGGTATTCCGGTGATCACTTATCACCATATTTTGCGCGACGAAGAGAACACCCGTTTCCGCCACACCTCCACGACCACCAGCGTGCGCGCCTTTAACAACCAGATGACCTGGCTGCGCGATCAGGGTTACACCACGCTGACGCTCTATCAGCTGGAAGGCTACGTGCGCAATAAAATGAACCTGCCCGCCCGCGCGGTGGTGATTACCTTTGACGACGGTCTGAAGTCGGTCAACCGCTACGCGTGGCCGATTCTGAAGCAGTATGGCTTTAAGGCGACGGCGTTTATCATCTCGTCGCGAATCAAAGGCCATCCGCAGAAGTGGGACCCGAAATCGCTGCAGTTTATGAGCGTGTCGGAGCTGAAAGAGATTCAGGATGTGTTTGATATCCAGTCGCACACCCACTTCCTGCACCGCGTCGATGGCAATAAACATCCTATTTTGCTGAGCCGTAGCTACCACGTCATTCTGTTTGATTTTGAACGCTCGCGGCGCTCGCTGGCACAGTTCAACCCGCGCGTGCTCTATCTCTCGTATCCGTTCGGCGGTTACGATGACAAAGCGGTGAAAGCGGCGAACGACGCCGGTTTTCATCTGGCGGTGACGACGGTAAAAGGGAAGGTGAAACCGGGAGATAATCCGTTCTTACTGAAACGCCTGTATATCTTAAGAACGGATTCGCTGGAGACAATGTCGCGGCTGATCAGCAATCAGCCGCAGGGGTAACATCAGGCAACCTGAACCGGTACGGCTTTCGCGGTACGTTTCATCTCGTTGTCGCCGTCAAAATAGGCCACTTTAGGCTGCCAGCTGCGCGCCTGTTCGTCCGGCATGGTGACGTAGGTGGCGATAATCAGGATATCACCCACGTCAGCACAGTGCGCCGCCGCGCCGTTGACGGAGATGATTTTTGAGCCACGCTCACCGGCAATCGCATAGGTAGAGAAGCGTTTGCCGTTGGTTACGTTGTAAATATCAATGGCTTCGTATTCGAGAATACCCGCCGCCTCAAGGAAATCCTGGTCAATCGCGCAGGAACCTTCGTAATGCAGGTCTGCCTGCGTCACTTTGACGCGGTGAAGCTTACCTTGCAGCATTGTGCGAATCATAACGTTACCTTTACTCTTCATGCAGTCCCTCTCCGGCTGGAGAGGGCAGGGTGGGGGGAAACATTCCCCAGGCAAATATTAGCGCAGTATTGCCCGATTTTTGGTCGCTGTCTACTGCGTCAGCTCAACCACTTTGTTGTCGATGAGGCGCGCCTGACCGAGCCATGCGGCCACCAGAATCACCGCGCGTTTGCTGGTGTCTGAAAGTGCCAGGAGCGTGTCCGCATCGCGGATTTGAACGTCGTCGGCACGCAGCCCTTTTTCGTTCAGCTCTTGTTCCGCGATAGCGATAATCTCTTCCGCCGTCAGTTCGTTAGCTTCCAGCTTCTCCGCCATCGCGTTCATCACTTTGCTCAGCGCCGGCGCGATTTTGCGCTGGTCTGCGGTCAGATACCCGTTGCGTGAGCTAAGTGCCAGCCCGTCTTTGGCGCGCACAATCGGCACGCCGACGATCTCGATGTCGTAGCCCATGTCTGCGACCATTTTGCGGATCAGGGCCAACTGCTGGAAATCCTTCTCGCCAAAGCAGGCGATATCCGGCTGCACCAGGTTGAAGAGCTTGCTGACGATGGTCGAAACGCCGCGGAAATGCCCCGGACGGCTGGCCCCTTCGAGCATGGTCGAAATGCCCGGCACATCGACGAAGGTCGCCCCTTCGGTACCCTGCGGATAAATATCGTCAGGCGTGGGTGAGAAGACGAAATCCACATGGTGTTTTTTGAGCTTTTCACAATCTTCCTGCAGCGTGCGCGGGTAGCGCGCCAGATCGTCGGCACGATCAAACTGCATCGGATTAACGAAAATCGTCACCACGACGACATCGGCGCGGGCTTTCGCTTCGTCGACCAGTTTCATGTGGCCATCATGCAGATTGCCCATGGTCGGGACCAGGGCGATACGTTTACCCTCCTGACGCAGGCGGCGAATGTGCTGACGCAGCAGTGGCAAGGTTTCAATGATTAGCACAATGAGACTCCTTAATGGAAACTGTGTTCTTCAGCCGGGTAAACACCGGATTCGACGTCGGCAATATACTGCCTGACCGCAGCGCGCATGTCGCCCGCGGTGCTTAGGAAATTTTTCGCAAATTTAGGGATGTGGCCGCCGGTGATGCCGAAAGCGTCGTGCATCACCAGGATTTGCCCGTCGGTCACGTTGCCTGCGCCAATGCCAATCACGGGGATTGAGAGCGCTTCGGTGACGCGTTTGGCCAGTTCAACGGGCACACACTCCAGCACCAACAGCTGCGCACCGGCGGCTTCCAGCGCCAGCGCGTCGTCCAGCAGCGTTTGACCTGCTTCGCCGCGACCCTGAACTTTATATCCACCGAAGATATTCACCGACTGCGGCGTTAAACCGAGATGGCCGCAAACCGGCACCGCGCGCTCGGTCAGTTTTTTCACGGTGTCGACCAGCCAGGCACCGCCTTCGATTTTCACCATATTGGCGCCTGCGCGCATCACGGCGGCGGCATTTTCGAAGGCTTGTTCTGGCGTGGCATAGGCCATGAAAGGCAGGTCGGAAAGCAGCAGGCACTCTGGGGCACCGCGACGAACGGCGCGGGTATGGTAAGCAATATCTTCTACCGTCACTGGCAGGGTGGAATCATGTCCTTGAACCGTCATCCCTAACGAGTCGCCGACCAGCATGACCTTAATGCCTTCGTCGGCAAACAGCTTCGCAAAGCTGTAGTCATAGGCGGTGATCGTGGCGAAGCGTTTTTTTTCCTGTTTGCATTTCTGCAATAAGGCGATGGTGGTTGGTTTCATAATGTTTCCTGATAGCCCAAAACGAATCTTTGCGCATTCTAACAGTAACATTCGGGGGAACAATGATTTTAGGCAACCGATTAACACCAATTATTTTAGGGGTTATCAGCAAAATAACGGGATTACCAGAGGGCGGGTTTTTCGGCGTTGAGCTGTTGCAAAATCGCCTGCAGCGATTCACCGTTGGGGAAGGTTAATTCAGGGGCGACTTCCCACAGCGGCCAGAGCATAAAACCGCGATTTTTCATGTCGTAATGCGGCACCGTCAGGCGGTCCGTATTAATGACTTCATCACCGAACAGCATGATATCGAGATCCAGCGTGCGCGGTCCCCAGCGTTCTGCTTTACGCTGGCGGCCCTGCTGAAGCTCAATACGCTGGGTGTTATCCAGCAAGGTTTCGGCATCGAGGGATGTTTCAAGCACCACGGCGGCGTTCAGGTAATCAGGCTGATCCTGCGGCCCGAGCGGCGGCGTGCGGTAAAACGCAGAAACCTGCACGAGATGGCTCTGTGGGATCTCGCCTAACGCCTGAACGGCAGCATTAACCTGCTCCAGAGGAGAGGCCATATTGCTGCCGATGGCGATATACGCGAGGGTCATGCGCTGCCTTCGCGGCGCGGTGCGCGCTTGCGTGGGCGACGATGACGACGACGCGGTTCTGGCTCTTCATCCAGATTGGTGAGCATCCCTTTCTGTTCCGGCGGAGCGGAAACCTGGAACTCGCCCCACCACTGGGCCAGACTTTGCAGCTCTTTGTTGTTCTCGATCTCAGCGCGTAGCGCCAGCAGATCGTAAGCCGCGCGGAATTTCGGATGCTCCATCAGCTTCCACGCACGCTTGCCCTGACGGCGAGACATGCGCAATTGCAGCTGCCAGATATCGCGAACCAGGGTGGTGATGCGCTTAGGAATTGCCAGCGTACGGCAGGCTTCATCCAGCACGTCGTTGGCGGCCAGCGCGAAAGCATCGTAATAGGCCAGGCCGCTTTCCTGAGCAATTTTCTGCGCAGTTTCGAGCAGTGGATACCAGAACATTGCCGCGAACAGGAACGCCGGGTTCACACGCATATCGTTATGAATGCGGGTGTCAGTGTTTTTCAGCACCTGAGCGATAATGCGCTCCATCGGGCTGTCACCGCTTTCGGTGAAGTAGCGCACGATGGTCGGGAACAGCGGCTGGAAGAGGCTGTTTTCGCGCAGCAGTTTATAGGTTTCATACCCATAACCGGCTTGCAGCATTTTCAGCGCTTCTTCGAACAGACGCGCCGGTGGCACGTCGTTGATAAGCGTCGCCAGACGCGGAATCGGCTCAGCGGTCTCTGGGCTTATCTGCATATTCAGCTTGGCAGCAAAGCGCACGGCGCGCAGCATGCGCACCGGATCTTCACGGTAGCGGGTCTCAGGATTGCCAATCAGGCGAATCACGCCCTCTTTCAGGTCCTGTACGCCGCCCACGAAATCACGCACCGTGAAATCGGCCACGCTGTAGTAAAGGCTGTTGATGGTGAAATCGCGACGCTGGGCATCTTCTTCGATGGAACCAAAGATGTTGTCACGCAGCAGCATGCCGTTCTGGCCACGCTGAGAGGTCGTGCGATCGGTTGGTGCGCCGGCTTCGTGGTGGCCACGGAAGGTTGCCACTTCGATAATTTCCGGACCAAACATCACGTGTGCAAGACGGAAACGACGGCCTACCAGACGACAGTTGCGGAATAATTTACGCACCTGTTCCGGCGTGGCGCTGGTCGTCACATCAAAATCTTTTGGTTTTTTGCCAAGCAGTAAATCGCGAACCCCGCCGCCCACGAGATAGGCCTCGTAGCCTGCTTTATTCAGACGATAGAGCACCTTGAGGGCATTTTCACTGATATCTTTGCGGGAAATAGTGTGCTGCTCACGCGGAATAACCGACATATGGGATTGAGCAATAGCGTCATTCGCTACGCTCTCATCGCGGCTTAGCACCTTACGGCAAAAATTAGCGACTCGAGTAAAAATAGTACACCTCGGTAGTGTGTTTCATATATTGGACAAAAAATTACACGTCATCTTTTATGCTGCCTCTGCGTTGGCTGCCTTCGCTCTCACGGGCCGTTTACAAACGTAAACTCGCGGTGATTCACTCAGTTGCCGCCTTGATACAGCGGAGATGCTTCGTGTAAAAAGCGGCTAATCATAGCTCAGCGAGACGCGTTTGAGAATGCTGGATTTTTGGCACGGCAGAGAGCGACCAGCCCTCGACGGCTTTTTTCAGCAATTCATCAACGGATAAATCCTGCCATTCATTGTTCACATTTTGGTTTAGAAATCGTAATGCGTCGATCAAAACGGGGCGCGGATCCCCGTCAGGCAGCGCGGGCGCGTGATTCTGCTTAGAAAGTTTATTCCCGTGTTCATTCAGCGCCAGCGGCAAATGAATATAGTCCGGAACCTTCCAGCCTAACTGCTGGTAGAGCGAAATTTGTCGCACCGTCGGTTCAATCAAATCTGCGCCGCGCACAATTTCTGTCACGCCCTGGAAATGATCGTCCACCACCACAGCAAGATTATAAGCAAATAAGCCATCGCGACGATGAATAATAAAATCTTCACGCGCCAGACGCTCATCGGCGGTAATTTCGCCGAGCAGTAAATCCTTAAAGCGGGTGACAGGATGATGCTGAAGCAGACGCACCGCCGCATTCTCCGGCCCGTTATTCAGGGTTCGGCAATGGCCGTCGTAGACGCCGCCTGCCTGCTGAATACGCGCACGGGTGCAGGTGCAGTAATAAGACAGCCCTTGCTCATACAGCCACGCCAGCTGTTCGCGGTAAGCCTCGTGGCGGTTTGACTGCCACAGTACCTCTCCATCCCAGTTCAAACCGTAATGTTCCAGCTGACGCAGGATGGTTTCTGCTGCACCGGGAACTTCACGAGGGGGATCAATATCTTCGATACGCACGCGCCAGAGGCCGTGCTGAGAACGCGCTTGCAGGTAGCTGCCGAGAGCGGCGATGAGCGAACCGAAGTGCAGTTCACCAGAGGGAGATGGCGCAAAGCGCCCGATATAGTCGGATTGAGGCATAGTCACAGCAGACAAAAAGTCACAAGGCGGGAGTGACTCCCGCCTTTATGATCGTTACGACAGAACAGGAATTAACCTGCCATCTGTTTTTCGCGGATTTCAGCCAGCGTTTTGCAGTCGATGCACAGATCGGCAGTCGGACGCGCTTCCAGGCGACGAATGCCAATTTCCACACCGCAGGACTCGCAGTATCCGAAATCTTCGTCCTCGACCTTCTTCAGCGTTTTCTCAATCTTTTTGATGAGTTTGCGTTCGCGGTCACGGTTACGCAGTTCGAGGCTGAACTCTTCTTCCTGAGCGGCACGGTCTACCGGGTCCGGGAAGTTTGCTGCTTCGTCTTGCATATGGGTAACAGTGCGATCGACTTCATCCCTAAGTTGATTACGCCATGCTTCAAGAATACGCTTGAAGTGAGACAGCTGGGCTTCGTTCATATACTCTTCGCCCGGTTTCTCTTGGTACGGCTCCACCCCAGCGATGGCGAGAATACTCAGGGACGATGTTTTACGGTTTTGCCCTTCTTGCATGTTGCTTCTCCTTAACACGCACTATCGATCCCCGTGTGGGGGAAAAATCAGGTCGCTATAAATAGCAGATGCTTTTCCGTAAGGCAATTATCTAAACGTAACACTTGACAAGCCTGTGAGGAAAAGCGTATTTGCGCACGCGGCCAGAACACCAAATCGTCATCTTCTAACCCCTTATAACACAACGGGGAGCGTCGACTTCAGAGTCATATTATCGGCAGAAAGTTCCGCTTTATAAGCGAAAACTTCTACCCCCTGCTTTTGTGCCTCATTCAACAATTGTGCGTACTTTGGGTCAATGTGGCGGGCGGGTGAGAATCGTTCAATCGCTGAATGCAACACGGCAAACAGCAATACGGCGCGCTTGCCCGCCGCCGCAACACTCATTAGCTCTCGCAGATGCTTTTGGCCGCGTAGCGTCACCGCATCCGGAAAGTAGCCATTATCCCTGTCTGCTAACGTCACTGATTTGACTTCAATATAGCACTCAGGGCGGTCATCCGCCTGTAGCACGAAGTCAATTCTGCTGCCTTCCTCGCCATATTTCACTTCGCCTTTCAGCGTGCTGTAGCCCATAAGCTCTGGAATCAGCCCGGCGTCGATGGCCTCTTTCACCAGCGGGTTGGCGCGCTGGGTATTCACGCCGATAAAGGCCCCTTGCTGGGTCTCGGTGATTTCCCAGGTATGCGCATATTTACGCTTAAGATTGGCAGAGGTGGAGTACCAGACCGTATCGCCCGGCGTGGCGCAGCCCGTCATCGCACCGGTGTTCGGGCAGTGCAACGTGAGATGCTCGCCCTCGGGGGTGATCACGTCGGCCAGAAAGCGCTTATAGCGCTGAATCAGGGTGGCTTGCTGTAAGGCAGGGCTAAACTTCATCGTGAGTCCTTGATTATTCGCTTAACGTCCAGCGCGTCAGCGGCGTATAGCGGGTGCGTCCCTGATGGAATACGGATTCGTAGAGTACAAATTCGGTTACCGGAAAGGCCCAGCTAAAGCCTGGGGCGGGAATGGCAACCGCATGCGCGGTATTACGCAGCAGGGTGAGGTGCGGGTGAAAGGGCTGCGGGCTTTGATAGCAGCCACTGCGAGCGGCCTGGGCGCGCAGGAGATTCGCCAGCTGCAACAATCCGCGCGGCGGCTGACGCGTCCCGAGCCACACAACGCGAGAGCGCAGCCACTGCCCGGCGTCGTCCAGATTGAGGGTAAAACCCGGCTGGCGGATCCGCCCGGCCATCGCCGACAGCGCTTGCTGCTTTTCTGCGCTGACCTCACCGAGAAACGCCAGCGTCAGGTGTAAGTTGGCGGCCGCAACCGGGCGGCCCGCTTCGGTCGGAAAATTCGCCGCGCGCCAGCGGACGATTTGCCGCTGAACAGTGGCCGGTGGCTCAATGGCGAAAAACAGTCGTTTTGAATCAGACATAGGGGGGCTCGGTAATGATATGCGCCGATGCTACAATGTCCGCCGTCTAATGTTAACCCTCTGGAGCTGTTCGTGTCCTCATTGCCGGTCGCCGCCGTACTTCCCGAGCTACTTGCCGCGTTACAACATGCCCCTCAGATCCTGCTGAATGCACCCACGGGCGCCGGTAAATCGACCTGGTTGCCGCTGCAGATCCTCAAAGAGGGGAATATTCCCGGAAAAATTCTTCTGCTGGAGCCGCGCCGACTGGCGGCCCGCAACGTGGCACAACGCCTCGCCGAACTGCTGAATGAAAAGCCGGGCGAAACGATCGGCTACCGCATGCGCGCCGAAACTTGCGTCGGCCCCGCGACGCGCCTCGAAGTGGTGACGGAGGGCATTCTCACCCGGATGCTGCAAAACGATCCGGAGCTGAACGGCGTGGGGCTGGTGATCCTCGATGAATTCCACGAACGCAGCCTGCAGGCCGATCTGGCGCTGGCGCTGCTGCTCGATGTTCAGCACGGGCTGCGCGACGATCTCAGGCTGCTGCTGATGTCGGCGACGCTCGACAACCCACTTCTGCAACAGATCCTTCCCGATGCACCGGTGATCGCCTCCGAAGGGCGGGCATTTCCCGTCGATCGCCGCTACCAGTCGCTGTCGGTGAACCTGCGCTTTGATGAGGCGGTCGCTATCGCTACCGCGGAGCTGTTGCGCCACGAGTCTGGCTCGCTGCTGCTCTTTTTACCAGGCGTCGGCGAAATTCAGCGCGTGCAGGAGAAACTGGCGTCACGCGTTGGCAGCGATGTGCTGCTCTGCCCGCTGTATGGCGCACTGTCGCTGAACGAACAGCGTAAAGCGATTCTTCCGGCACCTGCCGGGCAGCGCAAGGTGGTGCTGGCAACCAACATTGCCGAAACCAGTTTAACGATCGAGGGCATTCGTCTGGTGGTCGATACGGCGCAGGAGAGGGTGGCGAGCTTCGATCCGCGCACCGGCCTGACCCGCCTGCTCACGCAGCGTATTAGCCAGGCATCCATGACCCAGCGCGCAGGCCGCGCCGGACGCCTGGAGCCGGGGATTTGTCTGCACCTGACCAGCGCCGAGCAGGCAGAACGTGCGGCGACGCAGAGCACGCCGGAAATTCTGCAAAGCGATCTCTCCGGCCTGCTGCTGGAGCTGTTGCAATGGGGCTGCCCGGACCCGAGTCAACTGACCTGGCTCGATCAGCCGCCTGCAGTGAATCTGGCGGCGGCGCGCAGGCTGCTTACTCAGCTTGGTGCGCTAGAGAATGAACGCCTGACACCTCGCGGCCAGAAAATGGCGACCCTTGGCAACGAACCGCGTCTGGCGGCGATGCTGGTGGCGGCAAATGAGGATGATGAAATCGCCACTGCCGCGAAGCTGGCGGCGATTCTGGAAGAGCCTCCACGCGGCGGGAGCAGCGATTTGGCCTCGGCCTTTTCGCGCAATCAGCCCAACTGGCAGCAGCGCGCCCAGCGGCTTTGTCAGCGCCTGAACCGCCGTGGCGGAGCGCTGGACAGCGATCTGATCCCCGGCCTGCTGGCGCAGGCTTTCCCGGATCGCATCGCACGCAGGCGGGGCATTGATGGCCGCTACCAGCTGGCGAACGGCATAGGCGCGATGCTTGACAGCGATGACGCGCTCACTCGCCACGAATGGCTGATCGCGCCGCTGCTGTTGCAGGGTAGTTCGTCCCCGGACGCGCGAATTTTACAGGCGATAGCGGTGGATATCGACGCGCTCACACGCGTTTGCCCGCAGCTGTTGCAGCAGTCGGACACCATCGAGTGGGACGACGCGCAGGGCACCCTGAAAGCGTTTCGCCGCAGCCAGATCGGCAAACTGACCGTCAGCGTTAAACCGCTGGCAAAACCGTCAGAAGACGAGCTGCATCAGGCGATGCTCAACGGTATTCGCGATAAAGGGCTGACTGTGCTGAACTGGACGCCGGAAGCGGAACAGTATCGCCTGCGCTTACACTGCGCCGCGCGCTGGCTGCCGGAGTACCCGTGGCCCGAGGTGGACGACGATGCGCTGCTGGCCTCCCTGGAAACCTGGTTACTGCCAGAAATGGGCGGTGTGCACTCCCTGAAAGCCCTTAAATCACTGGATGTGAAGGCCGCACTTGAGAATTTACTCGACTGGTCATTACGTCAACGACTGGTGAGTTCGCTCCCCTCGCATTACACTGTGCCGACCGGAAGCCGGATCGCCATTCGATATCATGAGGATAATCCTCCGGCACTGGCGGTACGGATGCAGGAGATGTTTGGTGAAGCCACCACGCCGTCGATAGCCGACGGGCGCGTTCCACTGGTGCTGGAGCTGCTGTCGCCCGCCCATCGTCCATTGCAAATCACGCGCGATCTCGGTGCTTTTTGGGCCGGTAGCTATCGCGACGTGCAGAAAGAGATGAAAGGGCGTTATCCGAAACACGTCTGGCCGGACGATCCGGCGAATACCGCGCCGACGCGGCGGACGAAGAAGTATTCATAGGTTTTGAGAGATTTCTTCTTTCACCGTTGGGTGGAAGAAAAGAGAATCGGGCCATTGCGCCTGGAATGTTGCGGAGAGAAAGCATGGCGGGGAATGACCGCGAGCCAATAGGACGTAAGGGTAAACCTGCGCGTCCGGCGAAGGAAAAAATCAGCCGTCGTCGCCTCAGAGATGAGGAGTATGACGATGACTATGAAGACGATGATGAGGATGAACCCATGCCGCGGAAAGGAAAAGGCAAAGGGCGGAAGCCTCGTGGCAGACGCGGCTGGTTCTGGCTGCTGCTGAAGCTGTTTATTGTATTTGTTGTTCTGATGGCGATTTACGGTGTGTACCTGGATCAGAAGATCCGCAGCCGTATCGACGGTAAAGTCTGGCAGTTGCCTGCGGCGGTGTACGGTCGCATGGTGAACCTTGAGCCGGACATGTCCATCAGCAAGAACGAAATGGTCAAACTGCTGGAAGCCACGCAGTACCGTCAGGTGTCGAAAATGACCCGTCCTGGCGAGTTTACCGTGCAGGCGAGCAGCATCGAGATGATTCGTCGTCCGTTCGATTTCCCGGACAGCAAAGAGGGGCAGGTGCGCGCGCGTCTGACCTTTGACGGCGACCATCTGGAAACCATCGAGAACCTGGACAGCAACCGTCAGTTCGGTTTCTTCCGTCTCGATCCGCGTCTGATCACCATGCTCTCCTCGCCAAACGGCGAGCAGCGCTTGTTTGTCGCGCGTAATGGCTTCCCGGATCTGCTGGTTGATACCCTGCTGGCCACCGAAGACCGCCACTTCTACGAGCATGACGGCGTGAGCCTGTACTCCATCGGGCGTGCGGTGCTGGCGAACCTGACGGCCGGTCGTACGGTGCAGGGGGCGAGTACCCTGACCCAGCAGCTGGTGAAAAACCTGTTCCTCTCCAGCGAACGCTCTTACTGGCGTAAAGCCAACGAAGCGTACATGGCGGTGCTGATGGACGCCCGCTACAGCAAAGATCGTATTCTTGAGCTGTACATGAACGAGGTGTATCTCGGTCAGAGCGGCGATAACGAAATCCGCGGTTTCCCGCTGGCGAGCCTCTACTACTTTGGCCGTCCGGTGGAAGAGCTGAGCCTCGACCAGCAGGCACTGCTGGTGGGGATGGTGAAAGGCGCGTCAATCTATAACCCGTGGCGCAACCCGAAACTGGCGCTGGAGCGTCGTAACCTGGTTCTGCGCTTGCTGCAACAGCAGCAGGTGATCGATCAGGAGCTTTACGACATGCTGAGCGCGCGTCCGCTGGGCGTGCAACCGCGCGGTGGCGTGATTTCGCCACAGCCTGCATTTATGCAGATGGTGCGTCAGGAGCTGCAGACCAAACTCGGCGACAAAGTGAAAGATCTCTCCGGCGTGAAGATCTTTACCACCTTTGACTCCGTGGCGCAGGACGCCGCTGAGAAAGCTGCCGTTGACGGCATTCCGGTACTGAAAAAGCAGCGCAAGCTGAGCGATCTGGAAACCGCGATGGTCGTCGTCGATCGTTATAGCGGTGAAGTGCGCGCGATGGTTGGCGGGGCAGAGCCGCAGTTTGCGGGCTACAACCGTGCGATGCAGGCGCGTCGTTCGATTGGTTCTCTGGCAAAACCGGCGACCTATCTGACTGCTCTGAGCCAGCCGAATCAGTATCGACTCAATACCTGGATTGCCGATGCGCCGATTGCGCTGCGTCAGCCGAATGGCCAGGTATGGTCTCCGCAGAACGACGATAAACAGTTCAGCGGCCAGGTGATGCTGGTGGATGCTCTGACGCGTTCGATGAACGTCCCGACGGTTAACCTCGGTATGGCGCTGGGTCTGCCGGCGATTACCGACACCTGGCAGAAACTGGGTGTGCCAAAAGATCAGCTGCATCCGGTGCCAGCGATGATTCTGGGGGCGCTGAACCTGACGCCTATCGAAGTGGCGCAGGCCTTCCAGACCATCGCCAGCGGCGGTAACCGTGCGCAGCTCTCTGCGGTGCGCTCGGTGATTGCTGAAGACGGTACGGTGCTTTATCAGAGCTTCCCGCAGGCAGAACGCGTGGTTCCCGCGCAGGCTGCTTACATGACCCTGTGGACCATGCAGCAAGTGGTGCAGCGCGGTACGGGTCGCCAGCTGGGCGCGAAATATCCGGGCCTGCATCTGGCGGGTAAAACCGGGACCACCAACAACAACGTCGATACCTGGTTTGCCGGGATTGATGGCCGTGAAGTGGTGATCACCTGGGTTGGACGCGATAACAACCAGCCGACCCGTCTGTACGGTGCGAGCGGCGCGATGTCTATCTACCAGCGTTACCTGACCAACCAGTCGCCGGTGCCGCTGAACCTGACGCCGCCGGAAGATATCGTCGATATGGGTGTGGATGAATCGGGTAACTTCGTCTGCGGCGGCGGGATGCGTTCTCTGCCGGTCTGGACGGACAAACCGGAATCGCTGTGCCAGCAAAGCCAGCCAGAACAGCCGACGGGCAATCCGTTTGAGCAGTCTCAGCCTCAACAGCAGCCGCAGCAACAACAGCAGCAGCCGCAGAATGAGAAGAAAGACAGCGACGGCGTGGCGGGCTGGATCAAAGATATGTTCGGCAGTAACTAAGTCTGAGAATTCCCTCTCCTGCGGGAGAGGGAGTTTATTCACGCATAAAGAACATATTCCTAACCCTTATTTAATCCTGCTTTAACTCCTCATTTTCCCTCTGGTTATTTCTTAAACCCTCAATTCTTGTAGGGCCGCATATCGCTTGCTATGCCGCCAGCGTTTCGCATATTATTCTGCGGTCATAATAATAATTCTCGTTTACGTTATCATTCACTCTTTCATCAGAGATATACCAATGGCGCTCAAAACTGCTCAGCCAAAGAGTCCTTCGCTGCGTAAAATCGCGGTCGTTGTAGCCACAGCGGTAGGCGGCATGTCTGCTTTTGCACATGCGGCTGACACCCCCAAAAAAGAAGACACCATTACGGTGACGGCGGCCCCAGCGGCACAAGAAAGTGCATGGGGACCGGCGGCAACCATCGCGGCGCGTCAGTCCGCAACCGGCACCAAAACCGATACCCCTATTCAAAAAGTCCCGCAGTCTATTTCTGTGGTGACCGCCGAAGAGATGGCGCTGCATCAGCCACGCTCGGTAAAAGAGGCGTTGAGCTACACCCCAGGCGTTGCAGTTGGCACGCGTGGCGCATCAAACACCTATGACTATCTGGTCATTCGTGGTTTTGCGGCCGATGGTCAGAGCCAGAACAACTACCTCGACGGTATGAAGATGCAGGGCAACTTCTATAACGACGCGGTGATTGACCCTTATATGCTGGAGCGCGCTGAAATCATGCGCGGTCCGGTTTCCGTGCTGTACGGAAAAAGCAGCCCAGGCGGTTTGCTGAACATGGTGAGCAAGCGCCCAATGACGGAGCCGCTGAAAGAGATCCAGTTCAAAGTCGGCACCGACAGCCTGTTCCAGACCGGGTTTGACTTCAGCGATGCAATTGATGATGACGGCGTCTACTCCTACCGTCTGACCGGCGTAGCGCGTTCCAATAACGCCCAGCAGGAGCGTGCGGAAGAGCAGCGTTATGCTATCGCGCCGTCGTTCTCCTGGCGTCCGGATGACAAAACTAACTTCACCTTCCTCTCTTACTTCCAGAATGAGCCAGAAACGGGCTACTACGGCTGGTTGCCAAAAGAGGGTACGGTTGAGCCACTGCCAAACGGCAGCCGTCTGCCGACCGACTTCAACGAAGGTGCGAAGAACAATACCTACTCCCGTAACCAGAAAATGGTTGGGTACAGCTTCGACCACGAATTCAACGACACCTTTACCGTGCGTCAGAACCTGCGCTTTGCTGAGAATAAAACCTCGCAAAACAGCGTCTACGGTTACGGTGTATGTACCGATCCGGCGAATGCGGGCAGCAAACAGTGTGCGGCCTTAGCGCCGGCGGACAAAGGTCATTATCTGGCGCGTAAATACGTGGTTGATGATGAGAAGCTGCAAAACTTCACCGTGGATACCCAGTTGCAGAGCAAATTTGCGACCGGTGCCGTTGACCACACCCTGCTGACCGGCGTTGACTTTATGCGTATGCGTAACGACATCAACTCCTGGTTCGGCTACGACGACTCCGTGCCGTTGCTGGATCTCTACAATCCGGTGTACACCGATTTCGATTTCAATTCGAAAGATCCGGCTACGTCCGGTCCGTATCAGATCCTGAACCGTCAGAAGCAAACGGGTCTGTACGTTCAGGACCAGGCGCAGTGGGATAAAGTGCTGGTGACTCTGGGCGGTCGTTACGACTGGGCCGATCAGGAATCCTACAACCGTGTTTACAACACCACCTCCAAACGTGACGATACCCAGTTCACCTGGCGTGGTGGCGTTAACTACCTGTTTGATAACGGCGTAACCCCGTACTTCAGCTACAGCGAATCCTTCGAACCGGCGTCTCAGACCGATGCGCAGGGTAAACTGTTCTCACCGTCTAAAGGTAAGCAGTACGAAGCGGGCGTGAAATATGTGCCGAGCGATCGTCCTATCGTGTTGACCGGTGCGGTCTACCAACTGACCAAAACCAACAACCTGATGGCTGATCCGGCAGGCTCATTCTTCTCCGTTGAGGGTGGCGAAATTCGTTCACGCGGCGTGGAAATTGAAGCTAAAGCGGCGCTGTCTGCGAGTGTTAACGTCGTAGGGTCTTACACCTACACGGATGCGGAATACACCACCGACACCAACTACAAAGGCAACACGCCTGCGCAGGTGCCAAAACACATGGCTTCCCTGTGGGGTGACTACACCTTCTTTGATGGCGCACTGTCTGGCCTGACACTGGGGACCGGCGGCCGTCTGACCGGCTCCAGCTATGGCGACCCGGCGAACTCCTTCAAAGTGGGCAGTTACACCGTTGTCGATGCCCTGGTACGTTACGATCTGGCGCGCTTCGGTATGGCGGGTTCCAACGTGGCGGTTCACGTCAACAACCTGTTGGATCGTGAATACGTCGCAAGCTGCTTCAACACCTACGGCTGCTTCTGGGGTGCTGAACGCCAGGTTGTCGCCACGGCGACCTTCCGCTTCTAATCTCTCTTCGGGCACGGTTCGCCGTGCCCTTTAACAAGTTGGCCACTATGCAGGAAAATAGACCGCACTCCGATACCACGTTTGCGCTTAATAACACCTCCTTTCGCGTCCCAGGACGCACGCTGCTGCATCCGCTCTCTTTGACATTCCCTGTCGGCAAAGTCACGGGCCTTATCGGTCACAACGGTTCGGGTAAATCCACCTTGCTCAAAATGCTGGGGCGCCATCAGCCGCCGTCCGAAGGGGAGATCCTGCTCGACGGGCAGCCGCTTGAGAGCTGGAAAAGCAAAGCCTTTGCCCGCAAAGTCGCCTATCTGCCGCAGCAACTGCCGCAGGCTGAAGGGATGACCGTGCGCGAACTGGTGGCGATTGGACGTTATCCGTGGCACGGCGCGCTCGGGCGGTTTGGTGTGGCTGACAGAGAGAAAGTGGAAGAGGCGATCGCGCTGGTGGGGTTAAAACCGCTGGCGCACCGTCTGGTGGATAGCCTCTCCGGCGGCGAGCGTCAGCGCGCGTGGATCGCGATGCTGGTGGCTCAGGACAGTAACTGCCTGCTGCTGGACGAACCAACCTCGGCGCTGGACATCGCCCATCAGGTGGATGTGCTGGCGCTGATTCATCGCCTCAGCCAGCAGAAAGGGCTGACGGTGATCGCCGTTCTGCACGATATCAATATGGCCGCGCGCTACTGCGATTATCTGGTGGCCCTGCGTGGGGGCGAGATGATTGCGCAAGGTATGCCGTCTGAGCTGATGCGCGGCGAAACGCTGGAACTGATCTACGGAATTCCAATGGGTATCCTGCCTCACCCGTCAGGGGCTGCACCGGTGAGCTTTGTGTATTGATGCTGGATCCAACGTTGATAAGTCGCCGTCGGTTACTGACGGCGCTGGCGCTTTCGCCACTGCTGTTAAAAATGAATACCGCGCGTGCGGCTTCTATTGATCCGCACCGCATTGTGGCGCTGGAGTGGCTGCCGGTTGAGCTGATGCTGGCGCTGGGCATCGCGCCGTACGGCGTGGCGGATATTCCTAACTACAACATGTGGGTCAACGAGCCAAAGATCCCCGCGTCAACCATCGATATCGGCCTGCGCACCGAGCCGAATCTCGAACTCCTGACGCAGATGAAACCCTCGTTTTTGGTCTGGTCTGCGGGCTACGGCCCTTCGCCGGAGACGCTGGCACGCATTGCGCCGGGGCGGGGGTTCACCTTCAGCGACGGTAAAAAACCGCTGACCATGGCGCGTCATTCGATTAATGAAATGGCCCAGCTTCTGGACCGCGAGGCGGCGGCAAAACAGCACCTCGACCATTTCGACGGTTTTATCGATTCGCTCAAACCCCGCTTTGCCGCGCGTGGCAACCGTCCGTTGCTGATGGTCACGCTGCTGGATGCGCGTCACGTGCTGGTATTTGGCAAAAACTGCCTGTTCCAGGAAGTGCTCGATCGCTTCGCTATTACGAATGCCTGGGAAGGGGAGATGACCTTCTGGGGCAGTACCACTGTCGGCATCGATCGTCTGGCGCAGTTCCGCGATGTAGACGTGCTCTGTTTCGATCATGGCAATGACCGTGAGATGCAAACCCTGATGGCGACGCCGCTGTGGCAGGCGATGCCGTTCGTGCGCGAGCAGCGTTTCCAGCGTGTGCCTGCGGTGTGGTTCTACGGAGCGACGCTGTCGGCGATGCACTTTGCCCGCGTGCTTGATAGCGCATTGGGAGGCAAAGCATGAGATCGCGGATCGCACTTTTCCCGACGCTGCTGTTAACCGTCGTTTTCGTCGTTGCACTGTTCTTAACCTGGTCAAATTTGTCGATTGCGCTGCCGCGCGCGCAGTGGGGCCAGGCCTTCTCCTTACCGGATATCGATAACATCCAGCAGATGCTGTTCCACTACAGCCTGTTGCCACGCCTGGCGATTTCATTGCTGGTGGGCGCGGGGCTGGGGCTGGTCGGCGTTCTGTTCCAGCAGGTGCTGCGTAACCCGCTGGCGGAACCGACGACGCTTGGCGTCGCCACTGGCGCACAGCTTGGTATCACCATCACCACGCTCTGGGCGCTGCCCGGCGCACTCACCAGCCAGTTCGCTGCGCTGGCGGGGGCCTGTGTGGTCGGTGCGCTGGTCTTCGGTGTGGCGTGGGGGAAACGTCTTTCTCCGGTAACGCTGATTCTGGCGGGGCTGGTGGTGAGCCTCTACTGCGGGGCCATCAACCAGCTGCTGGTGCTGTTCCATCATGACGAACTGCAAAGCATGTTCCTGTGGAGCACCGGGACGCTGACCCAGACCGACTGGAGTATCGTGCAACGCCTGTGGCCACAGCTGATCGGCGGCGTAGTGCTGACCTTGCTGCTGCTGCGTCCGCTGACGCTGATGGGGCTGGATGATGGCGTGGCGCGCAATCTCGGGCTGGCGCTTTCTCTGGCACGTCTTGCCGCGCTGACGCTGGCGATTGTGCTCAGCGCACTGCTGGTAAATGCGGTCGGGATTATCGGCTTTATCGGCCTGTTTGCACCGTTGCTGGCGAAAATGCTCGGTGCGCGTCGCCTGCTGTCGCGACTGATGCTGGCGCCGCTGATTGGGGCGCTGATCCTCTGGCTGTCGGATCAAATCATTCTCTGGCTCGCCCGCGTGTGGATGGAAGTCTCCACCGGTTCCGTCACCGCATTGATTGGGGCGCCGTTGCTGCTATGGCTGCTGCCGCGTCTGCGCAGCATGAGCGCGCCCGCGATGGACGCCGGGGATAAAGTCTATGCCGAGCGTCAGCACATTCAGTGGTTTGTGCTGACCGGGCTGATCGTGTTGCTGATTGTCGCCTGGATTGCCCTCTCACTGGGGCGCGATGCCAGCGGCTGGCACTGGGCGACAGGCCCGATGCTGGATGAATTGCTGCAATGGCGCTGGCCGCGTATTTTCTCGGCGCTGATCGCAGGGGTGATGCTGGCTGTCGCCGGGTGCATTATCCAGCGTCTGACGGGTAATCCGATGGCCAGCCCGGAAGTGCTGGGCATCAGCTCCGGCGCGGCGTTTGGCGTAGTGATGATGCTGTTCTTCGTACCGGGCGATGCGTTTGGCTGGCTGATGCCTGCGGGCAGTATCGGTGCCGCCGCGACGCTGATGATCATTATGATCGCCGCCGGGCGCGGGGGCTTTTCTCCGCACCGGATGCTGCTTGCCGGTATGGCGCTTAGCACTGCATTTACCATGCTGTTGATGATGCTGCAGGCCAGCGGCGATCCGCGCATGGCGCAGATCCTGACCTGGATTTCTGGTTCGACTTACGGCGCGACGGGGGCACAGGTGGTGCATTCCGGGATTGCGATGATCTTGCTGCTGGCAATCACGCCGTTGTGCCGCCGCTGGATGACGATTCTGCCGCTGGGCGGTGAAACGGCACGTGCGGTCGGGATTGCATTGACGCCCTCGCGCGTCGGCTTGCTGCTGCTGGCGGCCTGCCTGACCGCCGTCGCGACCATGACCATTGGCCCACTCAGCTTTGTTGGTCTGATGGCGCCGCACATCGCGCGCATGATGGGGTTCCGCCGCACGATGCCGCATATCGTGATCTCCGCGCTGGTGGGCGGAATGATACTGGTGATCGCCGACTGGCTGGGCAGGATGGTGCTGTTTCCGTATCAGATCCCGGCGGGGCTGCTGTCGACGTTTATTGGTGCGCCGTACTTTATTTATTTGCTGAGAAAGCAGAGCCGATAAAAAAACGGCAGCCGAGAGGCTGCCGTTTTGCATTTACTTTGTTTGTCGCGTGGCGATTAAAGCTTCGCAAACACCTTACGCGCTGCGTCGATGGTGTTATTGATATCTTCTTCGCTGTGCGCCACGGACATAAAGCCCGCTTCAAACGCTGACGGTGCCAGATACACACCCTCTTCCAGCATCAGATGGAAGAAACGCTTAAAGCGCTCAACGTCGCACTTCACCACGTCCTGATAGCAGGTCACGGTTTTCGCATCGGTGAAGAAGATCCCGAACATGCCGCCCACGTGGTTCACCACCAGCGGAATGCCCGTTTCTTCTGCGGCTTCCAACAGCCCGTTCGCCAGTTGGGTGGTCAAATCGGTCAGGGTTTCGTGAATACCCGGCTGCGCCACTTCGGTCAGGCAGGCAAAACCTGCCGCCATCGCAATCGGGTTACCGGACAGGGTACCCGCCTGATAAACCGGACCCGTCGGGGCCAGCGCTTCCATCACCTCTTTGCGTCCGCCAAAGGCGCCCACCGGCATACCGCCGCCGATGATTTTGCCCAGACAGGTCAGGTCTGGCACCACGTCGTAGTATGACTGAGCACCCGCCAGCGCCACGCGGAAGCCGGTCATTACTTCGTCAATGATCAGCAGCGCACCGAATTCGTCGCACAGCGCGCGCAGGCCTGGCAGGAATTCTGGCTGCGGAGGGATACAGTTCATGTTACCCGCGACCGGTTCCACGATGATGCAGGCGATCTCCTGCGGATACTGTTCGAATGCGGCGCGAACCGTCTCCAGATCGTTATAGGTGCAGGTCAGGGTGTGTTTGGCAAAATCTGCCGGTACGCCCGGAGAGTTCGGCTGGCCGAGGGTCAGCGCGCCGGAACCGGCTTTTACCAACAGGCAGTCGGCGTGACCATGATAGCAGCCTTCGAATTTGATGATTTTGTCGCGACCGGTAAAGCCGCGCGCCAGGCGGATAGCGCTCATGGTGGCTTCCGTACCGGAGTTCACCATGCGCACCATGTCCATGGTCGGGACCAGTTCGGTCACCAGCTCCGCCATTTTGACTTCCATCTCGGTAGGTGCACCGAAGCTCAGGCCGCGCTGTGCCGCTTCAATTACCGCATTGCGGATAGTCGGGTGGTTGTGACCCAGCACCATCGGACCCCAGGAGCCGACATAATCGATATAGGCTTTGCCGTCCACATCGTACAGATACGCGCCGTCCGCACGTTCAATAAACAGCGGCGTTCCGCCGACGCCGGTAAAGGCGCGAACAGGAGAGTTGACCCCGCCTGGGATTAGCTCGCGTGCTGCACTGTAGAGGTTTTCAGACTTACTCATAGCGTCGTTCCTGGTTCGTAGAAAAGGGTTTAGCCAGCTATTCTAAGGGATTCGCCGAAGGTTATAAAATTTTGCCCCAATGATCCTGAACAATTGTTTAGGATTTTTCAGGCGACGGGCAGCGTCAGGGGCATTAAAATCCCTGCGTTAATTGTATGACCAATAAAAGAAGCCGTGATGACAGCACAAAACTCCTCTTTTGAAGAACAGCAATTTGCCCGCCAGCGCCGTCGGGTCAGCGTTCGACGCTTATTGAATCGCGACAAAACGCCGCTGGTGATCCTGGTGATGGCCGCAGTAGTCGGAACGCTCGCAGGGCTTGTGGGCGTGGCGTTTGAGAAAGCCGTCAATGGCGTACAAAACTGGCGCATCGGCACGCTGGGCGGTGTGGCCGATAACCCGTGGCTGCTGTGGTCGATGGCTTTTGGCTTGTCGGCGCTTCTGGCAATGCTGGGCTATTTCCTGGTACGCAAATTTGCCCCGGAGGCGGGCGGTTCCGGTATTCCCGAGATCGAAGGCGCGCTGGAAGAGCTGCGTCCGGTGCGCTGGTGGCGCGTGATTCCGGTGAAATTTATCGGTGGGATGGGGACGCTCGGGGCAGGCATGGTGTTAGGCCGTGAAGGGCCAACGGTGCAGCTCGGCGGAAATATCGGGCGGATGGTGGCAGATGTTTTCCGCATGCGCAGCGGCGAAGCGCGCCATACGCTGCTGGCGACCGGGGCCGCGGCGGGGCTTTCGGCGGCCTTCAACGCGCCGCTGGCCGGGATACTGTTTATCATCGAAGAGATGCGCCCGCAGTTTCGCTACAACCTTATCTCGATCAAGGCGGTCTTCACTGGCGTGATCATGTCGAGCATTGTGTTTCGCATTTTCAACGGCGAATCCGCAGTCATTGAGGTGGGTAAGCTCACCAATGCGCCAGTGAACACGCTGTGGCTGTATCTGATTCTGGGGATGATTTTTGGCGTGTTGGGGCCGCTGTTTAATTTTCTGATACTTAAAACACAGGATATGTTCCAGCGCATTCACGGCGGTAATATCACGAAATGGGTGTTGATCGGCGGTCTGCTCGGCGGGATGTGCGGTGTGCTGGGCGTGATCGAACCGGGTGCAGCAGGCGGCGGATTCAACCTGATTCCCATCGCCGTGGCCGGCAATTTTAGCCTGGGAATGCTCCTGTTTCTGTTTATCTCCCGCGTGGTGACGACGCTGCTCTGTTTTTCCTCGGGCGCCCCGGGCGGAATTTTTGCGCCGATGCTGGCGCTGGGAATGTTGCTCGGCACCGCTTTTGGAATGGCCGCCGCAGCGGGATTCCCGGCGTATGAGTTGCAGGCCGGGACCTTTGCCGTTGCCGGAATGGGGGCGCTGCTGGCGGCGTCGTTGCGCGCGCCGCTGACCGCCATCGTGCTGGTTCTGGAGATGACCGACAATTATCAGCTCATTTTGCCAATGATCATTACCTGTCTCGGCGCGACACTATTAGCCCAATTCCTGGGCGGAAAGCCGTTATACTCCACCATTCTTGCGCGTACCCTGGCGAAGCAGGAGGCGGCACTGGCTGAGAAGCAGAATACTTGAATGAATTACCAGGGTATTAGATAATGAAAAAAAGAATTGGATGTTTTTTAATCCGATTCAGTAGCAGTATTCATGGGAGCAAAAAATGAGTGATGACGTAGCGCTGCCGTTGCAGTTTACCGAAGCAGCAGCCATTAAAGTGAAAAGCCTGATTGCGGATGAAAATAATCCGGAGCTGAAACTGCGTGTTTATATTACCGGCGGTGGCTGCAGCGGCTTCCAGTATGGTTTCACCTTTGACGATCAGATCAACGACGGTGACATGACCATTGAGAAGCAGGGTGTCGCGCTGGTCGTTGACCCGATGAGCCTGCAATATCTGGTCGGTGGCGCGGTGGATTACACCGAAGGCCTGGAAGGTTCGCGCTTTGTGGTGACTAACCCGAACGCGAAAAGCACCTGTGGGTGTGGATCTTCGTTCAGTATTTAACTGTGATGCGGCCTTTTCCGACCAGGAGAGGGTACGAACACCAAAAACGGCAACCCTGGGTTGCCGTTTTGCTTTTACCTTCCGTTTTCATCCAGTGCAAACGTCGGCAGCTTAAGGTGCCAGCGAATTGCCGCCAGACGGATCACCAGCGTCACCACCATGCCGATCATCGCTGCGGTTTCCAGCTCTACACCAAAGGTGTAGAACGCGGTTGCATGGACAATTCCGCCGATAATACAGGCGGTGGCGTAGATTTCGGTGCGCAGAATCATTGGGATTTCGCGCGCCAGAATATCACGGATAATCCCGCCGCCAACGCCGGTCAATACGCCCATGCAGATTGCCACCAGCGGGCCGGTTCCTGCCATGAAGGCTTTATTGACGCCAATCCCGACAAACACCGCCAGACCCACGGCATCAAGCACCGGCAGGATCCATTTTGGTAACCGGCGTGGCTGGCGCACCAGCACGATGGTCAGCAGGCACGTCACCATCGCGACCACCAGGTCGGTGGGATCTTTGACCCAAAACACCGGGCCATGATCGAGCGCCATATCGCGGATCGTCCCACCGCCGACGGCCGTCACCACGCCGAGCACTAATACGCCAAAGGGGTCCATGCGTAATTTGCCCGCAAGCAGAACGCCGGAGATAGCAAAAACGGCTGTGCCAAGGATATCCAGCCAATAAACGAGCATTTTTCAATCCTCAGAGAATGAGGGCCTAATTAATGGCTCTGCGCCAGGGCAGAGCAGAGTTGTTTTGCGGCGAGGATAATACGCGGGCTTGCCCGTTCAAACCAGTCACTGTGTAGGGCAATAACGGGAATTTTTAGCTGGCTTTGCCAGAAATTTTCAATTTTCGGAATCTCACTCGCATTCCCTATCACCACAATGGCCTGTGGCTGACGCGCCAGTACCTGTTCACGGCTGACCTGAGGCCAGGGAACGCGGCTTGCTGCGAAGATATTTTCACCGCCACACACTTCCAGAACCTGATTCTGAATCGACCCTTTTCCGGTGGTAAACAGCGGCTGGCTGCCAAACTGCAGGAAGACGCGCTTTTTCACCGGCGTGTCGTATTTTTTCTTCAGTGCAGCGTAGTCGTTCAGCATTTGCTGTGCGGCCTGCAGCGCTTTTTCAGGCGTCGGGCTCCAGGGGGCTAAATCACGTAACGCCTGCGCCACTTGCTCAATGCTGATGGCATCGACCCACAGCACTTTTATCCCCAGCGATGAGAGCTGATTGACCTGACGTTCGGCATTCCCGCCGCGCCAGGCAAGCACCAGGTCCGGCTTTAGCGCCACGATGCGCTCGAGATTCATCCCCTGCCAGGTCGAGACCTCTTCGATCTTTTTCGCTTCCGGGGGATAGTCAGAAAAGCTGCTCACGCCCACGGGGGTGATCCCGGCGGCAAAAGCCAGTTCCGTATTGGCGGGGGAGAGGGTAATAACACGCGGCGCGGCCACAAGCCACGCCGGTGTAAGTAAGAAGAGGGCGACCAGCGCCCTTGCATACTTAGCCACGCGCCAGTTTCTGCACCAGGGTTTCAACCATGATGGTGGACTGTTTGGCGGCAACTGCCAGGAACTCGTCGAAGCTCAGGTGGGATTGCTGATCGGCCACGTCGGAGATGGCGCGAACCACCACAAACGGCACGCTGAAGTTGTGGCACACATGTGCAATAGCGGTCGCTTCCATCTCTACGGCAATCGCCTGAGGGAAGTTGTGGCGGATTTTCGCCAGACCGACAGAGCCATTGATGAACGCATCACCGCTGACAATCAGACCGCGCACGGCGTTCAGGTTCAGCTCGGCGATGCAGCTTTCTGCGGCAGCAATCAGCTTATCGTCGGCTTTAAAGCCTGCCGGGCAGCCAGGCAGCTGGCCATATTCGTAACCGAATGCCGTGACATCGGCATCGTGATAGCGCGCTTCATCGGAGACCACGATATCGCCCACTTTCAGCGTAGGAGCCAGACCGCCCGCAGAACCGGTGTTGATGATTACGTCCGGTTTGCAGCGCTCAAGCAGCAGGGTCGCGCCCAGTGCTGCCGCCACTTTACCGATGCCTGATTTCAGCAGAGCGACGTCAGTTCCGTTCAACTGGCCGGTGTAGATTTCACATCCACCCAGAGAGAGCGTCTGACAGTTCTCAATTTTGTCACGCAGCAGCGTAACTTCTTCTTCCATTGCACCAATAATGCCGATTTTCATAGATTTACTCGCGATGTGCCTTGTTAAGATGCATAGTCTATCATGCGCATCAGGGGAAACGCATTCTCAGGCGGGGGAGCTCATGGCACCAATCGATTTTCGCAACAAAATTAACTGGCATCGTCGTTTCCGTTCTCCGCAGGGAGAAAAGAGCGAGCACGAGATCCTGCGTATCTTTGAAAGCGATCGCGGGCGCATTGTGAACTCCCCGGCGATCCGCCGCCTGCAACAAAAAACCCAGGTGTTCCCGCTGGAGCGTAATGCCGCGGTTCGCACGCGCCTCACCCATTCCATGGAAGTACAGCAGGTCGGGCGTTACATCGCCAAAGAGATTTTAAGTCGCCTGAAAGAGCAGCGTTTGCTCGAAACCTACGGTCTGGATGAACTGACCGGACCGTTCGAGAGCATCGTAGAGATGGCCTGTCTGATGCATGACATTGGCAACCCGCCGTTTGGTCATTTTGGCGAGGCGGCGATAAACGACTGGTTCAAACAGAAGCTGTTCCCCTCCGATGCGGCAAGCCAGCCGCTGAGCGATGACCGTTGTATCGTCAGGGCGCTTCGTCTGCGCGAAGGCGAGGAGACCTTAAACGATTTGCGCCGCAAGGTGCGGCAGGATCTTTGCCAGTTCGAAGGCAATGCACAGGGGATTCGGCTGGTGCACTCCCTGATGCGCATGAACCTGACGTGGGCGCAGGTTGGCTGCATTCTGAAATACACCCGCCCGGCGTGGTGGATGGGTGAACCGCCCGCGACGCACAGCTATTTAATGAAAAAGCCCGGCTATTATTTATCCGAAGAACGCTATATTGAAAGGCTGCGTAAAGAACTTTCGCTGACCCCGCATGGCCGCTTTCCATTGACCTGGATTATGGAAGCCGCGGACGATATCTCCTATTGCGTGGCCGATCTGGAAGACGCGGTTGAGAAAAGAATATTTAGCGTTGAAGAGCTTTACCAGCATCTTTACGAGGCCTGGGGCACGCATGAGAAAGGCTCTCTGTTTTCTCAGGTGGTCGAAAATGCGTGGGATAAATCGCGTTCTAATTCATTGAGTCGCAGCACCGAAGATCAGTTCTTCATGTATTTGCGCGTCAATACATTAAATAAACTGGTGCCCTACGCGGCATCACGTTTTATCGATAATTTGCCGGCGATTTTTAGCGGGGAGTTTAATCACGCGCTGCTGGAAGATGACAGTGGCTTCAGCCAACTGCTTGAGTTGTATAAGAACGTTGCGATGCGGCATGTATTCAGCCATCCCGACGTCGAACAGCTGGAATTGCAGGGTTACCGGGTGATCAGCGGCCTGCTGGAAATTTATCGACCGCTGCTGCAATTATCCGTCGACGATTTTACCGAGCTGGTGGAAAAAGATCGTATTAAGCGTCTGCCGATAGAAACGCGGCTGCTGCATAAACTCTCGACACGCCATCGTCTTGCCTACGTCGAAGCGGTGAGTAAAATTGAACGCGATACCGTCCAGTGGCCGGTGCTGGAATATTATTATCGCTGCCGTCTTATTCAGGACTATATCAGCGGAATGACCGATTTGTATGCATGGGATGAATACCGGCGCCTGATGGCAGTGGAATAATGAATGAGTTTTGTAAAGACGAACAATAAATTTTTACTTTTTCCAAAAACTTATTCCCGGAACTTCGGGCTATAAAACGAATCTGATGTACACAGCAATTTTGCGTTATCTGTAAATCGAGATTGAGAACATGAAAAAAACCACATTAGCAATGAGTGCACTGGCTCTGAGTTTAGGTTTAGCGTTATCCCCTCTGACTGCCACCGCAGCTGAGACCGCCTCTTCGGCCGCCACGGCGCAGCAGATGCCAAGCCTTGCCCCGATGCTCGAAAAAGTGATGCCATCGGTGGTGAGTATTAACGTTGAGGGGAGCACAACCGTTAATACACCGCGCATGCCGCGCAACTTCCAGCAGTTCTTCGGTGACAACTCACCGTTCTGCCAGGACGGTTCCCCGTTCCAGAGTTCGCCATTCTGTCAGGGTGGCGGCGCGGGCGATGATGGCCCAGGTACGGGTAACGGCGGCGGTCAGCAGCAGAAATTCATGGCGCTCGGCTCAGGTGTCATTATTGATGCCGCGAAAGGCTATGTTGTGACCAACAACCACGTGGTGGACAACGCCAGCACCATCAAAGTGCAGCTGAGCGATGGCCGTAAATTTGATGCCAAAGTGGTGGGTAAAGATCCCCGCTCTGACATCGCTCTGATCCAGATTCAGGATCCGAAAAACCTGACGGCGATTAAACTCGCTGACTCCGATGCTCTGCGCGTCGGTGATTACACCGTGGCAATCGGTAACCCGTTTGGTCTGGGTGAAACCGTGACCTCCGGTATCGTTTCTGCGCTGGGTCGTAGCGGCCTGAATGCGGAAAACTACGAAAACTTCATTCAGACCGATGCGGCGATTAACCGTGGTAACTCCGGCGGTGCGCTGGTGAACCTGAACGGTGAGCTGATCGGGATTAACACCGCGATCCTGGCACCGGACGGCGGCAACATCGGTATCGGCTTTGCGATCCCAAGCAACATGGTGAAAAACCTGACCAGTCAGATGGTTGAGTTTGGCCAGGTGAAACGCGGCGAGCTGGGTATTCTGGGTACAGAGCTGAACTCCGAGCTGGCGAAAGCAATGAAAGTTGACGCTCAGCGCGGCGCATTCGTCAGCCAGGTCATGCCGAGCTCTTCTGCGGCGAAGGCCGGTATCAAGGCCGGTGATGTGATCACCACCCTGAACGGCAAGCCAATCAGCAGCTTCGCGGCGCTGCGTGCTGAAGTCGGCTCTATGCCGGTCGGCAGCAAAGTGAACCTGGGACTGCTGCGCGATGGCAAACCGGTGAACGTGAGTCTGGAACTGCAGCAGAGCAGCCAGAATCAGGTCGATTCCAGCACTATCTTCAGCGGTATTGAAGGTGCGGATATGAGCAACAAAGGCGCGGATAAAGGTGTGGTGGTGAGCAATGTCAAAGCTAACACTCCGGCGGCGCGTATTGGCCTGAAAAAAGGCGATGTGATTATCGGTGCAAACCAGCAGCCGGTGAAAAACATCGCGGAACTGCGCAAAATTCTCGACAGCAAACCAACGGTGCTGGCGCTGAATATTCAGCGTGGTGACACTACGCTGTACCTGTTGATGCAGTAATCCCCTCAGCCCCTGCCTGCTATCAGGCAGGGGCTTTCTTCGTTTCTGTGACCCTTTCCACAAGTCCATACTTCTCCCCCTGACTTTGTGCATCCGCACAATGCGACACCCTTTGAACTCCCCTATGCTTGAGCTCAGCTCACAGGAGGGTTACATGGCTGGCTGGCATCTTGATACCAAAATGGCGCAGGAAATCGTGGCGCGAACCATGCGCATCATCGATACCAATATCAACGTAATGGATGCCCGTGGGCGAATTATCGGCAGCGGCGATCGCGAGCGCATTGGGGAATTGCACGAAGGCGCGCTTCTGGTGCTTTCCCAGGGGCGGGTGGTGGATATCGACGATGCGGTGGCGCGACACCTGCACGGCGTGCGTCAGGGGATAAACCTGCCGCTACGTCTGGAAGGGGAGATCGTAGGCGTCATCGGCCTGACCGGCGAGCCAGAATCACTGCGAAAATACGGTGAACTGGTGTGCATGACCGCCGAGATGATGCTGGAGCAATCGCGCCTGATGCACCTCCTGGCCCAGGACAGCCGTCTGCGCGAAGAGCTGGTGATGAACCTGATTCAGGCCGAAGAGCACACGCCGGCGCTCACGGAGTGGGCGCAGCGTCTGGGTATCGATCTCAATCAACCGCGCGTGGTGGCGGTGATTGAGGTAGACAGCGGTCAGCTTGGTGTGGATAGCGCAATGGCGGAGCTGCAGCAGCTGCAAAACGCGCTGGCGACACCGGAGCGGAATAACCTGGTAGCAATCGTGTCGCTGACAGAAATGGTGGTGCTGAAACCGGCGCTGAACCCGTTTGGCCGCTGGGATGCGGAAGACCATCGGCGTCGGGTTGAGCAACTTATCTCACGCATGAAAGAGAACGGGCAGCTGCGTTTCCGCGTCGCGCTCGGCAACTATTTCAGCGGGCCGGGCAGCATCGCGCGTTCATGGCGAACGGCGCGCACCACCATGATGGTGGGGAAACAGCGGATGCCCGAAAGCCGGGGCTATTTCTATCAGGATTTAATGTTGCCGGTGCTGCTCGACAGTTTACGCGGCGGCTGGCAGGCCAATGAGCTGGCGCGACCGCTGGTGCGCCTGAAAGCGATGGATAATAACGGGCTACTGCGCCGTACGTTACAGGCCTGGTTTCGTCATAACGTTCAGCCGCTGGCGACCTCAAAAGCGCTGTTTATTCACCGCAATACGCTGGAATACCGGTTGAATCGTATTTCGGAACTGACCGGTCTGGATCTGGGGAATTTCGATGACAGGTTGCTGCTGTATGTGGCGTTGCAACTGGATGAGCAGCGGTGATGTACGGCCTGACGCCTTAACTCCGCCCTCTTTTAAGGAAGAGTGAAAAACAAAAAACGGCAACCGGGAGTTGCCGTTTTGCATTTATTTCCCGCGCGTTAACTTCTCAAGATCCGATTCAATTTCGCTGATCTTGTTGGTCACAACGCTTTCAAGATGACGCAGATCGTCAAGGATCTTACGTTTAAGATCGACTTCGGTGCGATCGCGCTGGCAGATCTGATCGAGTTCATCAATGACATAGCGGAGATTCGGGCTGATTTCCTGAACCTCTTTATACCCCTGGCCGACGCCATCAGCGACGACGGTTTTACGTTGACGCGGGTATTTGAACTTCACGCTCTTCGCGAAAAACTCTCCTTTGTCCTTGTGAAAATAGATTTTCAGAATATCGTTGTTCGCTTCCTGGCGGAGGCTGTAACGATCAATTTCATCAGGATTGGTAATGCCCAGACTTTTCAGATTATCGTACATAGCGGTACCCTTGAGCTCAACATAACCTATGAATAATTAACGAAAAAATCTATCTTCGCCACCATCAGATGTAAAAAAAGCGGGGTGGCCCCCGCTTTTTGTTATACCCGATTAATCGATCGTACGCAGCAGTTCGTTGATACCGACTTTGCCCCGCGTTTTCGCATCGACTTTTTTTACGATAACCGCACAGTACAGGCTGTATTTGCCATCTTTAGACGGCAGGTTACCGGAAACGACAACCGAACCGGCCGGAACGCGACCGTAATGCACTTCACCCGTTTCACGATCGTAAATGCGGGTGCTCTGGCCGATGTAGACGCCCATTGAGATCACTGAGCCTTCTTCTACGATCACGCCTTCAACCACTTCGGAGCGCGCGCCGATGAAGCAGTTATCTTCAATGATGGTTGGGTTGGCCTGCAGTGGCTCAAGAACGCCACCGATGCCGACGCCACCGGACAGGTGAACGTTTTTACCAATCTGCGCGCAAGAACCGACGGTTGCCCAGGTATCCACCATGGTGCCTTCGTCAACGTAAGCACCGATGTTCACATAGGACGGCATCAGTACGGTGTTGCGTGCGATAAACGCGCCCTGGCGAACGGCCGCAGGCGGAACCACGCGGAAACCTTCTTTCTGGAAACGCGCTTCGTCGTAATCAGCGAATTTCATCGGCACTTTATCGAAGTAGCGGCTTTCTGCTCCGTCGATAACCTGGTTATCGTTAATACGGAAAGAGAGCAGCACGGCTTTCTTCAGCCACTCATGAGTTACCCACTGGCCGTCAATTTTTTCCGCGACACGCAGCGCGCCGGAATCAAGCAGAGAAATCACCTGATTCACCGCTTCGCGGGTGACGGTATCCACATTTGCCGGGGTAATTTCGGCGCGACGCTCAAAGGCGGACTCAATAACGTTCTGTAACTGCTGCATTGTTTTTACTCTTTCCATTTCACTAAAAAACACGTCACCCTTTATCGTTTGGATTGAGGGCTGCTGTCAACCGTTGTTGTACCTCAAGTTGCAGCTCATTATTAAGGGCACGTCGGTCGGCGGTGGCGATTATGAATAAATCTTCTACTCGCTCGCCAATGGTTGTAATTCTGGCGCCATGCAGCGAAATTCCCAGATCCGCAAAAACCTGGCCAACGCGCGCCAGCAGGCCCGGCTGGTCAAGGGCGATCAGTTCGAGGAACGATTTCCGGTCCGTATGGGTCGGCAGGAAATTGACCTCCGTATCGACGGTAAAATGGCGCAATTTCGCCGGCTGGCGACGCGGCTGTGGCGGCTGCCAGCTGTGCTGGGTAATCGCCTGTTCCAGACCGAAGCGAATGCCTTCGTGCCTGTCGGATGAGAGCGGGCTGCCGTCCGGCTCCAGCACGATAAAGGTGTCCATCGCCATGCCGTCGCGGGTGGTGAAAATTTGCGCGTCGTGAACGCTCAGATTGCGCCGGTCGAGTTCTGCGCAGACGGCGGCAAACAGATAGGCCCGATCCGGGCTCCAGATAAAGATTTCGGTCCCGCCGCGCGTTGCCTGTGGGCTTAGCAGGATCAGCGGTTTTTTCAGATCATGCTTCAGCAGATGCCGCGCGTGCCAGGCGAGCTGATTTGGGCTGTGGCGGACAAAGTAGTTGGCCCGGCAGCGCGACCAGATCTGATGCAGCGCTTCTTCATCAATGTTGTCCATTCGCAGCAGCGCCAGTGCCTGAAGCTGGTGGTGACGCACGCGTTCACGCATATCCGGCGTATTTTGCATCCCGCGACGCAGCTGTTTTTCGGTCGCGAAATAGAGTTCGCGCAACAGGCTCTGCTTCCAGCTGTTCCACAGGGTTTCGTTGGTGGCGCAGATATCCGCGACCGTCAGGCAGACCAGAAAACGCAGGCGGTTTTCAGTTTGAACGATTTCGGCGAACTGCTTGATCACTTCCGGGTCCTGAATATCGCGGCGCTGGGCGGTGACGGACATCAGCAGATGATGGCGCACCAGCCAGGCGACCAGCTGGGTTTCGCGCGAATTCAGGCCGTGTAGTTCAGCAAATTTCAGTACGTCCTGGGCACCGAGCACCGAGTGGTCGCCGCCGCGCCCTTTGGCGATATCGTGGAACAGGGCAGCAATCAGAATCAGTTCCGGGTGGCTGAGGCGCGGCCAAAGCTCAACGCACAGCGGGTGCTTCGACCGTGTCTCTTCTTTGGCGAAACTTTCCAGTTTCAGCATCACGCGAATGGTGTGTTCGTCCACCGTGTAAGCGTGGAACAGGTCAAACTGCATCTGGCCGACAATGTGCGACCACTGAGGCATATAGGCCCAGAGCACGCTATGGCGGTGCATCGGCAGCAGGCCACGGCTGACAGCACCGGGGTGGCGTAACATACTCAGAAAGAGTGAACGCGCTTCCGGGATATAGCACAGAGGCTGCGTCAAATGGCGGCGCGCATGGCGCAGATGGCGCAACGTGGTGGAGTAGATCCCGGTGATCGTGCTGTTGCGCACCATGGTGTAGAACATCCGCAGGATCGCTTCCGGCTCGCGGATAAACAGCGTTTCATCGCGCAGATCGATGAGCGTGCCGCGCAGCTGGAATTCGTCATCAATCGCACGCGGTTTTTCATCGGTGGTCAGCGCCAGGATGGCTTCATCAAAGAGCTGCAATAGCATCTGGTTAAGCTCAGAGACGCGGCGGGTGACGCGGAAGAAATCCTTCATCATCTGTTCAACCGGCTCGTTGCCTTCACCGCTGTAGTTCAGGCGCTGGGCGACGCTGAGCTGGCGGTCGAACAAGAGACGGTTATCGTAGCGGGTCACTTCCAGATGCAGAGCAAAACGGATGCGCCACAGCAGATGCAGGCATTCGTTAAGCTCGTTGCGTTCGGCTTCGGTTAAAAAGCCAAAACCGACCATCTCATCCATGGACGTCGCGCCAAAATGGCGACGGGCGACCCATTGTAAAGTGTGAATGTCGCGCAGGCCGCCGGGACTGCTTTTGATGTCCGGCTCAAGGTTATAGCTGGTGCCGTGATAGCGCTGGTGGCGTACGTTTTGCTCTTCTACTTTTGCGGCGAAGAAGCGCTCCGACGGCCAGAAACCGTCGCTGAAGATATGTTTTTGCAGCTCAAGGAACAGGGCGACGTCGCCGATCAGCAGGCGCGTTTCAATCAGGTTGGTGGCGACCGTGAGATCCGATAACCCTTCCAGCAGGCACTCTTCGAGCGTGCGGACGCTGTGGCCAACTTCCAGCTTCACGTCCCACAGGAGTGTCAGAAGTTCGCCAATTTTTTGCGCCTGTTCGTCGGGCAGCTTTTTGCGGCTCAGCACCAGCAGGTCGATATCGGAAAGCGGGTGCAGTTCACCGCGCCCGTAGCCGCCCACGGCGACCAGCGCGACGTCGCTTATCTGACCAAAACCGTACTCGATCCACAGGCGTTGCAGCAGTTGATCGATAAATTCGGTGCGCGCTTCGATGAGCTCTTCCGCCGAAATACCCTCGTCAAAGGCTTTACCCAGCCAGCGCTGAAAAACGTCGATATGCGCTTTAATATCCGCCACCGTGAGCTCGCGCTGCGGCCAGACTCCAGGGTTGTCCGGCTGGTCGGGCAGGGTGGGGAGTGCCGTGTTCGGATACTGTTCGGGTAAAAGGTTACTCATCTCGTGCGCCACCCATAAGTAAAAGCTATAGCCATTAAAAAAGCCGGCATTTGCCGGCTTCTTATCATTCGTTGTGCGAGAGTATCGCCGGGATGGTGTCATCCTTTCGCAACGTCATAATTTCGCAGCCGTTGTCTGTTACCACAATAGTATGCTCGTACTGCGCAGACAAGCTTCTGTCTTTGGTTTTTACCGTCCAGCCATCTTTCATGGTACGGATGCGGTAGTCGCCGGAGTTCACCATCGGTTCGATAGTGAAGGTCATGCCTTTTTGCAGCACCACACCGCCGTCATCCGCATCGTAATGCAGAACCTGCGGCTCTTCGTGGAACACGCGGCCAATGCCGTGACCGCAGTATTCGCGCACGACGGAGAAACCTTCCGCTTCCACGAATTTCTGGATCGCGGCACCAATGGTACGCAGGCGGATGCCCGGCTTAACCATTTTCAGCGCCAGGTAGAGGCTCTCCTGGGTGATGCGGCACAGGCGCTCACCGAGGATGGTCGGCTTGCCGACGATAAACATTTTGGAGGTGTCGCCGTGATACTCGTCTTTGATGACGGTCACGTCGATGTTAACGATGTCGCCATCCTTCAGAAGCTTCTCGTCATCCGGAATACCGTGACACACCACTTCATTAATAGAGATGCAGACGGATTTCGGGAAACCGTGATAGCCGAGGCAGGCGGAGACCGCGTGCTGCTCGTTGACGATATAGTCGTTACAGATGCGATCCAGTTCGCCGGTGCTGACGCCCGGTTTGATGTACGGTTCGATCATTTCCAGCACTTCAGCGGCCAGACGACCGGCGACGCGCATCTTTTCAATTTCTTCAGGGGTCTTAATAGAGATAGCCATGTAATCTGTCCATCGGTGTCGATTTTTTCGACAATACTAGTCTAAGTGTTGTCAATGGTACCAGTCTGGAGCGTTGCCTGCCAAATTGAGAATCATTAACAGCACACACCGCCAACAATTATTGGTTTATGGTGGCGTTTTGTGGTATAAAGCGCGCCGGACTTCCGATCCATTTGTAATACACAAGATGGACCAGAGGCGACAACTCTCACATTGTGTAAATAACACACACGTATCGGCACATATTCCGGGGTGCCCTTCGGGGTCGGTAATATGGGATACGTGGAGGCATAACCCCAACTTTTAAATAGAGGTTTTAAACATGGCAACTGTTTCCATGCGCGACATGCTCAAGGCTGGTGTTCACTTCGGTCACCAGACCCGTTACTGGAACCCGAAAATGAAGCCTTTCATCTTCGGCGCGCGTAACAAAGTTCACATCATCAACCTTGAGAAAACTGTACCAATGTTCAACGAAGCCCTGGCTGAGCTGAACAAGATCTCTTCCCGTAAAGGTAAGATTCTGTTCGTTGGTACTAAGCGCGCTGCAAGCGAAGCTGTGAAAGAAGCTGCAAACAGCTGCGATCAGTTCTTCGTGAACCATCGCTGGTTGGGCGGCATGCTGACCAACTGGAAAACTGTTCGTCAGTCCATCAAGCGCCTGAAAGATCTGGAAACCCAGTCTCAGGACGGTACTTTCGATAAGCTGACCAAAAAAGAAGCGCTGATGCGTACTCGTGAGCTGGACAAGCTGGAAAACAGCCTGGGCGGCATCAAAGACATGGGCGGTCTGCCAGACGCTCTGTTCGTTATCGACGCTGATCACGAGCACATCGCAATCAAAGAAGCTAACAACCTGGGTATCCCGGTATTCTCTATCGTTGATACCAACTCCGATCCGGACGGCGTTGACTTCGTTATCCCGGGTAACGACGATGCAATCCGTGCTGTTAGCCTGTACCTGAGCGCTGTTGCTGCTACCGTTCGTGAAGGCCGTTCCCAGGATCTGGCTTCCCAGGCGGAAGAAAGCTTCGTAGAAGCTGAATAATAAGGTTCTGTCCCTTATTTAGTACCGTGTATAAATAGGGGCCTCTATCTGGCCCCTTTTTCACTTTTAAGCCTGTCTGGTTTCTTAAACCGGGCAGGACATCTCTCCCGAGGATTAAAGAATGGCTGAAATTACCGCATCCCTGGTAAAAGAGCTGCGCGAGCGTACTGGCGCAGGCATGATGGATTGCAAAAAAGCGCTGACTGAAGCGAACGGCGACATCGAGCTGGCAATCGAAAACATGCGTAAATCCGGCGCAATCAAAGCGGCGAAAAAAGCAGGTAACGTTGCAGCTGACGGCGTGATCATCACTAAGATCGACGGCACCTACGGCATCATTCTGGAAGTTAACTGCCAGACTGACTTCGTCGCTAAAGACGGCGGTTTCCAGGCTTTCGCAAACAAAGTACTGGACGCAGCGGTTGCTGGCAAAATCACTGACGTTGACGTTCTGAAAGCACAGTTCGAAGAAGAACGTGTTGCTCTGGTTGCTAAAATCGGTGAGAACATCAACATCCGTCGTGTTGCAGCACTGGAAGGCGACGTTCTGGGTTCATACCAGCACGGCGCACGTATCGGTGTTCTGGTTGCGGCTAAAGGCGCTGACGAAGAGCTGGTTAAACAGCTGGCTATGCACATCGCTGCAAGCAAGCCAGAATTCGTGAAACCAGAAGACGTGTCTGCTGAAGTAGTAGAAAAAGAGTACCAGGTTCAGCTGGACATCGCCATGCAGTCTGGCAAGCCTAAAGAAATCGCAGAGAAAATGGTTGAAGGCCGCATGAAGAAATTCACCGGCGAAGTTTCTCTGACTGGCCAGCCTTTCGTTATGGATCCAAGCAAATCTGTTGCTCAGCTGCTGAAAGAGCACAACGCTGACGTAACTGGCTTCATCCGCTTCGAAGTGGGCGAAGGCATCGAGAAAGTTGAAACTGACTTCGCAGCAGAAGTTGCTGCAATGTCCAAGCAGTCTTAATGATTGCGAAGGAGCCGCCTGAGGGCGGCTTCTTTTTGCCCCTCATGTGTAAATCAGACAGAGCCCTCTGGTTTCTGTACTGATAAGCGGCATACTATGTCGCCAGAATTAACCCCCATCTTAATCGTTGACAGTCTCAGGAAAGAAACATGGCTACCAATGCAAAACCCGTGTACAAACGCATTCTGCTTAAGCTGAGTGGCGAAGCACTGCAGGGAACGGAAGGCTTCGGTATTGACGCAAGCATTCTTGACCGCATGGCACAGGAAATCAAAGAACTGGTTGAACTGGGTATCCAGGTTGGCGTAGTTATTGGCGGTGGCAACCTCTTCCGTGGCGCTGGTCTGGCGAAAGCGGGTATGAACCGCGTTGTGGGCGACCACATGGGTATGCTGGCAACCGTGATGAATGGCCTGGCGATGCGTGATGCGCTTCACCGTGCCTATGTGAACGCCCGCCTGATGTCCGCTATTCCGTTGAATGGCGTATGTGATAACTACAGCTGGGCAGAGGCGATCAGCCTGCTGCGCAATAACCGCGTGGTGATCCTCTCCGCCGGTACCGGTAACCCGTTCTTTACGACCGACTCCGCAGCGTGCCTGCGCGGGATCGAGATCGAAGCAGACGTGGTGCTGAAAGCCACCAAAGTCGACGGCGTGTTTACTGCCGATCCAGCAACCGATCCGACTGCGACCATGTATGATCAGCTGAGCTACAATGAAGTGCTGGATAAAGAGCTAAAAGTGATGGATCTTGCCGCCTTCACGCTGGCTCGTGACCACAAATTACCGATTCGTGTTTTCAACATGAATAAGCCTGGTGCACTGCGCCGCGTAGTGATGGGCGAAAAAGAAGGCACTTTGATCACGGAATAATTTCCGTTGACGACAAATACAGGTAAGATTCCGCATTACTTTTGTAGTGGGTTTGTTACCTGGACGCGCCTTTGGCGTTGTCATGAATTAAACGCGACTATACTTAGCACACCTATAGCGGCTGTGCTGGCGGATAGTCTGCCTGAGACTAGTGTTCAAGGATTCGTAACGTGATTAACGACATCAGAAAAGATGCTGAAACACGCATGGAAAAATGCGTAGAAGCGTTCAAAAACCAAATCAGCAAAGTGCGTACTGGTCGTGCTTCCCCAAGCCTGCTGGATGGCATTGTAGTGGAATACTACGGTACCCCAACTCCGCTGCGTCAGCTGGCGAGCGTAACGGTTGAAGACACCCGTACCCTGAAAATCAACGTTTTCGATCGTTCATTGGGTCCTGCTGTTGAAAAAGCCATCATGGCTTCCGATCTGGGTCTGAACCCAAGCTCTGCGGGCACTGATATCCGCGTTCCGCTGCCTCCACTGACAGAAGAGCGTCGTAAAGAGCTGATCAAAGTCGTGCGTGGCGAAGCTGAAGGCGCTCGCGTTGCCGTGCGTAACGTGCGTCGTGATGCGAACGATAAAGTGAAAGCACTGCTGAAAGAGAAAGAAATCAGCGAAGATGACGATCGTCGTTCTCAGGACGACGTGCAGAAAATGACTGACGCTGCGATCAAGAAAGTTGACGCGGCGCTGGCAGATAAAGAAGCGGAACTGATGCAGTTCTGATTTCTGACGTCATCTGATAAAACGCCGTTCAGAAAGTCCTGTGACTTTGCTGGCGGCGTTTTGCTTTTATATGGTCTAACTTTTCTTCCGGGCATCTCATGAAGCATTTAACTCTTCTCGGCTCGACCGGCTCTATCGGTTGCAGCACTCTCGACGTTGTTCGTCACAACCCTGACCAGTACACGGTAATCGCCCTCGTGGCCGGTAAGAACGTGCAGCGCATGGTTGAACAGTGTCTGGAGTTTACTCCCCGCTATGCGGTGATGGATGACGAGGAAAGTGCTCGCCAGGTCAAAACGTTACTGACAGAGAATGGCAGTCGCACTGAGGTTTTAAGTGGTCAGCAGGCCGCATGCGAAATGGCTGCGCTAAGTGACGTGGACCAGGTCATGGCGGCCATCGTGGGGGCAGCGGGTTTACTGCCAACGCTTGCTGCTATTGATGCCGGTAAGACGGTACTGCTGGCAAATAAAGAGTCGCTGGTGACCTGCGGCCGCCTGTTTATGGAAGCCGTGAAAGCGCGAGGTGCGCGACTTTTACCGGTAGATAGCGAACATAACGCGATTTTTCAGAGTTTACCGCAACCTTTTCAGGAAAACCTGGGGTACGCTTCACTTGAGCAGAATGGCGTGGTGTCAATTTTGCTTACCGGGTCTGGTGGCCCATTCCGTGAAACGCCGCTGTCTGAACTGGCCGCAATGACGCCCGATCAGGCCTGTCGGCATCCGAACTGGTCGATGGGACGAAAAATCTCCGTCGATTCCGCCACTATGATGAACAAAGGTCTGGAATACATTGAAGCTCGCTGGTTGTTTAATGCATCGGCGAAACAGATGGAAGTGCTGATCCACCCGCAGTCGGTGATTCACTCGATGGTGCGCTATCAGGACGGTAGCGTGCTGGCGCAACTGGGCGAACCGGACATGCGCACGCCTATCGCCCATTCGATGGCGTGGCCGAACCGTGTAGTCTCAGGGGTAAAACCGCTCGACTTTTGCAAAATCAGCTCACTGACTTTCAGCGAGCCTGACTACGATCGCTACCCTTGTCTGAAACTGGCGATGAACGCCTTCGATCAGGGACAAGCGGCGACTACCGCGCTCAATGCCGCCAATGAAGTGACCGTTGAGGCATTTCTGAATCAGCACATCCGCTTTACGGATATCGCGGCACTCAATCTTTCGGTGCTTGAGGCGATGGATTTGCGTGAACCGCAGAGCGTGGAAGAAGTGCTGGCAGTCGATGCGCAAGCGCGCGTCGTTGCACGCGAACAAGTGACGCATCTCGCAAGCGGGCGATAATCCACCCACGAGTCGTCGTGCTATTTGTTAGCGTTGGGCTTCGGTGATATAGTCTGCGCCACCTGATCGCTGGTATTTGACGTAGAGTGGTCAGGTAAGCCGTGGTTTACACGGCTTTTTTGTGGAAAGGCTTCAGTATTCCTGAGTACCGTTAAATCCTTTCAGGGACTAAAAACGCGTTATGTTGTCTGCGAATCAACCAATAAGCGAAAACTTGCCAGCTCATGGCTGTCGCCATGTAGCAATCATCATGGATGGCAATGGCCGCTGGGCGAAAAGACAAGGGAAGATACGAGCCTTTGGGCATAAAGCTGGGGCGAAATCTGTTCGCCGCGCCGTATCTTTTGCCGCCAATAACGGCATTGATGCGTTAACGCTCTATGCTTTCAGCAGTGAAAACTGGAATCGACCGCCGCAGGAAGTGACTGCGTTGATGGAATTGTTTGTGTGGGCGCTCGACAGCGAAGTAAAAAGCCTGCACCGCCACAACGTCCGCTTGCGCATTATCGGTGATACCAGTCGTTTCAACTCACGTCTGCAGGAACGCATTCGTAAAGCGGAAGCGGTGACCGAAAACAATACCGGTCTGACGCTCAATATCGCGGCGAATTACGGTGGACGTTGGGACATTATCCAGGGTGTTCGGCATCTGGCTGAGCAAGTTCAGGAAGGGCTGTTAAGACCCGACCAAATTGATGAAGAGGCGCTGGGTCAGCAAATCTGCATGAACGAACTGGCACCTGTGGATTTGGTTATTAGGACAGGGGGAGAACATCGAATCAGTAACTTTTTGCTTTGGCAAATTGCCTATGCCGAACTTTACTTTACGGATGTTCTTTGGCCCGATTTTGATGAACAAGACTTTGAAGGTGCGCTGAATGCCTTTGCCAATCGTGAGCGTCGCTTCGGCGGCACTGAGCCAGGCGCCGAAAAAGTCTGATGGGGGTAGCTTTTGCTGAAGTATCGCCTGATTTCCGCTTTTGTATTAATACCCATCGTTATCGCGGCGCTGTTTTTACTGCCGCCGGTGGGATTTGCCATTGTCACGCTGGTGGTGTGTATGCTCGCCGCGTGGGAATGGGGGCAGCTTAGCGGCTTTACTTCGCGCACTCAGCGGGTATGGCTGGCTGTACTCTGTGGCCTGTTACTGGCGCTGATGCTGTTGTTGTTGCCTGAGTACCATCACAATATCCATCAGCCATTGATTGAGGGTTCCCTGTGGGCCTCGCTGGGCTGGTGGGTTGTCGCATTGCTGCTGGTGCTTTTTTATCCCGGCTCTGCAACATTCTGGCGCAACTCTAAAACGCTGCGCCTGATTTTCGGCCTGCTCACAATTGTTCCTTTTTTCTGGGGTATGCTTGTGCTGCGTGTCTGGCACTACGACGACAACCACTACAGCGGCTCACTGTGGCTGCTCTATGTGATGATTCTCGTCTGGGGTGCTGACTCCGGGGCCTATATGTTTGGTAAACTCTTTGGCAAACATAAACTGGCGCCGAAAGTGTCGCCTGGCAAAACCTGGCAGGGGTTCATCGGCGGTCTGTTTACGGCGGCGATTATCTCCTGGGGATATGGCGTGTGGGCGAATCTTGACGTCGCACCGACCACGCTGCTGATTTGTTCTATTTTTGCCGCGCTGGCGTCCGTTCTTGGGGATTTAACCGAGAGCATGTTCAAGCGTGAAGCAGGGATCAAAGACAGCGGTCACCTTATCCCAGGACATGGTGGAATACTGGATCGCATCGATAGCCTGACGGCTGCGGTACCGGTCTTCGCATGCCTGTTGTTGCTGGTATTTGGCACGATTTAACGGAAGGTTTTATGTTGAGCATCCTATGGAATCTGGCGGCGTTCATTGTTGCACTTGGTGTACTCATCACTGTGCACGAATTTGGCCATTTCTGGGTTGCGCGGCGTTGCGGTGTGCGGGTCGAGCGTTTTTCGATTGGCTTCGGTAAAGCGCTTTGGCGTCGCACTGATCGCCATGGTACTGAGTTTGTCATCGCGCTGATCCCGCTCGGCGGCTACGTGAAAATGCTGGATGAGCGCGTAGAGCCTGTTGCGCCTGAGATGCGACACTACGCCTTCAACAACAAAACCGTCGGCCAGCGCGCCGCCATCATTGCTGCCGGTCCGGTAGCGAACTTCATCTTCGCCATCTTCGCCTATTGGCTGGTGTTTATCATCGGTGTCCCTGGTGTTCGTCCGGTTGTTGGTGAAATAAACGCCAACTCCATCGCCGCGACGGCGCAAATTGCACCAGGCATGGAACTTAAAGCGATCGATGGTATCGAAACCCCTGATTGGGAAGCTGTCAGGCTGCAATTGGTTTCTAAAATCGGCGATGATCAGACCACCATCACTGTTTCACCCTTTGGTGCCAGTCAGCGTCAGGACAAAGTCCTCGATTTGCGTCACTGGGCGTTTGAGCCAGATAAAGAAGATCCGGTTGCGGCATTGGGCATTCGCCCACGCGGTGCGCAGATCGAACCGGTGTTAGCTGAAGTGCAGGCTGATTCAGCGGCGAGTAAAGCAGGTTTGCAAGCGGGCGACAGGATCGTTAAAGTCGATGGTCAACCGTTAACACAATGGATGACGTTTGTTATTCTGGTGCGCGATAATCCTGGCACACCGCTGGCAGTTGAGATCGAACGACAGGGGAGTCCGCTCTCCTTGACGCTAATCCCGGACACCAAGCCGGGCGGTGGTAAGGCAGAAGGATTTGCGGGCGTAGTGCCCAAAGTGATACCGCTGCCAGATGAGTACAAGACAATACGCCAGTATGGGCCGTTCAGCGCCATCCTTGAAGCCACGGATAAAACATGGCAACTGATGAAGCTGACGGTCAACATGTTGGGGAAATTGATTACCGGTGACGTAAAACTGAACAACCTCAGTGGGCCGATTTCTATCGCTCAAGGGGCTGGGATGTCAGCGGAATTCGGGGTGATTTACTATCTCATGTTTCTCGCGCTCATTAGCGTGAACCTCGGGATAATCAACCTGTTCCCGCTTCCCGTATTAGACGGGGGGCATCTGCTGTTTTTAGCGATCGAAAAGCTAAAAGGTGGACCGGTATCCGAGCGAGTTCAAGACTTTAGTTATCGCATTGGCTCGATACTGCTAGTGCTGTTAATGGGGCTTGCGCTTTTCAATGATTTCTCTCGGTTGTAAGAGAGATAGTTAGGAAGAATGCATAATAACGATGGCGATGAAAAAGTTGCTCATAGCGTCGCTGCTGTTTAGCAGCGCAACCGTATACGGTGCTGAAGGTTTCGTAGTGAAGGATATTCATTTCGAAGGTCTTCAGCGTGTCGCCGTCGGTGCGGCCCTCCTCAGTATGCCAGTTCGCCAGGGCGACACGGTTAATGATGAAGATATCAGTAACACCATTCGTGCACTGTTTGCCACTGGCAACTTTGAGGACGTTCGCGTCCTGCGCGATGGTGATACGCTGCTGGTTCAGGTGAAAGAACGCCCGACGATTGCCAGTATCACTTTCTCCGGTAACAAATCGGTGAAAGACGATATGCTCAAGCAAAACCTTGAAGCATCTGGTGTTCGTGTGGGTGAATCTCTGGACCGCACAACCCTGTCCGACATCGAAAAAGGACTGGAAGATTTCTACTACAGCGTCGGTAAGTACAGCGCGAGCGTCAAAGCCGTTGTCACTCCGCTGCCGCGTAACCGCGTCGATCTGAAACTCGTCTTCCAGGAAGGCGTTTCAGCGAAGATCCAGCAGATCAACATCGTGGGCAACCACGCGTTCAGTACGGACGAGCTGATCTCTACCTTCCAGCTGCGCGATGAAGTGCCGTGGTGGAACGTAGTCGGCGATCGTAAATACCAGAAACAGAAGCTGGCGGGCGATCTCGAAACCCTCCGTAGCTACTATCTGGACCGCGGTTATGCCCGTTTCAACATTGACTCTACTCAGGTCAGTCTGACTCCGGACAAGAAAGGTATCTACATTACGGTTAACATCACTGAAGGCGATCAGTACAAGCTTTCCGGTGTTGAAGTAAGCGGAAACCTGGCGGGTCATTCCGCTGAGATCGAGAGTCTGACCAAGCTTGCACCGGGTGAACTGTATAGCGGCGCGAAAGTGACCAAAATGGAAGACGGCATTAAAAAGCTGCTCGGCCGTTATGGTTATGCCTACCCGCGCGTACAGACTCAGCCAGAAATCAACGACACGGATAAAACCGTTAAGCTCCACGTTAACGTGGATGCGGGTAACCGTTTCTATGTGCGGAAAATTCGCTTTGAAGGTAACGATACCTCCAAAGATTCCGTACTGCGTCGCGAAATGCGCCAGATGGAAGGCGCATGGTTGGGCAGCGACCTCGTTGACCAGGGTAAAGAGCGTCTGAACCGTCTGGGTTACTTCGAAACGGTCGATACCGATACACAGCGTGTATCAGGCAGCCCGGATCAGGTAGACGTGGTTTACAAGGTGAAAGAGCGTAACACCGGTAGCTTTAACTTCGGTGTGGGTTACGGCACCGAAAGTGGCGTGAGCTTCCAGGTCGGCGTTCAGCAGGATAACTGGTTAGGTACGGGCTATTCCGTTGGCATCAACGGTACCAAGAACGACTACCAGACCTATTCCGAGTTCTCTGTCACTAACCCATACTTCACCGTTGACGGTGTGAGCCTGGGCGGTCGTATTTTCTATAACGACTTTAAAGCAGACGATGCGGACCTGTCCTCGTACACCAACAAAAGTTACGGTGTTGATGGCACGCTTGGCTTCCCGATTAACGAATACAACACCCTGCGTGCTGGTTTAGGTTACGTGCATAACGACCTGTCCAATATGCAACCGCAGGTGGCAATGTGGCGTTATCTGGACTCTATCGGTCAGTCGGCGAGCACCTCCAGCGACAACAACGGTTTCGCTGCAGATGACTTCACCTTTAACTACGGTTGGACGTATAACCGCCTTGACCGTGGTTTCTTCCCGACAGCGGGTTCTCGCGTCAACCTGAACGGTAAAGTGACCGTTCCGGGTTCTGATAACGAGTTCTACAAAGTTACGCTGGACACGGCGTCTTACTTCCCAATTGATGAGGATCACAAGTGGGTTGTGCTGGGTCGTACACGTTGGGGTTACGGTGATGGCTTAGGTGGCAAAGAGTTGCCATTCTATGAAAACTTCTATGCCGGTGGTTCCAGCACAGTACGTGGCTTCCAGTCCAATAACATTGGTCCGAAAGCGGTGTACTACGGCGGCAACGACTCTGATAACTGTGATAAGAAGTCTTCGTCAGAAGTCTGTAGCTCTGATGACGCGGTGGGTGGTAACGCCATGGGCGTCGCCAGCCTGGAGATCATTACGCCTACGCCGTTCATCAGCGATAAGTATGCGAACTCTGTGCGTACCTCGTTCTTCTGGGATGCGGGTACCGTGTGGGATACCAACTGGGATAACACTGCTCAGATGAAAGCAGAAGGTGTGCCGGATTACAGCGATCCGAGCAACATTCGCATGTCTGCAGGTATCGCATTACAATGGATGTCACCGTTGGGGCCGTTGGTCTTCTCCTACGCCCAGCCGTTTAAGAAATACGATGGAGACAAAGCGGAACAGTTCCAGTTTAACATTGGTAAAACCTGGTAATTATCCGTTGCAATGGAATGCGTTGGCAGTGTAGCGCTGACAACCGGCGATCGCATAGACGATCGCCTTGCCACGCAAAGAACGGTACCTTCGGGTACCAATGGGATGGTAAGGAGTTTATTGTGAAAAAGTGGTTATTAGCTGCAGGTCTGGGTTTGGCAATGGTGACTTCTGCTCAGGCAGCGGACAAAATTGCAATCGTCAACATGGGTAATCTTTTCCAGCAGGTAGCCCAGAAAACGGGTGTTTCTGCGACTCTGGAAAACGAATTCAAAGGCCGTGCTGGTGAACTGCAAGGTATGGAAAACGATCTTCAGTCCAAAATGCAGCGTCTGCAGCGCGATGGTTCTACCATGAAAGCGAGCGACCGTAGCAAGCTGGAAAAAGACGTAATGGCACAGCGTCAGACTTTCTCTCAGAAAGCACAGGCTTTCGAGCAGGATCGTCAGCGTCGTTCTAACGAAGAGCGTGGCAAACTGGTAACTCGTATTCAGTCTGCTGTGAAAGCTGTTGCAGCCGATCAGAACATCGATCTGGTTGTTGATGCGAATGCCGTTGCTTTCAACAGTAGCGATGTGAAAGACATCACTGCTGATGTACTGAAACAGGTTAAATAAGTAATGCCTTCAATTCGACTGGCTGATCTCGCTCAGCAGTTGGATGCAGAATTACACGGTGATGGCGATATCGTCATCACCGCTGTTGCGTCCATGCAATCTGCTAAAGCAGGCACAATAACGTTCATGGTAAGCCCGAAGTACCGTGAGCACCTGGCTCAATGCCAGGCGTCTGCTGTCGTTCTGACGCAGGACGACCTTCCGTTTGTCACGACAAGCGCACTGGTAGTAAAAAATCCCTACCTGACTTACGCGCGTATGGCTCAAATTCTTGATACCACGCCGCAGCCGGCGCAGAACATTGCTGCCAGTGCAGTCATTGATCCGACGGCGAAGCTGGGTAATAACGTTGCAATTGGCCCGAATGCCGTTATCGAATCCGATGTTGTTCTCGGTGATAACGTGGTGATTGGCGCGGGTTGTTTCGTGGGTAAACAGACTAAAATTGGTGCAGGCTCCCGTTTGTGGGCCAATGTGACCGTCTATCATGAGATCGAAATCGGCGAAAATTGCCTGATCCAGTCCAGTACCGTGATCGGTTCGGACGGGTTTGGTTATGCCAACGATCGTGGTAACTGGATTAAGATCCCTCAGCTCGGCCGGGTAATTATCGGCGATCGCGTTGAAATCGGCGCATGCACAACGATTGACCGCGGTGCCCTCGACGACACCATCATTGGTAATGGTGTTATCATTGATAACCAATGTCAGATTGCGCATAACGTTGTGATTGGCGACAATACAGCTGTTGCAGGTGGCGTGATCATGGCAGGCAGTCTGAAAATTGGCCGTTACTGCATGATCGGTGGTGCCAGCGTGATCAATGGGCATATGGAAATATGCGACAAGGTCACGGTGACAGGCATGGGTATGGTGATGCGTCCTATCACTGAGCCTGGTGTCTACTCCTCCGGCATTCCGCTGCAACCGAACAAAGTGTGGCGTAAAACCGCAGCTCTGGTGATGAACATTGATGATATGAGCAAGCGTCTCAAAGCGATTGAGCGCAAAATCGATCAACAAGACTAAACGTTCATCCCTATAACGCTAAATTTCCCGGCCTGTCGGCTTTCTTATAAACCGGCAGGCCGTGTTATTATTGCTATTCAGTAAATTTTGACAGGAAGAGTATTTTGACTACCGACACTCATACTCTGCATATTGAAGAGATTTTAGAGCTTCTGCCGCACCGCTACCCGTTTTTGCTGGTAGATCGTGTGCTGGATTTTGAAGAAGGTCGTTTTCTGCGCGCAGTGAAAAATGTCTCTGTAAATGAGCCATTCTTCCAGGGACATTTCCCTGGTAAACCTATCTTCCCGGGTGTGTTGATCCTGGAAGCGATGGCACAGGCTACCGGTATTCTGGCGTTTAAAAGCGTCGGTAAACTGGAGCCAGGTGAACTGTATTACTTCGCGGGTATTGATGAAGCGCGCTTTAAGCGCCCAGTCGTGCCTGGTGATCAGATGATCATGGAAGTGACTTTTGAAAAAACGCGCCGTGGCCTGACGCGCTTCAAAGGCGTTGCGCTGGTTGACGGCAAAGTTGTTTGCGAAGCGACCATGATGTGTGCGCGTAGCCGGGAGGCCTGATACGTGATTGATAAATCCGCCTTTATTCATCCAACCGCCATTGTGGAAGAGGGCGCCGTAATTGGTGCTAACGCCCACATTGGTCCTTTTTGTATTGTCGGACCCCATGTCGTTATTGGCGAGGGTACCGTACTGAAATCTCACGTGGTGGTGAATGGTCATACGACTATTGGCCGCGATAATGAGATCTATCAGTTTGCCTCCATTGGCGAAGTGAACCAGGATTTGAAATATGCTGGCGAACCGACCCGTGTGGAAATCGGCGATCGCAACCGCATTCGCGAAAGCGTCACCATTCATCGTGGCACAGTACAGGGTGGTGGATTGACGAAGGTGGGCAGCGACAACCTCTTTATGGTCAACGCGCATATCGCGCACGACTGTACTGTGGGCAGCCGCTGTATCCTCGCCAACAACGCAACGCTGGCAGGACACGTATCGGTTGACGATTTCGCAATCATTGGCGGCATGACCGCAGTCCATCAATTCTGCATCATTGGTGCACACGTGATGGTCGGCGGTTGCTCCGGTGTGGCGCAGGATGTCCCACCGTATGTGATTGCGCAGGGCAACCATGCGACGCCGTTTGGCGTCAACATTGAAGGTCTTAAGCGTCGTGGCTTTAGCCGCGAAGCGATTACCGCGATCCGCAACGCGTATAAACTGTTGTACCGTAGCGGCAAAACGCTGGAAGAGGCCAAGCCAGAAGTTGCAGAGCTGGCAGAACAGCACCCTGAAGTGAAAGCGTTCACCGAGTTTTTTGAACGCTCAACTCGCGGTCTGATCCGTTAATGGTCGACACTCGTCCATTAACGATAGCCCTGGTCGCCGGAGAAACCTCCGGCGATATTCTTGGTGCAGGTCTTATCCGCGCACTCAAGGCTCGCGTACCCAATGCCCGCTTTGTCGGCGTGGCAGGCCCGCTGATGCAGGCCGAAGGCTGTGAAGCCTGGTACGAAATGGAAGAGCTGGCGGTAATGGGCATTGTTGAAGTGCTAGGCCGTTTGCGCCGCCTGCTGCACATCCGCGCCGATCTCACCCGTCGTTTTACCGATCTCAAACCCGATGTGTTCGTCGGGATCGATGCCCCTGATTTCAATATTACCCTCGAAGGGAACCTGAAAAAGCAGGGTATCAAAACGATCCACTACGTCAGTCCGTCCGTCTGGGCGTGGCGACAGAAACGTGTTTTCAAAATAGGCAGATCGACCGATCTGGTGCTTGCTTTTCTGCCTTTCGAAAAAGCGTTTTACGATAGATTCAATGTTCCTTGCCGCTTTATCGGCCATACCATGGCAGACGCCATGCCGCTGGATCCGGATAAAAATGCGGCGCGCGATATTCTTGGCATTCCGCACGACGCCCACTGTCTGGCCCTGTTGCCAGGGAGCCGCGGTGCTGAAGTGGAAATGCTCAGCGCCGATTTCCTGAAAACGGCGCAAATCCTTCGCCAGACTTACCCCGATCTTGAAGTCGTTGTGCCGCTGGTAAATGCCAAACGCCGCGAGCAGTTCGAGCGTATCAAAGCCGAAGTGGCCCCTGATCTGCACATCCACCTTCTGGATGGCAAAGGCCGCGAGGCGATGTTCGCCAGCGACGCTGCGCTGCTGGCCTCGGGAACTGCGGCGCTGGAATGCATGCTCGCGAAATGTCCGATGGTAGTGGGTTATCGCATGAAGCCGTTCACCTTCTGGCTGGCGAAACGTCTGGTGAAGACGGATTATGTCTCATTACCTAACCTGCTTGCCGGGCGCGAGCTGGTGAAAGAGTTACTGCAGGATGAGTGTCAGCCTCAGGCATTAGCTGACGCGCTGCTGCCCTTGCTGGCAGACGGCAAAACCAGCCACCAGATGCATGACACTTTCCGGGAGTTGCATCAGCAGATCCGCTGTAATGCCGATGAGCAGGCGGCTGATGCGGTGCTGGAGTTAGCAAAATGATGGAATTTGTTTACCCTCACACGCACCTGGTTGCGGGTGTGGACGAAGTCGGACGCGGTCCGCTGGTGGGTGCGGTAGTGACCGCTGCCGTGATCCTCGATCCGGCTCGCCCGATTGTCGGGCTGAACGACTCAAAAAAGCTTTCTGAAAAACGCCGCCTGGCGCTGTTCGATGAGATCAAAGAAAAAGCGCTGGCGTGGAGCTTAGGCCGCGCCGAGCCAGAAGAGATCGACACGCTGAACATTTTGCATGCCACGATGCTGGCGATGCAGCGTGCCGTTGCCGGGCTGAATATCGTCCCTGAATATGTGCTGATCGACGGAAACCGCTGTCCTGCGCTGCCTATGCCGTCGATGGCGGTGGTGAAGGGCGATAGCCGTGTGGCTGAAATCAGCGCAGCGTCTATCATTGCCAAAGTCACGCGCGATGCCGAAATGGCCGCGCTGGACCTCACCTTTCCCCAGTATGGCTTTGCCCAGCACAAGGGGTATCCAACCGCTTTCCATCTGGAAAGACTGGCTGAACACGGCGCAACTGAACATCATCGGCGCAGTTTTGGTCCGGTGAAACGCGCACTGGGACTGGTGTCCTGAATCAATACGCAAGTAATTAAGTAACGCGGAATCTGAAGATGGCTGAACCACGTTTCGTACACCTGCGGGTGCATAGCGACTACTCCATGATTGATGGGCTGGCGAAGACCGGGCCGCTGGTAAAAAAGGCGGCCTCCCTTGGCATGCCTGCGCTGGCGATCACCGATTTCACCAACTTATGCGGTCTGGTGAAGTTCTACGGAACGGCGCACGGCTCCGGCCTGAAGCCGATTGTCGGTGCGGATTTTCACGTCCAGTGCGATTTGATCGGCGATGAGCTGACGCAGATTTCCGTTTTAGCCATGAATAACACCGGCTACCAGAACCTGACGCTGCTGATTTCCCGCGCCTACCAGCGCGGCTACGGCGCGGCGGGTCCGTGGATCGACCGCGAGTGGCTTGCAGAGCTTAACGAGGGCTTACTGCTGATCTCCGGTGGCCGCCTGGGCGATGTGGGCAAAAGCCTGCTGCGCGGCAACAGCGCATTGGTGGATCAGTGCGTTGCATTTTATGAAGAACACTTCGCGGATCGTTTCTATCTTGAGCTGATCCGCACCGGTCGTCCTGATGAAGAGAGCTATCTGCATGCGGCGGTGGCCCTTGCGGAAGAACGCGGTCTGCCCGTCGTCGCGACCAACGACGTGCGTTTCCTTGAGCCTGGCGACTTTGATGCGCACGAGATCCGCGTGGCCATCCACGATGGTTTTACTCTCGACGACCCCAAGCGTCCGCGTAACTATTCGTCGCAGCAGTACATGCGCAACGAAGACGAAATGTGTGAGCTGTTTGCCGACATTCCGGAAGCGCTGGAAAACAGCGTCGAAATTGCCCGCCGTTGTAACGTCACTGTTCGTTTAGGCGAATACTTCCTGCCGCAATTCCCGACCGGTGATATGACCACCGAAGATTTCCTCGTGGTGAAATCGAAAGAGGGTCTGGAAGAGCGTCTCGAATTCCTGTTCCCGGATCCGGCCGAGCGCGCCGAAAAACGTCCGGCCTACGATGAGCGTCTGGATATTGAACTCCAGGTGATCAACCAGATGGGGTTCCCCGGCTACTTCCTGATCGTTATGGAGTTTATCCAGTGGTCGAAGGATAACGGCGTGCCGGTAGGCCCTGGGCGTGGTTCCGGTGCGGGTTCACTTGTCGCCTACGCGCTCAAAATCACCGACCTCGATCCGCTGGAATTCGACCTGCTGTTTGAACGTTTCCTTAACCCGGAACGTGTTTCGATGCCCGACTTCGACGTTGACTTCTGCATGGAGAAACGCGACCAGGTGATTGAGCACGTCGCGGACATGTACGGTCGTGACGCGGTATCGCAGATTATTACCTTCGGTACGATGGCGGCGAAAGCGGTTATCCGCGACGTGGGCCGCGTGCTCGGCCATCCGTACGGTTTTGTCGATCGCATCTCCAAACTGGTGCCACCTGATCCAGGTATGACGCTGGCGAAAGCCTTTGAAGCGGAACCTCAGCTGCCGGAAATCTACGAAGCTGACGAAGAGGTGAAAGCGCTGATCGACATGGCGCGCAAGCTGGAAGGTGTCACGCGTAACGCCGGTAAACACGCCGGTGGCGTGGTCATCGCGCCGACTAAAATCACCGATTTTGCCCCGCTGTATTGCGATGAATCAGGGCAACATCCGGTCACCCAGTTTGATAAGAACGACGTAGAGTACGCGGGCCTGGTGAAGTTCGACTTCCTTGGTTTGCGAACGCTCACTATCATCGACTGGGCGCTGAAGATGATCAACCCGCGCCGGGCCAAACAGGGCCTGGAGCCGATTGATATCGCCGCCATCCCGCTCGATGACAAGAAAAGCTTCGACATGCTGCAGCGCTCGGAAACCACAGCGGTATTCCAGCTTGAATCGCGCGGCATGAAAGATCTGATTAAACGTCTTCAGCCCGACTGCTTCGAAGATATGATCGCACTGGTGGCCCTGTTCCGTCCGGGGCCGTTGCAGTCAGGGATGGTAGATAACTTTATCGACCGTAAGCATGGTCGCGAAGAGATCTCTTACCCTGACGTCCAGTGGCAGCACGAGTGTCTGAAACCCGTTCTTGAGCCAACCTACGGCATTATCCTGTACCAGGAACAGGTGATGCAGATTGCTCAGGAGCTTTCCGGCTACACCCTTGGCGGCGCGGATATGCTGCGTCGTGCAATGGGTAAGAAAAAGCCGGAAGAGATGGCCAAGCAGCGCGGCACCTTTGAAGAGGGGGCGAAAAGCCGTGGCGTTGACGGTGAGCTGGCGATAAAAATCTTCGACCTGGTAGAGAAATTCGCCGGTTACGGATTTAACAAATCGCACTCTGCTGCTTATGCGCTGGTTTCGTATCAAACCCTGTGGCTGAAAGCGCACTACCCGGCAGAATTTATGGCGGCCGTCATGACCGCCGATATGGATAACACCGAGAAAGTGGTCGGCCTGGTCGATGAATGCTGTCGCATGGGGCTGAAAATCCTGCCTCCGGATATTAACGCCGGGATGTACCATTTCCACGTCAACGACGACGGCGAAATTGTCTACGGGATTGGCGCCATCAAAGGCGTAGGCGAAGGCCCAATCGAAGCCATTATCGAAGCGCGTAACAATGGCGGTTACTTCCGCGAGCTTTTCGATCTCTGTGCCCGTACCGACACCAAAAAGCTGAACCGCCGGGTGTTGGAAAAACTGATTATGTCCGGGGCGTTTGACCGCCTCGGGCCGCATCGCGCAGCGCTGATGAATTCCCTCGGCGATGCGTTGAAAGCCGCCGATCAGCACGCAAAAGCTGAAGCTATCGGTCAGGCGGATATGTTTGGCGTGCTGGCAGAAGAGCCTGAGCAAATTGAGCAATCATATGCCAACTGCCAGCCGTGGCCGGAACATACGGTGCTGGAAGGGGAGCGTGAGACGTTAGGGTTGTACCTGACGGGGCACCCGATTAACCAGTATCTGAAAGAAATTGAGCGCTATGTCGGAGGCTACAGGCTAAAAGACATGCATCCGACAGAACGTGGTAAAATGACCACGGCGGCGGGGCTCGTCATTGCTGCGCGGGTTATGGTCACCAAGCGCGGTAATCGCATCGGCATCTGTACGCTGGATGACCGTTCCGGGCGGCTGGAGGTGATGTTATTCACCGAAGCGCTGGAAAAATACCAGCATTTGCTGGAAAACGACCGCATACTTATCGTCAGCGGACAGGTCAGCTTTGATGACTTCAGCGGCGGGCTTAAAATGATGGCCCGTGAAGTGATGGATATTGACGAAGCCCGGGAAAAATATGCTCGCGGGCTTGCTATCTCGCTGACGGACAGGCAAATTGATGACCAGCTTTTAAACCGACTCCGTCAGTCTCTGGAACCCCATCGATCGGGGACCATTCCAGTACATCTCTACTATCAGAGGGCGGATGCACGCGCGCGGTTGCGCTTTGGTGCAACGTGGCGTGTCTCTCCGAGCGATCGTTTACTTAACGATCTCCGTGGCCTCATTGGTTCGGAGCAGGTGGAACTGGAGTTTGACTAATACAGGAATACTATGAGTCTGAATTTCCTTGATTTCGAACAGCCGATTGCAGAGCTGGAAGCGAAAATCGATTCTTTGACAGCGGTAAGCCGTCAGGATGAAAAACTGGATATTAACATCGACGAAGAAGTGCATCGTCTGCGTGAAAAAAGCGTAGAACTGACGCGCAAAATCTTTGCCGATCTCGGCGCATGGCAGATTGCCCAACTGGCTCGTCATCCACAGCGCCCGTACACCCTGGATTATGTCCGCCTGGCGTTTGATGAATTTGACGAACTGGCAGGCGATCGCGCTTATGCTGACGACAAAGCCATTGTTGGCGGTATCGCTCGTCTGGATGGTCGCCCGGTGATGATCATTGGTCATCAGAAAGGCCGTGAAACCAAAGAGAAAATCCGTCGTAACTTTGGGATGCCAGCGCCGGAAGGCTACCGTAAGGCCCTGCGCCTGATGGAAATGGCAGAGCGCTTTAACATGCCTATCGTGACCTTTATCGACACCCCAGGTGCATACCCAGGTGTTGGTGCAGAAGAGCGCGGTCAGTCTGAAGCTATCGCACGTAACCTGCGTGAAATGTCGCGTCTGTCCGTTCCGGTGATTTGTACCGTGATCGGTGAAGGCGGCTCCGGTGGCGCACTGGCTATCGGCGTGGGCGATAAAGTGAATATGCTGCAGTACAGCACCTATTCCGTTATCTCCCCTGAAGGCTGTGCCTCCATTCTGTGGAAGAGTGCAGACAAAGCGCCGCTGGCAGCGGAAGCAATGGGTATCATCGCACCACGCCTGAAAGAGCTGAAACTGATCGATACCGTGATCCCAGAACCACTGGGTGGCGCGCACCGTAAGCCGGAAGTGATGGCCGCTTCCCTTAAGGCGCAGCTGCTGGCTGACCTGGCCGATCTCGATGTGCTGAGCAAAGAAGACCTGCTCAACCGTCGCTATCAGCGCCTGATGAGCTACGGTTACGCGTAAGTTGCACACATAAATCTTAAAAGCCGCACACTGTTGCGGCTTTTTTTATACCTGCCGTTTACCTCGGCTATGCTTATCTAATGTTTTTCAAGGAGGTAGACCATGAACATCATTGCCATCATGGGTCCACATGGCGTCTTTTATAAAGACGAGCCCATCAAGGAGCTGGAAAAATCACTGCAGTCCCGCGGATTTCAGCTTATCTGGCCGAACAACAGCGCCGATCTGCTGAAGGTTATCGAACACAATCCGCGCATCTGTGGCGTCGTTTTCGACTGGGATGAGTACGACCTGGAGCTGTGCAGCGATATCAATCAACTTAATGAATATCTGCCGCTGTACGCCTTTATCAATACCCATTCGACGATGGACGTCAGCGCTCACGATATGCGCATGGCGCTGTGGTTTTTTGAGTATGCCCTCGGCGCTGCCGACGATATTGCGACGCGCATCGAGCAATACACGCATGAGTATCTCGATAACATCACGCCTCCTTTTACCCGCGCGCTGTTCAATTACGTAAAAGAGGGCAAATACACCTTCTGCACGCCGGGCCATATGGCGGGTACGGCGTATCAGAAAAGCCCGGTGGGCTGCCTGTTCTACGATTTCTTTGGCGGCAACACGTTGAAAGCGGATGTCTCGATTTCGGTCACAGAGCTGGGATCGCTGCTGGATCACACCGGCCCGCACCTGGAGGCGGAAGAGTATATTGCCCGCACCTTCGGCGCCGAGCAGAGTTATATGGTGACGAACGGCACGTCGACTTCCAATAAGATTGTCGGGATGTACGCCGCCCCGTCCGGAAGTACGCTGCTGATTGATCGCAACTGCCACAAATCGCTGGCCCATCTGCTGATGATGAGCGATGTCGTCCCGCTCTGGCTGTCGCCGACGCGAAATGCGTTAGGCATCCTGGGGGGCATTCCACGCAGGGAGTTTTCCCACGCCGCCATAGAACAAAAAGTCGCATCTGTTGAAGGGGCGAGCTGGCCCATTCACGCCGTGATCACCAACTCGACCTACGACGGGCTGCTTTACAACACCAACTGGATCAAACAGACGCTGGATGTCCCCTCGATCCACTTTGATTCCGCCTGGGTTCCTTACACGAATTTCCACCCGATCTATGCGGGCAAAAGCGGAATGAGCGGTGAGCGGGTGCCGGGCAAAGTGTTCTTCGAAACCCAGTCGACGCACAAGATGCTGGCGGCGTTCTCGCAGGCATCATTGATCCACATTAAGGGCGAATACGACGAAGAGACCTTCAACGAAGCCTTTATGATGCACACCACCACATCGCCGAGCTATCCGCTGGTGGCCTCGATTGAAACGGCAGCCGCGATGCTGAGGGGGAATCCGGGCAAACGCTTGATCAATCGTTCGGTGGAGCGAGCGCTCCATTTCCGCAAAGAGGTCCAGCGACTCAAAGACGAAGCCGACGGCTGGTTCTTTGATATCTGGCAGCCGGAGGAGATTGATGAAGCGGAGTGCTGGTCCGTCGCGCCAGGCGAGAGCTGGCATGGATTCCGCGATGCTGATGCGGATCATATGTTCCTCGATCCGGTAAAAGTCACCATTCTGACGCCGGGAATGGATGAGCAGGGGACGATGAGCGATGACGGCATTCCCGCTGCTCTGGTGGCGAAATTCCTCGATGAGCGAGGCGTAGTGGTGGAGAAAACCGGGCCGTACAATCTGCTGTTTTTGTTCAGTATCGGCATCGATAAAACCCGCGCAATGGGGCTGCTGCGAGGACTGATGGAGTTCAAACGCGCCTACGATCTTAATCTGCGGGTAAAAAATATGCTGCCGGATCTGTATGCCGAGGATCCAGATTTCTACCGCAATATGCGGATCCAGGATCTGGCTCAGGGGATCCACAAGCTGATCCGCCAGCACGATCTGCCCCGGCTGATGCTGCAGGCGTTTGACGTTTTACCTGAAATGAAACTGACGCCGCACAAAGCCTGGCAACGTCAGGTGAAAGGGGAAGTGGAAACTATCGAGCTGGAAAATCTGGTGGGACGCATATCGGCGAATATGATCCTGCCTTATCCGCCAGGCGTTCCGCTGTTGATGCCGGGCGAGATGATTACCGAACAAAGCCGGGCTGTGCTCGATTTCCTGCTGATGCTGTGCTCGGTGGGGCGGCACTATCCCGGATTTGAGACCGATATTCACGGGGCGAAACGCGATGAAAACGGCGGCTACTGGGTGCGAGTCTTAAAAAATAGCTGAGCCCTTGCGTGCCAGGGGGCTCGGTTGTAACGTTTACTCCTCATAAAAAGGAGAGGCTATGCTGGGTTTAAAACAGGTTCACCATATTGCGATCATTGCGACTGACTATGCCAAAAGTAAGGCATTTTATTGCGACATTCTCGGGTTCACGCTGATGAGCGAAGCGTATCGCGCCGAGCGTGATTCGTGGAAAGGTGACCTGGCGTTGAACGGGCAATATGTGATTGAGCTGTTCTCTTTTCCTTTCCCGCCAGCACGCCCGTCGCGACCTGAAGCCTGTGGGCTTCGCCATCTGGCCTTTAGCGTAGGGGATATTGAGCAGGCGGTGCAGCATCTCGACGCGCATGGCGTGAAGTGCGAAGCCATTCGCATCGATCCCTTTACTGACAAGCGCTTTACATTCTTCAACGATCCGGACGGTTTGCCGCTGGAGCTTTATCAGCAGTAATGCTTGCCATCCATGACAATGCTCGGTAATTTTCCGGGCATTGTCTCTCTGTGAACGCCTCTATGACCCGACCTGCGATTGCCCAGTCAGTTTCTCCTTACCGCCAGCTGCTGGTGGGCTTTAGCGGTGGCCTGGATTCAACCGTCCTGCTGCACCGACTGATGCTATGGCGCGAAAAGGAACCGGACGTGCAAATCCGCGCGATTCACATTCATCACGGGCTGAGTCCCTTTGCCGATGAGTGGGTCGCTCACTGCGCGTCGCTTTGCCTGGCCTGGAATATCCCGCTTTTGATTGAACGTGTGACGCTGTTGGATGAAGGTCTCGGGACTGAAGCTCAGGCACGGAAAGCGCGCTATGCTGCCTTTGAGAAATCACTTCTGCCCGGCGAAGCGATTGTCACGGCGCAGCATCTCGACGATCAGTGTGAAACCTTCTTATTAGCGCTCAAACGCGGCAGCGGCCCGGCAGGATTATCCGCGATGGCTGAGCGCAGTGAATTTGTCGGTACACACTTATTACGCCCATTGCTGGGTGAAACCCGCGCTTCACTGGAGCGCTGGGCGCAGGAACATCATCTTTGCTGGATTGAAGATGAAAGTAATCAGGATGACGCCTACGACCGGAACTTCCTTCGCCTGCGCATTTTGCCCGAACTTTCTCAGCGTTGGCCGCATTTTGCCGAGTCGACGGCAAGGAGTGCGAAATTATGCGCAGAGCAGGAGAGCTTGCTGGATGAACTCCTCAGCGAAGAGCTGGAGAGCCTGATGTCACAAGAGCGAGCGCTGCGCATTGCGCCGCTGCAGGCGATGAGCGCGGTGCGCCGTGGAGCGCTGCTGCGACGCTGGCTGGCCGGTCATGATGCCCAGATGCCCTCGCGCGACATGCTCAACCGCATCTGGGAAGAGGTCGCGCAGGCGCGCGAAGATGCCAATCCGTGCTTACGCTTTAACGATTTTGAACTGAGACGCTACAAAGAGCATCTCTGGTGGATCAAGCATCAGCCGTCCCTGGCCGATGAAATCCTTCCGTGGGACAATATCCTTGAGCCACGGGAACTGCCGCAGGGTGCGGGCCAGGTTTGTCTTGAAGGTAACGGGAATGTACGGCTGCCGGAGGCGGGTGAAAAGATAACGATCCGCTTTAAGGCCAGCGGGAATTTACACATTGTGGGTCGTAACGGCGGGCGCAAGCTGAAAAAAATCTGGCAGGAGTGCCATATCCCGCCCTGGCTACGTGATTCCACGCCTCTGCTTTTTTATGGCGAAAACTTGATTGCGGCGGCGGGCGTGTTTATCACGCAGGAAGGCTGGGCGGAACAGGGTGTGAGTTTCGAGCGGAAAGCGTAACGGGCAGTGAGCTGCCCGTTAAAAGGAATTAGGATTCGCTCACCACAACGGTGCCGATATCCGGATGACTAAAGCTGGCAATTTTATCGAGACGAAGTTCACGCGTTGCACCTGCGTCTTCGACGACCAGATATTCAACGTTCTTACGTGATACAAGGTCACTCGCTTTTGCTTTCAGCTCCTCGCCGTCTTTTAAGGCCAGCGCCAGGATCAGGTGATTCTGGCAGGCAAGCTCGAGGTTATCGTAGTCATCACAGTTGATGGGTTGATAGGTATCATTCATTGACATAATCGCTCACCAGTAAATTCGCAGCAGCATACGCCGCTTTTTCCCTGACCGATTCTGAAAGGCTGGCGTCCGACGCCACTTCATTCAGCACTTTCAATACACAGCCCAACGCATCCGGGATATACCCCAGATCTCCGCTGGCAATTTCCGCATACCTTTTGCGAATTAACTCACAATAATTTTCCACATCCCCTCCTGCCAGCGCACTGACGTTACTGTGAGATACACTTAAGCCTACGAAGATAAACTCGGTTTAGCAAGGTGACTATACCATACTCATTCAAGCAATATCAGCGCCTTGATATTGCTGAGATTCGCCGCTGCGTAACAGCCTTTTGGCCGGAATTTCGCTACAATGGGCACCTGATTCGAATGGAGTTCTCTCATGGCGCTGAAAGCGACAATTTATAAAGCGGTAGTCAACGTAGCTGACCTTGACCGCAACCAGTTTCTCGATGCGTCGTTAACGCTGGCCCGTCACCCGTCCGAAACGCAGGAGCGCATGATGCTGCGCCTGCTGGCGTGGATTAAGTACGCCAATGAACGCCTGCAATTTACGCGTGGTTTGAGCGCTGAAGAAGAGCCGGAAGCCTGGCTGCGTAACGATCATATGGGTATCGATTTGTGGATCGAACTGGGTCTGCCGGACGAGCGTCGTATCAAAAAGGCCTGCACTCAGGCGGCTGAAGTCGCGATTTTCGCCTATAATCAACGTGCTGCGGAGATCTGGTGGCAGCAAAACCAGCGTAAATGCGCGCAGTATTCGCACCTGTCGGTATGGTATCTGGATGACGAACAGCTGGCGCAACTGACCGCGTTTGCCACCCGTACGATGGCACTGCAGGCGACGATTCAGGATGGGTCAATCTGGCTGTCTGATGCTCAGAATAATCTGGAAATTCATCTGACTGCGTGGCAATCCCCGTCATGATTGTGGTGTCCCGAACCGTTACCATTCCCGATAATGAGCTGGAAATTACCGCGATCCGGGCTCAGGGGGCGGGCGGCCAGCATGTAAATAAAGCCTCAACGGCGATTCATCTGCGCTTTGACATTCGGGCCTCCAGCCTGCCAGAGTCCTATAAAGAAGCCCTGCTGGCTGCCAGCCATCATCTGATTACCAGCGATGGCGTCATCATTATTAAGGCGCAAGAGTACCGCAGCCAGGATTTGAATCGCGAAGCCGCACTTTCCCGGCTGGTGGCGGTCATACAGGAGCTTACTGCGGTGCAAAAAAGCCGCCGGGCCACGCGACCAACGCGGGCGTCGAAAGAGCGCCGATTGTCATCAAAAGCGCAGAAATCCACCGTAAAATCACTGCGTGGAAAAGTACGTCGGCCCCAGGAATAACGTACCAGGATTACATTGCTATAAGGAATTCATCGTGAATAAAGCGATATTGTCAGTGTTGGCCGCGTCCACACTGTTTGCATTAATAGGGTGTAACAACCGCGCCGAGATGCAGACTCTGCAACCGACGCACTCCGAAGAGTTAAAGCCGATGCAGCAGAGCTGGCGCGGCGTTCTGCCATGCGCAGACTGTGAAGGTATTGAAACGACACTGTTCCTGGAAAAGGACGGTTCATGGGTGATGAACCAGCGCTATCAGGGCGCGAAAGAGCCCTCTTCATTTGCATCTTATGGCAAATGGGCACGCACGGCTGAGAAGCTGGTGCTGACGGATGCTGAAGGCGAGAAAACCTATTTCCGTGCCAAAGGCGAGGGCATGGAGATGCTGGATCGAGAAGGGAATCCAATCGAGTCCCAGTTTAATTACACCCTTGCGCCAGTTAAAGCGGCGCTGCCGTCCACCCCAATGGCAATGCGCGGCATGTATTTCTACATGGCGGATGCAGCGGTCTTCACCGACTGTGTAACAGGCAAAAAAGTGAGTGTGGCGAATAATGCCCAGCTGGAACGTGATTATGCCGTGGCGCGCGGGAATGACAGCAAGCCGGTACTGTTGACGGTGGACGGTCACTTCACGCTGGAGCCGAACCCTGACAGCGGTGAGATGGTCAAAACGCTGGTGACGGATAAGAATGCGAAGTTTGTGGCGGGTAAAGACTGCGACAGCAAGTAGGACTGAATCAGACGTAAAAGAAAACCCCGCCGAGGCGGGGTTTTTTATGTTTTAACCTTTGATGGCTTTCACCAGGTAATCAAGAATGTCGCCAGTCTTGATCATCTGCTTCTCGCCGCTGCGACGGTATTTGTATTCAATCTCGTCGCTGTCGAGGTTACGGTCGCCGATGACGACTGTGTGTGGGATACCGATCAGTTCCATATCAGCAAACATCACGCCCGGACGCTCTTTACGGTCGTCCATCAGCACTTCGATGCCCTGCGCGCGCAGTTCGCTGTACAGTTTCTCAGCCAGTTCCTGAACACGGTAAGACTTGTGCATGTTCATTGGCAAAATTGCTACCTGGAACGGCGCGATATTGTCTGGCCAGACGATGCCGCGCTCGTCGTGGTTCTGCTCAATGGCAGCAGCCACAACGCGCGTCACACCGATACCGTAGCAACCCATGGTCAGGGTCTGGTTACGACCGTCTTCACCCTGAACGGCTGCGTTCAGCGCCTGAGAGTACTTCGTCCCCAGCTGGAAGATGTGGCCTACTTCGATACCGCGTTTAATCTGAAGATGACCCTGGCCGTCCGGGCTTGGATCGCCGGCAACCACGTTACGGATATCCGCCACTTCTGGCGTCGCGGTGTCGCGCTCCCAGTTGATGCCAAAGTAGTGCTTACCGTCGATGTTCGCGCCAGCAGAGAAATCGCTCATGGCGGCAACGGTACGGTCGATAACGACTGGAACCGGCAGATTAACCGGACCCAGCGAACCTGGACCTGCATTAATCACCGCGCGGATTTCCGCTTCGGTAGCAAATGTCAGCGGGCTTGCGACCTGCGGCAGTTTTTCGGCTTTCACTTCGTTCAGCTCGTGATCGCCACGAACCAGCAGGGCAACCAGCGGATACGCGCTACCTTCAACGGATTTCACCAGCAGCGTTTTCACCGTTTTCTCAATCGGCAGATTGAACTGCTCAACCAGCTCGGCGATGGTTTTCGCGTTTGGCGTGTCGACCAGTTTCATCTCTTCGGTCGCCGCTGCGCGCGGAGTGGCTGGTGCCAGCGCTTCGGCAAATTCGATGTTCGCCGCGTAGTCAGAGGTATCGGAGAAGATCACATCATCTTCGCCGCTCTGAGCCAGCACCTGGAATTCGTGGGAGGCGCTACCGCCGATTGAACCGGTATCAGCCTGTACAGCGCGGAAATCCAGACCCATACGGGAGAAGATTTTGCTGTAGGCACCGTACATCACGTCGTAAGTTTCCTGCAGAGATTCCTGTGAGGTATGGAAAGAGTAGGCATCTTTCATCAGGAATTCGCGGGAACGCATCACGCCGAAACGCGGGCGAACTTCGTCACGGAACTTGGTCTGGATCTGGAAGAAGTTCAGCGGCAGCTGTTTGTACGAGTTCAGCTCGTTACGGATCAGGTCAGTGATCACTTCTTCATGCGTTGGGCCGAGCACAAACGGACGCTCGCCGCGATCAACAAAGCGCAGCAGTTCCGGGCCGTACTGCTCCCAGCGACCACTTTCCATCCACAGGTCAGCGGGCTGAACCACAGGCATGGACACCTCGATAGCACCGGCGTTGTTCATCTCTTCACGCACGATGTTTTCGACTTTTTTCAGGACGCGCAGGCCGGTCGGCAACCAGGTGTACAACCCGGAGGCCAGCTTGCGGATCATCCCGGCGCGCAGCATCAGCTGGTGGCTGATGACTTCAGCGTCGGCAGGTGTCTCCTTCAGTGTGGAGAGCAGATATTGGCTAGTACGCATGTTGTTACGGTTCCATTTCGACGATTGGACCAGGCTGAAACGTCAGACTGACACAAAAAAAGTGGTTTAGTTTACCAGTGTGGCAAAGATGCCAAAAGAGAGGAAAAATAAAATTAGCGCTCTTCCAGCGCAAAGACTTCAAAACCTGCCTCGGTGACGCGCCAGCGGACGTTAAAATCGAGCAACAGGACGGCGTATGTTTTGCCTGCCTCTTCCTCTTTTCTGTAGGCGGGTCGCGGATCTTGCGCCAGAACGTCGACAATAAAATCTTTCAGGCGAGGGTAACGCTTTTCCAGATGCAGGAGCTGTGCGCAGACCTCTGCGGTGAATCCAACGGGTATATCTGCCGTTGGGGCCTGCTGGGCATAGCTCGCGCGAGCGTCGGGCAGCGCTTCGGCAAAGGGCAAATAGGGTTTGATATCCACCACGGGCGTGCCGTCGACCAGATCCAGACTGCCTAACTGTAGAATCACCTGATCCTTCTGGCAGCGAATGCCTTGTAGCTCCACGAGCGACATGCCTACAGGATTTGGGCGGAAGGTCGAACGCGTGGCAAACACCCCCATTCTGGCATTCCCGCCCAGTCGGGGAGGGCGTACCGTCGGGCGCCAGCCACCTTCCATCGTTTGATGAAAGATAAACAGCACCCAAAGATGGCTGAATGCCTCCAGGCCACGCACCGCATCGGCCTGGTTATAAGGGGCAATTAAGTGAAGTTCGCCGCCGCAGCTTTTGACCAGACCCGGCTGGCGTGGCACGGCAAACTTCTCTTTATAAGGCGAGCGGATAACACCTATCTGCTCAAACTGAAATGCACTCATTTAGCCGTGACGTTAAGGGCGTTGCCCATACACACAGCCTGACGATAGCAGCCTGGCGTACCGCTGGTAACTTCACAGCTGTGCAGCAAGACGGCGTTGGCTTTCATTTTGGCGGCATTAATCTGCAGGCGTTTACGCGCCGTTGGGATGTTTGGCGGAGAGTCCTGATTGCTGGCCTGGCAGGATTCGCCGGTGACTTCACCCAGATCGCGGAATGGCTTGCCAATCAGATCTTCAGCTTTGGTGTAGATTCTTACCGGCGCAGGACGCGGCGGTTTTGGTTTTGCTGGCTCCACCTTCGGTGGGGTTGCAGTGCTTTTAACAGGTTCAACAGGAGATCTGCTTAGCATTGAACAGCCGCTCAGCATGAGTGCTAAAAGACAGATCGGTAAAGCACGCATAATATTTCCTCAATGAATAATCAAATCGTCAGTTATTGAATCAGTTGCCTGCATAAATGACAAGACGGGCTTTCGCCCGTCTTGAATGATATTACAGAAAGGTCAGATTACCAGCCTTTAACAGCGCCGCCGTTAAACACTTTGTTGGCTTCCTGGTAAACTTCTTCAGACTGGTATGCCTGAACGAATTTTTTCACGTTTTCCGCGTCTTTGTTATCTTCGCGGCTCACGATCAGGTTAACGTACGGGGAGTCTTTGTCTTCAACAAAGATGCCGTCTTTTGCCGGCGTCAGGCCAATCTGGCTGGCGTAAGTGGTATTGATCACCGCCAGAGCAATCTGCGCATCGTCCAGAGAGCGTGGCAGCTGTGGTGCTTCCAGCTCAACCAGCTTCAGGTTTTTCGGGTTTTCAGTCACATCCAGCACGGTTGGCAGCAAGCCCACGCCATCTTTCAGTTTGATCAGACTCACTTTCTGCAGCAGCAGCAGGGAACGGCCCAGGTTGGTTGGGTCGTTAGGAATCGCGACCTGAGAACCCGGCTGCAGCTCTTCCAGAGATTTGATTTTTTTAGAGTAGCCAGCAATTGGGTAAACGAAGGTGTTCGCTACGGCAACCAGTTTGTAGCCACGATCTTTAATCTGCTGATCCAGGTATGGTTTGTGCTGGAAGGCGTTAGCGTCGATGTCGCCTTTGCTCAGCGCTTCGTTCGGCAGAACGTAGTCGTTAAAGGTTACCAGCTCAACGTCCAGGCCATACTTCTCTTTTGCGACTTTCTGCGCTACTTCTGCAACCTGCTGCTCAGCGCCAACAATGACGCCCACTTTGATATGGTTTGGATCTTTTTCATCCTGACCGCAACCCACCAGAGCCAGGGAGCCGATCAGTGCGCCTACCGCAGCAAAGGTCTTCAATTTAAACGTCATGTTATATCCTTAATTCGTCGAGTTTGCGTTGTGTAACGTTATTTGTGAGTAACAGCCCGGACGATGCGATCGCCAGAGAATTGAATGAGATAAACCAGCACAACCAGCAATATCAGAACGGTGTTCATTACGGTAGCGTTATAACCAATATAACCATATTGATAGCCGATCTGACCCAGACCACCCGCCCCGACAGCACCGCCCATGGCGGAATACCCGACCAGCGTGATAAGGGTAATCGTGGCCGCATTCACCAGACCTGGCAGCGCTTCGGGTAACAGCACTTTGCGTACGATCTGCATTGGCGTCGCGCCCATGGCACGAGAGGCTTCGATCAGACCGGTTGGAATTTCGAGCAGAGCATTCTCAACCATACGCGCGATAAACGGCGCGGCGCCTACGGTCAGCGGCACAATGGCAGCCTGCAGACCAATCGATGTCCCCACGATGACACGAGTAAATGGAATCATCCACACTAGAAGGATGATAAAAGGAATCGAACGGAAGATGTTTACCAGCGCAGAGAGCGTTCGATAAAGCTTCGCGTTTTCGATAATTTGCCCTGGACGCGTGACGTACAGCAGCACGCCAACCGGCAGGCCAATCACAAAACCAAAGAATCCTGATACGAAGGTCATTGCCAGCGTTTCCCAAACGCCGCGAACCAGCAGCCACATCATCGGCTCAGACATAACCCAGTACCTCTACTTTTACATGGTGTTCCTGCAGCCAGGCAATTGCGGCTTGCGTCTCTTCTTGTGTTCCGTGCATTTCCGTCAGCATGATGCCGAACTTCACGCCACCGGCGTAATCCATCTGAGCGCTAATAATGTTGTTATTCACATTAAAGCGACGTGCGGTTTCGGAAAGCAGAGGGGCGTCAACGGACTGACCGGTGAATTCCATGCGCAGCATTGGAACGCTGTCAGGAGCTGATTCCACTTTTAAACGCGCCAGATAATCTTCCGGAATATCCAGGTGCAGAGTGGATTGAATGAACTGCTGGGCAAGGGGCGTTTTCGGATGCGAGAACACTTCGCTGACGGTGTCCTGCTCGATCAGTTCACCGTTGCTGATTACCGCAACGCAGTCGCAAATGCGCTTAACGACATCCATCTCATGAGTAATAAGAAGGATGGTCAGCCCGAGGCGACGGTTAATGTCTTTCAATAATTCCAGAATAGAGCGGGTGGTTGCCGGATCCAGTGCGCTGGTGGCTTCATCGCAGAGCAGCACTTTAGGGTTGCTTGCCAGCGCACGGGCAATCGCCACGCGCTGTTTCTGGCCACCGGAAAGATTAGCCGGGTAGCTGTCATGCTTATCAGACAGGCCAACCAACTCCAGCAGCTCGGTTACCCGGCGCTTCACTTCTTCTTTTGGCGTGTTGTCCAGCTCCAGCGGAAGCGCGACGTTACCAAAAACAGTGCGTGATGCCAGCAGGTTAAAGTGCTGGAAGATCATGCCTATCTGACGACGGGCCTGAGTTAATTCTTTTTCGGAAAGTTTGGTCAGCTCCTGGCCGCCAACCTGGACGCTACCTTCGGTCGGACGCTCGAGCAGGTTAACGCAACGGATGAGCGTACTTTTACCGGCACCCGATGCGCCAATGACGCCATAAATCTGTCCAGCCGGAACATGCAGGCTGACATTGTTCAGCGCCTGAATGGTTCGGGTTCCTTGCTGGAACACTTTGGTGATATTGGAAAGTTTAATCATTAGATTATTTTTATCGTATGTAAGTTAGCCGTGGCATTTTGTTCTGCCAGATACGGGGTTCAACCGTAAACAAAATGGATGTTAAGGCATCCAGACGTCTAAATCAATCCAACTGTGCGCGATGAGCACTTTCTTGCGCGGTGAAACATGAGATAATAGCGGCACATGCCTTTTTCAGGAGCAAACCCGTGGCAAAATCAGTACCCGCAATTTTTCTCGATCGTGACGGCACCATTAATGTCGATCACGGTTATGTGCATGAGATTGATGAGTTCGAATTCATCGACGGCGTTATTGACGCCATGCGCGAACTTAAAGGGATGGGGTATGCGCTGGTGGTGGTGACCAATCAGTCGGGGATCGCCCGGGGTAAATTTACCGAAGCGCAATTCGAAACGCTGACCGAGTGGATGGACTGGTCACTGGCCGATCGGGATGTCGAGCTGGACGGTATCTATTATTGTCCGCATCACCCGCAAGGGACCGTCGAAGAATACCGCCAGACATGTGATTGCCGTAAACCTCATCCTGGGATGTTTATCTCTGCGCAGGAATTCCTGCACATTGATATGGCCTCTTCTTATATGGTGGGCGACAAACTGGAAGATATGCAGGCGGCAACAGCAGCAGGTGTGGGCACTAAAGTATTAGTTCGCACCGGTAAGCCGGTTACCCTAGAAGCTGAAAGCGCGGCAGATCTGGTACTGAATAGCCTTGCTGAGCTGCCAAAAGCGCTCAAAATGCAGCAAAAATAGGCGCTGAGTTGAAAAAATGAGCGGTTGAAAAAAAAATGTATTTTTCCGCTTGTCATTCCTCGGAAGCTCCCTATAATGCGCCTCCATCGACACGGCAGATGTGAATCACTTCACACAAACAGCCGGTTCGGTTGAAGAGAAAAAATCCTGAGATTCAGGGTTGACTCTGAAAGAGGAAAGCGTAATATACGCCACCTCGCAACGGTGAGCGAAAGCCGCGTTGCACTGCTCTTTAACAATTTATCAGACAATCTGTGTGGGCACTCAAAGTGACATGGATTCTAAACGTCGNAAGACGCTAAATGAATACCAAAGTCTCTGAGTGAACATACGTAATTCATTACGAAGTTTAATTCACGAGCATCAAACTTAAATTGAAGAGTTTGATCATGGCTCAGATTGAACGCTGGCGGCAGGCCTAACACATGCAAGTCGAGCGGTAGCACAGAGAGCTTGCTCTCGGGTGACGAGCGGCGGACGGGTGAGTAATGTCTGGGAAACTGCCTGATGGAGGGGGATAACTACTGGAAACGGTAGCTAATACCGCATAACGTCGCAAGACCAAAGAGGGGGACCTTCGGGCCTCTTGCC
>NZ_CP025699.1:926497-1478012 GCF_023278595.1 Lelliottia sp. AC1
GTTGAAGACTACGACGTTGATAGGCTGGGTGTGTAAGTGCAGCGATGTATTGAGCTAACCAGTACTAATGAACCGTGAGGCTTAACCTTACAACGCCGAAGATGTTTTGGCGAAGCAGAGACAGTCGATTTTCAGCTGATACAGATTACTTGATACGCAGGAATGCGTGTTGATAACAGAATTTGCCTGGCGGCTTTAGCGCGGTGGTCCCACCTGACCCCATGCCGAACTCAGAAGTGAAACGCCGTAGCGCCGATGGTAGTGTGGGGTCTCCCCATGTGAGAGTAGGGAACTGCCAGGCATCAAATTAAGTAGTAAACCGGTGCATGATCCGGTGGTTACAGAAGTCTTCGGTGGAGCGGTAGTTCAGTCGGTTAGAATACCTGCCTGTCACGCAGGGGGTCGCGGGTTCGAGTCCCGTCCGTTCCGCCACTTATTAAAAGCCCTGAGCTAACGCTCAGGGCTTTTTCTTGTCTGAAATTTAATTATTGCTATAAACGCAAAAATCCTCTGCATATTTTACTCTTTTTCAACATACCTATACCACGCGATAATCATCCTCAGTTAACGAACATAATGATTAAAGAGGATTTACATGACTATCCCTGCATTCGGTCTTGGCACCTTCCGCCTGAAAGACGACGTCGTCATCGCATCTGTTAAAACCGCTCTCGAATTAGGTTATCGTACCGTCGATACGGCACAAATTTATGGCAATGAAGCGGCTGTAGGCCAGGCCATTGAAGAAAGCGGTGTACCACGTGAAGAATTATTTATTACGACGAAGATCTGGACGGAAAACCTCAGCAAAGACAAGCTGATCCCAAGCCTGAAAGAGAGCCTGGAAAAGCTGCGTACCGATTATGTCGATCTGACGCTCATCCACTGGCCTTCACCAGGTGATGCTGTTTCTGTTGAAGAAACTATGCTGGCACTTCTGGAAGCTAAAAAGTTAGGTTTGACTCGCAACATCGGGATCTCGAATTTCACTATTCCATTGATGGAAAAGGCGATTGCGGCCGTTGGCGCAGAGAATATTGCCACCAATCAGATTGAGCTGTCTCCGTACCTGCAAAACCGTAAAGTGGTGAACTGGGCGAAAGAGAAAGGCATTCACATCACGTCGTACATGACGCTGGCGTATGGTAAAGCGTTGAAAGATGAAGTCATAGCGCGTATTGCTGATAAGCACAATGCAACGGCGGCACAGGTTATCCTTGCGTGGGCGATGGGAGAAGGTTATGCCGTGATCCCTTCTTCAACGAAACGTGAGAACCTGGCGAGCAACCTTCTGGCGCGGGATCTCAAGCTGGACGCTGAAGATCAAAAAGCGATCGCGGCGCTTGATTGCAACGACCGCCTGGTCAGCCCGGAAGGTCTGGCCCCAAACTGGGATTAATTTAACTCACCCTCTGTAGCCTCAAACCCTCTCACAGCTCCTTCGGGAGCTGTTTTATATGCTCACTCAGAAAGTCGATAAATGCCCGGATACGGGTACTGACTGCGCGGTCGCTGTAATAAACTGCACTGAAGGGCATCTCCACCGGCAGACGTTTGTCCTCCATCAACTCGACCAGCTCACCCCGGGCTATCTCTTTATTAATCATATAGTCAGACAGACAGGCTATCCCATTCCCGCTAAGGCAGAGCTGTTTCAATGTCTCCCCACTATTAGAGGACAATCCGCTGGTAATCTCATGAAGTTGACCGTCGCTGCAGGCAATCGGCCAGGTATTCAGCGATAACGGCTCTGTAAATCCCAGACAGAGATGGTTTTTTAACTCCTCTACCGTCTCAGGTTTACCATATTGCGCAATATAGTCGGGTGAGGCGATGATTTTGCGATAGCTGGTAAACAGCGGGCGGGCGCGCAGGCTCGAGTCCGTCAGCGTTCCGGCGCGAATGGCCACATCCACTTTGCGCTCAATCAGGTTGATAAACGTCTCAGAGGATACAAGCGACAAGGTCATCTCTGGGTAACGTTCGCGGAAGGGTTTAACTAATGGCATCAGAAAATGCAGCACGACGGGAGTGGCCGCATCGATGCGCAAAAGCCCGCGCGGTGTACTCCGCGTTTCCATGATCTCTGTTTCTGCTGCGGCCATCTCCTGCAAAATCGACTGCACCCGGCGAAAATAACGCTCACCTTCTTCGGTCAGGCTCAGCTGCCGCGTCGTCCGGTTCAGCAAACTCACCCCAAGCTTCATTTCCAGCTTTTTGACGGAACGGCTAATCGCCGAATTTGCCTGTCCCAGCTGCTCTGCAGCCCGGCTAAAACTCCCGCTTTCCACGACAGCCACGAAGATTGACAGCTCTTCTGAGGTTGCTTTCATTATTGCACCACCCGCAAAATTCTATTGATATTTTGACCATTTTTGTTATTTAAACACTGGCGCATACTTCGTGTCATCTTAATCCTGATGATACGGAGTATTTTATGCCACTGGCGCTTCTTGCCCTGACGATCAGTGCCTTCGCAATTGGCACGACCGAATTTGTTATCGTAGGGCTGGTTCCTACGATTGCCGATCAACTTTCTATCTCTCTACCTTCTGCCGGTTTGCTGGTCTCCATCTACGCGCTGGGCGTTGCGATTGGCGCACCTGTTCTGACTGCGTTAACCGGACGTTTCCCACGTAAACAGCTGTTAATGGCGCTGATGGTGCTCTTTACCGCCGGGAACATCCTGGCCTGGCAGGCACCGGACTACACCACGCTGGTGATTGCCCGCCTGCTGACTGGCCTCGCGCATGGCGTGTTCTTCTCGATTGGCTCAACCATCGCGACCAGCCTGGTACCCAAAGAGAAAGCGGCATCTGCCATCGCCATTATGTTCGGCGGTTTAACGGTTGCACTGGTGACAGGCGTACCACTGGGCACCTTTATCGGACAGCATTTTGGCTGGCGTGAAACTTTCCTCGCCGTCTCACTGCTGGGGGTCATTGCACTAATTGCCAGCTTGATTCTTATACCGTCAAATATTCCTGGTCGTGCGAGTGCCAGTCTTCGCGATCAGGTGAAAGTGCTGACGCACCCTCGATTGCTGATTATCTATGCCATCACAGCTCTGGGCTACGGCGGTGTCTTTACGGCGTTCACCTTCCTGGCGCCAATGATGCAGGATCTGGCCGGCTTCTCGCCGAGTGCAGTGAGTTGGATCTTGCTGGGATACGGGGTCTCTGTCGCGATCGGTAATATCTGGGGCGGCAAACTTGCCGATAAACACGGTGCTGTACCGGCGCTGAAATTCATCTTCGCGGCTCTGGTTGTGCTGCTGATGGTGTTCCAGTTTACCGCCTCCATGCAGTACGCGGCGCTGGGCACGATTCTGGTGATGGGGATCTTCGCCTTCGGCAACGTACCCGGCCTGCAGGTCTATGTAGTGCAGAAGGCCGAACTGTATACACCTAACGCCGTAGATGTCGCCTCAGGCCTTAACATCGCCGCCTTTAACGTAGGGATCGCGCTGGGTTCCATCATTGGTGGGCAAACGGTTGAGCACTTTGGTTTAGCGCAGACGCCGTGGATTGGTGCCGTGATCGTCCTCGCTGCTTTCCTGCTGATTGGCCTGAGTGGTCGCCTCGATAAAACGGCTCGTGTAGCACTGGGATAAGTATCAGTAAGCGCTTGCTTACAAAACCAGACAGAGGTTTATGAGTAATTGCGTTGAAAGTGTGACCTAAAATCCCTATAACAGTAGAACCAGTCCGTTTTCCGGGCTGGTTCAATGCTATAGAGGTCGTTTCCAAAAGTGCGAAAAAATACCTATGCCATGCGCTATATTGCCGGACAACCTGCGGAGAGAATTTTGCCTCCGGGGTCGTTTGCGAGTCTTGGCCAGGCATTGCCCGCTGGCGCCCCCTTGAGCAGCGATGACAAAATTCGCGTACTGGTGTGGAATATCTTCAAACAGCAGCGTGCAGAGTGGTTATCCGTGCTGAAGAATTTCGGTAAGGATGCGCATCTGGTGCTGTTGCAGGAGGCTCAAACCACACCTGAACTGGTTCGATTTGCAACTACCAACTACCTCGCCGCAGACCAGGTTCCCGCTTTTGTCTTGCCCCAACACCCCTCGGGCGTTATGACGCTCTCTGCTGCGCACCCGGTTTACTGCTGCCCACTGCGTGAGCGCGAGCCTATTCTGCGTCTGGCAAAATCGGCATTAGTCACCGTCTATCCTCTGCCCGATACTCGTCTGCTGATGGTGGTAAACATTCACGCCGTGAATTTTAGCCTGGGTGTCGATGTGTATAGTAAGCAGTTACTTCCCATTGGCGATCAGATCGCGCATCACAGTGGGCCGATTATTATGGCGGGGGATTTCAATGCCTGGAGTCGTCCACGCATGAATGCGTTGTATCGCTTTGCGCGCGAAATGTCCTTGCGCGAAGTGCGTTTCACCGACGATCAGCGGCGCAAAGCGTTTGGTCGTCCGCTTGATTTTGTCTTCTATCGTGGTCTGAATGTGCACGAAGCCTCTGTACTGGTGACGCGCGCCTCCGATCACAATCCACTACTTGTTGAATTCAGTCCCGGCAAACCTGAGAAGTAATGGTGCGTCAGGTCTGCCGTCGGGCAGGCCTGTGCAGGTACTGCCCTTTATTTTTCTCACAACCAAAGGACAGTACGATGACAACACAATCCCATCATGACAATGTAGAAAAACAGTTCGGTTCCCAGGCAAGCGCCTATCTGACCAGTGCGGTACACGCCTCTGGCCGTGACCTGGTGCGTCTCGGCGAGCGCCTGTCTGCATTTCCGCAGGCGCAGGTTCTTGATTTAGGCTGTGGAGCAGGGCATGCCAGCTTTGTCGCTGCACAGCATGTCGCGCACGTTACCGCTTACGATTTGTCTGGCCAGATGCTCGAGGTTGTCGCCCACGCTGCGAAAGACAAAGGGCTGAATAATATTTCGACCCGCCAGGGCTACGCTGAATCACTTCCTTTTGACGACGAAACCTATGACGTGGTGATCAGCCGCTACTCCGCCCATCACTGGCACGATGTCGGCCAGGCACTGCGCGAAATCAAACGCGTGCTGAAGCCGGGCGGGATTTTTATCATTATGGATATCATGTCACCCGGAAACCCGGTTCGCGATATCTGGCTGCAGACCGTTGAAGCCCTGCGCGATACCTCGCACGTGCGAAACTATTCGAGCGGTGAATGGTTCGCGATGATCACCGAAGCCGGTTTAGTTTCCCGCTCTCTGGTGACGGACCGCCTGCCTCTGGAGTTCTCCTCATGGATTGCGCGTATGCGCACACCCGACACGTTAAGCCAGGCGATTCGTTTGTACCAGGAGAGTGCCTCGGCGGAAGTGAAAGCGTACTTTGAATTGCAGGAAGAAGGGTCGTTTACCAGCGATACGATCCTGGCGGAAGCGCAAAAAGCCGGATAAGAAAAAACAAAAAAGGCACCGGGGGAATCGGTGCCTTTTTCTATAGGTCTGGCTGTCAGGAGTCTGGCGTCGTGCTGTTTTTAACAAACAGTGTCAGCTGATCGCCTGGCTGCAGATTGGCCGTATCGTCATTCCAGCGCATCACATCTTTGATGTTCACGCCGTGCGTTTTCGCGATACTGGACAGTGAATCGCCTTTGCGTACGCGATAAGTAATGCTATCGCTGTTGCGGGCGAGACGCTGTGCGCTGCTGCCAGCGCCAACCGTCAGGTTCTGGCCAACTTTCAGGTTTGAACCGCGCAGATTGTTCCACTGCTGCAGATCCTTCGTGCTCACGCCAAGACGTGATGCAATGCCTGAAATGGTATCGCCGGAACGAACCTTATAGCTACGGCTGCTGACGGATGAAACATCTGCAATCAGCGTTGACTGAACGGCAGCAATTTCACCTGATGCGAGAGACTCACGTAACTGTGCTGCATGCTTCTGCGGCACCAGTACGTACTGAGGCCCATTGGCACCCAGCGTTGAGCCTTTCACGCCTGCGTTAAAGGTCTTCAGCTTTGTCACCGACATTCCCGTCATATCAGCAACCTGTTTCATATCAACCGGGCTGCTGAGGCTCACTCTGGCCAGCGCGCGACTTTCGTCAGACGTTGGCAGATTTACACCATAACGTTTACTGTTTTTGAGAATATCGCTCAAAGCCAGCATCTTCGGTACGTAAAGCTTGGTTTCCTGTGGCAATGAGAGGGACCAAAAATCGGTGGGTTTACCACGCGCCTTGTTCGCTTTCATTGCCTTCATTACCCGACCTTCACCGCTGTTATACGCTGCGACCGTTAACAACCAGTCACCGTCAAACATCTTATTCAGACGTTGCATCATGTCGAGAGCGGCAGTCGTTGAAGCGACCACATCCCGACGCGCATCGTAGCCGCGAGTCTGTTTCAAACCATAATTGCGCCCTGTGCTCGGAATGATCTGCCAAATGCCTGCGGCATTGGCACCAGACGTCGCGTGCGGGTCAAAAGCGCTCTCCACTATGGGTAGTAGTACCAGTTCCATAGGCATGTTACGTTTCTTAACTTGCCCTGCTATCCAGTACATATACGGCTCTGCCCGTAAAGTTACATCGTGGAGATAGCTCTTATTACTTAAATACTTCTGTTTCTGATCGCGAATCCGGTTGTTTTCCGGAATCCCCATCTTCAGCTCGTCGCTAATAGAGGCCCACAAGTCCTGTTCCTGCGCGAATGATGTCCCATCGTCCATCCAACGCGCCTGACTTGTAAACTTCCCTGCTTCCCCTTGACCAGCTGCAGAAAGGCTCTGTGCGTGCTGCTGTATGTTGCCAGTGTTCTGGCACCCAGCAAGCAGGACAGAGGCGAGTAATATCGCTTTTGCCTTCATGTGTGTGTCAATAGTTGCTTAAAAGACGAGCGATAATAACGGCGAAACTTTCAAAAGGCAACCCGCAATTGTCAGAAGTCATCTTTCTTTGACCGTAACCATGCAAAACGCTCTTCAGGTTGTTGCAAATTTGTTTCTTGGTTAATTTTGTTAATTAAATCAATATCATCGGTTCTCAAAAATAAATTTATTTTGCGCTCATTTTTCAGAATTACGGGCAGTGTATTTTGTTTTTTTACCCGTAACTCATTCACTTTGTGGTAATAATCCTGAATCGCAGGATCGTCAGGCAAGATGCTCAATGCAAACTTCATATTTGCTAATGTATATTCGTGGGCGCAGCAAACGAGGGTATCATCCGGGAGAGCATTTATCCTCTGGAAGGATTGGTACATCTGGGTTGGTGTCCCTTCGAACAATCTTCCGCACCCGCCGGAGAACATCGTGTCACCGCAGAAAAGATAAGGGAAACTGAAGAAAGAAATGTGTCCGGAAGTGTGACCGGGTGTAGCAAATACAGAAAAATCGTATCCCAGTATGAGGATTTTTTCGCCATCTTCGACTACCCGAGTCGTGCCCTTATCTTGTGTCTCCTGCGGACCATAAACCACTAAATGGGGAAATTTCGCCCGCAAAGCAGGGACACCGCCGACATGATCGTGATGATGGTGAGTCAGCAAAATGGCCTCTGGCTGCCAGCCGTTTTCCTCGATAGCCTGCAATACCGGTGCCGCATCGCCTGGGTCGACAATAATGCAACGCTTATCATCGCCGACTAAAACCCAGATGTAGTTGTCCTGAAACGCGGGAATGCTGATAAGATTCATAAATTACCTCTCATTACGTAACGGGTGTGTTGATGAAGCCGGCAAGGATACCTCAGATTGTCTCAGCACCAGAGCACTGGTCCCAGTTGCGGTGGGGTGAATACTATCGCGAGGCGCTTGAGCGTCAGCTCAATCCCTGGTTTGCAAAAATGTATGGTTTTCATCTGCTTAAGATTGGCAATTTGAGCGCGGAAATCAACTCCGAAAGCTGCGCCATCTCCCATCAGGTGAATGTCTCTCTTAACGGTCACCCCCTTCAGGTTAAAGCCGATCCGCTCCATTTGCCATTCGCCGAGAAATCCGTCGACGCCTGCCTGATGGCCCACACGCTCCCCTGGTGCAGCGACCCGCACCGTTTACTGCGTGAAGCCGACCGCGTGCTAATCGATGACGGCTGGCTGGTCCTCAGCGGTTTCAATCCGATGAGCCTGATGGGATTGCGCAAGCTGGTGCCCGTTTTGCGCCGCACGCCGCCCTATAACAGCCGCATGTTTACCTTTACACGTCAGCTCGACTGGCTGTCATTACTGAATTTTGAAGTGATGTACTACAGCGGCTTCCAGGTGTTACCCTGGGCGGGGAAGGGCGGTAAAATGCTGACAACCCATCTGCCAGCACTTGGCTGCATGCAGCTTATCGTGGCGCGTAAGCGAACGGTTCCACTTACGCTGAACCCGATGAAGCAGAGCAAATCAAAAGCACAAATCCGACAGACCGTCGGGGCGACGCGACAGTACCGAAAACCCTGATCAGGATTCCGGCTGATAGCCCACGTCATCGTGGATCGGATTCATCGCCGCTTCGCGCGCCAGAACGTCGCAACGTTCGTTTTCCGGATGCCCCGCATGCCCTTTGACCCATTCCCACTTAATGGTGTGATGGCTCAGTGCAGCGTCCAGGCGCTTCCAGAGATCGACATTCTTAACCGGTTTCTTATCGGCCGTTTTCCAGCCACGCTTTTTCCAGTTATGGATCCACTGGGTAATCCCCTGGCGCACATACTGGCTGTCGGTACTGATAACCACATCGCAATCTTCTTTTAATGCTTCCAGCGCGACGATCGCGGCCATCAACTCCATGCGGTTATTGGTGGTCAGACGAAAACCTTCATTAAAGGTCTTCTCATGCTCACGGTAACGCAAAATGGCGCCGTAGCCGCCCGGTCCTGGATTCCCGAGGCAAGATCCATCGGTGAAAATTTCTACCTGCTTAATCATCTCTGGTAGACTTCCTGTATTTGAAACGATCAGTAAAACGACGAGTCTGACATAAATGACCGATATGAGCACTGCAATTACACGACAGATCGTCCTCGATACCGAAACCACCGGTATGAACCAGATTGGCGCACATTACGAAGGCCATAAGATCATTGAGATCGGTGCCGTCGAAGTGGTGAACCGTCGTCTCACCGGCAACAACTTCCACGTGTACCTGAAGCCCGACCGTCTGGTAGACCCGGAAGCGTTCGGCGTTCACGGAATTGCCGATGAGTTTCTGCTGGATAAACCGACCTTCGCCGACGTTGCCGATGAGTTTATGGACTACATCCGCGGGGCTGAGCTCGTCATCCATAACGCTTCGTTCGATATCGGCTTTATGGACTATGAGTTCAGTAAGCTCAACCGCAATATCCCGAAAACCAATACCTTCTGCAAAGTCACCGACAGCCTGGCGCTGGCGAGGAAGATGTTTCCGGGCAAGCGTAACAGCCTCGATGCCCTCTGCTCGCGCTACGAAATAGATAACACCAAGCGTACGCTTCACGGCGCACTGCTCGATGCCCAGATTCTGGCGGATGTCTATCTGACCATGACGGGCGGCCAGACTTCGATGGCGTTTAGCACCGAAAACGACTCCCGTCAGGCGGGTGACACCGGAATTCAGCGCGTGGTGCGTCAGGCGAGCCGTCTGCGGGTGATTTTAGCCAGTGACGAAGAGATCGCCGCCCATGAATCGCGTCTCGATATCGTGCAAAAGAAGGGCGGCAGCTGCCTCTGGCGCGCATAACAGATGCCGTTATGCTGTAAAAAGCACCGTGTGGGCGAATTTTGCAGCAACTGATTCAAAAGTTGAGAAAAAGCGTTGACGGGATCGGAACCAAACCGTAATATTCGCCTCGTTCCCAAGGGAACAATGCGGAGCGGTAGTTCAGTCGGTTAGAATACCTGCCTGTCACGCAGGGGGTCGCGGGTTCGAGTCCCGTCCGTTCCGCCACATTAGAAAGCCTGAATCAGAAATGATTCAGGCTTTCGTCATTTCAGGGCCTTATCTTTCTTATCTCCTCTCTGATGTTAGTTAACAAAAAGTTAATATCAGCAGTGCAATTTATTAACAATTGTTCGATATTGGTGCGATGGTTGCACTTTTAGTGTGCAATTTCGTCTCATCCCTTCGCTCCAAACATTTCCTCTTGTAACAATCCTGTAAAAATAAGTCTCAAATAATCATTAGCTTACTTACGGTTTTCCAGAAAGTTCCTGAACCAATGATTTATTGGTTCATTAATTGCTTAACTCTGTGTGCAATAAGACGTTATCTATATCAATAACTTATTGTTAATAAAAATAAAGCAATGATGAGAGCAGGCGAACCAATATGGAAAAATCGTCACGGTTTCTGGCTAATTCCAGCACCGCACTTGAGCAGTTGCGCGGTCTGATCAACCAGCACGAGTCAACACCAGGCATTCCGCTGCCCACCGAACGTGAGCTGTCGGAAACACTCGGCGTAGGGCGACGCGAAGTTCGTCGTGCGCTGGACGTGCTGGAAGAAGAGGGACGCATCTGGCGCAAGCAGGGCAAAGGCACTTTCATTGGCCCTGCCGCACCGGTTGAACCTCTTGCGCTTCAGGGGCTGGTGCAGCAAACCAATCTGCTGGAAGTGATGGAAGCCCGCCTGCAGCTCGAACCCGGCTTAGCCCGTCTTGCGGCACTGCGTGCCACCAGGGAAAACCTCGCGCTGATGCAGCGCATGCTGGAACGCATCGACAAGGTCAGCCCGGATGACCGCGATCTTAACGAACTGTGGGACAGCGCCTTTCACCGCGCCATTGCTGAGGCTGCGGGTAATCGCCTGATGCTGGGGTTGTTCGATGCTATTGATGCAGTCCGGCGCGAGCCTAGCTGGCAGCACCTGCGTGAGCTGGCGCGTACGCCGGAGCGCGTCGACAGCTATAACGATCACCACCACAAAATCATGACGGCGATTATCCACCGCCAGCCCAATGAAGCAGCCGCCGCAATGCGCGAACACCTGCTCACCCTGCAAACTGCCCTGATTCAGGCCATCAACCTTGAGGATGATTCCCTGTTATGACGACGATCCCTTTTAAGGAGGCAGCGCCGGTCCTTCGCCTGCACAATCTCAATGTGAAATTCGCTGGATCGCCGGTCAGCGTGCTCGACGGCATCTCCCTGACCGTGAAATCCGGTGAAACGCTGGCGCTGGTGGGGGAGTCCGGCTGCGGAAAAAGTATCACGTCGCTGGCACTGATGGGGCTGCTGCCTGCCAGTGCGCAAATTGTCAGCGGTGAAATGCAGTTCCGTCGCCACGATTTGCGCAAGCTCTCCCCGCGTGAATACGCCGATCTGCGCGGCAGTGAACTGGCGATGATCTTTCAGGAGCCGATGACCTCCCTCAACCCGGCCTTTACTCTCGGCGATCAACTTAGTGAAGCGGTGATCCGCCACCAGAAAATGTCGAAATCCGACGCCATGAACGTGGCGCTGCAAATTCTGGAAAAGGTGCAGATCCCGGCACCGGAAATGCGTCTTAAATCTTATCCTCATCAGCTTTCCGGCGGGATGCGCCAGCGTGTGATGATCGCGATGGCGCTCATTAACCATCCGCGCCTGCTGATTGCCGACGAACCGACCACCGCGCTGGACGTAACAATCCAGGCGCAAATCCTGACGTTGCTGAATACCTTAAAAGCCGAAACCGGCACCGCCGTGCTGATGATCACCCACGATCTGGGTGTGGTGGCGGAAGTCGCGCAGCAGGTGGCGGTGATGTATGCCGGACAGGTCGTGGAGCAGGGCAGCGTCGAGAGTATTTTTGCCGATCCGCAGCACCCCTACACCATCGGTCTGATGGGGTCGATTCCGTCCCTCGGTGCGCGTCAAGGCCAGCTTTCGACCATCCCGGGCAGCGTGCCGTTGCCCGAATCGATGCCGAAGGGCTGCCGTTTCGCCACCCGTTGTCCGTTTGCCCAGACGCGCTGCCACGATGAAAAACCGCAGCTTCACCCCCTTGGAGCTGGCCATCAGGTGGCCTGTTTCCGTGTGCCCCTTGAGCAACACATTGCGCTGGGAGAAATCGCATGACTGCCCCGATCCTCGAAGCTCGCGATCTGAGCAAACTCTTCCCCGGCCCGAAAAAACTCTTTGCGCCGGCCCGTTTTGTCACCGCCGTCGACCGGGTTTCACTCGCCGTGATGCCGGGCGAAACGCTGGCCATTGTCGGTGAGTCCGGTTCCGGGAAATCCACCCTCGGCCGACTGCTGCTTCGCCTGCTGGCGGCCAGCGAAGGGCGCGTGTTCTATCAGGGCGAAGAGATTACCCACGCGTCGGGTTCGCGCCTCAACCAGCTTCGTCGTGAACTGCAAATCATCTTTCAGGACCCGTTCGCCTCGCTCAATCCGCGCATGACGGTAGAGCAGATCGTCGGTGAACCCCTGTGGCTGCACCAGAATATGAAAAAAGCCGACCGCCAGTATCGCGTCGCGGAGCTGCTGAAAACCGTCGGGCTGCCTGCCGCCTGGGCCGGACGTTATCCGCACGAGTTTTCCGGCGGACAGCGTCAGCGTATCGGCATTGCGCGCGCATTAGCCTCCGGGCCAAAACTGCTGCTGGGCGATGAGCCGGTTTCCGCGCTGGATGTCTCCGTGCAGGCGCAGGTAGTGAACCTGCTCGAAAGCCTGAAACATCAGCTGGGGCTGACAATGGTGATTGTCGCTCACGGCCTGGCGGTCATTCGCCACATGAGCGATCGCGTGGCGGTGATGTATCTCGGCCAGATTGTTGAGCTGGCTACCGTCGATGAAATCTTTGACGCGCCGCTGCACCCGTACACGCAGGCGCTGATTGCCTCTGCGCCCCAGATGCAGCCGGGCATAGAGCGCGACGCGCCGCTGTTGCAGGGCGATTTACCGAATCCGGCGAATCCCCCTTCCGGGTGTCGGTTCCACACCCGCTGCCCGTATGTCACGGATGAATGCCGCCAGGTCGAACCCATCGCACAGGTTCTGGAGGGCGGGCGCCAGGTGGCCTGCCATCGCTGGCAGGAAATTAACCGCGATCGCAGTGTTATTCAGATAGCACCGCCATCCGCTGCCTTTTTGCGCCGCCGCGCGCTGTTTGAACATGCGGCATCACTCTCGTCTCTTCCAGCAAGGAACTCATGATAATGACAATGCGTAATTCTCTTTTGACCGTACTGGGAAGTGTTATGTTGTTGGGCGCAGCACTCCCTGCGCACTCGGAAAGCGTTCTGCGAATTGGTCTGGGCGCAGACCCGGATATGCTCGATCCTCATCTGGCGCGCACCTACTATGGCCGCTTCGTCTTCGCCTCTCTGTGCGACAGGCTGGTGGACGTGGATGAAAATCTGAAGGTCGTGCCGGGCCTGGCAAAAGACTGGTCCTGGAGCGACGACAACAAAACTCTGACCATGAATTTGCGTGAGGGGGTGACCTTCCACGATGGCGAAAAATTTGACGCTGAAGCGGCGAAATATAACCTCGAACGCGCCCTGACCTTAAAAGGCTCGCTGCGTAAAAGTGAAATCTCTTCTGTCGAATCGGTGGAAGTGAAAAGCCCGACCCAAATTGCCATTCACCTGAAAACGCCGGATGCCGCACTGCTGATGCAGTTGACCGACCGCGCAGGCGCGATGATGGCGCCGGAAGCGGCCAAAAAGCCGGATTTTGCCGCCCATCCTGTCTGCTCTGGCCCATACAAATTTGACAGCCGCGTCTCTCAGGACCGCATCGTTCTGAGCCGTTTCGACAACTACTGGAACAAAGACGCCTATCACTTCGACAAAATCATCTATCTGCCGATCCCGGATGCCTCGGTGCGTCTGGCAAACCTGCGCGCAGGTGACCTCGATCTGACAGAAGGTATCGCCGCCAGCGACGTAAAAACCGTTGAAGCCGACAGCAAACTGGCGTTGGCGAAAGTGACCGGTCTCGGTTATCAGGGGATCACTTTCAACATCAATAACGGCAAAGTTCCGGCCAACGATCCGTTCAAAGATGCGCGCGTCCGTGAAGCGTTCTCACTGGCCATCGACCGCGATGCGCTGAACCAGGTGGTGTTTGAAGGGTTGTATACCCCGGCAAACCAGGCGTTTTCGCCGGTCAGCCCTTACCACGTCAAGGTGCCGGTTCCGGCCCGCGATGTGGAAAAAGCGAAAGCCCTGCTAAAAGCGGCGGGCATTAACGGGCCGCTGAACGTCAATCTGCTGGTGCCAAACAACCCAACGTCACAGCAGGTGGGCCAGGTTCTGCAAGCGATGACGGCGGAAGCGGGCTTTAACCTGAATCTGCAAATGACGGAATTCGCCACGCTGCTCGATCGTCAGCAGAGCGGTGACTATCAGCTGAGCTTCTCCGGCTGGTCCGGTCGTCCGGATCCAGACGGCAGCATCTTTGGTTTCATCAACAGCAAAGGCAACCTCAACGATGGCCGATACAGCAACGCGCAGGTCGACGAGTGGCTGACCCAGGCGCGTCTGAGCACCGATCCCGCCGCCCGCCAGCCGCTGTACGACAAGGTCGTAAAACAGCTGCAAACGGACATGCCGATTGCTTATCTCTACTTTGAGCCGCGCATTTTTGGCCTGAATAAGAGCGTGCAGGGCTTCAAACCGTACCCGGACGGCATCGTGCGTCTGGCGGGCTTGTCGCTTGCTAAGTAACTGAGGGCGTGAGGAGAAACCATGCTGGAACTGATTTGCAAACGCCTGCTGCTGGCGATCCCGACCTTACTGCTGGTGAGCATGATGGTCTTCGGGCTGCAAAAACTGCTGCCCGGCGACCCGCTGATTGCGATGGCGGGCGAAGAGCGCGATCCGGCGGTGATTGCTCAGCTGCGCGCAGAACTGAATCTCGATGCGCCGCTGCCGGTGCAATATTTTGACTGGCTGACGCGTGCGCTGCAGGGCGATCTGGGGGTCTCTTTACGCACTCACGAGCCTGTGACGTCACTGATTGCCAGCAAACTGCCGGTCACGATGGAGCTGTCGCTGCTGGCGATGATCATTGCGCTGGTGTTCGGCATCAGCATGGGGATCCTCGCGGCGGTTAACAAAAACAGCTGGGTCGATCACAGTGCCAACTTTGTGGCGATCTCGGGGATCTCGATACCGCACTTTTGGCTGGGGATCCTGTTGATTCTGGTCTTCTCGGTCAATTTGCAGTGGCTGCCCGCCTCTGGCTATGTGCCGTTCAGCGAAGATCCGCTGCAAAACCTGCGCACGCTGCTGCTGCCTGCGTCGGTGCTCGGCACCGGCCTGGCGGCGACGCTGATGCGCCACACGCGCGCCTCGATGATCGCCGTGCTGAAGGCCGATTACATCCGTACCGCCCGGGCAAAGGGGCTGCTGCCGAAAGCGGTGATCCTCAAGCACGCGTTTCGCAATGCGCTGGTGCCGGTGATCACCCTCACCACGCTGCTGTTTGGTGAACTGCTGGGCGGCGCGGTGCTGACCGAGCAGGTCTTCACAATTCCAGGCTTTGGCAAAATGATCGTCGATTCGGTGTTTAACCGTGATTATGCGGTGGTGCAGGGCGTGGTGCTGATCGTGGCGATTGGCTTCCTGATGCTGAACCTGCTGGCTGACGTGCTCTACGTCCTCATCAACCCGAAAATGCGAGGTTAATCGTGGCTGAACTGACAACTCAAACCGTAGTACCTGCATTGCCGCGCGCGCAGAATCGGGTGCTGAAGAAATTCCTCGCCAATAAAAGCGCCGTGATTGGCGCGGTGATTGTCGGCATCTTTGTGCTCATCGCCCTAATTGCCCCCTGGCTTGCGCCCTTTGATCCGGTCAAAGCCAACTTCCTGGCGGTGCGTAAGCCGCCGTCTGAGCTGTATTGGTTTGGCACCGATGAGCTGGGCCGCGACATTCTCTCGCGTATCGTCTGGGGCGCGCGAACGTCCCTGATGGCGGGCTGTATGTCGGTGGTCATTGCCGTGGTGATCGGGGTACCGCTCGGGCTGGTGGCCGGTTACTTCCAGGGGATCTGGGACGGCGTGATCTCACGCTTTATCGAAGCGCTGCTGGCATGCCCGTTCCTGATCATGGCGATCGCCCTGGGGGCGTTTTTAGGCCCAAGCCTGACGAACGCGATGATCGCCATCGGGCTGTCGGCCATGCCGATCTTTGCCCGTCTGACGCGCGGCCAGGTGATCGCCATTCGCAACGAAGAGTACATCGATGGCGCGAAGGCGATTGGCCTGCCGGATCGCTGGATCATCGTGAAATATGTGCTGCCCAATGTGATGTCACCAATTCTGGTGCAGGCCACGCTGGCGATTGCCTCCGCCATTATCGCCGAGGCCAGCCTGTCGTTTCTTGGCCTTGGTCAGCAGCCGCCGAATCCGTCCTGGGGCTCGATGCTCAACACGGCAAAAGGTTTTCTGGAACAGGCGCCATGGATGTCTGTTTTCCCTGGTATCGCCATTTTCCTTGCGGTACAGGGCTTTAATTTACTCGGTGACGGGCTGCGCGATGCGCTCGATCCGCGCCACGACTAAGGAGTCATGATGACCAAAGCGCTTGATTTTACGACCGGTTACGATTCACGACGCCCGCCAATGATGGGGCACAACGCGGTCGCCACTTCGCAGCCGCTGGCGGCGCAGGCCGGGATGCGGATGTTACAGCTTGGCGGTAACGCCGTTGATGCCGCAATAGCCACAGCCATGGCCCTGACGGTGGTTGAACCGACGGGCTGCGGCATTGGCAGCGACGCCTTTGCCATCGTCTGGGACGGCGAAAAGCTGCATGGTCTGAACGCGTCAGGCCGTTCGCCTGCCAGCTGGCATGCGGATCTGTACGCGGGCAAAACCGACGTGCCAGAGCTTGGCTGGGACGCGGTGACGGTGCCGGGCGCCGTCTCCGGCTGGGTAGCACTGGCCGAGCGTTTTGGCACGCTGCCGCTGACGACCCTGGCGCAACCGGCCATTGAGTACGCGCGTAACGGTTTCCCGGTGTCGCCGCTGATTGGTCACCTGTGGCAGCGCGGCTTTAACAAACTGAAAGATCAGCCGGGCTTTAGCGCCTGCTTTGCGCCAGAGGGCCGCGCGCCGCGCATCGGTGAGATTTTCCGCAACCCGGCGCAGGCGAACTCTCTTGAGCTGATTGCCAAAACCAACGGCGAAGCCTTCTATCGCGGTGAGCTGGCGCAGAAAATCGCTGCCTTCGCCAAAGAGCACGGCGCGCATCTGACGGCAGACGATCTGGCGAATCATCGCGTCGACTGGGTGGAACTGCTGTCGCGCGATTTCGCCGGTGGATCGGTGCAGGAGCTGCCGCCAAACGGTCAGGGGATCGCCACGCTTATTGCGCTGGGGATTCTGGAGCAGTGCGGGATCGAAAAACATCATCCGGACTCTGTGCAATCTCTGCATCTGTCGATCGAGGCGATGAAGCTGGCGCTGGCGGATCTCGATCGCTACGTGGCCGACGAAGAGCACATGGAGTTTGCCGCGAAAGAGCTGTTAAGCGACCACTATCTGAAATCGCGCGCGGCGCTGATCGATCAGGATAACGCCTCTGATTTCACCTACGGCGCGCCGACGCAAAGCGGTACGGTTTACCTCTCTGCCGCCGATTCCAGCGGGATGATGATCTCCTTTATCCAGTCCAACTTTATGGGCTTTGGCTCAGGCGTCGTGGTGCCGGACACGGGCATTAGCCTGCAAAACCGCGGCTGCGGCTTTGTGCTGGATCCTAAACATCCTAATGCCCTGGCGGGCAGTAAACGTCCGTTCCATACCATTATTCCAGGTTTCGCGATGGACGGGCAGGGTAAACCGCTGATGTCGTTTGGCGTGATGGGCGGGCCAATGCAGGCGCAGGGGCACATGCAGATGGCGCTGCGTATTATGCTGCACGGGCAAAACCCCCAGGCGGCGATCGATGCGCCGCGCTGGCGCGTGGTGAAGGGCCGGGAAGTGATCGTTGAATCGAGCTTCGATCGTAATACCATTGCGGCACTGCGCGAACGCGGGCATCAGATTACGGTGGAAGATCCGCTGCAGGATTATAACTTTGGCGGCGCACAGGTGATTTACCGCATGCCGGAGGGGCACTACGTCGCCGCAACCGAAAGCCGCAAAGACGGGCAGGCGTTAGTGAGTTAACACGCCGCTATCAGCATGTGTAAGCCGGGTGAGGCGCTGCCGCACCCGGCTTTTTTTCATCCAATGCTAAAGGGATCGGCGTCCTGCCATGCCGGAAACTTCTCCCGGTACTCTTTCAGTGCCGTCAGCGAAAGCTCGGCGTCGATACGCGTCGCCTGATGCGGTTCGGCGGTGGCAATAATTTCCCCCTGCGGATTCACCACCCGGCTATCGCCGCGGTAGTGATGCCCGTTGCCATCGGTGCCTACGCGGTTACAGCCCACCACATACGCCTGATTCTCAATGGCGCGCGCCACCAACAGCGCTTGCCAGTGCAGCGAGCGCGGCGCAGGCCAGTTGGCAACGTACAGCGCCAGATCGTAATCATTATGGTTGCGTGACCAGACCGGGAAGCGCAGGTCGTAACAGACCAGCGGCAGAATGCGCCAGCCGCGCCACTCAAACACCACCCGCTCGTTACCCGCCTCGTAGTGATGATGCTCATCGGCCATGCGGAACAGGTGGCGTTTATCGTAAAAATGCAGCGTGCCGTCTGGCTCCACCAGCAGGAAGCGGTTCACCGGCCCGCGCTCGGTCTGCAGCGCGGCGCTCCCCGCGACGAGAGCGTTCGTCTGCCGGGCCTTGCTGTGCATCCACGCGACGACGTCATCCTGCGCCAGAGACTGCTTTGCCGCCTCCATGGCGAACCCGGTAGTGAACATCTCCGGCAGCACGATCACATCGCGTCCGGTGATCTCTTCGAGCTGACGATCAAAATGGCGCAGGTTGGCGGGACCGTCCATCCACACCAGGGGCTGTTGTAAAAGGGTAATCTTCAAACCAGGCACAATCATGACTCCTCGAAAGACGGCTTTTTGACACTGTAGCACGGGAAAAAGAGAAAATGTGGCAATAAAAAACCCCGCACGCGGCGGGGTTTGTGGAAGCGATGCGGGTTAGGCCGCTTCAGGTTTGCGGACCTTCTCCGGCAGCTTTACCGGCCGGGTCGCCAGCTCGTCGTGCTCGAAATCATCCACGTTAATGCTGCGCAGACGGCTCTCTTCCGCTTTCACCAGTACTGCGGCTTCATTCTGATCGATGATGCCACCCGCCAGCGCCTGTTTAGCCAGTTCATCCAGGCGAGTAAACGGCAGGTTTTTGCCCAGCTGTTTACAGATTTTCTGGTGAACAGGATCGGCCGCCATCACGTCCAGCAGCGCCTCTTCCAGCAGACCAACCGGGTTGTGCTCGGTAGGCTTCAGGTACTGACCGCGACCGATACGGGAGCGGGTTGCACTTGGAACCTGCAGGATCTTCGCCACTTTGTGATCCAGAATATCGGACGGTGCCAGATGATGACGTCCGGTTGGGAAGATCACCACGCGCAGCGCGCCTGCCACAAAGCGGTTCGGGAAGTTTGCCAGCAGATCGTCAATCGCCTGCTCTGCCTGATAGAGCGCATCCTGCACGCCCCAGTGGACTAATGGCAGATCCGCTTCATGACGGCCTTCATCGTCGTAACGTTTCAGGACCGCAGAGGCAAGGAACACCTGGCTCAGGACATCGCCCAGACGCGCAGAGATACGCTCGCGACGCTTCAGGCTGCCGCCGAGGACTGCCATCGACACGTCTGACAGCAGCGCCAGGTTCGCGCTCAGGCGGTTGAGATGCTGGTAGTAACGTTTGGTCGCATCACCCGTTGGTGTGGCGCTGGTGAGACCGCGCGTCAGGCCCAGCCAGAAGCTACGCATTTTGTTGCTGCCGACATGGCCGATGTGTTTAAACAGCAGCTTGTCGAACGCATTCACGTCGTTGTTTTGCGCCGCAGCCATCTCTTCCAGTACATACGGATGGCAGCGAATCGCGCCCTGACCGAAGATCATCATGCTGCGGGTGAGGATGTTGGCGCCTTCCACGGTGATGGCAATCGGTGCGCCCTGATAGCCGCGCGCCAGGAAGTTGCCTTCGCCGAGCATAATGCCTTTACCGCCAGCAATATCCATCGCATCAATAATTGACTGCTGCGCACGATGGGTACAGTGATACTTCACGATAGCCGACAGCACAGCCGGTTTTTCGCCCAGCATGATGCCGTAGGTGATCAGCGACGCCGCCGCATCCATCACGTAAGCGTTGCCCGCGATACGCGCCAGTGGCTCTTCGATACCCTCCATCTTACCGATGGAGATTTTGAACTGACGGCGGATGTGGGCGTAAGCACCAATCCCCATCGCGACGGATTTCAGGCCACCGGTAGAGTTCGACGGCAGGGTGATACCGCGACCGACCGACAGACATTCCACCAGCATACGCCAGCCCTGTCCGGCCATTTTCGGACCGCCGATGATGTAATCAATCGGTACAAAGATATCTTCGCCACGGGTCGGACCGTTCTGGAACGGTACGTTCAGCGGGAAGTGACGACGACCAATTTCGACGCCAGGCGTAGAGGTTGGGATCAGCGCACAGGTGATGCCCAGATCTTCCTCGTCGCCCAACAGTCTGTCCGGGTCAGAGAGTTTGAACGCCAGGCCCAGTACGGTGGCAATCGGTGCCAGCGTAATGTAACGCTTGTTCCAGGTCAGGCGCATACCCAGCACCTGCTGGCCCTGCCACTCGCCCATGCAGACTACGCCGGTATCCGGGATAGCACCCGCATCAGAGCCAGCTTCCGGGCTGGTCAGCGCGAAGCAAGGGATTTCCTGACCACGCGCCAGACGCGGCAGATAGTGATCTTTTTGCTCTTCGGTGCCGTAATGCTGCAGCAGTTCGCCCGGGCCTAAGGAGTTTGGTACGCCGACGGTGATCGCCAGGATCCCTGACACACCCGCCAGTTTTTGCAGCACGCGAGCCTGAGCGTAAGCGGAGAACTCCAGGCCGCCGTACTCTTTCTTGATGATCATCGCGAAGAAGCGATGCTCTTTCAGATAGGCCCACAGTTCCGGAGGCAGATCGGCCATTTCATGGGTGATCTGGAAGTCGTTCGCCATGCGGCACGCTTCTTCTACCGGACCATCAATAAAGGCTTGTTCTTCTGCTGTCAGCCGTGGCTGCGGGTAGTTGTGCAGCTTCTTCCAGTCCGGGTTGCCCTGGAACAGATCGCCTTCCCACCAGGTGGTACCCGCGTCGATGGCTTCTTTCTCCGTGCGTGACATCGGTGGAATCACTTTACGGAAGCCGCGGAACACCGGGGCGGAAATCATCGACTTACGCATCGAAGGCACGTTGAGCGGCAGCAGGATAATCGCCAGCGGCAGCACAACCCAGATATTCCACAGACCAGACAGGCCAAGCGCAGCCGTCCAGGCCAACAGAATCAGGCTACTCAGTAATAAACTGACACGGTGATAGAACAACACACCGAGCAGAACAACGGTTGCGATAATGCTCAAAATCATCATAAAGAAAAGCTCCCTTGCTTGTAGGAGGTCTGACCACTTGTGATGATATGGTTGTAGTGGATGTTATTTCTTTTAGCAATGCATTCACAAAATAATTACAACCTGGTTCACATTGTTCAGGTTTTGACAGGCACGAATAATCAAAACGCCGAGGGATCTGCATCGCCATGACCAGGTGCAGACTTAAGTCAGTGAGAGGGGGAGAGCATGCACTGCCAGCGCAAAGACCACGTCAAGTATGACGGGTATAGCTTCTCGCTTTTCTCGCGATCCGGTACACTCCCTGTGTTATTTCATCAATACTGAAGGATTATCCTCATGTACCAGGATCTTATTCGTAACGAACTGAACGAAGCGGCGGAAACGCTGGCCAACTTTCTGAAAGATGAAGCCAATATTCACGCGATTCAGCGCGCGGCGGTTCTGCTGGCAGACAGTTTCAAAGCCGGCGGCAAAGTGCTTTCCTGCGGTAACGGCGGTTCACATTGCGATGCGATGCACTTCGCTGAAGAGCTGACCGGGCGCTACCGTGAAAACCGTCCGGGATACCCGGCGATCGCGATTTCTGACGTTAGCCACATCTCCTGCGTGGGTAACGACTTCGGTTACGATCATATTTTCTCGCGCTATGTTGAAGCGGTAGGGCGTGAAGGCGATGTGCTGCTGGGGATCTCCACGTCGGGTAATTCCGGCAACGTCATCAAAGCCATTGACGCTGCGCGTGAGAAGGGGATGAAAGTCATCACTCTGACCGGCAAAGATGGCGGTAAAATGGCAGGTTCGTCGGATATCGAAATCCGCGTGCCGCATTTTGGTTATGCTGACCGTATTCAGGAAATTCACATCAAAGTGATTCATATCCTGATCCAGCTGATCGAAAAAGAGATGGTTAAGTAAGACTTCGCTGGGGGCACTCTTGCCCCCGCTGTTGTGGAGGTGATGTATGTGCGAATTGCTCGGGATGAGCGCCAATGTGCCAACCGATATCTGCTTTAGTTTCACCGGGCTGGTGCAGCGCGGTGGAGGAACCGGGCCGCATAAAGACGGCTGGGGCATTACCTTCTACGAAGGCAAAGGCTGTCGCACGTTCAAAGACCCGCAACCCAGCTTCAACTCTCCCATCGCCCGACTGGTCCAGGATTACCCGATAAAATCCTGCTCGGTCATTGCCCATATTCGTCAGGCGAATCGGGGTGAAGTGGCGCTGGAAAATACCCATCCGTTTACCCGTGAACTGTGGGGCCGCAACTGGACTTACGCCCATAACGGGCAACTGACCGGCTATAAATCGCTGGAGACGGGCAATTTCCGTCCGGTGGGTGAAACCGACAGTGAGAAAGCGTTTTGCTGGTTACTGCACAAGCTGACAGAGCGCTATCCGCGCACACCGGGAAATATGGAAGCAGTGTTTAAATACATCGGCACGCTGGCCTGTGAGCTGCGTGAGAAGGGTGTGTTTAACATGCTGCTGTCAGATGGGCGCTATGTGATGGCGTTCTGCTCGACCAATCTTTTCTGGATCACGCGTCGCGCGCCCTTTGGCGTGGCAAAACTGCTGGATCAGGATGTGGAAATTGATTTTCAAACCGAGACCACACCCAACGATGTGGTCACGGTGATTGCCACTCAGCCCCTGACGGGCAATGAAACCTGGCAAAAGATTATGCCAGGCGAGTGGGCACTATTTTGTCTCGGGAACCGTGTAGTTTGACGCCAGCTGCGGGTGGACGACTTCATGACTCAGCGGTTTGCTGACAATGTATCGGCCATCCGCGACCGAGACGGTCGGTGGCTTGTGCGTCTGCTGGAAGTAGTCGTAACCCGGTTTCAGCTGTTTCCAGAAATCCGCGTAGGTCGAATACTTGTGGCGCTGCATGTTGGCATCGGTCATGCGGAACGGATAGATGCTCACCTGCACGCCCGCCTGGCCGAAGACTAACGCGCCGGTCACAAACTGGAAAATCTCATCAATACCGCTGTCTGTCATGGCGTAGCAGCCGATAGACACGCAGGCACCGTGAATCATCAGGTATTTACCTTCGTAACCATGGGCACGATCGTAGGCGTTCGGGAAACCGATATTGATGGCTTTATAGAAGCGGCTGTCGGGTTTGAGCTGATTGCGCTGAACGGTATAAAACCCTTCAGGACTTTTGAAATCACCCTGACGTTGTTTCGGACCTAATCCGCCGGAATAGTTACAGATTTTGTAGCTATCAAGCAGTTGATATGTCTCGCCCATTTTGACAAATAGATCGAGCGTGCGTTCTTCCTTGAAGATCTGAATATAAACCGGTGATCCCATTAATTGTTGTTTATATTCTTTGCTGACCGGTGTGGTTGAACTGTTGCTGCCAAGCAGCCCTGCGAACGAGACACACGGGATCAGAAGCATCGCAATGAACAATGCGATTTTACGCATACTACAAGTTCCTTGATAAAGCCAAACCAACTTGCCAGGACGGCAAAAGAGACCCGAAATCAGAATTTTCTGGATTAGGAGCGCTCACATTAGCATCGCTGCATTTTTTCGCAAGAGTGAACTAATGAGTTTACAAATTAGTTGGCATTTATAGCTTATCAGGCCGCGTTTGAAACCAGGAACTTTGCGTAATTGTGGAGGATGTGAAGACGCTGATACTTTTCAATTCTGAATTTTTAACTGTATACTTATCCAGTGAAAGGGTGAGGGTTAAGTATGCGCAAAATAATCCATGTCGATATGGACTGCTTTTTTGCCGCCGTCGAGATGCGTGATAATCCGGCGCTGCGGGATGTCCCCATCGCCATTGGCGGCAGCCGCGTTAAGCGTGGTGTGATCAGCACTGCCAACTATCCGGCGCGCAAATTTGGCGTGCGCAGCGCCATGCCCACGGCGATGGCACTCAAACTCTGCCCTCATCTCATTCTGTTGCCCGGCCGCTTTGATGCTTACAAAGAAGCCTCGGCCCATATCCGGGAAATCTTCTCCCGCTACACGTCGCTCATCGAACCCCTTTCTCTCGACGAAGCCTATCTCGACGTCACGGACAGTCTGCACTGCCACGGCTCCGCCACGCTGATGGCGCAGGAGATCCGCCAGACCATTTTTAAAGAGCTAAATTTAACGGCCTCCGCCGGGATTGCGCCGGTCAAATTCCTCGCCAAAATCGCCTCGGATCTGAATAAACCGGACGGGCAATATGTCATCACGCCTGATGAGGTTCCTGCCTTTTTGAAAACTCTGCCGCTGGGCAAAATCCCCGGCGTCGGCAAAGTCTCGGCCGCGAAGCTGGAAACGCTGGGGCTGCGCACTTGCGAAGACGTACAGAACAGCGATCTGGCAATGCTGCTCAAACGCTTTGGCAAATTTGGCCGGGTGCTGTGGGAGCGCAGTCAGGGGATTGATGAGCGCAGCATTAACAGCGAGCGGCTGCGTAAATCGGTGGGGGTCGAGCGCACGCTGGCGGAAGATATCCACGAGTGGAGTGACTGCGAAACCATTATTAACGAGCAGCTCTATCCCGAGCTGGAGCGGCGTCTGGCAAAGGTGAAACCCGATCTGCTGATTGCCCGGCAGGGGGTGAAACTCAAGTTCAATGACTTCCAGCAAACAACCCAGGAGCATGTCTGGCCGCGGCTCAATAAAGACGACCTGATCGCAACGGCGAAAAAAGCCTGGCAGGAGCGCCGTGGGGGAAGGGGAGTGAGGCTGGTGGGTTTGCACGTCACGCTGCTGGACCCGCAGCTGGAGCGACAGCTGGTGCTGGGGTTATAAAATGTATAAAAAAGCCCGGTAGCGTTTCGCTTACCGGGCCTTTGTCACATATCGCTATGGCACTGATTCTGCTGCCCCGACAACGCACTGCCGCCGGGCACGTACAGCGTCTTACTTAGCCGGAATCGCTTTCAGCAGTTCTGTCAGCAGCGTCCAGTAGTGGCCCACGCTTTCGATATGCACCTGCTCGTCCGGAGAGTGTGGCCCGGTAATGGTCGGCCCAATGGAGACCATATCCATATCCGGATACGGTTTCTTGAACAGACCGCACTCCAGACCCGCGTGGATCACCTGAATGTTCGGCGTGCTGTTGAACAGACGCTGATAGGTTTCACGCACCAGCGCCATGACCGGAGAGGTCGCATCTGGCTGCCAGCCTGGGTAGCTGCCCTTGGCGGAGGTTTTCGCACCAGAGAGTTTGCCCAGTGATTCCAGCATGCTCACGACGTACTCTTTACCGCTGTCGATAAGAGAACGGATCAGGCAGATGATTTCCGCGCTGTCGTCGCTCATGGTGACAACGCCGACGTTCAGGGAGGTTTCCACCACGCCTTTCGCCACGTCAGAGTTGCGGATCACGCCGTTTGGCGTGGCGTTCAGCAGCTGCACAAAGCGGTCGCGTGACTCGGTCGTCAGCGCGGCTTTATCGCTGGATACGGCTTCCAGAACCACGGTCAGGTTTTTCTCTTTCACTGACAGTTCGTTTTTCAGGATATCCAGGTAGACGTTCGCCAGGTTTTTCAGCTCGTCGGCTTTGTTTGCTGCAACGGCAACGGTGGCGAAGGCTTCACGAGGGATCGCGTTACGCAGGGTACCGCCGTTGAAATCCACCAGACGCAGATCCAGCTCAGCCGCGTGGCCTGCCAGGAAGCGCGCCAGCAGTTTGTTGGCATTGCCCAGACCTAAATGGATATCGCCGCCTGAGTGACCGCCTTTCAGCCCTTTCAGCGTCAGCTTGAAGGTCTGGAAGCCAGCCGGAACCGCTTCACGGGTCAGAGGCAGGGTAGAGATGAAATCAATCCCCCCCGCGCAACCCATGTAGATCTCACCCTCTTCTTCAGAGTCGGTGTTGATCAGGATATCTGCCTGCAGCCAGTTGGCCTGCAGACCAAAAGCACCGTCCATACCGGCTTCTTCGGTCATGGTCAGCAGCACTTCCAGCGGGCCGTGCTCAACGCGATCGTCAGCCAGCACCGCCAGCGCGGAGGCCATACCGATGCCGTTATCGGCGCCCAGCGTGGTGCCGCGTGCTTTAACCCATTCGCCGTCGATGTACGGCTGAATCGGATCTTTCGTGAAGTCGTGATCGGTATCGTTGTTTTTCTGCGGCACCATATCCAGGTGCGCCTGCAGCACAACCGGTTTGCGGTTTTCCATACCTGCGGTGGCCGCTTTACGAATCAGAATATTGCCAACCTGGTCACGCTCTGCGTGCAGGCCTTTTTCCTTCGCCCAGCCCATAATATGTTCGGCAAGCTGTTCTTCGTGATAGGAAGGGTGAGGAATGGAACAGATTTTGGCAAAAATATCCCACAGCGGCTGTGGCGATAATTGAGACAGTTCAGACACGATAAGTCTCCTTGTCGTGGCGCTGCAAACAAGCTTGCAGGTCACAGGGTTAGCAGAGTGATAGTCAGCACAAGTCGGGCTTGCGAGATGAGGTTGAGAATACCACTTTCTCCGTTCGCTGCTAGCATTAAGCACGTAAAAACTCCGCCCCGCGCCGCTAAACACTGGTTTTTAGTGCGTCAGATCTCTATAATCTCGCGCAACCTATTTCCCCCTCGAACACTTTTTAAGCCGTATATAAACAGGCTGGGACACTTCACATGAGCGAAAAATACGTCGTCACCTGGGACATGTTGCAGATTCACGCGCGCAAACTGGCTGCACGCCTGATGCCTTCTGAACAGTGGAAAGGCATTATTGCCGTGAGCCGTGGCGGTCTGGTACCGGGCGCATTGCTGGCTCGTGAACTGGGTATTCGCCATGTCGATACCGTCTGCATCTCCAGCTATGACCACGATAACCAGCGCGAGCTGACCGTGCTGAAACGCGCTGAAGGCGACGGCGAAGGCTTTATCGTCATCGACGATCTGGTCGATACCGGCGGCACTGCCGTTGCGATCCGTGAAATGTATCCAAAAGCGCATTTCGTCACCATCTTCGCCAAACCAGCTGGTCGTCCGCTGGTCAACGACTATGTTATCGACATCCCGCAGGATACCTGGATTGAACAGCCGTGGGACATGGGCGTGGTCTTCGTACCGCCGATTTCTGGCCGTTAATTACAGAACGAAATTATTTTTAACGCCCGGTGATGCCGGGCGTTGTTTTTTTTAGCCTCCAGCGCGTTACAATGCCTCTATGTGACGTAATCATGGAGGCAGCGCGCAATGACCCAGGCGAATCTCAGCGAAACCCTGTTCAAACCTCGTTTCAAACACCCGGAAACGTCGACTCTTGTTCGTCGCTTCAACCCTGGCACTCAGCCTGCTGTGCAGTCCGCTCTGGACGGCAAAAACGTGCCGCACTGGTATCGCATGATTAACCGTCTGATGTGGATCTGGCGCGGCATTGATGCCCGTGAAATTCTCGACGTCCAGGCGCGCATCGTCATGAGCGAGGCCGACCGCACCGACAGCGATCTCTACGATACGGTCGTCGGCTATCGCGGTGGCAACTGGATTTACGAATGGGCGACGCAGGCGATGCTCTGGCAGCAGAAGGCTAACCAGGAGCAGGACCAGACCCTCAGCGGAAAGCACTGGCTCCACGCCGCCAACCTTTACAGCATCGCCGCCTATCCGCATCTTAAGGGCGACGATCTGGCGGAACAGGCGCAGGCGCTGGCAAACCGTGCCTACGAAGAAGCAGCCCAGCGTTTGCCGTGCAACGTGCGTGAACTGGAGTTCACCATTCCCGGCGGTGCGCCGGTCACCGGCTTTTTGCACATGCCTCCCGGCGACGGCCCGTTCCCGACGGTGATGATGTGCGGCGGGCTGGACTCCCTGCAGATTGATTATTTCAGCCTGTTTGAGCGCTACTTTGCACCAAAAGGGATCGCGATGCTGACGCTCGATATGCCGTCGATCGGGTTTTCCTCGAAGTGGAAGCTGACGCAGGACTCCAGCTTATTGCACCAGCATGCGTTAAAATCGCTCGAAAATATTCCCTGGGTGGACCATACCCGCGTGGCGGCATTTGGCTTCCGGTTTGGCGCCAACGTCGCGGTACGCCTGGCTTATCTGGAATCGTCGCGCCTGAAAGCGGTGGCCTGTCTTGGGCCGGTGGTTCATGCGCTGCTCAGCGATCCCACCCGTCAGGGGAGCGTGCCTGAGATGTATTTAGACGTGCTGGCGAGCCGCCTTGGCATGCATGATGCATCAGACGAAGCGCTGCGTGTGGAACTGAACCGTTATTCATTAAAGACCCAGGGCCTGCTCGGACGCCGCTGTCCGACGCCAATGCTGTCAGGTTTCTGGAAAAACGATCCTTTCAGCCCGGAAGAAGAGTCGCGTTTAATCACCTCGTCATCTTCCGATGGCAAGCTGCTCGAGATACCCTTCAGTCCGGTGTATCAGAATTTTGACAAAGCATTGAACGAGATTACACGCTGGATCACCAAGAGATTGTGTTAAGAGATTGCTAAATTTTGACGGTTTGGTAAAACAGTGGCTTCACAAAAGGAGATCGCAATGACGTTACCGAGTGGACACCCGAAAAGTAGACTGATTAAGAAGTTCATGGCTCTTGGCCCGTATATTCGAGAAGAGCAGTGTGAAGAGAATCGCTTTTTTTTCGACTGCCTGGCTGTTTGCGTCAACGTGAAGCCTGCACCCGAAAAACGGGAGTTCTGGGGCTGGTGGATGGAAATGAACGCGGAAGAGAAGCGTTTTACGTATAGCTATCACTTTGGCCTGTTTAACAAAGATGGCCACTGGGAAGCGACAACTATCAAGGACCAGGAAGTGATCGACCGCCTGGAGCTAACGCTGCGTGGATTCCACGACCGAGCGCGCGATCTGCTGGCGACCTTAGATTTAAAGCTCGAACCGGCTGATAATTTTACTAACCAGCAGGTCAAACTCTCCGCTTAACGCCTTACCTGCAAAAAAGCGACAGACAATAAAAACCCGGCTGCTCTCGCGCCGGGTTTTTTTTCATTCATCGATATCAGAACTGGTAGGTCATACCCAGAGCGACGATATCATCGCTGCTCACGCCCAGTTTATTATCGTCATCAATCTGGTTAATTTTATAATCAACAAACGCAGACATGTTTTTGTTGAAATAATAGGTCGCGCCGACGTCGATATATTTCACCAGATCTTCATCGCCGATGCCTTCAATATCCTTGCCTTTCGACTGGACATAGCCCAGGGACGGACGAAGACCGAAATCGAACTGATATTGCGCGACCACTTCAAAGTTCTGCGCTTTATTCGCGAAACCACCGGAAATTGGCGTCATATTACGGGTTTCAGAATACATCGCCGCCAGGTAGATATCATTGGCGTCATATTTCAGACCGGTTGCCCAGGCTTCCGCTTTTTCGCCTTCACCGCGTGCCAGCAGGTTCTGCGCGTTGGTACGGTCAGAGTTGGTGTACGCCCCGCTGACGGCGAAATCGCTGCCACCGAAATCATAGGTTAACGAGGTGCCGAAGCCGTCGCCGTTCTGTTTTTTCGCATCACGGCCTTCGTTTTTGCCCTGATACTGCAGGGTCATGTCCAGGCCATCAATCACGCCGAAGAAGTCGGTGTTACGGTAGGTGGCGAGGCCGGTGGCACGTTTGGTCATGAAGTTATCGGTCTGTGCCGAAGAGTCGCCGCCGAATTCCGGGAACATATCAGTCCAGGCTTCCACATCATACAGCGCGCCAAGGTTACGACCGTAGTCGAAGGAGCCGATATCTTTCAGCTTCAGACCGGCAAAGGCCAGACGGGTTTTCTGCGTGGAATCACTCTCGGCTTTGTTGCCGGAGAATTCTGCTTCCCAGCGACCGTAACCGGTCAGCTGATCGTTAATTTGTGTTTCGCCTTTAAAGCCGAAACGGACATACGTCTGGTCGCCGTCTTTGGTATCATCATCACTCAGGTAGTGCATTGCTTTTACTTTGCCGTACACGTCCAGTTTATTTCCGTTCTTATTATAAACTTCAGCTGCGTGTACAGATGCGGAAGCCACAACGCCCATTACCACTAATGCCAGAGTGCTCTTTTTCATTTTCAATCCTGATGTTTTATAAAACGCGCTAATATTCGCTGAGCAATAAGATTCAGCTTATTACCCCGTGAAAAACAGGAAGGGTTTTATCGTCTGTGGGTGAACGTTTTATGACAAAGTAAGAATATGTTTAAAAAAGTCAGTTTTAATTTTTCAGTCATAAAACTGTCAAAATCTGCCGCTACGCTTCCTGATCCCGCGCAACAAATCCGCGAGCTTTGTGCGCCAGCAGTTGGCAACGGCGCTGAGTCCTGTTAAAACGTCTGATTGACATCATTTTCCCTTATTGTTGAATGGCAGAGAATCATGAGTGACAGCCAGACGCTGGTGGTAAAACTCGGTACCAGTGTTTTAACAGGCGGATCGCGCCGCCTTAATCGCGCCCACATTGTTGAACTTGTCCGCCAGTGCGCACAGCTTCATGCCGCAGGTCATCGTATTGTGATTGTCACGTCAGGCGCGATTGCCGCCGGGCGCGAACATCTTGGCTACCCCGAACTCCCCGCCACCATCGCCTCTAAGCAGCTGCTGGCCGCGGTCGGGCAAAGCCGACTGATTCAACTGTGGGAACAGCTGTTCTCTATCTATGGTATTCACGTCGGGCAGATGCTTCTGACCCGCGCGGACATGGAAGATCGTGAACGCTTCCTGAACGCGCGAGACACCCTGCGTGCGCTGCTGGATAACAACATCGTTCCGGTAATTAACGAGAACGATGCGGTGGCAACCGCTGAAATCAAAGTCGGCGATAACGATAATCTCTCTGCGCTGGCGGCGATTCTGGCCGGAGCAGACAAGCTGCTGCTGCTCACGGATCAGCAGGGGCTGTTTACTGCCGACCCGCGCAATAACCCGCAGGCGCAGCTGATTAAAGACGTTTACGGCATTGATGACGCGCTGCGCGCCATTGCCGGAGACAGCGTTTCCGGGCTGGGCACCGGCGGAATGGGCACCAAGCTGCAGGCCGCCGACGTGGCCTGTCGCGCGGGTATCGATACCATCATCGCAGCGGGCAGCCGTCCGGGTGTGATTGGCGACGTGATGGAAGGAATTTCCGTCGGCACCCGTTTCCACGCGCAGGCTTCTCCGCTGGAAAACCGCAAACGCTGGATTTTTGGCGCACCGCCAGCCGGTGAAATCACCGTCGATGAAGGGGCGACCGCCGCGATTCTGGAAAGAGGCAGCTCATTGCTTCCAAAAGGAATTAAAAGCGTGACAGGTAACTTCTCCCGTGGTGAAGTGATTCGTATCTGTAATCTTGAAGGTCGCGATATTGCCCACGGCGTTAGCCGCTACAACAGCGACGCGCTGCGCCGCATTGCCGGGCATCACTCACAGCAAATCGACGCCATCCTGGGCTATGAATACGGCCCGGTTGCAGTGCATCGTGACGATATGATCATTCGCTAAGGAGCCAATCATGCTGGAACAAATGGGCGCCGCTGCCAAAGCCGCCTCTTACAAACTGGCGCTCCTTTCCAGCCGCGAGAAAAACCGCGTTCTGGAAAAAATCGCTGATTATCTGGAAGCACAATCTCAGCAGATCCTACTCGCCAACGAACAGGATTTGGCCGACGCGCGTAACAATGGCCTGAGCGAGGCAATGCTCGACCGCCTGGCTCTGACGCCCGCACGTCTTAAAAGCATCGCGGATGACGTGCGTCAGGTCTGCAACCTCGCCGATCCGGTGGGGCAGGTGATCGACGGCGGGCTGCTCGACAGCGGCCTGCGCATTGAGCGTCGCCGCGTCCCACTCGGTGTGATCGGCGTGATTTATGAAGCGCGCCCGAACGTGACCGTCGACGTCGCCTCCCTGTGCCTGAAAACCGGTAACGCCGCCATTCTGCGCGGGGGCAAAGAGACGTGGCGAACCAACGCGGCCACCGTTAACGTCATCCAGCAGGCGCTGGAAGAGTGCGGCCTGCCAGCCGGTGCGGTACAGGCTATCGAAAGCCCGGAGCGTGCGCTGGTGAATGAAATGCTGCGCATGGATAAATACATCGACATGCTGATCCCACGCGGTGGGGCGGGCCTGCACAAGCTGTGCCGCGAACAGTCGACCATTCCGGTGATCACCGGCGGGATTGGCGTGTGTCATATCGTGGTGGATGACAGCGCAGAGATCGCGCCTGCGCTGAAGATTATCGTCAACGCCAAAACCCAGCGCCCGAGTACCTGCAACACCGTTGAAACGCTGCTGGTGCATCAAGGTATCGCGCAGACGTTCTTACCTGCGCTGAGCAAGCAGATGGCCGAGAGCGGCGTGACGCTGCATGCAGATGAGAATGCGCTGGCGTTGTTGAAAGATGGCCCAGCGAAAGTAGAAGTGGTCAAAGCACAGCAGTATGACGACGAATATCTGTCGCTGGATCTGAATGTGAAAGTGGTCGCCGATTTGGACGATGCTATCGCCCACATTCGCACCCACGGCACGCAGCACTCTGACGCGATTCTGACCCGCACCCTGCGCAACGCCGATCGGTTCATCAATGAAGTGGATTCTTCTGCGGTCTACGTGAATGCCTCAACGCGCTTCACCGACGGCGGCCAGTTTGGACTGGGCGCAGAGGTGGCGGTGAGCACGCAAAAACTGCACGCCCGTGGCCCGATGGGGCTGGAAGCGCTGACTACCTACAAATGGATCGGCTTCGGCGATGATACGATTCGTGCGTAAATAAACGTGGGTGATGCAAAATTAGGCTTTTGATTCGCAAGGCTATTGACGCATCACCCCGTTAGTTTTAACCTTTTGCCCCGTGGTTACACTCGTAACCGGCCTCTCAGGGCCGATATAGCTCAGTTGGTAGAGCAGCGCATTCGTAATGCGAAGGTCGTAGGTTCGACTCCTATTATCGGCACCATCTCAACTTCCCCAAACGTCCGTATTCATCCATAAATACCCTGATTTATAACGATTATACTGCTTTTTAGTCCCTCGCCGTCCGTAACCATCCAGTAGAATCCGATACAGAATGTGTATAGGATTGTGTATATGTTCCTGTTCGGTCTTGGATTCCTATACACATGCCTTTAAATGATATGCAGATTCGCCGCGCTAAGCCTGAAGCTAAAGCCTATACACTTGGAGATGGGCAAGGGCTGTCATTGCTTATAGAACCCAATGGAAGCAAGAGTTGGCGGTTCCGCTATCGCTTTGCCGGTAAACCCAAGATGATCTCGCTGGGTGTGTATCCGACGATCACACTTGCAGATGCCCGTTCCCGTCGTGACGATGCCCGAAAACTGGTCGCGGAAGGAAAGAACCCTAGTGAGGTTCGAAAAGAGCAGAAGATTGCTTTGCAAACGGAGTCTGAAAGCGCGTTCGAAAAGATAGCGACAGAGTGGCATCAGATGAAGTCTGCCAAATGGTCGGCAGGTTATGCTTCAGACATCATGGAAGCGTTTCAGAACGATATTTTTCCTTTTGTGGGTTCGAGACCAGTAGGCGAAATCAAACCGCTAGAACTGCTTAATGTGCTGCGTAAAATCGAAAAGCGCGGTGCATTAGAAAAAATGCGCAAAGTTCGGCAGCGATGCTCAGAAGTTTTTCGTTATGCCATTGCTACTGGAAGGGCAGAGTTTAACCCTGCTGCGGATCTTTCAAGCGCCCTAGATGTACACCAATCAAATCACTTCCCGTTTCTAAAAGCTGATGAGATACCCGATTTCCTGCGCGCTTTGGATGGTTACACCGGAAGCCGGCTTGTCCTGATTGCAACGAAATTACTGATGATTACAGGTGTAAGAACCATCGAATTACGTGCGGCATTATGGTCAGAATTTGATCTAGATAACGCTATTTGGGAAATTCCAGCAGAAAGGATGAAAATGCGTAGGGCGCACCTTGTGCCACTGTCGACTCAAGCGTTAGATTTACTCAATGAACTCAAGATCATGACAGGGAACTATCGTTATGTTTTTCCGGGGCGAAACGATCCAAATAAGCCTATGAGTGAGGCAAGTATTAACCAAGTTATCAAGCGTATTGGTTATGGAGGTAGAGTCACAGGACATGGCTTCAGGCATACACTGTCGACTGTACTGCATGATAATAATTATTCAACGGACTGGATTGAGATGCAATTAGCACATTCAGATAAGAATAGCATTCGTGGAACATACAACCATGCTCAATATCTTGAAAAGCGGAGGAATATGATGCAATGGTATTCTGATCAGCTTCTTTAAATATATCATCTGTAACAGGCATATATCGGTATCCATTTGAATTTTATGGGCGAGTCAAATAAATAACAATAGGTGGATTATGATAACCACAAAAAAAATAGTATTTAGCAAAAATAATATAGAAGCAGATGTTGTTTTATATGTTAATGATGTCAGGAAATATCTCAAAGGACACATGGGGAAGCATGTATATGTACTGGATGTTGATATGTTCATCCAATTTGGAGGTGAACAAAACAATAAACATGTAGATGAAGAAATTAAAAGTCCATTGAAAATGTTATTTATAGGGAATGGTACTAGTGAGTCGAGGTTGTTTGATGAACTATCTATGAATGATATTTCATTACATGATGTTAAGAGTAAATTGAAGTTTGACTATATATGCCAAATGTCGGAAGACGGATATAGATATATCAATAATGAACTAGAGTTAGGTGATGCACTATCATTATTAAGGTCTATGAAAGATTTTGGAGTGAATTATAATATAATCAGAAGTAAGACATTTCTTGAAAAGTACTCAGATAAAATATTCTTTATGTTATTATTGGATAGTACATTTAGTACGTATGCATTTGATACGGGGTATAAATACTTTAATGCAGATGAAGGTGTTGTATATCAAATGCAAGCGCCAGATGCATTAAAAATTAATACAGGTAAAAACTCGTTCCATAAACTAAGATTTGAAAATTCCGCTAATATAAATATCCCTATACACTCATTGATTGGGAAAAATGGAAGTGGTAAAACGTATCTAATGAACCGACTTATAAGTCAGTCTTTGTCATCTGAGATGGAGTATAATAATTTAGGTGCTGTTTTTAGTCGAATGATAGTGATCTCAAATACAATTAATGATAAATGCTATAGGCCTGCAAATATAACAAGATATAAAGCTAGGCTTAATAACTATCATTTTGTTTCATTGACATCCGAAAAGTATTATAACAAAATCTTTCCAAGAGGGAAAAAAGTAACCTTATTCTCCCTTTTAGAAAAAGTTCAGAAAAGAGATTCACGAAAACGCGGTGGTTTTGAACAAGGATACTTGCTTGATATTGTTACTGAAAATGTGATTCCTGGATTTTCATTTTCAATAAAAACCAATATTGGAGAGAATGTCTATAATAATTTTTCAGAGTTAACTGGACGTTATGGACTCATTAATTTAGCCTCTAATCGAGATTTAATAACTAATTCTGAAGTAGAATACGCACTCCCTGATGAAGATATACAGTTTTATAAAAATGGTGAGCCATTTACCTTAAGTTCGGGTCAGTTATCGTTTTTAATTAGCATGTTTTCCATTATATCTACTATTGAAAGTAATAGTTTAGTCATGATTGAAGAACCTGAAAATTTTTTGCACCCTAGTCTCTTAACACATTTTATAAATCTACTGGCAAAAATACTTCGCGATACTAATTCAGTTGCAATTGTAGCAACCCATTCAGCTTTAGTCTTGCGGGAGATTCCTGCAGAGCAAATAACTATATTGCAACGAAGATCTGATTTCACGATGCATTTATCACCGAATATTGAAACTTTTGGTGCTGACACTCACCAAATTATGATGGATGTCTTTGGCGATCTTTACTCAAATGCACTATTCAGAGATGAGATAAGAAATATTGCTCAAGGGAAATCAATAAATGAGATATTAGTTCAGTACGCTCATTTGCCTTCTGATATCTTAAATAAAATAATTTTGGAGAAAAAATTAAAATGAGGATTTTATCCAAACCTAAAGGTATTGAAGATTTAATTAATAATTTGGATTTGAAATCCTCCCTTGATGCTATCTTGGCTCTTAATGAACCTAAAGGAATAGTTGATTTAAGGAATAAAAAAGATGAACTTTACAGCGAAATGATGAAATATCATTATGAGATGAGTCAGAATGGATTCCTATCACATGATTCTAGAAAGAATCTAACAAAATTCAAAACACTTCTTGAGTGGTTCTATCTCAATCCGAGTAAGTTAAGAAAAACAGATTACATAGAGTCCATACGAAAACTATATGCGGAAAGTGGGACATTATGCCCTTACTGTGGTGTATCGCCTTGTAGAACGTTAGATCACTATTATAACAAAGCTCTGCTCCCTCAATTCTCATTCCTTCCCGAGAATCTAATTCCATGCTGTGGAGATTGCAATAAGGATAAAGGTTCAAAAAAATCGTTTAGTAAATGGAGGAGATTTGTCAATCCTTTTTATGATGATTATTCACGCTTTGAAAGAAATGAGCCTTTAATTTATATTATTTTCAAAGAAAGGCCAAATCCATTGATTGATATGGAATATGTGATAACAGCTAATCATAATCTTGATTTTGTTATAAAGAAGCAAATTAATTATCATATTAGGGCAGTGAAAATTCCTATTTGGCATCATGAGTCTATAAGTAATTCCTTTTGGAGAAATGCTAAAGATTTAATTGGTCATAGAAAGATTTTTACGCAAGGGTTAATTAATAGGTCAGTGTATAATGTCATTCTTAATAATTTCATAGAAAAAAATGATGAGCTAAACTATGATTGGGAATATGTTGTGAGATATTCTCTGGTTAAACTCAGAGTTAATAGTTGGATATATAATAGTGGATTGCCACGATTGACCTAATTAACTTATAGGGCTTTGTTAACTTAGTGGCAGAAAAATATTTTTCTTCTGTAACTTCATCAGTTAATTAAAATTTATAAACTTATGAAGCATTTGAGCTATGGCGCGTTGAAATTACAGTAACTATTGAATGTGTTACGACATCTGGCGCGCAATGCTCTCCCCGCCACGCCTGCCCGCTTAAGGGACCGCTTTTAATGCAGGTGCAAGAGCAGCCTCAGACCGCGCCAGAGCTGGCGCTGGCGGGGGAGGCCGGGACGTGAAAAGGCATGCAAAACCATGCACCTTATGCATGCATGGCTTAATTCGGGAAAAAGGGCGGGATTTGCGGGGATTTTTTGACGGGCTACTGCGCGGCCAGTTCAGCGCGTTTATTCATGTAATTCTGGTTTTGTGCAGGTGTGAATTTTTCACGATTATCATCTCGTGAAGCCGCGTCAGGCCTGAATCCGATCACCGTCAAAATGTCATTATCCCGCGCAGAATAATTAATTTTTTCACCGGCGGCCAGCCAGACATTTAGTGCCTCGCGTAGATAGTCGACCGAGTGCTGCATGGCGCAGTTTCTGACGGCGGGATGCTGACTGCTATAGCCCATTAATTCAGGCGCGAGCGCTGCGACCAGCTCCGCGCCGTGCACCTGCATAAAATCATTCAGCCGGTTACGGATGCTGATACGCTGCACCTCCTCATGCGACCGGATATAGCGACCGGCAGCCTGATTAATTTCCCATTTTTTTACCCCAATAATATCGCGAAGAGTTTGCAGACTCTGGCCGCTGTGGCCGTCACCGGCAAGCTGTTCGCGGTATGCCTGTTCGGCCTGCGTCAGTTCTTCCCTGCGTTGCAGCCAGGCGGATTTGTTTGCCTGACAGGCCTCAAAGGCTTTCTGTAGCGTCAGTGTGGTCACGTAAGTTTCTCCTGATGACTGGTCATGCTTAAGCGCCAGCACGGTTAACGATGGCCGCCGGAGCGGGTGCAGGAATGACCGGCTCTGTCGGCGGTGAGCAGATAATCCCGTCAACGGATTCAAGCGTGCGGAAGGTTGCCGAGCACTCGATATTCACGCACTGGTGATAGCGCTGTTTGACGTTCTCAGACAGATAACGACTGGTGCGGGCGTGCGCACCAGTTTTGCAGAACGGACAGTGAAACATACTTATGCCCCCGCCTTAGTTTTGTCATGTTCAGCCAGCTTCTGGGCGAGCATGTTTCGCTTAAGTGGACTGCGTAACAGCTCCATATCCACGCCGGTAATTTGCGGCCGCTGCATACCCGTCACGGATAAAACTGGCTCCTGTTTCATATCGAAGTGATACAGACTGCCCTGACGGTTGAGGGCATCACGCAGTTCACCGATGGCGACAGATTGCGGTGCGCTTTCCCCCTTCATTTCCAGGGCACGAATGCGCAGCAGGAAAGCGCGAATGAGCGCAGCGGGAACAGCGTTGATAGCCTTAACCCATTCCGCCCCGGCGTAAGCGGTAAATGCTTCGCCATGCGCAGAGCGATAATTATTGCCGGTGGAGCAGGCATTCAGCATGGCACGACTCCGGTCAGTCTCCAGCTCCGCAATCAGGCCGGTGAACTCGTCGGCCAGCTCCCGACTGGCGATGCGCTTGCTGTGCTCCGCTTTCATTTCAGGAGTGAGATTACCGCGCAGGTTACGGAAGCGACTGCGGCAGTCCTGCTCCGCCTCTGCGCTCTCATCGAGGGCGGTCTGTCGCTCCTGCTTACAGCGTTCAATCGATGTATCAATCTCTTTCAGCTTTTCCATGCTGGCTGCGTGGGTGTCTCTGGCCGCAGTGAATACGGTCAGTTTAGCGGTGATGTGCTTCTCGCTTTCCGCGTTCTGTTTAGCGGCAACGTTCTGCAGGGCGGAAATGATTGTTTCGGGTTTCATGTTCAGGCTCTCCGTATGTTCAACCTGAAATGATTCTGCCCTTCATCACACAACATCTCGATTCATTGCGGTTGTGGCAGTTCTGGCACAAGCAAGGGGGTAAAACCCGGCTGGCCAGAAAAAGGTCGAAGGAAAACCCTCTCTCTGTTTGTTTTTTTACTGATAACTATTCACCACTGTTCACCTTCAATAAAAATATAAGTAATACAGTATGTTAAAGGGTGAACAGTTGAGGGGCTGACTGTTCACCGTCTGTTCACCACTGTTCACCGGCTTCCTGTTCAGCTGAGTTTTTTACTTAGACTTTTTTTGTATTAATAAAATTAAAACAACCACAAAAATGAATAATAGATAGTGCAATCAGGTGCAACCAAATGCCAGCATATACAATAGCTTTGCCAGTGTTTGCCATTCACCTGTTAACAATTTGTTGTGTAGTGAGTCGGTGCAAAATGACTTGTTGCCCTGAGAGAAAATATTCACAAAATAGAGAGCTACCCGAGGCCGGACGGACACGACCGGCACTGTATGGACTTTATGAGGTAGCCCGATGCACACCGCTTTTTCTTCCCCGTCTTCTGCGCCAGTCGCCCCACCAGTGCCGTTTCCTGACGCCGTTCAGGAGCGCTTTATTCGCCTGCCCGAAGTGATGCACCTGTGCGGTTTGTCCCGTTCGACGATTTATGACCTCATCAGCCGGGAGGCTTTCCCGAAACAGATCTCACTTGGCGGTAAAAATGTGGCGTGGGCGCAGTCAGAAATTACCGCATGGATGGCCGAGCGGATCGCCGACCGTAACCGGAGCTGTGACGCATGATGATGGCCGTTCTTCTGGAAGCTCCTTTTTCTGGCTTGCTTCCGTTCGCCGTTTCCAGGTATAGTTTTCCCGCTGTCGCAAAATCGACAGCCGGGATTTGCAGCCCGTGTAACTCAATGGCGACACCAGACGCGCCATGCGTCTTTTTTTACGTCGTAGCTCAGGCACACCCATTTTTCGGGCTGTGGTGTTTACACCGTGGCTTCTGTCAGATAATGGTGGTTCGGGCGGGGCAGCCTTCGGGCTGGCCGGTATCCATTGAGGCCGGTACTGCAAACCCTGTTCGGGCCACCACCCATGAGATTTGCAGCTCCGGTGGTGGCGATAACCGCTACTCAATGGAGGTTGCCCTTATGGCTACGATCCTCACCCCGTCACACCCGCAATTCGTCTTTGTGTTTGCCGCCGTTCGTCGCGCAGACCGTAAACCCCGTATCTGTATGCTCCGCACCGTTGCCGGTGATGAACACGCCGCACGCCTTTCACTCGTTCGCGATTACGTCCTCTCGTTTGCCGGTCGTCTGCCGGTTGCGGAGGTGCGCGCATGAGACACACCACTATTACCGCCCGTGACCTCGAATGCCTTGAGCACATGCGCAACGTCGGCCAGCTCGTCAATGAGCTGATGCAGGTGCAGGACTGCGCCACCGTTCGTCGTGACCCGGCGCAGCAGTCGCAACTCACCTCCGTGATTTACCTTATGACCGCCCAGCTCGACGGCGTGGTAGAGCGCTGCAATCAGCGCTGGCTGACCGGGGAGAGCAAAGTATGAAAAAGCCATTACCCCCCGTATTACGCGCTGCGCTGTATCGTCGCGCCGTGGCCTGTGCCTGGCTGACGGTATGCGAACGCCAGCGCCGCTACCCAAACCTCACCCTCGACGCGCTGGAAAGTGCGATTGCCGACGAGCTGGAGGGCTTCTACCTGCGCCAGCACGGTGAGGAAAAAGGCCGTCAGATTGCCTGTGCGCTGCTGGAAGATTTAATGGAAGCCGGTCCACTGAAAGCCGCGCCGTCACTGTCCTTTCTGGGGCTCGCCATAATGGATGAACTCTGCGCCCGACATATCGCCGCGCCGGTTGTGCACTGAGGGAGAAAATAACGATGAAAATGAACGTAACGGAAACCGTAAAACAGGCGTGCGGCCACTGGCCGCGCATTCTCCCGGCGCTGGGTGTTAAGGTGATTAAAAACCGGCATCAGGCCTGCCCGGTGTGCGGCGGCTCTGACCGTTTCCGCTTTGACGATAAAGAGGGGCGCGGGACGTGGTACTGCAACCAGTGTGGCGCGGGTGATGGTCTTAAGCTGGTAGAGAAAGTGTTCGGTGTGACCGCATCAGAGGCTGCCGGAAAGGTGAGCGCTGTGACCGGCAACATGCCGCCGATTGCCCCGGAAGTGATTGCGGCCACAGAAGCTGAAACCGATGCTGACCGTAAAGCGACGGCCGCGCTGGCCGTCAGGCTCATGGAGAAAACCCGACCGGAAACCGGCAACGCCTATCTGACCCGAAAGGGTTTTCCCGGTCATGAGTGTGTCATGCTGACGGCCACACACAAAACCGGCGGCGTGACGTTCCGCGCCGGCGATGTGGTTGTCCCGTTGTATGACGATACCGGCGCGCTGGTAAACCTTCAGCTCATCAATTCTGAGGGTCTCAAACGCACCCTGAAGGGCGGTCAGGTTAAAGGGGCATGTCATGTCATCGAAGGGAAAAAACAGGCAGGAAAACGCCTGTGGATTGCGGAGGGCTATGCGACCGCGCTCACCGTGCATCACCTCACCGGTGAAACCGTCATGGTGGCACTGTCGTCCGTGAACCTCCTTTCCCTGGCGAGCCTTGCCCGTCAGAAGCACCCGGCCTGTCAGATTGTGCTCGCCGCAGACCGTGACCTGAACGGCGACGGCCAGAACAAAGCCGCTGCGGCCGCAGACGCCTGTGAGGGCGTTGTTACCCTGCCGCCGGTGTTCGGTGACTGGAATGATGCTTTTATGCAGCACGGCGGGGAGGCCACCCGGAAAGCCATTTATGATGCCATCCGGCCACCGGCACAAAGTCCGTTCGACACCATGAGCGAGGCGGAATTTACCGCCATGAGCGCCAGCGACAAGGCTCTGCGGGTGCATGAGCATTACGGCGAAGCGCTGGCGGTGGATGCGAACGGCCAGCTCCTGTCCCGTTATGAAGCAGGGATATGGAAAGTCGTTCAGCCGTCTAATTTCGAACGCGACGTAGCCGGGCTTTTCCAGCGCCTGCGCGCCCCGTTCTCGTCGGGGAGAATCACCTCAGTGGTGGAGACGCTGAAGCTGATTATTCCTCAGCAGGCCGCACCGGCACGCCGTCTGATTGGTTTTCGCAACGGGGTACTCGATACCCGGAGCGGCCTGTTCAGCCCGCACAGCAAATCGCACTGGCTGCGCACGCTGTGCGACGTGGATTTTACCCCGCCTGTTGAGGGGGAAACGCTGGAGACCCATGCCCCGAATTTCTGGCGCTGGCTCGACCGTGCTGCCGGTAGCAGACCAGAAAAACGCGACGTAATTCTGGCCGCGCTGTTTATGGTGCTGGCGAACCGCTACGACTGGCAGCTCTTTCTCGAAGTCACCGGTCCCGGCGGGAGCGGGAAAAGTATTCTGGCCGAAATCGCGACCCTGCTCGCCGGGGAGGATAACGCCACGTCGGCCGACATCGACACGCTGGAAGACCCGCGCAAGCGTGCCTCCCTGATTGGCTTCTCGCTGATACGTCTCCCAGACCAGGAAAAATGGAGCGGTGACGGCGCAGGGCTTAAGGCCATCACCGGTGGCGATGCAGTCTCGGTTGACCCGAAATACCAGAACCCGTACTCAACACATATTCCGGCGGTGATTCTGGCTGTGAACAATAATCCGATGCGCTTCACCGACCGCAGCGGAGGCGTCTCCCGTCGACGGGTGATTATTCATTTCCCGGAGCAGATTGCCCCGGAAGAACGCGACCCGCAGCTCAGGGATAAAATTGCGCGCGAGCTGGCCGTCATCGTGCGCCAGCTCATGCAGAAATTCAGCGATCCAATGACCGCCCGCGCACTGCTCCAGTCGCAGCAGAACTCCGACGAGGCACTCAGCATCAAGCGCGATGCTGACCCGACGTTTGATTTTTGCGGCTATCTGGAAATGCTGCCGCAGACCAACGGAATGTTTATGGGTAATGCCAGCATCGTCCCGCGTAATTACCGTAAGTATCTCTATCACGCGTATCTGGCCTATATGGAGGCCAACGGGTACAGGAACGTGCTCAGCCTGAAAATGTTCGGGCTGGGGCTGCCCATGATGCTGAAAGAGTACGGCCTGAATTATGAGAAGCGACACACAAAGCAGGGGATGCAGACCAACCTGTCGCTGAAAGAGGAAAGCTACGGCGACTGGCTGCTGAAATGCGATGAACCCGCAGCGACATAACCTAACTCAGACCGGCTATAGCCGGTCTGTTACTTTAACTACCAACATAACGATTTACGAGATGTGTATAATGGTCGAATATTTCATCTGTTTTTCGAGAGGTAGGAAATGGATTACTTTCAGACTAGTGGGTTATTAATAAATATATTAACAATGTTAGTTGCCGTTGGCTCATCATGTATTAGTTACCTTGTTTACAAAGAGAGCACCTACCCAGACGTCATTGTTTACCTTGAACAAAACAATGAAGTCAAAACTGTTTTAAATATTGTAATTAAGAATATAGGTAAAAGTGCTGCAAAAGATGTAACCTTCAGTTTTAATGAAAATACCTTTAAGAATTCACTGCCTAATGGTGAGTATAGTGCGTTAACGAAAGGTGCATTGGTTTCAGGCATACCATTCCTTGCACCTGGTTCATGCAGGATATTGAGGCTTGGGAATTTCGCTGATTCGAAGAAGATTTTAGGTGACCACAAAATTAGAGTAACTACAACTTTCCGTAAAGCTAATAGCAAGAACCCTTTCGCAAAAAATATTACTAATGAAAGTTATATTGAATTGTTATCGTTGGCTAGGGTGGATGCCTCAGATAACAGTAATGAGAAAAAGATTGCTGAAAATCTAGCCAGAATTGAGAAGGCTTTGCTTAATATCAAAACACAACACTAATTCATCTGCGCCAGGATAACCTTTCTTACCTGCAATTTATATTTTCTGCCATGAAGGGTGAACAATCTACTGTTCACCCTTCACCATATGCTCACCCTTTATCACTATGAAATTATTGATAAAAAAAAAGAGGTGAACAGTGTGAACAGTCAAACCCAAAAAAACTTTTTATCCCCCCGCTCATCGCCTGACCGGGCACATCCAGAACGAGCAAAAATCACAATGGTGAAGAGTCGACTGTTCACTCTTCACCAATTCATCACCATCTAACCACATGATATTAAATGATAAATAATCGAGGTGAACAGTGTGAACAGTTAAGTGTAAAAAAACTTTTTCTTACCCAGAATCAGGTCCAAAAAATGAACGCTATCGCTGATGTGTATAGGGGTGTGTATAGTTTTATTTATCGAATTTAAATTTTCACAATAAATCAGTATGTTGAGTTGGTTTGTTGGTTCCTATTATCGCACCATTCAAGCATCCTCCAAAATCTCAATCTAATTGCTGTAACCACTTCTCTTTGCGGATGGACGAACTTCATGGCATTTCTTCGTCAGCAAAATATCCTTCAAATCTGTAGACAAAGGCTTTTCCTACATTCAGATCTACGTTGTTAGTATGTAAGTCGTTATCCCAGATAAGTAGAACAAAACAGGATTAATGGCTCTATGTGTGTTTGCAGGTGAAAAAGTATCTACCCAGCCCCACGCCTCCTTACGCCCACGAACAACACCCGTACCCCAATTAGTAAAAGACTAGCGTTGTGAGCTTTAAACCCAAGCTAGAAATCAGCGATATCAAAATGTTACCGCTGATATAAAAAATCATTTAAACATCAAGTTTGCGGCCAGTCAGCCATTCCACCATCGCCGGGTCGCGGTGAGAGAAGAAGGCGCTGATTGCGGTGTCGAGGGCAGCAACTTGCAGCATATCTTCAGAGCTGAGTTCAAAATCGAGAATATTGATGTTCTCTGCCATGCGTTCTTTGCGCACCGATTTCGCCAGTGAAATGATGCCTCGCTGGAAGATCCAACGCAGCACAACCTGACCCACGCTTTTGCCGTACTTCTGGCCAACTGCCGTTAACACAGGATGCTGGAACAGACCATTTTTACCCTCAGCAAACGGCGCCCAGGCTTCCGGCTGAATACCACGGCTTTGCATCCAAGGCACGGCATGCAGCTGCTGGTTGAAGGGGTTAACTTCAACCTGGTTTACCGCCGGGGCCACGTTGTTGAAGGCGATAAGGTCGGCCAGTCTGTCAGGGTGGAAGTTACTCACGCCGATGGCGCGAATTTTGCCTGCCTGTTGCAATTCTTCCATGGCACGCCAGGCCCCATGCACATCGCCGTATGGCTGGTGAATCAGGTAGAGGTCAACGTAATCAAGTTGTAGTCGATTCAGGGAGCGTTCGAACTGTGCTTTAGCGCCTTCGTAATGGGTATCCTGCAGCCAAAGTTTGGTCGTGACAAAGAGTTCGTTACGGGCGATGCCGGTCTGTTTCAGCGCGTTCCCGACCTGGGTTTCATTCTGGTAAGACGCGGCGGTATCGATTAGGTGGTATCCCGTATCGATGGCATCAATAACGGCTCTTTCGCACTCGGCGGCATCCGTCATCTGGAAGACACCAAAGCCCAGCAGGGGCATTTCAATACCGTTATTGAGTTTTACTGTTTGCATGACGTTATCCTTTAACTGTTGTGTTGGTTAAGCATAACGCAAACGTATTTATTCTATTAGAGGGATAATTAGTTAGGGTTTATTAGATGAATTCATTAATTGAATGGGGAGGGTAGTCCGCTTTTTGCCAGCCACAGGCCATCAACATCACTGATACTCAAGGAGCAACGGCGCTCATTAATAACAGTGATATCGGCTCGATATGCTGAGGGAAATAATCCGCTTTTTATTAATATAATATTTTTTACATACCGCACTATTTTCTATCTTGCACCTTAAGTTTTAAGCTAATCATTATAAATTATTTATGAACGGGTTCGAAACCCTCACCTTGCCCGAGAGGTGATAATTTGTTAAATTATCCGCATTAGCGTCAAATACATTGAGTAGTAAACCGGCGCTAATTATACAATAATGAGTGATGGAGCCAAAATGAAGTATGCGTTTGCATTAATGTTGAGTATGGTATTGTCAGGTTGTACCGCAAATGATTGGATTGATGCTGCAAGTGGGATAATGCAGGCTAACGATCAACACGAAAAAGACACAAGAAATCAGCGCATAAAAGACGCCAACAGGGCTGCAGGCTACTGATATCAAGGTGATTAAGACACTCCTCTTCTTGTATTTTCAACAGAAGAGGAATGGTATTCTAAGCAAATTTACTGACTAAAAACTCCCTTCGCTCTCGCCTGTTGGCAGGAGATATAGCCATAATGTTTTCGCTTTCCATTCTTATCGAACGCCACATAGAAAGGCATCGTCTCTTCACCTTTCTTTAGCGTGTAGTTAATGCAAGTCCCATTGATTTCTGGAACATTTATCTCACTGTCTGGTTTTCCACCTGCCGTAATAACTGAAGATTTTGTCGCATCAGCCGCATAGGTTGCTTGCACCACAGGGTCATTATCAAACTTAATAAAACCGACACTACAGGCCGTTAAAAAAGGAACAATTAAAATGGGTGTATAGCGCATTGCATATCCTTGCAGAGAATATAATTACTTAAGAAACAAAATGACCAGGTTGATTTCTCTTGCCCGCCAAATTCCCTTCAAAAAGATTATAAGAGCGTAACAGCAGGAAATACAATTACCGGCTATATAGTCACTGTGTTTAATAGTTCTTTGTTAATCGTTTTGACCAGCAAAGGTAGCGACAAAATTTTTCTCTCATAAAGGGTCTTATAAACGCTTAAGCACCGAAATGATGATGGACTCTAACCTCATGGCCACCCATGCGTATTCCCCCTTACTGACTGACAGGTCATATCAGAAGATACAGAGCCTGACAGTCCCTACCGAACTTTGGGGTGTTGCAGCATTGTTAAATCTTCAGTAGGATCTTCGTTTTCGGAGAAGCACAATGTCAGTCACCGATGCCCTTCTGGCCTATACTCTTGCCGCCACGCTTTTGACGCTAACCCCCGGTCTCGACACCGCCTTGATCCTGCGAACCGCCGCGGCAGATGGCAGTAAAAAAGCCGTGCACGTGGCGCTGGGTATTGATACGGGCTGTTTTATCTGGGGCGCGCTGGTGGCGTTTGGTCTGGGAGCGTTACTGGCTGTTTCTGACGTGGCCTACTCGCTACTGAAATGGTGCGGTGCGGCCTATCTTTGCTGGCTGGGGCTTCAGCTGCTGCTTCGTCCGCGTCAGCAATTTACGCTCACCGCCGGGGAGAATGCGGGCAGTGGTAACGGCTTTATGCGCGGAATGCTCGGTAACGTGCTCAATCCGAAGATGGGCATTTTCTATGTCTCATTCCTTCCCCAGTTTATTCCCGCAGGGCATTCGCCCTTTGCCTGGACCTTTTTGCTGGTTTCCATTCATGTGTTGATAGGCACGCTCTGGTCATTAACCCTGATTATCGCCACGGGCTATGCGTCTCGCGTGCTGAAAAAGCCGGCCGTGGTGAAGTGGATGGACAGAACCACCGGCGTGGTGTTTTTGCTGTTCGCCGCCAAACTGGCGATGAGTAAACGATAGGAAAGAACGGCACCAAAGGAAGTCTGCCAAAGGGTTGGCAGGCTTCTGCGGCCGGTCTTCCCATCGGCGACAAATCTCCCGCGGTGTTGCTGTTCGGCATCCGACATCTGAACAAACTACAGCTCAGCAGGGGCATTTCAATACATTACAGTAAGTGTGGCCTTTCCCTTAAACGGTTGGGTTGGAAAAGCCGAATGCGAACATGTTTACTGGAGCAGAGGCAAAATTAGCCAGCGCATATAAGTAAAATCCAGGAACAAACAGACATTCACTCGCGCCAAATAATCTATCTTGTTGAAAATTATGTGATATTGATCCAGGGCAATGTCAACATTAGCAACTTAAGCTAAATTGTTATCCAAATTTGAACGAGCCTATATCGGTATTATGTTTTTAAGAGCTTTACTGTTTTGCCTTCTGTCATTCTCCTGCTTTGCAAATGCCTTAAATTTCTCCTCCACCTTTTTACGCCTTAATTGCCCACAACGGGGTCTGGTGGAGATCATTCTTCACGTCTACGGTCACACGCAGGAAAGGTGGAGAGGAAACTTCGAAACGGGGGCCGGGCATAAACGCGCTGGTGATACCGAAATCATCCCTTTTGCGAATGGCGATACGCTTTTCCACTCAATATCCAGTGACTCATTTGGGTTTCAATATGCGGGCGAAGAGAAACTGTCCGTGTGCGCTAAAATTGATGAGCGCCCTGTTTATCCTTCATTTTAAAGGCAATCATTCATCCTGGCGCCTTGCTCGTTAATCCGGCACGAGAGGTGCATCGATAGCCAGCGGTCATCTTGCGTTTAAACGATGCGGGAGCCAGGATGTTTAGCGCTGTAATTACTGGCCTGTCAGGTTACTTTTGGGTTCAGTATGCGTTCCAGAAGCTTCCAGCCCAACTCTTTGCCCGTATGAAAGTTCTAACGTATTGCCGTCAGGGTCAGCGAAAAAGACAAAATATCCCACGGGATCACCAGCCTGAACCGGCTCTTTTCGCAGCACACCCTCTGCTCGCGCCATCGCCACTTTTTGGTCGATCGCTTCGATGCTTGAGCAAGCGACGCCAAGATGACCAAAACTTCCCAAAGGGGTATCAGTCACGACATCCGCCTGTACGAGGACCAGTGCAAATGGACGCGTTCGATCGCTGAGCCATGCCACTTTGCGTGCCTCTGGTACATCAGGCTCGCGTCTGTGAACAACCTCCATTCCGGCGTAGCGGTGATAGAAATCAATACTCTTATCCAAATCCCTGACGACAAACGCCACGTGGGTAAATCCAACGTCCACCTGTTTCATAAACCGAGTCCTTCTGTCTGAGTTCCAGATAAGCATCTTAAAAGCTCAAGTAAACTTCAGGTCAAGCCGGAAAGTGCTGTCGATTTACGCCATAAAATTGTGTTCGCGCAGTGCGTCAAGCCAGATTTGCTGGGGAGGGGAGATGAGCAGGGGGAGGTGAGTGAGGATGCGTTCCCGGCGCGAACCACGGATGAGACGGTATTACAGGTTCGCGCCGGGGCAGTGTGTTACTACTGCTTAATGACCATCAGGATCACACCAGGCATTCATTAACTGCACCAGGATGTATTTTAGCCCCAGCACAATGAGCAGGGAGAACAGAACTGTCACCACAATAATAGTCATCAGAAACTCCATGTAATCAGCTTTCTTCCCCAAAATCTTAGATCGTATTTTTCATTTGTCACGGTCCTGCAATCATTTTCCTTATCAAGGCGACACGAAGTATCCGTTCGGGTGCAGGCGAGGGTGTTGCGCTTATATTTGCTGCCATAGCGTTAACGGGCCTTCACACCCTGTGAACATTTGTCCCCTCGCTTTACACAGGCCTGAAAGTTGCTGCCCATCTCGGATAAAGACGAATGCGAAAATATCATTACTATCAATCACTTGAATTTTCTGGGTGGTGCTGCAAGTCGTCACAGAGTTCTTGTAACTCATTGACCAGTCTTGCTACATGGAAACCGTCGCATACGGAGTGATGCACCTGAACGGCGAAAGGCAACAATACTTTGCCATCTTGTTCGAAGTATTTTCCAAGCGTGAACATAGGGGCAAAAAAGTTCTGCATATTAGCCACATTGACGTTAAAGCTGGTAAAAGTTACCCAGGGAATACCGGATATGAAAAATATATTTTCCCGCGACTCTTCCTTAGGCCAATAAGCAGTATTATTGCTGTAGCGAGCCATGTCTTCTGAATATACTTTCTGGAAGTGATGAATATTGCCATCGTAATGGCTCCATAATGATGAAAAGGTCTCTGTTTCATTATGGAAAATGGTATAGTTTGGATGAACCTCATCCCACACGATAAGCTCATTGTCCTTCATCGCCATACGGAACTCCGGATGCCGGTTTACGATTTTGGAAATGAGGAAAATCATCGTTGGATAAAATTTCCAGCCAGCCTTTTTAATATGTTTTAGCAACGCCGTAATGTCTAATTGAACAGTCTGATTAAATGTCGATTGGGCGAAGGTCTGAAATATCTCAAAATGCTCTCTCCTTGCCCAACGAGATAAATCAACAGACGTATAATGTGGCGTTGTATTTTTCATCTTTTAACCTTTGATTCGCATTTATAAATAAGATGTTAGCATAAGATTTTTCGTCTATGAATGATGATTATGAGTCCTAAAGCCTTTAGAGAACAAACGCATTTGCCACAGTCGTTCCTCCTTATACAGGAGCACATAAAGGTGAAATATGTCAGAAGATCAGCCCCGGTTGCGCTATCTTGTCGTGCTCTCCTGCCCTAAAAATGTCGCAGGATTTCCGCCTGGGAGTAGCCTTCGTTGTGCCATGATAGGGGCGTGTCAGCTACTCCTGCGTGGACAGGTAACTGAATGCACCTGCCGTTCAGCCGGAAAGTACCGGAACTGCCGTTGATGAAGGCTTTGTTGCGAGTGAGTCAGAAGTCAGCCAGACATTTTTTTCTCAATAATGTGGAATTTTATCCAACAAACTGACAAACGTCAGGCTTGCATCAAAGCCCTCTCTCTTTACCACAACACGGCCCTGGGCCTGCACCAAACACTAAGCATTAATATTTGTGTGGGTTTATTTGCGCTAACCAAACACATAGATTATTGTTTGTACAGACATGGTTAGATTTAATGCACTTAAAATAACAGTATCAACCTTGATTAATCATCACTAAACAACTAAAATTTCATAACACATTGATTTTATGCATTAAATTATAATTTTCTTAATGCATTGTTATTCTCCAGACAGCATGTATAAATAGCATAATAACTAAATTATAATTCTTTTATATTTGACGGATGGGTAGATAAAATGAAGTTAATTGTCATGTTGTTCAGCTTAGTGATTGCGTCGCAGGCTATGGCGGGGGAGCTTCCCAAACCTACCGGGAAAGTCCTTTTAACCATGTCAGGTAATATCGAAAATACAAACGAAGAGGGCAAAGCCGTTTTTGATGTCGCCAGCCTTGAAAAGCTGGGTATGGTCAGTTTCCAGACCGCCTCTCCCTGGTACAATGGGCGTACAACCTTTACGGGTATTCCGCTGAAAAAACTCATGGATTATGTAGGCGCCAAAGGCTCTATCGTTAAGGTTACTGCACTTAATGACTACACCACCGTTATCCCTCTCAGTGACTTCCAAAAATACAATGTGATCCTTGCCTTAAAAATTAATGGCGAATACATGCGGGTTCGCGACAAAGGTCCGCTATTCATCGTCTATCCCTATGACAGCGAACCCGAGCTGAATAATCAGGTGTTTTATTCAAGGTCAGCATGGCAGGTCAGCAAAATGAGCATTGAGTAGGATTTCAGAAGAACAACATGAACAGAATACTGGCTGCCATAATATTCTCTCTTTTTATATTTACAGGATATATCTCTTTTCTTGTGCACGAAAGACAGCAGGAATTGCAGAAACTGACGCACTACGCCAGTTCATGGTCTGCTGGACAGCTGGTCTCGGAGTATTATCGGTTCGAATCATGGCTCAGTCTTTACACTATTGATGAGTCGATGACACTCGACGATGTGCGCCTGCACCTCGATATTATGCTCAGCCAGAGTGATTTATTAAAGCAGGGAGATTTAGGGCAGTATATAAATAGCAATGAATCACTTCATGAACTTGCTGTAAAACTCGACAATACCCTTAATTATCTGGATACACATCTTGAGACAATGACCCGTCCAGAACTTCAGAAATATCTACGGGTAATGTATTCGCTTGATGGACCATTAAGCCGCCTTTCATCCGGTGCGTTGAACAAAGATCTGAATCTGATTAACAACGCCAACAGTAAAATTCAAACGCTGTACTCTATTTATTCAGCGATTTCAGTTCTTTTGATAATACTGAGTGCGATACTGGGCGTGCTGATTTTTTATCAAAACAGAAATATTCTCAAAGCGCATATTCAGGTTAAGAGCCTCGCTGGAGAGCTTCAGGAATCTAAAGAAAAACTGCAAATCCAGAATACCAAGCTGGAGTATGACGTCTACCATGACCCGCTCACGGAGCTGAGTAACAGACTGTTTTTCTGGGATAATTTAAACAAAACCATCAAGCTGGCAGACGCTAATAAAAGCTCTGTGACCGTGATGTTGTTTGATTTAGACCGATTCAAAGAGGTCAATGACACCTATGGTCATGATGCCGGTGATATGTTATTGCGTCTGATCGCTCAGCGACTTATTTCGATGGGGCTTCCTTCGGATATGCTATATCGCTTAGGGGGCGATGAGTTTGCATTCCTCACGAGCGATCTGGCAGAAAGTCAGGCTGTTTCGATGGCGCAAAAGATATGCGATTGTATTAACCAGCCCTACACAATTTATAGCGCGGTTATAAACATAACCACCTGTGTGGGCATTGTTAACTCAGAAACTGAGCGCCGTTCCGACTATCTCTATAAATTTGCTGACCTGGCCCTTTATGAAGCCAAAAATGAAGGCGCTGGCAAAATTAAAGTCTTCCGCCAGCGCATGTTAGATAAGCTGCTGGAAAGCAGAACGCTTGAGCATGATATGGCGCAGGCCTTAGTGAATAAAGAATTCGTGGTTTATTATCAACCGATTGTGGATTCGTACAGTCGGGAAATTTACAGCTATGAAGCTCTTATTCGCTGGATGCATCCGCGAAAGGGGCTTTTGTCGCCTGATACCTTTATTCCTGTTGCTGAAAAAACCGGAATGATTAGCGAGATGGGCAAATCGGTGCTTGAAATGGCCTGTCGGGAAGCGGCTTCCTGGGCTGTTCCGGTTAAAATTTCAGTAAACGTTTCTCCTGTCCAGCTCAGCAGCAAAACCTTTGCAGGAATAGTGATGTCTATCCTGAAAGAAACAGGGCTTGCGGCTGACCGTCTTGAGCTGGAAGTGACGGAGTCCTCTCTCTTTACTGACAACAATACGCCTCTGAATACGCTTAATAAGCTCAGAGCCCTGGGCGTGAAAATCTCCATCGACGATTTTGGTACGGGCTACTCCTCTCTTTCCCGTCTGAGCCGACTTGCCTTTGATAAAATCAAAATAGACAAATCCTTTGTGAATTCGATATCCACACAGGGAGACGCCCTTAATATCATTAAACTCATCACCGGCATGGCGAAATCCCTCAGTATGAAAACGATTGCCGAGGGTGTTGAAACCCAGGAACAGCTGGAAAGTCTTCAGGCGCTGGGCTGCGATTTCGCACAAGGCTATCTGTTCAGTAAACCTCTGCCGTTTATCGCCGGAGAAATCAAAAACGGTGAATTCTCAAACGATCCTTCTACCCTGTTAAAGGCCCCGCATGGCTGAATAATCCCCATTGCGCGCGACCGTTCCTCGCGCTAAGCGGCCAGTCGCGTTCAACCGTTTTCCGCTGAGGCCAGTTCACTTTATACAACGGATGTTTGTATTGAGCCCTCAATAATGAAGGCTCGATGCCTCCTCTTCCTGATGCACTCATGCAGATCGTTTTCCTCCAGGAATTGACGGGCTAAATCAGTGGGGAAATGCACTGTTTTTCCGGCTTATTTCAGGGCACAAATCAGGCCGCATCTTCTGCAACGATGTCAATATTTCCCCCTTTCCATCAAACAAAAAGTCTACAAAACTAGACATCTGTCGAATTTTCATCTTAAAGTCCCCCTCCGGGCACTAGACAAAACCATCGTCCGGTTATCAAATGGTTAAATAATATTTCGCTGGATGTAAAGAAGTGGCCCTGGACCTGAAAGGCCAGCAAACAATCCAGCGTTGACGTGCAACACGACACACCTTTTCGGGAGAACTATGCAATCCACTGTTAATCAAAAAGAAAGCCGAACTTTCTTCGGCCATCCTTATCCGCTTGGCTCGCTCTTCTTTACGGAAATGTGGGAGCGCTTCTCGTTCTACGGCATTCGTCCGTTACTGATTCTGTTTATGGCCGCGACCGTTTATGACGGTGGGATGGGGCTGGCGCGCGAAAATGCGTCGGCGATTGTCGGGATCTTCGCAGGCAGCATGTATCTGGCCGCGCTGCCGGGTGGCTGGCTTGCGGATAACTGGCTCGGGCAGCAGCGCGCCGTCTGGTACGGTTCGATTCTGATTGCGCTCGGCCATCTCTCCATCGCGCTCTCGGCTTTCATGGGCAACAACCTGTTCTTTATCGGCCTGATGTTTATCGTCCTCGGTTCCGGTTTGTTCAAAACCTGTATCTCAGTGATGGTCGGGACGCTCTACAAGAAAGGCGATGCGCGTCGTGACGGCGGTTTCTCGCTGTTCTATATGGGCATCAACATGGGTTCATTTATCGCGCCGCTGATCTCCGGCTGGCTGATTAAAACCCACGGCTGGCACTGGGGCTTCGGCATCGGCGGTATCGGGATGCTGGTGGCGCTGGTGATCTTCCGTCTGTTTGCCGTTCCTTCGATGAAACGCTACGACAGCGAAGTCGGTCTGGACTCCACCTGGAACAGCCCGGTGTCAAAGAAAAACGGCGTCGGCGCCTGGCTGCTGGCACTGGCGGTGGGTGTGGCGGTGATCGTCACGCTGATTGCCCAGGGCATCATTGTGATCAACCCGGTCGCGGTTGCCAGCATGCTGGTGTACGTGATTGCTATCTCGGTCGCGCTCTACTTTATTTGGCTGTTTGTCTTTGCCGGTCTGAACCGCAAAGAGCGTGCGCGCCTGCTGGTGTGTTTCATCCTGCTGGTTTCGGCGGCCTTCTTCTGGTCGGCGTTTGAGCAGAAACCGACCTCATTCAACCTGTTTGCGAACGACTACACCAACCGCATGATCGGCGATTTTGAAATCCCTGCCGTGTGGTTCCAGTCGATCAACGCCCTGTTTATCATCCTGCTGGCACCGGTCTTTAGCTGGGCCTGGCCGATGATGGCGCAAAAAGGTGTGCGTCCAAGCAGCATGACCAAGTTTGTTATCGGTATTCTGTGCGCAGCGGCGGGCTTTGGCCTGATGATGCTGGCGGCGCAGAACGTCCTCAGCAACGGCGGCGCGGGTGTCTCTCCGATGTGGCTGGTGGGCAGTATCCTGATGCTGACCCTCGGCGAACTGTGCCTGAGCCCGATTGGTCTGGCGACCATGACCCTGCTGGCCCCGGAAAGAATGCGCGGGCAGATGATGGGCCTGTGGTTCTGCGCCAGCGCTCTGGGTAACCTCGCGGCGGGCCTGATCGGAGGTCACGTGAAAGCCGATCAGCTGGATATGCTGCCGGATCTCTTCGCACGCTGCTCCATCGCATTGCTGATTTGTGCCGCGGTACTGGCGGTGCTGATTGTGCCGGTGCGTCGGATGCTGGAAAACGCGCAGACCAAAACAGAGTCAAAACCGGTGACCAACGCCTGATAAGCGATGAATTGAGTCCCTACAAACCGGCGCATCTACGCCGGTTTTTTTGTTTTCAGCCCGCCGGGTAAGGTATAACCGTTCCAGAAACTTCTGCACACGAGACTCACGATGTCTGATGCCGCTGCCAAACATATCCTGACTATCTACGACACCCATGCCGATGCATTTGCGCGGTTACGTTCGCGTCATTTGATGGAAAAAGGCTGGCTCGATAAGTTTACCCGGCTGATCGGCGGCAAGGGGGCGATTCTGGATATCGGCTGCGGCAACGGGGTGCCGATAGCGGAACATTTTATCCGCCAGGGGTATCGGCTGACGGGCGTTGATGGTGCGCCCGGCATGCTGGCGCGGGCGCAACAGGCGTTTCCCGATCAGCGCTGGCTGCATCTGGATATGCGCCAGATGGCGCTCAATGAGACCTTCGACGGGCTGCTCGCCTGGGACAGTTTTTTCCACCTCTCGCCTGACGATCAGCGTCAGATGTTCCCCATTTTTGCCCGCCACAGCCGCTCCGGCAGCGTGCTGATGTTCACCAGCGGTACGGACAACGGGATCGCCATGGGGGAGTTTGAAGGCGAGCCGCTGTATCACGCCAGCCTGTCGCCTGACGAATACCGGCAACGGCTGGCGGATAACGGTTTTGCGGTGATTGAGGTGATGTTTGAGGATCCGGAGTGCGGCGGGCACTCGGTCTGGCTGTGCCAGGCCCGGTAAGACTCACCCCGCCTCCAGCATCCCAAAGCTCACAATCCGCGATCTCCCCAGCTCTTTGGCGCGATACAGCGCCACGTCTGCCGCACGCAGCAGGTTGTCGCTCTGGGCGTGCTGCGGATAGCTGGCGATGCCGATCGACACATCGACCGGGCCAATCTCCGCCAGACCGTAGCGCAGCGCCAGGGCGCGCACGCCTTCGTAAATCTCCGTGGCGCAGGCGTGAGCACCTTCTTCTCCCGTGTCCGTCAGCAGCGCCAGAAACTCTTCGCCGCCGTAACGGAAGGCGATGCCGTTGTCATGCACCGCACGCTGCACAATCGCCGCCACGCTTTTAATCACCTGATCGCCTGCCTCGTGGCCAAAGCGATCGTTAATACTTTTGAAGTGATCGATGTCGATCATCAGGCAGCTCAACGGCTCGTTGTTGCGCATTGCCTGGCTCATCAGCGTCTGCATTTTATCTTCGAGGTGATGGCGGTTACGCAGGCCAGTTAAGGGATCGTAGAGCGCTTTTTCCAGCAGGGCGTCGCGCAGACGCTGGTTGGCGAGCGCCAGCCCGAGCGCTTCGGCCATCAGCTCAAGATAGGCGCGTGACGAGGCGGTTTCCGGAGTGATGTTCTGGAACGAGAGCAAACCGATGGCCTCGCCCTGAGCGATCAGCGGCACGCAGAGCGACCGATCCGCCGCCGATTCCGGCAGGTGATAGCAGGCGATATCCGGCTCACCGTTGACCGGCGGATGGCTCTGGCCGCGACGCACGGCCCAGCAATCATCAGGATGGAAGGGGGGATGTTTCTCCTCAGGCGTCAGCCACTGGGCGACACAGCGCATCTGCCACGGATCGCGATCGAGGATATACAGCTGCCCGCTAATGCCCGGCGCGATATTCGGCGCAAACAGCTGGGCGACGTTAATCACGTCGGTGAAATTCTCACAGCCCTGCAGCCGCTGCGTCATACGCGCCAGCAGTTCGCGAATTGCCCAGTCCGCGTCGCGCTCTTTTTCCAGCTGCTGCCGCACCAGGCCGTTCTCGCGGAAAATGCGGATCGCCTGGGCCATATCGCCGATCTCATCGATCTGGCTAAAGTTTGGCGTCTCCACCGCGTAATCCTGCGACGCGAGGCGATGCACGACATCGCTCAGACGCACCACCGGGCGCAGCACGCGGCGCTTTAAAATAAAGCCCATTACAAACAAAAAGAGCAGGGCGGTCAGGCCGACCATCACTTCTGACAGGGTGCGCAGAATGCGGGACTTTTTTGTCGCCTCTTCCACGGCGTTGTGGGCGCGGCGATCCAGCATCAGGCGGAAATGGTCGATCTGATTCTGCACCCGCTCCAGCTCCTGCTCGTAGGGCTTACTGTAGAGCAGAATCACGGCCTGTCTCTCATCGCCGCGCGCCATGCTGGCGAGCGCCGCCTGCTGCTCATCCTGCAACTCATCGACCACCTGTAACCCTTCATGCAGCAGCGCCAGCTCTTCGCCGGTCGCGCCGTTATCTTTGAGTCGGGAGAGCCGGTGCTCAATGGGCTTACGGGACTGATCTTTTTGCTGATAGTCCTTCAGGGCATCGGGATCTTTATTGATGACATACAGGCGTGCCAAATCCGACAGCGCCCAGGCATCCGTTTCGACCTCTTCGCTCAACTGATCAAATATCTGGCGCTGTTCAACGGCCTGTCGCTCGGCGTTATCGGCATTTGAGGCCAGCAGCATGACCACGCCGGAAGCGAGAGTCAGACACACCGTGACGCCGTAGGCCCAGTTGGTTATGGTGGCAATTCGCACCTGTTGGATCCTTTTCAGCCGTTAGTGGGATAGCGTTCTTGAAATTATAGGAAACGCCTGATTTGGCGTGACAAAAAAATGGCGGCCCGTGGCCGCCAGTCTGTTATTTATCGTCACGCTTTCACAAATCGGGAGGATTTTTCCCCTCTTCGATGAACGCCTCGTCGATTTCGTCGACGTTCCCCGCGTGGTCGCGCCCGGAGAGCAAATTCCAGCAGGCGATAAACAGCGCGGCGACCAGCGGCCCGATGACAAATCCGTTGATGCCGTAAATCTCCATCCCGCCCAGGGTAGAGATCAGGATTAAATAGTCCGGCATTTTGGTGTCTTTCCCGACCAGCAGCGGACGCAGGATGTTATCCACCAGCCCGACGATAATCACGAAGAAGCCGACGATAAAGAACCCCTGCCACAGCTGCTGCGTGGCGAACAGGAAGATGGCGGCGGGCACCCAGATAATGGCCGAGCCGACGGCTGGAATGAGGGAGAGGAAGGCCATCAGCGCGCCCCACAGGACGCTGCCGTCGATACCGGCAATGTAAAAGGCGATCCCGCCCAGAATCCCCTGAACCACGGCCACCACGGCGGTGCCTTTAACGGTGGCACGCGAGACGGCGGCGAATTTGGCGAACAGATGCTGTTTAACAAAATCGGACAGCGGCAGCGAATCGAGGATCTGGCGCACCAGATAAGGCCCGTCTTTGAGCAGGAAAAACAGCAAATAGATCATCACACCAAAGCTAATCGCAAAGCCAAACGTCCCTTTGCCGATTAAGAAGGCGCTGCCCGCCAGATATTGACCGCCTTTCAGCGCCACATCTGACAGCTTTTGCTGGATCTGGCTGGCGTTATCCAGGTTGTGTTCGACGAGGAAGTTCCGCGCCCAGTCCGGCAGGTGTGAAAACAGGCTCGCCACCACCTCCGGAAACTGCGGATTGGTATGTTGGAGCTTGGTGTAAACCACGTTTAGCTCGATGGCCAGCGACGACAGGATCACGATCAGCGGCGTAAAGACGATCAGGCAGATCACCAGCAGCGTCAGCAGCGACGCCACACCGTTACGTTCACCCACCCATCCGCGCAGTTTGTTTTTCACCGGATGGAAAATGACCGCCAGGATTGACGCCCATAACACGGCGGAAAAGTAGGGGGCGAGGATATCGAAGAACGCCACTGAAACAATGGCGAGAATAAGAATGAAAAAACCTTTAGTCAGTCCGTTAAAGCGCATTAGCGAGTCCTGGTGGCTAAGAAACAGAGTCGACTATAGAACCCTTTGAGGGAATTACCAATTTTGTTACGGAGATCACCTTAACACCCGCCGGTCGGGAAAACGCCGTGCACCCGGCAAACCGCCCGCGCATCACGCGTTTGATGAGATGCGGGCCGCATGTGGCAACACCTTTATGTGTGAACTCGCCTTAGAACGTTACCACTTTCGACTGACCGAAGAAGTCAGCGCCCCGCGCCATGCTGTAAGTATCTGCTCTGTGGAGGTGCTTATGGCCTGGCGACCGATTCTCTACGTCATTCTCACTCATCACCCTCGTCTCAGCGCGCGCCGCGCCCGGCTGCGGCTGGTTCATGGCTAGCTTTTTGTTAACAATCACGGTATAACAAACCTTCTTTGGATGTTTAGATGTCCATACGTTTAGAAGGTAATATGCAAACAGAACAAGAAAATGGGCAGCTAAAGCGCACCATGAAAACCCGCCACCTGATTATGCTTTCGCTGGGTGGCGTGATTGGGACAGGGTTGTTTTTCAACACGGGTTACATCATCTCCACCACCGGTGCCGCCGGGACGCTGCTGGCGTATCTCATCGGCGCGCTGGTGGTATGGCTGGTGATGCAGTGCCTGGGGGAACTCTCCGTGGCGATGCCGGAAACCGGCGCGTTTCACGTTTATGCGGCGCGCTACCTCGGCCCGGCGACAGGGTATACGGTGGCGTGGCTCTACTGGCTCACCTGGACGGTCGCCCTCGGTTCGAGCTTTACCGCCGCAGGATTCTGTATGCAGTACTGGTTCCCGCAGGTTCCGGTATGGATCTGGTGCGTGGTCTTCTGCGCCGTCATTTTTGCCCTCAACGTCATCTCCACGCGCTTTTTCGCCGAAGGGGAATTCTGGTTCTCGCTGGTCAAAGTGATCACCATCATCGCCTTTATCATTCTGGGCGGGGCGGCAATTTTTGGTTTTATCCCGATGCAGGACGGCTCACCCGCGCCGGGGCTGGCGAATATCACCGCAGAAGGCTGGTTCCCGCATGGCGGTCTGCCGATCCTGATGACGATGGTGGCGGTCAACTTTGCCTTTTCAGGGACGGAGCTTATCGGTATCGCGGCGGGCGAAACGCAGAACCCGCATAAAGTGATTCCGGTGGCGATCCGCACCACCATCGCGCGGTTAATCATTTTCTTTATCGGCACCGTGTTTGTGCTGGCGGCGCTGATCCCCATGCAGCAGGCTGGCGTTGAAAAAAGCCCGTTCGTGCTGGTGTTCGAGAAAGTCGGCATTCCCTATGCGGCGGATATTTTTAACTTCGTGATCCTGACGGCGATCCTCTCGGCGGCCAACTCCGGGCTGTATGCGTCGGGGCGCATGTTGTGGTCACTTTCCAATGAAAAAACGCTGCCGCGCTGCTTTGCGCAGGTCAATAAAAACGGCGTCCCGCTGACGGCAATCTCCGTGAGTATGCTGGGCGGCGTTCTGGCGCTGTTCTCCAGCGTCATCGCGCCGGATACGGTGTTTGTCGCGCTCTCGGCTATTTCAGGTTTTGCGGTGGTGGCGGTGTGGATCAGCATCTGCGCGTCGCACTTTATGTTCCGCCGTCGCCATCTTCAGGCCGGAAAAACGCTGGGCGATCTGCAGTATCGCGCGCCGTGGTATCCGCTGGTTCCGGTGCTGGGTTTTGTGCTGTGCCTGGTGGCCTGCGTCGGGCTGGCGTTTGATCCGACCCAGCGTATTGCCCTTTACTGCGGGCTGCCGTTTGTCGCCCTGTGTTATGGTGCCTACTACCTGACTCAAACCTCAAAAACCCAGGAGCCTGAACATGTCGCAGAATAATCCGCTTACCTCCCTCCTAGAAACACAGCCCTTTATCGTGCTGGACGGAGCGATGGCGACGGAACTGGAAGCGCGCGGTTGTCACCTTGCCGACAGCCTATGGTCCGCCAAAGTGCTGGTGGAGAACCCGGAGCTGATCCGCGAAGTGCATCTCGATTATTTCCGCGCCGGCGCGCAGGTGGCGATCACCGCCAGCTATCAGGCGACGGCAGAAGGGTTTGCCGCACGCGGCTACGATGAAGCGCAATCCCGCGCGCTGATCGGCAAAAGCGTGGAGCTGGCGCGCAAGGCGCGTGAAGCCTGTCTGGCGGAAAACCCGCAGGCGGGCACGCTGCTGGTGGCCGGTTCCGTGGGGCCTTACGGCGCGTTTCTGGCGGACGGCTCTGAATATCGCGGGGATTACGTCCGAAGTGCTGCGGCGTTTACCGATTTTCACCGTTCGCGGGTAGAAGCCCTGCTCGATGCGGGGGCCGATCTGCTGGCCTGCGAAACGCTCCCCTCTTTTGCGGAGATCGCCGCGCTGGCGGCGCTGCTGGAAAGCTATCCCCGCGCGAAAGCGTGGTTCTCGTTTACCCTGCGCGACAGCGAGCATCTGAGCGACGGCACGCTGCTGCGGGAGGTAGTGGCTGCGCTGGCGGATAATCCGCAGATTGTGGCGCTGGGGATAAACTGTATTGCGCTGGAAAACACCACGGCGGCGCTTCAGCATCTGCACACGCTGACGGATCTACCGCTGGTGGTCTATCCGAATTCCGGTGAGCACTACGACGCGGTGAGCAAAACCTGGCACCATCACGGCGAAGCCTGTGAAACGCTGGCGGGGTACCTGCCGCAGTGGATTGCGGCAGGGGCGAAGCTGATTGGCGGGTGCTGTCGCACCACGCCGAAGGATATTGCTGAGCTTAAGGCTCTGCGCTAAGCATCGCCGGGCGGCGGCTTCGCCTGACCCGGCCTGTAAAACCCGAATGCCCGGCACGCGTAACGCCGCCGGGCAAACTCACGCCGCGTCTGCCAGCACAAACATGCCGTACGGGTGGATCTCCAGGTAGTAATGGTCGCCTTCGTTGGGCTGCAGACGCGTGGCGTTAACCTGCAGCAAAATCTCCTGCCCGTGCCACTCCACAATTACCTCGTACTGCGGCCCCATGTAGGCGACGTGACGAATAGTACAGCGCTGGCTGTCGTCTCCGCGTTCGCTCAGGGTGATGGCTTCCGGGCGCACGCCGACGGAGCCGGAACCTTCACGCGCAAAGTGCATCGGGCGCGGCAGACGATAGCCGTGGATCTCCACGTAATCGTCGCTGAAGCGGGCCGGGAACAGGTTTGCGTCGCCCATAAAGCTCGCCATAAAACGCGACGCGGGCTGGCGATAGAGATCCTGCGGCGAACCGATCTGCATAATATTGCCTTTGTTCATTACCAGCACCGTGTCCGACACCGCAAACGCCTCGCTCTGATCGTGCGTGACGTAGAGTGAAGTGATGTTGAACTGCTTTTGCAGCTCGCGAATTTTGTCGCGCATACTGCGGCGCAGGTTGGCGTCGAGGTTACTCAGCGGCTCATCAAACAGCAGCACTTTCGGTTTGAGGATCAGCGCGCGCGCGAGGGCCACGCGCTGCTGCTGGCCGCCGGAGATCTGATCGACATAGCGATCTTCAAATCCTTCCAGATCGACCATCGCCAGCGCCTCTTTCACCCGCGCTTTGGTTTCCGCGCGCGACACGCCGAGCATTTTCAGGCCGTAGCCGACGTTCTCACCCAGCGACATATGCGGAAACAGGGCGTAAGACTGGAACACCATGCAGATATCACGCTGCTGGATGGAGCGATGAGTCACATCCTCGCCATCAATCAGAATCTGCCCTTCAGTCGGCTTTTCCAGCCCGGCGACCAGGCGCAGGACGGTGGTTTTCCCACAGCCGGACGGGCCGAGGAGCGTCACCATCTGTCCCTGCGGGATCGCCAGGTTGATGTTCTCGATAACGGTATTATTCCCGAAGCGCTTGGTGACATTGCGCAGTTCAACGAAATGTTTCTGAGTCATAGTTTTACGCCTGGTTTTTAGCTTTGGAACGGGAGGTACGCGCCTCACCGATCAGCCAGTCAAAGAGGAAAATGATCGCCAGCATGACCACAATCAGGATTGAGCCGTAGGCAATCGCCACGCCGTATTCGCCGTCTTCCACGCGGTTCAGAATGTAGGCCGTGGCCACGCGGGTGTCGGGCGTGACGAGGAACACAATGGCGCTGACGGTAGTAATGGCACGCACGAAGCTGTAGATCAGCGCCGAAAGAATCGCCGGGCGCAACAGCGGCAGCAGAATGTGGGTGATGGTGCGCAGGGAGCCCGCACGCAGGCTAAGAGAGGCCTCATCGAGCGATTTGTCGATCTGCCCTAAGCCCGCAATCCCGGCGCGAATGCCGACCGGCACGTTACGCATCACCATCGAAATAATCACAATCGCCGCGGTGCCGGTGAGGTAAACCGGGGCGCTGTTAAAGGCCAGAATGTACGACACACCCGCCACGGTACCCGGCACTGCGAAGCACAGCATGGTGGTGAATTCGATGGTCTTTTTGCCTTTGAACTGCTGGCGCACGACGACCCAGGCGATCAGCAGACCAAAACCGGCGGTGATCGGCGCGGCGATCCCTGCGTAGAGCAGGGTATCGAGCAGTGAAGGCCATGCGCCGTCGCTCATGCCCTGGCCGAACAGCTTGATAAAGTTATCGAGCGTCAGGGTGTAATCCACGCCCCAGTTGACCGTAAAGCTGCCGTAGAAAATGCTACCGTAAAGCAGGGCGTTAAAGGCGATCCACACCGTCAGCAGGGCGACCACGCTCCACACCAGCGTCACCGGCAGGGGCTGCACGTCGCCACGGTAAGATTTGCCGGAGACCGTGACGTACGAGCGCTTGCCGATCCACATGTACTGAATGCAGAACACCAGCAGGGAGAAGACCAGCAGGAACGCGCCGAGGGTGCTGGCGGCCTGATAATCGAGCTGCGAGCCGGTGATGTAGAAGTAGATTTGGGTGGCTAATACGTCGAAGTTACCGCCGAGCACCAGCGGGTTACTGAAGTCGGCCAGCGACTGGACGATCACGATCAGAAACGCATTGGCGAGCGCCGGTTTCAGCAGCGGCACGAAGACGCCGTTAAAGGTCTGCCAGCGGCTGGCGCGCAGCGTATAGGACGCCTCTTCCAGCGAGGGATGAATGGTTTTGATCGCGCCGTCGAGGATCATAAAGGCCATCGGGGTAAACGCCAGCACCTGCGCCAGCCAGATACCGGTGAAACCGTACAGCCAGTTGGTGTTGGTCAGGCCGAACCAGTCGACCATCAGCTCGGTGATGTAGCCGGAGCGGCCCATCATCAGCGTCACGCCTAAACCCACCACAAACGGCGGGGTGACGATCGGCAGGATCGAGAAGATGCGGCCAATGATGGCGCTGCGTTTCGCGATGCGGGTGGTGTAGATCGCCAGCACCAGCCCGAAGAAAGTACAGCCGATACCGACGGCAATCGACAGCAGCACGGAGTTGATAATTACCTGCACGATGTGCGCCTGCGACAGCACATTCATAAAGGCCAGCGGGGCGAACTCCCCGGCGTCGTTGGTGAACATCGGAATGAAAATCGCGATGCTCGGCCAGACGATAAAGATGCCGATCAGGGCCACAATGGTGATCAGCGAGCCAATCACAAAGCGGTCGCCGCCCAGCCATTCCAGACGCGTCAGCGCCAGAGTCATAATCGCGCCGAGAGCAACGAACAGCACAATGGTGGCAAAGCCTAACCCGCGTCCTTCCACCGTAGCGCTGACGACGATAAAGGCCATGCACAGCAGCGCCCAACCGGCGTCGAGATAGTGGCGGCTGCGCTGCTCGCGCTTCGCTTCGTTAAACGGCCGCACCAGCAGCAGGCTTGGCAGCAAATACCACAGCCAGCTGATATTGAAATGGGACCAGCTGTAGGCGTCGAGAATCTCCTCGCGCGTCGACTCCAGCAGGCCGTAATCGAGGCTCCAGCTCGGCAGCAGCGCAAACGCCAGCCAGCCGACTAAAACCCACAGGAATACCGCATCCCGTTTTTTGACGGGATGAAGAGCGAGTGTGTGTGACATAAGTTTTCCGGGTGTTGAGGAAAATGTTGGCCGGGTCACGCGCAGACGCCACCCGGCATTGACCACGTATCGCGGGCTTATTTACCCATCTTCACGTCGCTGACCCATTTGTTGATCAGCGCTTTGCGCACATCCGTTGAGCCGTACTTGTCCATGTCGTAGCTAATCAGCTTCAGATCGTCGAGTTTCAGGGAGTTCGGCGACGTCTCGGCGGTGGTGTTGGTCAGGATTTGGTAGGATTTGCCTTTCTTCCACGCCAGCTCCTGCGCCTCTTTTGACAGCACCCAGTCCACGAACAGCTTCGCGTTCTCTTCGTTACGCGCGCCTTTCAGAATGCTGACACCGCCGATCTCATACCCGGTGCCTTCGCACGGCGAAATCAGCTCCAGCGGTGCGCCCTGTTCTTTTTCCAGCGAGTAGTCGTGCAGGAAACCAATGCCGATGGCCGTTTCACCGCGCGCGGCGTTACGCGCCGGGGCGATGCCGGATTTGGTGTACTGGGAGACATTGCCGTTGAGCTGTTTCAGATAGTCGAACGCCTGATCTTCGCCCCACAGCTGCACGAAGGTTGCCAGCGCGGTATAGGCGGTGCCGGAGCTTTGCGGATCGGCGATCTGGATCTCGCCTTTGTATTCCGGCTTGGTCAGATCTTTCCAGCACTTCGGTACCGGCAGGTTTTTCTCTTTCAGGCGCTGGGTGTTGACGCCAAAGCCCAAAATACCGACGTAAACGGCGGAGGAGAGGTTGCCTTTCACCTTGGCGGGATCGCGGAATTTCTCCATGATCTGCTCAAGATTTTTTGATTTGTATGGCTGCAGCAGCCCCATTTCCCCGGCCTGAGACTGAGGGTCCAGCGTGCCGCCGTACCAGACGTCTGCCTGCGGGTTTTTCTTCTCGGCATCGACTTTCGCCAGCGTGCTGCCGGAGCCGTTGCGGATAAACGAGGTTTTGACGTCGTACTTATCGCCGAACGCTTTGGTTTCGACTTCGCACATTTCGTTGGTGGCGCTGCAATAGACCACCAGACGGCCTTTGGCCTGTGCGGCACCGGTCAAGGTAGCCAGCGCGATCCCGGAAGCAATGAGGGTAGAGAGAAGCGTTGTTTTCATTATTCAGCCCTTTTAAGACGTTATGTGACTGCGAGAAGCGGTGATGCCCGACATCAGCAGCGGCATCAGTAATAAACCCATCAGTACGGCGGCGATGGAGAGCAAACTGAACATCCCCGACCAGCCGTAATGTTCAATAACCAGTGACAGCGGCCATCCGGCAAGCGACGCCCCCATATAGGCAAAGACGCCGAGAAAACCGGTTATTGAGCCTGCCGCCTGCTTGTGTCCGCATTCGACGGCGGCAAGACCAATCAGCATTTGCGGCCCAAAGACAAAAAATCCGACCGCAAAAAAACAGATCGCCAGCAGGGCGTAGTGGTGAACCGGCGCCAGCCACAGCGCGGCGACAGAAACCATCAGGCCCAGCGTGAAGAGCAAAATCATCGGCGCACGCTGCCCGCTGAACAGCAGATCCGAGCCCCATCCGGCGAACAGCGCGCCGAGCAAACCGCCGACCTCAAACAGCATCACCGTCGCGTTGGCGCTGAGCAGATTGACGCCGTGGCTTTCCGACAGCCAGATGTTCCCCCAGTCGTTCAGCGCGATGCGGATCAAATAGACCAGCACATAGGAGGCGCCGAGCAGCCAGATCATCGGGTTTTGCAGCATGGTGGTGCGTAACATCTGCCACAAACCCATCGGCGGACTTTGCTGCTCCTGGCGCAGCTCCAGCGGATCGTTGCGCCACTGCCCGACCGTTGGCAGACCCTCTTCCTGCGGTGTCCCCCGCAGTTGCGTGGTCAGCCAAATGCCGAGCACAATGCTGATAATCCCCGGTGTCAGCATCGCCGCCTGCCAGCCCCAGAGATGGGCGGCAAAGGCACATATCAGCGGAATAATCGCCCCACCGATGTTGATGGAGGTATTCCAGCATCCCCACCAGAAGCCGCGCTCGTTGCGCGAATACCAGTGAGTGAGCAGGCGCGCGCAGGGCGGCCAGCCCCATCCCTGAAAGAATCCGTTCAACGTCCAGATGAACAGGAGCAGGCCAAACGAATCGCTGAAGGTAAACAGCACGTTCAGCACCCCGGTGGCCAGCAGGCCGATCCCCATAAACGCCCGCTGTCCGTGGCGGTCATGCCACAGTCCGGCGGCAAATTTCGACAGACCGTAGCTCAGATAAAACAGCGACCCGATAAGCCCGATATCGCTTTTACTCAGTCCCAAATCCATCTGCAGGGCGGGCAGAACGTAATTGACGCTTTTACGCGTCAGGTAAAACGCCGCGTAGCCCACCACCATGCACAGCAACAAGCGTGGGCGCAGGGCCCGATAGCGTTGAGAAATCTGTTCAGCAGACAGTGCGTGCATGGCGTTCTCCGTTTGAGCTGACTGTAGGGAAGTGCAAGACAAAAGGGATGAGAGAAAGTCTGGAGTGACTAAGACTTTTTCCTGGTTAGTGCGGTGTTTGTTGCAAAATTGTGGGCAGGTTAACAATTACGCGCGTGCCGCCCTGCGACTCAAGGGTGAATTCACCGCCCAGGGCGTGTACGCGCTCGCGCATGCCCTGAATACCAAAGCCGGGCGCATTGTCCGGTGCAATTCCGCTGCCGTTGTCCGTGACCTCCAGCAACAGGCGGCCATGATGCTGGCGCAAGACGATCCGCACTTCGCTGGCGTCTGCGTGTTTGCTGACGTTATTCAGCAACTCCTGCAACAGGCGATAGAGGGTAAAGACCAGGGTCTCGTTTTGCGGCGGGGCGGCCAGCTGCCAGTCAAAACGGCAGTCGATGCCGCGCTCGGCAAAGGCGAATTCGTTCACCAGATGGTGCAGCGCCTCCTGAAGCGAGAGTTCATCCAGCACCGGCGGACGCAGCTGGCGCAACAGCTGGCGGGTCGAATGGTGGATGCGTCGCGCCAGCTCGTTGATCTGACCGGCGGCTTCCACCGCCAGGGGGGTATCTCCCGCGCGTTTGACTAACTGGGACTGGATCTGAATCGCCGTGATGTTCTGGCCGATTTCGTCGTGTAGCTCGCGCGCCAGATGCTTGCGGGTATCTTCTTCCGTGTGGATCAGTTTTTCGGTCAGCGCCCGACGGGCCTGCAGCTCCGCTTCGAGCCTGCGGCGATAGTGATCGAGATTCAGCGCCAATTGCTGCTGACGGCTGATGGCGATCCCCAGCCCGATGCCAAGCAGGGACTGGGTGGCGAGAAAAATCTCCAGTTCCAGCAGGTCCGTAAACCCTACGCCCACCTGACGGGCAATGGTGATCATCATGCTGCCAAGCAGACCGGAGAGCACGCCGCCCTGCCAGCCGAATTTCCACGCCATCACCACGTTTGGCAGGAACACCACAATCAGCAGCAGGCGTTCCAGGGCGGGGGAGAGCACCATCTGCGTGCCGATCCCGATGATGAAAAACAGGCTGCACCAGATGATCAGCGACGTGCGCAAGGGCGGATTGGTCGTGTCCAGCCCGAGAAGATGGTAGCGATGCTGCTGGCGTAAAAACTCAAACACCAGATAGACGAACGGTGTCAGCAGCACGCCGCCGGTAAAAGAGGCCAGCCCCAGGAGCGTGGCGGGGCTTTGCAGAAACGGTGCGAGGCACAGGGTTTGCAGCAGCGCGTTGACGCTCACCGCCGCAATCAGCAGCGACAGTCGCTGCCAGTACAGGGGAAAACGGTGCCAGTAGCGTTGCACCGCGTAAGCACTGAGTAGCCCGAGGGGCGGCGCAGCCAGCATCAGATAGCTTGTCAGTAACTGCTCACTGTGCAGCCAGAGAATGGCGGCGAGCGTCGGCAATACCACGGCGGGCCAGAAACGGCGCGACAGGAGGATCAGCAGCGCCAGATAGACGCCCTGTGGCAGAAAAAGCACCGCCTGCTGGCCGTTGTGAGTGAGATAAAAACTGAGCGTCCACAGCATCAGCCAGCCGGTTCCCCAGGCCAGCATAATAAACAGGGAGAGAACAATGTGCCGCAGGGAGCGCCGCATCAGTGGCCCGTCAGCAGCTGATTGTCGAGAGCGAAATGCACCAGCTCAATGGTGCTGCTGCACTGCAATTTTCCCAGCACGTTGGCGCGGTGGACGTGAACCGTCTTATGGCTCAACTCGAGGGTAAAGGCGATGGCCTTGACGCTTTCGCCTTTTACCAGCAGGTCGAACACCTCCCGCTCACGCGGGGTGAGGACATCGAGCACTTTCGACACCGGCTGGCCGCCACGCAGGGCTTTGACCGCGTCGGCGCAGAGATAGTGGCCGCCCATGCCGACGGAGCGCACCGCCTGCACCAGCTCTTCCGGGCCGCAGCGCTTGGTGAGATACCCGCTGGCTCCGGCGTCGAGCGCGCTTTGCACGAAAGCGGGTGTGTCATAGATGCTCAAAATGATGGCGCGAAACGTCGGGCGCTGCTGGCGCAGACGTTTGAGCAGGCTAAGCCCGTTTTCATCGGGCATGGCGACATCCAGCACCGCGACGTCAATCTCGCTGTGGGTTAACGCCGACCAGGCGTCAGCCGCACTGCTGTACTGGCCTTCGACCACCAGGTCGTCCTCCAGATTTAACAGCTGCGCAAAACCCGACCGCACTACCACATGGTCATCCACCAGCACCACTTTGATCATTTCATCTACCCTGGCTGAATACTGGCTCTATGATGCCTGTCGCCACCCGGCTGGCAATCGTGTGCGCACGGATATGGAATGAATGTAACAAAATTGCAATAAAGACGTCGGGCGGCCAGTGCAGACGGAATGCTATCTGCACGAAATTCACTATCCTTTGCCACTTTTTTTCTAAAAACTGTTAGGAATTACAGATTCTTTTTTATTCCTTTATCAAAATTCCCGCGCCAGAAATACTGCTCCCATAACAAGAGAGGGGAGCAGACATTATGGCAATTTCATCGCGTATCACATTACTCGGCGCACTGGCGCTGTGGGCATTTCAGGCGCAGGCGGTCGATGTGACCGTCGCGTATCAAACCTCCGCTGAACCGGCGAAAGTCGCGCAGGCAGACAACACCTTCGCCAAAGAGAGCGGGGCAAAAGTCGACTGGCGCAAGTTCGACAGCGGCGCGAGCATCGTGCGGGCGCTGGCGTCGGGTGATGTGCAGATCGGTAATCTCGGCTCAAGCCCGCTGGCCGTGGCGGCCAGCCAGCAGGTGCCGATTGAAGTGTTTCTTTTGGCCTCACAGCTCGGCAATTCCGAAGCGCTGGTGGTGAAGAAAAATATCACGAAGCCCGAAGATCTGATCGGTAAACGCATTGCGGTGCCGTTTATCTCAACCACCCACTACAGCCTGCTGGCAGCCCTGAAACACTGGGGGATCAAGCCGGGTCAGGTACAGATTCTGAACCTGCAGCCGCCGGCAATTATCGCCGCCTGGCAGCGTGGGGATATTGACGGGGCCTATGTCTGGGCACCGGCAGTCAACGAACTGGAAAAAGACGGCACCGTGCTGACCGACTCGGAAAAAGTGGGTCAGTGGGGCGCGCCGACCCTGGACGTCTGGGTGGTGCGCAAGGATTTCGCCGAGAAACATCCTGAGGTGGTGAAAGCCTTCGCCAAAAGTGCCATCGACGCCCAACAGCCCTATATCGAAAATCCGGATGAGTGGCTGAAACAGCCTGCCAATCTGGAAAAACTCTCGCGCCTGAGTGGGGTGCCTGAATCCGACGTGCCGGGGCTGGTGAAGGGCAACACCTATCTGACGCCTGCGCAACAGGTGCAGCAGCTTTCGGGACCAGTGAATAAAGCGATTGTCGATACTGCCGGGTTCCTGAAAGAGCAGGGCAAAGTACCTGCGGTGGCGGCGGATTACAGCCAGTTCGTGACCGATCGTTTTGTGAAGTAACGGGAGGCCGTGATGCTGCAAATTACAAACCTGTCCGCCAGCTACGGCGGGAAACCTGCGCTAGACGATATCAATCTGACGCTGGATAGCGGTGAGCTTCTGGTGGTGCTTGGGCCTTCCGGCTGCGGGAAAACCACGCTGCTCAATCTGATCGCCGGGTTTGTTCCGTATCAGCACGGCACCATTCACCTGGAAGGTAAACGTGTGGAAGGCCCCGGCGCCGAGCGCGGCGTGGTCTTTCAGAGCGAAGGGCTTCTGCCCTGGCGCAACGTGCAGGAGAACGTGGCCTTCGGTCTGCAATTAGCGGGAGCCGAGCGTGCCGGGCGTCTTGAGACGGCGCGCCAGATGCTGAAAAAAGTGGGGCTGGAAGGGGCGGAAAAACGCTTCATCTGGCAGCTCTCGGGCGGCCAGCGTCAGCGAGTCGGTATTGCCCGTGCGCTGGCAGCCAATCCGCAGCTGTTGCTGTTGGATGAGCCGTTTGGCGCGCTGGATGCTTTCACCCGCGAGCAGATGCAAACCCTGCTGCTGCGCCTGTGGCACGAAACGGGTAAGCAGGTGCTGCTGATTACGCATGATATCGAAGAGGCGGTGTTTATGGCCACCGAACTGGTGCTGCTGTCACCGGGACCGGGCCGCGTGCTGGAGCGTCTGCCGCTGGACTTTGCCCGCCGCTACGTGGCAGGGGAACCGGTGCGCAGCATCAAATCCGATCCGCACTTTATTGCTCAGCGCGAATACGTGTTGAGCCGTGTATTTGAGCAGCGGGAGGCGTTCTCATGAGCATTGTTTTTAGCGAAAAACGGGCCGGAAAACGTTTCACCCTCCGCTGGCCGTTTTCACGTCAGATCACCCTGAGCGCAGGCACCTTGCTGGTGTTGCTGGCGATATGGTGGGCGGTGGCGGCGCAGCAGTGGGTTAGCCCGCTGTTTCTGCCCCCGCCGGGTCAGGTGTTGACGAAATTGGTCTCCATCGCCGGTCCGCAAGGCTTTATGGATGCGACCTTATGGCAGCATCTGGCGGCGAGCCTGGGCCGCATTCTGGTGGCGTTGCTGGCGGCGGTGATCGTCGGTATTCCGGTGGGGATTGCGATGGGGCTAAGCCCGACCGTGCGCGGGATCCTCGATCCGCTGATTGAGCTTTATCGGCCGGTGCCGCCGCTGGCCTATCTGCCGCTGATGGTGATCTGGTTTGGTATCGGTGAGACCTCAAAGATCCTGCTGATCTATCTGGCCATTTTTGCCCCCGTCGCCATGTCGGCGCTGGCGGGGGTAAAGAGCGCCCAGCAGGTGCGGATCCGCGCGGCGCAGTCTCTGGGAGCCAGTCGCGCACAGGTGCTGTGGTTTGTGATTTTACCCGGCGCACTGCCGGAGATTTTAACCGGTTTGCGCATTGGTTTAGGCGTGGGCTGGTCGACGCTGGTGGCGGCAGAGCTGATTGCCGCAACGCGCGGGCTTGGCTTTATGGTGCAGTCGGCAGGCGAATTTCTGGCGACGGATGTGGTACTGGCAGGGATCGCGGTCATTGCCGTGATTGCCTTTAGTTTAGAACTGGGGCTGCGCGCGTTACAGCGTCGCCTGACGCCCTGGCATGGAGAGATACAATGAGTGAACGTCTGACCATTACCCCGCTGGGACCTTATATCGGCGCGCAGATTTCGGGCCTCGACGTGACGCGCCCCCTGAGTGATAACCAGTTTGAGCAGTTGTACCACGCGGTACTGCGCCATCAGGTGGTCTTTCTGCGCGAGCAGGCGGTCACGCCGCAGCAGCAGCGCGCCCTGGCACTCCGTTTTGGCGATCTCCATATTCACCCGGTCTATCCGCACGCGGAAGGGGTGGAAGAAATTATCGTGCTGGATACCCATAACGATAATCCACCGGATAACGACAACTGGCACACAGACGTCACGTTTATCGAAACGCCGCCCGCCGGGGCGATTCTGGCGGCCAAGCTGCTGCCGGAAACCGGGGGCGATACCTTATGGACCAGTGGGATTGCCGCCTTTGAGGCGCTGTCGGCGCCGCTTAAACAGCTGCTGAGCGGTTTGCGGGCGGAGCACGATTTCAAGAAATCGTTCCAGGAATATAAGTACCGCAAAACGGAAGAAGAGCACCAGCGCTGGCAGGAGGCGGTCGCGAAACATCCGCCGTTGCTGCATCCGGTGGTGCGCACGCATCCGGTCACGGGCAAGCAGGCGCTGTTTGTCAACGAAGGCTTTACCACCCGAATTGTGGATTTGAGCCAGAAAGAGAGCGAGGCGCTGTTAGGGTTCCTGTTTGCACATGTGACGAAGCCGGAGTTCCAGGTGCGCTGGCGCTGGCAGCAAAACGATCTGGCGATCTGGGATAACCGTGTGACGCAGCATTACGCCAATGCTGATTATCTGCCGCAGCGCAGGATAATGCAGCGGGCGACGATATTGGGCGATAAGCCATTTTATCGCGCGTCGTGATGGTATCGGGTGGCGCAATGCTTTCCCGCCCTGTGATTTACAGGCCGGGTAGGCGGAGGCCGCCACCCGGCAAAAAAGTTAAAGATGTGCCTCAATATACCGCTGATACCGGTTCGCCTTCAGATAGCATAAATCCACCAGCACCAGCCCATCCACACAGTTGTTGAACGCCGGATCGCTGCCGAAATCGATAAACTGCACGCCGCCTGGCTCACACAGTTCGGAATACTGTTTGTAGAGCGGGGGAATACCGCAGCCCAGATTCCCGAGCAATGACTTGAGCTTTGTTAAATCCTCGACGTAATTCACGCCGCCAAACTGCGCCAGCACATCGGGCAATGATGCCGGATAGGGCTGGCGGGAGGCGGCCAACGGGTGACTGGCCGGGAACCACAGACGGTAAAACGCCACCAGTAGATCGCGCGCGGCAGGAGGCAGCCCACCGGAGATGGACACCGGACCGAACAGATAGCGATATTGCGGGTAACGCGCCAGATAAGCCCCAATCCCTGACCATAGATAGTCCAGTCCACGGCGGCCCCAGTAGCGCGGCTGAATAAAGCTGCGGCCAAGCTCGATGCCGTGCTCCAGCACGTCCTGCATTTTGTCGTCGTAATGAAACAGGCTGTAGCTGTACAGACCGTCCAGCCCGCGATGCGCAAGCTGTTTTGCGGTGGGGATAAAGCGGTAGGCGCCGACAATTTCCAGCTCTTCGTCATCCCACAGGATCAGATGCAGATAATCATCGTCGTAGCTGTCGGTGTCGCGACGCTTACCGCTGCCCTCGTCCACGGCGCGAAAGGCGATCTCACGTAAACGCCCCAGTTCGCGCAGCAGGGGCGCATCTTCTTGTCCGTTGCGTTGCCAGAGATAAATCCCTTTCCCATCGGCGGTTTTACCGAGGCATTCAGCCAGCGCCAGCTCGCGTTTTAGCGTGGCTCGATCTTCCGGGCGGGCGATAGCGCACTGGGTTTTGAACCTCCCCGGCAATCCCTTGCCAAGACGCATCACGTGCTGGCGGCATTGCTCGGCCATGTCACGGGGTGAAAGGGTTGAACTGAACCAGTGGCTCCAGGCAATCTGCTGGCCGATTTTTATCGGTAAGGTGCTGTGGCGGCGGCGGAACATCTGCTGCATTAACAGCAGCAGCGAAAGTGTCGGTGAGATCAGCGTGGAGGCATAAAACAGCACACTGTTATGTGCCTGAATATGAACGGGCAGCAGCGGCGCGCGCAGTTTGCTGGCCAGTTTGATGAAGCCAGAATGCCACTTTTTATCGCGGATACCCTTGCGGGTCGGACGTGAGACTTCGCCTGCCGGGAAAAAGATCAGCACACCTGCGTTTTGCAGGTGGTTTTCCATCTGCACGAGCGACGATTTCGCCGTTTTTCCGCCCATGTTGTCCACCGGGATAAACAGCGAGCTGAGGGGTTCGAGGTGCGTCAGCATTCGGTTGGTGACCACTTTCACATCGCGACGTACGCGGGAAACCGCATACAGCAGCGCCAGACCATCCAGCGTGCCGGTAGGGTGATTGGCAACAATAACCAGCGGGCCGTATTCGGGGATCTGTTCGAGGTCGCGTGCGCAGAGTGTGCAGAGAATATCCAGATGTTCCAGAATCTGCTCCACCATATCCAGCCCTTTCAGGTGGCGGTGTCGGGCGGCGAACTGCTGGAACTCGTCTTCGTAGAACAGCTTTTTTAACAGGCTTTTTTGCCAGGGGGCGGGTTTCGCCTGAGGCCAGAGATCGTCAAGAACGCTATCGAGACTGAACATGATGGTTTCTCCTGTCGTCTTGCCGAGACAGTAGAAGCACCCGATGTCGTTTGTATGGCAGTTTGATGAAGTTTCGTAGGGACAGGAACAGGCCGGGCAGGGCGAAGCCGCCACCCGGCACATGGGGGCATTAGCGCAGGATTTTCTTCTCGGCCAGATCCAGCGCGAAGTAGCTGAAGATCAGATCTGCCCCCGCGCGTTTGATCGCGCCCAGGCTTTCGAGGATCACTTTCTCTTCATCGATCGCACCCGCTTGCGCGGCAAATTTGATCATCGCGTATTCGCCGCTCACCTGGTAGGCACCCAGCGGCAGCTCGGTACGCTCGCGGATGTCGCGCAGGATATCCAGGTAAGCCCCGGCGGGTTTGACCATCAGGCAATCGGCACCCTGGGCTTCGTCCAGCAGAGACTCGCGGATCGCTTCGCGGCGGTTGAGTGGGTTCATCTGATAGGTTTTGCGATCGCCCTTCAGGGCAGTGCCAGCCGCTTCGCGGAATGGGCCGTAGAACGATGAGGCGAATTTGGTGGAGTAGGACATGATTGCGGTATCGGTGAATCCAGCCGCGTCCAGCGCCTGACGAATCGCCTGCACCTGACCGTCCATTGCCGCTGAAGGCGCAATGAAATCCGCGCCGGCTGCGGCAGCAACGACGGCCTGCTTGCCGAGGTTAATCAGGGTGGCATCGTTATCCACACCGTGATCGCACAGCACACCGCAGTGGCCGTGAGAGGTGTATTCGCAGAAACAGGTGTCGGACATGACGATCATTTCCGGCACGGCCTCTTTGCAGATACGCGACATGCGCGCCACAAGACCGTTTTCCTTCAGTGCATCACTGCCGGTGGCGTCCGTGTGGTGCGAGATCCCGAAGGTCATCACCGAGCGGATGCCCGCGTTGGCAATGCGCTCAATTTCACGCGCCAGGTGTTTCTCCGGAATGCGCATTACGCCCGGCATGGCATCGATGGCTTTGTAGTCATCGATCTCTTCTTCAACAAAAATCGGCAACACCAGATCGTTCAAACTGAGTGTTGTCTCTTCAAACATAGCGCGCAGCGCGGGGGATTTGCGCAGGCGACGGGGACGTGCAATTAAATCGGTCATGGGATGCCTGATGTCTGTAGAACAATAGCGCATATTGTACCTGATATTACCGTTCGCTGTTTTACGAAAGTGGTGGTTTTGTTAGAAAAGCGGTGAGAAGTGCAGGGAAAAATGTTGCCACCAGAGCAAGGGCATCCGGTTATTCTCTATTTGAAAGTAACCTGAGCAAAGCGTTTAATTTATTCATGATATTTCTTAGTGCTGCCATTCCTATTTTTCTGACATATTTCATTGGGCGTAAATATATTAATTAACATGGTTGAAAACGCGTGTAATTCATTGTGTTTATGACGCTTTGATAATTTCTTATTTATATCTGCAGAACTCTTTTTGTTATTTGTCTGGATACGGACTTAATGGAATCATTCATTGAACCTTTTTGAAGTGAGGTCGCATAATTCCCACCGCACGATATTTAGTTGCACTTGTGTTTTTACGGACAAACTTGCTTACGTCCCTGAGGAGGGATTGACTCAATGCAAACATGGAAAAAGAAACTCGCCGTATCTCAAATTGCATTAGCCTGCACGCTGGCTATCGCTTCTCAGGCTAATGCTAAGGACATTTCCGGTACAACATATAATACCTTCGGCTATGACAACACGGTCTCTACCCCCTGGTTTGACGGGTATGCAGACTGGGGATATTCAGACGCCAGCCACGATGGCGATATTTATCCTGTCATCAATAAATCCACCGTGAATGGCGTTATTTCCACGTACTATCTGGACGATGGTGTGGGGGGTCGTGCCAATGCGCTGAGCATTTCAAACAGCACCATCAATGGAATGATCACCTCTGAGTGCAAGTCTGACACCTGCGCAGAGGGATTAGATGCGGACGGTACGACACATTCTCAGTACGATCGTTTCAGCCTGACGGTAGATAATTCCACCATCAATGATACCTATGAGCATTATGCTTATGACGTTGTGAATGGTGATAAAACCGAAACCCATTATCTCGATACCTATGCCGCAGGTAATGCCATTACGCTGGACACTGAATCCGATATTGTTATCCAGAATAACTCCCACGTTGCGGGTATTACCCTGACTCAGGGTTATCAGCAGGTTGATAATACGCCTTATGATGACGTCGAAGGTGTAGCCAATAGCAACCATGTCTTTACGGATACGCTGGTGGTGAAAGATTCCGTACTGACTTCCGGTGCTTACAGCGATCTGGGGACCAACGGTTTTTATGGCCAAAGTGCGAAGCCGAGTGACTATGGCGAAACCAATGCCACAGCAGCGGACGATGCAGCGCTGATCGTTGCATCAAGCGGTGCAGACAACGCCATGCAGACCACCGCGACGTTTGATCACTCCACCGTTACAGGCGACATCCTGTTCTCCAGCACCTTCGATAACAACTTCTTTGAGAACGGCGATCCGGCGACGGATACGACAGACGATGGCGTCTATAACCCAACCACCAACGGCTGGGATGGCACCGATAAACTGGATGTGACCTTAACCAACGGCAGTAAGTGGGTTGGCGCAGCACAGTCCAGCGTTGAAGCTATCGGTACTGCACAGATGTACGGTCTGGGTTATACCGGCGTTGACTGGACCACGCTGTCACCAAATAGTATCTGGCCAGATTCTACCTTCGATACTAACGCCCATGTCGCCGGTGAAGAGGTTTATCAGAGCGGCCTGTTTAACATCACTCTGGACAACGCGTCTGAGTGGGATACGCGTAAGCTCTCCAACATCGACACGCTGGCGGTAAAAAACCAGTCACAGGTCAATGTTGAAAACTCTGGCCTGCTGGCTGACAGCATCACCCTCACCAACGGCTCATCACTGAATATTGGCGATAGCGGTGGCGTGGCAACAAACAGTCTCTATCTCGACAGCTACAGCCAGGCTGCGCTGACGGAAGAGACCGCTGAGCTGTATGCCAACACCATTACCGTGGATAACGGTGCGGAACTGGCGCTTGGTCTGGGTCAGGTTGATACGCACAACATGGTGCTGACGGATGGCGGTGTGCTGAACGTGGCGAGCCGTGACTACGTGCTGAATTCCGATCTGAACAACGCTCGTTACATTACCAACGATAAGAGCAAAGCCGATTACGACTACGGCGTGGTTGCACTGAACTCCGACGGTCACCTGGCGGTGAACGGCGAAGCCGCAGGTAACTACAAAGTGCGTATCGACAATGCGACGGGTGCAGGTTCCATTGCTGACTATAAAGGCAATGAAGTCATTCGCGTCTATGACAACAATGCAGACACCCAGGCGACCTTCACCGCAGCCAACAAAGCCGATCTGGGCGCTTACACCTACCAGGCGCAGCAGCAGGGCGACAGCGTGGTGCTGCATCAGGAAGAGCTGACTGACTACGCGAACATGGCGCTCAGCATTCCTTCTGCAAATACCAATATCTGGAACCTGGAGCAGGATGCCGTGGGTAACCGTCTGACCAACAGCCGTCATGGCCTGGCAGACAAAGGCGGCGCGTGGGTGAGCTACTTCGGTGGCAACTTCGACGGCGATAACGGCGAAATCAGCTACGATCAGGATGTTAACGGCGTAATGGTCGGTCTGGACACGCAGATTGACGGCAATAACGCCAAATGGATCCTGGGGGGGGCAGCAGGCTTCGCGAAAGGCGACGTGAGCGATCATTCTGGTCAGGTTGATCAGGATAGCCAGACGGCGATGATCTACTCATCCGCGTACTTTGCTAACAACGTCTTTATTGATAGCTCACTGAGCTATACCCGCTTCAATAACGATCTCTCTGCAACCATGAGCAACGGCCAGTATGTGGACGGTAACACCACCACGGATGCCTGGGGCTTCGGTCTGAAACTGGGCTACGACTGGAAACCAAATACTTCTGGTTATGTCACGCCGTACGCCGCTGTGTCTGGGCTGTTCCAGTCTGGCGACGATTATCAGCTGAGCAACGACATGCGTATGGACGGTCAGTCATACGACAGCATGCGTTACGAAGCAGGTATCGATGCGGGCTATACCTTCAACTACGGTGGCGAGCAGGCACTGACTCCGCACTTCACGCTGGCATACGTTTATGACGATGCAAGCAACGATGCGGATATCAACGGCGACATCATCGACAACGGCGTGAAAGGGTCTGCTGTGCGTGTTGGTCTGGGCACTCAGTTCAGCTTCACCAAAAACTTCAGCACCTATACGGAAGCTAATTACCTCGGTGGCGGTGATGTTGACCAAAACTGGGGCGCAAACCTGGGTGTGAAATACACCTGGTAATGCCTGAATCGCGGGGAGGTTCCTCTCCCCGCGTTTTTAACTATAACGACAATAATGAAACAGCACCGATAAGTAAGGATAGCTTGAGGTCTGTATGAATCCTGATGCGAAACCCCTTTCTGAATTTAAACGGCTCGAGCAATGTCTGAAAGCCGAGAGCACACCCTTTAAAGCCTCTGCGCATAATATTATTTACCATGAATGCTTCGATAAAGAACAACATACCTTTGTCATACAGACGGGAATAGTGTCAATCCATCGTCGGCCCGACGATCTTCTCCTCGGAATAGTGACGACCCCTTTCATTCTTGGCCTCACGGCTGGAATGATGGAACATCAGCAGGAATATACGATGGCGGCACACTCATCCTGCAGTGGTTTTTATCTTCCGGCCGCCACTGCCCGTCAACTTATTCAGCAATCTCATCTTTGGCATGACGCATTTTGCTGGCTGTCATGGATAAACCGAATATTAGAAAAGCGGGATATGCAGCTGGTCGGAAATAACTCCTACAGTCAGATTCGTGCCATGCTGCTGGATATGGCGGAATGGGATGAAACCCTGCGCTCTAAAATTGGTGTGATGAATCATATTCAGCGCAGCACGCGTATTTCGCGTTCCGTTGTGGCGGAGGTGTTGTCGGCTTTACGGCAGGGGAATTATATTAATATGAACCGGGGCAAACTGGTTAGCATCAACCGTTTGCCCGCAGAATATTAATTCGATCAGGATGCGGGAACGACCTGGGCTTTATTTCCGCTCAGTTCGGTCACAAGATTATTGATCCCATCACTCATATTGATAAACCGGGTATTTGGCGAGCGGGTGACCACCACGAACGCACCGACATTTGACTGCGGAATCATCGCCATATAGGTGATGAATCCGCCGCCGCCGCCCGTTTTTTGAATAATACCCGGACGTCCATCTTTTGGTGCCATATAGACCCAGCCCATGCCCAGCGCATCGGCTTTGCCTGGGACATCCATCCCAATCACGCGATGAAGCTGATTGCGTTTATAAATCAGGGTCTGCATGCGATCGGCCTGATTGCTGCGGGCGTAGAAATCGGACGAGAGGAACTGCTGCATCCAGCGCATCATATCGCCGGGCGTGGAGTAAACTCCGCCGCTGCCAATCGCTGCCAGGGTGTTATTACACGGGCTTGCCCCTTTCTCCGCCACCATCAGGCGCTTGCACTGATCGGGAGACGGCGTAAAGGTGGTGTCTTTCATCCCTAAGGGCCGTGTGATCTGCTCTTCAAACAGCTGGGTATAAGGTTTTCCTGATGCCGTCGCCAGCGCATCGGCCAGCAGATCGAACGCCAGATTCGAATAGGCGGCCTGAGCACCAGGCGCGGATTTCAGCGTGGCGTTTGTCAGGTAGGTCCAGCGCTGTTCGCGCGTCGGCCAGACGAACACTGGGCGATGCGCCGCGCCGCCGGGCTGTTCACGCGGCAGGGCGCTGGTGTGCGTCGCCAGATTCACCAGCGTAATCGGTGTACCTTGATAAGAAGGCACGCGCGACCCTGGTGGTGCGTATTTGCTTAAGGGATCGTTGAGTTTGACCACGCCCTGATCGAGCAGCTTCACCAGCATTTCACTGGTCATCAGCTTGGTCAAAGAGGCAATGCGAATGACCGAATCAAGCTGTGGACGGACATTGCTGCCAGGACGCGTTTCACCAAAACTGCGAAACACACGCTGATTACCATCAATCACGACCAGCGCCATACCCGTTGCGCCACTGCCGTAATAGATAAGATTGGCGTAGCGGTCCGCGATATCAGAAGCGAAAACAGGTGCCGTCAGCGGCTGGGCAGCCTGGACAGACGTTAGGCTCACCGCACACAGCGCGGCGAAGGAGAGCAGACAACGTTTCAACGAAAAGCATCCATGAAGTGAATGAAAGAAGTAATGCGTATTTATACTACTAAACGGCGCGGTGCAAAGGGCCGAATTGCATAACGATAGCGGGAAAAACGTAACCACGGGTAAATAAGAACAATTTCGTTGCAATCAGTCTCCTGTTTTGTGACATCGGGCTTATGATAGGGGCTGGTATGACTCAATTCTTCGGAGACGGTGATGGCTGAAAAACGTGTGGTGATGGTGGTCGATATGCAGCAGGGCGTGTTTGCGACGCCTCGTATTCAACGCGAACAATGCGTTTCGCGAATCAATCAGCTTACGCACGCCGCCGATACGGTGATATTTATTCAGCACATCGAAGCGGGTGGACTGGAGGAGGGGAGCGAAGGTTTTGCGTTGCTGCCTGAACTGCATCAGCCAGCGGGGGCGTTTTATGTCACCAAAACCGCCTGCGATGCGTTCTATCGCACTCAGCTCGAAGCATTGTTAACAGAACACGGTATTCAGCAGTTCGTCATCTGCGGGTGTGCAACCGACTACTGCGTGGACACCACCCTCAAAAATGGCGTGAGCCGGGGCTATCACATCACGGTGGCGGAAGATGCGCATACCACCGCACATCGCCCGGCGGCCGAGGCGCAGGTGCTGATTAAGCACTATAACGAGGTCTGGGGCACCCTTAGCGCACCGGGTAATGCGCCCACCGTGAAACTCACCGAAACAATTCTTGCCGGGTGGCAGGCGAACTAACCTATAAACCACAGGTCTATTTTTTCTGCACGCGCCGGTGAGCGGCGCGTGGCGGGTTTTTCGTGTGGTATTTTGTTGAACACAGCAACGCCATAACAACAAGAAGGAAGCACCATGTTTAAGTCTTTTTTCCCAAAGCCGGGACCCTTTTTTCTCTCGGCGTTTATTTGGGCGCTGATCGCCGTCATTTTCTGGCAGGCGGGCGGCGGTGCGTGGATTGAGCGCATAACCGGCGCAACGGGCGATGTGCCTATCAGCGCGGCGCGCTTCTGGTCCCTCAGCTATCTGCTGTTTTACGCCTACTATGCGCTGTGCGTAGGGCTGTTTGCCCTGTTCTGGTTCAGCTATGCGCCGCATCGCTGGCAGTATTGGTCGATTCTCGGCACAGCGCTAATCATCTTTGTCACCTGGTTTTTGGTGGAGGTCGGCGTTGCGGTCAACGCCTGGTACGCGCCGTTCTACGATCTGATTCAGACCGCGCTCAGCTCCCCGCACAAAGTCACCATCAATCAGTTCTACCATGAAGTCGGGATTTTCCTCGGCATCGCGCTGATCGCCGTCATTATCGGTGTCATGAATAACTTCTTCGTCAGCCACTACGTCTTTCGCTGGCGTACCGCGATGAACGAACACTATATGGCGCACTGGCAGCAGCTGCGTCATATCGAGGGTGCCGCGCAGCGTGTGCAGGAAGATACGATGCGTTTTGCCTCCACGCTGGAAGATATGGGCGTGAGCTTTATCAACGCCATCATGACCCTCATCGCGTTTCTGCCGGTGCTCGTCACGCTCTCCGCGCACGTTCCGGAGCTGCCGATTGTCGGCCATCTGCCTTATGGCCTGGTGATTGCGGCTATCGTCTGGTCGCTGATGGGGACCGGGCTTCTGGCGGCTGTTGGGATAAAACTGCCGGGGCTGGAGTTCAAAAACCAGCGCGTGGAAGCCGCCTACCGTAAAGAGCTGGTCTACGGGGAAGACGACCCTGAACGCGCCTCACCACCGACCGTTCGCGAGCTGTTTGGCGCGGTGCGTCGCAACTACTTCCGCCTCTATTTCCACTACATGTATTTCAACATCGCCCGCATCTTATATTTGCAGGTTGATAACGTTTTCGGTTTGTTCCTGCTGTTCCCGTCGATTGTGGCAGGTACGATTACGCTCGGTCTGATGACTCAGATCACCAACGTTTTCGGTCAGGTTCGCGGTTCGTTCCAGTATTTGATTGCATCATGGACTACGCTGGTTGAGCTGATGTCCATCTATAAACGTCTGCGCAGTTTCGAACGCGAGCTGGACGACCAGAACTTGCAGGAAGTGACCAACACATTAGGTTAAAACAGGGAGTTGCTATGCCATTTGCCGTACCACGCGCGTTACCCTTATCACTGCTGGCCGCTCTCGTGCTGGTCGGATGCGCCGACAAAGGTGCCGCGCCGCTGAAAAAGGGCGAAAAGCCTGTTGATGTGGCAAGCGTGGTGCGTCAGAAAATGCCCGCCAGCGTCAAAGATCGCGACGACTGGGCAATCGTGCTGGCGAAAACCTTCGAGAGCCAGAAGATTGCCCCGACCGAGGAGAATATCTGCTCGGTGCTGGCGGTGGCGCAGCAAGAGTCCATGTACCAGTCCGATCCGGCGGTGCCTGGGCTTAACAAAATTGCCTGGAAGGAGATAGACCGCCGGGCAGAAAAAATGCACATCCCGGTGTTCCTCGTCCACACGGCGCTCAAAATCACCTCGCCTAACGGCAAAAGCTACAGCGAGCGGCTGGATACGGTGAAAACCGAGAAACAGCTGAGCGCCATTTTCGATGATTTTATCGATATGGTGCCGATGGGGCAGAAGCTGTTTGGCTCGCTGAATCCGGTGCACACGGGCGGCCCGATGCAGGTCAGCATCGACTTTGCCGAGAAACATACCCGCGGCTATCCGTGGGAAATCGACGGTACGGTGCGCCAGGAGGTGTTTTCTCTGCGCGGTGGGCTGTGGTTCGGCACTTACCATCTGCTGAATTATCCCGCCAACTACAGCGCCCCGCTGTATCGTTTTGCTGATTTCAACGCGGGCTGGTATGCCAGCCGTAACGCCGCTTTCCAGAATGCGGTAAACCGCGCGACGGGCGCGAAGCTGGCACTGGATGGCGATCTGATTGCTTACGGCAGCAGCGAGGCGGGCACAACCGAGCAGGCGGTGCGCAAACTGGCGATCAAACTGGACATGAGCAACAGCGAGATCCGCCGTCAGCTGGAGAAAGGGGACAGCCTGGCATTTGAGAAAACGGAACTTTATCAGCAGGTGTTTAAGCTGGCGGAGCAGAAGAGTGGCAACGCGTTGCCGAGAGAAGTTTTGCCGGGCATTCAGCTTGAAAGCCCGAAGATCACGCGCAATCTCACCACGGCGTGGTTCGCGAAACGCGTCGACGATCGTCGGGCTCGCTGTATGTCACTGAACTAAACGTCAGTGATGACGGCGCCAGCGCAGCACCAGGGCTATCACACCGAGGATGGCACAGCCTGCGAGAAACGGAATCAATCCGAAGATGGTGCTGACACCCAAACCAATTTCGACATGCGGTCGGCCTGTGTCCTGGACCTGCATCAGGTGTTCATAAACGCCCGGTGCATGCACCAGCATATTCAGAAGCTGTGACCCCGCCCAGAAACAGAACAGCACAAACAGGGCATAGGCGATGTTGCCGGACGTGGAGGTTCTCGGTTTTTTGCCACCAAAAATCGGCTTCGCCAGTGTAAAGTCTGCCATAAAAACCTCCCCCTATTTCATTCTGGCAATGTGCCAGTCATACAAGGTGAGTCTGACAGGTCATAGCATTTGTCAATATCAGAATCGTGGTAATTTGGGCCAGGGAATGCTCCTGGTTTAGCAATTTATGTCTTACATCACATTTTGCTGACTTAAGTTAAATTGCGACGCATTTAAGATTTTCCGCATCCGCCACAGACCGCATGAGAAAACTGTGAGAGGATATCTTTTTATTCTGCCGGAGTTGCCATGAAGCTGTCTGCCAAACTACGCCGTGACTGGCATTATTACGCCTTTGCGATTGGCCTGATTTTTATTCTTAACGGTGTTGTTGGGCTGCTGGGATTTGAAGCGAAAGGCTGGCAAACCTATGCGGTGGGGCTGGTGACCTGGGTGATCAGTTTCTGGCTGGCGGGCTTTATTATCCGCCGTCGACCTGAAGAGCCGACGACGGAAACGGTCGAGAGCGCCGAAAAAGCGGATTAACCGTTTACGGAGCTTTTCAGGGCGCTGTCAGCGGCATGACGCTCCAGCGCCAGTTCGATCAGGCGGGTGATCAAATCCGGATAACTGATACCGCTCGCCTGCCACAGTTTCGGGTACATGCTGATATTGGTAAACCCTGGCAGCGTATTGATTTCATTGATGATCACGTCATTCTCTGCCGTCAGGAACACGTCAACGCGCGCCATTCCGCCGCAGCCGAGTGCCTGATAGGCTTCAATCGCGATAGCGCGGATCTTGTCATTGATTTCCGGATCCAGCACCGCCGGGACCACTACCTGCGCCCCTTTATCATCGATGTACTTGGTGTCGTACGAGTAGAAATCACTGTTCAGCACCACTTCGCCACAGGTACTGGCTTGCGGGAAATCATTGCCCAGCACCGCGCACTCGATCTCGCGGCCTTTAATCCCTTGCTCAACCACCACTTTGTGGTCAAATTCAAACGCCAGACGCACGGCTTCGGTGAACTGTGCTTCGCTGGTCACTTTGCTAACGCCAACGGAAGAGCCCTGGTTCGCCGGCTTTACGAAGAGCGGCAGGCCGAGCTGAGAAGTGATTTGGGCAAAGGTGTAGCGCTGGCGATTGGCGCGCGTGAGCGTCACAAACGGCGCGATGTTCAGCCCGGCGTCACGCAGCAGGCGTTTGGTCACGTCTTTATCCATGCAAGCCGCAGAGCCAAGGACATCGGAGCCGACGAACGGCAGGTTCGCCATACGCAACATCCCTTGCAGGGAACCGTCTTCGCCCAGGGTGCCGTGTACAATCGGGAAAACCACGTCAATCTGCGACAGCGCTTGCGCATTCCCCGCGTTAATCAGCTGGCCCTGCACGACGCCCGGAACGGTTGCAACGCTGATATCTGATGGATTCAGCGCGATATGCGCCGGATCGTCTGCGTTCAGCAGATACTGACTGGCATCGTTGACGTGCCACTGGCCTTGCTTATCAATCCCCAGCAGTACGACATCAAAACGGCTCTTATCAATCGCATCAACGATATTTTTGGCCGACTGCAGCGACACTTCGTGTTCTGCCGATTTTCCCCCAAAAACAATTCCTACCCGCTGCTTCGCCATCTTCACTTTCTTCCAGTCTGACTCATCAAAGGCCATAACATACCACGATGTTCTGTGGGTTTCGCCGCCTTCTGCCATAATGTTTTGAGCTATTCACGAGGAGTGATTGTGCGAGGGAAAAGTGTGCTGGTCTGTCTGATTGTGGTGGGCGCGGCGGTGATGGGCTATCGCTGGCTGCCGTCGTATTACAACCCGTTTACTCCGCTTTCGCTCGACGATCCGCCGGGGAAAATCAGCCAGTTTAAGCTGCGTCGCCTGACGCCCGAAGCCTGTGTCAGTCTGCTGGAGCAGGCCAATCAAAAACAGCTCATCCAGACCCAGGCGCTGGCGGACAGCGCCGGAGAGTGCCCGCTCAACGGCGTCGTACGGGTGCGCAGTTTCGGCCCGGTCTCCCTGAGCAGCAGCTTTATCGCCAGCTGCCCGCTGGCCCTGAGTTCCGCCCTGTTTATCCATCAAAAGGCCCGACCTCTCACTCAGACGATGATGGGCAGCCCGTTGACGCGCGTGGAGCATCTCGGCAGCTTTGCCTGTCGCAATATCTACAACCGGCCTGATGCGCGTCGCAGCGAACATGCCAGCGCCGAAGCGCTCGATATCAGCGCGTTTCAGCTGGCAGACGGCGAGCGGGTGACGGTGCTGCGCGGCTGGCGCAACGACAAAACACAGCCCTGGCTGCGCGCGCTGCTGAGCGCCAGCTGTGATTACTACGGTAACGGGCTTGGGCCGGAGTATAACGCGGCGCACGCCAACCATTTTCACCTTGGAATGCGCGGTTTTGGCCTCTGCCGTTAAAGCATAATTCACCACCAAAAAGTGGATGATTTGTGACTTGTTTCACAAATATGATGACTGGGGAGATAAAACACCAAAGTTGTCGCGGCCGCACCTCTGGCGCTACGTGATGTGACGCAACTTGCTAATCTGTCGGCGAATTCGCCTAAAAATGAAGAGTTTGCCTGTTATGGAATCCTGGAAAGTCAACCTTATATCGGTCTGGTTTGGCTGTTTTTTCACCGGTCTTGCGATCAGCCAGATTTTGCCCTTCCTGCCGCTGTATGTCTCCCAGCTCGGCGTGTCGTCCCACGAAGCGCTGTCGATGTGGTCGGGTCTGACCTTCAGTATTACTTTCCTGGTTTCCGCCATTGTCTCGCCCATGTGGGGCAGCCTTGCGGATCGCAAAGGGCGCAAGCTGATGCTCCTGCGCGCCTCGCTGGGGATGGCGATCGCCATCCTGCTGCAGGCCTATGCCACTAACGTCTGGCAGCTCTTTCTCCTGCGCGGCCTGATGGGGCTGACGTCCGGTTATATTCCTAACGCGATGGCGCTGGTGGCGTCGCAGGTTCCGCGCGAGCGCAGCGGCTGGGCGATCAGCACACTCTCGACCGCGCAAATCAGCGGCGTCATTGGCGGTCCGCTGATGGGCGGTTTTCTGGCTGACCACGTCGGCTTGCGCGCGGTGTTTTTCATTACCGCGATGCTGCTGATGGTGAGTTTTCTGGTGACCTTGTTCCTCATTAAAGAGGGCGTGCGCCCGACGGTCAGCAAAGCCGATCGCCTGAGCGGTAAAGCGGTTTTTGCCACGCTGCCCTACCCCGGCCTGATGATCAGCCTTTTTGTGACAACGCTGGTGATTCAGCTGTGCAACGGTTCCATCGGCCCGATTCTGGCGCTGTTTATCAAATCCATGGCGCCGGACAGCAACAATATTGCGTTCCTGAGCGGCATGATCGCCGCCGTGCCAGGCGTTTCCGCGCTGATCTCTGCCCCACGGCTGGGTAAGCTCGGGGATCGTATCGGTACGGCGCGGATATTAATGGCGACCCTGATTATCGCCGTGGTGCTGTTTTTCGCGATGTCCTTCGTCACCTCGCCGTTCCAGCTCGGCGTGCTGCGCTTCCTGCTCGGATTTGCCGATGGGGCGATGCTGCCTGCGGTACAAACCCTGCTGGTGAAATACTCAAGCGATCAGGTCACCGGACGTATCTTTGGTTATAACCAGTCATTTATGTATCTGGGGAATGTCGCAGGTCCGTTAATGGGCGCGACCGTTTCCGCGATGGCCGGATTCCGCTGGGTATTTGCCGCTACGGCAGTGGTGGTGTTACTGAACGTTATCCAGCTCGCGATAGCATTACGCCGTCGCCGTCAGAAATTGGCGAATATCGCGACGTAAAGAAGATATATTATGTATTAACCCACAACAGGCGCTGTTATCAAAAATAATGGCGCCTGCTTTCTACTATTTTGCTGCCACGCAATCAGTTTTTATAATAGCAAAACGTTTCGCTGACGATAAATCATCGTTATTTGCGACATAGCGTGTTTTTTCATAAAGATAATACTTTTCGCCTCTTTGCAATAATCAACCGTAATGATACCGTCAGCAAAAACCTGATAAGGAAATAGCACGATGAAAAATCTCATTGCAGAGTTGCTGGTTAAGCTTGCCCAAAAGGAAGAAGAGTCAAAAGAACTGGTTGCCCAGGTTGAAGCGTTAGAAATCGTCGTCACGGCCCTTTTACGGCAAATGGCGCAGACCGATCAGCAGGCGCTGATCCGAAGTATTGAGGGCGCGCTGGAGGATGCCAGGCCCGACTCTCAAGTGCCGATTCAGGATAGCGAAATGCTACAGCAATACGTAAAAAAGCTGTTGCGGCATCCTCGTAGTTAATCTGTCACAGAATCTAAAAACCTGTCATAGCATTGTCATAAGTTGTGCCTATAGTCGCTCTGTTTATTTTTATGTATTTGTACATGGAGAAATAAAGTGAAACAGAGCGCACTTTTCATCGCATTACTGCCTTTATTATTTACCCCTGCCATTTATGCCGACACCACGAATACCCAGGTGCTGGATAATCGCGCGGCTCAGGGAGATATCACGCAGCCGGGCGGCGCACGCCGTCTGTCAGAAGATCAAACCGAAGCGCTGCGTGCATCGCTAAATGATAAACCGGCTAAAAATATTATTTTGCTGATTGGTGATGGGATGGGCGATTCCGAAATCACCGCCGCGCGAAATTATGCCGAAGGGGCCGGTGGCTTTTTTAAAGGTATTGACGCATTGCCGTTGACCGGACAATACACCCACTATGCGCTGGATAAAAAAACCGGTAAGCCTGATTACGTCACCGACTCGGCGGCCTCCGCCACGGCGTGGACCACGGGCGTGAAAACCTATAACGGCGCGCTGGGCGTCGATATTCACGAAAAGGATCACCAGACCATTCTGGAGATGGCGAAGGCGGCTGGCCTTGCGACAGGTAACGTCTCAACGGCTGAACTGCAGGATGCAACGCCAGCGGCGCTGGTGGCGCATGTGACGTCGCGTAAATGCTACGGCCCGTCCGTGACCAGCGAAAAATGCCCGACCAATGCGCTGGAAAAGGGCGGCAAAGGCTCCATCACCGAACAGCTGCTGAATGCCCGCGCCGATGTGACGCTGGGCGGCGGGGCGAAAACATTCGCGGAAACCGCGACGGCCGGGGAGTGGCAGGGCAAAACTCTGCGTGAACAGGCGCAGGCGCGGGGTTATCAGCTGGTGAGCGATGCCGCTTCTCTGGCGGCGATCACCGAAGCGGGCCAGGACAAGCCGCTGCTCGGCCTGTTCTCGGACGGCAACATGCCGGTGCGCTGGGAAGGGCCAAAAGCTTCTTACCACGGCAACATCGACAAACCGGCGGTGACCTGCACGCCAAACCCGAAACGCGATGACAGCGTTCCGACGCTGGCGCAGATGACCGACAAAGCCATCACTTTGCTGAGCAAGGGCGAGAAGGGCTTCTTCCTGCAGGTTGAAGGCGCGTCGATTGATAAACAGGATCATGCGGCAAATCCGTGCGGTCAGATTGGCGAAACCGTCGATCTTGATGAAGCCGTGCAGAAAGCGCTGGCGTTCGCGAAGAAAGATGGCAACACCCTCGTGGTAGTGACCGCTGACCATGCGCACGCCAGCCAGATCGTGGCACCCGATACCAAAGCGCCAGGCCTGACTCAGGCGCTGAACACCAAAGACGGTGCGGTAATGGTGATGAGCTATGGCAACTCCGAAGGCGATTCCATGGAACATACCGGCACACAGCTGCGCATCGCGGCGTATGGCCCGCACGCGGCAAATGTGGTCGGGCTGACGGATCAAACGGATCTGTTCTACACCATGAAAGCCGCTCTTGGCCTGAAATAAAGCGATCGCCCGGCGGAAATCCCCTTCCGTCGGGTGGTATTTTTCCCGCCACGAACCAGACTTACTGTGAACCTTCACAAAAGGATGGTGTTATGAAACTGACTCTTACTGTAACCCTGCTCTCTTCTCTGCTCCTGATGTCTGTGGCGTCCGCCGCCGATAAAACGCTCACCCCACAGCAGCAACGGATGACCACCTGTAATCAACAGGCGACAGCCCAGACGCTGAAAGGCGATGCGCGTAAAACGTACATGAGCGATTGCCTGAAAAACAGTTCGTCGAAACCGGGCGAAAAGAGCCTCACGCCGCAGCAACAAAAGATGCGCGAATGTAACGGCCTGGCGACGCAGCAATCCCTGAAAGGGGAAGACCGCAGTAAATTTATGAGCGCCTGCCTGAAGAAATCCGCGTAGTCCTAACGGGTGAGCGGTGCCAGCGGCTCACCCGAAATTTCATACTTTCCCCACAACACCCGTCTCTATAATTTGGGAAATGTTTCAGAATGTTCCCAAAAATTATGAATGACGATAACTTTTACAATAAAGACGTCACGCGAGAAGAGTGGCCCCAGAACCTTTCTCAGGATGACCACCATCGTTCCGGAATCCGATTTGCCCGGCGGGTAAGACTGCCGCGGATGTTCGGGTTAGCGGCGATGTTTTTCCCTGTCGCAGGCGCGCTGGTCGCTCAGTCTCCGCCTGGCCTCTGGTGGCTGGTGCTGGTGGGCTGGGCGTTTGTCTGGCCACATCTCGCCTGGCAGTTGGCTTACCGCGCCGCCGATCCGCGAGCCAGCGAAATAAAGAACCTGAAAGTCGATGCCATTATGGCGGGAATTTGGATGGGGCTGATGGGGCTGAATGTACTTCCCACGGCGGCACTGACAATAATGATAGGCATGAATCTGATGGGGGCAGGGGGCGTCAAATTGTTCACGGCTGGTGCAACCATGACGATTATTGCGGCCCTGATCACCCTGAAACTCACCGGCGTCTCCCCCACCTTTACCCTCTCTTCGCAGGAACTCTGGCTGGCGCTGCCGGCGATGGTTCTCTACCCGATCTACTTTGCCTGGGTCAGCTATCAGACCGCCATCCGTCTGGCAGAGCACAAGCGCCGCCTGGAGCTGATGAGCACCCGTGACGGTATGACCGGCGTATTTAACCGGCGTCACTGGGAAATTTTATTGCGTAATGAATACGACACCTGTCGGCGCAGCCATCGCGAGGCGGCGATCCTGATTATCGATATCGATCATTTCAAGAGTATCAACGATACCTGGGGGCATGATGTGGGCGATGAGGCGATCATTGCCGTCACCCGACAATTGCAATTAGCGCTACGCGCCGGGGATCTTATCGGGCGCTTCGGTGGTGACGAATTTGCGGTGATCATGAGCGGCACGCCAGCGGAGAGTGCCATTGCGGCCATGTCGCGTGTCCATGAGCGGCTGGCAACCTTAACGCTAGCCTGCGCGCCGCAGGTACGACTGCGGATAAGCGTTGGTGTGGCAACGTTAACGCCTGAATTTGGCCATTATCGCGAGTGGCTAAAAGCCGCCGATGTGGCGCTCTACAAAGCGAAAAATGCCGGACGCAACCGCACCGAAGTGGCAGCCTGACGCCCGGCGCGCGTCATCAGGATTTGCTGAGATTCTCTGATTTTTCCATGCACTTATTCATCGCTTCAATCACCGCCGAGCGGAATCCGCGCTCTTCGAGAACGCGCACGGCTTCAATGGTGGTGCCGCCCGGTGAACAAACCATGTCTTTCAGTTCGCCTGGATGTTTGCCCGTTTCCAGCACCATTTTGGCGGAGCCCATTACCGCCTGCGCGGCAAATTTGTAAGCCTGGGCGCGCGGCATTCCGCCGAGCACGGCGGCATCGGCCATCGCTTCGATAAACATGAACACATACGCAGGCGCGGAACCGCTAACGCCCACCACCGGATGGATCATCGATTCGGCAATCACTTCCGCTTCGCCAAAGCAGCGGAAGATGTTCAGCACATCCGCCACGTCTTCTGCTGTTACCAGCGCGTTAGGCGTCACGGAGGTCATTCCCGCATTGACCAGCGACGGCGTGTTTGGCATCGCGCGAACAATTTTTCGGTCGTGGCCCAGGGCGCGTGCCAGCTGATCGAGGGTCACGCCTGCCGCGATGGAGACCACCAGCGTGTCTTTGTTCAGACTGGAGGTGATGTCGCTCAGCACTTTAATCATGATGTTAGGTTTAACGGCGCCAAAGACGATGTCGGCAATTTGTGCGACATCCTGTGCGCTTTCGGCGGCATTAATGCCGTATTCATCATGCAGCGCGGCAACTTTATCCGGTGACGGGGTATAGACCCAAATCTGCCCTGGCAATACCTGACCGCTGGCAATCAGACCGCCGAGAATGGCTTTTCCCATATTGCCGCAGCCGATAAAACCGATTTTTTTGTCCATCACGTCTCTCCGTTATTATCCGTTGTGAGTTCTGATTTATAGCTTAACAACGAAAAGCAGGCGACAATAGCCACCAATGTCATCCAGGGGAGAAACTATGGCGATTTGGGTGGATGCGGATGCGTGTCCGAATGTGATTAAAGAGATTTTATTCCGCGCGGCTGAGCGCGTGCAGATGCCGCTAACGCTGGTGGCAAACCAGAATCTGCGTATTCCGCCGTCGAAATTTATCCGTTCAATGCGCGTTCCGGCCGGCTTTGACGTGGCGGATAACGAAATTGTACGCCTGTGCAGCCCTGAGGATTTGGTGATTACTGCCGATATTCCTCTGGCGGCAGAGGTGCTGGAGAAGGGCGCAGCGGCGCTGAATCCGCGGGGTGAACGCTACTCACCGGCGACGATCCGCCAAAAACTGACCATGCGTGATTTTATGGATACCCTGCGCGCCAGCGGTGTGCAGACCGGTGGGCCGGATTCGCTCTCGCAGCGTGACCGCCAGCAGTTCGCGGCCGAGCTGGATAAATGGCTGATGGAAGTGAAGCGCCGTACTGCGTAATGATAAGCATTGCTGTTTTGTGATATAGTGTGGCAACCGCAGGGTTGTCATCGCCTGGTGCTTTACAGTAAAGTTGACGTACCCGCTCATGCAATAATTTCTTTACAGAGAACAAGCGTTAAAAGCACGCCAGACGCTCTCTGTCATACAAACATAATCTTGTTGTAATCCTATTTTTACAGTTACCTTGCGTACTAGTTTAATGGTATTATTGCTCGTTTTTCGACATTACACACCGCAACCATGCGGTATCAAGGGGAACACCTGGCTATGACCCAACCCATCTTTTTAGTTGGCCCCCGTGGCTGCGGTAAAACGACCGTCGGCCTTGAACTGGCGCGTGTCAGTCAGAGCCAGTTTGTCGATACCGATCACTGGCTGCAAACTCAGGCCCGCCAGACCATTGCCGAGATTGTCGAAAAAGAAGGCTGGGAAAGTTTCCGCGCGCGTGAAAGCGACACGCTGGAAGCGGTAACCGCACCGTCGACCATCATTGCTACCGGCGGCGGCATTATCCTCGCAGAGCGTAATCGCCAGTTTATGCGCGAGAAAGGGATTGTGATTTACCTGTGCGCGCCCGTATCTACGCTGGTGGAGCGCCTGGAAGCATTCCCGGAAGAGGGGCAACGCCCGACGCTGACCGGGAAACCAATCAGCGAAGAGGTGAGCGAGATCCTCGCCGAGCGCGACGCCCTGTATCGCGAAGCGGCGCACCACGTGATCGACGCCGCACAGTCGCCGGAACAGGTCGTAAATCAGATTGTTACCGCCCTGCGTTTGGCTTGCGCCAGCTAGCAGGCGTCTATACTCATAGTTTAGCCGTTAAAAAAGGATGAACTATGCCAACCAGACCGCCATACCCACGTGAAGCGCGCATTGTCACTATTGAAAAAGGCACCGGTGCCCAAACCGTAACCTGGTATCAACTGCGTGCAGACCACCCAAAGCCGGACTCCCTGATCAGCGAACATGAAACTGAGCAGGAAGCGCTGGATGCCAAGCGCCGCTACGAAGATCCTGAAAAGTCCTGATACAAATCTGAAATCGATAACAACCGTGCCTGAATCACACTTTTAACTCAGCGTGAATGTTAAGTGGGGGTTAATATTTAGTTATTACAGTGAGATTCAGACCGGGCGTTGGATCTTTACATTTCGGTGTAGGGATATGCTGCTACGCTTTTGACCTGTTTAAGCTGAAACAAGAACCGCGCAGCGTATTGAGCTTGTGCCTGTATTATCGCAATGGTAGTGAAGAAAGGCGAAAACGATGAAGGCAACATTGGCGATCCTCACCATCGGGGTGGTCCCTGTCAGCGAAGTGTTACCGCTCTTAACTGAGCATGTCTCCGAACAGCAAATCACCCATCTTAGCCTGCTCGGCAAGATGAGTCGGGAAGAGGTCATGGAAGACTACGCACCTGCAGATAATGAGGTGACCCTGCCGACATTGTTAAGCGACGGTAAACTCGCGCATGTTTCACATCACAAAATCGAGCGTGCTTTACAGGGCGTGATCGAAGTGCTCGATAATCAAGGATATGACGTCATTCTGTTAATGAGCACCGCCCCGATTTCGGGTCTTATGGCGCGAAACGCTATCCTCCTTGAACCGATGCGGATTATCCCTCCGCTGGTGGCCTCGATTGTCGACGGGCATCAGGTCGGGGTAATCGTGCCGATTGCAGAGCTGTTGGAGAACCAGATAGCGAAGTGGAAAGTCCTGCAAAAACCGCCGCTGTTTGCCCTGGCAAACCCGATCTGGGATAGCGAAGCCAAACTGATTTCGGCAGGACGTGAACTGCTGGAGCAGGGCGCCGACGTTTTGATGCTCGATTGTCTCGGTTTTCATCAGCGACATCGTGATTTGTTGCAAAAAGCCCTCGATGTACCGGTGCTGCTCTCGAACGTTCTGGTAACCCGTCTGGCGTCTGAATTACTGGCCTGATGATTTTGCGTGACAGGCACGGAGGATGGCCCCTATAGTGGATTTTTATCCAAAGACATAAGGGCCAGTTCATGCTTTCGAGTAACGAATACTTTTCCGGTAAAGTGAAATCCATTGGTTTTACCAGCAGCAGTACTGGCCGTGCCAGTGTGGGCGTTATGGCTGAAGGGGAATATACCTTTGGTACCGCAGAGCCTGAAGAGATGACGGTGATTAGCGGCGCGCTGAACGTGCTGTTGCCTGGCGAAACCGAATGGAAGGCGTACACCGCCGGAGAAGTTTTCAACGTCCCTGGCCACAGCGAGTTCAACCTGCAGGTTGCAGAGCCAACCTCCTATCTGTGCCGTTATCTGAAATAAAAAAAGGCCGGGTAGCGTAGACGCTGACCCGGCCTGCTTTTCTGATTTGAGAATTTAGCGCTGCGCTTCGCCGCCTAAACCTTCCACCAGATTCTGAATCAATGCCGCCAGCTCACCCGTCATCAGGATAAAGTCCGCATCAAAACGCTGGGCGAAATCTTCACGATCGATATCTTCGTTTTGATCGCGCAACTCATCGCAGAACTTCAGACGCTTAATCGAGCCATCGTCGCACATCACGAACTGAATGCGCTGCTGCCAGTCGAGTGCCAGCTTGGTCACCAGTTTGCCGGCTTCGATATGAACTGCGATTTCGTCGCAGACCAGATCCTGCTTCTTCGCGCGGATCACGCCGCCATCTTCGAGGATCGCTTTTAGCTCGGCTTCGTCCAGCAGCTGGAAACCTTGCGCCGCGCTGCCGCTGCGTACCCATTCGGTGAGGGTCAGTTCAATCGGATTTTCCATCGCCAGCGGAACCACCGGCAGCGAGCCCAGGCTTTTACGCAGCAGAGCCAGCGTATCTTCTGCTTTCTTGGCGCTGGCGCAGTCCACCATGATCAGACCGTTCACGGTGTCGATCCACATCATGGTCTGGCTGAATCGGCTAAAGGCGCGAGGCAGCAGAGAGTGCAGCACTTCATCCTTCAGGGAATCTTTTTCCGTTTTTTTCAGCTTGCGGCCCTGTTCGGCCTCCAGCTTGAAGATCTTCGCTTCCAGCGCCTGCTTCACCACCGGTGACGGCAGGATTTTCTGTTCCTGGCGCGCGCAAAGAATGATTTGACCATTGGTTGTCGAGTGGGTCAGCGCATCGCTTTGAGAACCCATCGGAGAAACCCAACCGGTTTTTGCCATATCCTGGCTACCGCATGGGGTAAAGGTGTAAGCGGCTAACTGTTTTTCCATCTCTTCCGCACGCAGCGAAACGTCGCGGCTGAGACGGTAAACCATCAAATTTTTGAACCACAGCATGATAATTTCCACGGCCTTGTCGTTAAATCAGCGGGCATGATAACGAATTGTGGCAGTGCTTGCATTGCTAATCGGGTAGCCTGCTTCTACTCTGTTGATAATCAAAATAATGAGGAGAGTCCTGTGCGTATTGGTATTGATTTGGGCGGCACCAAAACAGAAGTCATTGCGCTGAGCGATCGCGGCGAGCAGCTCTTTAGACATCGTCTTCCGACGCCACGTGACGACTACCAGCAGACTATCGAAACCATCGCACTGCTGGTGGAGATGGCGGAAAAAGCCACAGGGCAGACCGGCTCGGTTGGGATGGGGATTCCAGGCTCGATTTCGCCTTACACTGGCGTGGTAAAAAATGCGAACTCCACATGGCTCAACGGTCAGCCGTTTGATAAAGATCTGAGCGCGCGCCTGAACCGCGAAGTGCGACTGGCAAATGACGCCAACTGTCTTGCTGTCTCTGAAGCGATTGACGGTGCGGCGGCGGGCGCACAGACCGTGTTTGCGGTCATTATCGGCACCGGCTGCGGCGCAGGCGTGGCCTTCAACGGTCGCGCCCATATCGGCGGCAACGGAACGGCGGGAGAGTGGGGGCACAATCCGCTGCCGTGGATGGACGAAGACGAACTGAAATACCGCGCCGAAGTACCATGCTATTGCGGCAAACAGGGGTGTATCGAAACCTTCATCTCCGGGACCGGATTTGCCACCGACTACCGTCGTCTGAGCGGACAACCGCTTAAGGGCAACGAAATTATGCGTCTGGTAGAAGAGCAGGATGCGGTGGCCGAACTGGCGCTGAGCCGCTATGAAATGCGCCTGGCGAAATCCCTGGCGCACGTGGTGAACATTCTCGACCCGGATGTGATCGTGCTGGGCGGCGGGATGAGCAACGTCGACCGTATCTACACCACGGTTCCGCAGCTGGTGAAGCAGTGGGTCTTCGGCGGTGAATGCGAAACGCCGATCCGCAAAGCGGTGCACGGTGATTCCAGCGGCGTGCGTGGCGCGGCGTGGTTGTGGCCTAACTGATCGTCCGTTGTATTCTGCTGTGAAAAAGCCTGATGGAAACGTCAGGCTTTTTGCGATTTCTAATCCCCTGACATAAAAGAATGGGGGCCGGAAAGCCCCCAGTGATCGCGCTTACTCCACCGCAAAGGCTCTGTCTAACTTGCTGTAGCCCAGCCCGTTAATTTTCTTCACTTTGATTTGTAACGGTATGCGCTCTTTCATCGCCTCGACATGGCTGATGACGCCGATGGTTTTACCCGTGGCGTTCAGGGCATCGAGCGCATCCAGCGCCGTATCCAGCGTTTCGCTGTCCAGCGTACCAAAGCCCTCATCAAGGAACAGGGAATCTATTCGCGTTTTATGGCTCACCAGATCGGACAGCGCCAGCGCCAGCGCAAGGCTTACCAGGAAACTCTCCCCGCCGGAGAGGGTGCGCGTATCGCGCACGGCGTCGGCCTGCCAGGTATCAACCACTTCCAGCTCCAGCGCATCGCTGGCCTTGCGTTGCAGCAGATAGCGCCCGTGCAGACGGTTAAGCTGCTGGTTGGCCAGCCACACCAGATTGTCGAGGGTCAGCCCCTGAGCAAATTTACGGAACCGGTCGCCGGTGCTGGAACCGATCAGCGCGTTCAGATATCCCCAGTCATCCGCGAGACGCGCGGCTTCTTCAATCTGCTGCATCAAGCCCTGCTGATGAAGACGGTTGTCACTGTCCTGCTTCAGCTGCTGGCGGATCTCGCCCTGACGCGTCGTATTTTCGCGCAGCTGCTGTGCCAGTTGCTGTAATTGTGCCTGCAATGCCTGTACGTCCAAATCCTCCGGCAGCGCTTCCGGTTGCTTTTCCATATGCTCCAGACGCTGCTGATCCGCCTGTAAGGCCAGCGCAGAAGATTGCTGGAGCTGTTGTTCCAGCGTGTGTTTCAGCTGTTCCAGCTTGCGCACGGTATCGCCATCAAGCAGTGCGGCAAGGAACGCGGCTTCACTGGCAAAACTGCTCTCCTGGAGCGCAGCTGCAAACTGGGTTTGCAGCTGTGCCAGACGCTCGCGATCGCTCTGCTCCTGCTGTTGCAGGGTGGTGAGCTGGCTATGCAGGGAGATGCAGTCGTTGTGAATATCGCGCCAGTTGTCGGGGACCGGCTCGTCCGCTGTTTCATCTTCGGATGCGGGCAGCGTGTCGAGAAGCGGCACCAGGGCGTTCATTTGTTCCTGAAGGGCCGTGAGCTGCTTCTGTTTTTCCTGCCACTCATTCGATTCGGTTTCACGCAGTGCCAGCCACGCGCTCTCTTCGCCCTCTTGCGGCGCGGTGAGGGCGAGCGGCGTTAATGCACTCAGCAAGGTCTGGCGCTGGGTATCAATCTGCTGCTGAATCTGGTGAATCTGCTGTTCCAGTTCGTTGAGCTGATTCTGCAAGGCCAGGCGTTGGCTGAGCTGATACAGCTGGCGCTCGTACTGTTCCTGCTCCTCCAGCCAGGGGGCAATATCTTCCTGAATGTTCAGGCTCGCCTTCAGTGACGCGCACACCGACTGCCACTCCTGTGTGAGCGCTTGCTCTTCCTGACTGAGCGTCAGGGTTTCTGCGGCTTCGCGCTCACGCTGGTCTATCAGCGCTTTCAGCTGTCCGCGCAGCAACAGTCCCTCTTCTTCAAGCCGTTTCACTTCGGCGTGCAGTTCATCGCGGCGACGTTGGTTAGCGCTAACCTCCAGCGCCTGATAATGCGCCACGGCAGGATGTTCGGTTGCACCGCACAGCGGGCAGGGTTTACCCGCCTCGAGGCTGGCGCGGTGCGCCTCCAGACCCTTGATCAGCTCTTCCTGTTCGCACAGGGTTTTCAGATCCAGATAGTGCTGGTTTTTCTCTTTGTACTGCTGGCGTCGCGCAGCCAGGGTTTGATCAAGCGTGGCCTGCGCGGCCAGGTCTTTTTCCTGCGTTGCCCGCATCTGTAACAGCCGTTTTTGCAGCGGCTGATAGCGGGCATGCAGTGTGGCGAGACGCTGACGCGTCGGGCGATACTGCACCTGATGCTCTAGCGCCTGGGCGGTCTCTTCTGCGGATAGCGTCAGGGGAGTGAGTGGCAGCGCGGCCAGTTTTTGTTGCAGTTCAGTCAGACGCTTACCCAGCGCCACTGCCTGAGATTTATCCCGCTGCTGCTGGGTAAATAGCGCGCGCCAGCCGCCAATATGCTGGCTCAATAGCCCGAAGTGGCTGTGTTCGTCGATCCAGTTGGCGAGGGATTTGTGCTGTGACTGGATCCGCTCTGCCTCACGCATTGCGCCGTTACGGATCCGCGCCCGCTGGCCCTTGCGTGAAAGTAAGCGAGTATTTACTTCGGCAATCTGCTGCTGCGTGCGGGTGAGCGTTGACGCCTGCTCCTGCTCACGGTCCCAGAGCGGGCGCAGCGCCAGCGCAGGTTGTGCCTGCTGCAGTTTAAGCAGTTCCGGTTGGGCGTCGGCCTGTGCCTGTAACGCCTGTTGATGTGCCGATTGCGCACGTAGCTGTTCACGCGCCAGCTCTTCGCTGCGCACCAGCCACTGATGTTGTGCCTGGCGGTTTTGCTGTTCACTGAGCAGCGTTTTTTCTTCGTCAGTCAGTGCTTGCAAACCCTGATGGAGCTGCTGTTGCTGTTCTTCGCTCAGCAGCACCACGCCTGCCGCCTGCGCTTCGCGCATCTCCAGCTCGGTTCTTGCCGTTTTGTGTTTTTCAAACACCATGGCGGAGATTTGGCCGTAGATCTCGGTGCCGGTCAGCTCTTCCAGCAGCTCGGCGCGCTCTTTGGGTTTGGCATTTAAAAACGCCGCGAACTGCCCCTGCGACAGCAGCATCGAACGGGTGAAACGGCCATAATCCAGCCCGGTCAGGGAGGCAGTCAGATCGAGTTTATCTTTCACCTTATCGGCGAGAATTTTGCCGTCTTCGCACCGGGCAAGCTCCACGCGCGGTGCCTGTAAGTTCCCGTCCGGCTGATTACGGGCGCGGTTCTGGCTCCAGAATGCGCGATAGGCCACGCCTTTCACTTCGAACTCCACTTCGGCGAGGCACTCCGCCGTGTCGCGGGTCATGAGATCGTTTTGCGATTGCGACACCGTGTTCAGACGCGGCGTCTCGTGGTACAGCGCCAGGCAGATGGCATCGAGCAGGGTCGTTTTACCCGCACCGGTCGCGCCCGTTATAGCAAACAGGCCGTTGCTGGCAAACGGCTCGGCGGTGAAGTCGATTTTCCACTCGCCCTTCAGGGAGTTGAGGTTTTTCAGACGCAGGCTGAGAATTTTCATGCGTTGTTTTCCTGGTCATGCAGCGCGTGCAGGGTCTGGGTAAAGAGTTCGTTGAGGCGCGTGCGCTGTGCGTCGTCCAGCGCTTCCTGCGCCAGGCGGCGCTCAAATACCTCTTCCACGTTTAATTCGCTGAGGGTTTCGCGCTGCGCACTTAAGAGAATTTTCTCGCGCTGTTCGCGGCTGCGGCGCACCAACAATACCTCAACCGGCAGATCATCGGTCAGGGTCTGGATTTTGCGCTGCATGTCGTGCAGATATTCATCGGTGCTGATTTCAATATCCAGCCAGACGGGAGGCGACTGTTCCACGCCGCGCCACTGTTCAAGCTGCGCAGAAATGGCGGCCAGATCGCCTTTGAGCATCGCCAGCGGTTGTGTCACCGGTACGGTTAACGTCTCGACCGCGCTCAGTTTGCCCTCGGCAAAACTCACCAGATGCACGCTTTTGCCTTTGCCGGTTTCATCAAAACTGAGGGAAATCGGTGAGCCGCAGTAGCGGATATGCTCGCAGCCGCCAATGATCTGCGCGCGGTGAATGTGGCCGAGCGCGATGTAATCCGCTGGCGGGAAATTCTGTGCCGGGAACGCATCCAGCGTACCAATATAAATTTCGCGCACCGCGTCACTTTTGCTGGCACCGACGGTGGTCAGATGCCCGGTGGCAATGACCGGCAGCGGCGCATCACCGCGCAGCGCACAGGCCTCGGCGTACTGCTGGTGATAATAGTCCGTGATGGCCTGCAGCAGATGCTGCTGTTTTTCGCCGCCGGAAAGCCCTGCCTGGCTCTGAACGATGTCACGCGGGCGTAAAAAAGGAATCGGGCAAAGCACGGCACCCGGCGTTCCGTCGCGTTTTTTGAGGATTTGCGGGGCATGTCCGGCGTTTGCCACTACAGTGGTATTCAGAAACGCAAGAATATCGCGGGATTCGTTGAGCGTGGCGACGGAGTCGTGGTTGCCCGCGACGATCACCAGATGGCAGCCTGTTTGCTGCAGATTGACCACAAAGCGGTTATACAGCTCACGCGCATAGCTCGGCGGCGAGCCGGTATCAAAAATGTCCCCGGCAACGATGATCGCATCCACCTCCTGCGACTGCGCCGTCTCCAGCAGCCAGTTCAGGAACGCTTCATGTTCGGCGGCGCGACTTTTGCTGTAAAAATTTTGCCCCAGATGCCAGTCCGAGGTGTGGAGTATGCGCATAACAGTTCCATGGCAAAAAAGGGTGAAGGGGATTATAAGCTTTCAGGGGCTGGAAAATAACCGCTGTAATAAAACAACAGTTTGCCATTCATGGTGGTAATGTTTTTCATAAATCTGTCATAAATCTGACGCATAATGGCGCCGCATTACAAACTGATACTTTAATAAGACAGGGCAAAGTATGGCGAGACGTATTCTGGTCGTAGAAGATGAAGCTCCGATTCGCGAAATGGTGTGCTTCGTGCTCGAACAAAATGGCTTCCAGCCGGTTGAGGCGGAAGATTATGACAGCGCGGTGAATCAACTCAACGAACCCTGGCCCGATTTGATTCTGCTTGACTGGATGTTGCCCGGCGGTTCTGGCCTGCAATTTATCAAGCACATTAAACGCGAAGCGATGACCCGCGATATCCCGGTGGTGATGTTGACGGCGCGCGGTGAAGAGGAAGATCGCGTGCGCGGTCTTGAGACCGGCGCGGATGATTACATCACCAAGCCGTTCTCGCCGAAAGAGCTGGTGGCGCGTATCAAAGCCGTCATGCGCCGTATTTCGCCGATGGCGGTGGAAGAGGTGATCGAAATGCAAGGCTTAAGCCTCGACCCGACCTCGCATCGCGTGATGACCGGCGAAAACCCGCTGGATATGGGCCCGACAGAATTCAAACTTTTGCACTTCTTTATGACTCACCCGGAACGCGTCTACAGCCGTGAACAGTTGCTGAATAACGTCTGGGGGACTAACGTCTATGTCGAAGACAGGACGGTCGATGTCCACATTCGCCGCTTGCGTAAAGCGCTGGAACACAGCGGCCACGATCGTATGGTGCAGACGGTCCGCGGTACGGGTTATCGTTTTTCGACCCGTTTCTGAACAATGACAGGAGTGTGACGCGTGCTGGAACGTCTGTCATGGAAAAGGCTCGTTTTTGAACTGATCTTATGTTGTATTCCCGCCGCCATTCTGGGGGCGATTTTTGGTTATCTGCCGTGGTTTTTACTGGCGGCAGTGACCGGCCTGCTGGTCTGGCATTTCTGGAATTTACTGCGTCTCTCCTGGTGGCTGTGGGTCGATCGCAGCATGACGCCACCGCCCGGTAGCGGCAGCTGGGAGCCGTTGCTTTACGGCTTGCATCAGATGCAGATGCGAAATAAAAAGCGCCGTCGTGAGCTTGGAAGCCTGATCAAACGCTTTCGCAGCGGCGCCGAATCGCTGCCGGATGCGGTGATTCTGACCACCGAAGAAGGGACGATGTTCTGGTGTAATGGCCTGGCACAACAGCTGCTGGGGCTGCGCTGGCCGGACGATAACGGCCAGAATATCCTTAACCTCCTGCGTTATCCTGAATTCACCCTGTATCTAAAAAAACGCGACTTTACCCGCCCGCATAATCTGGTGCTGAACAATGGCCGTCACCTTGAGTTTCGCGTGATGCCCTACAGCGATCAGCAATGGCTGATGGTGGCGCGTGATGTGACCCAGATGCACCAGCTCGAAGGGGCGCGGCGTAACTTCTTTGCCAACGTCAGCCACGAGCTGCGCACGCCGCTGACGGTGCTGCAGGGGTATCTGGAGATGATGCAGGAGCAGACGCTGGAGGGGGCGCCGCGAGAGAAAGCGTTGCACACCATGCGCGAGCAAACGCATCGCATGGAAGGGCTGGTGAAGCAGCTGCTTACCCTGTCAAAAATTGAAGCGGCACCGACGCTGGCGATGAATGAAACCATCGACGTGCCGATGATGCTGCGGGTGGTTGAGCGGGAAGCCCAGACCCTGAGCCACAAAAGGCATCAGTTCACTTTTGAGCTGGACAACAATCTAAAGGTGCTCGGCAGCGAGGACGAACTGCGCAGCGCGATTTCAAACCTGGTTTATAACGCGGTGAACCATACGCCAGAGGGCACGCAGATTATTGTGCGCTGGCAGCGCGTCCCGACGGGGGCGGAGTTTAGCGTGGAGGACAACGGGCCGGGGATTGGACCGGAGCATATTCCGCGTCTGACCGAGCGTTTCTATCGCGTGGATAAAGCGCGTTCGCGGCAGACCGGCGGCAGCGGGCTGGGGCTGGCGATTGTTAAGCACGCCGTGAATCACCACGACAGCCGCCTCGATATTCAGAGTACGCCGGGCAAAGGCACGCGCTTCAGTTTTGTTATCCCGGAACGTTTAATTGCCAAAAAAAGTGCCTGACGACGTGTGTGTCAGCGCTCCTTTCCACAGGCCAGCGTATGCTGGCCTGTTTGCTTTGCAGTCAAGCGAAACGTGAATGAATTTTATACGGCTGTTGCTTTTTTGTTCGCATGATTAGCCATGAGTTTTTCTTAACCTTAGAGGATTGTTCTGGTCTGAATTTTCATGCTGGCATATTGTTCTGGTTTTCAGATCCCTCCTTGCCTTTAAACGTTATAAGCGTTTAAATTGCGCCCCATATACTGTCATACCGACTGTATTTACGTGGTAAATCGAAAAACTATTCTTCGCCACGGCATGACGGGAGCATATCCCGCTGAAATTGAGTAAATTTTCCGCTGTATCGTCCCCTTTGGTATGGCGAAAATCTCAACGTTTTCAACACCACATCCACAGGCAGTAAGGTTCTATGACCCATCATTTAAAATCGCGTGACATCATCGCGCTGGGCTTTATGACTTTTGCGCTGTTCGTCGGCGCAGGTAACATCATTTTTCCTCCTATGGTTGGCCTGCAGGCGGGTGAACACGTCTGGACAGCGGCGATTGGCTTCCTGATTACTGCGGTCGGTCTTCCGGTTCTGACCGTGATCGCGCTGGCGAAAGTCGGCGGCGGCGTGGACAGCCTCAGCACCCCGATCGGTAAAGTGGCGGGCGTTCTGCTGGCAACCGTGTGCTATCTGGCGGTGGGTCCACTGTTTGCGACCCCGCGTACCGCAACAGTCTCCTTCGAAGTGGGGATTGCTCCCCTGACCGGTGATGGCGCGCTGCCGCTGCTGATTTACAGCCTGGTCTACTTCGCGCTGGTGATTCTGGTCTCCCTCTATCCGGGCAAACTGCTGGATACCGTGGGTAACTTCCTCGCGCCAATGAAAATTCTTGCGCTGATCGTGCTGGCCGTGGCGGCCATCATGTGGCCAGCAGGCCCGATCAGCGAGTCGCTGGACGCCTACAAAACGGCGGCCTTCTCGAACGGCTTTGTGAACGGCTATCTGACCATGGACACCATGGGCGCGATGGTCTTTGGTATCGTCATCGTTAACGCCGCGCGCTCTCGCGGTGTGACTGAAGCGCGTCTACTGACCCGCTACACCATCTGGGCTGGCCTGATGGCGGGTGTTGGTCTGACGCTGCTGTATCTGGCGCTGTTCCGTCTGGGCTCTGATAGCGCGACGCTGGTCGATCAAAACGCGAACGGCGCGGCGATCCTCCATGCCTACGTTCAGCACACCTTCGGCGGAGCGGGGAGCTTCCTGCTGGCGGTACTGATTTTCCTGGCCTGTCTGGTGACGGCTGTTGGCCTGACCTGCGCCTGTGCAGAGTTCTTCGCCCAGTATATTCCGCTGTCATACCGCACGCTGGTGTTCATCCTCGGCGGCTTCTCAATGGCGGTTTCTAACCTTGGTCTGAGCCACCTGATTCAGGTCTCCATTCCTGTGCTGACCGCGATTTATCCGCCGTGTATCGTGCTGGTGGTGCTGAGCTTTACCCGTCCCTGGTGGAACAATTCCTCGCGAATTATTGCCCCAACGATGTTTATCAGCCTGCTTTTTGGTATCCTTGACGGGATTAAAGCATCCGCATTCGGTGGGATCCTGCCAGCCTGGACACAGCGTCTGCCGCTGTCAGAGCAAGGCCTGGCCTGGTTAATGCCGACCGTTGTCGCACTGGTTCTGGCTATTATCTGGGACCGTGCAGCAGGGCGTCAGGTGACTTCCAGCGCGCATTAATCAACGACAAATTGTTTAACCACGGGGCTTATGGCCCCGTGGTTTTTTGTTTTTTTCGAGTTGAATGGCAAGATTTAAATGGAAAGCACGAACAGACTCAAACGTGGGCTAAGTACCCGCCACATTCGTTTCATGGCGCTTGGCTCGGCAATCGGGACAGGCCTTTTTTATGGCTCGGCAGATGCCATCAAAATGGCCGGACCCAGCGTGCTGCTGGCGTACATTATCGGCGGCGTCGCGGCCTATATCATCATGCGCGCGCTGGGTGAAATGTCGGTACACAATCCGTCAGCCAGCTCTTTCTCGCGCTATGCCCAGGAAAACCTTGGCCCGCTGGCGGGCTACATTACCGGCTGGACCTACTGTTTCGAAATCCTGATCGTGGCGATAGCCGACGTGACGGCGTTCGGCATCTATATGGGCGTCTGGTTCCCGCTGGTGCCGCACTGGATCTGGGTGCTAAGTGTGGTGCTGATCATCTGCGCCATCAACCTGATGAGCGTGAAGGTCTTCGGTGAGCTGGAGTTCTGGTTCTCCTTCTTCAAGGTAGCGACGATTATCATCATGATTGTGGCGGGCTTTGGCATCATCATCTGGGGGATTGGCAACGGCGGGCAACCGACCGGCATCCACAACCTGTGGAGTAACGGCGGGTTCTTCAGCAACGGCTGGCTGGGGATGGTGATGTCGCTGCAGATGGTGATGTTTGCCTATGGCGGTATCGAAATTATCGGTATCACCGCAGGTGAGGCCAAAGACCCGGAGAAATCCATTCCGCGCGCCATCAACTCGGTGCCGATGCGTATCCTGGTGTTCTACGTCGGCACGCTGTTTGTGATTATGTCCATCTATCCATGGAATCAGGTCGGAACCAACGGCAGTCCGTTTGTGCTGACCTTCCAGCACCTGGGTATCGCGTTTGCCGCCAGTATACTGAACTTTGTCGTGCTCACGGCGTCGTTCTCCGCCATTAACAGCGACGTTTTCGGCGTTGGGCGTATGCTGCACGGCATGGTAGAGCAGGGCAACGCGCCGAAAGTGTTTGCGAAAACCTCTCGTCGCGGTACGCCGTGGGTCACGGTGATGGTGATGACCGTCGCGCTGCTGCTCTCGGTCTACCTGAACTACATCATGCCGGAAAACGTCTTCCTGGTGATTGCGTCTCTGGCGACCTTTGCGACGGTCTGGGTGTGGATCATGATTCTGATTTCGCAGATTGCATTCCGCCGCCGTCTGCCGCCGGAAGAGGTGAAAGCGCTGAAATTTAAAGTGCCGGGCGGCGTCGCGACCACGGTCGTTGGCCTGATTTTCCTGGTCTTTATCATCGGGCTGATTGGCTATCACCCGGACACCCGTATCTCCCTGTATGTGGGCTTTGCGTGGATTGTTCTGCTGCTGGTGGGATGGGCGTTTAAACGTCGCCGCGAGCGCCAGCTGGCCGAAGCGCAGTAACGTAAAAAATGCCGGGTGGCGCTCTGCTTACCCGGCAAGCACGCTTTTCGCGGTAAAACGCCTCCTCCCTCCACCTCCTCCCCCAATAAACCTTTTCATGATGAGTTATCCTCCACTACGCTGTGGCAAGGTGGCCTCAATTTCATCAAAGGGGATACGTGATGTTGAACGCCTGGCACCTTCCGGTTGCCCCATTTGTTAAGCAAAACAAAGACAATTTAGTGATTACGCTGTGGCTGACGGGAGAAAATCAGCCGGAGCGCGTCATGCTGCGCGCCGAAGTGGATAACGAAGAGACGGCGCTGACCATGCATAAACAGCGCACGCAGCCGCAGCCGGGCGTCACCGCCTGGCGAGCCACCATTGATCTGTCCCAGGGCCAGCCGCGCCGTCGCTACAGCTTTAAGCTGCTGTGGAACAACCGCCAGCTGTGGTTTACTCCGCAGGGCTTTAGCCGTTTCCCACCCGCACGGCTGGAGCAGTTTGCCGTCGATAACCCGGACAACGGCCCGCAGTGGGTGTACGACCAGGTCTTCTACCAGATCTTCCCTGACCGCTTTGCCCGCAGCCAGCAGCGCACGGCCGCTCAGGATCAGGTCTATTTCCACCATGCGGCGGGCCACGACATTATCCGTAAAACCTGGGATGAACCGCTGACGGCGCAGGCCGGCGGATCGACGTTTTACGGCGGCGATCTGGACGGGATCAGTGAAAAACTGCCGTACCTGAAAAAACTGGGGGTGACGGCGCTCTACCTCAATCCGGTGTTTAAAGCCCCGAGCGTGCATAAATACGATACGGAAGATTATCGCCACGTCGACGAGCAGTTTGGCGGCGACGAGGCGCTGCTGCGCCTGCGGGAGAACACGCACCGTGAAGGGATGCGCCTGATTCTCGACGGCGTGTTTAACCACAGCGGGGATTCCCACGCCTGGTTTGACCGCCACAATCGCGCCACGGGCGGCGCCTGTCACAATCCGGAATCTGCCCAGCGCGACTGGTACAGTTTTAACGAAGAGGGGCGGGCGCTCGACTGGCTGGGCTATCCGAGCCTGCCGAAACTCGATTTTCAGTCCCCGACGCTGGTTGACGAAATCTACGGCGGCGAAGACAGCATCGTGCGCCACTGGCTTAAAGCACCGTGGAACATGGACGGCTGGCGTCTGGACGTGGTGCATATGCTTGGTGAAGCGGGTGGCGCGCGGAACAATCTTCAGCACGTAACCGGCATTACCCAGGCGGCCAAGGCCGCGCAGCCTGAAGCTTTTGTGTTTGGCGAGCATTTTGGCGATGCGCGCCAGTGGCTACAGGCCGATGCGGAAGACGCGGCGATGAACTACCGTGGATTTACCTTCCCGGTATGGGGATTCCTCGCCAATACCGATATCTCGTACGATCCGCAGCACATCGATGCCCAGACCTGTATGGCGTGGATGAATAACTATCGCGCCAGCCTGTCCCATCAGCAGCAGCTGCGGATGTTCAATCAGCTCGACAGCCACGATACCGCGCGCTTTAAATCCCTGTTAGGTAAAGATGTGGCGCGCCTGCCGCTGGCGGTCACCTGGCTCTTTACCTGGCCGGGTATACCGTGCATCTACTACGGTGATGAAGTGGGTCTGGATGGCAACAACGATCCGTTCTGCCGCAAAACCTTCCCGTGGGAGAGTGAGAAACAGGACAAAAACCTGCTGGCACTCTATCAGCGCCTGGCGAAACTGCGTAAACACAGTCAGGCGCTGCGCTACGGCGGCTGTCAGGTGGTCTATGCCCATGACAACGTGGTGGTGTTTGCCCGCGTCTATAACCAGCAGCGCGTGCTGGTGGCGATTAACCGCGGAGAGGCCTGTGAGGTGGTGCTGGACGACTCTCCGTTGCTCAATCTCCAGACCTGGTTACTGAAAGAGGGCAAAGGGGATATCCAGGAGGGCGTATTGTCTCTGCCTGCCATTTCTGCCACGGTCTGGTTCGGTAATTAGCCCCTTTCTGCAACGGGCATACGCTGCCCGTTGCAGAATATTCCCCAAAGTCGTTCGGTTAAATTAAACAGAGCGGACAAATATCTTTACTATCCCGCCAATCTATTCTCGCTATACTCAATTTGCTTTATCAGTCAGGGCCCGACCACATATCGCACACATTTAGTTTTCTTTTAACGTATTGATTAAAAGGTACATTTATGTCTATCCGCGAACTGATTGACCCATCAAACTCCACGCTTATTTTTATTGATCACCAGCCGCAAATGTCGTTTGGTGTGGCGAATATTGACCGCCAACTCCTTAAGAATAATACGGTTGCACTGGCGAAAGCGGGCAAAATATTTGATGTGCCGGTTATCTACACCTCGGTCGAAACTAAAAGTTTTAGCGGTTATATCTGGCCGGAATTACTGGCTGTTCACCCTGATGTGAAACCGATTGAACGCACCTCGATGAACTCCTGGGAAGATGATGCGTTTGTTGCGGCAGTCAAAGCAACGGGCCGCAAAAAACTCATCATCTCGGCCCTGTGGACCGAAGTGTGCCTGACCTTCCCGGCGCTGATGGCGCTGGATGAGGGTTTTGAAGTGTACGTGGTAACTGACACCTCGGGCGGCACTTCTGTCGATGCTCATGAGCGTGCTATCGACCGTATGGTGCAGGCCGGTGCCGTTCCGGTGACCTGGCAGCAGGTGCTGCTGGAGTACCAGCGCGACTGGTCTCGCAAAGAGACTTACGACGCGGTAATGGATCTGGTGCGTGAGCACAGCGGAGCGTACGGGATGGGCGTCGATTATGCCTATACCCTGGTTCACGGCGCGCCTGAGCGTAAAGCGTAAATCCCTCCCGGCGGGTTGATTGAACCCGCCATTTTCATCAGACCTGGATACTCTCATGGCGCAAAATTCACATGTGACGCTGGTGATCACCCATACCCTGCTGGCCGGACAGGCGGCGCGATACGAACAGTGGCTGGGCAAAATCATGCCCGTGGCCGCAGAATTTCCCGGACACCTCGGCGCGAACGTGATTCGCCCGACGGAAGGGCAAGATCTGTGGACGGTCATTATCCGCTTCGACACCCTCGAACACCTCTATGCCTGGACGCAGTCCGATACCCGTTCAGTGCTGGTCAAAGAGATTGAACCGCTGCTGGCCGAAGGGGACAAAACGGAAGTGCGCACCGAGGCCGCGTTCTGGTTTACGCCGCCGGAGACGCATGTGCGCAAGCCGAAACAGTGGAAACAGTTTCTGATGACGCTGATGGTGATTTTCCCCAGCACGCTCGTCGTACCGCAACTGACCGGCGCGCTGCTTCCAGGCCTGAAAGGGTCTTTATTCCTGCATTTGCTTAACGATGCTTGTGTGGTCGCGCTGGTGGTCTGGTTGTGGATGCCCATCGTGACCCGCCTGTTCGCCGGGTGGCTGAAAAAAGCCTGATCCGGCTCAAAGGAGTACGTTATGTCTCAAACTGCCACACTGATCTTAACCAAAGGTCAGATCCACACCCTTGATCGTGAAAACCCGCTCGCTGAGGCGGTGGCCATTGCCAACGGCAAGATCCTCGCCACCGGCAACCACGACCGGGTGATGAGTTACGCCACCGAAGGGACGCAAATTGTCGATCTGAAAGGGAGCACGGCGATCCCCGGTCTCAACGATTCGCACCTGCACCTGATTCGCGGCGGGCTGAACTACAACCTTGAGCTGCGCTGGGAAGGCGTGCCGTCGCTGGCCGATGCCCTGCGGATGCTGAAAGAGCAGGCCGATCGCACCCCAACGCCCCAGTGGGTGCGCGTGGTCGGCGGCTGGAGCGAATTTCAGTTTGCCGAACGGCGGATGCCGACGATCCAGGAGCTGAACGACGCGGCGCCGGATACACCGGTGTTTGTGCTGCATCTCTACGATCGTGCGCTGCTGAATCGCGCGGCGCTGAAAGCTGTCGGCTACACCAAAGAGACGCCAAACCCGCCGGGCGGTGAAATCGTCCGTGATAATAACGGCAACCCCACCGGGATGCTGATCGCCAAACCGAACGCGATGATCCTCTATTCCACGCTGGCGAAAGGGCCAAAACTGCCGCTGGAACAGCAGGTGAACTCGACGCGCCAGTTTATGCGTGAGCTTAACCGCTTAGGGTTAACCAGCGCGATTGATGCGGGTGGCGGCTTCCAGAATTACCCGGAAGATTACGAAATCATCGAAGAGCTGCACGCCCAAGAGCAGATGACGATTCGCATCGCCTATAACCTCTTTACCCAGCGGCCAAAGCAGGAGCTGGAAGATTTCGAACGCTGGACCGATATGCTCAAACCGGGACAGGGCACCGATTTCTATCGCGCCAACGGGGCGGGGGAAATGCTGGTCTTCTCGGCGGCAGATTTCGAAGATTTCCTGCAGCCGCGCCCGGATCTGCCAGAGGGGATGGAAGACGAGCTGGAGCGCGTGGTGCGTCATCTGGTGGAGCAGCGCTGGCCGTTCCGTCTTCACGCCACGTACGACGAATCTATCAGCCGGATGCTGGACGTGTTCGAAAAGGTGAACCGCGACATACCGTTTAACGGCCTGCACTGGTTCTTCGATCACGCGGAAACCATCACCGAGCGTAACATCGAGCGCGTAAAAGCGCTGGGCGGCGGGATTGCGGTGCAGCATCGCATGGCGTTCCAGGGCGAGTATTTTGTCGATCGTTACGGCAAAGAGGCGGTGAAACACACGCCGCCGGTCGCGAAAATGCTGGAGCTGGACGTGCCCGTGGGCTTAGGCACCGACGCCACCCGTGTGGCGAGCTATAACCCGTGGACGGCGCTGTACTGGCTGGTCTCCGGTCGCACCGTGGGCGGGCTGTCGATGTATGACGACAGCAACCGTCTGCCGCGTGATATCGCGCTGGAATTGTGGACGGCAGGCAGCGCATGGTTCTCCAGCGAGCAGGGTAAGAAAGGCCGCATCGTGGCAGGGCAGCTTGCGGATCTGGTGGTGCTATCGAAAGACTACTTCAGCGTGCCGGAAGAGGAGATCAAAGGCATCGAGTCGGTGCTGACGGTAGTGGATGGCAAAGTGGTGTACGCCGCCGGACAGTTTAGTCCGCTGTCGCCGCCGCCGATCCCGGTTCTGCCGGAGTGGTCGCCAGTGGTGAAAGTGCCGGGGCATTACCGCTCAGCGCCGCCAGTGGCCTCAAATGTCGGCGCCGTTGTGCAGATGCATCAGTGCATCGGCAGCTGCGGAGTTCATGGGCACCAGCATGGGATTGCGCGCCAGTCGGGCATTCCGGTATCGGATGACCAGGCATTCTGGGGCGTGCTGGGCTGCTCGTGTTTCGCGTTTTAACCTGATGATGAGGCCGGGTAGGGCGAAGCTCACTCCCGGTGCAGGGTTAAGAGAAAACAAAAAGGCTCGCCTAAGCGAGCCTTTTTTATCATCCGTGCCGATTACAGGCTGGAGACGTTTTCAGTCAGGTATTTAGCCACGCCGTCTGGAGACGCGTTCATGCCTTCTTTACCTTTTTCCCACTGAGCCGGGCACACTTCGCCGTGCTCTTCGTGGAACTGCAGCGCGTCAACCATACGCAGCATTTCGTCGATGTTACGACCCAGTGGCAGATCGTTCACTACCTGGTGACGCACGATGCCGTTCGCGTCGATCAGGAAGGAGCCGCGCAGTGCAACGCCAGCGTCCGGATGTTCGATACCGTAAGCCTGCTGGATTTCGCGTTTGATGTCCGCAACCATTGCGTATTTCACTGCACCGATGCCGCCTTTGTCGACAGGGGTGTTACGCCATGCGTTGTGTACAAATTCGGAGTCGAAGGAAACACCCACAACTTCAACGCCACGTTTCTGGAACTCTTCGTAACGTTTGTCGAATGCGATCAGTTCAGACGGGCAAACGAAAGTGAAGTCCATTGGCCAGAAGAACAGAACGGTAGGTTTACCGTTGGTGTGCTGTTTGAAATTAAAGTTTTCAACGATTTCACCGTTGCCGAGAACGGCTGCAGCTGTAAAATCCGGAGCCGGACGAGTGACCAGAACCATGTGATTCTCCTGTAGTAACTAAGGTTATTTGGAACGCAACGCGGGCCAGTATAGAGAGTGTTCAGCATTAAGACAAAGAGGCGCTGACAATCGTTCAGCCAGTTTTTACCTATCAATCACACTTCTATTAAAGTTGTTTGTTTTTCGCCTGCGTCATCATGCGCGGATAGAACTGCCAAAAACGGGTCTCCAGCGCGTCGTAATGGGTGTCCAGATCCTGCCAGGAGTCGCGCAAGGCATCCAGCCGCGGACGGCGGCTCGCCATACCGTTCAGTACGCGCTGAATAAATTCCATCTCGCTGTAACGCTCAAGCCAGCGTTCGGACCACAGATAGTCGTTCAGATTGACAAAGCGCGGCGGCGAGTCGGGCAGAATGAGCGCCACCTGCGAATGGGCATAGCGAACAAATTCAGGCAGCGGCAGCTCGGGTGAGAGCTGTGACCAGTGGCGCGAGAGAAAATGATCCCACATCACATCCAGCGTAATCGGTGCCACGCGGCGGGTTTCAGGTCGAAACCACGCCTTCGCTTCTGTCACTTCGGGCAGGTTATCGGTCAACACATCGATGCGACGATGCATGAAAATACCCTCCACCACCTCCTCGGAATAGTCCTCTGCCGGGTTGCCGCGAACAAAATCGGCCAGCAAATTGCCCGAAAGTGAGCTGTCGGCGAGGTGGGCGAGGTGCAGGTGTGCGAGAAAATTCATGCGTTTTGGTATCCGGATACGGCTAGTTGTTGCAGCAAAGAGGTGTGAGCACTAGACTAAGCCGCCTGTTTTTAAGTCACGAGTATAAGTCATGCGCGTCGCCGATTTCTCCTTTGAATTACCTGAATCCCTGATTGCCCACTATCCGCAGCCGGAGCGCAGTGGTTGCCGCTTGCTGTCGCTGGACGGGCCAACGGGCGCGCTGACGCACGGTACTTTCACCGATCTGCTCGATAAGCTCAACCCTGGCGATCTGTTGGTCTTTAACAATACCCGCGTGATCCCGGCGCGTCTGTTTGGCCGTAAAGCCAGCGGTGGCAAGATTGAAGTGCTGGTCGAACGTATGCTCGATGACAAACGTATTCTGGCACATATTCGCGCCTCCAAAGCGCCGAAGCCGGGCGCTGAGCTGCTGCTGGGTGATGACGAAAGCATCAACGCCACCATGACGGCCCGTCACGGCGCGCTGTTTGAAGTCGAGTTTAACGACGAACGCCCGGTGCTGGATATTCTGAACGCCATCGGCCACATGCCGCTGCCGCCGTACATCGACCGCCCGGACGAAGACGCCGACCGCGAGCTGTACCAGACGGTCTACAGCGAAAAACCCGGCGCCGTTGCTGCACCGACTGCCGGTTTGCACTTTGATGAACCGCTGCTGGAAAAACTGCGCGAGAAAGGCATCGAGATGGCGTTTGTCACGCTGCACGTCGGCGCGGGGACGTTCCAGCCGGTGCGCGTGGATTCTATCGAAGACCACATCATGCACTCCGAGTACGCGGAAGTGCCGCAAGAGGTGGTTGACGCTGTGCTCGCCGCCAAAGCGCGCAACAACCGCGTGATTGCGGTCGGCACGACCTCCGTTCGTTCGCTGGAAAGCGCGGCGCAGGCGGCCAAAACCGACCTGATTGAGCCGTTCTTTGGCGACACGCAAATCTTTATTTACCCAGGTTATCAATACAAAGTGATCGATGCGCTGGTGACGAACTTCCATCTGCCTGAATCGACTTTGATTATGCTGGTGTCGGCGTTTGCCGGTTATCAGCATACAATGAACGCCTATAAGGCTGCGGTAGAACAAAATTATCGCTTTTTTAGCTACGGGGACGCGATGTTTATCACGTACAATCCGCAGGCTTTGAATGAGCGTGTCGGGGACTGATTCCGCGACACCGTATGAAAACGTCGGACTGTTTTTCTGACGCTGGAGAAAAAATGAAATTTGAACTCGATACCACCGACGGACGCGCGCGCCGTGGCCGCCTGGTGTTTGATCGCGGCGTGGTTGAAACGCCAGCCTTTATGCCTGTGGGCACCTACGGCACCGTAAAAGGGATGACGCCGGAAGAAGTTGAAGCGACCGGCGCACAGATTATCCTCGGTAACACCTTCCACCTGTGGCTGCGCCCAGGCCAGGAAGTGATGAAACTGCACGGCGATCTGCATGATTTCATGCAGTGGAAAGGTCCAATCCTGACCGACTCCGGCGGTTTCCAGGTGTTCAGCCTGGGTGATATCCGTAAAATCACCGAACAAGGTGTACACTTCCGTAACCCGATCAACGGCGATCCGATCTTCCTCGATCCTGAAAAATCCATGGAAATTCAGTACGATCTCGGCTCTGACATCGTGATGATCTTCGACGAATGCACGCCATATCCTGCAGACTGGGATTACGCGAAGCGTTCCATGGAGATGTCTCTGCGTTGGGCGAAGCGTAGCCGTGACCGTTTTGACGGGCTGGAAAACAAAAATGCGCTGTTCGGGATTATTCAGGGCAGCGTTTACGAAGATTTACGCGATATCTCTGTTAAAGGTCTGGTAGAGATAGGTTTTGATGGCTACGCTGTCGGCGGTTTGGCTGTGGGTGAGCCGAAGGAAGACATGCACCGTATTCTGGAGCATGTTTGCCCGCAAATCCCTGCGGATAAACCGCGATACCTGATGGGCGTGGGTAAACCAGAAGATCTGGTTGAAGGTGTGCGCCGCGGCATCGATATGTTCGACTGCGTCATGCCAACCCGCAACGCGCGTAACGGACACCTGTTTGTTACCGACGGTGTGGTGAAAATCCGTAACGCGAAGCATAAAAATGACACCAGCACGCTGGATGCTGAGTGTGATTGTTATACCTGTCGTCACTATTCTCGCGCATATTTGTATCATCTTGATCGTTGCAATGAGATTTTAGGCGCGCGTCTCAATACCATTCATAACCTTCGTTATTATCAGCGCTTAATGGCTGGTTTACGTAAGGCTATCGAAGAGGGTAAATTAGAGAGCTTCGTGACTGATTTTTACCAACGCCAGGGTCGTGATGTTCCACCTTTGAACGTTGACTAATTTAATAATGAGGGAATTTGAATGAGCTTTTTTATTTCTGATGCGGTAGCAGCAACAGGCGCTCCGTCGCAGGGCAGCCCGATGTCTCTGATTCTGATGCTGGTGGTGTTTGGTCTGATCTTCTACTTCATGATCCTGCGCCCACAGCAGAAACGTACCAAAGAACACAAAAACCTGATGAACTCCATCGCGAAAGGCGACGAAGTGCTGACCAATGGCGGTCTGGTGGGTCGTGTGACGAAAGTGGCTGAAACTGGCTACATCTCTATCGCACTGAACGACACCACTGAAGTGGTTATCAAACGTGACTTCGTTGCTGCCGTACTGCCGAAAGGCACGATGAAGGCGCTGTAATCCAACTTTTCCCAAAGGGAACTGCCGTGTTAAACCGTTATCCTTTGTGGAAGTACATCATGCTGGTCGTCGTGATTATCGTCGGCCTGCTGTACGCACTTCCCAACCTGTATGGTGAGGATCCGGCCGTTCAAATCACTGGCGCGCGCGGTGTCGCCGCCAGTGAGCAAACGCTGATCCAGGTCCAGAAAACGTTACAAGAAGAAAAAATTACCGCTAAGTCTGTGGCACTGGAAGAGGGCGCAATTCTTGCTCGCTTCGACACCACCGACACGCAGCTCCGCGCACGTGAAGCGCTGATGGGCGTGCTGGGTGACAAATATGTCGTGGCGTTAAACCTTGCTCCTGCAACCCCGCGTTGGTTAGCCTCTATCAATGCAGAGCCGATGAAACTCGGTCTTGATCTGCGTGGCGGCGTTCACTTCCTGATGGAAGTGGATATGGATACCGCGCTCGGCAAGCTGCAGGAACAGAACATTGATAGCCTGCGCAGCGATCTGCGTGAAAAAAGCATTCCTTACACCACCGTGCGTAAGGACGATAACTATGGTCTGAGCATCACCTTCCGTGACGCAACGGCTCGCGATCAGGCGGTCGATTATCTGGCTGCACGTCATCGCGATCTGGTGATTTCTCGCCAGGGTAGCAATCAGCTGCGTGCCGTCATGACCGATACGCGTCTGAGCGAAGCGCGCGAATACGCGGTTCAGCAAAACATCAATATCCTGCGTAACCGTGTGAACCAGCTGGGTGTTGCTGAGCCACTGGTACAGCGTCAGGGTGCTGACCGTATTGTGGTTGAGCTGCCAGGTATCCAGGATACCGCGCGCGCCAAAGAGATTTTGGGTGCGACAGCCACCCTGGAATTCCGCCTGGTGAACACCAACGTGGATCAATCCGCTGCGGCATCGGGTCGTGTTCCAGGTGACTCCGAAGTGAAACAGACACGTGAAGGTCAGCCTGTTGTGCTGTACAAACGCGTGATTCTGACCGGTGACCACATCACCGATTCCACTTCGAACCAGGATGAATACAACCAGCCGCAGGTTAACATCTCGCTTGATAGCGCGGGTGGTAACATCATGTCCAACTTCACGAAGGATAACATCGGTAAACCGATGGCGACTCTGTTCGTGGAGTACAAAGACAGCGGTAAGAAAGATGCCAACGGTCGTGCGGTTCTGGTGAAAGAGGAAGAGGTGATTAACATCGCCAACATCCAGTCTCGCCTGGGCAACAGCTTCCGTATTACGGGCATCAACAACCCGAACGAAGCGCGTCAGCTCTCTCTGCTGCTGCGTGCCGGTGCGTTGATTGCGCCGATTCAGATTGTTGAAGAGCGTACTATCGGTCCAACGCTGGGTATGCAAAACATCACTCAGGGTCTGGAAGCCTGTCTGGCCGGTCTGGCGGTTTCAATCATCTTCATGCTCTTCTTCTATAAGAAGTTTGGCCTGATTGCGACTACCGCGCTGATTGCAAACCTGGTGCTGATCATCGGTATCATGTCCCTGCTGCCAGGGGCGACGCTGACCATGCCGGGTATTGCGGGTATCGTTCTAACCCTTGCGGTGGCGGTTGACGCCAACGTATTGATAAACGAGCGTATTAAAGAAGAACTGAGCAACGGTCGCTCCGTACAACAAGCGATCGATGAAGGCTATAAAGGCGCATTCAGCTCCATCTTCGATGCGAACGTGACAACACTGATTAAGGTTCTGATCCTGTATGCAGTGGGTACTGGCGCGATCAAAGGCTTTGCTATCACCACCGGTATCGGTGTGGCAACGTCAATGTTTACCGCTATTGTCGGCACCCGTGCCATCGTGAACCTGCTGTATGGCGGCAAGCGCGTCAAAAAGCTGTCTATCTGAGGAGTGCGTTGTGGCACAGGAATATACTGTTGAACAATTGAACCATGGCCGTAAAGTCTGGGACTTTATGCGCTGGGACTACTGGGCCTTCGGCATTTCAGGTTTCCTCCTGATTGTGTCTATCGCCATTATCGGTGTCCGTGGTTTTAACTGGGGTCTCGACTTCACCGGTGGTACGGTGATCGAAATTACCCTCGAAAAACCGGCTGATATGGACCAGATGCGTCTGGCGCTGCAGAAAGCGGGCTTCGAAGAGCCGCAGCTGCAGAACTTCGGCAGCAGCCGCGACATCATGGTGCGTATGCCTCCGGTTCACGATGCCAATGGCAGCCAGGAGCTGGGCAGCAAAGTCGTTAACGTGATTAACGAAGCGACCAGCCAGGACGCCACGGTTAAACGTATCGAATTCGTCGGCCCAAGCGTTGGGGCAGATCTGGCGCAGAATGGTGCTCTGGCACTGCTGGCCGCGCTGATCTCGATTCTGGTGTACGTTGGTTTCCGTTTCGAATGGCGTCTGGCGGCCGGTGTGGTTATCGCACTGGCGCACGACGTGGTTATCACCATGGGTGTGTTGTCTCTGTTCCATATTGAGGTTGACCTGACCATCGTGGCCTCGTTGATGTCGGTTATCGGTTACTCACTGAACGACAGCATCGTGGTATCTGACCGTATTCGTGAGAACTTCCGTAAGATCCGTCGCGGTACGCCGTACGAAATCTTTAACGTTTCTCTGACCCAAACGCTGCACCGTACGTTGATCACATCCGGGACAACCTTGATGGTTATCCTGATGCTGTTCCTCTTCGGTGGCCCGATTCTGGAAGGCTTCTCGCTGACCATGCTGATCGGTGTGTCTATCGGTACAGCGTCTTCTATCTACGTCGCGTCCGCGCTGGCGTTGAAACTGGGCATGAAGCGTGAGCATCTGCTGCAGCAGAAAGTTGAAAAGGAAGGGGCGGATCAGCCGTCCATCCTGCCGTAACGGCAACAGCAATCTGATAACGGAATCCCGGTCGCAAGGCCGGGATTTTTTTATTACAGCTATCTCAAATTTGGTTACTCTCGCATTGTGAATCGCAATGACATGGAGTAATGCCGATGGTCACCCTTTCTTCCATTCCCCAGCCTGCCGTCTGGCATGGCGTGCCTTCCGTAACGTTGAGCGACGAAACTCTGCGTCAGCGAAAAGCCAATGTACTGAGCAAGATGCAACAGCACGGGCTGGACGCGCTGATTGTCTACGCGGATAAAGAGCACGGCGGTAACTTCGAATATCTGACCGGGTTTATTCCCCGCTTTGAAGAGGCGCTACTGGTGCTGCAGGCTTCGGGGGAGGCGGTGCTGGTGCTGGGCAATGAAAACCTGAAGCTGGCCGCCTATGCACGGCTCACAAACCGGGTGATCCATGCTCCGTGGTTTTCGCTGCCCAATCAGCCGATGGATAACAAAAAACCGCTGCCGGAACTGCTGAAGGAAGCGGGCGTAACGGCAGGTAAAACGCTTGGGCTTGCGGGGTGGAAGCTGTTTACCGGCTCGGGTGACGATGCGCATCAGATGTTTGATTTACCCGCTTTTATTGTCGATGCCATTCGCCTGGCGGGAGAGGGGACGGCGCAGCTGCGCAATGCCACGGGTATTTTTATCGATCCTGACGGCGGCGCGCGTACGGTCAACAACGCCAACGAACTGGCGCACTACGAATATGGTGCGAATCTGGCCTCAACGGCGATCCTGACGGCGCTAAATGCCATCGAACCCGGTAAAACCGAAAAACAGATCGCGGCGCTGCTGGCGGCAGAAGGTCAGCCGAATAATGTCGTCACTATCGCCGCGACGGGCGATCGCTTTGCCTGGGCTAACCTTTATCCCGGTGACAAAGTTATTCAGCGCGGTGATAAATTCTCCCTCACCACCAGCTACAAAGGCGGGCTGACCAGCAGAGCGGCATATGTCGTGGCGAATGCGTCGGAGCTTGCGCCCGACGTCGCTGACTATCTCGAGGTGGTGGCAAAACCCTATTTCTGTGCGGTCGTCGCCTGGCTTGAACATCTGCACATCGGAATGAAAGGCGGCGAGATGTATGACGTAATTGAGCGGGTATTACCAAAAGCCGAGTATCACTGGCACCTGAATCCGGGGCATCTGGTGGCGGATGAAGAGTGGCTCTGTTCGCCCATTGGTCCCGGTTCGGCCGCGACCTTGAAAAGTGGAATGCTCCTGCAAATCGACATTATTCCGTCGAGAGCGGGATACGCCGGGGCCAGCATTGAAGATACCGTTGCGCTAGCGGATGACACGCTGCGTCAGACGCTGGCAAGCGACTACCCCGCGCTCTGGCAGCGCATTGTGGCGCGTCGGGCATACATTGCCGAGCACATCGGAATCAGGCTGCCGGATGAGGTGCTGCCGATGTCCAATACCGTCGGCTATTTACGTCCGTGGCTGCTGGATCAGGGCCGGGCGCTGGTCTGCAACTAACAAAAAAGCCAGCATTGCGCTGGCTTTTTGATGCCGGATGGCGGTTCGCTTATCCGGCCTGCGGCAGGATTAGAAGTTGTAACCTACAACCAGGTAACCACCCCAACCGGTGGAACGTACGCTGAAATCACCGTTACCGAAGTTCAGGCTCGCGTCGTCGTTCCACTGACCACCGTTGTGCCAGTAACGAGCAACCACGGAGTAGTGCCAGTGATCGTAGTTCAGCGCCAGGATGTGACTGGAGGCGATGGAGTCGTTGGTACGCGCTTTCTTACCGTTCAGGTCACGGAAGTCGTTGTCGCCCAGGTCTGAACCCCAGTCAAAGTTGGTGAAACCGATATAGCTCAGGTTACCGCCCCACAGCTGGGTAATTGGCACAAAGTATTTCACTTTGAAACGGTAGCCATCCCACTCGTTTTCGTTCGCGGCACCGTAGTTCTGCCACTGGTATTTGGCATACACGTTCATGGACAGGCTCATCGGCAGACCGGTGTCGATGTCAGTACCCAGACCCATGTACCAGGTGCTCTGACGGCCCGATGCGTTGCGGCCCATGTCGTAGATGTAGTTGTTCGCGACATACCACTCTTTGAACGGACCGAAGCTCAGGTCTGCGCCCGTCAGCTTGTCGATAGAGAAGCGCGGTTCGATTTCCATGAACAACGGAGAACCGTGGTTCCAGATACCTTTCGCATCGGTGTTACCACCGAAGAAGACCGGTGCATCGGCGTAACCGTAGAAATCAAACCAGTCTTTCTTGGCGAAAGCTTCGTACTCCAGATAGGTATCGTTGCGGATCTGTGGTCCGAAGCGAGTGTGGTAGCTACCAACCACGTTGACGCTCTGGTGCCACCAGTCGGAAACATATTCAGGTTTTGAATTTTCAGCTGCGTTTACAGCGAAAGCGGAAGACAGTGCCAGAACTGCACCGGCTGCTAGTAATGTTTTTTTCATAATCATGCCACTGATTGAAAATCCCTTTCGGGATGTGAAAGATGCGCGAATTGCGTTTCTAAATATTTCGTGTTTCTGCGGAGCCTATTATAGGAATCCCTGCTCACAAAAATATGTGTTGTTTCACATATCTCTCATGCGCGTAATCGATTGCGTTCACGTTTGCGTACTTTAAACGGCGGGGATTGTAACGGCAATCATTTATCTTGCCAATGTTTCGGGATGTAAGAGAGAGCGGAACGCGGTAAACGTTCCGCTAAAGAGTGTTACTGGGCGGCAGGCTGAATATCGTGGATACGGATGAAACCTAACTGCTCTGGCGTGGTACCGTTTAACTGCAGTGGGATATCGACATCGCTCGGTGCGAGCACGCTGGCAGGGGCGGTAATCAGCTGGTTTTGCACGTTAACCTCCTGATAGCTTTCGGTCGTTCCCTGCAGCTGGCCCCATTCGACCGTGCCGCTAAAGGCTGGCAGCGGATCGTTGGACTGGCCCTGGATGCGCAGGGTGGCGTGTGTGCCGTCGGCGTTAGGTGCCACATTGACCACCGACATGCGCAGCGTACCAATTTGACTTTTCAACAGTGCAGGCGTGTTGGCGCCCGGCAACAGATAAACGCCGCTACTGGATTTCGCATTCAGGGCATTTTGCTGCGTGATTTTAACCGTTTCCTGGTTCAGCTTAGTCATCGCCGTGTTGAGCGTATTAACGCTCTGTTTCATCTGGCGAACTTCGCTTTGCTGTGCGCAGGCGCTAAGGGTGAAGAGACTTCCCACCACGAGAATTCTTAGGTAACGTCTTGTCATTGCGTTTAATTCCTTGAAATAACGGATGTCCTAATGGTAGCCAGTAACTCGCCGTCAGGTATAGATCCTTTGTCTCAAAAGCGCTCTTCCTTTGTTGTCGGCCCAGTTCAGGGTAAAATAGAGTTCAGTTAACCAGATAGCCAGGACACCGTATGCATTGCCCATTCTGTTCCGCTGTGGATACCAAAGTAATCGACTCCCGTCTTGTAGGTGAAGGCTCCTCTGTCCGTCGTCGTCGGCAGTGTCTGGTCTGCAACGAACGTTTCACCACCTTCGAAGTGGCAGAGCTGGTGATGCCGCGCGTGGTGAAAAGTAACGATGTACGTGAGCCATTTAACGAAGAGAAACTGCGCAGAGGGATGCTAAAAGCACTGGAAAAACGGCCAGTCAGCGCAGATGACGTCGAAATGGCGCTTAATCACATTAAATCGCATCTGCGTGGCACCGGCGAGCGCGAAGTGCCGAGCAAAATGATCGGCAACCTGGTGATGGAGCAGCTCAAAAAGCTCGATAAAGTGGCGTACATCCGCTTTGCTTCCGTCTATCGCAGCTTCGAAGACATCAAAGAGTTCGGCGAAGAGATCGCCCGCCTACAGGATTAAGCCCATGCAGGATGAGATTTACATGGCGCGAGCGATGAAACTCGCGCAGCGCGGACGCTTCACCACCCATCCCAATCCGAACGTGGGCTGCGTGATTGTCAAAGACGGCGTTATTGTGGGCGAGGGTTTCCATTATCGCGCCGGTGAGCCGCATGCTGAAGTGCATGCGTTACGCATGGCGGGCGAAAAGGCCCGTGGCGCAACGGCCTATGTGACCCTTGAACCCTGCAGCCATCATGGCCGCACGCCGCCGTGCTGCGAAGCATTAATTGCCGCAGGCGTGGCGCGCGTGGTGACCTCCATGCAGGACCCGAACCCGCAGGTGGCGGGGCGCGGTCTTTATCGCCTGCAGCAGGAAGGCATCGACGTCAGCCACGGGCTGATGATGAACGATGCTGAGGCGCTGAATAAGGGGTTTCTCAAGCGGATGCGGACCGGCTTCCCCTACATACAGCTGAAGCTGGGCGCCTCTCTTGACGGTCGCACGGCGATGGCCAGCGGTGAAAGCCAGTGGATCACCTCCCCGCAGGCAAGGCGCGATGTGCAACGTCTGCGCGCGCAAAGCCATGCTATTCTCACCAGCAGTGAGACGGTGCTGGCAGACGATCCGGCGATGACCGTGCGCTGGGAAGAGCTTGATGCCGATACCCGGGCGCTCTATCCCGAGGAAAATCTGCGCCAGCCGCTGCGTATTGTGCTGGATCGTCAGAATCGCCTGACGCCCGAACACCGTATCGTGCAGCAGCCGGGTGAAACCTGGATTGCACGTACGCAAGAAGACAGTCGTGAATGGCCGAACGCGGTGCGCAGCATTATGGTGCCGGAGCATCACGGTCATATCGATTTGGTGGTGCTGATGATGCTGCTGGGTAAACAGCAGGTGAACAGCATCTGGGTTGAGGCCGGGCCTACGCTTGCCGGTGCGTTATTGCAGGCAGGGCTGGTGGATGAACTGATTGTCTACGTTGCGCCTAAACTGTTAGGTGCCGATGCGCGTGGCCTGTTTGTGCTGCCCGGCCTTGAAAAACTGGCCGATGCGCCGCAACTCAAATTCAGCGAAATTCGGCAGGTTGGCCCCGACGTGTGCCTGCATTTAATCCCTGCGTGAGGCTTTCTGAAATAGAGAAGCAGTGCGCGAAGTATTATGATAAAATCCGCCCCCCTGCGGGGCCAAATGAACCCGTAAAGGAAGAGTATGAATATTATTGAAGCTGCTGTTGCTACCCCGGACGCTCGCGTCGCCATCACTATTGCGCGTTTCAACAACTTCATCAACGAAAGCCTGCTGGACGGTGCGATTGACGCCCTGAAACGTATTGGCCAGGTTAAAGATGACAATATTACCGTTGTTTGGGTTCCAGGTGCCTACGAACTGCCGTTGGCAGCGGGCGCTTTGGCGAAAACCGGTAAATACGACGCGGTGATTGCGCTGGGTACGGTGATTCGTGGCGGTACTGCTCACTTCGAATACGTTGCGGGTGGTGCAAGCAATGGTCTGGCGCACGTGGCACAGGATGCTGAAATTCCTGTCGCATTCGGCGTACTGACTACTGAAAGTATTGAACAAGCCATCGAACGCGCTGGCACCAAAGCCGGTAACAAAGGTGCAGAAGCTGCACTGACCGCGCTTGAAATGATCAACGTATTGAAAGCCATTAAGGCCTGATTTTTTTGTAAGGGGAATTCCGTGAAACCTGCTGCTCGTCGCCGCGCCCGTGAGTGTGCCGTCCAGGCGCTCTACTCCTGGCAGTTGTCCCAGAACGACATCGCTGATGTTGAATACCAGTTCCTGGCGGAACAAGACGTCAAAGACGTTGACGTCCTGTACTTCCGTGAACTGCTGTCGGGAGTGGCGACTAATAGCGCGTATCTCGACGGTCTGATGAAGCCGTACCTGTCCCGTCTGCTTGAAGAGCTGGGCCAGGTTGAAAAAGCAGTGCTGCGCATTGCGCTGTTTGAGCTGTCTAAACGTCAGGATGTGCCATACAAAGTGGCCATCAATGAAGCTATCGAACTGGCAAAAACCTTCGGTGCTGAAGACAGCCACAAATTTGTGAATGGCGTGCTGGATAAAGCCGCACCTGCGATCCGTCCCCACAAAAAGTGATCCGCAAACCGGAGTTTCGCACTGCCGCCTGGCTGTGCGGCTCCGGTTTTTTTATTTTTATTTGCTGAGGCATAACGTATGGCATGCGGCGAATTCTCCCTGATTGCCCGTTATTTTGACCGCGTTCGTAGCTCCCGTCTTGATGTTGAAACGGGCATTGGCGACGACTGCGCACTTCTCAATATTCCCGAAAAACAGACCCTGGCTATCAGCACCGATACCTTAGTGTATGGGCGCCATTTCCTGGCGGATATCGATCCGGCCGATCTGGCCTACAAAGCGCTGGCGGTGAACGTAAGCGATCTGGCGGCGATGGGCGCCGATCCGGCGTGGCTGACGCTGGCACTTACCTTGCCGAGCGTCGATGAATCCTGGCTTGAAGCCTTCAGCGACGCGCTGTTTGAACAACTGAACTATTACGATATGCAGCTGATTGGCGGTGATACCACGGCCGGTCCGCTGTCGATGACGCTGGCGATCCATGGCTATGTGCCAGTCGGACGCGCGCTGAAACGCTCGGGTGCGAGGCCGGGCGACTGGATTTATGTCACCGGTACGCCCGGCGACAGCGCGGCGGGGCTGGCGATTTTGCAGGATCGTTTAACCGTGAACGACGCCGATGACGCAGCGTATCTGGTGAAACGCCACCTGCGCCCAACCCCACGCATTCTGCACGGCCAGGCACTGCGCGAGCGCGCCAGCTCGGCGATCGATCTGTCTGACGGTTTGATTTCCGATCTCGGGCACATTCTTAAGGCAAGTGGCGTCGGGGCGCGAGTTGATCTCGATACCTTCCCGCTGTCAGAGCAGATGCGTAAACACGTCGAGCCTGAGCAGGCGCTGCGCTGGGCGCTGTCCGGCGGTGAAGATTACGAGCTGTGCTTTACCGTCCCGGAGCTGAATCGCGGTACGCTGGATGTTGCGCTGGGTAATCTCGGTGCGCCGTTTACCTGTATCGGGCAGATTTTGCCTGAGAGCGAGGGGATGCAGTTTGTGCAAAACGGCACCCCTGTGACACTCGACTGGAAAGGGTACGATCACTTCGCATAATGTCGTGCGGTTTGCTGCCGGGTCGCGCTGGGCTTCCCGGCTAACAAAATCACATGCATTGCAGGCCGGGTAAGGCGAAGCCGCCGCCCGGCTTTTTTTATTTAAATCCGACGACCGGATGTTGCTGATAGGGTGTTTCCAGCTCGGCAATCTGCTCCGGCGTCAGCGTCAAATCGACCGCATTCAGCAGTTCATCCAGCTGTTCTTCCCGCGACGTGCCGATAATCGGTGCCGCCACTCCGCGTTTGCTCAGAAGCCACGCCAGCGCCACCTGCGCGCGGGTAGCGCCCGTCTCCTCGGCGATACCTGCCAGACGTTCGGCGATCAGCGCATCGCTCGCCTGGGTATCGTTATACAAATTTTTACCCACTTCATCGGAAACGGAGCGCGCGGTGGTTTCTCCCCACGGACGGGTTAAACGACCGCGTGCCAGCGGACTCCAGGGGATCACCGCCACGCCTTCCTGATAGCACAGCGGCAGCATGTCGCGCTCTTCTTCGCGATAGATCAGATTGTAGTGATCCTGCATAGTGACGAATCGCGCCCAGCCGTGCTGCTTCTGAAGATCCAGCGCTTCGGCAAACTGCGAGGCGTGCATTGACGACGCACCGATGTAGCGCGCTTTACCCGCTTTTACTACGTCGTCCAGCGCTTCAAGGGTCTCTTCTATCGGGGTGTTGTAGTCCCAACGGTGGATTTGCAGCAGATCGACATAATCCATGTTCAGGCGCTTCAGGCTGGCATCAATCGAACGCAGGATTTGCGCGCGGGACAGCCCTTCAGTTAAATCGCCTGAGGGATAGTAAACCTTGGTGGCAACCACCACTTCGTCGCGACGGGTAAAATCCCGCAGCGCGCGGCCCACAATCTCTTCGCTGCTGCCGTCGGAGTAGCTGTTTGCCGTATCGAAGAAGTTAATGCCGCCGTCGAGGGCGTGTTTGATGATAAGGCGGCTGCTCTCTTCCGGCAGCGTCCAGGCATGGTTTCCCCGTTGAGGTTCGCCAAATGTCATACAGCCCAGACAAAGACGGGAAACCTTAAGATCTGTTTTTCCTAACGTGTTGTATTGCATGCTTCCACTCCTGCTGATTGCTTAAAATACTATCTTTAAGCATAGCAGGAGGGAAAAGAGAGGAGATGTTACGCCAGCCAGCTGCGGATTTTAGCTTCAATTCCGGCTGCATCCAGGCCAATCGCCGCGCGGGCTTCGTCCTGAGTTCCTTGCGGAATAAAGTAGTCTGGCAGGCCGAGATTCAGCACCGGAACTGGCTTGCGATGTGCCATCAGCACTTCGTTCACGCCGCTGCCTGCGCCGCCCATAATGGCGTTCTCTTCCAGGGTGACCAGCGAATCGTGACGCGCCGCCATCTCCAGAATTAACGTTTCATCCAGCGGTTTAACAAAGCGCATATCCACCAGGGTCGCATTGAGCGATTCCGCGACTTTCGCCGCCTCTGGCATCAATGTACCGAAGTTGAGGATTGCCAGTTTTTCGCCGTGACGCTTAACGATGCCTTTCCCGATAGGTAATTTCGCCAGCGGTTCCAGCTCGACGCCCACGGCGTTGCCGCGCGGATAACGCACTGCGCTTGGGCCGTCCTGATAGTGATAGCCGGTAAAGAGCATCTGACGGCATTCGTTCTCGTCGCTTGGCGTCATCACGACCATGTCCGGGATACAGCGCAGGAAGGAGAGATCAAACGCCCCCTGGTGCGTCTGCCCGTCGGCACCGACGATACCTGCACGATCGATAGCAAACAGCACCGGCAGCTTCTGAATAGCGACGTCGTGGATCACCTGATCGTAGGCGCGCTGCAGGAAAGTCGAGTAGATAGCCACAATCGGTTTATAGCCACCAATTGCCAGACCGGCTGCGAACGTCACCGCATGCTGTTCGGCAATCGCCACGTCAAAATATTGACCCGGGAATTTTTTGGAGAACTCAACCATGCCGGAGCCTTCACGCATGGCAGGCGTCACGGCCATCAGCTTGTTGTCTTTGGCCGCTGTTTCGCATAGCCAGTCGCCGAAAATTTTCGAATAGCTTGGCATCCCGCCGCTGCTTTTTGGCAGACAGCCGCTGGTCGGATCGAATTTAGGCACGGCGTGGAAGGTGATCGGGTCTTTTTCCGCTGGCTCGTAGCCACGCCCTTTTTTAGTCATGATGTGCAGGAACTGCGGGCCTTTCAGGTCGCGCATGTTCTTGAGCGTAGAGACCAGACCCAGCACGTCATGCCCGTCCACCGGGCCAATGTAGTTAAAGCCCAGCTCTTCAAACAGGGTGCCGGGAACCACCATGCCTTTGATGTGCTCTTCGGTGCGTTTCAGCAGCTCTTTGATCGGTGGCACGCCGGAGAAGACTTTTTTACCGCCTTCACGCAGAGTGGAATAGAGTTTGCCGGAGAGCAGCTGCGCCAGGTGGTTGTTGAGCGCACCGACGTTTTCTGAGATCGACATTTCATTGTCGTTAAGGATCACCAGCATATCGGGCATGATATCGCCCGCGTGGTTCATCGCCTCAAACGCCATACCCGCCGTGATCGCGCCATCGCCAATCACGCAGACGGTGCGGCGCTGTTTATTCTCTTTTTCCGCCGCCACGGCAATGCCGATACCCGCAGAAATTGATGTAGAAGAGTGGCCGACGCTTAAGACGTCGTACTCGCTCTCACCGCGCCATGGGAACGGATGCAGCCCGCCTTTCTGGCGGATCGTACCAATTTTATCGCGACGGCCGGTGAGAATTTTGTGCGGATAAGCCTGATGACCGACATCCCAGATCAGCTGGTCAAACGGGGTGTTGTAGACGTAGTGCAGCGCAACGGTCAGCTCCACCGTGCCAAGCCCGGAGGCGAAATGTCCGCTGGAACGACTCACGCTGTCGAGCAGGTAACGACGCAGTTCGTCGCTCAGCTTCGGCAGGCTCTCTTTCGGCAACAGACGTAACTCCTGGGTGGAGTCAACCAACGCCAGTGTCGGGTATTTGGCAATATCAAAACTCATCAAAGGCTCATCGAGATTTAGTATGTTTATTTATCACGCTGGATTATATAGTCCGCTAGCGCTTCCAGTGCCGAGGTATCAAGCGATTGTGCGGCCAGCAGATTCAGCGACTGGCGGGCATCATCGATCAGGTCCCGGGCTTTACGTTGGGCTTGCTCAAGGCCCAGCAGGGCGGGGTAGGTACTTTTGCCAAGCTGCTGGTCTGCACCCTGACGTTTTCCCAATATTGCAGTATCGCCCACCACATCCAGAATGTCATCCTGAACCTGGAAAGCCAGACCGATACTTTCGGCGTATCTGTCCAGAACGGGCAAGGCTTTACGCCCCTGTTCACCCGCGCTCAGCGCGCCCAGGCGAACGGCTGCACGGATCAGCGCACCTGTTTTATGACGGTGGATGCGCTCAAGCTGTTCCAGATTAACCTGACGACCTTCCGCTTCCAGATCCAGCGCCTGACCACCGCACATACCAGCGATGCCGCTGGCCATCGCCAGCTCAGAAACCATCGCCAGACGGTCACGATCGGCCACTTCAACCATCGGCGCATCGCTCAGAATAGAGAACGCCAGCGTCTGCAGAGCATCACCGGCCAGAATGGCATTGGCTTCGCCAAACTTGATATGGCAGGTCGGCTGGCCGCGACGTAAATCGTCGTCGTCCATCGCCGGTAAATCATCGTGGATCAGCGAGTAGGCATGAATGCACTCAACGGCGGCCGCTGGCGCATCCAGCGTGTCATTGCTGATGCCAAACATATTGCCCGTAGCATAGACGAGAAACGGGCGCAGACGCTTTCCACCTAAGAGTGCGCCATAGTGCATGGCTTCAACCAGTGGAGTGTTCTGAAAAGGCTGTGGTTCAATAAAACGACGCAGCGCGTCGTTGGCACGTTCCACACATTCCTGAAGCGCTTTGGCGAAATCCATTTACTCAGCGTCCGGTGTAAAAGGGGTTGTGGCGGCGTCTTCGCTATCGGACAGCAGAATTTGCACACGCTGTTCGGCCTGCTGCAATTTAACCTGCCCCTGGCGCGCAAGCTGCACGCCGCGTTCGAATTCATTGAGCGCGTCTTCCAGCGGCAGGTCGCCACTTTCCAGACGAGTCACAATTTGCTCCAGCTCACTCAGCGCAGTTTCGAAACTGGCTGGTGCGTCATTTTTCTTCGGCATAGTGAATGTAGACTCTCATATTTTCAGCCCCGTCATGGTAGCGGACTCGGGCGGATAAGCAAATAACGCGCAATGTGCACAGGAGCACCGCTATAGTGGTATACTTCCGCGCCTGGATGCAGCCACGGGTGTGGGCTGCTGTACTCTTTTCCATCACAAGCCTTTACGGGCTTGCCAACGAAACATTGCCGCCATGAAGTTTATCATTAAATTGTTCCCGGAAATCACCATCAAAAGCCAATCTGTGCGTTTGCGCTTTATTAAAATTCTGACCGGAAACATTCGTAACGTTTTAAAAAATTATGACGAAACCCTTGCCGTGGTTCGTCACTGGGATCACGTCGAAGTGCGCGCCAAGGACGAAAACAAGCGTCTGGATATTCGCGATGCGCTGACCCGCATTCCCGGGATTCACCATATTCTGGAAGTTGAGGACGTTCCCTTTACCTCACTGCACAATATTTTTGAACTGTCGCTGGCCCAGTACCGCGATCAGATCGAAGGCAAAACCTTCTGCGTGCGCGTAAAGCGTCGCGGTAAACATGAATTCAGCTCGATCGAAGCCGAACGTTATGTTGGCGGCGGTCTGAACCAGCACGTTGAAACGGCGCGCGTGAAGCTGACCAACCCGGAAGTGACCGTCAATCTGGAGATCGAAAACGATCGCCTGCTGCTGGTCAAAGGCCGCTACGAAGGGATTGGCGGGTATCCGATTGGGACGCAAGAAGATGTACTGTCCTTGATTTCCGGTGGTTTCGATTCTGGCGTCTCCAGCTACATGCTGATGCGTCGCGGTTGCCGCGTGCATTACTGCTTCTTTAACCTGGGCGGTGCGGCGCACGAGATCGGCGTTCGTCAGGTCGCGCATTATCTGTGGAACCGTTTTGGCAGTTCCCACCGCGTGCGTTTTGTGGCGATCAACTTTGAGCCTGTGGTCGGTGAAATCCTCGAAAAAGTGGACGACGGTCAGATGGGCGTGGTGCTGAAACGCATGATGATGCGTGCGGCGTCGAAAGTGGCCGAGCGCTACGGCGTGCAGGCGCTGGTAACAGGCGAAGCCCTGGGCCAGGTCTCCAGCCAGACCCTGACCAACCTGCGTCTGATCGATAACGTCTCGGATACGCTGATCCTCCGTCCGCTGATCTCCCACGACAAAGAGCACATCATCGATCTGGCGCGCAAAATCGGTACGGAAGATTTTGCCCGTACCATGCCGGAATACTGCGGTGTGATCTCGAAAAGCCCGACCGTGAAAGCGGTGAAGGCGAAGATCGAAGCGGAAGAGCAAAACTTCGATTTCGAGATCCTCGAAAAAGTGGTTGCTGAAGCAACGAACGTTGATATCCGTGAAATTGCGCAGCAGACCGATCAGGACGTGGTGGAAGTAGAAACCGTAAGCGGATTCAGCGCCAACGACGTGATCGTGGATATCCGCGCCATCGACGAGCAGGATGCCAGCCCGCTGAGCGTGGAGGGCGTTGAAGTTGTCTCTCTGCCGTTCTACAAGCTGAGCACCAAGTTTGGCGATCTGGAGAAGGACAAAACCTATCTCCTGTGGTGCGAGCGTGGCGTAATGAGCCGCCTGCAGGCGCTCTACCTGCGCGAGCAGGGCTTTACCAATGTGAAGGTATATCGCCCGTAAACAATGCCCTTCGGGACGCGCTGCACGAACAGGCCGGGTAAGGCGAAGCCGCTACCCGGCTTTTTTATTTCCAAATTATGCGCCCATGGTAAAGTAACGATCCGTCAGGACGCCGCGAGGGTAGTATGCATAAATACCTGGAAATAAAAGAAAAGATAAAAAAGGATATTCTCGATCAGAAATATCGAATCGGAGAAAGTATTCCCTCCGAGCGCGATCTCGCCAGCGTGTATAACGTGACGCGGGTGACGGTACAAAAAGCGATGGCGAATCTGGTTCAGGAAGGGTATATCGAGCGCATTCATGGTAAAGGCATGTTTGTGCTGAAAAATACCGCCAGCAATATTTATATTCTCAACAATGAAAAGAGCGACAGTATTCTGGGGTTTTCTCGCGAATTCCAGGGGCGGGTCAAGGTCACCAGCCGCTTAATTACCTTCACAACTATTCAGGCCGATCCCTCGCTGGCACAACACCTTGAGATTAAGCCTGGCGACGACGTTTGGTTTATCCGCCGCGTGCGTCTTCTGGATGGGCAGCCGGTTCTGGTCGAAGACACCAATATTCCAGTGCAAACCATCGCGGTGATCCCACAGTCCGTTCTCGAAAAAGGGTCGCTGTATGGCTATATCGAAGAGTACACCGGGAAAAAAATCAGCGATGCGGATTCGTTAATTGAAGCGGCGCTGTTCGACCGCGAGCTGGCTAAGATTCTGGGTATTACACCGGGGCAAGCGATGCTGAAAATTACGGAAGTCACCCGCCTGAGTGATAAAAAAGCCTTTAACTATTCGATTAGCTATAACCGTGCGGATCTGTTTCGGGTTAAGAATCTACGCATTGAAAGATGACAGGCGCGAGCGCGCCTGTCGGAGCGTTTATAGCTGAGCTGCAGCGCCTTTATCTACCAGCATTTGCACCTGCGGATGGGCTTTTAACAGGGTCGCCGGAATACTGGCGTCGATATCTGAGCGCAGAGTCTGCGCCACGATAGCGGCCTTTTTCTCGCCGCTGGCCATCACAACCACTGACTTCGCCGCCAGAATCGTTTTCATCCCCAGAGAAATCCCCTGTTTCACGTCGCGCGCCTGGCCGAAATATTTCACGGAAACCGACTGGGTGACCTCATCCAGATCGACAACGTGACACTCCGTATCCTGTGCCGCGCCTGGCTCATTAAAGCCGATATGACCATTCATGCCGATGCCGAGCACGATAATATCAATGCTCCCGTGGCCCGCAATGAAACGATCTACGCGGCGGCACTCCTGCTCAGGGTCGGTCGTAAGGCCGTCAAAGAAGCAGATTTGTTCATCACGTAACGTCAGACGGCTGAAGAAATGCCCCCAGACCATCTCGCGACAGCTGCCCTTATCGGCTTTGCCCAGCCCCAGCCACTCGTCCAGGCCGACAAACGCCGCGCGGGAAAAATCGACGTTGCCCTCTTCGCTGGCACGAACCAGAACATCAAACACCCCCAGCGGCGTATCGCCCCCGGCAATGCAGATCAGGGCATCCGGTTTGCGGGTGACGGTGTCGATCACGCGCTGGGCCACAGTGGCGCTGAGCGCCCGGTAATCTTCAACAATTTCAACGTTCATCGCAGTTCCTTAGCGTTTCGTGTATTGCGGCAAATAGGCGTGGTTCACTTCCAGATACTCATCGAGGATCTGCTCGGCAATGGCGGCGGAGGGCACGATGGGGTTGATGCTCAGCGCCAGCAGGGCGGTGGCATAATCTCCGGTGACGGCGGCCTCGACGGTCAGCTCTTCGTAGGCTTTGACACTCTGGATTAACCCGCGAATTTTCACCGGCAGTCTGCCGTAGGCCAGCGGATGGGCACCGTTTTTATCGATGACGGCATTGGTTTCCAGGGTGACGTGATCCGGCAGGTCTGGCGTCGCGCCGTTATTCACTGTGTTGACCACGTGCACTTCTTTTTTGTCGTTGAAAATCGAGCTGATGATCGAGCAGGCCGTGTCGGAGTACCACGCGCCGCCGCGCTGCTCCAGCTCTTTCGGCTTGTGGTTCAGGTTCGGGTCCTGGTACAGCTCAAACAGTTTGCGCTCGATTTCACGTGTTTGCTCACCGCGTGTGCCCTTATTTGCGGAATCGCGGATAGCCGTTTCCGTCATTTCGCGGGTCAGGAAGTAATACTTGAGATAGGAGATCGGATACATGTGCAGCGCGCGGGCAAAGCGCGCGGTAAAGCCGATATCCGGGATATTTTTCAGCGAGTTATTGGCACTGCCAACGGCCAGTTTTTCGATAAAATCATCGGTACAATCGTCGCCTTTCACGTAAATTTTATCGGCAAAGATCAGGTGGTTCAGGCCGATGATCCGCGCGTAGATATCCGCTTTGCGGACATCGTAGGCTTTGGCGATGTCCATCATCATGCTGTTTGCACCGCTGCAGATCCCGATGGTCTTAATCGCAGAGTGGCGAGTGATGGCTTCTGTCACAATGCCCGCCGGGTTAGTGAAGTTGATAAGCCATGCGTTCGGACACCATTTTTCCATCGCTTTGCAGATATCCAGCAGCACAGGAATGGTGCGCTGGGCTTTCATAAAACCGCCTGGCCCGGTGGTTTCCTGGCCGAGTACGCCGTATTTCAGCGGGATTTTCTCATCGTTAATGCGCGCATCAAGGAAGCCGACGCGCAGTTGAGTAGTAACGAAATCGGCATCTTTCAGGGCCGTTTCCCGATCCAGCGTCAGGTGAATGTTCATCGGGATACCCGCTTGCGCCACCATGCGCTGGGCGAGCTTGCCGACGATCTCCAGCTTCTCTCTCCCTTCTTCAATGTCCAGCAGGTAGAAATCGGTGACCGGCAGTTCGTCGTAGCGTTTGATAAATCCATCGATCAATTCCGGCGTATAGCTTGAGCCACCACCAATCGTGACAATTTTGAGCTTTTTCATCGTGAATCCTTTTTACAAGATGGGATCGGGGAGTTTTTCAGCTTCACGGCGCGAGTGTTCTTCCGCCGCTTCTGTTTCTAACTGTTTGCGTTCTGCGAGTTTGAAAAACGGCAGCCAGACGAGGGCTGAAATGGCAATGGTGCAGACTGACCAAATCACGGCCGGAATATTGCCTCCGGTGACAAACCAGGCCGCGAAAATAGGCGGCATAGTCCAGGGGATCTGCAGTACCGGGCGGCCAATAATGTCGAAATACATCAGCGCGTAAGTCGACGTACAGAGAATCATCGGAGTTAAGGTAAAGGGGATCATCAGTAACGGGTTAAAGACAATCGGGCAGCCAAATATCACCGGCTCATTGATGCAAAATATCGCTGAGGGCAAAGAGAGTTTGCCGACCGATTTATACAGCTTGCTGCGCGAGCGCATCATCGCCATGACTAACCCAAGCGTCGCACCGGTGCCGCCGAGACACATAAAGACGATATAAAACCCGTCGGCGGTGATGTGCGGAATAGGCTGGTGGTGTAAATAGGCCTGGGTATTTTCGGCGATGTATTTCAGGAAGATCGGTGCGGTGATGCCGGAGAGGACGTTGTCGCCATGAATACCGCAACACCAGAGCAGTGAGATCAAAAAGATTAAGACCAGCATGCCGGGAAGCGATCCTAAGCCGGTGACCAGCGGGCTGAGAATAAGCGTAAAGAAATTATTAATATCGAAGTTAAGAATGACCCTAACGAACCAGATTAACGTAATCGCCACCGCCGCCGGGATCAGGCTTGCGAAAGATTGGGCGACCGCAGGGGGGACGCCCTCGGGGAGTTTAATCACCACGTTATGATGAATAAAGAAACGGACAATTTGCACCGTCAGAATCGAGAGAATAATGGCGGAGAAAAGCCCTGCAGCCCCCAGGTTATCGACATTGAGCTGGTACTTATCGTTAAGCTGGGCCAGTAAAAAGACCACCATGGTGATGATGGCGCAGGTCAGGGCGTTGAGGCTGTACTCTTTCGCCAGGTTGTAGCTGATGCCGATGGCTGAAATCAGCCCGATGGCGCCGAAGGTTACGGCAACCGGTGCGCTGAGCTTCTCGGCGTAAGGGCCAAGCCAGTCGGTCCAGCCCGGAATCGGTAAATTCGCGAGGATCAGAAACAGACTGCCGGTAATGGTGAAGGGGAGCGTCAGGGCAATGCCGTTACGCACCGCCACCAGGATTTTGTTTTCACCGACGCGAATCAGGACAGGAATGACTCTGTTCTCAAGAAATGTAATCACATTGCTTACTCCAGAAGAGATTTCTGTTCTTCGCCATTCTTCATTTCCAGACCGCTTTAGTGGGCGAAGTGTTTAACTGGTATATGCCAGTTGAAATGAGTTTTTCACGGAAGCTTGTGGCTGTCAAACAGGGTGAAAACGATAAAGGGAATCCGTATCTCAATGAAAATACGCAGTTTTAGTCACGGTGAAAGGGCGTGATGAGAATCAGTGTCAGAAAGAAAGATAAGAATTGTGATTCCCGCCGCAATTATCAGCAGAGAAAATAAAGGCCGGCGCGATGGCCAGCCTGAGGGGAATTACAGCGTCTATTTACGCCTCGTAGTAGTTATAAATCCCTGCGGCCATCACCAGCGAGGACGCGACTTCATAGGCTTTTTCTCGCCCGACAAGCAGATCGATAATCTTGAGTGCGAAATCAATCGAGGTTCCCGGCCCCTGGCTGGTCAGCAGGTTGACGCGCGGATCCCAGACCACCCGTTTATCGACCCACTGTCCCTCGGGGATGCGGTCTTTCATGGTCGGGAAGCCGGTCATGTTGCCGATGGGGAAGAGGTCATGGGGAACCAGTACGGTGGCTGCCGCAGCGCAGAGGGCGGCGACAATTCGCCCGGAGAGATGAAACTGGCGCACGGTTTCGACCAAAAGGGGGCTGTCGCGAAAACACTCCGCTCCTTTCAGGCCGCCGGGCAGAACAATCACATCGAAATCGCCGTCCGCCACTTCAACCAGCGGTGCATCGGCCAGCAGCTTCACGCCGCGCGAGCAGACGATAGTCAGATTGCCATCGCTGGCGACGCTGGCGGTGGTGACGTTTATCCCGCCGCGAACCAGCAAATCAATGGTCGTGACTGCTTCTGTCTCTTCGCTACCAGGGGCGAGGCATACCAGTGCCGACGCGCTCATACTCACTCTCCTTACGTTTAACCAGGTCATACAGACGGATATTTTCCGGCACGTTGATGCCATGTGCGCGGGCTCGTTTGAGCAGATAGCCGGTGATGTAGTCGATTTCTGTGTGCCGCTGTGCGCGCACATCCTGCAGCATCGATGAGATATTTTCAGCAGTGCTGTCGATAATCTGCTCGACGTAATAACGGATATCGTCTTCTGAGGTGTGGATGCCCTCACGCTCAATCACGGCCGCGACTTCAGCGCAAAGGGCCGCTACTTCCTGCGGATGGTTTTTCAGTTCACCGTTTGGGCAGTCCAAAAGCGCCGTCAGCGGGTTGATCACGCAGTTCACCGCCAGTTTGCGCCACAGCTGTGGGCGAATGTTGTTGTGCCAGGCCACATCGGGCAGCACATGTTGCAGCACGTCGGCGAGATAGCTGTAATCGCCATCCTGCTCGCGCGCCGGTCCCATATGGGTGACGCCGCTTGCCACGTGCACGATGATGTTACCGTCGCGACGGGCCGCATGGGTGGTGATCGCCATCAGCAGCGGTTGTGGGATGCTGTTGAGCTCTTCGAGGGTGCCCATGCCGTTATGCACCAGAAGAATGGGCGTGGTGCGGGGCAGGGTGTTCGCCAGCGCTCTGACGGCATCCGAGACCTGCCAGGCCTTAAGGGTAACCAGCAGCAGATCGCTTTGCGCCAGGAAATCAGGATCGTTGGCGGTGAGCGATTCGTTAAAGATACTTCCATCTTCATCGATCAGGTTTACACTGCAATACGGCTGGGGGACGCGTAGCCAGCCTTGTACCTCGTGTCCATGTTTGCACAATGCGGTGAGCCAAAGCTGGCCCAGGGCTCCGCATCCGAGCACGGTAATTTTCATTGTTCCTCCTCACCTGCAACTGCGCCAGGCGTGTCGGTTAAGTATAGCGCCGTCAGCTAAGCTTCTGTTGAGTTATGCCTCGTTGCGGGTATTATGCAACGCAACAAAAGTAAAGGGAGAAGAAAAGATGCCATCTTTCGATATTGTTTCAGAAGTTGATATCCAGGAAGTCCGCAACGGTGTGGATAACGCCAGCCGTGAAGTTGAGTCACGTTTCGATTTTCGTGGTGTAGAGGCGAGTTTTGAGCTGAACGACGCGAATAAGACCATCAAGGTGCTGAGCGAGTCCGATTTCCAGGTCAATCAGTTACTGGATATTCTGCGTGCCAAGCTGTTAAAACGCGGCATTGAAGGGACGTCTCTGGATGTGCCGGAAGAGTTCGTGCACAGCGGCAAAACCTGGTTTGTTGAAGCCAAACTTAAGCAAGGTATTGAGAGCGCGATGCAGAAGAAAATCGTTAAGCTCATCAAAGACAGTAAGCTGAAAGTGCAGGCGCAAATTCAGGGCGAAGAGATTCGTGTCACCGGTAAAGCGCGCGACGATCTGCAGGCCGTGATGGCGCTGGTGCGCGGCGGCGACCTGGGACAGCCGTTCCAGTTTAAGAACTTCCGCGATTAAAAACGAAAATGCCCGGCAAGCCGGGCATTTTTTCAGGCTTTAATAGCCTGTTCCACTTCGAAGCGATTGGTGACTTTGCTGTCGATTTTGACGTAAGCGCTACGCTCTTCTGGGACGATCAGCACTTCGCTGACCCCTTCTGTTGTTTCCAGCCGCTGTTTCAGCGCGTCGCTTATCTCCACACCGTCCGGGATTTCCACCCGCAGGCTGCTTACGTAGCGCGGCTCTTTCATGGTGCTGGCAACCAGCAGCCAGACCATCGCCAGCAGCGCGCCGACAAGAAACACGGTCTGCGAATCAAATAATCCGTCTACCCAGCCGCCGAACGAACCGCCGATGGCGACGCCCAAAAACTGGCTGGTGGAGTAAATGCCCATCGCCGTGCCTTTGTATCCGGCTGGGGATTCTTTGCTGATTAACGATGGCAGCAGGGCTTCCATCAGGTTAAAGGCGAGGAAGAACAGCTGCACGCCCAGCACCAGCTCCCAGAAGTGCGGGCCTGAGCCCCACAGCACAATTTCTGCGATTAATAACAGTGCCACACAGCCCAGAAATACGCGCTTCATACGGCGTTTTACTTCGGCGTAGATGATAAACGGCACCACGGAAACGAAGGAGATCAGCATCGTTACCAGATAAATCTTCCAGTGCTCCGCCGCCGGGAATCCGGCTGCCGCCAGCTGGCCGGGGAGGGCCACGAAGGTGGACATCAACAGGATGTGCAGACACATGATGCCGAAGTTGAGCTTCAGCAAACGCGGTTCAACGATGACTTTGCTGAAGCAGCCTTTCACCATGCCCGATTCACGGTTCAGAACGTGATTTTTACTGTCCGGCACCACCCAAATCGTTAGCGCAATGCCAACCGTCGCCAGTACGGCAATCATCCAGAAGAGGGCATTCAGGCCCAGCTTATGGGTAATGATCGGGCCAAGCACCATGGCAATAGCAAAGGTGACGCCAAAGCTGACGCCAATAAACGCCATCGCTTTGGTTCGGTTCTGTTCGCGGGTTAAATCCGAGAGCAGCGCCATTACAGCGGCGGCAATCGCCCCTGAGCCTTGTAGCGCACGGCCAAGAATAATGCCCCAGATGGAGTGTGACAGCGCGGCAATAATGCTGCCGAGGACAAAGATCAGCAGGCCGCCGACAATCAGTGGCTTACGGCCCACGCGATCGGAAAGCAGCCCGAAGGGGATCTGAAATATCGCCTGGGCCAGGCCGTAGATGCCAATTGCCAGACCAATTAACGCCTCGCTGGCGCCCTGAAGTGCCATACCATAGGTAGTCAGAACAGGCAGGACCATAAACATGCCAAGCATGCGCAGCGAGAAAACAGTCCCTAAACCCCAGGTTGCGCGCAGTTCGCCTGGTGTCATTTTATAATCGTTCATTACCACCTCTGTTCAAAAGCAGGCACTAGTGTAGGCGGGGTGTTAAGTGCGGTAAATAGGTGTTTGTTTAAGAGATATTACGGGGGCTGAACATTGCCGGTGGCGGCTTCATTTTACCCGGCCTGGCGGTTGCGCAGGCCTGTGCAACCAGAGCGCGACAGGGCAAAAAAAAGCCGGGTTATCATCACCCGGCTTGTTCATATCAGCGTGCTTACCAGACGTAAGTCAGCAGATTGTGTGAATCAGGCACCATAAAGTCGACGGACATCATCACGGACAGGGAGGTGATAGCGACAATCGAGAACACAAACAGCTTACGTGCCCACACTTTATCGTCTTCCACTTTGTACCCGCGCAGCGCCATACCGAGCCACCAGACGCTCACCGCAGCAGCCACCACCAGATATTTGTATCCAGCGTAGCCTCCGAGAGAGAGCATCAGCGTCGCCACAGCGAAGGCGATGATGTACAGCGTGATGTGATTCTTGGCGACTGAAATACCTTTCACGACCGGCAGAACCGGGATGTTCGCTGCCTGATAATCCTTGAAGCGGAAAATCGCAATGGCGTACGAGTGCGGCATCTGCCACAGGCTAAAGATAGCCAGCAGAATCAGCGCACCGCTGTCGAACTCGTTCGTGACGGCGCAGTAGCCAATCACCGGCGGCGCAGCGCCGGAGAGAGAACCAATCAGCGTACCGTAGACGGAGTGACGTTTCATATACAGGCTGTAAACGCCCACATACACCACGAAACCCATCACCCCCAGCCAGCAGGCCAGAGGGTTGGCACCAAACCACAGCAGCATAAAGCCAGCAAAGCCCAGCAAGGTGGCGTACACCAGCGAGACGGCAGGAGATATCAGGCCTTTGACAAGCACCCGATTCTTGGTCCTTTCCATCTTCCTGTCGATATCCATGTCGATGTAGTTGTTAAATACACAACCGGACGCAACCACCAGTGACACGCCAATCAACGTGGATGCGAAGAGGGTGTAGTCAATGCTGCCCTTAGAGGCCAACAGGAACCCTCCGATCACGGAGATCAGGTTGCCAAAGATGATGCCTGGTTTCGTTACTTGCAGGTATTGCTTAAACATACTCGCCGCTCTTAGTGAACCATCATGTTGTAGTTCAGGTTCCACATAATCCAGATGGAACCGACTACCAGGATAGCGATGATAATCACGGTAAAGATGAAGGCCGTCATGTTCCAGCCCTCATCGGATTTGGTGTTCATGTGCAGGAAGCAAACCAGATGCACCAGAATCTGCACCACAGCGGAGATCAGGACAGTGCCCAGAATCACCGTGTGAGAAGCCGTTCCGCTCATCACCATCCAGAACGGGAGCGCCGTCAGGATGATCGACAGGATGAAACCTGTCATATAGGTTTTCACGCTACCGTGGGAAGCGCCATGATCGTTAGTATGACTCATTACATCGCCCCCATCAGATAGACAACCGAGAACACGCAGATCCACACCACGTCCAGGAAGTGCCAGAACAGACTCAGGCACATGATACGGGTGCGGTTAGTATTGGTCAGGCCGCGACGATAAACCTGGAACATCAGCACCGCCATCCAGATCAGACCAGATGTTACGTGCAGACCGTGGGTCCCTACCAGTGCGAAGAACGCTGACAGGAAGCCACTGCGATCCGGGCCCATGCCTTCAGCAATCAGGTGATGGAATTCATAGAGTTCCATCCCGATAAATCCAGCACCAAACAACCAGGTCAACGCCAGCCAGGAGACAACCTGGCTCTTGTTGTTTTTGTACATGGCGATCGCCGCCATGCCGTAGGTGATGGAGCTGAAAAGCAGCAGAGCGGTTTCAACCAGAACGAACGGCAGCTCGAAAATGTCCTTGCCAGTCGGGCCGCCCGCTGTGCCGTTCACCAGAACGGCATAGGTCGCGAACAGACAGCAGAACAGAATGCAGTCGCTCATCAGGTAGATCCAGAAGCCGAAGACTTTCATCGGCCCTGTATCGTGGTGCGCGTGGTCATGCGCATGGGCAGTTGGGTGCGCCAAAGTATCAGTTGCCATTTTTCAGCCCCGCTTTAGAAATCTCATCGAAATGCTGGTTTTCCAGTTTTTCGACTTCACGGACTGGTACGTAGTAGTCCACGTCCTCGTCAAAGCTCTTCACAATCCAGCTAATGATCACGCCAGCGAAGCTCGCGATCGCCAGCCACCAGATGTGCCAGATCATGGCGAAGCCAAATACCGTTGCGAAGGCGGCAATCACAATGCCCGCACCGCTGTTTTTCGGCATGTGGATCTCTTCGTAATGCTCAGGTTGCTTGTACGCTTCGCCTTTCTCTTTCATTTCCCAGAATGCGTCGCGCTCATGGATCTGCGGCACAATGGCAAAGTTATAGAACGGAGGCGGGGAAGAGGTTGCCCACTCCAGCGTACGGCCACCCCATGGGTCACCGGTCAGGTCACGGTTCTGCTCGCGGTCGCGAATAGAGACGTAGAACTGAATCAGCTGGCATGCGATACCCATTGCAATCAGTACCGCACCACAGGCTGCAACAACCAGCATTGGGTGGAACTGTGGATCAATCTGCTGGCTCAGGCGACGGGTCATACCCATGAAGCCGAGCACGTACAGCGGCATGAAGGCCACGAAGAAACCAACGATCCAGAGCCAGAACGCGCGTTTGCCCCAGGTTTCGTTCAGCGTGAAGCCAAACGCTTTAGGCCACCAGTAAGTTACGCCAGCGAAGCAGCCGAAGACGACGCCGCCGATGATAACGTTATGGAAGTGCGCAATCAGGAACAGACTGTTGTGCAGAACGAAGTCAGCACCTGGCACCGCCAGCAGTACGCCGGTCATCCCACCTACAGAGAAGGTGACGATGAAGCCGATGGTCCACAGCATTGCTGAGTGGAACACGATACGGCCCTGATACATGGTGAACAGCCAGTTGAAGATCTTCACCCCGGTCGGGATGGCGATAATCATGGTGGTAATACCGAAGAAGGCGTTTACGTTCGCGCCCGCACCCATGGTGAAGAAGTGGTGCAGCCAAACGATGAACGACAGGACGGTAATACACACGGTTGCCCACACAAGTGAGGTGTAACCAAACAGGCGTTTACGCGAGAAGGTCGCGGCGATTTCGGAGAACACACCGAAGACCGGCAGAACCAGGATGTACACTTCAGGGTGACCCCATGCCCAAATCAGGTTGATGTACATCATCATGTTGCCGCCCATATCATTCGTGAAGAAATGGGTGCCCAGATAACGATCCAGGGTCAGCAACGCGACGGTAACCGTCAGAATTGGGAAGGAGGCAATAATCAGGATGTTGGCGCACAGAGATGCCCAGGTAAATACCGGCATCTTGAACATGGTCATGCCTGGGGCACGCATCTTGATAATGGTCACGAAGAAGTTAATACCGGTCAGGGTCGTACCGATACCGGAGAGCTGAATCGCCCAAATCCAGTAATCGACGCCTACGCCTGGACTGTATTCAATTCCCGAAAGCGGCGGGTAAGCCAGCCAGCCGGTCTGTGCGAATTCGCCCACACCCAGTGACAGGTTAACCAGGATAACGCCGACAACCGTGAACCAGAAGCTCAGGTTGTTCAGGAACGGGAACGCTACGTCGCGCGCGCCGATTTGCAGCGGCACAACCACGTTCATCAGACCGATAACCAGCGGCATCGCCACGAAGAAGATCATAATCACGCCGTGCGCGGTAAAGATCTGGTCGTAGTGGTGCGGTGGCAGGAAGCCGGCCTCACCTGCCGAAGCAAGTGCCTGCTGGCTACGCATCATGATTGCATCGGCAAAGCCACGAATTAACATGACGATACCGACGATGCAGTACATGATACCGAGTTTTTTGTGGTCAACCGAAGTCAGCCACTCATTCCACAGGTAGCTCCACTTACCGAAGTAAGTGATCAGGCCCAGTAAGGCCGCGCCACCAATGATAATTGCAGCAATCGTAACCACGATAATCGGTTCATGGTACGGCACTGCATCCAGTGTCAATTTTCCGAACATTTTCTTCCTCGGCCCCTTAGTGAGAGGTTTCCGCGTGGCTCATGTCCATGCCTTCCATACCTTCGTGCGAGCTGTGCTCACCTTCTGGCTGAGTCATGTTCATGCTCTTCCCGTGGTCCATAAATTTGTTCACAACGTCTTTAAACAAATCAGGTTTCACGTTAGAGAAGTACTCCACCTTGTTGTATTCGCTAGGTGTTGCCACTTTCTCGAATGCCGCCATGTCAGACATGGTGTTAGTAGACTGTTTCGCTTTTGCGACCCACTGGTCGAAAGCGGCACGGTCCGGCGTCGCGATAGCTTTGAACTTCATACCTGAGAAGCCCGGGCCACTATAGCTGGCGGAGATACCGTCGTAGGTGCCTGCTTCATTCGCGATCAGGTGCAGGTTTGTCTGCATACCGGCCATCGCGTAGATCTGGCTGCCCAGACGCGGAATAAAGAAGGAGTTCATCACGGAGTTAGAAGTGACTTTGAACTGCACCGGAGTGTTCGCCGGGAAGGCGATTTCATTCACGGTAGCAATGCCCTGCTCCGGATAGATGAAGAACCATTTCCAGTCCATGGAGACCACTTCAATGGTAATCGGTTTTTCATCGTGAACCAGCGGTTTGCTCGGCTCAAGCGCGTGAGTGGTTTTCCATGTCAGCACGGCAAGGAACAGGATGATCAGGATAGGCACCGTCCAGACCACAGCTTCCACTTTATTGGAGTGTGACCAGTTAGGGCTATACTTCGCATCTTTATTGCTCGCACGGTACTTCCAGGCGAAACCAACTGCCATCAAAATGGCAGGAATAACGACAATCATCATCAGGCCGAAGGCCGTCAGAATCAGTGAACGTTGTTCCAGTCCAATCTGTCCTTTGGGGTCGAGAAGCGCAGAATCACAGCCACTGAGTAAAACAGTGCCTGCAAATAACGACAACCATCCCAAACTTTTATTGTATTTCCTAAGTGTCATTTAACGACCTCAATTCCACGGGGACCTGGTGGCGTTTAAAGTGTGGGGGCATTTTACGGGAAGGTTACATTACTGTAAACATCATTAGCCCTGTGTCAGGAAGGTGTTACCGGGTTCTGCCGCACGTGTCACATGTGTTGCAAATTATGTCTATTTTTAAGACAAAAGCCCGATGGTACGGGAGTTATAACGAAAGGGCTTACAAGGATACCGCAAACGGGGCAATTGGTATAACCATTGTTAAAAATAAACAATAAATTAACAAAAAAGCATCAATTAAAAGACAATTGAAATACGAAAATTTAATCTGCCAGAAGCTGAATCGTTTAACGAAAAATAGCGAAGCAGGGGAGGTTCCAATAATTTCCGGAACCTATCCAGCACAAAACAACAAATATTTTTTCTGGCCGAGGTCGGTTATTTCTCCGTTATAATTTCGTGTCGTTATTACCACGGTAAATAACCTTTCGGTTTTAGCTTCAGGTCAGCCGCGTTTTACGCAGTGCCATGAAATCGAGAAGACCCCCGGTGACAATCCCGATGACAGCAAGTAACCCGCCGACGTCCAGCAGGATTGCTTCAAACGGCAGTTCAAGTGACGTGGAGGCGTTGATAATCAACAGGATCAGCCACAGCGCCAGCATCACACAGCCGACCAGCAACAGCCGCAGGGCAAAACGATAAGCGCCCTGATATTCTGTGCGCGGCATAAAGTGATCCGTCTTCTGGGTATATTCCAGCGTCTGTCGGCAGACGAGCAGCAATAATATTCCTGGGACCGCGGCAAAAACGGAGAACAGATAAAATGTCGGCCAGCCGTGCGCTTCGACAAACCAGCCTGCAATCGGCCCGACATACACCCGACCGACAGCGGATAGGGCAGAGAGCAGCGCAAACTGTGTCGCGGAAAACGACTTATTGCAGAGCGTCATTAACAGGGCGACAAATGCTGCTGTCCCCATCCCGCCGCACAGGTTTTCAAAGAACACGGCGGCAGCCATGCTGAACATCTGTTTATCGGTAATAGAGAGCAGCCAGTAACCGGCGTTGGAGACGCCCTGCAAAATGCCGAAAATCAGCAGTGCGCGGAACAGCGACAGACGCTGCATCAACACGCCGCCATACAGCGCGCCTAAAATGGTTGCGAACAGACCCAGCGTTTTATTCACCACGCCGACTTCACCTGCATCAAACCCCACACCGCGAATCAGGAACGTGGTGGTCAGGCTCATGGCAAACGCGTCGCCGAGCTTATAAAGGACAATCAGCAGTAAAATCAGCCAGGCATTGTTGCGCCCAAAGAAGTCCCGCAGCGGTTCGGCGACGGCCTGCTCGAGCGTGCGGGGAACCGGGATAACATCGCTCGGTTCAGGGGCAAAAAAGGTCGCAATAATGCAAGGGATAAGCAGGGCGGCCATCAGCCAGTACATCCCCTGCCAGCCGAGATAGCAGTCGGCCAGCCACAGAGCTAACCCGCCGGACACCAGCATCCCCAGGCGATAGCCCAGAACGCTAATCGCCGCGCCGGTCCCGCGCTCTTCTGCCGGTAGTACATCCGTTTTCCAGGCATCAAAAACGATATCCTGCGAGGCTGAACAGAAGGCGATCACCACCGCCAGAGCGGCCATCCAGCGTAATTGTGTTGACGGCTCCAGGAACCCCATCGCGGCGATCGCCAGCAACAGCAGAATCTGAGTCATCACCAGCCAGCCACGGCGTCTGCCGAGGAATGGCGGGGTATAGCGGTCCATCACCGGCGACCATAAAAACTTAAAGACATAGGCCTGGCCGACAAGTGAGAAGAACCCAATGGTTTTGAGATCGATATTCTCGACCGTCATCCAGGCCTGAAGCGTGCCGGACGTGAGGGCGAGAGGTAAACCGGAGGCGAAACCAAGGATCAGCAATATCGCTGATTTTGGCCGCTGGAAAATACGCAAGTAATGACTGGACATGTTTCTATATGACTGACCCGGCGAAGCGCCGGGTCAGTGTGCGGGATTAACGCGCGTTCTGCTTGATGAATTCGTGAATGCTGGTGTCCTGCGCCATGTCGGCGATGGTATCCGTCAGCACGCTATTCACTGCGTTAGCAATGTTCTGGTTGGAGGCCTGGAAGGCACCTTCAACCGAGTAGCTTGCACGATAGTTTTTGTTCATCTTGTTGCCGTTCTTCGCGGTGGCGATGATGGCGATATCCGCTTTGGTGGAGATATTGTAACGCACGTTGCCCTGAGAAACGTCGGCATACAGATTGTTGACAATGATCTGCAGATCAACAGCACCGCTTGGGCCAACCATATAACCGCGAGCGGTCATCTGTTTTTCCAGCACTTCCTGCAGCAGGAAGCGCAGGTCGCGGGAAGCGGTCAGCGTCACCTGCTGGTTGTCGCGAGTCACTTTCGCCAGCGCTTGATCCTGACGCTGATCGGCACCGTTAATACTCACGGTGACGCCCATCAGGCTTGGGTCCTGCTGTGGCAGGGTAATTTTTGGCGAAACGTCAATGGTGGTCGGCGGAGTGGCGCAACCAGCCAGCATGAAGAGAGCTACCAGCGGAAAGAAGAGTTTTTTTAACATTTCAGGTTCTCAACGGATCGTTAGCATATACAGAGAAAAATTGCCGCCATCATAACATCGCTAACGGCAAGGGGAAGTGGTCAACGCATGTAAATTCATCGTCTTGTCTGAAATCTGACCACCACTGACATTTTCTTTACTGCACCAGGGACAAAACGTATGAGGGAGACAGTGAACTTCATCCATTTGAATGAGGAAATCAGACGAAAGCTAAATATTTGTTGTCTTGATGTAATGGAAGCGGTAAAAGCGGCTAACATTTAAAGGGATGGGTGACATCTCAGCGTTGTCAGAGGAGTAATATCATGATGATACGTGAACAGATCGAAGAAAAACTAAGGACAGCGTTTAATCCCGTGTTCCTCGAAGTTGTCGATGAGAGCTACCGTCATAACGTGCCGGCCGGTTCTGAAAGCCATTTCAAAGTTGTACTGGTTAGCGACCGCTTCGTAGGGGAACGCTTCCTTAATCGTCACCGTATGATCTACGGAACGTTGACGGAAGAACTCTCCTCCACAGTGCATGCGCTGGCCCTTCATACCTACACCATTAAGGAGTGGGAAGGGTTGCAGGATACGATCTTCGCCTCACCACCTTGTCGGGGTGCGGGAAGCATCGCGTAATCGATCCGGGTTGCAACCGCTGGAGTTTTTCCAGTATGTTGCATACAGAATGATGTCAAGACGGCCTGCGGGCCGTTTTGTTTTGTCTGCGTTTTGAACGTGTGGGGCGAATTTTAGGCCAAAAATAGCCTTAAATTGTGAAAAAAGCCGCAGCTAGATGCCCCAACCGTTCTCGACTCACCCAAGTGATGCCGCTATAATGCCGCGTCTTAATGAATGTCTTCGGGATGATTCTGGCGACAGGGAATGTGAATCTGCTAAATAGTGAGCATCCCGGTATTGCGAGACAAATTCAGAGTTGACCGAGCACTGTGATTTTTTTGAGGTAACAAGATGCAAGTTTCAGTTGAAACCACTCAAGGCCTTGGCCGCCGTGTAACGATTACTATCGCTGCTGACAGCATCGAAACTGCTGTGAAAAGCGAGCTGGTCAACGTAGCAAAAAAAGTACGTATTGACGGCTTCCGTAAGGGTAAAGTACCGATGAATGTCGTTGCTCAGCGTTATGGCGCTTCTGTTCGCCAGGACGTGCTGGGTGACCTGATGAGCCGCAACTTCATTGATGCCATCATCAAAGAAAAAATCAATCCAGCCGGCGCACCGAACTACGTTCCGGGCGAATACAAACTGGGCGAAGACTTCACCTACTCCGTAGAGTTCGAAGTTTACCCAGAAGTTGAGCTGAAAGGTCTGGACACCATCGAAGTTGAAAAACCAATCGTTGAAGTGACCGACACCGACGTTGACGGCATGCTGGATACTCTGCGTAAGCAGCAGGCGAACTGGAAAGACAAAGACGGCGCTGTTGAAGCAGAAGACCGTGTCACCATCGACTTCTCCGGCTCTGTAGATGGCGAAGAGTTCGAAGGCGGCAAAGCGACTGACTTCGTACTGGCGATGGGCCAGGGTCGTATGATCCCAGGCTTCGAAGACGGTATCAAAGGCCACAAAGCGGGCGAAGAGTTCACCATCGACGTGACCTTCCCTGAAGAATACCACGCTGAAAACCTGAAAGGTAAAGCAGCGAAGTTCGTTATCAACCTGAAGAAAGTTGAAGAGCGCGAACTGCCAGAACTGACTGAAGAGTTCATCAAACGTTTCGGCGTTGAAGATGGCTCCGTAGCCGGTCTGCGTGCAGAAGTGCGTAAAAACATGGAGCGCGAGCTGAACGGCGCCGTGCGTAACCGTGTGAAATCTCAGGCTATCGAAGGTCTGGTGAAAGCGAACGAAATCGACGTTCCTGCAGCACTGATTGACAGCGAAATCGACGTTCTGCGTCGCCAGGCTGCACAGCGCTTCGGTGGCAACCAGCAGCAAGCGCTGGAACTGCCTCGCGAACTGTTCGAAGAGCAGGCTAAACGCCGCGTTGTAGTCGGTCTGCTGCTGGGCGAAGTGATTCGTACCCACGAGCTGAAAGCTGACGAAGATCGCGTGAAAGGCCTGATCGAAGAGATGGCTTCTGCTTACGAAGATCCGCGTGAAGTGGTTGAGTTCTACGGCAGCAACAAAGAGCTGATGGACAACATGCGCAACGTAGCCCTGGAAGAGCAGGCTGTTGAAGCGGTTCTGGCTAAAGCAAAAGTGACTGAAAAAGCCACTTCTTTCAACGAACTGATGAACCAGCAGGCGTAATTCTGCCCCAACGGTTTAAAGTTTGAACAAAAACCCGTTGCCATTTGGTAACGGGTTTTTTTTATCGCAGTAATAGCCCAGGAAGAGTGCTAAAACGCCCTTTCAGTGTTAGCGTTACACCAAAAGATTGTTATGCTTGAAATATGGCGATGCCGTCCCCATAAGTGTGTAATCACGATGAATGAGACTGGCTGATAATCCGTCCATAAGGTTACAATCAGTACAGCAGGTATTTTCCAATTTTTATCCAGGAGACGGAAATGTCATACAGTGGCGAACGAGATAACTTTGCACCCCATATGGCTCTGGTGCCAATGGTTATTGAACAGACCTCTCGCGGTGAACGTTCTTTTGATATCTATTCCCGTCTGCTCAAGGAACGCGTTATCTTTCTGACCGGCCAGGTGGAAGACCATATGGCGAACCTGATCGTGGCGCAGATGCTGTTCCTGGAAGCGGAAAACCCGGAAAAAGACATTTACCTGTATATTAACTCCCCTGGCGGCGTGATCACTGCCGGGATGTCCATTTATGACACCATGCAGTTCATCAAGCCTGACGTTAGCACCATTTGTATGGGGCAGGCGGCATCGATGGGTGCGTTCCTGCTGACCGCAGGGGCAAAAGGCAAACGTTTCTGTCTGCCAAATTCCCGCGTGATGATTCACCAGCCGCTGGGCGGATACCAGGGCCAGGCGACAGACATTGAAATTCATGCGCGTGAAATTCTGAAAGTGAAAGGGCGCATGAATGAACTTATGGCGCACCACACGGGTCAATCACTTGAGCAGATCGAGCGTGATACCGAGCGCGATCGCTTCCTCTCCGCATCAGAGGCAGTTGAGTACGGCTTAGTCGACTCCATTTTGACCCATCGTAATTGATGCCCACGGCGCGAGTGTGCCGCTATACTAAGGTAGGCGGCATTTTGCTTCACAGTAACTTGCGTCTGAGAATGGCATTTGCGTCGTCATGTGCGGCACAAAGAACTTAAAAAGAGGTTTGGACTCATGACAGATAAACGCAAAGATGGTTCGGGCAAACTGCTGTACTGCTCTTTTTGCGGCAAAAGCCAGCATGAAGTGCGAAAACTGATTGCCGGGCCGTCCGTGTATATCTGCGACGAATGTGTCGATTTATGTAACGACATTATCCGCGAAGAGATTAAAGAAGTAGCGCCTCATCGTGAGCGCAGCGCATTGCCGACTCCGCACGAGATCCGTCATCATCTTGATGATTACGTCATCGGCCAGGAACCGGCGAAAAAGGTGCTGGCAGTTGCAGTGTACAACCACTACAAACGTCTGCGTAACGGCGATACCAGCAATGGCGTTGAGCTTGGCAAAAGTAACATTTTGCTGATCGGCCCAACGGGTTCCGGTAAAACGCTGCTGGCCGAAACGCTGGCACGTCTGCTGGATGTTCCGTTCACCATGGCTGATGCTACCACGCTGACCGAAGCCGGTTACGTGGGTGAAGACGTTGAAAACATCATTCAGAAGCTCCTGCAGAAGTGTGACTACGACGTGCAGAAAGCCCAGCGCGGTATCGTATATATCGATGAGATCGACAAAATCTCTCGTAAATCCGATAACCCGTCCATCACCCGTGACGTATCGGGCGAAGGCGTGCAGCAGGCTCTGCTGAAGCTTATCGAAGGTACGGTTGCCGCCGTTCCACCGCAGGGTGGACGCAAACATCCGCAGCAGGAGTTCTTGCAGGTCGATACCTCTAAGATCCTGTTCATCTGCGGTGGCGCGTTCGCAGGGCTGGATAAAGTGATCGCCAACCGTGTTGAAACCGGCTCCGGCATTGGTTTTGGCGCGACGGTGAAAGCCAAGTCCGAGAAAGCGAACGAAGGCGAACTGCTGTCGCAGGTTGAGCCAGAAGATTTGATCAAGTTTGGTCTGATTCCTGAATTCATCGGTCGTCTGCCGGTAGTGGCAACGCTGAATGAGCTGAGTGAAGATGCGCTGATTCAGATCCTGAAAGAGCCGAAAAATGCGCTGACCAAGCAGTATCAGGCATTGTTCAATCTGGAAGGCGTGGATCTGGAGTTCCGTGACGAAGCGCTGGTCGCTATCGCGAAGAAAGCGATGGTCCGTAAAACGGGTGCGCGTGGTTTGCGCTCAATCGTTGAAGCGGCGCTGCTCGACACCATGTACGATTTACCGTCCATGGAAGATGTCGAAAAAGTGGTGATCGACGAATCCGTTATCAGCGGCCAATCTAAACCAATGCTGATGTATGGCAAACCGGAAGCCCAGCAGGCGTCTGGCGAATAATTAGCCAAATCATACAAGCAGTTAATCAAAAAGGGGGGATTTTATCTCCCCTTTTATTTTTCCTTATTCATAGCGTTGAATGTGTGGGAAACATCCCCATATACTGGTTACATGTTTATGGTTGTGTAACACAGTGACATGACCTGCTTACCTGGCGGACACTAAACTAAGAGAGAGCTCTATGAATCCTGAGCGTTCTGAACGCATTGAAATCCCCGTATTGCCGCTGCGCGATGTGGTGGTTTATCCGCACATGGTCATACCCTTATTTGTAGGGCGGGAAAAATCTATCCGTTGCCTTGAAGCCGCCATGGATCATGATAAGAAAATCATGCTGGTGGCGCAGAAAGAAGCATCAACGGATGAGCCGGGTGTAAACGATCTTTTCACCGTCGGGACCGTGGCCTCTATTTTGCAAATGCTGAAGCTGCCTGACGGCACCGTGAAGGTGCTGGTAGAGGGCTTGCAGCGTGCGCGTATCACTACGCTTTCTGACGATGGCGAACACTTCTCTGCCAAAGCGGAGTACCTTGAGTCGCCACAGCTCGACGAGCGCGAGCAGGAAGTGCTGGTGCGCACGGCGATTAGCCAGTTTGAAGGCTATATCAAGCTGAACAAAAAAATCCCACCAGAAGTGCTGACGTCGCTCAATAGCATCGACGATCCTGCGCGTCTGGCGGACACCATCGCTGCACACATGCCGCTGAAGCTGGCTGATAAACAGTCCGTGCTGGAGATGTCCGACGTGAACGAGCGTCTGGAATATCTGATGGCGATGATGGAATCCGAAATCGACCTGCTGCAGGTTGAGAAACGCATTCGCAACCGCGTCAAAAAGCAGATGGAGAAATCCCAGCGCGAGTACTATCTGAACGAGCAAATGAAAGCCATTCAGAAAGAGCTCGGCGAGATGGACGACGCGCCAGACGAAAACGAAGCGCTGAAGCGTAAGATCGACGCGGCGAAAATGCCGAAAGAGGCAAAAGAGAAAGCCGAAGCAGAACTGCAGAAGCTGAAAATGATGTCTCCGATGTCGGCTGAAGCGACCGTGGTTCGCGGCTATATCGAATGGATGGTACAGGTACCGTGGAATGCCCGTAGCAAGGTCAAAAAAGACCTGCGTCAGGCGCAAGAGATCCTTGATACCGACCACTACGGCCTTGAGCGCGTCAAAGACCGTATCCTTGAGTATCTTGCGGTTCAGAGCCGTGTGAACAAGCTGAAAGGCCCGATTCTGTGCCTGGTAGGGCCTCCTGGTGTGGGTAAAACCTCTCTGGGTCAGTCCATCGCCAAAGCTACCGGACGTAAATACATCCGTATGGCGCTCGGCGGCGTGCGTGATGAAGCGGAAATTCGCGGTCACCGTCGCACGTACATCGGCTCCATGCCGGGTAAACTGATTCAGAAAATGGCGAAAGTGGGCGTTAAAAACCCGCTGTTCCTGCTCGATGAGATCGACAAAATGTCTTCGGACATGCGTGGCGATCCGGCGTCTGCTCTGCTTGAAGTGTTAGATCCAGAACAGAACGTGGCGTTCAGCGATCACTATCTGGAAGTGGACTACGATCTCAGCGATGTGATGTTTGTTGCGACCTCCAACTCCATGAACATTCCGGCTCCGCTGCTGGATCGTATGGAAGTGATCCGTCTGTCCGGTTACACCGAAGACGAAAAACTGAACATTGCCAAGCGCCATCTGTTGTCGAAACAGATTGAGCGTAACGCGCTGAAAGAGAGCGAGATTACGGTCGACGACAGTGCGATTATCAGCATTATTCGTTACTACACTCGTGAAGCGGGCGTGCGTAGCCTTGAGCGTGAAATCTCTAAACTGTGTCGTAAGGCGGTTAAACAGCTTCTGCTGGATAAATCCCTGAAGCACATCGAGATCAACGGCGACAATCTGCACGAATATCTGGGCGTACAGCGCTTTGATTATGGCCGTGCCGATAACGAAAACCGCGTGGGCCAAGTGACCGGTCTGGCATGGACGGAAGTGGGCGGCGATCTGCTGACCATCGAAACCGCCTGTGTGCCAGGCAAAGGCAAGCTGACTTACACCGGTTCTCTGGGCGAAGTTATGCAGGAGTCCATTCAGGCAGCGCTGACCGTGGTCCGTGCGCGTGCGGAGAAGCTGGGTATTAATCCAGACTTCTACGAAAAACGCGACATTCACGTCCACGTTCCTGAAGGGGCTACGCCGAAAGACGGCCCAAGTGCCGGTATCGCGATGTGTACCGCGCTGGTCTCCTGTCTGACGGGTAACCCGGTTCGCGCTGATGTGGCGATGACGGGTGAGATCACGCTGCGTGGTCTGGTGCTGCCGATCGGTGGTTTGAAAGAAAAACTGCTGGCTGCACACCGCGGTGGTATTAAAACCGTATTGATCCCGCATGAGAACAAACGTGATCTGGAAGAGATTCCTGACAATGTAATCGCCGATCTGGATATCCATCCGGTGAAACGCATTGAGGAAGTTCTGAGCCTTGCGCTGCAGAATGAGCCCTCTGGAATGCAGGTCGTAACCGCAAAATAGTGACCTCGCGCAAAGAGCGCTAAGAAAAACAAGGCTGACAGGTGATTTCTCACTTGCCAGCCTTTTTTTGTATAGCTAATTTAGATTGCTGATTGGGTTAGCCATCAACAACGGGTGTTGTAAGGTCATGGCAGGCCTGATATAACTGCTGCGCGGTCGCGTCGTGAAGGATTCAGGCGCGATATAAATTATAAAGAGAGGAAGAGAACAGTGAATAAATCTCAACTGATTGACAAAATTGCTGCGGGTGCTGATATCTCTAAAGCTGCGGCTGGACGTGCGTTAGATGCATTAATTGCCTCTGTAACTGAATCTCTGCAATCCGGGGATGACGTTGCGCTGGTAGGTTTTGGTACTTTTGCTGTTAAAGAGCGTGCTGCCCGTACTGGCCGCAACCCTCAGACCGGTAAAGAGATCACCATCGCTGCCGCTAAAGTGCCAGGTTTCCGTGCAGGTAAAGCACTGAAAGACGCAGTAAACTGATCGCTTTCTCGTTCAAGGGAAGTTGAAAAGTACAAGGGCGCATCATTTGATGTGCCTTTTTTGTTTGTCCAGCGCGACTTTATGCGAGTTTATGCGCGTTGTGGGCTGACATTTACCCCGGTTTCTTGTCACAATACAACCTTACGCGCTGCGGTCAGGATTTTCCCCAGCGTGAGGTCACCAGTCACCTACAGCGGAGTGTGGTTTCACCATGATGGACAACTTACGCACGGCTGCTAACAGTCTCGTGCTCAAGATTATTTTCGGTATCATTATCGTGTCGTTTATTTTGACCGGTGTGAGTGGATACCTGATTGGCGGTAGTAGCAACTACGCCGCGAAAGTGAATGGCCAGGAAATCAGCCGCGGGCAGTTTGAAAATGCCTTTGCCGGGGAACGTAATCGCATGCAGCAACAGCTGGGCGAACAGTTCTCTGAGCTTGCAGCGAACGAAGGCTACATGAAAACCCTCCGTCAGCAGACCGTGAATCGTCTTATCGACGAAGCGCTGCTCGATCAGTATTCCCGACACCTGGGGCTGGGCATTAGCGATGAGCAGGTCAAAAAGGCCATTTTCGCGACCCAGGCTTTCCAGTCTAACGGTAAATTCGATAACTCCCGCTACACCGCCATCGTCAATCAGATGGGGATGACGCCGGATCAATACGCTCAGGCGCTGCGTAATCAGCTGACCACACAGCAACTGATTAACGCGGTAGTCGGTACCGATTTCATGCTTAAGGGCGAAACCGACGAGCTGGCAGCCCTGGTGGCTCAGCAGCGTGTCGTTCGCACCGCAACGATTGATGTCAACGCACTGGCGGCAAAACAGTCAGTCAGCGACGACGAGATCAAAGCCTACTACGAGCAGAACAAAAACAACTTCACCGCACCTGAGCAGTTCCGTGTGAGCTACATCAAGCTGGATGCCGCAGCGATGCCGGAAACAGCGTCTGACAGCGAAGTACAGTCTTACTACGACCAGCACCAGGATCAGTTCACTCAGGCGCAGCGTAACCGTTACAGCGTCATTCAGACCAAAACTGAAGCCGATGCTAAGGCGGTTGTCGACGAGCTGGCTAAAGGCGCCGACTTTGCGACACTGGCCAAAACGAAATCCACCGACATCATCTCTGCGAAAAACGGCGGTGATATGGGCTGGCTGGAAGACGCTACCACACCAGACGAGCTGAAAAACGCGGGCCTGAAAGAGAAAGGCCAGCTGTCCGGTGTGATCAAATCCTCTGTCGGTTTCCTGGTGGCGCGTCTGGATGATGTCCAGCCTGCTAAAACTAAACCGCTGGCTGACGTTCGCGATGATATCGCCGCGAAAGTGAAGCAAGAGAAAGCGCTGGATGCGTACTACGCGCTGCAGCAGAAAGTGAGCGACGCGGCAAGCAACGACAACGAATCTCTGGCGGGTGCTGAGCAGGCTGCTGGCGTGAAAGCCGTAGAAACGGGCTGGTTCGGTCACGACAACCTGCCTGAAGAGCTGAACTTCAAACCGGTTGCCGATGCCATCTTCAACGGTGGTCTGGTGGGTGAGAACGGTACGCCGGGCAGCAACTCTGACATCATCACCGTTGACGGCGATCGTGCGTTTGTTCTGCGTATTGCGGAGCATAAAGCCGAAACCATCAAACCGCTGGATGCTGTGAAAGATCAGATTGCTACTCTGGTCAAACACACCAAAGCTGAACAGCAGGCGAAGCTGGATGCAGAAAAACTGCTGGCTGAGCTGAAAGCAGGTAAAGGTGATGCGGCGCTGAAAGCGGCGGGTCTGAGCTTCGGTGAGGCGAAAACCCTGAGCCGTACAGGTCAGGATCCGGTGAGCCAGGCGGCGTTTGGCCTGAGCCTGCCTGCGAAAGACAAACCGAGCTTTGGTACGGCGTCTGACATGCAGGGCAACATCGTTCTGCTGGCGCTTGACGAAGTGAAAGCAGGCACCATGCCGGAAGAGCAGAAAAAAGCGATGGTTCAGGGCATCACCCAGAACAACGCCCAGATCGCTTTCGAAGCACTGATGAGCAACCTGCGCAAAGACGCTAAAATCAAGCTGGGCGATATCATCACGCAGCAGCAGTAATTACGGCGCTGCTCGCAGATTTTCGCAACGCACTGCAATATTTAAAGGCCGCTTACGCGGCCTTTTCCATTTCTGAAATCTGCTGTTTGTTGTTGTTTTTGAGGGCGGGTATTGTGGCTTCGCTGTCAACAAACAAGGAGAAAACAGCATGAAACATGGAATCAAAGCACTATTAATGACGCTTGCGATCGCCACAGCGGGGATGAGTTTTAGCGCACTGGCGGCGACACCGGCAGCGAAAGCGCATACCGTTGCGACGACGGCTGAAGCCACCACGCCGGACGCGGCAGCTTCCCAGCCTAAGGCGACCGCCAGCAATAAAGCGACCGACGACGAAGGTACTAGGGTCAGCATCAACTCTGCCTCGGCAGAGGATCTGGCGCGCGTCATGAATGGCGTTGGGCTGAAAAAAGCGCAGGCCATTGTCGGCTATCGTGACGAATACGGTCCGTTTAAAACCGTCGATGATTTGAAGCAGGTACCGGGGATCGGTAACGCGCTGGTTGAGCGCAACCTCACGCACCTGACACTGTAATCACACAATAACTTGCACAGTGGCAAAATTTTGCCAGGATAAAGAGGTCATACCAGTTATGACCTCTCATCCTATAACAATTTCAGGGCTAGTGCGCTATGCAGACTCAGATCAAAGTACGCGGTTACCATCTCGATGTTTACCAGCATGTGAATAATGCTCGTTATCTCGAATTCCTCGAAGAGGCTCGCTGGGACGGGCTGGAAAACAGCGAAAGCTTCCAGTGGCTCACGGCGCACAACATCGCTTTTGTGGTTGCCAATATCAATATCAACTACCGCCGTCCTGCGGTGCTGGGCGATCGCCTGACGGTGACGAGCCAGTTGCAGCAGTTAAACGGTAAAAGCGGCGTGTTGAGTCAGGTCGTGACGCTGGACCCCGAAGGGCAGGTGGTGGCTGATGCGCTGATTACCTTTGTCTGCATTGATTTAAAAACGCAGAAAGCGCTGCCGTTAGAAGGCGAGTTACGCGAGAAGCTCGATCTGTTAATCGAATAATGTTGCGTCCGGGTGAATGTCCTTCACCCGGTCGCGCCAGGGCTTATTTCAGCCCGGTTTTTTTCTTCATCAGCGCCATCACTGCAGGCTTATCGGCCAGGTAATGATTCAGACCGTTGGCGCGCAGGTTACAGGCGGCACATTGCCCACAGCCGTCGCCTTTGATGCCGTTGTAGCAGGTCAGCGTTTCATTACGCACCAGATCCAGTTTGCCCCAGTAGTCGGCTAACGCCCAGGTCTCGGCTTTATCGAGCCACATCAGCGGCGTTTCAAAGCGAATCTCTTTTGCCATACCCAGATCCACGGCGTGATTAAGGGCTTTCACGAACTCGTCGCGGCAATCCGGGTAGCCGGAAAAATCGGTTTCGCACACGCCGGTGATGATCGCCTCCGCTTTTACCTGGTAGGCATAAATCGCGGTGAGCGTCAGGAACAGGATGTTGCGGCCCGGTACAAAGGTATTGGGAATGCCGCTGGCATCAGGCTCATAGTCAGGGACAGGAATACTGTCGCGCGTCAGGCTGCTGACAGCCAGTTCGTTTAACAGCGTGACGTCCAGCACTTTATGCGCACGTGCGCCCAGTTTCAGCGCCAGTTCGCGGGCCACGTCGATTTCAGCGCGATGGCGCTGACCATAATCAAACGTCACACAATGCACTTCATCATATTGATGCAGGGCCTGAACCAGACAGGTGGTGGAATCCTGTCCTCCGCTGAACACGACGACGGCACGTTTCATAAATAGGTCTCAACAGTATCGGTAAAAACAATATGGTAACGTCTGGCACGCGTGGCGACCAGCTTCTTCACGCGTTCGGGGCAGGAAGCCAGGCCTGCGAAAAATCAAACCAGCCGCGGGTATTAAGGCGAATACCGTTCACTCCCGGCGGAGCGCTGATTTGATACTGATAGTTAAAGAGAGGCGTTAAAACCGCATTCTCCATCAGATGGGTGAAAATCGACTGCAAACCGCTGTGCCGCGTGTGCTCGCTGACCTGCGTCTGTACCGCATCCAGCGTCGCCTGAAGATGGGCATACTGCGGCGCGCTGAGCAGATGCGGCCACAAGGTATCGCAGCGCAGCCACTGCTCAAGCGTATATCCCGGCGCTTCGCCGATCAGTCTGTCACCCATCATCAGATCCGCTTCGGCCAGATTGCCGCAGCCGTCCCAGGTTTTAGCATCATGGAAAATGACGTTGAGCGTACAACCCTGCTTTGCCAGATACTGTTTGAGCTGTTCAGCCATGGTGTGCAATTCAACGGGCAAATGGTAAATCAGGGTCAGCGTGTCGGGGAGAGGAACATCCCGCAACTGCGGCCATTCGGGAATGGTCCAGCCCGGCAGCAATTCGTGCGCGGGGTTAATCAGGTTTTCATCCAGCGGCAGGGTGTGCAGAAGCGTCGTGTGATGGATAATCGTGATGAGCCGCTGCGCCTGTCTTTTACTCAGGCGGCCACTCTGCTTGAGCGTGAGATAGCAAAAGCCAAGACTGGTGCTGCTGCTGACCAGACGCAGATTAGCCAGTTCGTCCGGCTGCCCTATCGCGATTTGTACCGGATGACGACAGCTGGTGCCTAAATCCTGCTCAAACAGTTGCGGAGTGATCCAGTATTCAATGGCTTTGATCAACGGGTGGCTGAGGTGGTATTGCTCATGGCTTTCCAGGCGCACCAGATCGGGTTCAAACACCGTCAGCCGGAACGGGCCGCAGCCCGTCAGGGCACGCTCCGGATGGGCGAGACGGCTGCAATAACTGGCCAGACGATGTGCCAGCCAGTAATCAGGCTGATGCAATACAAAGGTCAGGCACTGGGGATGCGTTACCTCAACGTTCAGCACGCTGTTAAACAATCGTCGCAGGGCGGGAAGGGCAAAGAGTTCGATCAGGCTCGCGCGCAGCTGTGCGGTTTCGACCTTATCGCCGTTGTGCCAGTGCAACGTCGAACGGATGTAAAAATGCCAGCGTAAGCCATCGGCTGACACTTCCCAGTGATGGGCAAGATCCCCGGCAGGTTCGCGGCTGTCGTCGTCAAAGCGCGTCAGCCCGGAAAAGACCTGTCCGACCAGGTGCTGTTCCGCGCGTCCCGGTAAAAAGCCCGAATGGAGCGGATCAAGGGAGCGGTAGTAGGGTATCCGCAACGTGGGCGTATCGTTTTGCCACTGGCCGCCGAGGAAAGGGTGCAGCAAGGCGCGCAGCTCCGGTGCGGCCAGCTGCGCTAGCTCTAGCGCATCGTGCTGTTGCCCGCGCATCAGCGCCTGCTCCATCATCTCATTGCGCAGGCGGTCCGGGGTGACGTGAAAGGTTAAGGTGCCGCGTTTGCCTCGCCCGGACTGTGCTTTCCAGCTCAGCCACCCAGCCTCCTGCGCCTGGCGCAACAGCGTACGCACGTGCCGCTCGCTGCAAAAGCAGCGTTCCGCCAGTTCCGCGACGGTAATTTGCTGCGGCTCACCGGCAGAGGGCTGCCAGAGGCGTTGAAACTGATTCAGTCTGTTGAGTTGACGCATCTTCGGTGCCCGTTGAAAAGTTAGTGCCAGTCATACGCCTGACAATGGTGACGCAGCAGATCCAGCAGTCGGCGCGCCGCGAACGTCAGCGGCGATTTTTGCGAATACAGCACGTGATACTCGGCTTGCGGCAGGCCGTCAATATTCAGCAGGCAGAGCTGATCCTGTAAACCGAACGGAGCCTGCATCGCACGCGCCACAATGGTCAGATAATCCGACTGTAACACCAGACTCAGCCCTGAGATCATCGAGTCCGTGCGCACGGGCGTTTCCGCCAGCTGTGGCAGAAAATCGTTCGCTGAAAGCCGAAGCTGCTGGTAATACCCCATATCGGTCTCCGGCAACACCCAGCGCGCATTTTGCAACGCATCGAAGGTGGTGGCCTGCGCCAGAGGATGGCCTTTGCGGGCAATAATGCCGAAGGAGGCATTGAACAGCGGCTCGCGCACGAGATCGTCCAGAGGTAAGCCTGGGCCTGCCGTTCCGACGGCGAAATCCAGTCGTCCCTCCCGCAGCGCGGGCAACAGCATCGAAAGCTGCCCCTCTTTTACCAGCAGCGTAGAGTGAGGAAGCTGTGTCCGGAAGGCGTCGTTCAGCGCCGGAAAGACCGTCAGGGCCAGCAGTGATGAAATGCCCATCGCCACCGCCCCCTGGGAAAACTGATCGATCTGGCGAATTTCATCGGCCGCTCGCTCCAGCTCCTCCAGAATAAACTGCATCCGCTGAGAAAACGCCCGCCCGGTTTCCGTCAGCGTCATCCCCTGATTCCCGCGCACAATCAGCCGCGTCTCCAGAGTCTGTTCCAGTTCGCGCAGCGTTCTGCTGACCGCCGGTTGAGATTGCCCTAAAGCTCTGGCCGCACCGCGAATACTGCCGCTGCGGATAACCTGCTGGAAAACCTTCAGTTGCTGTAATTTCGGCAGATAGCGCAACCCGTACCCCTATCAGTAAAAAGTATCACCTGTACAAAAATTGTATCTTATGGCCGGGTGGCAAAGCTGCTAACGTCGATGAAGAATCCACATAATCTGTTGTTGTTCAGTCTGTTATGTGATGCATGTCGCATTTTAATTTCACCTGTCGACAACTCTCTGGCGGGGTGATAACAAAAGGGATATCGGCTATGAAAAATCGTTTCCTGATGATCTTCCTGCTCTTTGTCGGTTATGTGGTGGTGTATCTCGACAAGACGGTGATGGGTTTTGCGCTGTTGCCCATTGAACGTGAATTTGATCTTCGGCCTGAGCAGTTGGGTTATATCACCGGGATCTTCTTTCTCGCCTATTCCCTGTTTCAAATCCCCGCAGGCTGGCTGAACGATCGCTTCGGCTACAAGAAAGTGTTGAGCGTCTCACTCTGTCTGCTCGGCGGCTTCGCCCTGTGCTTTGGGATGCTGGGATTCGGCCTGGGGCTGCTGGTCACTTTTCGTTTTTTATCCGGGATCGGCCATTCCGGTTATCCCTGCTCCTGCGCCAAAGCGGTGGTCTCGAACTTCTCCCTGGAGAAGAGAACTTTCGCACAGTCGATTTTGCTCTCATCGGCCGGCTTCGCCATGACCGCCGGGCCGCTGATTGCGGTCTACAGCCTGAATTCCCTCGGCTGGCGCGGCTCTTTTTCGATCCTCGGTCTGCTGGCCTTTGCCATTGCCGTCGCCATTATGCTGTGGGTACCGAATCCGACGCCGGTCGAAACGCACTCCGGCGCAGTCACTGGCTATCGTGAGCTGCTGAAAAATCCCATCGTGGTGCTGCTGTTTGTCGCGATCTTCTGCATCAACATTCCGTCCTACGGCCTGATGGCGTGGCTGCCGAAATATCTGGTGCAGCAGCGCGGAATGTCGCTGGATATTTCCGGGCTGGTGGTGGCCGCTGGAGGGCTGGGTATCTGGATCTCGTCGCTGGCGACGGGATGGCTGGTGGGGCGCTATATGCAGGGGAGGGAGCCAAAAGTGATTTTTTGCTGCGCGTTGCTAAGCGCAGTTTGCATCTGGCTGGTTTACACCTCCACTTCGGCGTTCACCGCCGGGCTGCTGCTGTTCTTTGGTTATGTTTTCCTGATGGCCGCTTTCGTGACCGTATTTACCTTACCCATGAAACGACTGCCGCCGGAGGTGATGGGCGCGGCGATGGGGATTATCAACACCGGTGGGACGCTGGGCGGTTTTGTTGCCCCGATTGCGATGGGGTATTTGATTACCGTCAGTCGCGACTACCTCTCGACGTTTGTTTTTCTGGCGCTGGCAATGGTGGTTGCCGGGCTTGCCATGTTGCCGCTGGCGCTGAAAACGCGCCCCGCTTTGAGCGATGCGGCTTAACTGAGGAGACATGTGATGGCATTTACGATTGAAGCGATGCTGGCTGATGTGAAAGAGGACGTTTTGCGCTGGCGCAGACACATTCATGCTCATCCAGAGCTTTCATTTCAGGAGCATAAAACGGCGGACTATATTGCCGATGCGCTGGCCAGTTTTGGCGGTTTAACGCTGACGCGCCTGACGCCCAACAGCGTCATGGCCGATCTAGAAGGGGCGTATGACGGGCCGTGCTTCGCGCTGCGCGCCGATATTGACGCGCTGCCCATCCAGGAAGAGAACGACGAAGCCTTTTGTTCGACGGTGCCGGGCGTGATGCATGCCTGCGGCCATGATGCGCATGCCGCCATGCTGCTCGGGGCGGCGAAAGTGCTGACACAGTGCCAGTCGATGCTGCATGGCTCGGTGCGTTTTATCTTCCAGCACGCCGAAGAGGTGCCGCCGGGAGGCGCGCAGGAGCTGGTTGATCTCGGGGTGCTCGACGGGGTGGAAAAAATCTTCGGGCTGCACGTGATGCCGAATTTCCCGACGGGGGAAGTCGGGCTGAAAGAGGGCGTCTTCTGCGCCTCAACGGATAATTTTGATATCACCATTGTGGGCAAGGGCGGGCATGGCTCCATGCCGCATCTGTGCATTGATCCGGTGGTGATCGGCGCGGAAGTGGTGACGGCCCTGCAGAATGTGGTGTCACGTCGCACCGATCCGCTTCAGGTACCGGTCCTGACCATCGCCACCTTCCAGAGCGGCGAAAGCTATAACGTCATCCCGGAGCGCATCAAACTGGCGGGGACGTTGCGAACCCATCACGACAGCGTGCGTCAGCAGGTGCCACAGCGGATGGAGCAAATTATAGCGGGCATTACCGCCGCGCACGGCGCGCAGTTTACCCTGAACTGGACGCGGGGTTACGCCAGCGGCAATAACCATCCCGAGGCCTGTGCGATTGCCCGCAAAGTGATTAGCGCCACGCTCGGCGATCAGGCGCTGCGGGAGATTGCGCATCCCCTGTTTGGCGGCGAAGATTTCTCTTCCTATCAGCAAAAAGTACCGGGCTGCTTCCTGTTTATCGGCAGCGGCAATGAGCACATCGGGGCGACCTACGGCGTACATAATCCGCGATTCCGTCTGGATGAAGCGGCGTTGCAGACGGGTGTCAGACTGCATGTTGGATTTATTCAGCACCTGCTTCTTAATCACGCCTGACACTCTCCCCCAGCAAAACGCTGCAACCGCAGCGTTTTTTAACGCCTGTAAAAAACCCGGAACAATAATAATCATCTATTCACTATTACTTCCGTATATCGCGGGCAATACTGATACCCAGATTAACCCCATCACATTTTCGGAGTCATCATGGCGCGGCTTGCAGCATTTGATATGGACGGCACGCTCTTAATGCCGGATCACCGCTTAGGAGAGAAAACCCTGAGCACGCTGAAGCGGCTGCATGAGCGTCATATCACCCTGACGTTTGCCACGGGCCGTCATGTTCTGGAGATGCGCCACCTGCTCGGCAAACTGTCGATGGATGCTTTCCTCATCACCGGCAACGGTACGCGCATTCACTCGGTGGAAGGCGAAATGTTGCATCGTCAGGATCTGGACCCGGAAGTGGCGGATCTGGTGCTGCACAGCACCTGGGATACGCAGGCCAGTATTCACGTGTTTAACGACACCGGCTGGCTGACGGGCGAAGAGATCCCTGAACTGCTGAAAGCGCACGTCTACAGCGGTTTTCGCTACCAGCTGACGGATCTGCGCCGTATCCCTGCGCACTCGGTGACGAAAATCTGTTTCTGCGGCGATCACGACGATCTGTGCCGTCTGCGCATTCAGCTTAATGAAGCGTTAGGCGACCGTGCGCACCTGACCTTCTCGGCGGTGGAGTGTCTCGAAGTGCTGCCGGTGGGATGCAACAAAGGGTCTGCGCTGGCGGTCCTGAGCGAACACCTCGGTTTAACGATGCAGGATTGTATGGCATTTGGCGATGCCATGAACGACCGCGAAATGCTGGGCAGCGTAGGTCGCGGTGTGATTATGGGAAATGCGATGCCGCAGCTGATTGCTGAGCTGTCGCATCTCCCGGTTATCGGACATTGCCGTAACGAAGCGGTGTCCCATTTTTTGACTCATTGGCTGGATAAACCAAACCTCCCGTATTCCCCCGAATAGTGAGACCCTTCCAGCAAGCCAGACGTCGATGTTTATCGGTCTGGCTTTTTTTATTTTGTCATCTGCGCAATTTGCGCTTTCCACGGCTCGATGTCGCCTATATTGGCTTTCACCCAGTCCGCGTTGTAGTAGGTATCCAGATAACGTTCTCCGCTGTCGCACAGCAGCGTGACGATAGAACCGCTCTTGCCCTCTTCGCGCATCCGCACGGCCAGCTGTAGCGCGCCCCACATGTTAGTCCCCGTGGAAGCCCCCACTTTACGGCCCAGCTGCGTTTCCAGCCAGTGAGCGGTGGCGACACTTGCCGCATCCGGCACGCGCAGCATCTCATCGACCACATCAGGAATAAACGACGGCTCCACGCGCGGGCGGCCGATACCTTCGATTTTACTGCCCACCGGGCTGCGCAGGCTGGCGTCACGGTTTTGCCAGTAGTCGAGGAACACGGAGTTTTGCGGGTCAACCACCATCAGTTTTGTATCGTAACCCTGGCAGCGAATATAGCGGCCAATGGTGGCAGAGGTCCCGCCGGTGCCCGCGCTCATCACGATGTAAGACGGTTCCGGATGCGGTTCATTCTTCATCTGGCGGAAAATACTGTCGGCAATGTTGTTATTCCCGCGCCAGTCGGTTGCACGTTCGGCGAAGGTAAATTGATCCATGTAATGGCCGTTCAGCTCGCGGGCCAGCATTTCTGACGCGGCGTAGATCTCGCAGGCGCTTTCAACAAAATGACAGCGTCCGCCGTAAAACGCGATCTGCTCAATTTTGCGTTTTGCGGTGCAGGAGGGCATCACGGCGATAAACGGCAGGCCAAGCAGACGGGCGAAATAGGCCTCGGACACGGCAGTCGAACCCGACGACGACTCAATAATCGTGGTGCCCTCGTTGATCCAGCCGTTACACAGCCCATACAGAAAAAGCGAACGCGCCAGACGATGCTTCAGGCTGCCGGTCGGGTGAGTGCTTTCATCTTTCAGGTAGAGCTGAATTCCGGAAAACCCCGGCAGGGCGAGGCGGATAAGATGGGTGTCCGCCGAGCGCTGATAGTCGGCATTGATTTCGCTGATTGCGTGTTTGACCCAGGTGCTATTCATCGTGTGTATCCATTTGTCATTTTGTGCCTAGGATAGCGAAAAGCACAGAAAAAATTGTTGCTATCTGGCCTTTAAAATAGAATGTCAGGAGAAAATTATTCTCTGTGAGGCGGGGTATGTTAGATAAAATTGACCGTAAGCTGCTCTCTCTGCTGCAAAAGGACTGCACCCTCTCTTTGCAGGCGCTCGCTGATGCCGTTAATCTGACCACCACACCCTGCTGGAAACGCCTAAAAAGACTGGAAGATGACGGCGTTTTGCTGGGCCGCGTGGCGCTGCTCGATCCCGAAAAACTGGGGCTTGGATTGACCGCGTTTGTTCTGATAAAAACGCAGCACCACAGCAGCGACTGGTACTGCCGGTTTGTCACCGAGGTCTCCGAGATGCCCGAAGTGCTCGGTTTCTGGCGCATGGCAGGGGAATACGACTATCTGATGCGCGTGCAGGTGGCGGACATGAAACGCTATGACGACTTCTACAAACGGCTGGTCAACAGCGTGCCGGGCTTGTCGGATGTCACCTCAAGCTTCGCCATGGAACAGATTAAATACACCACCGCTTTACCCATTGAATAACTTCCAGGCCTTGCCGGAACAATACCTTCAGGAATTTACCGCGTGCGATTATTTGCTCAGTTAAGCTGGTACTTCCGCCGGGAGTGGCGACGCTATCTCGGCGCAGTGGCCCTGCTGATTATTATTGCCATTCTCCAGCTCATTCCGCCGAAAGTGGTGGGATATGTGGTGGACGGCGTCACAGAACAACATTACACCACCGCACGGGTGATGATGTGGATCGGCACGCTGGTCCTGACTGCGGTGATTGTCTACCTGCTGCGCTACGTCTGGCGCGTGCTGCTCTTCGGCGCGTCGTATCAGCTCGCCGTGGAGCTACGCGAAGATTTTTATCGTCAGCTCAGCCGCCAGCATCCTGAATTCTACCTGCGCCACCGCACGGGCGATCTGATCGCACGCGCCACCAACGACGTGGATCGCGTGGTGTTTGCCGCCGGGGAAGGGGTGTTAACCCTGGTTGATTCGCTGGTGATGGGCTGCGCGGTGCTGATCGTGATGTCGACGCAAATCAGCTGGCAGCTTACACTGCTGGCCCTGCTGCCAATGCCCCTCATGGCGCTGGCGATCAACCGCTTCGGCGAACAGTTACACGAGCGTTTCAAGCTGGCCCAGGCGGCGTTCTCCTCTCTGAACGACAGAACGCAGGAGAGCATGACCAGCATCCGCATGATCAAAGCCTTTGGCCTTGAAGACCGCCAGTCGGCGCAGTTTGCCGCCGATGCCGCAGACACCGGGGCGAAAAACCTGCGGGTGGCGCGAATTGATGCGCGCTTTGATCCGACGATTTATATCGCCATTGGCACCGCCAATCTGCTGGCAATCGGCGGCGGGAGCTGGATGGTGGTCAACGGCTCCATGACCCTCGGTCAGTTGACCAGCTTCGCCATGTATCTCGGGCTGATGATCTGGCCGATGCTGGCGCTGGCGTGGATGTTTAATATCGTCGAACGCGGCAGCGCGGCGTACAGCCGTATTCGCGCGATGCTGGCGGAAGCACCGGTGGTGAACGACGGCAGCGAATCCGTGCCGGAAGGGCGCGGTGTGCTGGAGGTGGCGATTACGGCGTTTTCGTATCCGCAAACCGAACGCCCGACGCTGGAAAACGTCAACTTTACGCTGCGCCCAGGACAGATGCTGGGGATCTGCGGCCCAACCGGTGCCGGGAAAAGCACCGTGCTGTCGCTGATTCAGCGTCACTTTGATGTCACGCAGGGGGATATTCGTTTTCACGATATTCCTCTAACGCGCCTGCAGCTGGACGCCTGGCGCAGCCGCCTGGCGGTCGTCAGCCAGACGCCGTTTTTGTTCTCGGATACGGTTGCCAACAACATTGCGCTGGGCCATCCCACGGCGACTCAGGAAGAGATTGAGCACGTAGCGCGCCTGGCCAGCGTCCACGACGATATTCTGCGCCTGCCGCAGGGTTATGCCACCGAAGTGGGCGAACGTGGCGTGATGCTGTCGGGCGGGCAGAAACAGCGTATTTCCATTGCGCGTGCGCTGCTGCTGAATGCAGAAATTCTGATCCTCGACGATGCACTCTCCGCGGTCGACGGGCGCACGGAACACCAGATCCTGCATAACCTGCGTCAGTGGGGCGAAGGGCGGACGGTGATTATCAGCGCCCACCGTCTCTCGGCCCTGACGGAAGCGAACGAAATTCTGGTGATGCAGCACGGGCATATTGCCCAGCGCGGGCATCACGATCAGCTTGCGGAACAGCCCGGGTGGTATCGCGATATGCACCGCTATCAACAGCTGGAGGCGGCCCTGGACGATGCGCCAGATCTTAACGAGGAGGCCACCCATGCGTAAGTTTACCCAACTGTGGCCGACCCTGAAACGCCTGCTGGCCTACGGTTCGCCGTGGCGAAAACCGCTCTCTATCGCGGTGGTGATGCTGTGGGTGGCAGCGATTGCCGAAGTCAGTGGCCCGCTGCTGATCAGCTATTTCATCGACAACATGGTCGCCAAAAGCTATTTGCCGCTGGGCCTGGTTGCCGGACTGGGCGCGGCTTACGTCGGGCTTCAGCTGCTGGCGGCGTCGTTGCACTATGCTCAGTCGCTGCTGTTTAACCAGGCGGCGGTCGGCGTAGTGCAACAGCTGCGCACCGACGTGATGGATGCGGCTCTGCGCCAGCCCTTGAGCGAGTTTGATACCCAGCCCGTCGGCCAGGTGATCTCCCGCGTCACCAACGATACGGAAGTGATTCGCGACCTGTACGTGACCGTGGTCGCCACGGTGCTGCGCAGCGCCGCGCTCGTCGGCGCCATGCTGGTCGCGATGTTCAGCCTCGACTGGCGTATGGCGCTGGTGGCAATCACCATCTTCCCGGCGGTGCTGATCGTCATGGTGATTTACCAGCGTTACAGCACGCCGATTGTGCGCCGGGTTCGCACTTATCTGGCGGACATTAACGACGGTTTTAACGAAGTCATCAACGGCATGAGCGTGATTCAGCAGTTCCGCCAGCAGGCACGTTTTGGCGAACGCATGGGCGAGGCGAGCCGCTCGCACTATATGGCGCGCATGCAAACCCTGCGTCTGGACGGTTTCCTCCTGCGTCCGCTGCTGAGCCTGTTTTCGGCGCTGGTGCTGTGCGGTCTGCTGATGCTGTTTGGGTTCGGCGCGGGCGGCACGATTGAGGTGGGTGTGCTGTACGCGTTTATCAGCTACCTCGGACGTCTGAACGAGCCGCTGATCGAACTGACGACACAGCAATCCATTCTGCAGCAGGCGGTGGTCGCCGGTGAACGCGTCTTCGAGCTGATGGATCGTCCACGACAAACCTACGGCGACGACGAGCGCGAACTGAAAAGCGGCACGATCGAGATCGATCATGCCTCCTTTGCCTATCGCGAAGATCGTCTGGTGCTGCAGGACATTCATCTCGATATCCCGTCGCGCAGCTTTGTCGCGCTGGTAGGTCACACGGGCAGCGGTAAGAGTACCCTCGCCAGCCTGCTGATGGGGTATTACCCGCTCACGAGCGGTGAAATCCGTCTTGATGGCCGTCCGCTCTCCACCCTGAGCCACGACGTGCTGCGTAAGGGGATTGCGATGGTGCAGCAGGACCCGGTGGTGATGGCCGACTCCTTCTTTGCCAACGTCACTCTGGGCCGTCCGTTTAGCGAGGAACAGGTATGGGCGGTGCTTGAGAAAGTCCAGCTGGCAGAGCTGGCACGCACCATGAGCGATGGGATCTACACCAAACTGGGCGAGCAGGGCAATAACCTCTCCGTGGGGCAGAAGCAGCTGCTGGCGCTGGCGCGAGTCTTGATTGAAACGCCGCAGGTGCTCATCCTAGACGAAGCGACGGCCAGCATTGATTCCGGCACCGAGCAGGCCATTCAGCAGGCGCTGGCGGAAGTGCGGGAGAAGACCACGCTGGTGGTGATTGCGCATCGTCTGTCGACGATTGTTGATGCCGATACCATTCTGGTGCTGCATCGCGGGCAAGCCGTCGAGCGCGGCACGCATCGCGAGCTGCTGGAAGCGAAAGGACGATACTGGCAAATGTACCAGCTGCAGCTGGCCGGAGAAGAGCTGGCCGCCAGCACGCGCGAAGAGGAGTCTCTGAGCGCCTGATGCACCAAAATTAAGCACCGCGCTAACAGGGATTTCTGTTGGTGCAAAAATGAAACGCACCCTGCACTGTCATGGTGCGTTTTTTTTATCCATTTCTTCAGAAGTGCCATTTCCTGCCTTTCCCGCCTGATTTCTTCGCCTTTTCAAACTCTGGCACACCCCTTGCAATACCTCTGTTGTAAAACGCGGCCATTATCGAATTCTGACTGGAGAGGAACTATGAAGCTGGTTACGGTTGTCATCAAACCATTCAAACTCGAAGACGTTCGTGAAGCACTGTCTTCAATGGGGATTCAGGGACTGACGGTTACCGAAGTGAAAGGCTTTGGGCGTCAGAAGGGCCATGCGGAGCTTTATCGCGGAGCCGAATACAGCGTCAACTTCCTGCCTAAAGTGAAGATTGATGTGGCTATCGCTGACGATCAACTCGATGAGGTGATTGATGTGGTGAGCAAAGCGGCTTACACCGGAAAAATTGGCGACGGCAAAATTTTCGTTGCCGAATTGCAGCGCGTCATTCGCATCCGTACGGGCGAAGCTGACGAAGCTGCACTGTAAGTAACTCCTGGCACACAGTGATAGGGATCGAGAAAATGAAGAAAGCAACAATCAAAACAGCTCTGGGGTCTCTGGCACTGCTGCCGGGCCTGGCGATGGCGGCTCCTGCGGTAGCCGACAAGGCGGATAACGCCTTTATGATGATCTGCACCGCGCTGGTGCTGTTCATGACAATTCCGGGCATCGCGCTGTTTTACGGCGGTCTGATCCGCGGTAAGAACGTGCTGTCCATGCTGACGCAGGTCGCAGTGACCTTCGCGCTGGTCTGCGTCCTGTGGGTGGTCTACGGCTACTCGCTGGCCTTCGGCGAAGGCAACGCCTTCTTCGGCAACTTCAACTGGGCGATGCTGAAAAATATCCAGCTGACTGCCCTGATGGGGAGCTTCTATCAGTACATCCACGTGGCGTTCCAGGGGTCATTCGCCTGTATCACCGTCGGCCTGATCGTCGGCGCGCTGGCAGAACGTATTCGTTTCTCCGCCGTGCTGATCTTCGTGGTGGTGTGGCTGACGCTCTCTTATGTGCCGATTGCACACATGGTCTGGGGCGGCGGTCTGCTGGCGTCTCACGGTGCGCTGGACTTCGCAGGTGGCACGGTGGTGCATATTAACGCTGCGGTTGCAGGCCTGGTCGGGGCATACCTGATTGGCAAGCGTGTGGGCTTTGGCAAAGAGGCGTTTAAACCGCACAACCTGCCGATGGTCTTCACCGGTACGGCAATCCTCTATTTTGGCTGGTTCGGTTTCAACGCCGGTTCAGCTAGTGCTGCAAACGAAATCGCCGCGCTGGCCTTTGTGAACACCGTGGTAGCCACTGCGGGTGCAATCCTCTCCTGGGTGTTTGGTGAGTGGGTGGTACGCGGTAAACCATCCCTGCTGGGCGCCTGTTCCGGTGCGATTGCCGGTCTGGTTGGCATCACCCCGGCGTGTGGTTATGTCGGTGTCGGCGGCGCGCTGCTGATTGGTATCGTCGCCGGTCTGGCGGGTCTGTGGGGCGTAACGGCGCTGAAACGCGTTCTGCGTGTCGATGATCCTTGTGATGTGTTCGGCGTGCACGGCGTGTGCGGTATCGTTGGCTGCATCATGACCGGTATCTTCGCCGCGACCTCCCTCGGTGGCGTAGGCTACGCAGAAGGCGTGACCATGGGCCATCAGCTACTGGTTCAGCTGGAAAGTATCGCTATCACTATCGTCTGGTCGGGTGTTGTGGCCTTCATCGGCTACAAACTGGCGGACATGACCGTTGGCCTGCGTGTACCAGAAGAGCAAGAGCGCGAAGGGCTGGATGTGAACAGCCACGGCGAGAATGCGTACAACGCCTGAGCAGATTGAGTTTCTCCTGTAGCAAAAAGCCTCCCGATGGGAGGCTTTATTTTTTCCCTCAGTCACGGACCGTCACGAGAAGAGGGGCGAGGTGAGGGCACAGATTATCCCCGGTTTCGCATCACCCCTTCCTGCACCGTAGAGGCAACCAGGACGCCCTCCTGCGTATAGAACTCACCGCGAACAAACCCGCGCGCGCTCGACGCCGACGTGCTTTCCACGCTGTACAGCAGCCATTCGTTCATATCGAACGGACGATGGAACCACATGGAGTGGTCGATGGTTGCGACCTGCATCCCTTTTTCGAGGAAGCCCACGCCGTGCGGCTGTAGCGCCACCGGCAGGAAGTTGAAATCTGACGCATAGCCCAGCAGATACTGGTGAACGCGAAGATCCTGCGGCATTGCACCATTGGCGCGGATCCACACCTGACGTTTTGGCTCGGCGATATGGCCCTTCATCGGATTGTGGAACTCGACCGGGCGGATTTCCAGCGGTTTATCGCACAGGAATTTCTCTTTCACCAGCGGCGGCAACAGATGCGCCAGCGCACGGGCAATGTCCGTTTCCGATTTCAGTTCATCCGGTGCCGGGGCAGGCGGCATCGTTTTTTGATGCTCATAACCGCTTTCCGGTGCCTGGAATGACGCCGTCATATAAAAAATCGGTTTGCCGTTCTGGATAGCCGCGACGCGGCGGGCGCTAAAACTGTTGCCGTCACGCAGCACTTCGACGTCATAGATTATCGGTTTTGCGCTGTCACCAGGACGTAAAAAATAGCTGTGAAAAGAGTGCACCAGACGGTCTGCAGGCACGGTCTCTTTGGCGGCATACAGCGCCTGTCCCACCACCTGGCCGCCGAAAACCTGGCGTAAGCCAAGGTCTTCGCTCTGCCCGCGAAAGAGTCCTTCTTCAATTTTTTCCAGATTCAGTAATGTCAGCAGATTGTTCAGTGCTTGACTCATAGTGGTCCTCAATAAACGCCGTGGCGAAAGATAGGATGATTATAACGTAAAAAGGAGAGTGGTCCGATGGGTGCAATAATCTGAATAAGCGGCTGAAACCAGGCATATATAAGTGATATGTGCCACACTTAGTCACGTTATGTATTTGCTAACGACTCTTGGCGGGATCGATCCCGCTGGTGCATTGAAGATAAGGAGAACTCAATGAAACTCGTGCACATGCTTAGTGGTTTAGCGGTAGCGGTTGCTCTGTCTGCCTGTGCGGATAAAAGTGCCGACATCCAGACGCCAGCGCCAAACCCAAATGCCGCTGGAGCGACGACACAGCCAACCATGCAGCAACCTAACGTTTCCGGTACGGTGTGGATCCGCCAGAAAGTGGCCCTGCCGCCGGACGCCGTCTTAACGGTGACCCTGTCGGATGCTTCTCTGGCCGATGCGCCGTCTAAAGTGCTGTCGCAGAAAGCGGTACGTACCGAAGGGAAACAGTCACCGTTCAGCTTTGTGCTGCCGTTTAACCCGGCAGAAATCCAGCCGAACGCGCGTATCCTGCTGAGCGCAGCGATTACCGTGAACGACAAACTGGTGTTCATTACCGATACGGTACAGCCGGTGATCAACCAGGGCGGAACCAAAGCTGACCTGACGCTGGTTCCGGTTCAGCAGACTGCCGTGCCGTTACAGCAGGGCGGTGGTGCCGCGACGACGGTTCCGTCAACGTCGCCAACGCAGGTTAACCCATCTTCTGCCGTGCCTGCACCGACACAGTACTAAGTCTGACCTTTGCCCTCTCCTTCGCGGGGAGGGCAGTTAATACACCCAGCGATACTTCTGCATATCAATCTTCCCTTTTCCTGACACCTGCACACCTTCAGACAGCAATGCCTGGCGCTGACGCTGCAAATCCGGGCCGGTCAGTGAAATTTCGCCATGACGATTTACCACGCGATACCAGGGCAGCGTACTGCCTTCCGGCAGACGTTTCAGCACGCCGCCGACCTGACGCGCCGCGCGCGGGGAACCGGCAAGCCTGGCGATATCACCATAGGTGGTGACATACCCTTCCGGAATCGAGGCCACAATTTGCCAGACCCGTTGGGGGAAAGAGTCATGTTCATCCATGGGGCGCTCCTTTAGTAGGGTCATCGATTCTTCCGGAACAAGGGCGGGAAGTTCGGGTTTAATGTAGACAGGCATAATCGCGCAGTCCAGCGCAGATTTCATGCGGGGATGGGCATAATCTTGGATAAATTCCACAGTTTGCGCAATAAACCATCATCCGGTCGCGGTTAACTTGCAATTGCGATCCTGTGCAGGGATAATGCGCCAGCGCGTTGGGTAACAACGCTCTCAATGGGGGCTCTGTTGGTTCTCCCGCAACACTACTCTGTTTACCAGGTCAGATCCGGAAGGAAGCAGCCAAGGCAGATGACGTGTGTGCCGGGATGTAGCTGGCAGGGCCCCCACCCATTTCTGCTAAGTGCATGATATCCATCATGTAACCCTCTGTTTTCGTGCATTGAAACGGCGGTGATACAACTTTCGTGTATCACTTAGGACGCTAATCAATGTCGCATCTTATGCTTTCCCGTCACGGGATCTGGTACTACCGTAGGGTCTACCTGACACCTCGGAAACGCCGTGAAATTCGTATTTCCCTTCGCACACGTTCCAAGCGTGAAGCCTTGATCCGTGTGGAGAAATATCTCACCTCACAACCTTTCCACTGCGTTCCGCAGTCCATCCCGGCACACACTGCAACCCCGTCTGCTTCCTTCCAACAGCCACAACAGAAGAAGGCATTCAAGAGCCTCAAGGGCGAGCTCGATAAGTACACCAAAGCTAAAGAGGGATCAGTTGGTGAACGGGAAATACTAACGATCAACAGGTGCGTGAATGCATATCTGAATTCAACAAAAGAGCCTTTCAGCAAAAGAAGCGCGGCGGCGCTTGTTGATGGTCTTGAAGGTTCAGCATCCACCAGAAACCGCTACATCAAAAAGAACTCAGCATTTTTCAAATGGGTTGCAACACGTACGGATGAAGATATTCGAAACCCGTTTGAGGGAATGGGAGTGAAGGAAACCACAGCTCCAATGGATCGCCGTCCTGCGTATTCGCTCAACGATCTGAAACGCTTGCACATTGCTTTACATGGCGTGAGGGATTGGAAGCGGTGGATCATTCTGATTGGTCGCTATTCGGGGATGAGGCAGAATGAGATCTGCCAGCTTTACCACAATGACGTGATGAAAGTTGACGGAGTTTGGTGCTTCCGTGTCGATAACCTGAATCCTAATCAGACACTCAAAACCGACAGTTCACGGCGGTTTGTGCCGATCCACTCTCAGTTGTTAGCACTTGGTCTGCTTGATTTCATATCCGCCCGAAAAGGGCATTTATTCCCTGAGCTAACCTTGCATCTTGGTAGCTATGGTCACTATTTCAGTCGCTGGTTCACACGGTTTCGGGGAAAGCACGGTTTGCCCGAATATCATTCGTTGCGCCACTACGCCGCTACAACATTTAAACAGAATGGCTTCCCTGAGCAGTTCGCATCCCAGGTGCTCGGACACTCGAACGCAACGATCACGTACAACCGATATGGGAAGGGCGTTGATGTCTCGCGATTGGTTGAGCTGGTGGAGTATCTATGTGTAGTGGCATAGTGAATTTGGCCACCTGAATAGAGGTGATATCATCACCTCATAGTCAAAACAGGTGACATTATGACCGGACGTAACAGACGCAATTTTAGCCCCGAGTTTCGCCTCGAAGCTGCCCAGCTTGTACTCGATCAGCACTACACCGTTGCCGCCGCTGCCACTGCGATGAATGTCGGCAAATCCACGATGGACAAATGGGTTCGACAATTGAAAGAAGAGCGAGCGGGAAAATCACCCGTAGCGTCACCCATGACACCGGAGCAGATTGAGATACGTGAGTTGAAGAAAAGACTTCAACACGTTGAAATGGAAAGGGATATATTAAAAAAGGCTACCGCGCTCTTGATGTCAGACTCCCTGAACAGTTCTCATTAGTTGAGAAACTCAGGGCGCGGTTTCCTGTTGCCGTTATGTGCAACGTGTTTGGGGTTCATCGCAGCAGCTATAAATACTGGCGGCAGCCAAAGAAGCCTGACGCCACGAGAGTGGTTTTACTGAGCCTTGTGCGTGAAGTTTATCGCGAAAGTAACGGCTCAGCAGGAGCGCGAAGCATTGCCGCGATGGTCACCACCAAAGGTATAAAACTGAGCCGCTGGCGGGCAACAAAGCTGATGAAAGCGCTCAATATTATCAGCTGTCAGCAACCTGGCCATCGTTATAAGAAGGCGTCTAAGGAACACATTGAGATCCCTAATTATCTGGATCGCCAGTTTGCTGTTACCGAGCCTAATCAGGCCTGGTGCGGTGATGTGACTTATATCTGGACGGGAAAACGCTGGGCTTATCTGGCTGTTGTACTCGATTTGTTTTCCCGTAAACCGGTTGGTTGGGCGATGTCATTTTTTCCGGATTCTGCATTGACAGCTAAAGCGCTGTCCATGGCCTGGGAAGCCCGAGGAAAGCCGGTTAATTTACTGTATCACTCGGACCAAGGCAGTCACTATACCAGCAGGAATTTCAGACAGTTACTGTGGAGATATCAGATAAAGCAAAGCCTGAGTCGCCGGGGAAATTGCTGGGATAATAGCCCAATGGAACGGTTCTTCAGAAGCCTGAAAACAGAGTGGGTTCCGGATAATGGGTACGCTAATTTTAGCGAAGCCAGCACGGCAATAACGAATTACATTATGGGATATTACAGCCAGCTCAGACCTCATCAATATAATGGAGGTTTGACGCCGAATGAATCAGAACGATTGTTCTGGAAAAACTCTAAAGCCGTGGCCAGTTTTTGTTGACCACTACAGAGGATTACTTATGTCTATTTAAAAAGGAGAACAATATGGCGAGAACTAAGGGTGCTGTAGCAAAAGGGGTTGATAATACAGCTGTACGCATTTTCTTACGAGGGTATGGCTCTTTGGGGGAGTTGCCACGCATTGTGGAAGATTGTATCTGCAGTGCATTGGGGCAGGAAGAAGAGACAAGAAGGTTCAAGGGAGAGCGAATTCTTACAATCTTAGAACAACTGGATCATATCGATACGCCAACAGTACATCGGCAGATGTGGGATTATAATATTTCTCAAGGTAAAAATACTGAGCCATCCAAACGGAACACGGAACGCATGACAAGGGCTCTAAGATGTGCTTCCGGAGCACTGTATCATCATCTGAAATTGTGTAACGGATTTTCGCGTGAAGACGAGGTGGTCCAGATTTCCGCTCCCGATCTCACGGTAGATGAGATCGAACATGCCCGTCGTTTGGCTCTGGCAGGTAAAATTGAAGCGTTCATACAATTTGTGAACTCTTGCCGGAGCGTGATCAAAAACTATGAGCCTCCAGTGTTCAAGTACACTGGAGAAAATGTGGTCGCGTTAACTTCTTGTACGGAGGTATCTTTAAGGTCTGCTGTCAGTCGTCCGTATTATGGTTATGTTAAAAAGGCCGTAAAAGATGAACAGCCAGAAGACCTGTTTACAGTCAAAGGCAGCAATACGAACCTCCAACCATTGATTGAGGAGGTTGGGCGATCCTACATGGTAGTGGAAAATGTAGCCTAGATGGAGTTTGGTCAAAAGTCATACATAGCCGGGTCAGCCCCGGTTTTTTTGTGTCTGTCGCATGAGAAAACGGCTTGCCAGTGTATACTTTTGGTGATACAAATTCATTGCCCCACCGCTTTTTAGTGCATTGAAATACATAGGTTTTGTTAGAAAAATCTCAGCTGGCAGGGCCCCCACCCATTTCCGCCTCTCTGAAAATTTTCCCCTTTCAAAAAATATTGCCCATGATTATAAAGGGGTTATGTAATATATCCTTCATTGCAATGAAATAATATTGTCATAAACCTGTAATAATAGACTGGCAAATTAATGTCGGGGTGTTTTTAATCCGTCATAAGCAAAAAATATATCAGTGGATTGCCCCAGTAACTTCGTGTATTAAATTAAATAACTTATTCCGAAGGGAAGTGACAAACATGGGCACTGCAGTCTTAAACGTAAAAATTGATGAAGCGCTAAAAGAGAGACTTCGTCATTATGCCGAAGCGAATAACGAGAATTTAAGCGTGACGACAGAAAAACTGCTGCTGCTGGCGTTTGAGGCAGTGGAAGAGGCGGGAGTAACGGAAGAGGATATTGATAATCAGCATACGGAAGAAGAGAGTGTGACTCCTTTTACTCCTAAAGAAATCAAGGCTCTACGCAAACTTCTGAAGAAGAGAAAATGAAACAACAACTGTCTACTGCCAATGACTACAAAGAGGCCTGCGATCTGCTTCGTTCAGGCTACGTAAAACACGTACGTCTTGGCTGGAATGTAGGAAGTGATGAGTTCTTTCGCATTGCGTCTGACTGGTGTGATACGGGCGCGAAAATAAAGAAAGAAGGAGAAAATTTCGTTATTTCTCTGAAAGGTTTTCCGATTCCTCCTCAGCACTGATGACAAACCTGTGAAAACTGCTGACTGCATCTAGTGCAGCCAGCAGTTTTTATTTTCCGCTGGTTATATTACGCCACGTTTTAAATAACTTTCACTTCTGTTCAGCGAGTTCCACAGCGGTTTAATTCGCAGTAGCGCGTTTTCCAGCTGCGCCGAATCCATTGAGAAAGGCATACGCAGATAGCGGTCAAACGCCCCGGAAAGCCCAAAGCGTGTGCCGGTGCCGAGATGAATTCCCAGCGTCTCCGCCCGCGCGCCGAGCTGCGTGGCGACCATCCCCGGCAGTTCCACCCAATACGACAGCCCGCCTTCTGGTTCGTGAAAACGCCATTCCGGAAAATGCTCACGCATTAACGCGCTGCAGCGATCGCGGCGTTCTGTCAGCATCTGCCGTCTTGCGGGCAGGAAAGTGGCGGCGTGCTCAATCAGCCACAGGGTGGCCAGCTGTTCCAGCAACGGCGATCCAAGATCGAGGGTATCGCGCGTCTGGGCCAGCGTGGCAATGGTGCGCGACGAGGCGCGGATCCAGCCCAGGCGTAATCCCCCCCAGAAACTTTTGCCCGCCGAACCGAGGGTAATGACGTTGGCCTGCGGGTTAAATGCCGCCAGCGGCGGCGGGGGTGGCGCATCAAACCACAGGTCAACCATGGTCTCATCCACCACCAGCGTGGTGCGGGTTTGTGCGGCGATATCGGTGATGGTCTGGCGCGTGGCGATGTCCATGCAGCGCCCGGTGGGATTATGGAAATCCGGCATCAGGTACGCCAGTCGCGGCGCGGTTTGCGCCAGCGTCGCGGCAAAGCCGTCCGTATCCCAGCCCGATTCCGGCAGCGCCACGCCAACAGGACGACAGGACGCGCCCTGGATTGCCGCAATCGCCAGCGGGTAAGTGGGATGATCCACCACCACCCGATCGCCTGGCCCGGTCAACATGCGCAGCACCAGCGCCAGGCCGCTGACCGCACCGTTGACCACCATGATTTCGTCTGCCCGCGTCGGCAGCCCGCGCGAGGAATAACGTGCGGCGATGGTTTCGCGCAGTTCCGGTAAGCCCAACTGGTCATAACCCGTGTGAGAGAGGTGTTGGGTCATGGCGGTGAGCGCGTGGGTATAAGCCTGGTGAATTTCCGGCCCGGCGCTGAGCGCGGCGGTTGAGAGATCCAGCGCAGTGCTGATGGCCGCTCGCGTCGGGACGGCGTGGCTGTCCGGGAGGATAATACGGGAGCCGCTGCCGTGGCGGCTCTCCAGATACCCGGCGTCGCGCAGGTGTGCCAGCGCGCTGGCAATCGTCGTGCGGCTCACGTTGAGCACCGTAGCCAGTTCGCGCTCACCGGGCAGGCGCGTATCGAGGGCCAATCGGCCATCGAGAATCAACAGGCGTAGTGCGTCCGCCAGTTGTCGCCATAAAGGCGTGCGGGAGAAGGGCTGTTGCCAGTGGCCTAAGAGGCGCACCAGCGACTGGCTACCGAAGCGACGAGATGACATATGCAGTCCACTATTTGAAAACTGGACATTAATCATAGAGCCATTTTCAGCCAGGATGAAAGCATAACTTTCTGGAGAACCATCATGCTGCGTCGTTTACTGCAACTTTATGTCGGACTGGGATTTTACGGGCTTTCTACCGCGATGTTTGTCCGCGCCGATCTCGGTGCCGATCCGTGGAACGTGTTCCATCTGGGCGTCGCCCGCCTGCTGGCGATGGACATCGGCACGGTAATGATTTTGACCGGCGCGCTGGTGCTGCTGTTCTGGATCCCACTGCGCCAGCGCCCAGGTCTTGGCACAATCAGTAACGTCATTGTGATTGGTCTGGCGGCCGATGCGTCCCTGTCGCTGCTCCCGGAGATGAGTTCGCTGGTGGCCCGCAGCGCGCTGCTCATCTCCGCCGTGGTGGTCAATGCGCTGGCGACCGGAATGTATATCGGCGCAGGCTTTGGCTCCGGCCCGCGCGACGGCCTGATGACCGGCATTAACGCCCGCACGGGCTGGTCGGTGCGCAGCGTGCGTACGGCGATAGAAGTGTCGGTATTGCTGATTGGTTGCGTACTCGGCGGAACCTTTGGTGTGGGCACGGTCCTGTACGCGCTGGCCATCGGCCCGCTGATCCAGATCTGCCTGCCGTGGTTTCGTCAGAAGCCGCAGGTGACGCTGGTGCCAGAGCCGGAACGAATTGTTTAAACTGCGAAGCGCTCACATGCTTTACCCGCCGCGCTGTGCCAGAATAACGGCATCTCCCGCTGCGATACGGAAAGCATGAAAGCCATCACTCTCTATGACGTTGCCCGCCTGGCGGGCGTTTCCTATCAGACGGTCTCCCGTGTAATAAACGACGCGGAGCACGTCTCCGCAAGGACCCGTGAAAAGGTGCAGCAGGCGATGGCTGAACTGCACTACGTCCCCAATCGCGGCGCGCAGCAACTGGCCGGGAAACGCACCCGTACGCTGGGGCTGATTACCACCGACCTGGCGCTGCATGCGCCCTCGCAGATCGCCTCTGCGGTAAAATCCCGCGCGGGCGAGTGCGGCGCAAGCGTGCTGATTTCGATGGTGGAGCATCCTGAGCGTTGCCAGGCGGCACTCCAGGAGTTACTGGCCCAGCGCGTGGAAGGCTTGCTGGTCAACGTTCCCCTCGACGATCCCCTCGCCGAACAGATCCGCCAGCTTGCCGCACCGGTGCCAGTGTTATTCTTCGACGTCTCCCCTGAAGCGAAAGTTCATCGCCTGGCCTTTGATGCGGAGCAGGGTGCTAAGCTTGGCGCTGAGCACCTGCTGGCGCTTGGACACCGACGCATTGCCTTGCTCAGCGGGCCAGAGAGTTCCGTCTCGTCACGCGCGCGTCTCGCGGGCTGGCAGGCGCGGCTGGCGCAGGACAATCTGGTTCCGTGTGCGATGGCCCATGGCGACTGGAGCGCGGCGTCAGGGTATGAAAAAGGTCATCAGCTACTGGCGGGTAGCGCTCTTCCTGATGCCATTCTGGTGGCAAACGATCAGATGGCCCTCGGCGTGATGCGCGCCTGTGCTGAAAAAGGGATAGCCGTACCGGGGCAGATGTCGGTGGTGGGATTTGATGATACCGCTGACAGCGCCTGGTTCTCCCCGCCGCTGACCACCATCCGCCAGGCGTTTCGCGTGGCCGGCGAGCGCAGCGTCGAGTGGCTCCTTTCCGGATCAACGGATGAACTCTGGCAAACGCAGCTTCCTGTCACGCTGGTGGAGCGCCACTCCAGCGCCCGTCACGCGCCCGATCAGGCCGATCGCGAAGCGCTGGCACAGCAGCTGAAATCCCTGGCGCTATTGGCTGAGCAGCTGGCGCGGCGCTGATCCTTTTGTGATCTGGCTCGCTTTGCCGTGGTCAGATCCTTTACCGATTTCTCTCACCAGGGCATTGTGACTTGAATTGTGAGCGCTTCGCAAAAGAGGTCATTATGTCTGTCGCATTCCCGCACTCTCTGCATTCTGTTTTAGCTCGTCGCGACTGGGAAAACCCCGGCGTCACTCAATGGCATCGGCTGGATGCCCACGCGCCGTTTCACAGCTGGCGCGATGAAATGCAGGCTCGCGATGAGCAGCCACCTTCGCACAAGCGGTTACTGAACGGCGACTGGCAGTTCCGCTTTTTCACGGCGCCAGAGCAGGTTCCTGAGCACTGGATAACAGAAGAGTGTGCAGAGGCTATCACCACGCCGGTGCCGTCAAACTGGCAGATGCAGGGCGTTGATACGCCGATCTACACCAACGTTACCTACCCGATCATCGTCAATCCCCCGTTTGTGCCTGCCGAGAACCCGACAGGTTGTTACTCGCTCACATTTGAGGTGGACGAAGAGTGGCTTAAAAGCGGCCAAACGCGCATCGTTTTTGACGGTGTGAACTCGGCGTTTTATCTCTGGTGCAACGGCGAGTGGGTGGGGTACTCCCAGGACAGCCGCCTGCCGGCGGAGTTCGATCTTACGCCTGTGCTGAAACCCGGCAGTAATCGCCTGGCGGTGCTGGTGTTGCGCTGGTGCGACGGGAGTTATCTGGAAGACCAGGATATGTGGCGGATGAGCGGGATTTTCCGCGACGTGTCGCTCCAGCATAAACCGGCCACTCACATTGCCGATTACCACTACGTCACCGAACTGAATGCGGATTACGATCGCGCAAAATTGCAGGTGGAAGTGGCCCTCGGCGGCGAGGCAGTGGCCGACAGCGAAGTCGTGCTAACGCTCTGGCAGGATGATGAACCGGTCGCGACGACGACCGCCCGACCAGGCTCTGCGATTGTTGATGAGCGCGGTAACTGGGCCGAGCGTTTACATGTCACTCTGCCGGTGGACCGCCCGGCGCTGTGGAGTGCCGAAATGCCCGCGCTTTATCGTCTGACGCTCGTTCTGCGTGACGGGCAGGGAAATCTGCTGGAAGTGGAGGCGTGCGATGTCGGTTTCCGCCGCGTGGAGATCAGCAATGGCCTGCTGAAAGTCAACGGCCAGCCGCTGCTGATCCGTGGGGTGAACCGCCACGAGCACCATCCCGAAAACGGCCAGGTGATGGATGAAGCAACCATGCGCCGCGATATCGAGCTGATGAAGCAGCATAACTTTAACGCCGTGCGCTGCTCCCATTACCCTAACCACCCGCTGTGGTATCGCCTGTGCGACCGCTACGGCCTGTATGTGGTGGACGAAGCGAATATTGAAACCCACGGCATGGTGCCGATGAGCCGTCTGGCGGACGATCCGCGCTGGCTGCCTGCCATGAGCGAGCGCGTTACGCGCATGGTGCAGCGCGACCGCAATCATCCGTCGATCATCCTCTGGTCGCTGGGCAATGAGTCCGGCCACGGCGCCAATCACGATGCGCTCTATCGCTGGATCAAAACCACCGATCCGACGCGTCCGGTTCAGTATGAGGGCGGCGGGGCAAATACCGCCGCGACGGATATCGTCTGCCCGATGTACGCCCGCGTCGATCAGGATCAACCGTTCCCGGCGGTGCCAAAATGGTCGATTAAAAAGTGGATCGGGATGCCGGATGAAACGCGCCCGCTGATCCTCTGCGAGTACGCCCACGCGATGGGCAACAGCTTTGGCGGGTTTGCCAAATACTGGCAGGCATTCCGCAGCCATCCGCGCCTGCAGGGCGGGTTTGTCTGGGACTGGGTGGATCAGGCGTTAACCAAAAAAGACGAAAATGGCCAGGCGTTCTGGGCCTACGGCGGTGATTTTGGCGATACGCCGAATGATCGTCAGTTTTGCCTGAACGGGCTGGTATTCCCGGATCGCACGCCGCACCCGGCGCTGTTTGAAGCTCAGCGCGCCCAGCAATTTTTCACTTTCACGCTGGTGAGCTCTTCGCCGCTGGTGGTAGATGTGCACAGCGATTACCTGTTCCGCCACAGCGATAACGAATCCCTGCGCTGGTACATTATGCGTGACGGCGACGAGGTGGCGAGCGGAGAAGTGCCGCTGTCCGTTGCGCCGCAAGGCACCCAGCGCATTGAAATGGCTTTGCCTGAACTGGCCGCCGCACCGGGCGAAGTCTGGCTGAATCTCGACGTTTTCCAGACCGCGGCAACCCACTGGTCGCCCGCTAATCATCGCTGCGCCTGGGATCAATTCCCGCTGCCTGCGCCGTTGTCTGTGTCAGTGCCGGTTGCCGGACAGGTAAAACCGCAGCTGACGGTTAACGACGAAGTGCTGGAAGTGAGCCACCTGGATCAACGCTGGCATTTCGATCGCGCCAGCGGAAATCTGGTCCAGTGGTGGAACCGCGGTGTGCAAACACTGCGCTCGCCGCTCATCGACAACTTTACCCGCGCGCCGCTGGATAACGATATTGGCGTCAGCGAAGCGACGCGCATCGATCCGAATGCCTGGGTGGAACGCTGGAAAGCGGCGGGAATGTATAACCTCGCGCCGCGCGTGTTGCAGTGCGAAGGCGAGCAGCGTGCGCAGGAGGTGGCGATTACCACGCTTCATGCCTGGGAGTTTAACGGCAAAACGCTGTTCATGAGCCGGAAAGTCTGGACCATTGACAGCCATGGTGTCCTGCAAGGTGATGTGCAGATTCAGGTGGCAAGTGATATTCCACAACCGGCGCGCATCGGCCTGAGCTGCCAGCTGGCAGAGGCGTCGGCGTCCGCAAGCTGGCTGGGGCTCGGGCCGAATGAGAACTACCCGGACCGAAAACTGGCGGCGCGACAGGGGCGCTGGACGCTACCGCTGGAGGCACTGCACACGCCCTATATCTTCCCGACGGAAAACGGCCTGCGCTGCGATACCCGCGAGCTGACATTTGGCGCACACCAGTTGCAGGGCCATTTCCACTTTACGCTAAGCCGCTACAGTCAGCAGCAGCTGCGCGACACCACGCATCATCATCTGCTGATCGAGGAGCCGGGCTGCTGGCTGTCTCTCGACGCATTCCATATGGGCGTGGGCGGGGATGACTCGTGGAGCCCGAGCGTTTCGCCGGAGTTTATCCTCGCAGACCGGTCACTGCGTTACGCGTTTAGCTGGCGACAGGACTAAACTTAAATCCGTCAGAGGCGGCCACACCAGGTGGCCGCATGATCACTTCGGAGGTTTGACTCATGAAGTATGTTGATGGTTTTGTGGTCGCTGTTCCCGCGGAAAATAAGGAGGCTTATCGCGAGATGGCAGCAAAAGCGGCCCCGCTGTTTAAAGAATTTGGCGCGACACGGATCGTGGAGTGCTGGGCTGACGATGTTCCCGATGGAAAGCTCACCGATTTTCGCATGGCGGTGAAAGCGGAAGAGGGCGAAGAGGTCGTTTTTAGCTGGATTGAATATCCGTCAAAAGAGGTTCGCGATAAGGCGAACCAGCAGATGATGGCCGACCCGCGCATGAAAGAGTTCGGCGAGTCGATGCCCTTTGACGGTAAAAGGATGATCTACGGCGGATTTGCGCCGCTGCTGGATGAGTAATCCGTGCGCCCGGCGAGGCTCGCCGGGCATTACTCTGGATCGAGGTTATTCTCTGCCCACAGTATGAACTCAATTTTTGGCAAGGCCTTGCTGTACAACCAGCCCTGTCCGTACTGCACGCCGTGGCGGCGCAGCCACTCAAGCTGTCCTTCTGTTTCAATCCCTTCGGCGACCATCGCCAGCTTCAGCGATTTAGCCATTTCGATAATGTGCGGCGTGACGTTTTTGTACTCCAGTGCGTCCACGAACGACTTGTCAATTTTCAGGATGTCCACGTCCAGATCCTGCAGATAGCTGAGGCTGGAGTAGCCGGTGCCAAAATCGTCGATATGAATCGGGTGGCCTGAGCGGCGGAAGCTGGCAATCGCGGGCGCGCTCACCTTCGGATCGGCAAATCCGCGCTCGGTCAGTTCAAGCGCAATCTGCTGCGGTGTGATCTGCCAGTGGTTCAGCAGGCGGCTCAGCAAAGGCGGCAATTCAGTGCAAAACAGATCGGCGGGCGAGAGGTTGATCGAAATATGCTGATGCGGATTGTGGCGCAGCCATTCGCCCATATCTTCAAACACTTTCTCGAACACCAGACGGGTAAGCCTGGAGGTTAATCCGGTTTGTTCGGCCAGCGGAATAAAGATGTTTGGCGACAACATACTGCCATCCGGCTGCGGCCAGCGGACCAGTGCTTCTGCGCCGGTAATCTTACCCGTGTCCAGCGCCACAATGGGCTGATAATGCACCACCAGTTCGCGGGCGTTGATCGCATCCAACAGGCGATAGCGTGGCGACTGCAAACGGCGCAACACGCGCAGGATAAATGCGGCGGCCAGTAAACTGATGAGCGCACCAAACGGGAACCAGAAAAGCAGCTGCTGATGCCAGCTCGCTTTTAACGGTTTCAGGGAGGCCCAGGCGACGACGGCATAGCGCAATTCCGGTACCTCTTTGACCACATACATGAAGCCATCATGCTGCAGGCGCGTGAGATTCTGCGTATGGAGCTTTTTCCAGATCAGCGGGTCCAGCGGGTTGCTGCTGGCGAACACCCGATTACTGTCTTCGCCGACCAGCGCGGCATCAATCGGCCAGGAACCAAAGGGAATAACGTCAATCAGGGATGACGGGTCAATCACCACCATGTAGTGGCCTTTTCCCAGCATCAGCATGAAACGATTAACGTCCAGATCGTTTTGTGTCGTGAGCCAGGCGCGATAGCCGTCGGCGGTGGTGCGCACAGGCGCAGGAAAAGGTACGGAGTTGCTGACTTGTTCAAGCGACGAGCAGATCGGCTTTTGGTCGACAACGTACATCACTTCCTGGACGTAACGCAGGGAGAACGCCACGCGGCGCATATCGAGAAGATGTTCGTAACTGCAGGGCGTGCTTTGCAGGGGCTGGAGCTGTTTTAAGGCGGTTTTTCCCTGGCTTACGACTTTATCTGCCCGGAGCAAGACGCGTGAGGAGTACCGGTCCAGCGCTTCGACGAAATTCTCTTCCGCCTGGCGGTGCGCCATCCAGACGCTCAGACAAATGGGGATCAGCACGGCAAAGATCAGAACACCAGTCACCAGACTGACCAGTTGGCGAGTTGTCATGCTAGGGTTTCCTTTCTGAGCCGCTGATTTACATTACCGCTGAATAATAATCTTATAGTATGCGGCAGAGTTTGATTTCATTCAGGTAAGGCTTATGAAAAAAAAAGAGTTTGTGACGCAAGATCTGCTGAGCAAAATTTACCAGGATACGACGCCCGGACCGCGTAAGCTGTCGCCGGAAAGACAGCTCGCCGAGGAGTACGGCGTGTCGCGTTTTACTATTCGCCAGGCGCTGGAAAAGCTGGTTAGCATCGGAGTGGTGCGGATTGTGCAGGGTTCGGGGATCTGGATCAACGAGCAGGCGCGCAATAACCCGCTGGTCTATAACTCGATCACGGAGAAACGCTTCGATCAGATCCGTTATCGGATGATCAGCCTGCATAAAACACGCCCGGATCGCGCCGCGCAGCAGATTTTTGGGCTAGATGAGGAGAGTTTTATCTGGCACTTCTGCCGCCTGCGCTACGTCGATGATGCGCCGGTACAGCTGGAGATCTCCAGCATGCCGGTGGCGGATTTTCCCGATCTTAACCAGCAGGCGATTGAGCGATCTATTCAGCAGTACGTGCTGAGCAAAGGTTTCACCATTTCCCACATGCTGACCACCTATCGCGCGGTGAGCGTCAGCCGCGAACAGGCGGTGATTCTGGGCTGCAAGAAGGGCAGCCCGGCGATGCATATTAATAATCGCGGTATTCTCGACGGAGGACGCGTGTTCGAGGTGAGCGATATTATCGACATCAACTACACCTGTACTTACGTCATCCCCTACAACCGCGACAACTTAACCTGGCGGCAAAATCAGGGGGTATGAATCGCCCCATCGGGCAGGCGGCTCTGCGTCCACTCATGCGGGCGGTAGACAACCGGATGCGCCAGGGCCAGCTCCTCGTTGAAACCCACGCCAATGCCGGCGTTGACAGGCGGATAGACAAATCCCTCTTTTGCCACCGGTGCGCCAGGGAAAACCGCATCCGTGGTTTGCGAACGGGGAATGAACTCCTGAATCGCGGCATTATGCAGATGAATATTCAGATGGGTATTCACCGCCACGCCGATAGGGGTCATGTCGCCCGGTCCGTGCCACGCTAAACGCACGCCAAAGGCCTGACACAGATGTGCCAGTTTGATGGCCGGGGTGATCCCGCCGATCTGTGATACGTGACAGCGGATGAAGTCGATACGACGATTGACGATCAGGTCGTGCCATTCTGCCGGGTTGTTGAACAATTCCCCCATCGCCAGCGGTACGCAGCTTTGCTGGCGCACTTGCTCCAGCCAGGCGCTCTGTTGCGGCGGTAAAATATCTTCAATAAAATAGGGCTGGAACGGTTCGAGCAGTTTTGCCAGCTGAACGGCCTGCTGCGGGAACAGTCGCTCGTGGACGTCGTGTAAAATGTGCAGCTTCCAGCCATATTTTTCCCGCAGCGCGCGGAACATCTCAACGGTGTTCGCCATGTATTCCTGCTGATCGAACCAGGCGCCAGGCGTTGGATTATCCGGGGCGTGAAGTGCCGACGGCGTGCCGCCGTAAAAGCCAAGCTGACAGCGAATATGCCGGTAACCCTGCGCCAGCAGTGAATCCACGGAGGCGAACAGTTCTTCCAGCGTTTCGCCGCTGGCGTGGCTGTAGGCGGGAATCGCGTCGCGGGATTTGCCGCCCAGCATTTGATAGAGCGGCATGCCTGCCAGCTGGCCTTTGATGTCCCACAGCGCCATATCGACACCCGATATCGCATTGTTCATCACCGGGCCGTTACGCCAGTAGGCGTTGACGTTCATCATCTGCCACAGATCTTCGATATTGTTCGCATCGCGACCAATGAGCAGCGGTTTGAGGTACTCATCCACCAGGGTTTTGACCGCCAGCGGGCGCTGCTGAAAGGTGGCGCAGCCGTGGCCGGTGATCCCCTGGTCGGTGGTGACACGTACCGTCACCAGATTATGTCGGTCCGGGCGGGTAATAAAACATTCGATATTTTTAATCATCACAGGCGTCACGAAATAACTCCTTGGGGGCTCTGTGGGAATAGGTTATGGGGAATATCATCACCCTAAAAATGTTGGCGGGTAAACCGTTTTTTTGACTATTTATTTTGGTCAGTTATTTAACGATATAGTAATTAAAAACCAGACCAATTTTAGATTGATGAGGGTTTTTAGGCTTTTGTTATGGCTAAGTGTGAGCGGAATCAAATTTTATTGGTTTGTTTTGTTGTGAGGGTTTAATTATCCTCATGGCAACATTAAAACGACAACAACATCCGGCAGGAGTCTTTATGGGGACGCAAGAAGCCATCAATAATATTATTCGTCTGGTCGGCGGCCAGGGGAATATAAATAAAGTCTGGCACTGCATGACGCGCTTACGTTTTGATCTGATTGACGATAATAAAGTCGATCAAAACGAGATTAAAAAACTGCCTGGCGTGCTGGGCGCGCAGCTGCAGAGCGATCAGTTCCAGGTGATTATCGGGCCGAAGGTGAACAGCTGGTACGAGCAAATGCTTAGCGTACTGGGCAATAACGACACCGCGACACCTGCGGCGACAAAAGGGCGTAAGAGCCTGGTGTCGCTGTTTATGGACACGGTGTCGGGCGTGTTTGGCCCGATCGTACCGGCGATTGCCGGGGCAGGGATGATCAAAGGTCTGCTGGCCGGGCTTATCGCCCTGAAAGTTGTTTCGGCGAAAAGCGACACGGTGATGGTGATCGATCTCATCGCCAGCGGCGTTTTTTACTTCCTGCCATTTTTCCTTGCCGTTTCGGCGGCGAAAATCTTTAAGACTAACGAATATCTGGCGGCGGCCGTTGCGGCCTGTCTGATGTATCCGTCGCTCATCGAAGCGGCGAAAGCGCTGGCCACGCATCAGGAAGGGGCGGTCAGCGCGATTTGGCTGCTGGACGTGATTCCGGTGTCGGTCTTTAACTATGCCTCCAGCGTGATCCCGGTAATTTTCTCTATTCTGGCTTTGAGCTACATCCACCGCTGGGTGGACAGCATCATGCCCGACGTGCTGAAAACGGTCTTTACCCCGACGCTGACGCTGTTCCTCGGCGCACTGGCTGCGCTGGTGGTGATCGGGCCGATTGGCATCTGGCTCGGTAAAGGGCTGGCGCTGTTTATCGAAGGCTTGTTTGGCGTGTCGGCGAGTTTCGCCGGGCTGGTGGTCGGCGCGATTCGTCCGGTAGCGATCCTCACCGGCATGCACCATGCAATGACGCCAATCGCGCTGCAAAACTTCAGCGATCGTGGCTACGACATGCTGATGCCAATGATGTTTATGGCTAACATGGCGATTGCCGGGGCGACCTTTGCAATCTGGCGTATAAGCCGCGATCGCCAGGAGCGCACCGTGACCTTGTCTGCCGCCATTTCCGCTCTGCTCGGGATTACGGAACCGGCGCTGTTTGGGGTGCTGACGCGCTACAAAAAAGCGTTTATCGCCGCCACCGTCGCCAGTTCTCTGGCCTCAGCGTTTATCGCGTTCTTTGGCGTTCGTCTCTACGGCTACATTCTGTCGAGCATTTTCAGTCTGCCGGCCTATATCGGGCCTTACTTTATCTTTGCGCTCTCGGGCGTGGTGATAGCGTTGGTACTGTCGTTTGTCCTGACGACCATGCTGGTGGGGAAAGAACAGGCGGAAGAAAAGTAAGCTAAACCCTCGCCCGACGGCGGGGGTTGTTTTTTGTTCGCGACTCGGATACCATTTTGTTATGTTATAACAAAACATGACGAGATGACCATGAAAGCTGATATCCATCCGTACTACCGCACCGTCGTTTTCCACGACACCAGTGCGAACGAATATTTTAAAGTAGGTTCGACCATTAAGACCGACCGCGAAATCGAACTCGACGGCGAGACGTTTCCGTACATCACCATCGAGGTGTCATCGAAATCGCATCCGTATTACACCGGTAAGCAGAAAACCTTCTCGACCGAAGGCAGCGCGGCCCGTTTCCGTCAGCGTTTTGGCGGTTTCATTAATGCGAAACGAGGTTAATCATGCAGGTACTTAACTCGCTGCGCAGTGCAAAACAGCGCCATCCGGACTGTCAGATTGTTAAACGCAAAGGCCGCCTGTACGTGATCTGCAAATCGAATCCGCGGTTTAAAGCGGTGCAGGGACGTAAGAAAAGACGTTAGTTCTGTAGCATTCGCCAATTTTCCAGGGACTTTATCTGCTTGCCGTCGGCGCTGAAATTGTCGGCGGCAAGCCAGTTCTGAAAGGCGCGATCCAGCTTCTCCCACTCTTTATCTATGATTGAAAACCAGTCCGTATCGCGGTTGTGGCCTTTGGTCACCAGCGCCTGACGAAAACGCCCTTCATACTGAAATCCTAAGCGCAGCGCCGCTCGCCTTGATGGCTCATTGAGGCTGTTGCATTTCCACTCAACGCGACGATAGCCCAGCACCTCGAACACGTAGCGCATCAGTAAATACTGGGCTTCTGTGGACATCGGCGTGCGGCTTAGAAGGGGGGAGAAATGGACATGACCCACTTCTACCACGCCGTTTTTCGGATCGATGCGCATGAGCGCCAGCGTGCCGACGGGAGCCTGAGTCTGGTTGTCGATGACCGCGAAGTGAATCGGATCGGACAGTGTGCAGACGCTCTCAACCCATGCCGTAAACGCCTCTACGTTTGCATCCGGTTCACGCAACAGCCAGGTCCAGCTGCGGGTATCTTCCGCCAGCTGGTATGCGGCGAACAGCGCGGCGGCGTGTTCCGGGCGTAGCGGCGTTAAGGTGCAATAGCGTCCGTTCAGCTCTACGCGCTCTGGATGCGGTCGCGGCTGCCAGTCGATTAGTTCATCGCCCACTGGCTGACCAAACTGGTTGAATTGATTCATCTTGATTCCCGTTTGCTTAAAGAGAGCCTCAGAGTAAGAAAAATGTGGCCCTGTAAAAAGGTCCACATGAGTGTGTTATGGTGGTACCACGGAGGGCGAGATGAACATTCCAGGCGACGACTTTTACACACTCATCACCCAGGCGCTGCAACGCCGTGGGGCAGAAACACTCCAGCGCACGCTGTATCGGGCATTGCGTGAGGCGATCCTGAGCGGCAGATTGCAGCACGAAAGCCGGTTACCCGGCTCCCGTCTGATCGCCCAACAGTTAGCGATTTCGCGTAATACGGTGAACGGCGCACTGGAACAGCTGACGCTGGAAGGTTATCTGCTGCGCAACCGACAGGGCACGCGGGTGGCGCATCTCGCGCACTGTCACGCCGGGCAGTCATCGCAAGCCCTGGACATCACCCTTGCGCGCCGGGTGGCGAATCTTCCTGCGCCGACACCGCGTGGTACTCCGGTGCCCGCGTTTACCCCCGGCACGCCTGCGATCAACTATTTCCCGCTGCCTCTGTGGCGGCGTCTGTACGATCGGGTTCTGCGCGAAGAGGGCAGTGCGCTGCTGGGCTATGGTTCACCGGCGGGTGAGCTTACGCTTCGTGAGGCGATTGCCCGTCATCTTGCGCTCTCGCGCGGCATCCAGTGTGATGCCAGCCAGATTGTGATCACCGAAGGGGCGCTGGAAGGCGTCAGTCTTTGTACCCAGCTGTTGAGTGAAACAAGGGATATCGCCTGGATTGAAGATCCGGGGTACGCCGGGGCGAAAAGTGTGTTTGCCAAATCGGGCCTGACGATGGTCGGTATGCCCGTCGATGAAGAGGGCATGCGTCTGGAAAACCATGAGCACTCACCCAAACTGATATTCACCTCACCGTCGCACCAGTTTCCCTACGGGAGCGTGTTAAGTATTAACCGGCGGCTGGCGCTGCTGGAGTTTGCCCGTCAGCACGATGCCTGGATTATCGAAGACGATTACGACAGCGAGTTTCGCTACAGCGGCGAGCTGGTTCCGGCGATGATGGGGATGCAGGAGAACGCGCCGGTGGTGTACCTCGGGACGTTCAGTAAAACGCTCTTTCCGTCGCTGCGTACCGGATTTATGGTGCTCCCGAAGGCATTAGCCCGCGCTGCGCACCCGGCCATCGGCTCGCTGCTGCGCGGTGGGCATCGCGCCGAACAGCGCACACTTGCGTTGTTTATCGAAGAGGGGCACTACGCGCGCCATCTTGCAGCGATGCGCAGGCTGTATCGCAAGCGCTACCGACAGCTACGCGAGGCGCTCGCCGCTGAACTGCACGTTCCACATCGGGTGCTGGCCGGTGAGGGCGGTATGCATCTGACCGTTGCTATTGATGGTGTGGATGATAAAGCGATTGTGCAGCAGGCAAGAGCCTTTCAGCTCGCACCGGCCGCCCTGAGCGGTTACTACCTTGATACAAACCAGGGACAAACCGGGCTGGTGCTGGGATACGGGAATACGTCAGCGTCGCAGTTTGCGCCTGGGATCAGGCGCTTGCAGACTCTGATTACGCAGTGGCAGGGCGAGAAAGGGTGAAGACGTCGTAGAACGACAGTTCACCTTTGGTGGAGATCATTTTCTGCAGTTTCGCCTTTTGCTCGTCTTCTACCTTTGGCGAATGCAAAATATTGCTGATCAGCTCCGACGGCACATAGCGTGTGTTGTACCACTCACCGTTATAGCAAACGCGGAAATCGAGCACATCGATATCTTCATAGCGATAGCGGGGATTAACGTCGAAAAAGAAAAAGCCGTTAAAGACGACGAAAAGCACCACCAGCAGCCAGACCGAGTCGATCAGCGTTTCTGACAGCAGCATAACGACCAGCGTCGCCAGCAGTGCGGCATACATCGCCAGGAACAGGCCAGGGTGTTTACGGATAAAGCTAATGCTAAAGCGCGGGCGATTATCGCGCTTTTCGCGGGCATTCAGATCGTCGATGGTTTCAGTAAGCAGGCGCTGTATCTCTGTCATTTATAACCTTCATGAATTTTGCAAAATACAGGGGATCTGCCCATTTTAGGGGAGCGGTGGGGGTGAAAGAAGTAACAGTTATGGGCATAAAAACCATAACAGTTACCGGCTTCTGCCTTAAAGCGTTTTGATGATCTTCGCCGGGTTGCCCCCGACCACCACGTTACTCGGCACGTTTTTGGTGACCACCGCACCGGAAGCCACCACCACGTTATCGCCAATCGTGACGCCTGGGTTTATTACCGCGCGACCACCGATCCACACATTATTACCGATGGTCACTGGTTTGCCTAATTCAGCGCCGCTGTTGCGTTCTGTGGCATCCAGGGGATGGGTGGCCGTGTAGATGTGCACGCCTGGCGCCAGCATACAGTTATCACCGATATGAATAGGGCAGACATCCAGCATCACGCAGTCGAAGTTGGCGTAGAACGATTTACCGAGATAAATGTTATAGCCGTAATCGCAGCGAAAGCTTGGCTCGATATAGGCATCTTCTGCCTGGCCGAGAAGCTCCGTCAATATTGCCCGACGCTCAACTTTAGCATCGGGTTCCGTATGGTTATAACGATGAACCAGATGGCGCGCGCGCAGACGCTCTGCCCGCAATGTGTCATCAGAGGGGCGGTAAAGCTCACCGGCAATCATTTTCTGTTTTTCTTCACTCATGGGAAACCTCACGGGAATGGTCCTGACGCTACAGCGTAAAGAACCTCGTCGTGAAAGGGAACGTTCCCATTAAGCTGATGTGATGATAATCACAACATTGTTGCCGACGTGCACGTTTGAAACGATGGGTCTGTTTGCCACGCAGGGATCGTATATCGAAAGGTGAATTCAGCGTAAGAAGGTAATGATATAACCTCAAAACAAAGCACTACGTATTAACGGACAAATTTCCACACAGATACTGGGATTTTGTCATACAGTTTATTCATCGTTAACTCTGCAAGGCGGTGGTCGGCTGCTGAATAAAATACAGCCAGTTCATGATCGGGAAGTTCATATTTATTCTTTTCAATAACACGCTCCAGGGTGTCCAGTGACTGGCAGCGTCGCAAGCGCATCAAATAATCTGTCTTTGTTAATGGTTTATCAGACATAAATTCACCTTAGTAATTGTAATAATTTTAACATGAATGACTGACCGGGTTAGCTCTGCTCGCGTTGATGAAACAACGGAATAGGCGGTTTCCCGATTTACGCCATTTTTGCAAATCTTGTGTGTTAATGCCGTAACTGCTGAACAACATAAAGGTGTCGTCCAGATATTCATCAATTTGCTCAATCAATTTATTATCTTCATTGTACTTAATTTTATAATTAAGTGCGAAGGTTGCTATATGCTCTATGAGTTCATTTAGCTGCAAATTGATTGCGGAGGTCGGATCATTAACCCAGCCATGGTTACTTTCATCAAGATTGGCAAGGCAGTCATGGTACAAGGATTCGCAGAGAAATTTCAACTGCGCGATATCATGCCTTTTTGGCGAGTATTCGTCCATAGCGCATCCCCTTTTGAGTGATTCTTTACTCACCCGAACAACGCTGTCGGGATGGATACAACTAGCTTACCTTAACGGGTGCTGTTTCCTGATGTCTTTAACTATAAGCCATGCTGATCAAGATTTCACCGCGCTATTACGAAAAATTACAATTAAAACGTCGGTCGCCGTTCGTCTCTGAATCTCCCTCATTCACGCTGCCAATTTTATCTAAATCATGGCAGAGATTTTGTCGGCTACCTTAGGATTCATCATGTTAGCTAAAACTTACACCTGAAATGTGGAATCCCAAATCTTCCTCATTACCTAAAGCCGCCAGGAATAATCCTAATATCTTTAGGGCAAACGAAATAATTAAATAATTGCCGTAAGGATTAACGATGACTTTAAACAACAGAAGTTCAATGCGGTGACATAAAATAAATAAACGAACAATAAGCGTAATTTATGATTTTCGTCAGATAAAGAAAAAGGCCGCAATTTGCGGCCTTTTTAGCATGTGAAACCGGTATCAGTGATGATCTACTGAGTGACTGTGTTCCACATCTTCATTCTTGCGGCTAAAGCGGCGGCGTACCACCACGAAGAACACCGGAACGAAGAAGATAGCCAGTACGGTTGCGGTAATCATCCCGCCCATTACGCCGGTACCCACGGCGTTCTGCGCGCCGGAACCCGCACCGGTACTGATAACCAGCGGCATTACCCCGAGGATAAACGCCAGGGAGGTCATCAGGATTGGACGCAGACGCATACGTACCGCTTCCAGCGTGGCCTCAACGAGACCTTTGCCCTCTTTATCCATCAGATCTTTGGCGAATTCGACGATAAGTATCGCGTTCTTCGCCGACAAGCCAATGGTTGTCAGCAGGCCCACCTGGAAGTAAACGTCGTTGGTCAGGCCACGGAATGTCGCGGCCAGCAGCGCACCGATAACACCCAGTGGTACCACCAGCATGACGGAGAACGGAATCGACCAGCTCTCGTACAATGCTGCCAGACACAAGAACACCACAATCAGCGAGATGGCGTACAGGGCAGGGGCCTGGTTGCCGGACAGACGTTCCTGATAGGACATCCCCGTCCAGTCGTAGCCGATGCCGGAAGGCAGTTTCGCCGCCAGTTCTTCCATCAGGTTCATCGCTTCACCGGTACTTCTGCCTGGTGCCGCCTGACCAAGGATTTCCATCGATGGCAAGCCGTTGTAACGCTCCAGACGCGGTGAACCGTATTCCCAACGTGAAGTAGAGAAGGCGGAGAACGGAACCATCTGACCTTCGCTGCCACGCACATACCAGTTGTTGATATCGTTCGGCAACATACGGTACTGCGCTTCAGACATCACGTACACTTTCTTCACACGACCGCGGTCGATGAAGTCGTTGACGTAGCTACCGCCCCAGGCTGCGCCCAGTGTGGTATTGATGTCGCTGATAGACACGCCCAGCGCCTGTGCTTTTTCCTGGTCGATATCGATCTTGTACTGCGGGGTATCTTCCAGGCCGTTAGGACGCACACCGACCAGCAGATCAGGATGTTTCGCCACTTCGCCAAACAGCTGGTTACGAGCCTGAGTCAGTTTCTCGTGACCCAAACCGCCCTGGTCGATCAGCTGGAAGTCGAAGCCGGTTGCCGTACCCAGTTCGACGATCGCTGGCAGGTTAAAGGCGAATACCATCGCATCTTTAATCTGCGAGAAGGTTCCCATCGCACGCCCGGTGATCGCTTCGACTTTGTTCTCATCGCCCGGACGCTCGCTCCAGTCTTTCAGAGAAACGAAGGCGATACCGGTGTTCTGACCACGACCCGCAAAGCCAAAGCCGTTAACCGCAAACACGGATTCAACGTTCGCTTTCTCTTTGGTGAGGTAGTAGTTGGTCACTTCATCCAGCACTTTCTGGGTACGTTCTTGCGAGGCACCCGCCGGAAGCTGTGCCATCGTCAGGAACACGCCCTGGTCTTCATCTGGCAGGAAGGAGCTTGGCAGACGAACGAACAGGAATGCCATGCCCACGACGATAATGATATAGAGCAGCAGATAACGACCAGTACTGCGCAGAATGTTGCCTACGCTGTCGGTGTAATGGTGCGTGCTCTTATCGAACATGCGGTTAAACCAGCCGAAGAAGCCTTTATGCTCGCCGTGGCCGCCTTTCTGAACAGGTTTCAGCATGGTGGCACAGAGAGCAGGGGTCAGAATCAACGCCACGAGAACCGACAGCGCCATTGCCGAAACAATGGTGATGGAGAACTGACGGTAAATCGCACCGGTTGACCCACCGAAGAAGGCCATCGGGATAAATACCGCAGACAGAACCATCGCGATGCCGACCAACGCGCCCTGGATCTGGCCCATGGATTTACGCGTCGCTTCCTTCGGCGGCAGCCCCTCTTCGGCCATCACACGCTCGACGTTTTCGACCACCACGATGGCGTCATCCACGAGCAAGCCGATGGCGAGCACCATCCCGAACATCGTCAGGGTGTTTATCGAGAAGCCGAATATCGCCAGTATTGCAAAGGTCCCTAACAGTACGACCGGAACGGCGATGGTTGGAATCAGCGTCGCGCGGAAGTTTTGCAGGAACAGGTACATAACCAGGAACACCAGGATGATCGCTTCGACCAGCGTTTTCACCACTTCGTGAATCGAGATTTTAACGAACGGTGTGGTGTCATACGGGTAAACGATTTTCAGACCTGACGGGAAGAACGGCTCCATTTTTGCGAGTTCAGCACGGATCGCGGTCGCGGTATCCAGGGCGTTCGCACCGGTCGCCAGTTTAATCCCCAGACCGGAAGCCGGCTGGCCGTTAAACTTCGCCACGATGTCGTAGTTTTCACCGCCCAGCTCAACCTTCGCAACGTCGCGCAGGCGAACCTGAGAACCATCCTGATTGACCTTCAGCAGAATTTTGCTGAACTCATCGGCGGAGGTCAGACGGGTCTGCGCGATGATAGAGGCGTTCAACTGCTGCCCTTTCACCGGCGGTGTACCGCCTAACTGACCGGCTGCAACCTGGGCGTTCTGCGCTTTAATCGCGCTAATCACGTCGACAGGGGTCAGCTGGAAGTTGTTCAGTTTGTTCGGGTCCATCCAGATACGCATCGCGTACTGGGAACCAAACAGCTGAACGTCACCCACACCTGAAGTACGGCTGATGGCGTCCTTCATGTTGGCGCCCACGTAGTCGGAAATATCCTCCTGCGTCATGGTGCCGTTGGTGTTGATAACGCCGACAACCATCAGGAAGCTACTGGAGGATTTCTCCACGCTTACACCCTGCTGCTGGACTTCTTGCGGCAGTAACGGCATCGCCAGCTGCAGTTTGTTCTGCACCTGAACCTGCGCGATATCCGCATCCGTACCAGACTCGAAGGTCAGCGTGATCTGAACCGTACCGGTTGAGTCACTGTTGGAGGACATGTACATCAGGTTATCGATACCGTTCATGTTCTGTTCGATAACCTGAGTCACGGTGTCCTGCACCGTTTTTGCATCAGCCCCAGGATAGGTCGCGGTGATCGAAACTGCTGGCGGCGCAATCGTTGGATATTGCGCTACGGGCAGCTTCAGGATCGCCAGTCCCCCTGCAAGCATGATGATGATGGCGATCACCCACGCAAATATGGGGCGATCGATAAAGAAATTAGGCATGTCTTAACGGCTCCTGTTTAAGTTAAGACTTGGTTTGTTCTGACTGGCCACCGGCTGCGGCTTGTTGTTTATCGTCAGATTTGACTTCCTGCGCTTTCACCTGCGCGCCAGGACGTACTTTTTGCAAACCAGTGACAATCACGCGATCGCCATCTTTCAAACCGTCCGTCACCAGCCATTTGTCGCCAATCGCCTGCGTAGCAGTGATTTGACGCGTTTCGACTTTGTCATCCGCACCCACAACCAGCGCGCTGGCATCACCGCGTGGCGTACGTGTTACGCCCTGCTGTGGCACCAGAAGTGCGGTTGGGTTGGTGCCTTCTTCAAGACGGGCACGCACGAACATACCTGGCAACAGCGTGTGGTCAGGGTTCGGGAAGATTGCGCGTAAGGTGATAGAACCAGTGGTTTGATCGACGGTCACGTCAGAGAATTCCAGCGCGCCAGCCTGTGGGAATTTGATGCCATCGCTGGTCACCAGCTCCACTTTTGCTTTGCCGTTTTCTTGCTTCAGCGCACCGCTTGCCAGCTCTTGTTTCAGACGCAGGAAATCGTTGCTGGACTGCGTAACATCAACATAGATCGGATCAAGCTGCTGCACGGTAGCCAACGCGGTGGCCTGACCGTTCTGCACCAGCGCACCTTCGGTGACAGCTGATTTACCAATGCGACCGCTGATAGGGGAGGTCACTTTGGTGTACGCCAGGTTAATGCGTGCCGTTTCAACAGCGGCTTTTGCAGCGAGTACCGCAGCGTTAGCCTGTTGAGAATCGGCCAGCGCCGTGTCGTAATCCTGTTGGCTGATGTACTGCGTGCCGAGCAGCTTTTTATAACGGTTCAGGGTCACCTGAGAAATTTTGGCTGCCGCTTCGGCTTTCGCCAGGTCACCTTTCGCACTGTCGTACGAGGCCTGATAGGTTGCCGGATCAATCTGATACAGAGAAACACCCGCTTTGATATCACTACCCTCGGTGAAGTTACGTTTCAGGATAATGCCGCTAACCTGAGGACGAACTTCCGCAACGCGGTAAGCGCTTGTACGGCCTGGTAATTCTGTGGTGATTTGAAGAGGTTCAGTTTTCAGCGTAACGACACCTACTTCTGGCATCTGCTGTGCTCCTTGTTGAGCCTGTTTCTCATCACATCCTGTAAGCGCTAAGCCGCCTGAGAGCATCAGAACGATCGCCAGAGGCGTTAACCCTCTGTTTTTGTTCATATGTAAACCTCGAGTGTCCGATTTCAAATTGATCAATGGATCAAAAGTCCGCAAACCCATTGCTGCGTTTATATTATCGTCGTGCTATGGTACATACATTCATAAATGTATGTAAATCTGACTCCTGTAAATTCATTGACGTATGGCACGAAAAACCAAACAACAAGCGCTTGAGACACGTCAACACATCCTGGATGTGGCATTACGTCTGTTTTCGCAGCAGGGGGTTTCTTCAACCTCTCTGGCGCAGATTGCTCAGGCCGCTGGCGTCACACGGGGAGCGATTTACTGGCATTTCAAAAATAAGTCAGATTTATTCAGTGAAATTTGGGAGTTATCAGAATCCAGTATTACCGATCTTGAGACTGAGTATCGGGCAAAATTCCCTGACGATCCACTCTCAGTTCTGAGAGAAATTCTGGTCCATGTCCTTGAGGCGACGGTCATTGAAGAAAGACGCCGCCTGATGATGGAAATCATCTTCCATAAATGTGAGTTTGTCGGTGAAATGGCCGTAGTGCAACAGGCGCAGAGAAGCCTGTGTCTGGAGAGCTACGATCGCATCGAATATACTCTGAATCAATGCATTCAGGCGAATATGCTGCCGGAAAATTTACTCACCCGCCGCACCGCCATCCTGATGCGCAGCTATATCTCCGGGCTGATGGAAAACTGGCTGTTTGCCCCGCAGTCCTTTGACCTGAAAAAAGAAGCACGCAGCTACGTCGCCATTTTGCTGGAGATGTGCCAGTTCTGCCCGACGCTGCGGATGGAGCAGGGCGCGCTGCCAGCCTGATCGGTACCAGGAATTCTCCTGGAGGATTGCCTTCGCGCTATTCTGCTTTCACCTGCCGTGATATCCTTCGCACCAGACTATTCCCGGTCATTTCTGACATCAAATTCATCACTATGCTGCACTACACTCGCTCGCAAAACCCTGTTTTTGTCCTGATCTTCGCCGTGCTTTTTTTCTTTACTACGGCTTCTGCCGTTTACGCTCGCGCTGAGAATAACAGCGACGGGCCGACGCGTGCGGATGTTCAGTCTCAGCTGGATACGCTGAACAAACAAAAAGAGCTGACCCCGCAGGAAAAACTGATTCAGGCCGATCTGACCGAGACGCTCGAAACCCTTGATAAAATTGAGCGCGTCAAAACCGAAACCGCCCAGCTGCGTCAGAAAGTGGCTGAAGCGCCGGAAAAAATGCGGCAGGCGACCGCCGCGCTGAATGCCCTGAGCGACGTCGATAACGACGACGAAACCCGCAAAACCCTGGCCACGCTCTCGTTGCGCCAGCTTGAATCCCGCATGACTCAGGTGCTCGATGACCTGCAGACCGGGCAGAGCGATCTCGCCACTTACAACAGCCAACTGGTCTCGCTGCAAACCCAGCCGGAGCGCGTGCAGAATGCCATGTACTCGGCCTCTCAGCAGCTCCAGCAGATCCGCAACCGCCTGAATGGCACCACGCTCGGCGAGGGGGCGCTGCGCCCGACTCAGCAAACGCTGCTGCTGGCCCAGCAGACGCTGCTCAATGCGCAGATCGACCAGCAGCGCAAAAGCCTTGAAGGCAACACCATTTTGCAGGATACGCTGCAAAAGCAACGGGATTATGTCACGGCCAATATTAATCGTCTGGAACACCAACTCCAGCTCCTGCAGGAAGCGGTCAACAGTAAGCGCCTGACGCTAACCGAAAAAACCGCGCAGGAAGCCGTCTCGCCGGATGAAACCACCCGCATTCAGAACAACCCGCTGGTGAAGCAGGAGCTGGATGTGAACCATCAGCTCAGCCAGCGCCTGATTCAGGCTACCGAAAGCGGTAACTCGCTGGTTCAACAAAATATCAAAGTGAAGAACTGGCTGGATCGCGCCCTGCAGGCCGAACGTAATATTAAAGAACAGATTGCGGTGCTCAAGGGCAGCCTGCTGTTATCGCGCATTCTGTATCAGCAACAACAGACGCTGCCCTCCGCCGACGAGCTGGAAGACATGACCAACCGCATCGCGGATTTGCGTCTGGAGCAGTTTGAAATCAACCAGCAGCGTGATGCGCTTTTCCAGAGCGATGCGTTCGTCGCCAAAGTGGAAGAGGGCCATACCAGCGAAGTGAACGACGAAGTGCACGACGCGCTGTTGCAGGTGGTGGATATGCGCCGCGAGCTACTCGACCAGCTCAACAAACAGTTGGGCAACCAGCTGATGATGGCGATTAACCTGCAAATCAACCAGCAGCAGCTGGTGAGCGTGTCGAAAAGCCTGAAAGAGATCCTCACCCAGCAAATCTTCTGGGTTAACAGCAACAAACCGATGGACTGGGACTGGCTGAAGTCCTTCCCGGAGGCGCTGAAATCCCAGATCAAGAGCATGAAAATTACCGTGAACTGGGAGAAAGCCTGGCCTGCGGTGATGATTGCCTTCCTGGCCGGGCTGCCGCTGCTGCTGATTGCGGGGCTGATCCGCTGGCGTCTCGGCTGGCTCAAAAAATATCAGGCGAAGCTCGCCCATGAAGTGGGGCAACTGCGCAACGACAGCCAGCTCCATACGCCAAAAGCGATTCTCATCGATCTGATCCGCGCCCTGCCGGTGTGCCTGTTTATTCTGGCGGCGGGGCTGATTCTGCTGACGATGCAGCTCAACATCAGCGATCTGCTGTGGGCGTTCAGTAAAAAACTGGCGCTGTTCTGGCTGGTGTTTGGCCTGTGCTGGAAAGTGCTGGAAAAAGACGGGGTGGCGGTGCGTCACTTCTCAATGCCGGAACAGCTCACCAGCCACTGGCGTCGCCAGATTGTGCGCGTGAGTCTGGCGCTGCTGCCGCTGCACTTCTGGTCCGTCGTGGCTGAACTTTCCCCGCTGCATCTGATGGATGACGTGCTGGGTCAGCTGGCGATTTTCCTCAACCTGCTGCTGATCGCCGTGCTGATGTGGCCGATGTGCCGCGACAGCTGGCGCGATAAAGAGTCGCATAATATTCGCCTAATCACCGTCACGGTACTGGCGATTATTCCGCTGGCGCTGATGGTGCTCACCGCAACGGGCTATTTCTACACCACACTGCGCCTGTCGGGCCGCTGGATTGAAACCGTCTACCTGGTGATCCTCTGGAACCTGCTCTATCAGACGGTGCTGCGCGGGCTGAGCGTCGCGGCGCGCCGTATTGCCTATCGTCGCGCGCTGGCGCGTCGTCAGAATATGGTGAAGGAGGGCGCAGAAGGAGCGGAGCCGCAGGAAGAGCCGACTATCGCGCTGGAGCAGGTCAACCAGCAGACGCTGCGCATCACCATGCTGGTGATGGTGGCCCTGTTTGGCGTCATATTTTGGGCGATCTGGTCTGATTTAATCACCGTGTTTGCCTATCTCGACAGCATAACGCTGTGGCAATACAACGGCACCGAAGCCGGTGCGGCGGTGATGAAAAGCGTGACAATGGGTAGCCTGCTGTTCGCGCTGGTCTCATCGGTGGTGGCCTGGGCGTTAATTCGCAACTTACCGGGGCTGCTGGAAGTGCTGGTGCTGTCGCGCCTGAACATGCGCCAGGGTTCGTCTTACGCTATCACCACTATTCTCAACTATGTGATTCTGGTGGTCGGGGCGATGACCGTCTTCGGCTCGCTGGGCGTCTCATGGGATAAACTGCAGTGGCTGGCCGCCGCTCTGTCGGTCGGTCTGGGCTTTGGTTTGCAGGAGATCTTCGGTAACTTCGTCTCCGGTCTGATCATTCTGTTCGAGCGCCCGGTGCGTATCGGCGATACGGTCACCATTGGCACGTTCTCCGGGACGGTCAGCAAGATCCGCATCCGCGCGACGACAATTACCGACTTTGATCGCAAAGAGGTGATCATCCCCAACAAAGCCTTCGTCACGGAACGTCTGATCAACTGGTCGCTCTCCGACACCATCACCCGCGTGGTGATCCGCCTCGGCGTGGCGTACGGATCGGATCTGGATAAAGTGAAAGAGGTGCTGCTGCGGGCCGCAACGGAACATCCGAAAGTGATGCACGATCCCGCGCCGTCCGTCTTCTTTACCACCTTCGGGGCGAGCACCCTGGATCACGAGCTGCGTTTATACGTGCGAGAGTTGCGCGATCGCAGCTATGCGGTGGACGAACTGAACCGCACCATCGATCGTCTGTGCCGTGAAAACGACATTAATATCGCCTTCAACCAGCTTGAAGTGCATCTGCGCAATGAGAAGGGCGACGAGCATACGGAAGTGAAGCGCGAGATCAAAGGCGACGATCCAACACCAGCCTAATCGAACGCCTTCTTCTTCAAGTTTAAGGAAGAGGGTCAGGGTGAGGGCGGTCGTCCCTCACTTTCCCTTCGAAATCGCGCCGCACAATCTCGAGTGCTTTCAGCACTGTCTCTGCCGGCAGATCATGATTTTCCAGCAGCATAATCAGATCGACGGCCAGTTTGACTTCGTCGGGGGCGTTTTCAAGCGACATGTTCATCTCCATTTAGCGGGTCATACGCGCAATTACGCGCTCAATCTCATCCAGCGCCTGACGGCAGCGGGTGAGTCGTCCTTCCAGGGCGGAAATTTCCCGCATCAAACGCTGCTGCTCTTCCAGGGTTTCGCTCCCTTTCAGCTGCTGTTCGCGTTCGTTTTTCATCGCATAGAGACGACGTTCAAAATCCTGATGCTCCAGCCGCTTGCGCTGCCATTTTGCCGCGCCAGGCGAGGGCGTGTCCCACGCGCGAAGCGGCCAGGCGGTCATCTCCCGGTGCAGGGCAGTTATCTGTTCCACCAGATGCTCAGCCAGCCACGCCACCTGCTCGCGTTGCTGACTCTCCACGGCGTGACGCAGCTCATCGAGATTATGTTGGGCTTCATCGAGATAATCTTTTATCAACGTACTGCGTGTACGAAACAGCTGCCGGTCAAAGCGTGGTTTCAGCGTCGCGTGCTGCAATAGCGGTGATGCCTGCGCGCGCAGGGCAATCAGCTGATTTTGCAGCGTCTCTAAAAGCAAGGCTGTTTTCAATACGCTCTCCAGTGGTAAAGTAGCCGTTCAGTTTGATAACGATTCGCATTATGAAGCGTACTATTTTAATCATCATTGGCTGGCTTGCGGTAGTGCTGGGTACGCTTGGCGTGGTTTTGCCGCTGCTGCCCACGACGCCCTTTATTCTGCTGGCGGCCTGGTGTTTTGCCCGCTCGTCGCCGCGCTTTCACCAGTGGCTGCTCTATCGCTCGTGGTTTGGCGGCTATCTGCGCCACTGGCAACAATACCGGGCGATGCCGCCTGGCGCAAAGCCTCGCGCAATTGCGGTGATCCTCGTGACCTTCGCCATTTCATTATGGCTGGTGAAGATGATGTGGGTGCGAATCCTGCTGCTGGTGATCCTCTCCTGTCTGCTTTTCTTTATGTGGCGAATCCCCGTCGTTGATGAAAAGCAACAAAAGCACTGAAGTGCAATGATGGCTGTTGCAATTATCCCGCGCAGCCAGTAAATTCGACCGTTTTCGAGCACAGGTGCGCCTGGTCAAAAGTTAATCACTTGTTACTTTGACCATCATGTTATGCGCGCCGTGAGTAACACCGTTTTTAACCAGGCATACATTTATGACCGCGACTGCGCAGCAGCTTGAATTTCTGAAAAACAGCATCAAAAGCATCCAGGACTATCCAAAACCTGGCATTCTTTTCCGTGATGTCACCAGCTTGCTGGAAGACCCGAAAGCGTACGCACTCAGCATTGAACTGCTGGTTGAGCGTTATAAAAACGCCGGGATCACCAAAGTAGTAGGGACGGAAGCGCGTGGCTTCCTGTTCGGCGCACCGGTTGCGCTGGCGATGGGCGTGGGCTTTGTGCCGGTTCGTAAACCGCGCAAACTGCCGCGTGAAACCATTGCCGAGAGCTATGAGCTGGAGTACGGCACCGATCAGCTGGAAATTCACGTGGATGCGATCAAGCCGGGTGACAAAGTGCTGGTGGTGGACGATCTGCTGGCCACTGGCGGCACGATCGAAGCGACCGTGAAGCTGATCCGTCGTCTGGGTGGCGAAGTGACCGATGCGGCCTTCATCATCAATCTGTTCGATCTCGGCGGCGAACAGCGCCTGGAAAAACAGGGTATCACCAGCTACAGCCTGGTCCCTTTCCCGGGTCATTAATCCCTCATCCCGCAACCTCGCCCAATGGGTGAGGTTGTGTTAGCATTACCCCCCTGAATATCCACCTTCCAGCGTTGCAGAGCCTGCCCATGAGTTATCAGGTGTTAGCCCGAAAGTGGCGACCCCAAACCTTCGCTGACGTCGTCGGCCAGGAACATGTGCTGACCGCCCTGGCGAACGGTTTATCGCTAGGACGCATCCATCACGCGTATCTTTTCTCCGGCACGCGCGGCGTCGGTAAAACCTCTATTGCCCGTTTGCTGGCAAAAGGCCTCAACTGCGAAACCGGGATCACCGCCACACCCTGTGGTGTATGTGATAACTGCCGGGAGATCGAGCAGGGGCGTTTTGTCGATCTCATCGAAATCGATGCCGCGTCGCGCACCAAGGTCGAAGATACCCGCGATCTGCTGGATAACGTGCAGTACGCGCCGGCGCGTGGTCGCTTCAAGGTCTATCTGATCGATGAAGTCCACATGCTGTCGCGCCACAGTTTTAACGCCCTGCTGAAAACGCTGGAAGAGCCGCCATCGCACGTTAAATTCCTGCTGGCGACGACCGATCCGCAAAAACTGCCGGTCACGATCCTGTCGCGCTGCCTGCAATTTCATCTGAAGGCGCTCGACGTCGATCAGATCCGCGCGCAGCTCGAGCACATTCTCGATGAAGAGAAGATCACTCACGAACCGCGTGCGCTGCAACTGCTGGCCCGCGCGGCGGATGGCAGTCTGCGTGACGCATTAAGTCTGACCGATCAGGCGATTGCCAGCGGCGATGGCCAGCTCTCGACCGAGGCGGTGAGCACCATGCTCGGCACCCTCGACGACGATCAGGCCCTGTCGCTGATTGAAGCCATCATCGAAGCCAACGGCGAACGCGCCATGTCTCTGGTGAACGTCGCGGCCTCTCGCGGCGTGGAGTGGGAAGCACTGCTGGTCGAAATGCTGGCGCTGCTGCATCGCGTGGCGATGCTGCAACTTTCCCCGTCGGCGATCGGCGCGGACATGGCGACGATTGAACAGCGAATGCGTGAGCTTGCGCGCACGGTTCCACCGGCTGACGTACAGCTCTACTACCAGACGTTACTGATTGGCCGCAAAGAGCTGCCGTTCGCACCGGACCGCCGCATGGGCGTCGAAATGACGCTGCTGCGTGCCCTGGCGTTCCATCCGCGAATGCCGCTGCCCGAGCCTGAAGTGCCGCGACAATCCTACGCCCCCGTCGCACCTACGGCGGTGATGACGCCGCCACCGATGCCGCAGTACGCAGCGCCACCGCCTGGGCCGGACGTTCCGCTGCCGGATGCCACCAGTTCGGTGCTCGCCGCGCGCAGTCAGCTACAGCGTGCGCAGGGAGCAACCAAACCAAAAAAGAGTGAACCGGCAGCGCCAGGAAGAGCGCGGCCGGTTAACAACGCCGCACTCGAACGACTGGCATCGGTAACGGAGCGCGTCCAGTCGCGCCCGTCACCGTCGGCGCTCGAACAAAAAGCCCCGGCGAAGAAAGAGGCTTACCGCTGGAAAGCGACGACCATCACCGAAGAGGTAAAGGTAGAAGTCGCCACGCCAAAAGCGCTGAAGAAAGCGCTGGAGCATGATAAAACGCCGGAGCTTTCCGCGAAGCTTGCGGCGGAATCCCTTGAGCGTGACGCCTGGGCCGCTGAGGTCAGCCAGTTAAAGCTGCCGAAACTGGTCGAGCAGGTCGCGCTCAACGCCTGGAAAGAGCAGGATGGAAATCATATCTGTCTGCATCTGCGTCCGGGCCAGCGTCACCTTAATTCCGCCAGCGCACAACAGGTGCTGGCTGAGGCGCTCTCCACATTACAGGGCGCGCCGGTTGAATTGACTATCATTGAAGATGATAATCCGGCGATGCGCACGCCGCTGGAGTGGCGTCAGGCAATTTATGAAGAGAAGCTCGCGCAGGCGCGCGAGTCGATTATTGCGGATAACAACATCCAGACCCTGCGCCGTTTCTTCGACGCCGATCTGGATGAAGAGAGTATCCGTCCCATTTGACCGTGAGTCAGACTCCCGGTCGTTGTCCTTAACGTGACTACTTAAGAGAGAAGCCTATGTTTGGTGGTAAAGGCGGTCTGGGTAACCTGATGAAACAGGCCCAGCAGATGCAAGACAAAATGCAGAAAATGCAGGAAGAGATCGCACAGCTGGAAGTCACTGGCGAATCCGGTGCAGGTCTGGTCAAAGTGACCATCAACGGCGCGCATAACTGCCGTCGCGTGGAAATTGACCCAAGCCTGCTCGAAGACGACAAAGATATGCTGGAAGATCTGGTCGCTGCCGCATTTAACGATGCCGCGCGCCGTATCGACGAAAACCAGAAAGAAAAAATGGCCTCTGTCTCCTCCGGGATGCAGCTGCCACCAGGCTTTAAGATGCCGTTCTGATGCAAACCAGTCCGCTGCTCACGCAGTTAATGGAAGCGTTGCGCTGCCTGCCGGGCGTTGGCCCGAAATCAGCGCAACGCATGGCGTTTACGCTTTTACAGCGCGACCGCAGCGGCGGGATGCGCCTGGCGCAGGCTCTCACCCGCGCCATGTCGGAAATCGGTCACTGTGCGGACTGCCGTACCTTTACCGAGCAGGATGTGTGCAATATCTGTTCGAACCCGCGTCGTCAGGAAAACGGTCTGATTTGCGTGGTGGAGAGTCCGGCGGACATCTACGCCATTGAGCAAACCGGGCAGTTTTCGGGCCGCTATTTCGTGCTGATGGGCCATCTCTCTCCGCTGGATGGCATTGGTCCGGATGATATCGGTCTTGATCGCCTTGAGCAGCGTCTGGAATCCGAGACGTTGACCGAAGTGATCCTCGCCACCAACCCGACGGTGGAAGGCGAAGCGACCGCGAACTACATCGGTGAACTGTGCGCGCAGTACGGTGTGCAGGCCAGTCGAATCGCCCACGGCGTGCCGGTTGGCGGTGAGCTGGAAATGGTAGACGGCACCACGCTGTCTCACTCTCTGGCTGGGCGTCACAAGCTTATTTTCTGACCAAACGGAGGCTGGACCCCTGGCCTCCGCTTGAAATTCTTCCCCGCTATCCCCATCTCACTCTCAACGTGTTCAAACCCCATTAAATGGCATTGTTGAGGTCGATCTAGATGAAAGGACAAGAAACCCGTGGTTTCCAGTCAGAAGTAAAACAGCTTCTGCACCTGATGATCCATTCCCTGTATTCCAATAAAGAAATCTTCCTGCGTGAGCTTATCTCGAACGCTTCGGATGCGGCGGACAAACTGCGTTTTCGCGCGCTGTCCAACCCGGATCTGTATGAAGGTGACGGCGAGCTGCGCGTGCGCGTCTCTTTTGACAAAGAAAACCGCACCCTGACCATTGCCGACAACGGTATTGGTATGAACCGCGACGAGGTGATCGATCATCTCGGGACCATCGCGAAATCGGGCACCAAATCCTTCCTTGAGTCCATGGGCTCCGATCAGGCGAAAGACAGCCAGCTGATCGGCCAGTTCGGCGTGGGCTTCTACTCCGCCTTTATCGTGGCCGACAAAGTGACCGTGCGCACCCGTGCAGCGGGCGATAGTGCAGAAAACGGCGTGTTCTGGGAATCTCACGGTGAAGGTGAATACACCGTTGATGACATCACCAAAGCCGATCGCGGGACCGAGATCACCCTGCATCTGCGCGAAGGCGAAGACGATTTCCTGAATGACTGGCGCGTGCGCTCTATTATCGGCAAATACTCCGACCATATCGCGCTGCCGGTAGAGATCGAAAAAACCGAAGAAGTCGACGGCGAAACCGTTGTTTCATGGGAAAAAATTAACAAAGCCCAGGCGCTGTGGACGCGTAACAAGTCTGAGATTAAAGACGACGAATATAACGAATTCTACAAGCACATCGCCCACGACTTTACCGATCCGCTGACCTGGAGCCACAACCGCGTGGAAGGGAAGCAGGAGTACACCAGCCTGCTGTACATCCCGGCCCAGGCGCCGTGGGACATGTGGAACCGCGATCACAAGCACGGCCTGAAGCTATACGTGCAGCGCGTGTTCATCATGGACGACGCTGAGCAGTTCATGCCGAACTACCTGCGCTTTGTGCGTGGCCTGATAGATTCCAACGATCTGCCGCTGAACGTCTCTCGTGAAATCCTGCAGGACAGCACCGTCACGCGTAACCTGCGTAACGCTCTGACCAAACGCTCCCTGCAGATGCTTGAGAAACTGGCGAAAGACGACGCTGAAAAATACCAGACCTTCTGGAAACAGTTCGGCCTGGTGCTGAAAGAAGGCCCGGCGGAAGATTCGTCGAACGTGGAAGCCATCGCCAAACTGCTGCGCTTCGCCTCTACGCACACTGACTCTTCCGAGCAGACGGTCTCTCTCGAAGAGTATGTGTCCCGCATGAAAGAAGGGCAGGAGAAGATCTACTACATCACCGCAGACAGCTATGCCGCCGCGAAGAGCAGCCCGCATCTGGAACTGCTGCGTAAGAAAGGCATCGAAGTCCTGCTGCTTTCCGACCGCATCGATGAGTGGATGATGAACTACCTGACCGAGTTCGACGGTAAATCCTTCCAGTCCGTGGCGAAAGCTGACGAATCTATCGACAAGCTGGCGGATGAAGTGGACGAAACGGCAAAAGAGGCGGAAAAGGCGCTGGAGCCATTCGTTGAGCGTGTGAAAACCCTGCTGGGCGATCGCGTGAAAGAGGTACGTTTCACCCACCGTCTGACCGATACCCCGGCGATTGTGACCACCGATGCGGATGAAATGGGCACCCAGATGGCGAAACTGTTTGCCGCTGCGGGTCAGGCGATCCCGGAAGTGAAATACATCTTTGAACTGAACCCGGATCACCCGCTGGTTAAACGCGCGGCGGATACCCAGGACGAAACGCAGTTTAAAGAGTGGGTTGAGCTGCTGCTGGATCAATCCCTGCTGGCCGAGCGCGGCACGCTGGAAGATCCAAACCTGTTCATCAAACGTGTGAATGCGCTGTTGATGGCGTAATCACCCGGCCTCCCCTGGTCCTCTCCCTCTCCCCGAGGGAAAGGGCCAGGGTGAGGGCACCAAACCGCACTAACCTAAATAATCTCCCCCGTTAACCGTTTCAGCCGTCCCACCTTCCTTGAGCGATACCCGTTCTGATGGTATTGTTTAGCGCTTTTTGAAATATTGAACCAACTTTTGAGGGGATTTTCGCAATGCGTATTATTCTGCTTGGCGCTCCGGGCGCGGGTAAAGGAACTCAGGCTCAGTTCATCATGGAGAAATACGGTATTCCGCAAATCTCTACGGGTGACATGCTGCGTGCCGCTGTTAAATCTGGCTCCGAGCTGGGCAAACAAGCGAAAGACATTATGGACGCGGGCAAACTGGTGACTGATGAACTGGTTATCGCACTGGTAAAAGAACGCATCACTCAGGAAGATTGCCGCAACGGTTTCCTGCTGGACGGCTTCCCGCGTACTATTCCGCAGGCTGACGCCATGAAAGAAGCGGGCATCAACGTGGATTACGTTCTGGAATTCGACGTGCCTGACGAACTGATCGTTGACCGCATCATCGGTCGTCGCGTTCACGCTGCTTCCGGCCGCGTTTACCACATCAAATTCAATCCACCGAAAGTGGAAGGCAAAGACGACGTGACTGGCGAAGAGCTGACCACGCGTAAAGACGATCAGGAAGAGACCGTGCGTAAACGCCTGGTGGAATACCATCAGATGACCGCACCACTGATCGGCTACTATTCGAAAGAAGCGCAGTCCGGTAACACCAAATACGCGAAAGTTGACGGCACCAAAGCCGTGGCTGACGTGCGCGCAGAGCTGGAAAAAATCCTCGGCTAATGTGCAATTTATCCGGCCTGCTTAGAATTCTGTAGGCCGGATAGGCGTTTACGCCATCCTCCGACAATCCCCGCTCCGCCTATTACTGCAATGGGTTCCGTTTCCTCGCTTTTCAGTTACAATCATTAGCTATTCAAATGGTTAAGAGGCGTGAATGAGTCAGGCGAAAACCGGCATCCTGCTTGCCAATCTGGGCACTCCAGAAGCACCTACCCCTGCGGCAGTTAAACGTTATCTGCGACAGTTTTTAAGCGACGCCCGCGTGGTGGATACGCCAAAATTGCTGTGGTGGCCGCTGTTGCGCGGTGTCATTCTGCCGATTCGTTCCCCCCGTGTGGCTAAACTCTACCAGTCCGTATGGATGGAAGAGGGCTCGCCGCTGATGGTCTACAGCCGTCGTCAGGAAAAAGCGCTGGCCGCCCGTTTACCGGATATGCCCGTCGCCCTCGGAATGAGCTACGGCAAACCGTCGCTGGAAAGCGCGGTCGACGAACTGCTTTCGCAGGACGTGGATCATATCGTGGTGCTGGCCCTCTATCCGCAATACTCCTGCTCGACGGTGGCCGCCGTCTGGGACGAACTGGCGCGCATTCTTGCCACCCGTCGCCGCATTCCAGGTATTACCTTTATCCGCGATTACGCCGAAAACGAGCTGTATATCGCGGCGCTGGTCAGCAGTGCGCGCGCCTCGTTTGAAAAACACGGCGAGCCGGATCTGCTGCTGCTCTCCTACCACGGTATTCCGCAGCGTTACGCCGATGAAGGCGATGACTATCCACAGCGCTGTCGCGACACCACCCGCGAGCTGGTTTCTGCTCTTGGACTGCCGCCGGAAAAGGTGATGATGACCTTCCAGTCGCGCTTTGGCCGTGAGCCGTGGCTGACGCCATACACCGATGAAACGCTCAAAATGCTGGGCGAGAAGGGTGTGAAACATGTTCAGGTGATGTCGCCGGGCTTCTCGGCGGACTGCCTCGAAACCCTGGAGGAGATCGCGGTTCAAAACCGGGAATTCTTCCTCGAAGCGGGCGGCACGAAGTATGAATATATTCCGGCACTTAACGACTCGCCGGAACATATTGAGATGATGGCGGCGCTGGTGACCGGCAGCCGCTAATCGCGCATTGGGCCGGGTTTGTGCTACCATTTCCGGCCCAATAGTCACTCGCAGCCCTGATCATGAAATTTCCCGGTAAACGCAAGTCCAAACACTATTTCCCCGTCAACGCCCGCGATCCGCTGCTGCAACAGATTCAGCCGGTCAAAGAAACTAACGCAGCCTGGGTGGTCGGTATCGATCAGACACTGGTGGATATCGAAGCAAAAGTGGATGATGCGTTTGTCGCACGTTATGGGCTGAGTTCCGGGCATTCGCTGGTGATCGAAGATGATGTCGCCGAAGCCCTGTATCAGGAGCTGGTGCGCGAAAACCTGATCACGCATCAGTTTGCTGGTGGCACCATCGGCAATACCATGCACAACTATTCGGTGCTGGCCGATGACCGCTCCGTCTTACTGGGCGTCATGTGCCGTAATATCGAAATCGGTGGCTACGCCTACCGCTACCTCTGCAACACCTCCAGCCGTACCGATCTGAACTACCTGCAGGGCGTCGATGGCGCCATAGGCCGCTGCTTTACGCTGATCAGCGACGCCGGCGAGCGAACCTTTGCCATCAGCCCTGGGCACATGAACAAACTTCGCGCGGAAAGTATTCCGGAAGAGGTGATTGCCGGTGCCTCCGCGCTGGTGCTTACCTCCTATCTGGTCCGCTGCAAGCCCGGCGAACCGATGCCGGAAGCGACCATGAAGGCGGTGGAGTACGCGAAGAAATACAACGTGCCGGTGGTGCTGACGCTGGGCACCAAGTTTGTGATCGCCGATAACCCGGAGTGGTGGCAGACTTTCCTGAAAGAGCACGTCTCGATTCTGGCGATGAACGAAGAAGAGGCTGAAGCTCTGACGGGTGAAAGCGACCCGCTGCTGGCCGCCGATAAGGCGCTGGACTGGGTAGACCTGGTGCTCTGCACCGCAGGCCCGATCGGGCTGTTTATGGCCGGGTTTACCGAAGAAGAGAACAAACGCAAAACCCAGCACCCGCTGTTACCGGGGGCGATTGCCGAGTTCAACCAGTACGAGTTCAGCCGCGCGATGCGCCACAAAGATTGCGTGAACCCGCTGCGTATTTTCTCGCACATTGCCCCGTACATGGGCGGACCCGAGAAGATCATGAACACCAATGGCGCAGGTGATGGCGCGCTGGCCGCCCTGCTGCACGACATTACTGCGAACGCCTATCATCGCACCAACGTCCCTAATTCGAGCAAACACCAGTTGAACTGGCTGACCTATTCGTCGCTGGCGCAGGTGTGTAAGTACGCGAACCGCGTGAGCTATCAGGTGCTGAATCAGCACTCCCCGCGCTTAACGCGTGGCTTGCCGGAACGGGAAGACAGTCTGGAAGAGTCGTACTGGGATCGTTGATGGTTTCCCTCGCCCTGACGGTGAGGGAAGAGTGTTCCCCCTCTCGCGTAGAGAGGGGGCAGAACGAAGACGTTTAACCTGTTACCGCCTCTTCAATTGGCGGCTTCTCAATCAATGTAATCATGGTATTGGCAATCTCACGTTCGCCCATCACCACCTGATTCGCTCCGCGTTCGGTAATGTATTCCACTTCATCGTCATAATGCGCGCGAGCAATGATCTCGATAGTCGGGCACTTCTCCCGTGCCTTGGTCACGATTTCACCCGCCTCGTAGCCGTTCGGAATGGTCAGCAGCAGCCAGCGCGCACAGTCCAGATGCGCCAGATTCATAATCTCTTCGTTAGCCGCATTACCCAGCACCGCGCGGATGCCGCGCGCGCGCAGCTCATCCACACGGGTGCGTGACGTTTCAATCACCACCAGCGGAATGCCCTGCGCCATCAGTTTCTCACCGAGCAGACTCCCGACGCGGCCAAAACCGACCAGCAGGGCGTGGTTGCAAATATCCACCGGGATCTGCTTCTCTTCTTCAATCGCTTCTTCCAGCGTCTGCTCTTCCAGCGTTTCGGTTTTATCGAGGTATTTCTCAAGCAGGGCAAACAGCACCGGGTTGAGCATAATGGAGAGGATCGCCCCCGCCAGCACCAGATTCTGCCCGGCCTGTGGCAGCAAGTTCAGCGCCATGCCGAGGCTTGCCAGGATAAAGGCAAATTCACCAATCTGCGCGAGGCTTGCGGCGATGGTGAGCGCTGTACGCGGTGAGTGGCCGAACAGTCTGACCAGGCCGAATGCCACCACGGATTTACCGAAGATAATAATCGCCAGCGTGCCCAGCACGGCCAGCGGCTGCTCGATCAGGATTAGCGGATCAAACAGCATGCCGACAGAGACGAAGAACAGCACCGCAAACGCATCACGCAACGGCAGCGTATCGTGCGCCGCGCGGTGGCTCAGCTCGGATTCGTTCAGCACCATACCTGCGAAGAACGCACCCAGGGCAAAGGAGACGTCAAACAGCTCGACGGCGCCGAAGGCGATACCGAGCGCCAGGGCCAGCACCGACAGCGTAAACAGTTCGCGAGAGCCGGTAGCGGCGCTGCGGGAGAGGATCCACGGCACCAGACGGCGGCCCACCAGCATCATAATGGCGATAAAGGCGACCACTTTGCCGATGGTAATGCTCATATCCAGCGCCAGCGTGGCAAAGCCGACGTTATCTTGTTCAACCATACCGGCGACGGCAGGCAGCAGAACCAGCGTCAGGACCATCACCAGATCTTCAACAATCAGCCAGCCGATGGCGATTTGCCCGCGCTGGCTGTCTATCAGCTGCCTCTCCTCAAGCGCGCGCAGCAGCACCACGGTACTGGCGGTTGAGAGACACAGCCCGAATACAATACCGGTCATCAGCGACCAGCCAAGCAGAGCGGAAAGCGCCATCCCCAGCAACGTCGCCACGCCTATCTGGGCGATTGCGCCGGGTATGGCGATATGCTTTACCGCCATCAAATCCTTCAGGGAGAAGTGCAGGCCCACGCCGAACATCAGCAGAATCACGCCTAATTCCGCCAGTTCAGGAGCCAGTTTGGTATCCGCAACAAAACCCGGCGTAAACGGACCCGCCAGCACACCCGCTAATAAATAGCCCACGAGAGGAGAAATACGTAATTTGTTGGCGATCATGCCAAGGATAAAAGCGAGCACAAGTCCACCTACAATGGTGGTGATAAGCGGTGTGGCGTGATGCATTCCGTCTCCTTTCGTCGTGGGGTGTTCCATTTTTGGCGTAAAAACCAAAAAGCCGATTAATAGTTTATGACAATTTCGGCCATTATGTTTATGAATAATTGTTGAAATTTGAAGAAAACAGCAATAAGCGTTAAAAAAAGCAGATTAGGACAAATTACCGGAGGGATGAAGAGGAAAGCCTTATGGCAGTAGGTGGGAGGTGCGGCCAAAGTTTACTTTGACCGCAGAGAAACTACGCCTTATGGCGATAATCAGGCAGGAATATGGTCAGTATCCCCAGAAGTGGCAGGAAAGCACAGATTTTATAGACCAGGAAGATGCTCGTGTGGTCTGCAACCAGCCCCAGCACAGCCGCACCAAGGCCTCCCATCCCAAACGCAAATCCGAAAAACAGCCCGGAAACCATGCCAATACGACCCGGCATCAGCTCCTGAGCATACACCAGGATAGCGGAAAACGCGGACGCGAGGATAAAGCCAATGATCACGGTTAAAATCCCCGTCCATTCAAGGCTTGCATAGGGTAAAACAAGGGTAAAAGGCGCTACGCCGAGGATAGAGCCCCAAATCACATATTTACGCCCAATTTTATCACCCACAGGGCCGCCAATGACGGTTCCCGCCGCAACCGCAAACAGGAAAGCAAACAGGTGGAACTGGGCGTTTTGCACCGATAATCCGAATTTCTCCATCAGATAAAAGGTGTAATAGCTGCTGATGCTCGCCATATAGAAGTATTTAGAGAAAATCAGCACCAACAGGATACTCACCGCCAGAATGACCTTATCGCGCGGAAGCGGATTGATAATCACGGCTTTAGGTTTCCCCTTGTTTACCCGATGCTGAGCCGCGTACCAGCGGCTGATCTGGATCAGCACCACGATGGCCAGCAGCGCCGCGAGGACGAACCACGCAACGTTACCTTTGCCGTAGGGGGCAATGACCACGGCGGCCAGCAAAGGGCCGAGGGAGCTGCCAAAATTGCCGCCGACCTGGAACAGAGATTGCGCCAGCCCATGACGTCCACCTGAGGCCATACGCGCGACGCGCGAGGACTCCGGATGGAAGACCGACGAACCGGTACCCACCAGCGCCGCAGCCAGCAGCACCATCTCAAAGCTTCCTGCCAGTGCCAGCAGCACCAGCCCGCTCAGGGTAAAGCACATGCCAATAGGCAGCGACCACGGCATCGGATATTTATCCGTCCAGTAGCCGACTACCGGCTGGAGCAGGGACGACGCCATCTGGAAGGTCAGCGTAATCATCCCGATCTGCACGAAGGTTAATGAAAATTCTGACTGCAGCAGCGGATAGATCGCCAGAATCAGCGACTGAATCATATCGTTAAGCAGATGCGACAGACTGATGGCACCCAAAATACCAAATGCGGTGCGCGATTTCGGCGCGGACGCCGGAGTGCCCGTAACAGGCGGAGTCGATTCACTGATTGCCATAAATACCACGTCTATTATTAGGAGAAGTGCAGGATGTCATTATTATCCCGCTAACATACCTGTGCGCGAGATTTGAAGAAAGTCGCAATTCTGAAAACATATTTGTCTATTCTTCTTACTCATTGTAATTTTTGCGTTTGTCTTTTGGTCAGGGAGCGAGAATATGAAGTTAATGAAGCGAGGCGTCGCACTGGCGCTGATAGCCGCATGGGCGCTGGCAAGCCAGCCTGCGCAGGCGTACGAAAAAGATAAAACCTATAAAATAACCATTCTCCATACCAACGATCACCACGGCCATTTCTGGCGTAGCGAGTACGGTGAGTACGGCCTGGCCGCACAAAAAACGCTGGTGGACGGTATTCGTAAAGAGGTGGCGGCCGAGGGCGGCAGCGTCCTGCTGCTGTCAGGCGGTGATATCAACACCGGCGTGCCGGAATCCGATTTGCAGGACGCCGAGCCGGATTTTCGCGGCATGAATTTAATCGGCTATGACGCGATGGCCGTCGGCAACCATGAGTTTGATAACCCGCTAACCGTCCTGCGCCAGCAGGAAAAATGGTCCAAATTCCCGTTCCTCTCGGCCAATATTTATCAAAAGAGTACCGGCGAGCGCCTGTTTAAACCCTGGGCCTTGTTCAAACGCGAAGATCTGAAGATCGCGGTGATGGGGTTAACCACCGACGACACGGCGAAAATTGGTAATCCGGAATATTTCACGGATATCGAATTCCGCAAACCGGCTGACGAAGCGAAGCTGGTGATTCAGGAGTTGAATCAAAACGAAAAACCAGACGTGATTATCGCCACCACCCATATGGGTCACTACGACAACGGCGAGCACGGCTCGAACGCGCCTGGCGACGTAGAAATGGCCCGCAGCCTGCCAGCAGGCTCGCTGGCGATGATTGTGGGTGGTCACTCACAAAACCCGGTGTGCATGGCATCGGAGAATAAAAAGCAGGTTGATTACGTGCCGGGTACGCCGTGCGCACCGGATCGCCAGAACGGGATCTGGATTGTTCAGGCGCACGAGTGGGGCAAATATGTGGGGCGCGCCGATTTTGAATTCCGCAACGGCGAAATGAAAATGGTGCGCTACCAGCTGATCCCGGTGAACCTGAAGAAGAAAGTGACCTACGACGACGGGAAAAGTGAGCGCGTACTTTACACCCCGGAAATTGCTGAAAACGCCCAAATGCTGTCGTTGCTGACGCCATTCCAGAACAAAGGCAAAGCGCAGCTTGATGTGAAAATCGGTACGGTGAATGGCCGACTGGAAGGCGATCGCAGCAAGGTCCGCTTCGTGCAGACCAACATGGGCCGTCTGCTGCTGGCGGCACAAATGGCGCGCACCGGTGCTGATTTTGCCGTCATGAGCGGCGGCGGTGTGCGTGACTCCATCGACGGCGGCGATATTACCTACAAAGACGTGCTGAAGGTTCAGCCGTTCGGCAACATCGTGGTGTATGCGGACATGAGCGGAAAAGAGGTGATCGACTATCTGACCGCCGTTGCGCAAATGAAGCCGGACTCCGGGGCCTATCCGCAGTTTGCCAACGTCAGCTTTACGGCGAAAAATGGCACGCTTAACGATCTGAAAATAAAAGGTGAGCCAGTCGATCCCGCTAAAACCTACCGCATGGCAACATTAAGCTTTAACGCCACGGGCGGCGACGGGTATCCGCATATCGATAACAAACCGGGCTACGTCAACACCGGCTTTATCGATGCCGAAGTGCTTAAGCAGTACATCCAGCAGAATTCTCCGCTGGATGTGAATGCCTACGAGCCGAAAGGTGAGGTGAGCTGGCAGTAACGGGCTATTTTGTTCGCCCTTTTTGAACTCGGGCAGCGTCCGGAATCCGTATGTACGATGTGTACGCGGGTTCCTGCGCTGTCCGGATTTAACGATAAAATTGATGCCTGAACGTTGGCCCGCTAAGGGGACAGGGCGTTAATCCCGGCGCGCAATATCCGCGAACGTCGCATCCAGTATTTTCGCCAGATCCCCCGCCGCCAGCTCAATATCCAGCCCGCGCTTACCGCCGGAAATATAGATAGTGTCAAAAGTCTGCGACGGCGCATCAATCAATGTCGGCAGGCGTTTCTTCTGCCCGAGAGGGCTAATTCCACCCACCAGATAGCCGGTCGTGCGTTGCGCAACCATCGGATCGGCCATATCGACCTTTTTCGCACCCAGCGCTTTGGCGACTTTCTTTAAATCCAGCTGACCGGCCACAGGCGTCACTGCCACGGCCAGGTGCTTCATATCACCGTTGACCGCCACCAGCAGCGTTTTATAGACCTGATCCGCGTTCAGGCCCAGCTTGCGCACCACTTCGTCGCCAAAGTTTGTTTCACTGGGGTCGTGATCGTAGGTATGGATACGGAAAGGAATTTTGTTTTTTTCGAGTAATTTAACGGCGGGAGTCATAATGATCCTTCTTACCACAGACAATTTACGCGCTCAGCATACGCCTGACAGCTGTCTAAAAAATAGCACCATCTTGCGCAATAGTATTGGCAGTGATGGTTACTTTGAGCGACAATCGGCTCTGACCGAAGGTCTCCTTCGGCATAATAATAACGATGAAATTCCTCTTTGACGGGCCAATAGAAATATTGGCCATTTTTTTTATTTCAACAGTGACGGCAAATTCCCTTCGCCATACAAATGCAGCGCCCCCACGGCCACCACGTAACGCCCGGCGGGCAGAGCCTGCAACGTTTCTCGCCAGGCCTGATTGCGCTCATGCATCAGCACATCGTACAGCGATTCGCTGAAGGTCGAGGGCAGTTCCAGCTTGCCGTTGGTCGGCGGCGTCTCCAGCCACCAGCTGATCATCATCTGCAACAGACGCGCGTTGGTGTGCCAGTGGGTGAGGGTATCATCCAGCAGCAGCAGGCCATCCTCAGGAAGCTGGCGCAAAAGAGCAACCTGACTGTCGGCGCCCTCCAGCTCAATAATGGCAAGATTACGCGCGCGCGCGGCGTTGAGGAGCTGGTAGTCGATACCGTACTCCCCGCGCAAACCCAGTCGTTGAGCCTGCGTCGCCTGCAATACCATGGCGATTTGCCACAGGGGCTGCGTTTCCAGAAGGGATAAAGAAAGCCCCAGCTCATCGGCCACACGTTCAAGCTCGGCGCGCTGCGATTCGTTGAGACGCTCGCTCAGCGGCGGCGGGATATCGAGATTGGCGAACGGCGATTCGCTGCCGGAAATATCGGCTTCGACGATCAGCGCATCGGCTTTGCGCAACAGTTGTATCAGTGCCGGTGGCAGGGGCGACATATCGCGCGTACCCATATGGATACTGCCGACCAGGTGCAGATGCTGCCCGCCCGGGAGTGAAATATCCAGCCCCGGCCAGGGATAGCGGCGGGGAAACAAAGCGCGGAAGGTGGTTTTTATACGACTAAACAGACTCATACGCGCTCCATTGATGGAAAAGTTCATGCTAGCGCGTGGTGGCTGAAGGTGCAACTCCAGGCCGGGTTGGGCGAATTCGCCACCCGGCCTGGAGGTTTACTCTTTCGGTTTGAAGCGCAGCAACCGGTTCGCGTTGCTGACCACGGTAATGGACGAGAGCGCCATTGCCGCCCCGGCGACGACCGGGTTGAGCAAGGTGCCGGTCAGCGGCCACAGGATCCCGGCGGCAATCGGGATGCCGAACGCGTTGTAGATAAACGCACCGAGCAGATTTTGCTTCATGTTGCGCAGCGTGGCTTTCGAAATTGCCAGCGCATCGGCAACACCCATCAGGCTATGGCGCATCAGGGTAATCGCCGCCGTCTCAATGGCCACATCGCTCCCGCCGCCCATGGCGATCCCGACATCCGCCTGTGCCAGTGCGGGGGCATCGTTGATGCCGTCGCCGACCATCGCCACCTGTCGGCCCTGACGTTGCAGTTTGATAATTGCATCGGCTTTGCCATCAGGCAGTACGCCCGCGATCACCTCGTCGATACCTGCTTCTTTGGCAATGGCGTTGGCAGTGGTCGGGTTGTCGCCGGTGAGCATCACCAGACGATAGCCAGCCTGATGCAGACGTTTCAGCGCGGCCACGCTGTCGGCCCGCAGCGGATCGCGGATAGCGAACAGCGCTGCCGCTTTACCCTCGACCGCCAACAGCACCGGCGTAGCGCCCTGAGAGGCCTGGGCGGTTAATTCATCGTTCAGCGCAGCGGTATCTATGCCGTTTTCGTTGAGCAGTGCCTGATTACCAAGCAGCAGCGTGTGGCCATCGACTTCACCGCTGACCCCCAGCCCGCGCAGGGTGCGGAAGTTATCCACCTGCGGCAATGCTGCGTGACCGGCTTTCTCGAGAATCGCTCTCGCCAGCGGATGGCTGGAGCCTTGCTCAAGCGCGGCGGCCAGACGTAAGGCATCTTCTTGCGTGACACCGACGGTTTTTACCGCCACGACCTGCGGTTTGCCTTCGGTGAGGGTGCCTGTTTTATCAAACACCAGCGTGTCGAGCGCACTGGCGCGCTGGAGGGCATCGGCGTCGCGAACCAACACACCAAACTCGGCGGCACGACCAACGCCGGAAATAATCGACATCGGCGTCGCCAGCCCTAAAGCACACGGACAGGCGATGATCAGCACTGTGGTGGCGATGACCAGGGTGTAGACAATCTGCGGTGCCGGGCCAAAAACGTACCAGATGGCGGCGCTGAACAGCGCGATGCCGACCACCACGGGCACAAAAATGGCGGAAATTTTATCGGCGAGCTGACCGATCTCCGGCTTGCTGCTTTGCGCCTGGCGCACCATGCGAATGATGCGAGAAAGCGTCGTATGACTCCCGACAGCACTGGCGCGGAAAAGCACGCTGCCGTCCTGCACCACCGTACCGGCATGGACTGCATCACCGGCGGATTTTTGCTGCGGCACCGGTTCACCGGTCAGCATCGCTTCATCCAGCCAGGCTTCACCCTGAGTGATTTCACCGTCGACCGGCACGCGATCGCCCGTCGTTAAGCGCAGCGTCATGCCTGCCTGCACCTCGGCGAGCGGCAGGCTGATTTCACCCTCGTCCGTCACCACGCGGGCCGACGGTGGCGCGAGATCAAGCAGACGTTCCAGCGCTTTGGACGACCGCTGGCGCGCGCGCGCTTCAAGCATATGGCCTAAGTTGATCAGACCAATAATCATCGCGCTCGCTTCGTAATAGAGATGGCGTGCTTCCATCGGAAACCACTGCGGCCAGACGTTCACGCTCATGGAATAGAGCCACGCCGCGCCGGTGCCGAGGGCGACGAGTGTGTCCATCGTCGCGGTGCGGTTCTTGAGGCTCTTCCAGGCGCTGGTGTAGAAATGCCCACCGGCGAAGACCATCACACCAAGGGTGATCACACCAATCACCAGCCACAGCGTGCGGTTGTCGTCGGTGACCATCATGTTGTCGCCGAGCATTCCCCACACCATCACCGGAATACCGACCAGCAGAGCGACAATCGCCTGCCAGCGGAAGCGTTTCATGGTGGCGATGGCGGTCTCTTGCTGGCGTTCGCGGCGCTCGGCATCATCTTCAATGGCCTCTGCGCCGTAGCCGGCTTTTTCCACCGCCTGCACTAATTCTGCGGCTGACGCACTGCCCATAATCAGCGCAGTGCGTTCCGCGAGGTTTACCCGCGCCTGTGAGACGCCCGGTACGGCCTGCAACGCATTCTGTACGCGGGAGACGCAGCTGGCACAGCTCATGCCGTTGATCAGCAGCTGTTGGCTGTCGTCAATATCATGGGCTGCCGGAAGCTCAGAAGTATCCGCTGTCAGTGCTTCCGACGGGGTTAATGACTCTGTCAGCGGATTAGCCTTTGGGTGGCTTAGCTCCGCCCCGTAACCTGCTTGTTTAACGGTATCGATCAGCGCGTCGGCGCTGGCGCTGCCAGTGACAACGGCGCTTTCAATCGTCACGTCTGCACTTTCAACGTCAGGACGTTGTTCGAGGCTCTCTTTGACACGTTTGACGCAGTGACCGCAGGTCAGGCCATCCAGCGTCAGGTTGATTGTGTGAGACATAGCAAAACTCCTGTATGATTATTCAGCCAACATACTCTTTCTGGAACAGTGTTATGAAGGTTAAACCTTCCATCAAGGGGAAGGTCAAGGGGGAAATGTGAATATCAGTGATGTGGCAAAAAAAACCGGGTTAACCAGCAAAGCGATTCGTTTTTACGAAGAGAAAGGGCTGGTCACGCCGCCGCTGCGCAGCGAAAACGGCTATCGCAGTTACACGCAGCTGCACCTCGAAGAACTCACGCTTTTACGCCAGGCCCGGCAGGTGGGGTTCAACCTTGAAGAGTGCGGTGAACTGGTCCATCTTTTCAACGATCCTAAACGGCACAGCGCCGATGTGAAAAAGAGAACTCTGGAAAAGGTCGCGGAAATCGAGCGCCATATCCTGGAGCTGCAGGCGATGCGTGAACAGCTGCTCTCACTCGCCGAATCCTGTCCGGGGGATGACAGCGCCGACTGTCCGATTATTGATAATCTTTCCGGCTGCTGCCATCGTAAGGCCAGCGTTTAACGGGCCTTCACCCGAAGCGTAATGCCTTCTACCGCGATGACTTCAATGCGAGTCCCTGCCACGAGGTCATCATCGGCGACCACTGGCCACGTGCTGTCACCGACGCGTACGTGCCCGCGCCCGTTAATTAACGTGGTATCCAGCGTATAGCGCTTACCCACCAGCTGTTGGCCGCGCTGATTGAGTGCGGCATCGGCAGGTTTTTGCTCGCGCACCTGGCGCGTTAGCCATCGATACCAGAGCCAGGCGGCGACCAGCGTCAGCAGGGCGAAGAGGGCGCCTTGCCACTCCCAGCCAAAAGGTGCGATCCAGACCAGTAGCCCGGTGATGACCGCCGCGACGCCGCTCCAGAGCAGATACCCGTTGCCGCCCAGCATCTCAGCCGCCAGCAACAGCCCGCCCAGGCTGAGCCAGAAAACATGAGGGTGTGCTGCAATCATCTCAATCATTTTTTGCGCTCATCTCCGCTATTCTTGATAAGCTCCGCGATCCCGGCGATAGAGCCCATCAGACTGCTGGCTTCCAGCGGCATCATCACCACTTTGCTGTTGTTGGCGGAGCCAATTTTCTGCAGCGCATCGGTGTATTTCTGCGCCACGAAGTAGTTAATTGCCTGGATATCACCGGCCGCGATGGCCTCGGACACCATCTGGGTGGCGCGTGCTTCTGCCTCGGCGGAACGTTCACGGGCTTCTGCCTGTAAGAAGGCCGACTGGCGTTCCCCTTCGGCTTTCAGGATTTGCGACTGTTTCTCCCCTTCGGCTTTCAGGATCTCTGCCTGACGCACCCCTTCGGCCTCAAGAATGTACGCACGTTTGGTTCGCTCGGCTTTCATCTGGGCGTTCATCGACGAAATCAGTTCTGCCGGTGGGCGTACGTCGCGGATTTCGATACGGGTGACTTTAATCCCCCACGGATTGGTCGCTTCATCAACGATATGCAGCAGGCGCGTATTGATGTTGTCGCGCTGGGAGAGCATTTCGTCCAGCTCCATCGACCCCAGTACCGTACGGATGTTGGTCATGGTCAGGTTGATAATCGCCAGTTCCAGGTTGCTGACCTCATAGGCGGCTTTTGGCGCGTCGATCACCTGAATAAAGCAGACGGCGTCGATGGTGACGTTGGCGTTGTCTCGGGAGATGATCTCCTGGGAAGGGATATCCAGCACCTGTTCCATCATGTTGATTTTACGCCCAATACGATCCATGAACGGGACGATAAGACTCAGGCCAGGCTGGAGGGTGTTGGTGTAACGGCCGAAACGTTCGACCGTCCACTGATAACCCTGGGGCACGATCTTTACGCCTGCCCCGACGATCACCAGTGCGACGAAAATAAGGATAGGGATGACGATCAACATGAAAACCTCCTGTTTTGCATTCCGTGGAGCAGCAAAAACTGCTCGTTTGTTGAACTTAAGTATATCGACTATTGCAGGGAAGTTCGCCTCCAATCCATTAACGTGGTTACAATATTGGAACGAAGCTGAATTAAAAAACGGGAAATAATATGAAGGATAATAATGCGCTTCTGGAACTCAGGAACGTGGGTTTTCGCGTGGGCGAAACCACGATATTGCAGCAGATTAGCTTCAACGTGCAGCCAGGGGAATTCAGGCTCATTACGGGCCCGTCTGGCTGCGGTAAAAGCACGTTGCTGAAGATTATCGCCTCACTCCTCAGCCCGACGGAAGGGCGAATTTTCTTTGAAGACAAGGACATCACGACACTCACGCCCGAGCATTATCGCCAGCAGGTCTCCTACTGCGTGCAAACGCCCTCGCTGTTTGGTGAGACGGTGTACGACAATCTGATCTTCCCCTGGCAGATCCGCGATAAAGCCCCCGAACCGGAAAAATTCATTGCCGATCTGGCGCGTTTTAGTCTGCCAGCGGAAACCCTGACAAAGTCCGTAAACGAACTTTCCGGCGGTGAAAAACAGCGCGTCTCGCTGATTCGTAATCTGCAGTTTCTGCCCAAAGTGCTGTTGCTGGATGAAGTGACCAGCGCCCTCGACGAAAACAACAAACGCAACGTGAATGAGATCATTCATCGCTACGCCAAAGAGAACAACATTGCGGTGCTGTGGGTAACGCACGACGCCGGTGAGATTGCCCACGCAGATGAGGTGATTACCCTTCAGCCACAGGGCGGGAAGATGAAGGAGGAAAACCGTGAACGAGCATAATATTACCAACGAATCACTGGCGCTTTCGATGGTGCTGGTCCTTGTGGCGATTCTGGTCAGCCACCGGGAGAAGCTCGGTCTGGAAAAGGACATTGTATGGAGCATTTGCCGGGCGGTCATTCAGCTGATTATCGTCGGCTATGTGCTGAAGTATATTTTCAACGTCAACCACGCGGTGCTGACGCTGCTGATGGTGCTGTTTATCTGCTTTAACGCCGCGTGGAATGCGCAAAAACGCAGTAAATACATCGACAAGGCCTTTATCTCTTCGTTTATCGCCATCACCACCGGCACGGCGTTGACGCTGGCAGTGCTGGTGTTGTCGGGATCGATTGAATTTTCGCCGATGCAGGTGATCCCGATTTCCGGGATGATTGCGGGTAACGCGATGGTGGCGGTGGGGTTGTGCTACAACAATCTCGGCCAGCGTTTTAGCAGCGAGCAGCAGCAGATCCAGGAGAAACTCAGCCTGGGAGCCACGCCAAAAACGGCGTCGGCGCGATTAATCCGTGAGAGTATACGATCGTCGCTGATCCCAACGGTTGATTCGGCGAAAACGGTCGGGCTGGTGAGTTTACCGGGGATGATGTCCGGGCTGATTTTTGCCGGTATCGATCCCGTGAAAGCGATTAAGTATCAGATTATGGTGACGTTTATGCTGCTCTCGACGGCCAGCCTGTCGACCATTATCGCCTGCTATTTAACCTATCGAAAATTCTACAACTCGCGCCATCAGCTGGTGGTGACGCAATTGAAAAAAGCAGAGTAACGCGCAGGTGTGTTGCCGGGCAGCACGTCGCTTGCCCGGCTTTCAGACTGGATTAGTAGAGCAGGGCGTAAAGCTGGCGACGATACTTTGAGGCCAGCGCATCGCCGGTACCCAGTGCCGCCAGGATCTCCTGGAACATTTTACGCGCCTGGCCGTCAGCAGCTGCCAGATCCTTTTTCAGATGGCTAAACAGCAGCTCCAGCGCCTCTTCGTTACGCCCGACCTGATGAAGCTGTAACGCCAGTTGGCTGGCCAGCGCTGCATCGTCAGGGTTCTCGGCTACCTGCTGCTGCAACTGCTGGATTTCCGGCGTGTCAGCCGCCTGCTTCAGCAACTCAATTTGCGCTACCAGACCCTGATAACGGGTATCCTGATCCTGCAGCGGAATGGTTTTCAGCACCGCTTCAGCCTCTTCGGAACGGTGCAGTTCAATCTGCGTCTGCGCCAGCAGCAGGCCAATCTGGCTGTCCTGGTTCGACATCTGCCACGCCTCTTTCAACAGCGGCAGCGCTTCGTCGTGTTTGCCTTCCTGAATCAATGCCAGCGCCTGCTGCGCTTTCAGCTCCTCTTCGCGCGGCAGCACTTTATCGAGCAGGGCGCGAACCGCCTCTTCGGGCTGCGGGCCCTGGAAGCCATCTACGGGCTGACCATTCTGGAACAGATAGACGGTTGGAATGGCACGCAGACCAAACTGGGAGGCCACCATCTGCTCGGCGTCGCAGTCCAGTTTTGCCAGCAGGAACTGACCGTTGTACTGCGCCGCCAGGCTTTCCAGCACCGGCGTCAGCTCCAGACAGTGCTGGCTGCGCTCGGACCAAAAATAGAACAGCACAGGTTTGGTCATCGACACTTCGAGTGTCTGGTGCAGGTTCGCTTCAGTGATGTTGACAATATTCTGTACGGACATACGGCATTCTCTTTTATCAATTTGACAAATACATGGGGGATGAGGAGCGTGGCTTCAACTCAACCGCGTAAAATTTTATCCATCATGCGCCCCGGCAGCAGACGTTTGAGCCAGCCCACGGCGTGGGTGACGAGGGTCACCGGATAGCGTATTTTCGGGCGATCGCTTTCAAAAGCATGGCGCACTTTGGTGACAACTGCCTCTGGTCCGAGGGTAAAGCGTGCGGCAATGCCAGGGTTTTCGACCGGATTGTCGGACTGGGTTTGATTTACGTTTTCTGTGAAACGGGTGCGAATCGGGCCAGGCTCAATCAGGCTGACCTTAATTCCGCTATGGCGCAGCTCCATGCGTAAGGCATCTGACCAGGCCTCCAGCGCATATTTGCTGGCGGCATACGCCCCGCGGCCCGGCGTGGAGATCAGGCCCATCACCGACGAGGTCATCACAATGCGGCCTTCTCCGTGCGGCAGCATCGCAGGCAACAGCGCCATGGTCAGCTGGTGGATGCCAAAAAAGTTGGTGGAAAACTGCTGCTCAAGCTGCTCGCGCGAGATGGTTTGCAGCGGGCCGTACACGCCAAAACCGGCGTTGTTAAACAGGCCGTACAGACGATTACCCGTGAGAGCGATCACTTCTGCGGCGGCGCGTTCAATGCTTTCCGGCGAGTCCAGATCCAGTAACACGCCCTGAAAACCTTTGCTGTTCATGCGTTCCACGTCTTCTTGTTTCCGGCATGCGGCGATTACCCAAAATCCCTGGCGCTTCAGTTCGAACGCGCTTTCAAGGCCAATTCCGCTGGAACATCCTGTAATTAAGACCGATTTTTGCATAACTTTACCTGTCAGGATCTCCGCTTAATTAAGAGTCATGTTTAACTAGAGGAGCCAGTCGAGTCGCCATCCAGTCTGCAATAAAGGGCTGGGCGTCGCGATTGGGGTGAATACCGTCATCCTGCATCCATTGCGGTTTCAGATAGACCTCCTCCATGAAAAATGGCAGCAGCGGAATATCGAATTCTTTGGCAAGCTTGGGATAGATGGCGCTAAAGGCCTCATTATAACGGCGTCCGTAGTTCGCAGGCAGACGAATTTGCATTAATAACGGCTGCGCATTGGCGGCCTGAATATCCGTAATAATTTTGCGTAAGGTTTCTTCTGTCTGTTGCGGCTGGAATCCCCGCAGACCGTCGTTACCGCCCAGTTCGACCAGCACCCAGCGCGGTTGATGTTGTTTGAGCAAAGCGGGCAGGCGCGCAAGCCCCTGCTGGGACGTATCGCCGCTGATGCTGGCATTCAGCACCGGCGTTTGGGTCTGCCACTTATCGTTGAGCAGCGCAGGCCAGGCGGCAGTGGCCGCCATCCGGTAGCCCGCACTCAGGCTGTCACCCAGCACCAGTAACGTGTCCGCCGCAGCGGCGCGAAAGGTCATCAGAATCAGAAACAGGAAGGGCAAATGCCAGCGGAAAACATTGTTGCAGTTCATCATCTTAAGAAGTCCGTCGGTCAGGGTGAGCACGAGCTATCCATCCTCACCGGAGTTGAACTCGTTGTCAAACGCGCTGAAACCATTGCGCTGATTGGTGAATCTGGTTCCGGTAAGTCCACGCTGCTGGCGATTCTGGCCGGGCTGGACGATGGCAGCAGCGGGGAGGTCAACCTGGTCGGTCAGCCGCTGCATAAGCTCGATGAAGAGGCGCGTGCGGCGCTGCGAGCAAAGCATATCGGCTTTGTGTTTCAGTCTTTCATGCTCATTCCGACCCTCAATGCGCTGGAAAACGTTGAGCTGCCGGGTCTGCTGCGCGGTGAAAACGCCAGTCAGAGCCGCAGCAGTGCAAAAGCGCTGCTGGAGCAGCTTGGGTTAGGCAAGCGTCTGGATCATCTTCCGGCGCAGCTTTCCGGTGGCGAGCAGCAGCGTGTGGCACTGGCGCGGGCGTTCAACGGTCGCCCGGAGGTGCTGTTTGCCGATGAACCGACGGGGAATCTCGACCGGCAGACCGGTGATAAAATTGCCGATTTACTCTTCTCCCTCAACCGCGAGCACGGCACCACGCTGATTCTGGTCACCCACGATCCGCAGCTTGCCGCCCGCTGCGACAGACGTCTGCGTCTGGTTAACGGGCAATTGCAGGAGGAAGCATGATTGCACGCTGGTTCTGGCGCGAATGGCGCTCGCCCTCGCTGTTGATTGTCTGGCTGGCGCTGAGTCTGGCGGTGGCCTGCGTGCTGGCGCTCGGCAGCGTCAGCGATCGTATGGAAAAGGGCTTAAGTCAGCAAAGCCGCGAGTTTATGGCGGGCGACCGCACCCTGAGCAGCTCACGCGATGTGCCGCAGGCGTGGATCGATGAGGCGCGTAAACAGGGGCTGAAGGTCGGTCAGCAGTTGAGTTTCCAGACCATGACCTTCGCCGCTGATACGCCCCAGCTGGCGAGCGTGAAAGCGGTCGACGACATCTATCCCATGTACGGCGAGCTGCACACCGAGCCGCCGGGTTTAAAACCGACGGCAGGCTCAGTGCTACTTGCCCCACGGCTGATGGCGCTGCTGAACCTGAAAACCGGCGACAGCATCGACGTGGGCGACGCCACGCTGAAAATCGCCGGGGAAGTGGTGCAGGAGCCGGACTCCGGCTTTAACCCCTTCCAGATGGCACCACGTCTGCTGATGAATACCGCTGATGTGGCAAAAACCGGAGCCGTACAACCGGGCAGCCGCGTCACCTGGCGCTACAAATTTGGCGGCACGCCTGCGCAGATCGACGCCTACGAAAAGTGGCTGAAACCGCAGCTGAAACCGGAACATCGCTGGATTGGCATGGAGCAGGACGACGGCGCGCTGGGGAAATCCCTCGAACGCTCGCAGCAGTTTTTACTGCTCTCTGCGCTGCTGACCCTGCTGCTGGCGGTTGCTGCCGTGGCGGTGGCGATGGGGCACTATTGCCGCAGCCGCTACGATCTGGTGGCGATCCTGAAAACCCTCGGCGCGGGCAGGGCGCAGCTGCGTAAGCTGATCGTCGGCCAGTGGCTGATGGTGCTGGCGTTGTCTGCCATTACCGGCGGGGCGATTGGGCTGCTGTTTGAAAAAGTGCTGATGATCCTGCTGAAGCCGGTGCTGCCTGCCGCACTTCCGCCAGCCAGCCTGTGGCCGTGGCTGTGGGCCATGGGGGCGATGGTGGTGATTTCGCTGCTGGTGGGGCTTCGCCCTTATCGCTTGCTGCTGGCCACACAGCCGTTGCGAGTGCTGCGCAGGGATGTGGTCGCCAGCGTCTGGCCGCTGAAATTCTATCTGCCGGTTGTGGTGGCAGTAGTGGTGATGTTGCTCGCCTGGCTGATGGGCGGCAGCATGTTGCTGTGGGCGGTGCTGGCCGGCGCCGTTGTGCTGGCGCTGCTGTGCGGCGTGCTGGGCTGGATGCTGCTGAACGTGCTGAAAGGGCTGACACTGAAATCCCTGCCCGTGCGTCTGGCGGTGAATCGTCTGCTGCGCCAGCCGTGGTCCACCCTCAGCCAGCTGTCGGCATTTTCACTCTCCTTTATGCTGCTGGCGATGCTGCTGGTGCTGCGCGGCGATCTACTTGACCGCTGGCAGCAGCAGCTCCCGCCGGAAAGTCCGAACTATTTCCTGATTAACATCGCGCCGGAGCAGGTCACGCCGCTGAAGGGTTTCCTGTCTGAGCATCAGATTGTGCCCGAGTCGTTCTATCCGATTGTCCGCGCGCGGCTGACGCAGATTAACGGCAAGCCGACGGAGGGGAATCAGGACGAGGCGCTTAACCGTGAGCTGAATCTGACCTGGCAGGATAAGCGTCCGGATCATAACCCGATTACCGCCGGAAACTGGCCGCCAAAAGCGGGTGAAGTGTCGATGGAAGAAGGGCTGGCTGCGCGGCTGAAAGTCGGTTTAGGCGATACGGTGACCTTCACTGGCGATACCCAGGACTTTAGCGCCAAAGTGACCAGTCTGCGTAAAGTGGACTGGGAAAGCCTGCGTCCGAACTTCTTCTTTATCTTTCCGTCCGGGGCGCTCGACGGGCAGCCGCAAAGCTGGCTGACCAGCTTCCGCTGGGAAAACGGCAATGGCATGCTGACGCAGCTGAACCGCGAGTTCCCGACGGTGAGCCTGCTGGATATTGGCGCGATCCTGAAACAGGTCGGCCAGGTGCTGGAGCAGGTAAGCCGTGCGCTGGAGGTCATGGTGGTGCTGGTCACCGCCTGCGGCCTATTGCTGCTGCTGGCGCAGGTGCAGGTGGGGATGCGACAGCGCCATCAGGAGCTGGTGGTGTACCGCACGCTCGGCGCGAGTAAATCCCTGCTGCGCACAACCTTGTGGTGCGAGTTTGCGCTGCTGGGACTGGTGTCGGGACTGGTGGCGGCCATCGGTGCTGAAACCGCGCTGGCCGTGCTTCAGACCAAAGTCTTCGATTTCCCGTGGGAGCCGGACTGGCGGCTGTGGCTGATCCTTCCGGTCTCCGGCGCAGTGCTGCTCTCCTTGTGCGGCGGCTGGCTGGGTACGCGTCTGCTAAAAGGCAAAGCCCTGTTCCGTCAGTTTGCCAGTTAATTCCCTCACGTGATGATTACGCACCGGTTTATATACTGGTGTGTAATCATTTAGTAGCACAAATCGATAATACCCCCACTTTTAGCAGCACAAAACATTAAAAACCCAACACCACGGCTCGTTTAATTCCGGATATTATTTGTCTGCTAAATAATTAGCAGCGTGTCTATCAAGGAATAATAATGACCATAAAAAAAACAGCGCTGGCGGCAACGATCGGCGCGGCAGTGGCATTGGCGTCTTTCGCAGCACAAGCGGAAATCACCGTACTGAAACAAGATCCGCAGGCGGGCAACCCCCTGAGTCGTCTTAACTTCACCGTTGGCGGCAGTATTCGTCCTCAGTTCAACATGATGACGGGCGACGGCGATAAAGGTTCTTACAAGCGTAACGGCTTCGACGGCGGTACACGTTTCCGTTTCGCCGCAGATTACTACCTGTTCGATGACATCAGCTGGATAAGCTACTACGAGCTGGGTGTGAACATTCCGGCGCTGTTCGACTGGGATAATCACTACGCAGAAGGCGCGAACGACACCTCTCGCCGTATGCTCTACACCGGCCTGAAAAGCGATACCTGGGGTACGCTGACCTTCGGTCAACAGAACAGCGTCTATTACGATGTGGTGGGCGCGAAAACCGATATTTGGGACTATGACATGATCGGTCAGGCTCCGGGTAACGGCATTAACGGCGACTACGACGGCTCTTATCGTTCACGCAAAATGCTGAAATATAAGAAAACCGTGGGCGATGCCGATATCTACGCCTCCTACCTGTTTGAAGACGGTGAATACCTGCCAGGTAACGGCCTGCGTTACAAACGTAAAGGCGGCGGTTCACTGGGTCTGGATTATCACCTGACTACCGACCTGACCTGGGGCGCGGCGTGGAACTACACCCGTGCGGATATGCGTAACCCGGATAACGGCGACAGCAAATCTTACGACCAGAATATCCTCGGTACGGCATTGAGCTGGACCCCGGACAACTGGACCTTCTCCGCAGGCGGCGGCTGGTATCAGAACTTCATGACCACCAAAAAAGTGTCCGTGAACGACTACTTTGCCGGTGATGCGTGGGGTATTGAATACTTCGCGGGCTACAAAATCCCGGTTGGTCAGTATGCGCTGAAATCCGTTCAGCCGTACGTGATGGGCGATCGTATTGAGTATGTGAATGGCCGCAACTACCAGCGCACCGATAATGGCGTGGGTGTGAGCTTCCAGCTGGATTACGGTTTCCGTGTTGATTACGAGCACGTCTTTACCTCCAGCACCGACGACCTGGGTGATATGAACCTAGTACGTCTGCGTTACGACTTCTAAGTCTGAACGCGTGGCCCCGGTGGCACATTGCTACCGGGGCCACGAACTGTGCCGATCTCCCCGGTTATATACACGCACTGACTATCCTTTCCCATAAAACGCATATCCCAATCTCCTGCACATTCAACGACATATTCCGCAACATCATGAAATAATTTCAAGGACAGCCGCTTGTGATCTGTGTCATGTTAAACAGACTCTGCCCCGCATCGTACGGGGCATCACAACGTCACACCGCTTTGAAATGGAGATCTCATGGGAATTCGTCACACGCTTCGCGCCGCTGCCGGTGCGCTTTTGCTGCTCTGCGGTTTGCAGACCGCCCACGCTAACAGCGATCCGCACACCATTGTGTTTGGCGTTGCCCCAGGCCCTTACGGCGATATGGTGAAACAGGCCATTGCCCCCTCGTTGAAAGAGAAGGGCTACAAAGTCGTGGTGCGCGAATTCAGTGATTACGTGCAGCCAAACATGGCGCTCTCAAACGGCAGCATCGACGCTAACCTGTTCCAGCACTCGCTCTATTTTAATAAGTTCACGGCGGATAAAGGGCTGAAACTGACCAAATTACTCACCGTGCCGACTGCGGGAATGGGCTTTTACTCGCGCCAAATCAAGAGCCTGGATCAGCTTAAAAAGGGCGATATTGTGACCCTGTCAAACGACCCGACCAACCTCGCGCGCGGCCTGCGTTTCCTGCAGTCCCTGAAATTAATCACCATCAAAGACAACATCGATCCAACCAAAGCCTCTGAGCGCGATATTGCCAGCAACCCGAAAGGGCTGGTCTTCAAACCGCTGGAAGCCGCGCAGCTGCCGCGCACGCTTGATAGCGTCACGGCCTCGCTGGTGAACGGCAACTTTGCGATTGCCGCCGGGCTGGATCTCTCCAGCGCTCTGGCGCAGGAGCATCTCGATGAAAACCTGAAAAATATCATCGCCGTACGCACGGAAGATGCGGATAAACCCTTCGCGAAAGATATCGTGGCGGTGGTGCAGTCCCCGGCCTATCGCGCGGTGATCGACGATCCGAAAAACGTGTACACCGCTTTCCAGAAACCGGACTGGATGACGGCCGCAAAACCGTAATCGCATAACCGATCGACAGGGCAGCCGAGTCTGCCCTTTTCGCATTTCTGAGGTAGTCATGATTGAGTTAGACAAGGTATGCGTCGACTTCCAGACAGGACGTGGACCTTCCACCCGTGCGGTTTCCGACGTCAGCCTGACGATTGCGACGGGCGAGATTTTTGGCATTGTCGGCACCAGCGGCGCCGGGAAAAGCACGCTGCTGCGCACCCTTAACGCGCTCCAGCGCCCGAGCGCGGGGCGCGTGAATGTTAACGGCGTGGAGATTTCTGCCCTCGAAGGCGTGAATCTGCGTAAAGCGCGCCAGCGCATCGGTATGATTTTCCAGCATTTCAATTTAATGCATACCCGCACGGTGGCGCAGAACGTGGCGTTTAGCCTCAAAGCCGCCGGATGGGCGCGCAGTAATATTGCCCCGCGTGTGGCGGAGATCCTCGCCCTGGTCGGGCTGACGGACAAAGCGAATCGCTACCCGGTGCAGCTGAGCGGCGGGCAGAAACAGCGCGTGGGGATCGCCCGTGCGATTGCCAACCATCCTGACGTCCTGCTCTGCGACGAACCGACATCCGCGCTGGATCTGGAAACCTCGGCCACCATTCTGGCGCTGCTGAAGCAGATCAACCAGCAAATGGGGATCACGATCGTGCTGATCACCCATGAGATGAACGTGATCAAATCTATCTGCGATCGCGTGGCGGTGATGTCCGGCGGCGAAGTGGTGGAGCTGGGCGAGGTGTTTGACGTCTTTGCCCATCCGCAGCATCCGTTCACGCAGCAGCTGGTCTCCCATACTCTGAACCTGACCCTGCCGGAGCGGTTGCAGCAACACCTGCCGGGGCAACTGCTGAAAATTCTGTTTATCGGGGATTCCGCCGAGCAGCCCGTGCTCTCGGATGTGGCGATCAAATTTGGCGTGGCGGTGAATATTCTGCACGGCAAAATCGAGTACATCGGTGAACGCGCGCTGGGGATTCTGGTGGTGCAGCTGACGGCGGATGACCCGTCCGTGGTGGCGTCTGCCGTGGAACATATTCGTCATCGTACAGCCCAGGTGGAGGTGATCCGTGGATGATTTAGTGGCCGATCTGGGCCTTGCGTTTAACGAAACCTTCCAGATGCTGAGCATCTCAACGGTGCTGGCGATAATTGGCGGCCTGCCGCTCGGCTTTTTGATTTTCGTCACCGACCGCCACCTGTTCTGGCAAAACCGCGCTGTCTATCTGGTGAGCTCCGTGCTGGTGAACATTATCCGTTCGGTGCCGTTCGTGATCCTGCTGGTTCTGCTGCTGCCGTTGACGCAGCTGCTGCTCGGCAACACCATCGGTCCGATTGCGGCGTCGGTTCCGCTCTCCGTGGCGGCGATTGCGTTTTACGCTCGTCTGGTGGACAGCGCGCTGCGAGAAGTCGACAAAGGGATCATCGAAGCGGCAGAAGCCTTTGGTGCCAGCCCGATGCGGATTATCTGCACCGTTTTACTGCCGGAAGCGAGCGCCGGGCTGCTGCGTGGCCTGACCATTACGCTGGTGAGCCTGATCGGTTACTCGGCGATGGCGGGAATTGTCGGCGGCGGTGGGGTAGGGGATCTGGCGATCCGCTACGGCTATTACCGTTACGAAACCCAGGTGATGGTTGTCACCGTGATCGCGCTGATCGTGCTGGTGCAGATTGTTCAGGTGCTGGGCGACTGGCTGGCGAAGCGCGCCGATAAGCGCGATCGCCGTTAGAGAATCAGGCCGCCAGCCAGGCGGCCACCGCGTTAAATTCGCCCCGAAAGACAATTTTATCGGCTTTTTTCGCCAGCTGAAAGCGGTACATCGGGTCGTAATAGTCATTGAGCAGTGGCGCAAGCCAGGAATAGTGCGCCTCGGTACGTCCGGTGCGCTGCTGCTCGATGAGCGCGGAATCAAGTAAGGCGCTGAACTCTGCAAACCGCTGTAACCCCAGACGGCGGCGGATGGCAAACAGGCCGTGGTGCAGATAGTCGGTGTACTCCTGCCAGCCTTTTTCTTCGCCGAATGCGGCTGAAAAATCCTGCCACATGTGCGCGAAATACTCCTCGCGCAGGCGTTCAAGACGAATATCAAAAGGATCGTCCACCACCACGATAGGCGATTCCGCCATGCGCTCGCGCAGACACTCCGGCAGATGGTTGGAGCCAATCATTCGGCCTTCGTCTTCCAGCACCCAGCGTGCGGCGTCCTTTTTCAGCAGCGCAACGGCCAGCTGATTTTCAAAACTGGCCTGCGACAGCTGAGCGTTAAGCGTGCGGCCAAAGGATGAGCCGCGATGACGCGCCAGCCCCTCCAGGTCGATGCCCGACGCGTGCTGTTTAACCAGCAGCGTTTTGCCGCTGCCGGTACAGCCGCCAATCAGCACCATCGGCTTTTGCACCTGTTCGGCGGTGGCTTGGATCGCGGTCTGACGCAGGGCTTTGTAGCCGCCCACAATCAGCGGGTAATCAATGCCCACCGCGTTTAGCCACGCCTGGGCAATGTGCGAGCGCTGTCCGCCACGCGCGCAGCAGAGATAACCGCCAGGGTTTGCCAGGCAGGCGTCGCGCCAGGCGTTAATCCGCTCTTCCCGCGTGTTGCCGCTGACCAGACTATGGCCCAACGCCAGCGCAGCTTCTGGCCCCTGGCGTTTATAGCACGTGCCCACGGCGGCGCGTTCGTCGTCGGTCATCAGCGGCAGATTGAGCGCAGCAGGCATGGCGCCCTGGGTGAATTCGATCGGCGCGCGAACGTCGATTAAAGGGATATCGGCGGCAAGGATCGCGCGATAGTCCGTTCCATCGTTCATGAGAAGTCCTGAAGGAAACAAAACAGCAATAGGCGGGGATTTTACGCGCGTTGAAAGATGCCGGGGAAGGAAAAGATCAACTCCCCGGCATTTAGACCTTATTTGAGTTTGCTTTGCGCCCAGGCGATGCCGCTTGCGTACTCAGGTGGCAGCAGCGGAACCATCGCTTCGAGGGTGGCGCTCAGGCGGCCAGCGTCGTCATCGTTCAGATTGAGATGCCCGACTTTTCGGCCTTCGCGCACCTCTTTGTCGTACCAGTGCAGATGGACCAGCGGCAGTTTCAGCCAGTCATAATTCAGATCGGTACCGATGAGATTGATCATCACCGACGGGCTGTTCACCACCGGCTGCGGCAGCGGCAGATCGGTGATGGCGCGCAGGTGCAGCTCAAACTGGCTGATAGAGGCGCCGTTTTGTGTCCAGTGGCCACTGTTATGCACGCGCGGGGCGAGTTCGTTGATCAGCAGACCGGCTGGCGTGATAAAGCACTCCATCGCCATGACGCCGACATAGCCCAGCTCATGCATGATGGCTGAGAGCATATCTTCGGCCTGCGCCTGCTGAGTGGCGTTCGCCTGCGGGAACACCACGCTGGTGCGCAGAATGCCGTCCTGATGCAGGTTATGGGTCAGGGGATAAAACACCGTGCTGCCGTCATGGGCGCGCGCGCCAACCAGCGACACTTCGCCGCTAAAATTGATCCCCTGCTCGACGATACATTCGCCGTAGCACTCGTCCGGCAGCTCGGCGGTTTCGTTTGCACGCAAACGCCACTGGCCGCGCCCGTCGTAGCCGCCGGTGCGACGCTTCACGATCGTCAGCTCGCCGAGGGTCTCGAAGACCGCCGGCCATTCGCTTTTATCCGCCAGCAATTGCCACGGGGCCGTCGCCAGGCCCAGCTTGTCGAACAGCTGTTTTTGCGTCAGTCGGTCAGCAATAATCGGGAACACATCGCGGTTCACGAAGGCGTTATGACGCGCCAGCTCGCGGGTTAACGCAGTTTCCGGCCAACGCTCGATTTCAGCGGTGATGACGCTTTGCTGAAACGGCACGGCTTCTGGCTCAGCGTCCAGCCCGACGGGCCAGACGCTGATGCCCAGCGGCTCACCCGCCTGACGCAGCATTCGGCCCAGCTGACCGTTCCCGAGGACGCAGACCTGTTTCATGCCTCACCTCGCGGATCCGGATTCTCCAGCACCTCGTCGGTCTGGGCTTTACGCCACTCTGCCAGACGCTGATGCAGCTCTTTATCGTGTGTTGCCAGAATTTGTGCCGCCAGCAGCGCAGCGTTCGCGGCACCCGCTTTGCCAATCGCCAGCGTACCGACCGGGATTCCGCGCGGCATCTGTACGATGGAATAGAGGCTGTCGACGCCGCTCAGGGCAGCACTTTGCACCGGCACGCCCAGCACCGGCACCAGCGTTTTGGCGGCAATCATGCCTGGCAGATGTGCAGCACCGCCCGCACCGGCAATGATCACCTGATAGCCGTTCTCTTCTGCGCCTTCGGCGAAGCTGAACAGTTTATCGGGAGTACGGTGCGCGGAGACCACTTCAATATGATGTGGAACGTTCAGGATTTCGAAGATTTCGGCGGCAAACTGCATGGTAGCCCAGTCGCTTTTGGACCCCATCACGATGGCGACACGCGCCGGATTATTGCGGGAAGACATGCGTCTTAAAACTCCTGTGGGTGCGGAACACACTGCTTTGAGGGCACAGAGAATAGCATTAAATCACGAGCAGGAAAACGATTGCGTAGCGATGTTTTCGGCAACAAAGAGAGGGGGATTAAAACGGGAAAGGGATCAGTTCTATACCGTTTGGCGTGACTTTTACCATTGAGCCTTCCGTATGCCACGCGCCTAACACGACGCGGTGCGCGGGCTCGCCGTTAGCGCTCAGCGTGTGGACGTCCGGGCGATGGGTATGGCCGTGAATAAGCCATTGCACGCGATGTTTTTCCATCACCTCGATAACCGCCTGCGGATTCACATCCATGATGGACAGGGATTTGCTGCTGTTGGCGGCTTTACTGCCTGCGCGCATTTTGGCGGCAATGCGGTTGCGGATAAACAGCGGCAGAGCGAGAAACAGGGTCTGAATCCATGGCGTATGGACTTTGGCGCGAAACGCCAGATAGCCGGTATCGTCGGTGCAGAGCGTGTCGCCGTGCATGATCAGCACCTGGCGACCGTAGAGATCGAGCACCTGTTCTTCCGGCAGCAGCATCATGCCGCTTTCACGGGCAAAGCGTTTGCCAATCAGAAAATCGCGATTGCCGTGGATGAAGAAGCAGGGAACCCCGGAATCAACCAGCGCTTTGATGGCGGCAGCGATTTCACGGTGCAGAGGGTTGGGGTCGTCGTCGCCAATCCAGGCTTCAAAGAGGTCGCCCAGAATGTAGAGCGCATCGGCAGAGCGGGCTTCGCCTTGTAAAAAACGCAGAAAACCGGCGGTGATCGCCGGTTCTTCTGTTTGCAGATGGAGGTCTGCAATAAAGAGTGTCGCCACCAATTACTCGCTGACGGTCACGCTGGTAATGATAACGTCTTCTTTAGGAACGTCCTGGTGCATACCGCTGCGGCCAGTTGCCACGCCTTTGATTTTCTCAACCACGTCCATGCCTTCAACCACTTCTGCGAATACGCAGTAGCCCCAGCCCTGCATGCTTTCGCCGGAGAAGTTCAGGAAGTCGTTGTCAGCCACGTTAATGAAGAACTGAGCAGTCGCAGAGTGTGGAGCCTGGGTACGCGCCATTGCCAGCGTACCACGGGTGTTTTTCAGACCGTTGTTCGCTTCGTTTTTGATCGCTTCTTTGGTTTCTTTCTGGTTCATGCCAGGTTCAAAACCGCCGCCCTGAATCATAAAGCCATTGATTACGCGGTGGAAAATAGTGTTGTTGTAGAAACCTTCGCGGCAGTAGTCCAGGAAGTTTTTAACTGTTTCAGGCGCTTTATCGTCAAAAGTTTTGATGACGATATCGCCATGATTAGTGTGGAAAGTAACCATTTTTGCATCCTGTTCCGGTATTGTGGTACGTCGACCTCTGTAAGGTCACAGATAAGAGGGCTGTTATAGCATAACCGTAAGACGGGATCATCTTGCATTGTGTGCTGATTCCGGTCTGAATTATGGGTATTATACAGACTTTATTATCCACACACGTCTACACGGAATCTTCGATGTTAAAAATCTTTAATACTCTGACGCGCCAAAAAGAGGAATTTAAACCTATCCATGCCGGGGAAGTCGGCATGTACGTGTGTGGTATCACTGTTTACGATCTCTGTCATATCGGTCATGGGCGTACTTTTGTCTCGTTCGACGTGGTCTCTCGCTACCTGCGTTTCCTGGGCTATACGCTCAAGTACGTGCGTAACATCACCGACATTGATGACAAAATCATTAAACGCGCTAATGAAAACGGTGAGAGTTTTGTCGCGCTGGTGGATCGCATGATCGCCGAGATGCACAAAGATTTTGATGCACTCAATATTCTGCGTCCGGACAGCGAGCCGCGTGCCACCCACCACATTCATGAAATTATCGATATCACCGAAAAGCTGATTGCCCGCGGTCACGCCTATGTTGCCGACAACGGCGATGTGATGTTCTCGGTACCGACCGATCCGAACTACGGCCAGCTCTCTCGCCAGGATCTGGACCAGCTGCAGGCCGGTGCGCGCGTTGACGTCGTTGACGTGAAGCGCAACCCGATGGACTTCGTGCTGTGGAAAATGTCCAAAGCCGGTGAACCAAGCTGGCCATCCCCGTGGGGCGAAGGGCGTCCGGGCTGGCACATTGAGTGCTCGGCGATGAACTGCAAGCAGCTCGGCAAGCATTTTGATATTCACGGCGGCGGGTCGGATCTGATGTTCCCGCACCATGAAAACGAAATCGCTCAGTCCACCTGTGCTCACGGCGGCGAGTACGTGAACTACTGGATGCACTCCGGCATGGTGATGGTCGATCGCGAAAAGATGTCCAAATCACTGGGCAACTTCTTTACCGTGCGCGACGTGCTGAAATATTACGACGCGGAAACCGTTCGCTACTTCCTGATGTCCGGCCACTATCGCAGCCAGCTGAACTACAGCGAAGAGAACCTGAAACAGGCGCGTTCTGCGCTGGAGCGTCTGTACACCGCGCTGCGCGGCACCGACAAATCTGTCGCACCGGCAGGGGGCGATGCGTTCGAAGCACGCTTTATCGAGGTGATGAACGACGATTTCAACACCCCGGAAGCCTACTCGGTGCTGTTTGATATGGCGCGTGAAGTGAACCGCCTGAAAACAGAAGATATGGCTGCCGCGAACGCGCTGGCCGCTCATCTGCGCAAACTCTCTGCGGTGCTCGGCCTGCTGGAGCAAGAGCCGGAAGTGTTCCTGCAAAGCAGCGCGCAGGCGGACGATGGCGAAGTGGCGGAAATTGAGGCGTTGATCAAAGCGCGTCTGGAAGCGCGTCAGGCGAAAGACTGGGCGGCGGCGGATGCGGCGCGTAATCGCCTGACCGAAATGGGGATCATCCTGGAAGATGGCCCGCAGGGCACCACCTGGCGTCGTAAGTAGGTCACTGTTACCCGGTCAATTCCGTAAAACAGTCAATAAAGCGCCCGACATGTTCGGGCGTTTTGCTATTTCTAGGCCGACTCCCGCGCGATCAACTGCCCGGAAAGGGTAATCCGCTGCGTTTGCAGATCCGGCTCTTTCAGCTTGCGAATCATTAAACCGGCCGCCTGACGGCCCGTCTCTTCACTCGCCGACGACACATAGGTGAAGGACGGCGAGGTCAGATTCACATGCAGCATATCTTCAAACCCGACCAGCGCGACCTGCTGCGTCAGAAACACATCTTTACCGACGGTACGCCCGACCTGATGAATCCCGGAAATCGAACCGATCATCGCATCCGGCGAATGGCAGAGCAGGGCGGTGATGGTGTTGTTTTTTTCCAGCAGCTGACGGGTGATAAACCCCGCCGCCTGGGTATCGTCGCTACAGACCGGGGCGGACTCTTCGCGGTTCACCAGGCCGTATTGCGTCATCGCGCTGCGAAAACCGAGCAGGCGCTGCTCGCGGATCAGACAGCCTTCCCGCCCGCCGATATAGGCGATATTACGATGCCCGCGCTCAATCAGATAACGGGTGGCGAGATTCGCCGCCTGGCGATTATCGCGCATCACCAGATTGCAGGTTTCATTCAGCAAGGACTGGGAGACCACGACCAGCGGTAACGGGCATTCGCGGATTTGCGCCGGAAGCGTGGAGGTTCGTGTATCGGACGCCAGATAGATCACCCCGGCGACGCCCTGCTGTTTAAACGAAAGCAGGCAGCGCTCAAGATGCTCGTGATCGTTAAGCGGCTGCCCGAGGAAAACCATATAGCCTTGCTTTTCCAGCTCCTGCACGATGCTCGCCATCACTTTGATGGAGAAACTGTCGCTGAAATCACGCAGGATCAGGCCGATAAGATTGGAGGTGTTGGCGCGAAGATTGGCGGCAGCGACGTTATGAATGTAGCCAAGCGTATTGATGGCAGCGTGGACTTTCTCAATCGTTGCCTCTGAGATTTTCCCTTTCTGACGTAACACCAGCGAGACGGTGGACACCGATACGCCTGCGTGTTTTGCGACATCAATAATGCTGACTTTCTTCAAACTCGCTCCCTGAAATTTCTCGATTATCAGCCAGATAAGACACGCCTCCCAGAGTACAGGAGACGTGCCGGTCCGGCATCTTATTATTTACCGATCATGGTGGACATGGTCTGGGCGATAAACTGTGCTCTGGCACCGAAAATCACCTGAATACCGTTATCGCCGACGAAGACGACGCCGCGCGCACCCAGACCGTTCAGCCCGTCTTTATCCACTTCATCACTCTTCGCCACTTCCAGACGCAGACGCGTGATACAGGAGCCGACGGAGTCGATGTTTTTCGCGCCACCCAGCAGGCCGATGATTTCGGTCGCGATTTCGGTGTCGGTTTTGTCATCCGTGGTGGCGGTCACTTCCGTGCGGCCCGGCGTTTTGACGTCGAAACGGCGGATGACGAAGCGGAAGGTGAAGTAGTAGATCAGCGCCATCGGAATACCGATGATCACGGCGTTGAGGAAGTTAGTCTGATAGCCGTTGAACGACGGCAGGATACCAAACGAAATGTAGTCAATCAGGCCCGCAGAGAAGGATTTGGCGATGTGAGCGTGCAGAAGGTACATCGTCATGTAGGCCAGACCCGCCATAATAGCGTTAAAGACGTACAGGATCGGGGCCACGAAGATAAAGGTGAACTCCACCGGCTCGGTGATACCCGTCAGGAAGCAGGTCAGCGCCGCCGAGAACAGAATACCGAAGGCGATTTTCTTATTCTTGGTGTGGGCTTCGTGATACATCGCCAGACAGGCCGCAGGCAACGCGAACAGCATCAGCGGGAACTCACCCTGCATGAATTTACCGGCGTTCTGGTAGGTGTCGCTGCTAAAGGATTTGGTCCCTTCTTCCAGCATTTTGAACCAGATTGTCTGATCGCCGTGGATCACCTGACCCGCCTGAGTGGTGTAATCGCCGAACGAGTACCAGAACGACGGATACCAGATGTGATGGAGGCCGAGCGGGATTAACGCACGTTCAACCAGACCAAAGATAAAGGTCGAGGCCGCCTGATTATCGCCGTTCACAATTACCGACAGGGCATCGATCCCCGCCTGAATGTGCTGCCAGACATACGGCAGCAGCAAACCGAGAACGAATGACAGAAACGCAGTGGCGATGGCGACAAAACGCTTGCCGGAGAAGAAGCCGAGGAATTCCGGCAGCTGCATGGTGTGGAAGCGGTTATAGCACCAGGCCGCAAGAATACCGCAGATAAGCCCGCCGAAAACGCCCATTTGCAGTGTCGGAATGCCCACCACCATGGCGTATTTCCCGCCCTGGGAGGCCATTTCCGGCGTAATGCTCAGAACGGTGCCGATGGTGATGTTAGTGACAAATACCGATACCGCCGCCGACAAGGCTGCGATCCCGGATTCAGACGCCAGGCCGACGGCAGAACCAATGGCGAACAGCATCGGCAGGTTATCAAAAATAACCCCACCGGCGTTCATCATCAGCGGCATGTGGAATTTATCGCCGAAGGCTAACAGCAGGCCCGCAGCAGGAAGCAGTGAAATTGGCAGCATCAACGCGCGACCAATCATCGATAACTTAGACAACGATTTAACAAACCCTGATATCAGACTCATGCTGATTTCCCCCGAGAAGCGCTTTGAGAGGCGCTGTTATTGTAAGTAGAACGTTTTAGTAGAACGTTCTACTTATCGTGAGAGAAGCCTGAAATTCGTGCAACTTAATTTTCACATTTCAACAAACGAAATAGTGATTCTTTGAAGTTGATCGAGAATTAACCGTTATGGTTGAGGGGAAATCAGGGAGCTGAGAGGGGGGGAAATACCGGGCGGCAGAAATGCCTTACCCGGTCTACAAACACCAATCACGCGTCATTGGCCCGGCAAGCTAAGCGCCGCCGGGCCTTGAGCGACTCAGGTGGTAATGGTGATGCTCTGGTTTTCGAAGGTGACCGTCTGCCCTGCGACAATTTTGCAGCGCTTGCGAGTTTCAACCACGCCATCGACTTTAACCAGGCCGTCGGCGATGAAAATCTTCGCCTGCGCGCCGCTTTCGCTCCAGCCTTCCAGCTTCAGCAGATCGCACAGTTCAACGTGCGGGTGTTTACCTAATGAAAATGTCGCCATCTTACGCTTCCTCTGCGTCGTGATACTCAACGCATGCTTGCAATGTATTCTGAATCAGGGTTGCTACGGTCATTGGACCCACGCCACCCGGTACCGGTGTGATGTAAGACGCGCGCGCGGCGGCGTCTTCAAATACCACGTCACCCACCACTTTGCCGTTTTCCAGACGGTTAATACCCACGTCCACTACGATGGCACCTTCTTTGATCCACTCACCCGGAATAAAGCCCGGCTTACCGACCGCCACGATCAGCAGGTCGGCATTCTCGACGTGCTGACGCAGGTTTTTGGTAAAGCGGTGCGTCACGGTGGTGGTGCAACCGGCCAGCAGCAGCTCCATGCTCATCGGGCGGCCAACGATGTTGGATGCGCCAATCACCACGGCGTTCAGACCGTAGGTGTCGATGTTGTAGCGCTCCAGCAGCGTCACAATACCGCGCGGCGTACACGGACGCAGACGCGGTGCGCGCTGGCACAGACGTCCAACGTTATACGGATGGAAACCGTCCACGTCTTTATCCGGTGCGATACGCTCCAGCACCTTCACGTTGTCGATGCCCGCAGGCAGCGGCAACTGCACCAGAATACCGTCGATCGCGTCGTCGGCATTCAGGGTGTCAATCAGCTCAAGCAGTTCTGCTTCGCTGGTGGTTTCCGGCAGATCGTAGGAACGGGAGACGAAGCCCACCTCTTCACATGCTTTACGTTTACTGCCGACATAAATTTGCGATGCCGGGTTGCTGCCAACCAGCACAACGGCTAACCCTGGAGCGCGTTTTCCGGCCGCTGTACGCGCCTTCACTTTTTCCGCGACCTCAGAGCGCACCTGCTGCGCAATCGTTTTACCGTCAATAATCTTTGCTGCCATCAGAGAGAGGATTCCGTCTGTAACGTTTGAAAGGGGGATTGCCTATATTTTGTCAGAAGCGAGGCCCGCTGTCAGTCACCCATTGAGAGATTTCCACAATCAGGCCCTAAACCCTGCTCATTGAATGGTCTTTTCCTAAGGGAAATTAGGATGTAGCCTGGAATTATCGCAGTGTTTTGACCTGTTTTAATATTTGTACGTGGGCTACTTTGTTGCTTCCAAAATAAACTTTCAATTACGCAATTGAATGTGTTTTTTATTCCCGAATTAACCCGGGAAGGGCTTTTTATATTCCAAAGGAACAGATATGAAACTTAGCAATATTGCTTCTTCCGTCATTGCTTCGCTGGTATTGGTTGCGGGTGCAGCTCATGCAGCAGATCCCGTTTCCGTCAATGGCGGTACCGTTCACTTTAAAGGTGAATTAGTTAATGCGGCATGCGCAGTAAATACTGAATCTGCGGATCAGATCGTGACTCTGGGTCAATATCGTACCGCTAAATTCACGAAAGTGGGCGATACCACTTCTAATATTCCGTTCAACATTGAACTGAATGATTGCGATCCAGAAGTGGCAGCCACCGCTGCTGTTGCCTTCACCGGCCAGATTGATGCGACCGATAAAACCCTGCTGGCTGTAACCGCAGGCGATAACGACAACACGGCTAAAGGTGTTGGTATCGAGATCCTGGATAGCGCGTCCAGCACCCTGACACCAGACGGTGCAACCTTCTCCGCAGCGAAAACGCTGATCGCAGGGACCAACACCCTGAACTTCACCGCACGCTACAAATCGACTGCGGCAACCACTGAGCCTGGTCAGGCGAACGCGGACGCCACTTTCGTCTTGAAATACGAATAATCGGCTTTTCAGGGAAGACCGGGCCTCAGGGAAGAGGCCAGTTTGATCCACATCGAGGGCTAAGGATGACCAGAATTGGGCTTCTGTTTCTGCTGACGATTACTGCCGTACAGCCTGTGATGGCGCACCGCGTGGTGGTGGATGGCGGACGGGTACATCTCAAAGGTGAGCTGGTCAACGGCGGTTGCGCCGTGGCGCCCGAGAGTCAAAGCCTGCGCGTGGAGATGGGGCAGTATCGCACCAACGCCTTTCACGGTGTGGGCAGTTTTTCGACGGTGGATGTGCCTTTTACCCTGCGTCTGGTGGATTGCAGTGTAGATGTTTCCCGCACGGTCGGGATGATGTTTCAGGGCATTACGCCCGCTGAAGATCCGCAGGTTTTTCTGGCAACATCCCGTCCCGGCAACAGCCGCGTCAGTAGCGGGATTGGGCTGGCACTTTTTGATTCGCAGAAGCGACAGATTATTCCCAACGCCTCCGCCAATAATATGCTGCCGATCGACACGCCCGAGCTGAACTTTCATTTCAGTGCGCGCTATCGGGCTATTTCAGAACACCTTGTGCCGGGCAATATTCAGTCGGATGTCTGGTTTACGTTGATTTATCCATAACGTCGTACACGCCTGCGAACTTAATAGTAAAGGTATTGTTGTGATGAACTCCCTAATAAAACCAGGACTGATCTTTTCGCTTATTTTGATGATAATTTCTCTGCCCGTTCAGGCATCCGGTGGGATTGCTCTGGGGGCGACGCGCGTGATTTATCCGGCCGACGCGAAACAGACATCGCTCGCGATCACGAACAGCAATAAACAAGAGCGCTATTTAATTAACGCGTGGATTGAAAACGATCGCGGGCAGAAAGAAAAAACCTTCGCGGTCACGCCGCCGCTGTTTGTCAGCGAACCCGACAGCGAGAACACGCTGCGCATAATCTATGCGGGGCCGCCGCTGCCAACGGATCGCGAATCCCTGTTTTACATGAACGTGAAAGCCATTCCTTCGGTGAACAAAGCCAACCTGGAAGGGAAAAACGTTCTGCAGCTGGCGATTCTGTCGCGTATCAAACTGTTTGTGCGACCAAAAAATCTGGCGATGCCGCCGGAAGAGGCGCTTTCGCAGCTGCGCTTTGAACGCGCGGGCAACCACCTGAAAGTCAGCAATGCTTCACCCTATTACGTCACGCTGGTGAACCTGCAACTCGGCGGGAAGAAGCTGGAAAATATCATGATTGCGCCGAAGAATTCAGCCCAGCAGGCGCTACCTGACGGGGCCAGCGGCACGCTCTCCTGGCAGAGCGTGAATGATTACGGCGCGATCACTCCCGCGCGTCGCGTCAGTCTTTGAGCAGAGTCACAGTGATGAATCCTTCACGATGGCGTTACCGCCCGTGTGTGCTGGCCATAATGGCGGTGCTCTGCCCGGGGATAGCCTGGTCTGAGAACTATTTTAACCCCGCGTTTTTGTCCGATGACACGGCGGGCGTGGCGGATCTGTCGCGCTTTGAGCAGGGGCATCAGCAGGCGCCTGGCACCTATCGCGTGGATATCTGGCGTAACGATGAGTTTATCGGTACCCAGGATGTCCGCTTTGAGGCCGGGGATGAAAATACGCCTCCGGTCGCGGGCGGGCTGTCGCCGTGCATCACGCGCGCGATGCTGGACCGCTTTGGCGTCAACATCACTGCCTTCCCTGAACTGCTTAACGTGACCGGCGAAACCTGCGTTCCGCTGGCGACGGCGATCCCCGGCTCGGAGATTGGCTTCAATTTTGCCTCGCTGCGCCTGAACGTCAGCCTGCCGCAGGTAGCAATGCAGAACAGCGCGCGCGGTTATATTCCGCCGGATCAGTGGGACGAAGGCATACCGGCGCTGCTACTGAACTACAGCTTCAGCGGCAACAAAGGCAATGACGCCGACAACAGCTACTACCTGAATCTGCAAAGCGGACTGAACTATGGCCCGTGGCGGCTGCGTAACAACGGTGCGTGGCGCTACACCGAGAGCAACGGGGAAAGCCATCGCGAGTGGCAGAACATCAGCACATCCGCCCAGCGGACGATCATTCCCCTGAAAAGCGAGCTGGTGGCCGGGGACAGCAACACCGGCAATGACGTGTTCGACAGCCTCGGTTTCCGCGGGCTGCGCATGTACTCCTCTGACAGCATGTACCCGGACAGCATGCAGGGCTACGCGCCGACCGTGCGCGGTATCGCCCGCACCCCAGCGAAAGTGGTGATCCGCCAGAACGGGTATGTCATCTATCAGAGCTACGTGCAGGCAGGGGCATTTGCCATCAGCGATCTGAACCCGACGTCGTCGAGCGGCGACCTTGAGGTCACGGTTGAAGAGAAAGACGGCAACCCGCAGCGCTATACGGTGCCGTACTCCACGGTGCCGCTCTTACAGCGTGAAGGCCGCATGAAATACGATCTGGTGGCGGGGGATTACCGCAGCGGCAACGACGATCAGGACACGCCGTTCTTCACCCAGGGCACGCTGATTGCCGGCCTGAGCAACGGTTACACCCTGTATGGCGGCACCCAGCTCGCCTCACGCTACAGCGCCATCGCGCTCGGTGCGGGGAAAAACTTCGGCGACTGGGGGGCGATTTCACTCGATGTCACCCAGGCGCGCAGTCAGCTGGCTGACGACAGTCGTCACGAAGGGCAATCTTTACGTTTCCTGTATGCCAAATCTCTGAACGGCTTCGGGACTAACTTCCAGCTGCTTGGCTATCGCTATTCCACCAAAGGGTTCTACACCCTGGATGACGTGGCGTGGAAAGCCATGGAAGGTTACCAGTACAGCGACAGCAAGGACGAGAACGGCGTGTCGGATGTGGTGAGTTATCACAATCTGACGTGGAACAAAAAAGGGCGCTTCCAGGTGAACATCTCTCAGTCGCTGGGGGATTACGGGTCGCTCTATGTGTCGGGCAGCGAGCAAACCTACTGGGGAACCAGCGATTCCAGCGTCTGGTATCAGCTGGGTTATGCCGGCGGCTGGCGAGGCGTGAGCTATTCCGTCTCCTGGTCGTGGAATCAGGCGGTGGGTATTGATGGCACAGACAAGCTGGCCTCGTTCAACGTGTCGGTTCCGTTCAGCCTGTTTACCCGTCACGGTTATCGCCGTGACAGCGCCTTCGATCGCGCCTACGCCACGGCCTCTGCCAGCCGCAACAGCAGCGGAGATACCACCTGGCAGACCGGCGTCAGCGGCACCTTGCTGGAAGATCGAAACCTGAACTACAGCGTGAGTCAGGGACACACCAGCACCAACGGTGCAAGCGGCAGCGCCAGCGCAAACTGGCAGGCCACCTACGGCACCTTCGGGGCCGGATACAACTATTCCCGCGACCAGCACGATCTGAACTGGCAAATGTCAGGCGGCGTGGTGGGCCATGCGGACGGTGTGACCTTCAGCCAGCCGCTGGGGGATACCAACGTGCTGATCAAAGCGCCGGGCGCGTCCGGGGTGAATGTCGAAAACCAGACCGGTGTGAAAACCGACTGGCGGGGTTACGCCGTGATGCCTTACGCCACGGTCTATCGCTACAACCGCGTGGCGCTGGATACCAATACCATGAACAACAGTACCGATATCGAAAACAACGTCAGCAGCGTGGTGCCGACCAACGGTGCGCTGGTGCGTGCCAGCTTTGATACGCGCATTGGCGTTCGTGCGCTGCTGACCGTCATGCGCGGCAATCAGCCGGTGCCTTTCGGTGCCGTAGTGCGCGAAACCGGAAGCGGCGTCACCAGCATGGTGGGCGATGACGGGCAAATTTACCTCAGCGGGCTGCCGCTTAAAGGCGAGCTGCTGGTTCAGTGGGGCAACGGCGCCAGCGCCCAGTGCCACGCGCCGTACGTCCTGCCTGAAAAGAGCCTGCAACAGGCAATCACGATGAAGGAGATTCGCTGTGATTAAGAGTCGATACCTGATGGCCGCGCTGCTGGTAATGCTTCCTGTCACGCAGGCGCTGGCCACGGTCTGTGCTAACGAAAACGGTGTGCCGACGGATATCTATTACGATCTGACGGATAAGTTTAATAGTTCCAATAACCAGATTGGGCAGATTGTCACGCTTGCGGAGAAATCCCAGTGGGTGGGGGTCAACGCGGTCTGCCCGAAAGGGACATCGGGCAACACCACCAAGCGCAGCTACGTGACTGATTTCCCGATCACCAGTACCATTGATGGCTACAAATATCTGAAGCTGAATGAGTATCTGGATGGCGCGATGAAGATCACCGACAGCTACTCTGGCGTGTTTTACCCGCCGCAGAATTTTATTCAGATGGGGAGTCACCCGAACGTCTCTAAAAATCAACCTTTCGGGGTGAAAGACTCGAATCTGGTGTTTCGCCTGAAGGTGACGCGACGGTTTATCAATATGGTGGAGATCCCGCGTCAGACGATGTTCCGGGTCTATGTCACGACCACCTCATCGGACCCGCTGACGACCCCGGTGTATACCATCAGCTACAGCGGAACCATTCAGGTGCCGCAGAGCTGTGCGATTAACGCCGGTCAAGTGGTGGAATTCGATTTTGGTGATATTGGCGCCTCGCAGTTTAGCCAGGCCGGGGCGGGAAATCGCCCGCAGAACGTCTCGCCTAAAACCCAGACCATCGCCATAAAATGCACTAACGTGGAGGCCAACGCCTACCTGACTATGCGAGTGGAAACGGAAAAAGTGTCCGGAAATGCGCTGGTTTCTGATAATCCTGATCTCGGTTTTATCGTCGCCAGCACGAACAACACGCCCCTGACGCCCAATAATCTTGCCAGCAAGATCCCGTTCCGCCTGGATGATAACGCCTCGGCAGTCATTGGGATCACTGCCTGGCCGGTGAGCGTCACCGGGAATAAACCGAGCGAAGGGCGCTTCACCTCACGCGGCTATCTTCNCGTGGATTACGATTAAGGAGAGGGTGATGCGCATAGGGATTTTAGTTGCCGCTGTAGCCGTAGCCTTTATGCCTGTGAAAGGCGTGCTGGCGGCAAGCCCACTGGGCGAAATCNATATCGAACTGTACGGCAATATTATCGATTTTACCTGTGTGGCTGAGGGGAGCGACAGCGATAAATCGGTGACGCTGGGCACCTGGCCGACCAAACAGCTCGGCACCACGGGCAGCAGAACCCAGGCGATGCCGTTTACGCTGAAGCTGACCGGCTGCCCACCGGGTGCGGCGTCGATTACCTTTTCAGGAAAGACAGATCCGCAGGACCCAGAACTGCTGGCCTTAAACGATGCCAGCCAGGCGACGAATGTGGCGGTAGAAATACGCGATCGGGATAAAACGCGTCTGCCATTACAGCAGGCGAGCCAGGATGTGGTGGTAGATGAGCAGGGAAATGCGGTTTTGAATTTTTATGCGAATTATATCGCTACGGCAAATAATCCCCAGCCGGGGCGTGCAGATGCCGATGCGACCTTTATGATTAATTATAATTAAGCCTAAACACCCTCCCTGAAACTCACTGGAGTCTCAGGGAGGACTTTCAGATTAAAGCAGCTCGTGCGCTTTGGCATAATCAATCAGCTCTACAATAGTCTGCACACCTAATTTCGAGTAGATGTTGGACTTATGCGCACTAATTGTTTTGTTGCTAAGTAATAATTGCTGCGCGATTTCCTTGTTAGATAATCCATTGGCCAGATAACGCAAAACAGTCACCTCGCGGTTTGATAACGGCATGTCATTTATTGCTCCCCGGTGTGAGCCTTGATGATTTATAAAGCTCAGGGTCTCATAGGGAAAGAAGGAATATCCCGAGAGCAACATTTCCACGGCGTTATAGATATCATTCAGATCTTTTCTTTTGCTCACAAATCCATTTGCACCTGCGCGCATGGCGCGGCCAGCGTAAAACGATTCTGATTTGGAAGACAAAAACAGAATTTTTATGTTGTCATCTAAGTTCTTGATTCTTTTTAGCAATGAAAACCCATCTGTGCCAGGTAATTCGATGTCGAGGATCACCAGATCGATAGGGTGATTGCGAATGTAGTCGAGTGCTTCATGGCTGTCTCCTGACTTGAGTTTAATCTCAATGCTTTTGTTTTTCTGGAGCAGGACTTCAATTGACATTCTGACGATAGGGTGCTCGTCAATAATGATGACGGATGCCGGTTTCATTTTTTATGCCTCAGGTTGTGAAAGCGCAATTGCAATCTGTGCAAAAGTGCCTGGTAAGCCGGAAGGATAATTCTGCAGATCCTTATACGGGGGTAATTCCCTGGAAAAAGCGTAAGCATCCTTGTTTGCATTCTGATAAAAAATGGCAGTAGCGCGTTGGCTTATTAATATTTTGGAAAGAGTAAAGGTATTTCTTATTCTCCTTTGGAACATGCTTATTATACCGTGTAAGTTTTCTCCGAAAAGCCTGTAAATTATTCAGGGTGTGCTTATTAATATGATCTTCTGGAGACGGAAAGTGATTATTTTAAATTTGGGCTAAATCACCAGACATTCCTCTTAATGTGGATTATCCTATTTATGTAATTGCAAAAAATAATAGAATCCCCTCAATGTTAATTTAATGTTGCCATTTCACCCACTGTACGCGGAATCTTCTGCGCCATCATGGCGGAAGATTTATTGCCGCTTTCCGCGCGAGACCTTCATTTGAAAGTGCTGTTCACCTTTCAGCAAAAAAAGCCGTCGATTGCAGAAGGATCTGCTGCCAGCAAGGGATAGCGTTTTTAGCGACTCATTGAATACTCACGTTTTTACATCGTTATCATCTTTTTAACGGATGAAATTAAAACTTAACTTCTGGATGAAAATGCTGTTTTTTGATCGCTACGCAGAGATTAACATCACGAGAAATCCTGGATTAGGAATAGTTGTAATCTTTGCATAAATGTTAATTTAAAACATAATTTTAATATTGTGCGTAAGTAATTTCTTAAAGGTCTTTAGGAATTAAGGGGTTATTCGGGAGAGGAGACAGAAAGGCGATGCAGCAGATGCAGTAATTCCTGACGATGGTTTAACCCTAATTTACTGAGAATTCGTCCCAGACGATAAACCACGCGGCTGTAAGGGCGCTGGCGAAAAAGCGCAATATTTCTTAGTGATTCCCCCTGCGTCAGATATTGCAGGACAAACCACTCTTCTCTGGAAAAGTAGATGTGGCGATTATTCACGGGAGGGAGGGCGGTCGCTAACGCATGTTGCAGCGCCTGAGCCGGGAGCTGGCGCTCAAGCACATCAAAGGGACCGCTGGTTTTGCAAAACAGCCGGGCGTCATAGTCATCAGCGCGTATCAGCAGGCTCACGGCAGTGTAGGGGGGATACAGAATGGCGCGTCGAAGCGTGGTGAGCATCTCCATCAGCGGCATCGTGCGGCTCTCCATATCGACAACCAGTCTGGCCGAGGGCCAGTTTTCCAGCGCGCTGAAGGCCGATTCAAGCGTGTCATATCCGCAGCAGTGTTTCAGGGGGGATGGGCCGTGCTGAATTCCTGCATGCAGGAAACGATCGTGGGTCACGAGAACGATAAAGGGGGCGTCGGGTCTGCGTGTCTGGTTGATGGATTGACTCAAATAAACAAGACGATCAAAAAAAGGGGCGCTGGAACGCGAATGTGAAAAACCCAGCGAATCGCTTCCTTTACGACGACGCCGATAGCGGCGTACGGTCATGCGCATAGATTCTCTCTCAGGCTAATGTCCTTTTTTCTTCAGACCAGCCTACAGACGGCCAGTAATATCCCTGACCGAATCCCGCTCCTGCCTGCAGCGCGTACTCCCGATCCCTGTTTGACTCAATACCTTCAATAAGCACATTGCTGGCGACCTGTGCGCAGAGATTTACCAGCTGGGCTAGCGCAGGCGAGCCTTTTTTTCGCCAGAACGCCATCTTATCGATCTTGACGCCACATAACGGTAAACGACAGCCTAAAAATGGACGAACAGAAGCCGTGTTTACGTCATCGAGCCAGAGATGGCATCCGCGTTCGACGAGCGTCCACCAGTGGCGGGTCACGTGCTCACGCATGGAAGCCGGAAGTCTGAAGAGTGCGCTGGGTTCGACAATTTCAATATTCTGGCCGGCGTTAAGCAGCGGCAGGATTCGGGCGAAGGATTCTGGGTCACTCAATACGGTTATCGGCAGGTTGATAAAAAGGTTTTTAGCGTAAAGTGTGTTTTTTAACATGGCGAGCTGCAGTTCAAGCAGCCTAAGCGACTGTTTCACCGACTGTTGCTGAAAAAACGCTTCACTTTGCTCAGGGGAGGCGAGAAGGCTAAGCACTTCGCGCCCGACCACACGCGAAGAGGAGAGAGCCACGATAGGCTCCAGCTTGATGCCGATAATCTCTGGCGAGACGCTACGCAGTGGGGGAAGATCGCATTCTGGCAAGCCGGAATGGTTAAGCGGGAATGGGGAGGTCACTACACTGTCCTGTTATCTTCCGGCTCCTCGGCGCCGGGATACCGGAGGCTAGTGTGAGAGCGATGGTCGGCAGAAAATACCAGGCGTTACTTAAACGGCGTTAAGCCTTTTCGTAGAGTCATCAAGTGGCAGAAAAATGAGAGGAATGTCGAAAAAACAGACGTATTGACGAGGGATAAACAGGGGGATGGTGAGAAGGCAGGCGATTGCGCTAAAAGGCATTGACTCACTAGCCATTGACCGTATAATTCCAGGCGTTTCACACCGCAAGTGCACGCTTCTCCGTGCGCCCTTAGCTCAGTTGGATAGAGCAACGGCCTTCTAAGCCGTAGGTCGTAGGTTCGAATCCTACAGGGCGTACCATTAAGTCGCTGTTACTCACGCCATCACCACGTTAAGCAACTCCTCCACCGGTAGCGGTCGGCAAAAATAAAACCCCTGCAAGAAATCGATCTGTTTAGCACGCAGATAGTTCGCCTGTACCTGTGTTTCCACCCCTTCGGCAATAATCTTCAGATGCATGTTTTTGGCCAGCGCAATCATGCTGTCCACGAGCCGTGTATCGGCACTGACGCCAATCTGGCTGATAAACATTTTATCGATCTTGATGAATTCCGGATTCAGGGCAGAAATATAGGACAGGTTCGAATAGCCGGTGCCAAAGTCATCCAGCGCGACAGAGATGTTGGCGCGCCGTAGGGCAGCAAACCAGTTGCTCAGCTGCGGGGTAAAATGCAGCGGGTGTCTCTCGGTGATTTCCATCACCACCTGACTCTGATTCGCGACGCATTTCTTTAACAGCTCACAGGTGTCGATCTCGAAATTCGGATCGAGACAATTTTGCGCGCTGATATTAATGCAAATATAAGTTCCCACCGGGAAGTGCTGAATCGGGTGTTCGAGATCGGCAATCACCTGCTGGATAAGCAGATGGGTCAGCGAAATAATCAGGCCGTGTTGCTCTGCCAGCGGGATAAACACGTCGGGTGAAACATCGCCATAAGTGGGGTGCCGCCAGCGGGCGAGGACTTCGATGCCCGCGATTTTCCCGGTCTGCGCGTTGATAAACGGCTGATAAACAGGGGTGATTTGCTTTTGCGCGATGGCCGTTTTCAGGGTTTTCAACCCAGGCCGGGCGGGGATCGTTTTAAAGCGTGACAGACCGCGGATCAACGATGATCCCAGCCCGTTGAGAAACGTAGGATCTTTTTTAAGGGTGTTTTCCATAGGTCACTTTTATCGCGTTTTCGTCAGGCAAACCGGGAAGGTTTACCTGACGAGAAGGGGGAATCACAGGCTGGATTAGAATTTCACCCAGTCGTCCTCGTCGCTGACGCTCTCTTTTTTGCCGGGGGCCAGCGCAATAACATGCCCTTTGCCTGCCGGACGGCTCTCCTTAAGCTGGCGTGGAGTATTCGATACACGGAAGATCGACACCACTTTTTCAAGCTGCACGGCCTGATCTTCCAGCGAACTGGCCGCAGCGGAAGATTCTTCAACCAGCGCGGCATTCTGCTGCGTGGTGGTATCCATCTCGGCCATCGCCTGCGCAATCTGCGAAATCCCTCGGCTCTGTTCGTCCGTCGCGGTCGCGATTTCACTCATGATATCGCGCACCTGCGCCACCGATTTTTCAATTTTGAACATCGCGGCACCGGCGCCTTCCACCAGGTTAAAACCGGTATCGACGTGAACGGCGGATTCGTGGATCAGGTTCTCAATCTCTTTTGCCGACTGCGCGCTGCGTTGCGCCAGGGTGCGCACTTCGGCGGCGACAACCGCAAAGCCTTTCCCCTGATCGCCCGCGCGTGCGGCTTCCACGGCGGCATTGAGCGCCAGAATGTTGGTCTGGAAAGCGATGCTGTTAATCACCGTGGTGATCTCAGAAATACGGTGCGAGCTGAGTCGCACATTTTTCATGGTATCGATCACTTTCTGCGAAATCAGGCTGCCTTCGCTGGCATTTTGCGACGCTTCTTCCGCCAGCAGGCGCGCCTGGTTAGCGTTTTCCGCATTCAGCGCGACGGTTGAGGTCAGCTCTTCCATGCTGGCTGCGGTCTCCACCACGGCAGCAGACTGCTGCTCGGTGCGTGAAGATAAATCCATATTGCCTGCGGCGATTTCCGTGGAGGAGCGGGCCACGCTTTCCACCCCTTCGCGCACGTCATTAATAATGCTTTTCAGGTTTTCGTTCATGGTTGAAACGGCCTGCATCAGCAGCCCAGGTTCGTCATGACGCGTGCTGGTCAACGTACTGGTGAGATCGCCTTTGGCGATTTGCTCTGCGACGCGCAAGGTTTCGTTCAGCGGACGGGTGATCGATGCGGTGATCCCCATTGCCAGCAGCAGGCCAAGGGCAATACCAATGGCAGCCACAATGCTCATCTGCAGCCGGACGCCATCAACGGTCTCAACCACTTTTTGTTGCTGTCTGGCGAACATCGACTGAATAGTCTCAATCAGAGTCTCTGCTTTATCTGTCAGGGTTTCTGATAGGGTCGATTGCTCTGCCCACACAACTTTGTAGTGGTCGAGTTCTGCAGCGATTGCCTGCATATCTTTAAGAGTGCTGTTCAGCCAGGCGTTTTGATCTTCCGGCACAAACTGCAGCATCTCTGTTATCCCGTTTTTGGCCGCGTCCAGACGCGTCAGGACGTTTTGCTTTGCCGCCTCTGTCGGGTGCTGCTTATAGAGAGAGACCTGGGAGTCAATATCGCTCAGGATGAAGGCCACCTGGGACGCAACCAGCGTCTGCTGTGGAGTTAACGCCGCGCTGCGGCTTAATTTCGATGCGATTTCAGAGTTATCGCACAGGGATTGCGTATTGAGTTTGCGCTCACTGTCCGTTTTTTCGCTCGCCGCTTTGGTAAACGGCGTCAGGGACGCGATGTAGTTTTTCACCGCAGCGTCCGTCTTATCCACGGAAACTTTTCCCTCTGGCGTCCAGGTGTAAGTTTCCAGCCGGGCGATCATATCCTGCATCGTCTGGGCGGCATCGTTGGTCTGATCGAGATACGTCTGATCCTGCGTATACAGATAGTTCAGACGGGCCAGTCGCACGGCAGACAGTGCGTTAAACAGGCCGGTGGTATGTTCATTTTTCTCGACGCGATCCTGAATGCTCACCATCCCCAGCATTCCCGACAGCAGAATGGCCAGTGTCACCAATAAAATAGTCGAAAAGCCGAATAAGAGTTTTCGGCTGACTTTTAAATTTTGAAAACGATTCATTATACTCATCTATTTTTCCCGGGCCGGTTTTTACCGAGCGACAATATTTTTAGCTATGTTGCCATCATTAATGGAATGCAAAACATGAAACTGAAGAAGTAAAAAAAAGCCCTTTGCACTCAGGTACGAAGGGCAAAACCGCTGAGTTGACATCACTCACTCAGGGGATCAGACTTCTCCTCTTTTTTAACAGAGTGAGCAGGGAGTTCGCTCATTCTATAATATACGGGGACGACATCCTGGTAATTAATGATGTAACCATGCCCTCTAATATTGCGAATAAAGTCCTCGGGTAATCCAAGAAGATTCAGTTTGTTGTTCAGATTATGGAGCACTTGCCATAAACGCTGGGTCGAAGGACTGAGGTTATTATCCTCCCAGATCTTTTCGAACAACTCTTCTTTGGCGATGACTTTCTTACGACCATGTTCCAGCAAATATAGGAAAAGCCGTAACATTGTTTCGTTAAAATAGATTGATGCAAACGCCACACTTTTATCGTTGTGACTACCGGTAAGTCGGTACAGTCTGCGATTGGTAATATCGAAGTGAATTTCATCACCAATCATAAAGCCATATAGACGATAGCCCATCTCTTTATTCCTGCATTAGAGTCAACCTGACATACGCCGCTGGAAATACACTTTTCTAATAAACCATACATTTTATAAGGTGGATTATATGTATGCCGTTCGTGCTTTCCAATACACAACCCTATGCGCTATAAGAAACCCTGTGTTGACGATTTGTTTATAGAGTTTCTATTTACATAAGTTGCATCTGTAGTGCTATACACCTTGTTTTTTATGATTTCTGGAGATTAATGCTAAAAACGCGTAATGAATCAACCACTCAACATAAAGTCGCGAAGTTTTCTGGTTTTCAAGCATCAATGGCTGATTGTGAGTGTCGATGATCACGATTCCTTCATCCATGGGTTTCCGATGCCACAACTTTAAGAATTGCCTGACAAAAACGTGAGTGAAGTTATATGATTTATACTGATTAAGAGGCTTAAGGCGCGAGCGAAGAGCGGTTTTTTGCATGAAGGTGTTTATTTCAACCTGCTGATATATAATAACTAAATTCTGAATCAGGTTTTCTATGTCAACTATCGATCGCACCATGAAAAAAGTGTACGTTATCAACGATACCTTGCTGTTTGAACCTGATTTGCGGCGTCTCGGCCCGCTGGACGGGTATCCCCAGAGGGCTACCACGCTTCATGGCCCGGTGAGCGAGTGCCTGCTTTTACTCCTTGAAAACAACAACCAGGTCGTGACGCAGCGGGTTCTGTTTGCCTCCATTTGGGAGAAACAGGGGGCGATTGTCAGTACCAATGCCCTTTACCAGACCATTTCCCAAATCCGCAAGGCGCTGAAATTTGCGGGGTTGGAAGAAAACATCATTAAGACCCTGCCTAAAGAGGGATTTAAGTCGATTGCCCAGCTGCGCGAAGGGGTACTGGACGAGTTTATTCGCCCGCAGACAACGGCGCTGGTTTCGGTTTTACCCGAAGAATATCCCGTTGCAGAGGTTACGGCGGTGGCTGTTTCTGAGGTGATTCGCAAACCCCCTTTTTTCCCGGCAAAGCTTTCCTATGGGGTGGCAGGCATTCTTTTTCTGCTCTCCTGCGCGATATCGTACTTTCTGATTAAAGAGGATAAGTCCTCTCTGACGCATTATCAGTCGGTGAGTCAATTTAACGGGTGTGAAGTATATTCATCCTGGCGGGATAAAGAGAAAACCAGTGAAATGCTGGCGGGGCTGGCGAAACGCTATCCCATTCAGTGCAAACCCGGAGGGGTACTGTGGATGACCAGCAGTTTTTCCCAGCAGGCTCATTCGGTCATTATTTGTGACCGTCCGCTAAAGGACAATAATGCGCAGTGTGATTCCATTATTTACAGGCCGCAGAATCATGATGATGAATAAAATAACGCTGCGCTGGACGTTTATCGGTCTGGCCATTGCCGCACCCTTGCTTTATGCGTGGTATATTCATTACCAGCGTAATCACTTCAGCTGCGAAGCGCATGTAACGGTGGTAGACGATAATTATCTTCTCGACGTCATGATGGATTATTCATTTATGAACGGGGAAGGTAGCTATGCAACGTCCGGGGAATATACCCAGAAAGGCCAGCCACCTGTCGAAGTCAGTAATAAAATTGCGTTTAATTACTGGCGAGAAGCGGGGGATATTATTATGGTGTCCAGCGACACCAGTGGACGCCCAAAAAGAAATGAAGCCTTCAGGTTGGATGTCCCGGACTTTTTCCGTCTGCGCGATCGCGGCCTTAAAGTTCAGATAACACCGGCGAACGCCTCCAGCTATTTCATTATCTACAGAAACGCCCCTGTTATTTATTGCGCAAAAGAGTAGATGAGGTGACCTAACGCCCTCTCATCCCTGCTTGTTTTATCTTGTTGCCCATTTTTACGCTTGATCATATAAAGATAATGAGTATAGTTCTCATTCTCTTTAGTGTTTGTGGGCAGCGACGGACGATTCCCGCATCAACAGTGAGCGCAGATCTCACACGGAACACTGAGTGTTAACGGTGGACTCTGCACTGGCCTCACAGCCTGTAAAACAACCTTAATCGCACAGCAGCATGCGACGCAGTTTCCCGCCTGATTCTCTTTTTGAACGGTAAAGGATGTTCCTGATGACAAAAAAATTGTCCGCGCTGGCGCTGCTTGTGGCTGCCTCTCTTTCCGGCTGCGCCGCGCAGCATGCCGCCAAACCTGCCCCTGAAGCCCACACCGCCGTAACCGCGCCGGCGGAAACCGGCGTGGTGAAGCGTGAACTGGCCGACGGCTTATACGAAATGGTGCTCAGTCCGAAAGGCGATGCGCTGTATGTCGCCAGCGCCGAAGGGTTTAAGGACGTGCAGGGCGGGGTGATCTACAAACTCGATCCCACTACGCTCAAAACCATTGGCCGCAGCCATACGGATCTGAAAAACTTTGCGCTGGCGATATCAAAGGATGGCAGCACCGTCTATGCGACCAACTCGCTGGACGGCGGTATCAGCGCCATCAGCACCGCGGACGGCAAAGTGAAAAATCGTCTGCTGTTCACCGAACGCAACAAAGAAGGTTTCCCGTACGGGGCGCGCCAGGTGCTGCTGCATGATGGCACCCTTTACATCGGCGGTGTCGCCGATCCGGCAGTGGTCTGGGTGGTGGATGCCGAAACGCTCAAGCTGAAAAAAACCATCAAAAATGCCGGGCAGTGGGTGACGGGGCTGCTGTGGTCTGAGCAGACTCAGCGCATATACGTGGCTAACGGCGGCGGCGAAATCCTGATTATCAATCCGCGCAACAATCGCATCGAAAAACGCTGGAAACCGCTCGGCGACAAACCGGCGTTGCTGCTTAACCTGGCAGAAGACAAGGCCACGGGTCGCCTGTTCGTGACCGATAACTCCAAAGCCAAAACCACGCTGGTGCTGGATATCCACACCGGGGAAGTGATTAAGCAGCTGGATGTGGGCGATTCGCTGGCGGTGAAATTCAACGCTAAACGCAACGAGCTGTACATCACCCAGCGCGAAAGCGGAAAACTGCTGAGCCTGGATGCCACGACCTATGCCGTCAAACAGAGCTGGGATCTGCCTCCGAATCCAAACAGCCTGCTGCTGTCCGAAGATGGCCAGACGCTGTACGTCACCGTCAAACAGGCATTCAACAAAGACCACTCCACGAACGGACCGGACAGCGTTGTCAGAATTTCACTGAAATAAACCTCTTATAAATTATCAGGCCCGGCGACGGGCCATTTTGCGCGTATGTTGAACGAGTTAATCATGAACAACACCAGAATGAACAAAACGCTGCTGGCGCTCGCCATCGGCGCGGTTACGCACTCCGCCTTTGCGGCGGATACTCCAAAAGAAGAGACCCTCGTGGTGCAGTCTGCGCCGGCCAGCGATTTCAAACCGGGCGGCGATCAGCTGGTGCCCGCATTCCTTGACGGACAGGTCGCCAACGGTGGCCGCATGGGGATGCTCGGCCAGCAGAACGCGATGGACGTGCCTTTTAACATCATCAGCTACACCTCGAAGCTGGTGGAAGATCAGCAGGCCAAAACCATTGCCGATGTGGTCGCCAACGATGCGGGCGTGCAGTCGGTGCAGGGCTACGGCAACAGTGCGGAAAGCTATCGCATTCGCGGCCTGAAATTCGACGGCGATGACATGACTTTTGGCGGTCTCTCCGGCGTGCTGCCGCGTCAGGTGGTCGATACGCAGATGGTTGATCGTATTGAGATCTTCAAAGGTGCCAACTCCCTGATGAACGGCGCGGCAAGCTCCGGCGTCGGCGGGATGATCAACCTTGAGCCAAAACACGCGGGCGACACGCCGCAGGCCAAAATTGGCGTCGATTACACTTCTGATTCGCAGATTGGCACCACGCTGGACGCCGGTCGGCGCTTCGGGGAGAGTGACCAGTTTGGCGCACGCGTGAACCTGGTCCACCGCGAAGGCGAAGCACCGGTTGCCAACGACCGCCGTCGCACCACACTGCTCTCTACCGGGCTGGATTTCAAAAGTGACAACTTCCGCACCTCACTGGACATGGGCTATCAGAAGAAAACTTTCCATGGCAGCGAAACGGGCGTCAACATTTCCGGGGTCGATTTCGTGCCGACGCCACCGAAAAACGATCGTAACTACTCGCAGAAATGGGCCTACAGCAATATCGAAAACGAATTCGGCATGTGGCGCAGCGAGTACGACATCACCGATAGCTGGACGGCTTACACCGGACTGGGTGCGCAGCACGCCCACGAAGAGGGGCTGTACAGCGGCGCGAAGCTGATGGATAAGAGCGGTAACGCCACGGCAACACGTCTGGATACCAATCGCATCAGCGACGCCGTGAGCGGCATGGCAGGCATTCGCGGTAACTTCGATACCGGTTTCGTGTCGCACAAGGTCAACGTGGGCTACTCCGCAATGACCAAAAACGAAAAAATCGCGTGGAAGATGTCGGCGGCAGCGGATAACCCGATCACCAACATCTATCACAATACCGGCGTGGATAAACCTGACAGCAGCAACTTCAATGGCTCCGGCGGTAACTATAGCGATCCGTTGACCAGCGGCCGCACCCGCACTCAGGGCTGGTTGCTCAGCGATACCCTTGGCGTACTCGACGACAAACTCTTGTTTACCGCTGGCGCGCGCCATCAAAAAGTGGTGATTCGCGGATACAACAAAATCACCGGTGCGGAAAACGACGCCGATGGCTTTGACGGCAGCCGCTGGATGCCAACCTACGGCGTGGTCTACAAACCGTGGGACGAACTTTCGCTCTACGCTAACCACACCGAAGCGCTGCAGCCGGGTAAAACCGCGCCAGATACCGCGACTAACTACGGGCAAAGCACCGGGATTGTTCACTCGAAGCAGAACGAAGTGGGCGTGAAAGCAGACTTCGGACGCGTGGGCGGTTCTTTGGCCCTGTTCGAAATCAAAATGCCGTCGGCGATCCTCGACAGCGTGACCAAACACTACGGTCTGGATGCCGAGCAGCGTAACCGCGGCGTGGAGCTGAACGTGTTCGGCGAGCCGATGCTGGGAATGCGTCTGAATGTCAGCGCCACGTGGCTGCAGGCAGAAATGACCAAAACCAACAACGGGCTGAATCAGGGTAACAAGGTCATCGGCGTACCGAATTTCTATGCGGTGCTGGGTGCGGAATATGACATCAAACCGATCGACGGCCTGACGGCGACCGCGCGCGTGAACCACTCCGGCTCTCAGTACGCGGATCTGGCGAACAGCAAAAAACTCGACAGCTACACCACGCTGGATCTGGGCATGCGCTATCGCTTCGCGGTAAACCAGAACCAGAATCAAATGACCGTGCGTGCCGGTATCGACAACGTGACGGACGAAAACTACTGGGCAAGCGTGGACGATTCCGGAACTTACCTGTTCCAGGGCGAGCCGCGTACTTTCAAGGTTTCCGTCGGCTACGAGTTCTAAGTTTTACCCTCGTTATCAGGGGCACGGATGCCCCATCCATTTCTTAAGCGTGCGCCAGCGCAAACGCAATTGCGGCGTGAACGGTCACAATCTGCGCGCGCGTACAGGCCTCTGGCGTGGTGCCAGGGCTGTCGGGATAAACTTCCGTGGTGGTGGTAAACGGCGCGCCGGTAAGGGTGGCGCACAGATGATAGGCATGAATGTCATATTCCACCACGCCCTCGCTGACGACGGTGAACTCCATCATTTTGCCATTCTCATCGGCAGGGGCGATATGGGTGACTTTCTTCACGGCGTCGATAATCGCCTGCTGGAAATCCAGCCGTGAATTCTGCGTATCGCTCACCAGATAGTAGCCATCGGGAATTGTCCCCGGCTCAAATGGCAGTCCGTCGCGCGCGGCCTTTGCCGGTCGGAACTCGCTCTCATCGCTGTCAGTGGTTTCGTGCAGATCAACGTGCAGCAGGAATTTGCCTTTCAGCGGGGCGGTTAACGCCATCAGCGCGCGGGCTTCTTCACCTTCCCCTTGTGGCCAGAACTGACGGTTGGTATCCACGGCTTCATAGGTCCAGCGAGTGATATGCTCGTAGGCCCACGGGCTGACGCACGGCACCACCAGTAAATTGATTTTCCCCGCATACTCATTCTGATACTCCGCCAGGAAGTTCAGCGCGCCCATCACGCCACTGGTTTCGTACCCGTGAACACCGCCGGTAATCAGCGCGACGGGAAGGTTGTCGTCCCAGTGGTGTGATTTCACGGCCATTAGCGGGAAGGTCTGGTCGCCGTAGTGTAATTCGCCGTACTGACTCACGTCGTAGCGAGGCTTGAGGGCATTGATCGCGTCAAGCACGTCCGTCTGATAGCTGCGAAAACGCGTCTGGTTCTCGCGCCACTGCTGTTTTTCCGCCGCAGTCCATGGCTGGCCTGGCGTACCGATAGGGTAGAACTGTTTCTCAGTCATAGGTCACTCTGTCAGTGTAGGGTTCTCAACATCATACCCAGCCGCGCTTTTAAATTCATATGGGTATTTGAGCCGGGCCTGCAACTTGCTCCTGCTGACCCGAAGTGTTAAAAGGTGCCCCTTCCAATAAAAATACACAGGGGTCAGACGTGAAAGACGCGTCATCCGCTTCAGACAATGCGGTTTCTGAAGCCTCGTCGGAACAGACACCGACGCTGCAACGTGGTTTGCAAAATCGACATATTCAATTAATTGCCCTCGGCGGCGCGATTGGTACCGGACTGTTTCTCGGCATCGGGCCAGCGATTCAAATGGCCGGGCCTGCGGTACTGCTGGGATACGGCATTGCGGGCGTGATTGCCTTTCTGATTATGCGCCAGCTTGGTGAAATGGTCGTCGAAGAGCCGGTTTCTGGCTCTTTCGCCCACTTTGCTTACAAATACTGGGGGCCGTTTGCAGGCTTCCTGTCCGGCTGGAACTACTGGGTGATGTTCGTGCTGGTCGGCATGGCTGAACTCACCGCCGCGGGCATCTACATGCAGTACTGGCTCCCGGATGTCCCGACGTGGATCTGGGCCGCCGCCTTCTTCATTATTATCAACGCCGTAAACCTGGTGAACGTGCGTCTGTATGGCGAAACGGAATTCTGGTTCGCGCTGATTAAAGTGCTGGCGATTATCGGCATGATCGGCTTTGGCCTGTGGCTGCTCTTCTCCGGGCACGGGGGCGAGCGTGCGAACATCGATAACCTGTGGAAACACGGCGGTTTCCTCGCGACCGGCTGGAACGGACTGATTATGTCCCTGGCGGTGATCATGTTCTCCTTTGGCGGGCTGGAGCTGATTGGGATAACGGCGGCAGAAGCGCGCGATCCGCACAAAAGCATTCCGAAAGCGGTCAACCAGGTGGTCTACCGTATTCTGCTGTTTTATATCGGTTCGCTGGTGGTTCTGCTGGCGCTCTACCCGTGGGTAGAGGTGAAATCCGACAGCAGCCCGTTTGTGATGATTTTCCATGATATGAACAGCAACCTGGTGGCATCGGCGCTGAACTTCGTCATTCTGGTGGCTTCGCTCTCGGTCTATAACAGCGGCGTCTACTCTAACAGCCGCATGCTGTTTGGCCTCTCCGTGCAGGGCAATGCGCCGAAGTTCTTAACGCGCGTCAGCCGTCGCGGCGTACCGGTCAATTCGCTGCTGCTCTCCGGAGGCATTACCTCGCTGGTGGTGCTGATCAACTATCTGCTGCCGAAAGAGGCCTTTGGCCTGCTGATGGCGCTGGTGGTGGCTACCCTGCTGCTGAACTGGATCATGATCTGCCTGGCGCACCTGCGCTTTCGTGCGGCGATGCGTCGTAAAGGGCGTGAGACGCAGTTCAAGGCGCTGCTCTATCCGGCGGGTAACTACCTGTGTATCGCGTTCCTCGGCATGATTCTGGTGCTGATGTGCACCATCGATGACATGCGTCTGTCGGCGTTCCTGCTGCCCGTGTGGGTGGTATTCTTGTTTGTGGCCTTTACCTTATCGCGCAGTAAAGCGCGCTAACAAAAAGCCCGCCAGCGGAACCGCAGGCGGGCTTTCACATCATCTCATCAGAACAGATAACTCATACTCACTGAGACACTTCGCGGTTCGCCATACACCGCCGAGTCGTCGAGATACGAGTAATATTCCCGGTCAAACAGATTGCTGACGTTGGCCTGCACCGCCAGCTGTTTGGTCAGCTGATACTTCGCGAACAGATCGACCAGCGGGTAGCTGCCCTGGTACAGACGCTGGGTTTCGCCATCCGGCCCTGTTACGTCTTTATACACCCGGTTTTGCCAGTTCACGCCGCCGCCGACCGTCAGGTCCGGCAGTACCGGCACGCGATAGCGGCTGAAGAGTTTGAGCTGGGTCTGCGGTGCATAGCTGTTGAAGCGGCCATCCGTATCGGTGGCGACGTAACGCGTGGCGCTGAAGGTCAGCTGCAGATCGTCGGTCACGGCGCCGTTCACTTCAAACTCGGCCCCTTTGCTCACCGCCCCTTTTGTTGCGCGATAGGCCTGCTCGCTGGAGCCGTTGACGAACTCTCCGCTGATCGCCTCCGCCGCGTTTTCCTGCTCGATACGGAATACCGCAACGTTGGTGGTCAGGCGACCGTCCATCCAGTCGGCTTTCAGGCCGGTTTCGTAGTTTTTGCCGGTTACCGGCGACAGCCACGCGCCATCTTTGCTGCGCTTGGTCTGCGGCGCGAAAATCGAGGTGTAACTGGCGTACGCCGAAAGCGCGTCGGTGATATCGAACACCAGGCCGCCGTACGGGGTGGTGTTGTATTTACGCATATCGCCACTGCTGCCGTTGGTGCTGTACTGGGTGTAACGCGCGCCTAAAATCAGCGACAGGGGATCGGCCAGCGACAGGCGTGTCGCCGTGTAGGCCGATTTCTGACGCACGATGTCATCGGCGTTTTGATACCAGTCGCCCCACGCCGGTTCCGCCACGCTCCCATCCCAGTTGTTGTTAAAGATACCCACGCTGTCCATCGGGCCATCCTTACTGAAGGTAGCGTTATGCTGGCGGCTGTAGCTGGCCCCGGCCATCAGCTGGTGCTGGCGGCCAAGCAGTTCAAACGGGCCGCTGGCGTAGGAGTCAAAGGAGTCGAGGGTGCGTTTGCCGCGATCTTTGCTCCCCCAGCCGCTCGCGCCGTCGCCCGTGGTCGCGTCCGGATTGCCCATCACATAGAGCAGCGTATCGTTAAAGTTCTGCTCGCCGTGGGTGCCGTTGAAGCGCACCGACCAGCCGTTATCCCAGCTGTGGGAGAGGTTCGCGAACACCTTGCGTGATTCGATGGAATAGCCCGTCCAGTCCGCCGAGGTGTTGACGTTGCGATCGTAGTGGGTGCGCGAACCGATGCTGTAGAGGCTCGGCAGGCCGCCCCAGGTCGGGTTGGCGGTGTTGGTCTGCTGATAATCCCAGCCGAGTGAAAGGGTGGTGTGGTCCGTAAGATCCGCATCCATCACGCCGTAAAGAAATTTTTTGCGTTTACCGTAGCGATCAAGCCAGCTGTCCTGATCCTGATAACCGGCGATCACCCGTCCGCGCAGGCTGCCGTCAGCGTTGAGCGGGGCAGAGAGATCGGCCACGTAGCGCTGCTTATTCCAGCTGCCATAGCTGGCGCTGACGTTGCCGGTCACGGTTTTGCTGTCGGCGCGTTTACGCACCATGTTCACCGACGCCCCCGGATCGCCCGCACCGGTCATCAGGCCCGCCGCGCCGCGTACCACTTCGATACGATCGTAAATCGCCGTATCTTCTGTCGCATCGCCAAAGTTCCACGCGTCGCCCATGGACGTCGGGATGTCATCGTAGGAGAAGTTGGTGATCTCAAAGCCACGGGAGAAATAGTTCGAGCGCTCGCTGTCGATCTGCTGCGACGACACACCGGTGGCGTTAGTCAGCACCTCATCGATGTTTTGCAGGTCCTGATCCTTCATGCGCTGCTGCGTTACGACGCTCACCGACTGCGGGATATCGCGCGGAGCGAGCAACATTTTGGTCCCTGCGCGCGTGGTTTTAACCGCGTAATCCTGCTGCTCATCCACCGTGGTGTTTGCGTCGCCGTAAACCACCATCTCCTGTTCGCTTTTGTTCTCTGCCGCCAGCGCCGGGTGAACGACGGTCTGGATTGCCAGCGCGATAAGTGAAACCGCAAACGGTTTCGTGATTTCCTTGCCATTAAAAGAGGTCATGTTTCCTGTCCGGAAGAGTTGTTATGTTATTTTTTGAATGAGAATCGGAATCATAATTATTTAATGAATTAAGCGCAGACTAATTTATCGGCCAAATGTAACTAAATATTAAAATGTGGAGAAAGCGTGGGAGAAGGGGCGGAAATTTAGATCGTGACCGTTCTCGCAGTTCTGTTTTGATCCGCAGGATCTTTATTTTGTAATCGATTACTTTTTGGTTGGCGATGTTTGTAATCGATTACTTTTTAAGGGTGAGGCTTATCATGGTGTCAACAACTGAAAGTAGTGGAAAGGCGATAGCCCAGCATCGGCTGCTGGTGCCGCGGCTGTCGCTGATGATGTTCTTACAGTTTTTTATCTGGGGAAGCTGGTCGGTCACGCTCGGGCTGGTGATGACTCAGCACAACATGTCTCTGCTGATTGGCGATGCGTTCTCCGCCGGGCCCATTGCCTCGATTCTGTCGCCGTTTGTGCTCGGGATGCTGGTGGACCGCTTCTTCGCCTCGCAGAAGGTGATGGCCGTGATGCACCTTGCTGGCGCGGCGATTTTGTGGTTCGTGCCGGGGGCGCTGATCGCGGAAAACGGTGCGCTGCTGATCGGCCTGCTGTTTGGCTACACGCTCTGCTACATGCCGACGCTGGCGCTGACCAACAACATCGCGTTTCACAGCCTGGCTAACGTCGACAAAACGTTCCCGGTGGTGCGCGTCTTTGGCACCATCGGCTGGATTGTCGCCGGGATTTTCATCGGCGTGACCGGCGTGGCGTCCAGCGTCACCATTTTCCAGGTCGCGGCGGTAAGCTCCGTTCTGCTGGCGCTCTATAGCCTGACGCTGCCGCACACGCCAGCTCCGGCAAAAGGCATGCCCGTTGCCGTGCGCGATCTGTTCTGTGCGGATGCGTTCGCACTCCTGAAAACGCGCCACTTCTTTATCTTCTCCCTGTGCGCGATGCTGATCTCCGTTCCGCTGGGCACTTATTACGCGTACACCGCCTCCTATCTCGCCGACGCCGGTATCCGAGATGTCAGTACCGCCATGTCCTTCGGGCAGATGTCCGAGATCGTCTTTATGCTGGTCATCCCGCTGCTGTTCCGCCGCCTCGGGGTGAAATACATGCTGTTGATTGGCATGCTGGCGTGGTTTGTGCGTTACGCCTTCTTTGCGCTCGGCGTCAGCGAAGAGGGGCGCTTCCTGCTCTATCTCGGCATTTTGCTGCACGGCGTATGCTATGACTTCTTCTTTGTCGTCGGCTTTATCTACACCGACCGCGTGGCGGGCGAAAAGGTAAAAGGCCAGGCCCAGAGTATGGTGGTGATGTTCACCTACGGCATCGGCATGCTGCTCGGCTCACAGATTTCTGGCGCACTGTATAACAGCCTGGTGGCGGGGCAGGCCGTGCCGCAGGCGTGGGTCACATTCTGGTGGATCCCGGCGATAGCTGCCGCCGCGATCGCGCTGATTTTCCTTATCGCATTCAAATATGATGAAGATAAGGCGTAATTTTCTGGAGGTGTTATGAGGACGATTAAGGGACCGGGCATTTTTCTGTCGCAATTTATTGGCGAGCGCGCGCCGTTTCACTCCCTCGACGGGCTGGCGGGCTGGGCGGCGGCGAAAGGCTATAAAGCGCTGCAAATCCCCTGCAACCATCCACAGATTTTCGATCTGGAGCAGGCGGCGAACAGCCAGACCTACTGCGATGAGATCACCGGGATACTGGGCGGGCATGGGCTTGTCATCAGCGAATTATCCACCCATCTGGAAGGGCAGCTTGTAGCGGTCAGTCCGGTCTACGGCGAGGCCTTTGACCACTTCGCGCCGCCTGCGGTACGCGGTAACGACGCGGCGCGCCAGGCGTGGGCAACCGCCAAAGTGAAACAGGCCGCTGCGGCGTCGGCGAAGCTCGGATTAACCGCCCACGCCACCTTTTCCGGTTCGCTGGCGTGGCCGTTTTTCTACCCGTGGCCGCCGCACAACGAGCAGCGTTTTCGCGATGCGTTTGCAGAGCTGGCACGCCGCTGGCGTCCGATCCTCGACTGCTTTGAGGAGCACGGCGTCGATCTCTGTTTTGAGCTGCATCCCGGGGAGGATCTGCACGACGGCGTGACCTTCGAGCGCTTCCTCGCGCTGGTCGACAACCATCCGCGCTGCAATATTCTCTACGATCCGAGCCACATGCTGCTGCAGCAGATGGATTACCTGTCGTTTATCGATATCTATCACGCACGCATCAAGGCGTTTCACGTCAAAGACGCGGAGTTTCGTGCCAACGGACGCAGCGGCGTTTACGGCGGCTATCAGCCCTGGATCAACCGTGCCGGGCGTTTTCGCTCGCTGGGCGACGGGCAGATCGACTTCAAGGGTATTTTCAGCAAGCTCACGCAGTACGATTACGACGGCTGGGCGGTGCTGGAGTGGGAGTGCTGCATGAAAGACGGTGACGTGGGGGCGAGCGAAGGCAGCGAGTTCATCCGCCGCCACATCATTCCGGTCTCTGGCCGCGCATTTGACGATTTTGCCGCAGGAGGCGCGCATGATTAACGTCGGGATCGTCGGCAGCGGCTTTATCGGCCCGGGGCATATCGAGGCCCTGCGTCGGCTGGGTGTTGTGCAGGTCGTCGCCCTGTGCGACGGCTCGCTTGAGCAGGCGCAGGAAAAGGCGCGGGCGCTGAATGTGCCGCATGCCTACGGCAGCGTGGACGAACTGCTTGCCCATCCGGGATTGCAGGTGGTTCACAACTGCACGCCCAACCACCTGCACGCGCAGATTAACCGGCAAATTCTGGCAGCGGGCAAACATGTGTTCTCTGAAAAGCCCCTGTGTATGACGCCGGAAGAGGCGCGGGAACTGGTGGATCTGGCCGGGCAGGCGGGGGTGATCCACGGCGTGAGCTTTGTCTATCGCCACTTCGCGATGGTGCGCCAGGCGGCGAGCATGATGCGCGAGGGGAGCGTGGGGCGGCTGTTTGCCTCGCACGGCAGCTATTTGCAGGACTGGATGCTGCGGGAGACCGACTACAACTGGCGCGTCGATGCCGCTCTCGGCGGGGCCTCGCGGGCGGTGGCGGATATCGGTTCACACTGGTGTGACACGGTGCAGTTTGTCACCGGACGACGCATTGTCGAGGTGATGGCCGATCTGTCGATCGTCTGGCCGACGCGCAAGGCAAACGTGGCGGGCAACCATACCTTTACCCGCCAGGCCGACGCCGTGTATGCGGATAAAGCCGTCACGACGGAGGATTTTGGCTCAGTCCTGTTCCGCTTTGACGACGGCAGCAAAGGCTGTTTCAGCGTCTCGCAGGTTAGCGCCGGGCGCAAAAACCGCCTCAGTTTTGAAATCAACGGCAGCGAGCGTTCTGTGGCCTGGGATCAGGAAATTCCGCAGCAGCTGTGGATCGGGTATCGCGAGCAGGCAAATCAGACGTTGTCAGACGATCCGGGCCTGATGAATGCAGATGCCGCCGACAGCGCCCACTTCCCCGGCGGGCACATCGAAGGCTGGCCCGATGCGTTCAAGAATATGATGGCGCAGTTCTATCGTGCCGTGCAGGCAAATGCCCTGCCCGAGAAGCCACTTTTTGCGACCTTCCACGATGGCGCAAACGTGATGTATATCATTGATGCGATTGTTAAAAGCCACCAACAGCAGCGCTGGATACGCGTTGAGCGGTAACGTGCTGCCCGGTTCGCCGGGCAGCAAAATTATGTTAGCCTGATGAAAACGCTAACTGCAGGATGTGCCGTCGTTATGTCAATTCAGAAAATCGCTAAGCTCGCCGGTGTTTCGGTGGCGACCGTGTCGCGCGTGCTTAACAACAGCGACTCGGTGAAAGCGAAGAACCGCGAGCGCGTCTTGCAGGCGATTAAAGAGAGTAACTACCAGCCCAATCTGCTGGCGCGCCAGCTTCGTACCGCGCGCAGCTACATGATCCTCGTGATGGTCTCGAACATCGCCAACCCGTTCTGCGGCGAAGTGGTGAAAGGCATCGAAGAAGAGGCCGAGAAAAACGGCTATCGCATTTTACTGTGCAATTCCGGCTCGGATCTGCAACGGTCGCGCTCCGGCCTGAGCCTGCTGTCGGGCAAAATCGTCGACGGCATCATCACCATGGACGCGTTCTCGAAACTGCCGGAACTCTCCGCCCTCATCGGCAGTGCGCCCTGGGTGCAGTGCGCGGAATACGCCGACTCCGGCACCGTTTCCTGCGTGGGCATTAACGATGTGGACGCGTCGCAGCACGTGGTCAGCCAGCTGGCCGACGGCGGGCGTCGACGGATTGCGCTCATTAACCACGATCTCAGCTACAAATATGCCCGTCTGCGCGAGCGCGGCTACAAAAGCGTGCTGCATCTGCGCGATCTCGAGTATCAGGTGGTGGAGTATGCGAGCGATCTCAGCTCCAGCGCGGGCATGGCGGCAATGAATAAACTGCTGGCGAACAACCCGCCGGATGCGGTGTTTGCCGTATCGGACACCCTGGCAGCGGGTGCTCTGCGCGCCATCGAACAGGCCGGGCTGCGGGTTCCGCAGGACATCGCGGTGGTCGGTTTTGACGGCACGGAGCTGTCGGAGATGGTTTCCCCGCCGCTCAGTACCATTGAACAGCCGTCGCGGGATATCGGGCGCAAAGCGGTCAAGCTGCTGCTGAATAAAATCGATAACCCGGATGCGCCGACGGAAAGGGTGATGATGGACTGGCGCTACGTGGCGCGCGCCAGTACCTGAGGATTATTTCGCGAACGCGTCCGCCAGCGAGCGAATATCGTTCCCGGTGGGTGACTGGTGAATTCGCAGGCCAAACTCTTCGACCACGGCGTAAATATGGTCGAAAATGTCTGCCTGAATGGATTCATATTCCGCCCAAACCACGGTATTGGTGAACGCATATATCTCAATGGGTAAACCATTGGCGTCCGGTGCCAGCTGGCGCACCATCAGGGTCATATCTTTACGAATACGCGGATGGTTGCGCAGATATTCATTCAGGTACGCGCGGAATGTACCAATATTGGTCATTTTGCGCAGATTTAATACCGATTCCCCTTCACCATTTTCCTGATTCCAGAGATGAATTTCTTCGTGACGCGCCGCCATATAGGGCTTCAACAGTTTCGCCTGAATTAAACGCTGCTGCTCGTGCTCATCAAGAAAATGAATGCTGGTGGTATCGATGCTCAGGCTGCGCTTAATTCGCCGTCCGCCGGAGGCTGACATGCCGCTCCAGTTTTTAAAGGAGTCCGACACCAGCGCCCAGGTAGGAATGGTGCTGATGGTGTTATCCCAGTTGCGCACTTTCACGGTGGTCAGGCCGATATCCGTCACCGCGCCATCCGCGCCGTATTTCGGCATCTCCAGCCAGTCGCCGAGTTTAAGCATGTCGTTCGCCGAGAGCTGAATACCGGCGACCAGGCCCAGAATCGGATCTTTAAAGACCAACATCAGTACCGCAGCCATCGCGCCAAGACCGCTGATCAGAATCGCCGGAGACTGACCAATCAGCAGGGAGATCATCAGAATGCCGACGAGGATCGCACTCACTAACTTCACGCCCTGGAATATTCCTTTGAGCGGAAGCTGAGAGGCGGTTGCCAGCTTTTGCGACAAATTGAAGATCACATCTAATAACGAGAAGAAGGAGAGAAGGGCATAAACCATGACCCACAGTCGGGCGCAGGTGGTTAATATTTCAGCCGCTTCGCTGCCTTTTTGTAACCACAGCGCCGCCTGAACGTTGACGATTATCCCCTGAAGGGTAAAGGCCAGGCGGTGAAATAACTTATTCTGGGTAATGATTTGCAGCCACAAATGTGAGCTGGCCTGCGCCCGTTTTTCAAACAGACGCAGCACCACTTTGTGCAATATCAGATGGACAATAACGGCGGTGAGTAAAATGATGCCAAAGATTAACACCAGCGAAGTGGTGTGATTAATTTCAATTCCAAGCTCTTCAACCTGAGCAATTAATTCCTGCATAACGTCTCCTGAATATCCTCCTTTTATCATGACGGCTGCGTGTTTATTATGCAACCCGCGACGCTATGCAGGTGGTGTCTATGATGCGGCAGGCAGCGGGCCGGCCTCCAGGCGGTGGCGCAACCACAGGGCAATGCCGCCAAGCGCCAGCATCATCACCACTTCAATACTCAGAAAACCGATCATCGCCTGCGGGTAATGGCCGCCGTTGTGACGCGCAAAGGTCAGGAACAGGGTGCCAAGAATGGCGGGGCCGAGACCGAGTGTGGCCTGTTGCAGCGTGCTCAAGATTGCGCTTCCCGCGCCTGCGTCGCAGCTGCTGATATCGCGCATCCCAATCCGGTAAAAACTGTTGACGATCAGCGCCTGGCCATAGCCAATCAGGATTGTGGCGGGGGCCAGCGTCAGCGCCGTATTTGCCTGACCGAAGCGCCAGAAGGTGGCGATCAACAGCAACAGGCCCGCGATCTGTACCGTCAGGCCGGTCATCAGAATGCGCCCCATGCTGTAGCGGGCAATCAGTTTTGGCGCGTACCAGGCGGAGACAAAATAGGCCACGCCGAGGGCGATGAAGCTATTTCCCGACTGCCACGGCGCCATCCCCAGCCCGGCCTGCATGGTCAGTGCCATACAGAACATAAAGCCTGACCAGGCGCTGAAAAACAGCAGGGCGATCACCATCCCAAAGCGGATGCTGGTGAGTTTCAGCAAACGCGGGGGCAGCAGGGGATGTTCGCCGCGCTGCTGCTTACGCAACGCGCTGGCGCGCATCCACAGCATCAGCGGAACCACCGCGATCAGCGCCAGCTGCAACACCAGCGGCCAGTGGAGTTCCGGCCCGAGCGCCATCGGGAACAGCAGGCAGCACAGGATCATTGCCAGCAGGGTGGTTCCCTGCCAGTCGATGCGCGACGGCGTTTCGCGGCGAGTTTCCGGCACGTAGCGACGGCTCAGGGCCAGTACCAGCAGGCAAATCGGCACGTTGATAAAGAACGCGTTTCGCCAGCCCAGCCCGGCGATATCCGCCGACACCAGCCAGCCGCCGCCCATCTGGCCGACGATAAACGCAATTCCGCCGATGCCGCCAAACAGACTGATGGCTTTGGCGTGGGCCGTGCCTTTCAGGGTGACGTGCAGCGTGGCGAGGATTTGCGGCACGATCAGCGCCGCGCCTGCGCCCTGCAATACGCGAGCGCCCAGCAGTTGCTCCACGCTTCCCGCCATGCCGCACAGCAGCGATGCCGCGCCAAAGGCGGCCACGCCCCACATAAACAGACGGCGGCGGCCAAGGTTATCGCCAAGCTTACTGCCCAGCGCGAGACAGACGGCGAAGGCCACGCCGTACAGCGCCACAATCAGCTCCAGCTCGGTGGCCGTGGCGTGCAGTGAGTGGGTGATCGAATCCAGCGCCACGTTGGTGATTGAGGTATCAATCAGCGGCAGCATCTGGCCTGTAAGCAGCAATATCAGGCCTGCGCGACCCGGTGAAACAACAGACGTATTCATGGTGACTCCATTGCGTCATTCAGCAGATGGACGTAGCATCGGTGATAATAAAAACGGGTACCAGTTCTTGCTTATACTGGTACTGGCACTACCACGCAGGGGGCCGTATGACGCTGATGACCGAACCCACTTCCTCTTTGCAGGACGACAACCGCAAGCAGCTCGGGGCTTTTTTACGTGCGCGCCGCGAAAGCCTTGATCCCCAGCGGCTGGGCCTGCCGCGCAGCGGTCGGCGCCGCACGCCGGGGTTGCGTCGTGAAGAGGTGGCGATGCTGGCGGATGTGGGGGTGACCTGGTACACCTGGCTTGAGCAGGGCAGGGACGTCAATCCCTCCAGCGCCGTCATGGTGGCGGTGGCGAAAGCCCTGCAATGCACCGCCACGGAAACGCGCCATCTGTTTGTGCTGGCGGGACTGCCGCCTGGCGAAGCACCACAGCAGACCGTGTGTGAGGGGATCAGCGAAGGCACGCGGCGTCTGCTGGATACGCTGATGCCGAAACCGGCCAGCATCCAGAAACCGAACTTCGACATCGTGGCGTGGAACGACAGTTTTGGCCATCTGATGGGGGTGGATTTCAACGCCATTCCGCCGGAAGATCGTAACTGCATCTACCTCTTTCTCACCCATCCGGCGTGGCGAAGCCGACTCGGCAAACGCGATGACGTACTGCCGATTTTCGTCTCCTACTTCCGCGCGGCAATGGCCGAGCATCGCGGCGAACCGCAGTGGGAAGCGCAGCTGGCGCGCTTCTTTGCTGTCTCCGCAGAGTTCGAAGCTCTGTGGCACCAGCGCTATGACGTGCGCGGCGTGGAAAATCAGCTGAAACTCTTCAGCCATCCGCAGCTGGGGGATTTTCAGCTTCAGCAGATGTACTGGTACTCCGCTCCGCGCAACGGCTCGCGGCTGCTGGTTTATCTCCCGGTGGACGACGCGGGGGAACATGCGCTCACGTGGCTGGCGGAACAGGCTGTTATACTCAACTAAATTTCACTCATTCAGGGACAGAACATGAACGTGACTCGCAAACAGGAACGCCTGCTGCGTCGGGCGCTCGTCGAATGGGAGCAGGAGGGCGCGCTCAGTGCCGATGAACACCAGCGGCTGGCGGGCACCCTCAAACGCGTGGCGATGGACTGGCAGCGACTCAGCCGTTACGCCTTCTGGACCGCGCTGGCCTGCGTGATGATCGCCTTCGCCAGCCTGTTTGCTGACAGCGAGCTGATGGAACGTATCATCGCCTTTTTCTCCTTCTCTTTCGTTGCCCGCATCGGGCTGCCCGCCGTGCTGGCGGTGGCCTTTTATCTCTGGGGATTCAGCCGCCAGCGGCGAGAAACCCAGTGGCACTACAGCACCGAAGCAATTCTGTTTCTCGGCGTTCTCTTCACCGCCATTGCGCTCTGGCAGCTGGGCGAGCGGCTGGATAACGGCAGCGGGCATATCGCGCCGCTGTTCCTTGCGGGCTGCGTGGTTTACGGGCTGGTGGGCTTCTTTGGGCGCTCGGGGCTGGTGTGGCTCTTTTTCCTGCTGTCGCTCGGCAACTGGTTTGGGGCTGAAACCGGGTATATGTCCGGTTGGGGTGCCTACTGGCTGGGAATGAACTACCCGGTGCGGTTTATCTTCTTCGGCGGGGCGCTGCTGGCGCTGTGCTGGTTGCTGCGGACGATGTTAATCAAACGTCACTTGTACACCACCAGTAAAGCGATGGGGCTGACGTACCTGTTTGTGGCCCTGTGGATTATGTCGATTTTTGGTAATTACGATATCGACAGCTGGTATGGTGTCACCCGCGCCGCGCTGCTGCCGTGGGCGCTGCTTTTCGCCGTCGCCGCCATTGTCTGTATTTATATCAGCCTGAAAACCGACGACGGCATGCTGCGCGGTTTTGGCCTGACGTTTCTCGCCATTAACCTCTATACCCGCTATTTCGAATACTTCTGGGACGGGATGAATAAAGTGATTTTCTTCCTGATTCTGGCGGCGTCGCTGGCGGTGATTGGGCGTTATGCGGAGAGAATTTGGCACGCCGGAAACCAGCGTGCCCATGTCGATTAGCACTCAGTAATAATCGTGCTCAACGGCAGTCGAGATTTTGGCAGAGAGGCGTTGAAATCTTCCACGCTGTGATGGCCGACCGGCACAACGACCAGGCTGGTGAAGCCCTGCGCTTTCAGCCCGAACTCTTCGTCGAGGATGGCGGCGTCGAAACCTTCAATCGGCACCGCGTCCAGACCTAGCGCACCCACGCCCAGCAGGAAGTTACCGACGTTCAGGTAAACCTGTTTGGCCATCCACTGATCGTCATCTTTTAGATCGACACGATGCATGTCGGCAAAGTAGCAGCGGCCCTTGTGGTTTGCGGCTTTCGCTTCTGGGGTCGCAAAACGCCCGTCAGCTTCTTCCTGATCCACGACGCGCTCCAGCCACGCATCGTCCATCGCGGTTTTTGCGCAGAAGACGACGACGTGGGACGCATCCAGCATTTTACGCTCGTTGAACACGTAAGTGCCTGCCGCTGATTTTGCCACGCGCGCTTTGCCCTCTTCGGTGCTGGCGACGATGAAATGCCACGGCTGTGAGTTGGTGCTGGACGGGCTGAACTGCAGCAGCGTTTTAATTTGTTCTGCCTGTTCTGCGGTCAACTTTTTGGTGGGATCAAATGCCTTGGTCGAGTGACGCTTCAGGGCAACTGAAATGATATCCATAACAACTCCTGGTCAATAAATTCGCCGTCTGCGGGCGAGAAAAGAGAGCAGATTACAAGGACTCACGGGAAAAGATAAGTGCCAGATATGCGCTTATACTGTTCGTCTGACGTGAACAATCAGGCAGGGCGAATGCGCTTCTGATCTTTTTTCGGCAGCTTATCCACCACCAGATTCCACGAGTCGAGAACCAAATCCGCCACCAGTTCTGGCGTGATATCGTCGGCTTCGTAGAGGGAGATCCAGTGCTTTTTGTTCAGATGATAGCCGGGTTCGATGCCGCGATAGATCTGCTGGTTGAGCAGTGATTTCTCCGGATCGGATTTCAGGCTGACATGCGCCCGCCCGTGGGCGACCGCCATCAGCATGAAGATCTTCCCGTTGATCTTAAACACGTCATATTCCGGGCCAAAGGGCCAGCAGTGCTCGGTGAAGGGCAATTCCAGCGCGACGCGTTTGGCGCAGGCCTGCAGGGATTTACTGTCCATTCACATCCTCAATGGCGAGCGCGCGCCACATGGATTCAAAGCCAAGGGATTTAAAATCACTCGCGCGGGACGGGTCGCGGGTGGCAAATTCCATCGTCGTTTCGGCAAGCGATAGGAAAATCGCATCGCCGAAGGTGCGAAACTCGTCGGACATAAACACCTGGCGCACGGAGCGACGGCACAGTTCGTGCAGTTCCGGGAACATCTCATGCACCGCCTGTTCCGTTTCGGCGTTGATCTTTTCACTCACGCCGAGCTGGCGGATAGCGCCGTGGGCGACAGGGTTGCGAATCCCCCAGTCCACGTAGCTGTTCCAGATATTACGGGTATGTTCTTTCGGGGTGTTAATGGCGCGGTCCAGGTTTGCCAGCATGGTCTGGCAGAGATCCTGTTTCAGGTGCAGATAGAGGGCATTCAGCAGGTCGTCTTTAGTAGCAAAATAGCGAAACAGCGTGCCTTCAGCGACGCCCGCGTTACGGGCGATAAGCGCCGTCGATGCAGCAATCCCTGACTGCGCAAATGCAGCGGTTGCTGCCTCCAGTAACGCCTGTCTTTTATCTTCACTCTTCGGACGTGCCACTAAAATTCCCCTCCTGTCAATGTGTAAAACCCTGATTGAAACATGCTCTTTGCCACGCTGCAACGCGGAATGTCAAAGATCGAAAACGTCTTGACGACTTTATCATCATATCTATAATGAGTGCTTACTCACTCATAATCAAGTTCAACCCGCGCAAACCAACGGAAGGGGGCGCGTATTCGGGTCAGGATATGAAAAAGCCTCTTCTTCTTAGCGTGGTGTTTGTCATGATTATTGCTTCAGCGGCGAGTTTGCCCTTTGTGTTAAATGCCGGATTCGGCCAGCCGCCGCAGGGCGCACAGCTCAGTGAAGTGGAGGCCTCGCCACACTATCGCGACGGACAGTTCCACAATACGCTGCCGACGCCGGGCTACAACGGCGACAAAAATATGCTGGTGGCGATGTGGGAATTTCTGGTCAGCAAAACGGAAAACGCCCGTCCCGCTCAGCCGTTGCCGCTGGTGAAAACCGATCTGGCGGCGATTCCGCTGGAGCAGGAGACGCTGGTCTGGCTCGGGCATTCGTCGTGGTATCTGCAGCTGGCGGGCAAACGCATTCTGATCGATCCGGTCTTCAGCAACTACGCCGCGCCGTTTTCGTTCCTCAACAAAGCCTTTGCCGGGGAATATCCGTGGCGCGCGGAAACGATGCCTGAGATCGACCTGCTGATCATCTCGCACGATCACTACGACCACCTCGATTACGCCACCATCAAGGCGCTGATGCCGAAGGTGAAGCGTGTGGTCACGCCGCTCGGCGTCGGGTCGCATCTGCGCTACTGGGGAATGGACCCACAGATTATCGACGAGCGCGACTGGAATCAGTCAGTGCGCATCAGCGATGAGCTGACGGTACACGTACTGCCCGCTCGCCATTTCTCTGGCCGAGGACTCAAACGCAATCAGACCCTGTGGGGCAGCTTTATGTTCGTCACGCCTGAGCAAAAGGTCTACTACAGCGGCGATTCTGGCTACGGCCCGCACTTTAAAGCCATTGGTGAGCAGTTCGGCGAGGTCGACCTGGCGATCATGGAAAACGGACAGTACGACCAGGACTGGAAATACATTCACATGTTGCCGGAAGAGACCGCGCAGGCCGCCGCCGATATCAACGCTAAAGCGGTGGTGCCGGGCCATTACGGACGCTTTGTGCTGGCAAAACACAGCTGGAACGACCCGGTAATTCAGCTGACGCGCGCAAGCCAGGATAAAAAGTTTCGTCTGCTGACGCCGGAGCTGGGCGAACCGGTCAGGGTGAATGATACGACGCAGCAATTTCGTGAGTGGTGGGAATAATGTTTAACCGACAAGCAGTCGAGGGGGAGAGCAGCATGACTATTTCCGCTCAGGTCATCGACACCATCGTTGAGTGGATCGACGACAATCTACATCAGCCGCTGCGCATTGAGGAGATCGCCCGTCACGCGGGGTACTCCAAATGGCATCTGCAGCGGTTGTTTATGCAATACAAGGGTGAAAGCCTGGGGCGGTACATTCGCGAGCGCAAACTGCTGCTGGCAGCGCGGGATCTGCGCGAGTCCGACGAACGGGTGTATGATATCTGTCTGCGCTACGGGTTTGATTCCCAGCAGACATTTACGCGGATTTTTACCCGCACCTTTAATCAGCCGCCGGGTGCGTACCGCAAAGAGAATCACAGCCGCACGCATTAAAAAACGTGTGCGTTTGTATGCCGGGTGCGGCGGTGCCGCCACCCGGCAATTGCTCACTACCAGCGATAATTCACCGTTGCCGTTACCGTACGACCAATCCCGTAGAAACACGCCGTATCGCTGGCGCAGGACGCCACATACTTGGTATCCGCCACGTTATTGACGTTGAACTGCACGCTGGCCCCTTTCAGACTGCTGTTCAGCTCACCCAGCTCATAGCTCATCATCGCGTCATACAGATCCACCGAGGCCACTTTGAAGGTGTTTTTCGCATCGCCATAGCTGGTGCCGATATAGCGCATCCCCACGCCCGCCGTCAGGCTTTTCAGTGCCCCGCCAGGCACGGTGTAGCTGGCGAAGGCCGACGCCATGTGTGCCGGAATACGCGCCGGGGTTTTGCCTTCGGTGCCTGCCACCGTGGTGCTCTGCGTTTCCGCATCGGTGTAGGTATACGACCCGATGAGGTTGATGCTCTCCATCAGCGTTGAGTGGATCTCGGCCTCCACCCCTTTGGAGCGCACTTCGCCCGCGTTTTCGAACCAGCCCTGGGCGCTGTTGTAGGTCGCCACGTTGCTCTGGGTCAGATCGTACAGCGCCAGGGTCATCAGCGTGGAGTCGACCGGCTGATACTTCAGGCCGATTTCCGTCTGCTTGCCGGTCGTCGGTTTAAACGGTGCCACGCCCGGTGCACGGTTGGTCTGCAGGCTCGGCTCGAAGGAGGTGCTGTAGCTGACGTACGGGGAGAGACCAAAGTCGAACGCATAGAGCAGCCCGGTGCGCCAGGTGAACTTGTTATCGTTCTGCTGGGTCGGCGCGCCGCCGGTGAAATCGGTGGTCCGCACTTCGGTCCAGTCGTAACGCCCGGACACCAGCCACTCCCAGTTGTTCCAGCTCAGCTGATCCTGCAAATAGACGCCCATCTGGTCGAGGTTTTGCTGCTCGTCCGTCGCGGTGCTGAACGTGCTCTCATCGACGTTGATGCCATACACCGGCTTCGTCCAGTCGAGGTCGTACTGTTTGCCCATCCCGCGTTCCAGCAACTGCTTATCTTTGCTGGTTTTGTAGTCCAGCCCGCCGAGCAGGGTGTGGCTCACATCGCCGGTAGTGAACAGGGATTCCAGCTGGTTATCGAGACCAAACTCGTTGGTGGTGCGCTCTTCATGCTGGGCGCGGCGGGTCAGCACCGTACTGTCTGCCGCGCTGTTGGCGTACACCAGATAGCGATATTTCTGCTTGATCGAGGCGTAGCGGGCGTTCTGGCGGAAGGTGAGGTTATCGGCGAACTGATGTTCCAGCTCGTAGCCGATCATCGTCTGCTCACGCCAGGACTGGTTGTAATCCGGATCGCTGACGTTAAAGTCGCGCGGAATATAGCGCCCGTTGGCGCTGGTCACCGTGCCATAAGCGGGCAGGAAGTTGCGATAGCCCGCGTCAGGATCTTTCTGGTAGCTGGTCAGCAGGGTAAAGCGTGTCTGATCGTTAGGGTACCAGGTGATCGCCGGGGCAATCGCCATCCGCGTCTCTTTGTAATCCTCCACCTGGTTGTGCTGCGTGCGGGCAATTCCGTTCACGCGATACAGCACGCGCCCATCGTCGCTGAGCGGGCCACCGAAATCAAACGCCCCTTCGCCGAGATCGTGATTGCCGGTGCGGAACTGCACGTTGTGGACAGGCTCACTGGTCGGGCGCTTGCTGGTCATGCTGATCAGTCCGCCTGGGTTGACCTGACCAAACAGCACTGAGGCCGGGCCGCGCACCAGCTCGACGCGCTCCAGCAGCCACGGATCCACGGTGCCGGTTTGCGAGGAGGCCGTCGCGCCATAGCTCAGCCCGTCGAGGAATTTCGGCACGTAGCTGAAGCCGCGCACGAACACTTCATCGTTACGGTTGGACGAGCCGCGGTATTCCGTAAACACCCCGGCAGAGTAGCGCAGGGCCTGTGACACGGACGTGACATCCAGCTGCTCCATCTGATCGCGCGTAATGACGGAAACCGACTGCGGCGTTTTCACAATATCGGCACTGGTTTTGGTCGCCGAAAGGGTCTTCGTCGCCACGATCCCCTTCACCGGAGCGGTCGGCTCCTGGCTGATACTCTGCGTGACCAGAAGCGTTTCTTCATTTGTTTCTGCCTGAGCCGCCACGCTGACGCTGGCCAGACTCAGCAACCAGAGTTGCATTATCTTATTATTTTTAAACATTTTTATTAAAATCCCTTAATTGCTATCGCCATAAAAACACCCTAATAACGGCGTAGATGATATTGCAAATTATTACCATTTGCATTAGCGTTGCTAACAAATTTTGCAGGGGAACGAGTCGGTATGAAAAGGGCGTGGAGTGGGTTGCTGTTAGGGATAAGTACGCTGCCAGCACTGGCGGCAACGTGCGAGCATCCTTCCATTCAGGGGGAACAGAAAGGGAAATTCGATGCCAGCGGCGAGGTCTGTTTCGTCCTGCCCGCGCTCGATGAAAACTACGTTTCCGCGACGCTGAGCGGTGTAACCGATGCCAGGCTGCTGGACGGGCAAAACCGCCGTATTCGTACGCTGATTGAAAAAGGTCCCAGCGATGGCGAGCACTCACTGCTGTTTGCGCTGCCGGTGCAGCAGAGCACGTCTCTGGTGCTGCACGGGGAAGAGGGCAAGCCGTGGCGCTTTACGTGGCGGATGAAAGAGACGTCGCCACTCCCGCGCACGCAGATGCTTGAGCCAGAAAGCCCGACGCTGCAAACGCTGGCTAAAACGGTTGCTGCCGGTGGAGATACGCATGCGTTCTGGCAGGCGCAAATTCGGCAGGGAACGCCGATGGTGGAGCCGGTCGATGCCAGCCACAAGCGCGTGACGTTCTTATGGCGCGGCGCGCGGGATAACGTTTTTCTTCTCGGATCGCCCGCAGGCGATCACGATCCGCTGTTTCGTCTTGGCAAAACCGACGTCTGGTTCCGCAGCTACGTGGTGCCGGCGGATACGATCATGCAGTACAAACTGGCACCGGATGTGCCGCGCGTGGAGGGCAGCGCACGCGATCAGCGCCGCGCCATTCTGGTGAGCGCGCAGGCCGATCCGCTCAATCCACAAACCTACGGCGATCAGCAGGCCGATCGCTGGAACCGCTATTCGCTGCTCGATCTCAGCCCCGCGCGCTACTGTTCTGCGCAGCCCGCCGCGCAGCCGCTTACTCATGGCTCGCTGACGCGCCAGCCGTTTACCAGTCATATCCTCGGTAACGCGCGGGAAGTGATGATTTACAAACCGCGCGGCGCACAGCCCGCACGCTGGACGCTGATCCTGTTTGACGGGCAGATTTACCAGGATGAGTACCATTTTGCCAATGTGCTCGACGGTCTGATCGCCCGCCATCACCTGCCTCCGATTAACGTGGTGTTTATTGATAGCCTCGATCACGCCCGTCGCGGTAAAGAGCTGCCGCCGAATCCGGATTACGCCGATTTTATGGCGCAGGAGCTGCTGCCGTGGCTGCGCGGGCAGGGGATTGCGTTACAGCGGCAAAAGACGGTGCTGGCGGGATCAAGTTACGGCGGAATTGCGTCGTCCTGGGTGGCGCTGCGCTATCCGTATCTGTTCGGCAATGTGCTGAGTTTGTCGGGGTCGTACTGGTGGGCACCGAAAGAGGATGCGCCGGGCTGGCTCACGCGTCAGTATCAGCAGTCGCCAACGTATCCGATTCGCTTCTGGCTGCAGGCCGGACGCTTCGAAACCTCCGGGCCGGGCGGCGGGATCTATCGCAATACGGAAAAGTTTGAGCAGGTATTACGCGAGAAAGGCTATCGCGTGAGCTTCCATCCGTGGTCCAGCGGCCACGATTACGCGGCCTGGTGCGAAGCGCTGATCCACGGAATGCGCGATTTCACGGGGCTACGCGGTCAGTGAAAACCAGCGGCGCCAGATGAAACGCAGGACGAAAAATTCGATGGCGCCGAGCAGGATAAACCACAGACAGAACACCAGAGTGTAGAGCTGGTTCAGATCCATCAGATGAAACAGAGCGACCAGTTTCTGCGCCAGCGCCAGTCCGAATGATGGCGCGGGAAGCAACAGGCAGGAGAGCAGTGCCATCAGCAAAATGCCTCCTGCCGTTAACAGCGATTCTAACGGGTGTTTCATATCAATGTTAATTGTCAGTTAAAAAAGTTATTGTCCGGCATCCTGCAACGTAAAGCAATATCATCCCGAAATTCACTTTCCTGATAAAAAAAGAATAATTATTCCGGGAATATTCCTGATTTAATTAAACCTCGAATGAATGAATTCAATTATTCTGTGGTTATGTAAATAACTGTCATCATCAGGCGAATAATTTTACAAACGTATATGTGCTGTATCCAATTAACGTCGCAATAACAATGGCAACAACTATGTACAAAGCCAGGCGGCGCCCGCGATAAATCCCAAACATGCTCTCTCCTCGTTTAGATTGCGTTTAGAAATATTTTGTAAAAATCATCTCATCGAAATATTGAATGTGTGTTTTGAATAAGCCGGCGCTAATTATATTGCGGCAGAACAATTTACACCGCAAGAATTAACGCCATAAAAAATGAATTTAATAAAGCCAGAAAGGAATTCAGGCTTCCGTCCACCGGATATTGAAGGAATTGCATCAATGACCAAAAAGACTCACTCCCAGAATCGGCCATACCAGCAGACCATCGAGCAGGTACTGGCGCAAAAAAAGAGCCACGCCAACGGACTGGACCGTGCAGAAGCCCAGGCGCGTTTGCAGCAATATGGCCCAAATGCCCTGCCTGAGAAAAAAGGCAAACCGGTCTGGTTGCGTTTTCTCGCCCATTTTAATGACGTCCTGATTTATGTTCTTCTGGCCGCCGCCGTATTAACCGCCGTGATGGGCCACTGGGTGGATACGCTGGTGATTCTGGGCGTGGCGGTAATCAACGCCTTAATTGGTCATGTGCAGGAAAGTAATGCGGAGAAATCGCTGCAAAGTATTCGCAATATGCTCTCCAGCGATGCGCGAGTTATTCGTAACGGCGTCCATGAGACCATTCCAACCACGGGTATTGTGCCGGGCGATATTATTGTCCTGCGCGCCGGGGATCGTATTCCGGCGGATATGCGTCTTATCGAGGCGCATAATTTACGCGTCGAAGAGGCGATTCTGACGGGTGAATCGACGGTAGTGGATAAACACACCAATCCATTGCAGGGCGATTTATCGCTGGGTGACCGCACGAACCTGGTGTTCTCCGGCACCACCGTAAGCGCAGGTGGCGGTGTGGGCGTGGTTATCGCCACCGGCCAGGACACCGAGCTTGGTCACATCAACCAGATGATGGCCGGAATTGAAAAGCACCGCACGCCGCTGCTGGTGCAGATGGACAAGCTCGGCAAAGCGATCTTCGCCATTATTCTGGCGATGATGGCGGCGCTGTTTGTCTTCAGCCTGGTGTTCCGCGACATTCCAATGGGCGAGCTGCTGCTCTCTCTGATTAGCCTGGCGGTGGCCTCTGTACCGGAAGGTCTGCCAGCGATTATCTCGATTATCCTGTCGCTCGGCGTTCAGGCGATGGCGCGCAAAAAGGCGATTATTCGCAAGCTGCCAACCGTTGAAACCCTGGGGGCGATGACCGTGGTCTGCTCGGATAAAACCGGCACCCTGACCATGAACGAAATGACCGTTAAAGCAATTATCACCGCCGACTGCTGCTACCGCGTGGAAGGCAACAGCTACGAGCCAGTGGGTAACATCTATCTGGACGGCAGCGACGAGCCGGTGCACGTTCAGCAGGGCACGGTGCTGGAGCACTATCTGCGCACCATCGACCTGTGCAACGACAGCCAGATTATTCAGGACGAGCGCGGCCTGTGGGGTATCACCGGCGGGCCGACGGAAGGGGCGCTGAAAGTGCTGGCCGCCAAAGCCAAGCTTGCGCCGGTCGTCACCAGCCTGATTAACAAAATCCCGTTCGACTCGCAGTACAAGTACATGAGCACCCACTACCAGATTGGCAGTGAGGAGCAGATCCTGGTCACCGGTGCGCCGGACGTGATTTTCGCCCTGTGCGACCAGCAACAGACTCGCCACGGTGTCGACGCGTTTGACCGCGCCTGGTGGGAAACCGAGATGGAGCGTTATGCCAGCCAGGGGCTGCGCATGGTAGCAGCCGCGTACAAACCGGCGGCGGCCGATCAGCAGGGGCTGAGCCACGACGACCTGAACAACGGGCTGATTTTCCTCGGCATCGCCGGGATGATGGACCCGCCGCGTCCGGAGGCTATCGACGCCATTCACGCCTGTCAGCAGGCCGGTATCCGCGTGAAGATGATCACCGGCGACCACCCGCAGACCGCAATGAGCATCGGGCAGATGCTGGGGATCACCAACAGCGCGCAGGCAGTTACTGGCTATCAGCTGGAGAAGATGGACGACGCCGAGCTGGCAGATGCGGCGGTGGAGTACGACATCTTTGCGCGTACCAGCCCGGAGCATAAGCTGCGCCTGGTGAAAGCCCTGCAGGAGAAAGGTGAAATCGTCGGGATGACCGGCGACGGGGTGAACGATGCGCCCGCGCTGCGTCAGGCGGATGTCGGGATCGCCATGGGCATCAAAGGCACGGAAGTGACCAAAGAAGCCGCCGATATGGTTCTGACGGACGACAACTTCGCCACCATTGCCAGCTCGGTAAAAGAGGGGCGTCGCGTCTACGACAACCTGAAGAAAACGATTCTGTTCATTATGCCAACCAACCTGGCGCAGGGTCTGCTGATTGTGATTGCCCTGCTGGCGGGGAACATTATTCCACTGACGCCGGTGCTGATTCTGTGGATGAACATGGCGACCTCCGCCACGCTCTCCTTCGGCCTGGCCTTTGAAGCCGCCGAGCGCAACATCATGAAGCGTCCGCCGCGTCAGACCGGTCAGCACGTGATGGATGCCTTCGCCGTCTGGCGCGTGGCCTTCGTCGGCACCATGATTGCGATTGCAGCCTTTGCGCTGGAAGCCTGGCTCGCGCCGCGCGGCCACAGCGCCGAGTTCATCCGCACCGTGCTGCTGCAGATGCTGGTGTGTGCGCAGTGGGTGTACATGATTAACTGCCGCAACAGCGATGGTTTCTCTCTGAACCGCGGTCTGCTGGCGAACAAAGGGATCTGGCTGGTCACGGGTGTGCTGTTCCTGCTGCAGCTGGCGATTATCTACCTGCCATTTATGCAGATGCTGTTCGGCACCGAAGCCCTGCCGCTGCGCTACTGGGGTGTTACCCTGGCGCTGGCTGGCGTGATGTTCTTCATCGTCGAAATTGAGAAGCGACTGACCCGCAGGTTCCGTAAGGCTGCATAACTTTTTGCCCTCACCCTCATCCTGACCTTCTCCACTGGAGCGGGCCAGGGTGAGGGTGAGAATCACCTGAGGACTTCCCCATGAAATCCACCTTCCTGCGCACCGCTCTGGCGGTCGCACTTCTTTCCTGCACCCTGCAAACCGCTCTTGCCGCCGCCATTCCGGTACGCGTCGCCAGCGTCGAGCAGACCACCCACGCCGCTGAGCGCCAGATCCCTGGCCGCATTGAGGCGATCCATACGGTAGAGCTGCGGGCGCGCACGGAAGGGGCGATTGCCAAAATCCATTTCCGCGACGGGCAGTACGTCAAACAGGGCGATCTGCTGTTCGAACTCGACGACGCAGAGCCGCGTGCGGCGGTGCGTCTGGCGCAGGCGGAAGTGAAAAGTGCCGAAGCCACCCTGCGCCAGGCGCAGCAGCAACTCACGCGTTTTCAAAGCCTGAAAACCGGCAACGCTATCAGCCGTAATGACGTCGACAATGCACAGATGCAGCGCGACGTGGCCCGCGCGGCGCTGGAGCAGGCCAATGCCCGTCTCGAGGCGCGAAACGTTACTCTCGGTTTCACGCGGATAGTCTCACCCATCAACGGGCGTATGGGCCACAGCCGCTTCCATGTCGGCAGCGTAGTGAATCCATCGAGCGGCCCGCTGGTGGAGGTGGTGCAGCTTGACCCCATCCGCATTGCCTTCGCCCTGGAAGAGGGGGCATTTGCCGCGAAAGCCGGGCAGCATGCGGATATCACGGCGCTGAAACAGGCCTGGCTGGCGCAGATTCAGAACGGCGAGCAGCGTGAAAATGGCACCCTGACCTCGGTGGATAATCGTATCGACCCGCGCACCGCCAGCGTAATGCTGCGCGCCGAATTCGCTAATCCGCAGCACCGCCTGCTGCCGGGGGGCAACGTGAATGTCTGGCTGCGACCGCAGAGCGAGCAGGATTCGCTGGTGATCCCGGCGGCTGCGGTACAACAAAATGGCGACGGATTTTTCACCTGGGTAGTGAACGCCGACGGAAACGCTGAAAAACGCGCGCTCATGCTCGGCGGACAAATGGGCCAGCAGTTCACCGTGCAAAGCGGCGTTAAGGCGAATGAGCGCGTGGTCACCGACGGCGCGCCGCGACTGCAGCCCGGTGCTGCTGTCCAGGTTCTGAATTAAGGAGCCACCATGCTGACGTTGTTTATCAAACGCCCGCGCTTTGCGATGGTGATCGCGCTGGTGATCACCCTGCTCGGGGCCATCGCCCTGAGGCTGATCCCGGTGGAGCAGTACCCGCAGATCACGCCGCCGGTGGTGAATGTGAGCGCCAGCTGGCCGGGTGCCAGCGCGGCAGATGTGGCTGAAGCCATCGCCACGCCGCTGGAAACCCAGCTCAATGGCGTGGATCACATGCTGTACATGGAGTCGACCAGCTCCGATGAAGGCGCCTACAGCCTGAACATCACCTTTGCCGCAGGCACCGACCCGGATCTGGCGGCGATTGATGTGCAAAACCGCGTGGCGCAGGCCTTGGCGCAGTTGCCCGCCGAGGCGCAGCAAAACGGCGTGCAGGTGCGAAAACGCGCCACTAACCTGATGATGGGGGTAAGTCTTTACTCACCGGAAGGTACCCATTCAACGTTGTTTGTCAGCAATTACGCCAGTACCCAGGTGCGCGAAGCCCTGGCACGCCTGCCGGGCGTCGGGCAGGTCCAGCTGTTTGGCGCGCGCGACTACAGCATGCGCATCTGGCTGCGTCCGGATCGTATGAACGCTCTCAACGTCACCACGGATGATGTGGCCCAGGCGCTGGGCGAGCAGAACGTGCAGGGTGCGGCAGGCCAGGTGGGAACGCCGCCGGTCTTCAACGGGCAGCAGCAAACGCTCACCATCAACGGGCTGGGGCGTCTCAACGAAGCCGACGCCTTTGGCGATATCATTATCCGCGCCGGTGACATGGGGCAACTGGTGCGCCTGAACGACGTGGCAACCATCGAGCTGGGATCGCGAAGTTACAGCTCTGGCGCGCAGCTGAACGGTCACGATTCGGCGTATTTAGGCATCTATCCGACGCCGTCGGCTAATGCCCTGCGCGTGGCCGAAGCGGTGCGCGGCGAGCTTGAGCGGCTCGCCACACGCTTCCCGGCGGACCTGACCTGGGAAGTGAAGTTCGACACCACCGAGTTTGTGGCGGCGACCATCAAAGAGATTGGTGTCTCACTGGCCCTGACGCTGCTTGCCGTGGTAGTGGTTGTTTCCCTGTTTCTGCAAAGCTGGCGCGCGACGCTGATTGTGGTACTGGCAATCCCCGTGTCGCTGATTGGCACCTTCGCGGTGCTCTACACGCTCGGCTATTCGGCGAACACCCTGAGTCTGTTCGCCATTATTCTGGCGCTCACCATGGTGGTGGATGACGCAATTGTGGTGGTCGAGAGCGTCGAAACGCTGATGGCGGAGGGGCAAAGCCGCACGGAGGCGACGGCCAACGCGCTGCGTCAGATTGCCGGGCCGGTGATCGCCACCACCCTGGTACTGCTGGCGGTGTTCGTGCCGGTGGCGCTGCTGCCGGGGATTGTCGGCGAGCTGTATCGCCAGTTTGCGGTCACGCTTTCCACCGCCGTAACCCTTTCAAGTATTGTGGCCCTGACGCTTACACCGGCGCTGTGCGCCTTATTGCTGCGCCCGCGCGTCGGGCGTCCTGCGGCGATTTTCCGCGGCTTTAACCGGGCGCTGGACGCCACGCGGCAGGCTTACACCCGTCTGGTGGAGGTCTTTAACCGTCGCCCTGTGGTGGCACTGCTGGCGACTGCCGGTGCGGCGGCCATCGTGGCGCTGAGTTTTACCGCCATGCCAAAAGGGTTCCTGCCGCAAGAAGATCAGGGCTACTTCTTCGCCAGCGTCCAGCTGCCGGAGGCGGCGTCCCTGGAGCGCACCGAAGCGGTGATGACGACGGCGCGCGAGCTGATTGCCGCCAATCCGGCGGTGGCGGATGTCATTCAGGTCTCGGGTTTTAATATTCTCAACGGCACCAGCGCCTCGAACGGCGGATTTATCTCGGTGATGCTGAAAGACTGGAGCGAGCGTCCGCCGCTCGACGAGGTGATGGGCGGGCTGCAACGTCAGTTGTTGGCCCTGCCGGAAGCGACCATCATGACCTTCGCGCCGCCGACGCTGCCGGGGCTGGGTAATGCCTCCGGGTTCGATCTGCGTATTCAGGCCCAGGCAGGGCAAAGCCCGGCGGAGCTGGAGCGCGTCACCCGCGAGGTGCTGGCGAAAGCCAACCAGCATCCGCAGCTCACCCGCGTGTTTACCACCTGGAGCAGCAACGTACCGCAGCTGACCCTTGAGGTGGATCGCGAGCGCGCAGCACGGCTGGATGTGCCCGTGAGCCGCATCTTCAGCAGCCTGCAAACCGCCTTTGGCGGCACGCGCGCCGGAGATTTCAGCATTAATAATCGCGTTTACCATGTGGTGATGCAAAACGAGATGCAGTGGCGTGAGCGTGCGGAGCAGATCAGTGAGCTTTATGTGCGCAGCAATAACGGCGAGCGCGTGCGTCTGAGCAATCTGGTGACTATCACCCCGACCGTCGGTGCGCCGTTTGTGCAGCAGTACAACCAGTTCCCGTCGGTGTCGGTGAGCGGCTCAGCGGCGGCGGGCGTGAGCAGTAGCACGGCAATGGCGGCGATGGGGCAGTTGCTGAACGATACTCTGCCCGCCGGGTATGACTACGCGTGGAGCGGCATGTCGTATCAGGAGCAGCAGACGGGCAATCAGGCGATCTGGATTGTGCTGGCGGCGGTGGTGATGGCGTGGCTGTTCCTTGTGGCGCAGTACGAAAGCTGGACCTTGCCTGCAAGCGTGATGCTCTCGGTGCTGTTTGCCATCGGCGGCGCGCTGGTCTGGCTGTGGGTTGCGGGCTTTGCCAACGACGTGTACGTGCAGATTGGGCTGGTGTTGCTTATCGCCCTGGCGGCCAAAAACGCCATTCTGATCGTCGAGTTTGCCCGCGCGCGGCGCATCGACGGCATGGCGATTGTCGATGCCGCCCGCGAAGGGGCATCGCGCCGCTTCCGCGCAGTCATGATGACCGCCGTGTCCTTTATTATTGGCGTGCTGCCGATGATGCTGGCCTCCGGTGCGGGGGCGCAGAGCCGCCGCATCATCGGGACGACGGTGTTCAGCGGCATGCTGGTGGCGACCGTGGTCGGGATTGTCTTTATTCCGGCGCTGTTCGTGCTGTTCCAGCGTCTGCGCGAGTGGGGGCACTCACTTACGGGTGAGTAGTCCACAGCTCGCAGTGTTTTTGTACCAGCGAGGTCAGCGAACCGCCGTCGGCGATAAAATCCCGCATCCGCTGCGCCTCGCTTTTGCCCTGTTTTAACATCAGGGCAATTTCCGCAATCGCGCTTGTCGCGCCCACCTTATCGGCTGATGGCGCGACGCGCTCCAGCAGCCACGCGATATCCTCGGCAAGGGTTTTTTGTTCGCCGCTGTTCACGTCGGTCAGCAGGCCATCCAGTCCATAGCGGCAGGCCTGAAAACGGTTGAAGTTATAGAGCAGGGCATCCTGCGGCTGGTGCTTGTACGGGCGTTCGGTTAGCAACCAGTGCGACGTCGCCTGAATCAGCCCGGCGATGTTAATCGCGTGCGCCAGGGTCAGCGGCGTATCCATCACCCGCACCTCAACGGTGCCAAAATGCGGGCTGGGGCGGATGTCCCAGTGTAGATCTTTGATGCTGTCGATGGTGCTGGTATAGCTCAGGCGGCGAAACAGCCCTTCGAACTCCTGCCAGTTATTCACCCACGGCATTTTGCCGTTATCCGGAAACGCTGAGAAAATATTGAGCCGCGAGGAGGCGAATTGTGTATCGCTGCCCTGCATGTAAGGCGACGAGGCGGAGAGGGCAATAAAGTGCGGCACAAAGCGAGACAGTCCGTGCAGCAGGTAAATCGCCTCATCACCGTTCCGGCAACCGACGTGAACGTGCTGGCCGAAAACCGTCGCCTGCAAAATCAGGTAGCCAAACATCTCCAGCGTGCGGTTGTAGCGCTCGTCGTCGCACACCTCCTGACGCTGCCACTTCTGAAACGGATGTGTGCCGCCGCCGCAGATCTGAATATGCTGATCCGCCGCCGCGCGCAGGATCGCCTGTTGCATCGCAGAAAACTGCGCTGCCGCCTGATGAATGTCCTGACACACGCCGGTGGCGATTTCGAGCATACTCTCGGTGATATCGTGTTTGACCTCACCGGCTTTGATATCGTTTTTCACGGCGGCAATCAGCGCCGAAGAGTCCTGGCTGAGATCGTACCCCGGCGGGTTCACCACCTGCAGTTCGAGTTCAATTCCCAGCGTAAAAGGGTCGGATACATGGAAGTCGGGTAGGGGCATGGCGCGCTCCGGTTGCGGGGATGAAATGAGTATAGACATCTCCTGACCTGAGCGGCATGCCGGAAGTGGCAGTGCCTTACCCACTTTTCAACGTATGCGATGTGTAGGCCCGTGCAAGCAATTTCCCCATTGGGTAATGGACTCGCATCCCACAAATTTATCGTCCAGACTTAACCCAAAGACGTAGTCTGCGCAGGCAATGTGCTTTACACTGCGCGCTGCAAAATTTGTGTTGATAAACGATTAATCAGGCGGTAATGGCGATGAACGGAACGATCACAACGTGGTTTAAAGATAAAGGCTTTGGATTTATCAAAGATGAAAACGGTGACAACCGGTATTTTCATGTGATCAAAGTTGCCAATCCTGAGCTGATTAAGAAAGACGCGGCGGTCACGTTTGAACCGACGACCAACAACAAAGGCTTGTCCGCGTATGCGGTGAAAGTGGTGCCGGAAAGCAAATACATTTATATCGCGGGCGAGCGCATTAAGCTGACGTCGATTAAATCTTTCCTGGTCTACAGCGAAGAAGTGCCTGCTGATTCGGGCATCGATAAAGAAAATGCGATCCTGTCCGTTGGCCTGCTGCTGAACAATATCCGTCCGAAATCTGCGGCGAAACCGGGTGAGATGCGCTCGGTGAAGAAACTGGCGATCACCACCTTCCAGGGGACGACGCTGATCTTCTCTGAAGATGAGATCGACATCGAGGCCACGGTGAAACTCCTCAAGTGATCCTGTGCCGAAATTCTGTGCCATTCATCAGCAGAATTTCGGCCTCACTCCTGCCTCAGTGCGCCGTGATGTACGGCTCCTTCACAAAATCGGTCAGCAGCCAGACCATATCATGCAGCAGCCCCGTTAACTCTTTTGCCACATTCGGTGGCAGAGTCCCTGCCAGAATGGCGTTCGTCAGCGCCTGAATGTAATCCAACAGCGTGGCGGTTTCCTGCCACAGATCCGGCACGTTTGAGCTGATTTTCTCGCCCTTGATCAGTTGCTCAATCAGGTACGGTGGAAGATCTTTATCGCACAGTTCGCGCAGCTGGTTGAGCGCTTGCAGTAAACGCTCGCACAAGGCTTCGCGCGTTTTGCTGTCGTGGGTTTCGACCAGCACGCACACAAATGAGGCGCAGAGATCGGCCACCTGGAATAAATCCGCCGTTTGCGGGAGCGGGGCGTTGAGAAGCTGCTGAATAACGCTTTCGTCAGATTGCGCGTAAAACAGGGTTGGGATAGTAGCCATTTGGCATCCTCATTATGCATGAAATTAATTGACCACCCTGTAAGTCCCTGCGCTCAGGGAGGGGCAGCGCTGACGGAGGTAGGAATACCGTGCACAAAGAAAACGGCCAGCGTTTGCTGCTCCGCCAGCGCCACCGTAAGTTAACGGGGTATGCGCTGTCGCGAAAAAAATTATCGCTTTATGCCAACGGGTTCCTACGCCCGGTCGCGGATAAACCGCAACGCAGGCACTTTACGACCGAGGAAGGGCAAATAAAAGGCTAAACCCAGAGTTTCACAAGGTTACTTTTCGATTTGCGAGGCGCTTTCCAGAAAACAGATGCCGGGCGGTAGCCAGCCCGAAAGCGCACACACTGGCCCACGCAAAACCTACCCCATCCGGTGCTCGCCGTTTCGCATCGCTTCACGATCAAACACCCGTTGAATCTCGCCGTGCGCCATAAACGCCGCGCGGTCTGACATATGCGCAATCACATCCGCGTCGTGGCTCACCAGCAGATAGGTCATACCGTGCTGCTGTTTCAGGCGGTTCAGCAGATTCAGGATCTCCGCCTGCACCGACATATCCAGCGCCGAGGTTGGTTCGTCCAGCAGCAAGAGCTGGGGGCGCAGCAACAGGGCGCGGGCAATCGCCACGCGCTGACGCTGGCCGCCAGACAGCTGATGCGGATAACGCTGGCCTGCGTCAGCCGACAGCCCCACCTGCTGCAACGCGTCGGCTACTTTCTCTGCAATCTGTGTTTCACCGTGAATTTTTAGCGGCTCTGTCAGCGTGCGTGAAAGGGTGTGATTCGGATGCAAGGACGCCCACGGATCCTGAAACACCATCTGCACGTTGCGCCGCAGCGCGCCGGTAAACCGGGCGTCGGGTTTCAGGTTTTCCCCGAGCAGCGTCACGTCGCCGCGCCACTGACGTTGTAGCCCGGCCAGCACGCGCAGAATGGTCGATTTTCCGCAGCCGGATTCCCCGATCAGGCTGAAAGTCTCCCCTTTTTCGATGGCAAAGCTGGCCGACGATACCGCCGTTTTTTCGCCGAACGCCACCTGCAACTGACGGACATCAACGAGTGCCATGGTGTATCTCCTTGCGATCCAGCGTCGGTAACATTTGCCCGTAGGTGCTGGCATCCGGGCGGCAGGTCCACAGCGTGCGGGTGTAGGGATGCGTGGCCTGCGGCAGTTCCCGCGCGGCCATCTCATCGACTTTTTCGCCCTGATACATCACCAGCACGCGGTCGCAATGTTCTGCCACCAGCGGTAAATCGTGACTAATCAGCAACATCGCCATCTGGCGCTCTTCGCACTGCTTCACCAGCAGTTCGAGAATTTGATTGCGCAGACGCGCGTCGAGGGCCGAGGTGGGTTCATCGGCAATCAGCACCTGCGGATTGTTGATGAGCGCAATGGCAATCATCACCCGCTGGCCCATCCCGCCGGAGAGTTCACCGGGATAGCGCGTCAGCACCCTCTGCTCCAGCCCGACGGCGTGGATAATGTCGCGAATACGCTCCTGCCGCTCCTTGCGGGAGAGAGACTGATGCAGCGTCAGCGACTCTTCGAGCTGCGCGGCGACGTTTTTGGCCGGGTTGAGCGCATAGCGCGGGTCCTGTAGCACCATCGCAATGCCGTTGCCGCGAAGGCGCTGCCAGCCGCGATTATTCAGGGTCAGCAGATCGTGGCCCAGCACGTTAAGCTGCCTGGCACTGACCACGCCGGGCTTGCGCACCAGCCCCATCAGCGCCCTGGCCGACATGGATTTACCGGAGCCGGATTCGCCCACTAACGCCAGCCGTTCGTTGCCAAGGGTAAAACTCAGGTTGTTCACCACACGCGCGGCGGGGTAGTCGATATTCAGCGCATCGACGATAACGCGGGAGTCAGTCATGTTGCGGCTCCAGAATGTCGCGCAGGCCGTCGCCCAGCAGGTTAAACGCCAGGCTGGCGAACAGGATCGCGCCGCCAGGAATAGCGGCGATCCACCATTGATCGAAAATCACCTGCATGCCGTCGGCGATCATCGCGCCCCATTCGGCCATCGGCGGACGCGCGCCCAGACCCAGGAAGCCCAGCCCGGCGGCGGCCAGAATAATGCCCGCCAGATCCAGCGCCAGTCGCACAATCGCTGACGGCAGGCAGAGCGGCAGAATATGCCCAAGCAACAGACGCCCGCCGCGAATGCCCATCATCTCGGCAGCCGCCAGATAATCGCTGTGACGCAGACGCTGAATTTCACTCCGGGCCTGACGCGCATAGGCCGGCCAGGTGGTGAGCGCCAGCGCCAGCGCGCCGTTCACAAGGCCAGGGCCGAGCATGGCGACAAAGGCAAAGGCGAGGATCAGGCGTGGCATCGACATCACCACGTCGGTAAACCGCATCAGCACGCGCTCCAGCCAGCCGCCGTAGTAGCCGGACAAAATCCCGATCAGCAGCCCGGTGGGCAGGGTGATGATCGTCACCAGCGCCACCAGCCCAAGGGCGGGACGGCTGCCGTAGATCAGGCGTGAGAGCAGATCTCGCCCGAAACTGTCCGTGCCGAGCCAGTGCGTGGCGTTCGGTGCCTGCAGGCGTGCCGCCGCGTTCTGCCAGTTCGGGTTGAGCGGAGCGAGCCACGGAGCAAACAGCGCGATCAGCAGCAACAGAACGATTGCGATAAGCCCGCAGAACGCAGCGGGAGAGCGGCGCAGTCGGCGCAGAAAAAGATAAAAAGGCATCAGCGCACCCTGGGGTCGGTGGCCCGCACAAGCAGGTCGGTCAGATTATTTATCAGCACAAAACAGACGCCAATCACCAGCGTACCGCCCATGATGGCGGTGGTATCGCCCGCAAATAACGCGGTGGTGAGATAGCGGCCAATGCCCGGCCATGAGAAGACGGTTTCGGTCAGCACTGCGCCTTCGAGCATGCTGGTGTAGGCCAGCGCGATTACCGTCAGTAGCGTGCTGCGAATATTGGGCAGCACGTGGCGCAGCAGAATGGCCATCTCTCCGGCACCTTTGGCGCGCGCGAGCAGGATGTACTCTTTGTTCATTTCGCTGAGGCACGCCGAGCGCGTCAGGCGGGTGATGCTCGCCAGCGAATAGTAGGCCAGCAGCAGCACCGGCAGCACCAGGTGGCTGAGGGCATTTTTTAACGCCTCGCGGTCCCCTGAAAGCCAGGTATCGATCAGCGCAAAACCGGTGCGCGGCTCCACGGTGTATTGCCAGATATCGTCCAACCGGCCCGGCCCGGCGCTCCACTGCAGCTTCGCGTAAAACAATGCCAGCATGAGCAGCCCCAGCCAGAAAACAGGCACCGAGTTACCGAGCAGGGTGAGGGTGCGGATGATCAGATCCAGCGGTGAACCGGCAAAACGCGCGCACAGCACGCCCGCAATAATCCCGAGCACGGAGCCGATAATCAGCGCCAGCGTGGCGAGTTCCAGCGTGGCGGGAAATGCGTGCAGCAGATCCTGCAATACCGGCTGTCCGGTAGCGCTGGCGGTGCCGAGATCGCCATGAAACAGGTTCAGCAGGTAATGCCAGAACTGCACCGGCAGGGGCTGATCCAGCCCAAGCTGGTGACGAACCTGATCGTACGTCGACTGGCTGGCGTGATCGCCGACGATCTGCAAGACACGATCGACGGGGGAAAAAGCGGAGAGCGCAAACGTGACGAGCAGCAGCCCGAACAGCGTAAGGAGCAGGGTGAAAAGGCCCTGAACAACACGCATCACGTGGGAAGATAGAGGTAGCATGGAGAGAGCGTTATTCCTTTTGCCCGGTGGCGTTGTGCTGGCCGGGCCGACGTTTCACTGTGTTGATGGCCGGGTGAGGCGAACCCCACCCGGCCATCAGGGCAGATTATTTAGTCACTTTATCGTACCAGACCATATCGGCATTCAGCCCTTGCTGGTACCCCTTCACATTATCGCGCACCACGATCTGGGTTTTGCCCTGATCGACAAACACGTACGGCGAATTATGCTGCAACTCCTGCTGCATTTTGGTGTACAGATCCAGGCGTTTTGCCGGATCGGGCTCGGCCACAGCGGCCAGCGTGGCTTTGGTCAGCTCGGGGATTTTCCAGCCGTTAAGACCGGCCACGGTGCTGGATTTCCCGTCGTTCCAGGCAAAGGCGCTGGCATTGGAGTGTGCATCGAAGTAATCCGGGATCCACAGGCGAATCGCCGCCTGGTGCTGTTTGGCACGCACGCGCGCATACACCTGGCTGCCCGCAGCAGGCAGCAGATCCACCTTCACGCCGCCTTGTGCGAAGCTCGCCTGCATTGACTGCGCGATGGTGATAAACGGCGGTTTGTTCTCCACGTCCAGCGTGAAGTGCGCGTCTTTAATACCCGCTTTGGCGAGGATCGCTTTCGCTTTGGCCGGATCGAATTTGAACGGATTATCCTCCAGCGCGCCCGGCAGCCCGACCGGCAGGAAGCTCTGATGCACAAAATACTGGCCTTTCAGCAGATCCTTAGTGATACCGTCGTAATCCACCAGCCAGCGCGACGCTTCCCAGAACGCCGGGTTGTTCAGCAGCGGGTTCGCGCTGTTTCCGGCGTTAAACACCAGGTAGTTCTGCTCGGCAGACGGGATGCTTAACACCTTCACACCCGCTTTGCCTTCCAGCGCGCTGATTTGGTCTGCGCCCAGATCGCGGGCCACATCTGCATCACCCTGCTGAATCAGCAAACGGCGAGAGGCCGGGTCCGGGACGTTTTTAATAATGATGCTTTTGAGCTTCGGCGCGCCGCCGGGGGCGGTGTCGTTAGCTTCCAGCACGATGGCCTGATGCGGCTGGTAGACGCGCATTTTGTACGCGCCGCTGCCCGCCGAGTGCATTTTCAGCCAGGTATTACCGAAGTCGTTGTCTTTCACATTCGCTGAAACCAGCTTTTCATCGACGATAGAGGCGATCGGCGTGGAGAGAATATTCAGCGCCACCGCCGGGCTGACGTCAGCCGTCCAGTGCAGTTGCAGCGTGTGGTCATCCACTTTTTTCAGCTGGCTGGCGATATTACCCGGCTCCCAGCCCAGCACGTTCAGAATAAAGGCCGGGGATTTGTTCAGGGTGATGGCGCGGGTGTAGGAGAAAATCACATCTTCCGGGCGCAGCGGGTTGCCGGAGGCAAATTTGGCGTCAGGCTTCAGTTTGATGGTCAGGGTTTTCGCTGCTGCGTCTGCTTCCCAGCTTTCCGCCAGAATCGGGGAGATTTTTGCCGGATTATCGCGGTCGGGCTGCACCAGACGCTGGTACAGGCTCGGCACGGTCTGGATGCTGGAAAGCTCGTTGGCCTCTGCGGGATCGAGGCTGACGATATCATCAAGCCCCTGAGCGACAACCAGCGTATTCGGCGGAGTAGCGGCGTTGGCGGCGGCTGACAGCGCGGCCAATACCAGTAACGGCAGCAGTTTTTTCGTCATAGCGATCCCTGAAAGAAAATGTGTTGTGATTGTTTTTGGCATCGCTACGTTAGGCCTGCCGTGAAAATCCTCAAAGTCTAAATTCTGCTTTGCTTATGCCATGGGGATATAACGCATGCAGATTGGCTATTAAGCGCTTTCCTACACGCAGGGCTTTTCGCCTGCTTTTTGTCCTGATATAACAATTGCATTACATATCAGGGAGTCGCGGGCGTGCCGGAAATTAATCAACATGGTCAAGTCGTAAACGATATTGTTCCCCACTGGAAAGGTGCCTCAGTGTTGCGTCGCACGCCGCTGAACGGGCGATTCTGCCGTCTGGAGCCGCTGGACGCCGCGCGGCACGCCGTGGATCTGTTTGACGCGTATGCCCTGGGCGATGACAGCGACTGGACCTGGCTTGCCAGCACGCAGCCGGAGAGCGTCGACGCCACCGCGCACTGGCTGTTGGGCAAGGTGATGGACGATGCGCTGGTGCCTTACGCGGTCATTGATTTACGTTCAGAGCGTGCGGTTGGCGTGGTGAGTTATATGGCGATTGAGCGACTGATGGGGTCGGTGGAGATCGGCCACGTGACCTGGTCGCGTAAGATGAAAAATACCCCAATGGGAACGGAAACGGTCTGGCTGCTGCTGAAAAATGCCTTCGAACATCACTACCGCCGCGTGGAGTGGAAATGCGATTCGATGAATGTGGCGTCGCGGCGCGCGGCAGAGCGGCTGGGGTTTGTCTGGGAAGGGCGGCTGCGGCAAAAACTGATCCGCAAAGGGCGCAACCGCGACAGCGATATGCTTTCCATCATTAATACCGAGTGGCCAGAGCGCGACGCCGAGCTGCGCGCGTGGCTGGCGGCGGAGAACTTCGACAGCGAAGGGCGCCAGATCCAGCGACTGGAAGCGTTCAGGCAAGGGGTTGCGGAGGAAATTCCCCGCTAAACTGCCCGGTCGGCTCGATGTTATTTAACGAAGAAATAAATAGCGGGTTTTGAAAGTAACAGGGAAGGCGGGTTAACGCTGAGGCGAATTATTCGCAGAGCAGCGTCATCACGCCGACGTTTTGCTGGCACCAGTGAAGGTGAAAAGTGTGGTTGTGCGAAAAACCGGCCAGTGGGCGAGCCAGCGACAGGGTGAGCGTGCTGTGAGTCATCGCCGTCACGCAGGCGCTATCAACACCCATAAAGGCGTTAACGCGCGGGAACAGGGCTTTAAACAGGCTCTCTTTGGCGCTAAAAACCAGCGTCAGGGCGAGGGCAAACGGATATCCCGCGCTCAGCAGAACACGCTTTTCCTGCTCGTTGATAATCCCGTCCTGAATCTCTACGGCTTCCTTTTCTGCAATCAGCGCTTCGCAGTCAATCCCCACCAGCGCATTGTCGCGGCGCACCGCCAGCGCCAGCGCCTGGGTGCCACTGTGAGAAATACTGCCCGCAAAACCGGTTGGCCACAGCGGTTCGCCGTTCGCGCCGATACCGGGCACCGTGGTGATGCCAAAGGGCTGGAGCGCCTGGACGGCGGCGATGCGTCCGGCGAGGTGTTCCGCTTTGCGTTTGGCAGAGGCGTGGCTGAGGGCGGCGTGATGAGGCAGCCAGAGCAGATCGGCGTGATCAAAGGTGGAGGGATCGAAATCGATGCGATGAAGCGAGACGCCGCCGAGTGTCAGCAGGCTGTGTGTGGTGTGCATCGGTCCCCCTGATAGAAAAAGCCCCCTTCGATGGAAGAGGGCTTACAGTCTATCAGAAGTGGGTGTTAACGCTCATGTACCAGGTACGACCCGGTTCGTTGTAGGTGTAAGCACCTGCACCGTACATGTACGCGCCCGTGGTGGCATTCCCGGTGGTCTGGGCATTACCAGCACGCCACTGGCGTTTGTCGAAGACGTTATCCACGCCGCCGGTCAGGCTGACGTATTTGGTCACGTCCCAGGTCGCGCTCAGGCCCACGATGCTGTACGGGCTGACTTCGTCTTTTTCAGACCCGCTCACCGGCTGGCCTTTGTAGTTGTATTTCTTCGGCTGCTGCTTGCCGTACCAGGTGAAGGTCGACTGCACCGACACATCCTGCTGTACCTGCCAGCTCAGGGTTGAGTTCAGCGTGTACTCCGGGATGATCGACAGACGATCGCCGGTCTCTTTGTTCTTACTTTGTAGCATGTAGGTGATGTTGTTGGTCCAGTTGACCGCATCCGTCACCGGCACGTTTAAGGAGCCTTCCAGCCCTTCTACGACGGCTTTCGGCACGTTTTCCCACTGGTAAATATCGGTGGAGACTTTGCCGGTAGAGGTCTGGCCGATTGGCGCATAGCCCGCTTCGATTTTGTCGCGATAGTCGTTACGGAACCAGGTCGCACCCGCCAGCCAGCCGTCGCGTTTCCACTCGAGGCCAATTTCTTTGTTGATGCTGGTTTCGGCTTTCAGATCGTCATTACCCATCATGTAACAGCCGACGCCGTCGCCGCTTGCGTAGCAGCCCTGGCCTTTGCTGTAGAGCAGGTAGTTCGGGTTGGTCTGATACAGGCTCGGCGCTTTATACGCCCGGGCGATACCCATCTTCAGCGTGAAATCATCCCCCAGACCTTGCGACAGGTTCAGGGACGGGCTCCAGTTGTTACCCACGATAGTGTGATGATCGAAGCGCAGCGCCGGGGTCAGCATGGTGCTGTCGGTCAGCTCCATGTTGTTTTCGGCGAACAGGGAGAAGATCTCCGCTTTCGAGTACGGGCTACGATCGTCGCTCATGCCAGGGATCGCGCCGCCCTGCTGGGTCTGAGAGTTAGAGGCGTAATCCTTCATGCGCTGCTGGTTCCACTCGGTCCCCAGAGTCAGGTTCTGGTTGACCAGGAAATCGAACGGCAGGTTAACTTCGCTGTGCAGGGTGACGTCGGACAGATCCGTATCGGTAAATTTGTCGCTGTTGAACAGCCCTTCCAGACCGCCCGCCAGCCCTTCGCCGAGACGCGAGTTACGGGTGTGCTCGTATTGCGCCCAGTTGCTGGTAGTCACGCCGTTATCCCAGCCGCCGTTCCAGGTCACCGCCCAGTTCTGGCGATAAATACGGTTGGTCTCTTTGCCGTAATTCTTCTTCACCAGCCCGTTCGAGCTGTTGTCGTTGTTGGTGTTCTGGGTATCGCCCGCGTAGAGGTTATTCTGGCGGCTGTAGCCCGCTTCAAATTCCAGAGACTGCATTGGCGCGAAGTCCCAGCGCACCACGCCGTTGATATCTTTGTTTTCCACGCCTTCACGACCGGCCGGCAGGGTATCGGCATACATTCCGGTACGGTCGGACTGATGGCCCTGGTTGATATCCCATGCGTCGGCCTGGGTTTTGTCCAGATTACCGAACATGCGGAAGCTGAAATCGCCGCCCAGCGGGCCGCTCAGGCTGAAGTTGGTGCGCTTGGTGGAGCCTTCGTCTTTATGCTCCGGCGCGTTCAGGTAGGTGTTCCACGAACCATGCCACTGGTTGTCGAATTTCTTGGTGATGATGTTCACTACACCGCCCGCCGCGCCGTTACCGTAGCGCGCGGCCGCCGGGCCACGAATGACTTCGATGCGCTCGATCATCTCAGGCGGTACCCAGCCGGTGTCGCCGCGCGTATCACGCTCGCCGCGCCAGCCGAGACGGATGGAGTTACGGCTGGTGACGGGTTTGCCGTCGATCAGAATCAGGGTGTTTTCCGGGCCCATGCCACGAATATCAATCTGGCGGTTGTTACCGCGCTGACCGCTGGTGGAGTTACCGGTCAGGTTAACGCCCGGCATGGTACGAATGATTTCGGCCACGTCGCGAGCGGGAGGATTTTTACGAATTTCATCGGCCGTGATGGTTGAAACGCCCGGCGCCTGCAGGTTTTGCTCGGCGGCGGTGATCACCATAGTATCTTCGTGCGCGGCACTGCTGGTGGTTTTGTCGTCTGCCATGGCTGGCATGGCCACGCCGTAAATCCCCAGATTGACCAGCAAGGCCAGGGAGTGAATCTTCTTATTCATTGTACGTCCTGCTTTTCGTTGCCGCGTCCCCTTGGCTCCATTCCCTAACGGGAGAGGAGGCGGCATGAATTATCACCGGCACGTTGCGTAAGCAGCCCTGTCCTCGAGCGCACACAATGCGTGGCATGGTTATTTTATGAGCGCGCTTCCCACAGCGCGGGCACTACGCTATTGCAAATGCAAATAGTTATCAATAATATTATCAATAATTTTTGTCATATAACAAAAAAGACGCGAAAAACATGAGGTTAAACGGGTGACGGCGCTAACAACGGGAAGTGATGCCTGGTGGCAGTCAAAAAAAGGGCCGGAAGCGGTCCGCGAAGGGGATAATTATCGTGTCACTTTCTGGTGGCGCGATCCCGGCGGAACGCAACTCACCTCGACGGTGCAGCGGGTGTGGATCTACATCACCGGCGTCACGGATCACCATCAAAATGCGCGTCCCCAGTCGCTCACGCGCCTTCCCGACACCGACGTCTGGCAGTGGCAGGGGGAATTCAGCCCTGAGTGGCGCGGCAGCTACTGTTTTATTCCCTCCGAAAACGTCCAGGACTTCGACCAAACCGTCTTCACCGCCGACGCGCCCGACCGCATGGCGCTGCGTGAGGGCTGGCGCAAACTGCTGCCAAACGCGATTGCCGATCCGCTGAATGCCCAGAGCTGGCGCGGCGGACGCGGCCATCCGGTGTCGGCGCTGGAGATGCCGAATGCGCCCGTTCAGCCAGGCTGGAATCATCCCGAAACCCCGTTTTCTGCGCCGCACTGCATTCAGTGGCACAGCCCGCGTCTGGGGAATTCGCGCCGGGTGTGGATCTTCACCACGGGCGAGGAGCGCGCAGCCGAGCGCCCGCTGGCAATTCTTCTCGATGGCCAGTTTTGGGCTGAAAGTATGCCTGTCTGGCCCGCCCTGACGGCGCTGACAAACGAGGGGCAACTGCCTCCTGCGGTCTACGTGCTCATTGATGTGATCGATACCGCCCATCGCAGCCGCGAGCTGCCCTGCAACCCCGATTTCTGGCTGGCGGTGCAGGAAGAACTACTCCCGCAGATTCACGCCATCGCGCCGTTCAGCGCGCGAGCTGACCACACGGTCGTCGCCGGGCAAAGCTTTGGTGGCCTGTCCTCTCTGTACGCCGGGCTTAACTGGCCGCAGCGTTTTGGCTGCGTGCTCAGCCAGTCGGGCTCCTACTGGTGGCCGCATCGCGGCGCGCAGCAGGACGGGCTGCTTATCGAACAACTCAAAGCGGGTGAAAAATCCGCGCAAAATCTTCGTATCGTTCTTGAGGCGGGCCAGCGCGAGCCGCTGATTTTCCGGGCCAATCAGGCCATTTACGCCCAACTACAACACACACAGCAGTCGATTTTCTGGCGTCAGGTTGACGGCGGACATGATGCGCTTTGCTGGCGTGGCGGGCTGACGCAGGGACTTATCACCCTCTGGCAGCCACTCATTCACTAACGCCAGGCAGGCGATTTTTTTCGACAGGAGTTTGGTATGGAATTCAGTAATCCCTTCGACAATCCGCAAGGGCAGTTCTCTGTGTTGCAAAACGAAAACGGTCAGTACAGCCTGTGGCCCGCGCAGTGCGCACAGCCTGCGGGCTGGCGTGAAGTGTGCGCCCCGCAATCCCAGGAGGCCTGCCAGCACTGGCTGGCAGAAAACTGGCAGACGCTGATCCCGTCCTTTTTTGCCGAGGAGAACGTATGAGCACGCATCTTCCTCTCGTGGCCGCCCAGCCGGGTATCTGGATGGCAGAACAGCTCTCCACGCTGCCTAATGCCTGGAGCGTGGCGCACTACGTTGAACTCAACGGCGAAATTAACGCGCCGCTGCTGGCGAAAGCGATTGTCGAAGGCATGATGCAGGCCGACACGCTGCGCACGCGCTTTAGCGAAGACAACGGCGAAGTGTGGCAGTGGATCGATGACGCCATGACGTTCTCCGAGCCGCAACGGGTCGATCTGCGCGACAGCGCCGATCCCCATGCCGCCGCCGTGGCGCTGATGGAGGCCGATCTGCAGCAAAACCTGCGCGTCGAGAGCGGCCAGCCGCTGGCGTTTCAGTGCCTGATTCAGGTCGATAATCACCGCTGGTATTGGTATCAGCGCTATCACCACTTAGTGGTTGATGGCTTCAGTTTCCCGGCAATTACCCGCCAGATTGCCGCCATTTACGCAGCCTGGTCGAAAGGCGAGCCGACACCGCCAACGCCGTTCACCCCTTTTGCCGAGGTGGTGGAAGAGTATCAGCGCTATCGCGACAGCGACGCCTTTCAGCGCGACGGCGCATTCTGGGCCGAGCAGCGTAAACAGCTGCCGCCGCCCGTTTCGCTCTCCCCCGTGCCGCTGCCGGGGCGTGCTGCCACGACCGATATTTTACGCCTGAAGCTGGTCGCCGATCGTCGCGCATTCAGCCAGCTGACGGCCTCCTGCCCGCAGGTGCAGCGCACGGATCTGGCCCTCGCGCTGGTGGCCCTGTGGCTCGGGCGTTTAACCGGACGCATGGACTACGCGGCGGGCTTTATCTTTATGCGTCGCATGGGATCGGCGGCGCTCACCGCCACCGGCCCGGTGCTGAACGTGCTGCCGATGGCGGTCAACATTAACCCGCAGGACACGTTGCCGGAGCTGGCCCTGCGTCTGGCGAATCAGCTGAAAAAGATGCGTCGCCATCAGCGTTACGACGCCGAGCAGATTGTGCGCGACAGCGGTCGTGCCGCAGGAGACGAAGCCCTGTTTGGCCCGGTGCTTAACGTGAAGGTCTTTGATTATCAGCTGGATATTGATGGTGTTGAGGCCGTCACCCACACGCTGGCGACCGGCCCGGTAAACGATCTCGAACTGGCGCTATTCCCGGACGAGCAGGGCGGTTTGAGCATTGAAATTCTGGCAAACAAACAGCGCTATGACAACGCAACGCTCACCCGCCACGTGGCGCGCCTGAATGCGCTGCTGGCGCAGTTTGCCGCCAATCCGGCACTCGGCTGCGGCGAGGCGGAAACCGTCTCGGAAGCGGAGTATCAGCAGCTGGCGCAGATCAACGACACCGGCGTGATGCTCAAGGCGACCACCCTGAGTGCGCTGGTGGCAGAACAGGCGCGTAAAACGCCGGACGCCCCGGCGCTGGCGGATGGCCACCATGCGCTGAGCTATCGTCAGATGCGCGAGCAAGTCATCGCGCTGGCGACGCTGCTGCGTGAACGCGGGGTTAAACCCGGTGACAGCGTGGCGGTGGCGTTGCCGCGCTCGGTGTTCCTGACTCTGGCGCTGCATGGGATTGTCGAGGCCGGAGCCGCCTGGCTGCCGCTCGATACGGGTTATCCCGACGACCGCCTGCGGATGATGCTGGAAGATGCGCGCCCATCGCTGCTCATCACCACCGACGATCAGCTCCCGCGCTTCAGCGACGTGCCGGGCATCGATAGCCTGTGCTACGACGCACTGCTGCCTGCGAACGGCAGTGAACCGCTGAATCTGAGCACGCCGGAACAGACCGCCTATATTATTTTCACCTCCGGTTCGACAGGGCGCCCGAAAGGGGTGATGGTCGGGCAAACCGCCATCGTTAACCGACTGCTTTGGATGCAAAACCACTACCCGCTGGACGCGCAGGATGTGGTCGCACAGAAAACGCCGTGCAGCTTTGACGTCTCCGTGTGGGAGTTCTGGTGGCCGTTTATTGCCGGGGCAAAACTGGTGATGGCCGAACCGGACGCCCACCGCGATCCGCTGGCGATGCAGCACTTCTTTGCCCACTACGGCGTGACCACCACGCACTTTGTGCCGTCGATGCTGGCGGCATTTGTCGCCTCGTTAACGCCGGAAAATGCGCATTGTTGCGCGAGTCTGAAGCAGGTGTTCTGCAGCGGTGAAGCGCTGCCGACAGATCTGTGCCGCGAGTGGGAAGTGCTCACGCACGCGCCGCTGCATAACCTCTACGGCCCGACGGAAGCGGCAGTGGACGTGAGCTGGTATCCGGCCTTTGGCGACGCGCTGGCGGCGGTGTCAGGCAACAGCGTGCCGATTGGTTTCCCGGTGTGGAATACCGGCCTGCGGATTCTGGACGCCATGATGCGCCCGGTGCCGTTCGGGGTGGCGGGCGATCTCTATCTGACGGGCATCCAGCTGGCGCAGGGCTATCTGGGCCGTCCGGATCTGACCGCCAGCCGCTTTATCGCCGATCCTTTTACGCCGGGCGAGCGGATGTATCGCACCGGTGATGTCGCCCGCTGGCTGGACAACGGCGCGGTGGAATACCTGGGGCGTAGCGACGATCAGCTCAAAATTCGCGGCCAGCGTATTGAGCTGGGTGAAATCGACCGCGCGATGCAGGCGCTGCCTGACGTGGCGCAGGCGGTGGCCCATGCCTGTGTCTTTAATCAGGCGGCCGCCACGGGCGGCGATGCGCGTCAGCTGGTGGGGTACGTCGTTTCCGAATCCGGCCTGCCGCTGGATCGCGATGCGCTGCTCGAAGCACTCAAAGCGCAGCTTCCGCCGCACATGGTGCCGGTGGTGCTGCTGCAAATCAGCGAACTGCCCCTGAGCGCCAACGGGAAGCTCGACCGCAAAGCACTGCCGCTGCCGGAGTTAACCAGCAAAGCCTCGGGCCGCGCGCCGGAGTCGGACACTGAAATGGCGGTGGCGCAGGCGTTCTCCGCGCTGCTCGGCTGCGAAGTGAATGATATCGAAGCGGATTTCTTTGCCCTCGGCGGCCACTCGCTGCTGGCGATGCGTCTCGCGGCGCAGCTCAGTCGTGCGTTCTCCCGCAAAGTTACGCCGGGGCAGATTATGGTCGCCTCGACGGTTAATCAGCTCAGCACGCTGCTGGAGTCGACCATCAGCGATGAGCAGGCTCAGCGTCTGGGGTACGAAATCCTCCTTCCGCTGCGCCAAAGTACGGGCCCGACGCTGTTCTGCTTCCACCCGGCGTCTGGTTTTGCCTGGCAGTTCAGCGTGCTGGCGCGCTACCTCAGCCCGCGCTGGTCAATTACCGGTATCCAGTCGCCAAGGCCCGATGGCCCGATGGCGCAGGGCGCGACGCTCGATGCGGTGATCGAACATCATCTGCAGACGCTACGCACCCAGCAGCCGAAGGGACCCTACTATCTGTTCGGGTACTCGCTCGGCGGAACGCTTGCACAGGGTATCGCGGCACGTCTGCGTGAGCAGGGCGAAGCGGTGGCGTTCCTCGGCCTGCTGGATACCTGGCCGCCGGAGACGCAAAACTGGGCGGAAAAAGAGGCTAACGGGCTGGACCCGGAAGTGCTGGCCGAGATCGAACGCGAGCGCGAAGCGTTCATGGCGGCCCAGCAGGGGCAGGCGTCCGGCGAGCTGTTTAGCGCTATCGAAGGGAACTACGCCGATGCGGTGCGACTCCTGACCACGGCCCACAGTTCACGCTTTGACGGCAAAGCGACGCTGTTTGTCGCCGAACGCACGCGCACCATGGACCCGCAGCAGGCGTGGGCCCCGTGGGTGAGTGAGCTGGAGGTCTATCGCCAGGATTGCGCCCACGTGGATATTATCTCTCCGCAGGCGTTTGAGCAGATTGGGCCGGTGTTGAAGGGCATTTTAGGGTAAGCACAGGTTTCTGCCCTCTTCTCAGGGAGAGGGCAGAAATGAGAGGCGTCAGACCGCGCGTTTCCCCAACGGTACCACCAGCGGCGTACCCGCCACCGGATCGTCAATAATCATGCAGCGCATGCCGTAAATCCGCTCGATAAGCTCCGGCGTGACAATCTCTTTCGGCGCTCCTTGCGCCACAATCTTCCCGTCGCGCAGGGCAATCAGGTGCGTGGCGTAGCGGCACGCCTGGTTGAGGTCGTGCAAAACTGCCGCGAGCGTATACCCCTGGGTGCGATTCAGATCGCTCAGCAGTTCCAGCAGATCGATTTGATGGCTGATATCCAGCCAGGTAGTCGGTTCGTCGAGCAGCATGATCGCGGTTTCCTGCGCCAGCACCATCGCAATCCACGCGCGCTGCCGTTGGCCGCCGGACAGCGTATCGACACTCTGCGTCGCCAGATCCGTAATGCCTGTTGCCTGCATCGCACGCGCAACGGCCTCTTCATCCTCTTTGCGCCAGCGGGTAAACAGCGGCTGATGCGGATAGCGCCCGCGAGCCACCAGCTCGTGCACCGTGATATCCCCCGGCGTGGTGGCGTTTTGCGCCAGCAGACCAATCCGACGCGCGACCTCTTTGCTGGCAAAACTCTGGATCTGCTCGCCGTCGAGAAACACGCTGCCGTGCTGGGGCGTCATCAGGCGGCTCAGGGTGCGCAGTAGCGTCGATTTTCCGCAGCCGTTCGGGCCGATAATCGCCGTGAAATGGCCGTCAGGAATCGAGACGCTCAGGTCGTCGACCACGATTTTTTTACCGTAGCCGAGGGTCAGTTTTTCGCCGCGCAAGCGGGAGGTGATGGCATTCATTTCTTGCGGGACTCCTGGACTAACAAGACGATGAGGTAAATCCCGCCAAGACTGACGGTCACCACGCCCACCGGAAGTTGATAAGGCATAAACAGCTGCTGGGCGCAGAGATCGGCGGCCAGTAAAAGTAATGCGCCACACAGGGCTGCCTGGGTTACGCCCCAGCGCGCGGTGCCGCTGATGCGTCGCGCAATGTGCGGAGCGACCAGGGCAATAAACGAAATCGGGCCCGCGATGGCAGTGGAGGCGGCGGTTAATACCACGGCGACCAGCATCAGCGTCAGGCGCGAACGCTCCACGCTGACGCCCAGCGCACAGGCGCTGTCATCGCCCATTTCCAGCAGCCGCATTCGGCGCACCAGCAGCCAGGAACAGATAAACATCAGGGCGATGATCGGCGTGGCGGGCAGGGTTTTGGCCCACGTCAGGCCGTTGAGCGAGCCGGCGTTCCACAGCCCCGCAGAGAGGGACGTTTCCAGCGAGGCGTGCAGCAACAGCCAGGTGTTGAAGGCCATCAGCATGGCGCGAATGCCGATGCCGATAATGATCAGGCGGAAGGTTTCGATGCCGTTGCGCCAGGCGAGCGCCCAGACCAGCAGCGAGGTGAGTATACCGCCCGCCATCGCCGCGAACGCAATCGCCGTCAGATGCTGGCCAAATAGCACCATCGCCACCAGCACGCCGCTCCACGCCCCGGTGTTGAAGCCCATCACGTCCGGGCTGCCGAGCGGGTTACGCAGCAGAGACTGGAAAATTGCGCCGCTCACACCCAGCGCGGCGCCGACCAGAATCGCCATCATCACGCGCGGCAGACGCCACTCCGTCACCACCATGGTGATATTGCGCGGTGCGCTGCCGGTGAGGGCGTTGAACACCTGGCTGAAATCGAGGGTCACCGCGCCGCTGCGCAGGCTCCAGACGGCAATCAGCAGGCTGGCGGCGGCCAGCAGCAGGCAGGAGAAAACTAAACGTCGGGACGGGGCCATCACAGGGCACCTCCGCGCTGGCGTCGAACCAGGAAAATCAGCACCGGCGCGCCGATAAAGGCGCTGACCACCGAGACGCGCAGTTCGCCCGGTACCAGCACGCGGCCCAGAATATCGGCAAACAGCAGCAGCGTCGGCGTAGCGAGCAGCGTGACCGGCAGCAACCAGCGGTGATCGGACCCGACAATCCAGCGCGCCATGTGCGGCATCATCAGGCCAATAAAGGCAATTGGGCCGACGACCGCCGTTGCGCTACCACACAGCACGGTGATCGCCAGTAAACCGAGCAGCTGCGTACGCGCCACGCGGCTGCCGAGCGCGGTGGCGGTGTCGGTTCCGAGACTCAGGCTGTTCAGCGCCCGGCTGGAGAAGAGCGCGATGGCGGCGGCGATCAGCACCGGCAGCGTCACCACTTTCAGGGTTTGTAATGTGCGAATATCCAGCGAACCGGCCTGCCAGAAGCGCAGCTGATCCCAGACGTCCGGGTTGAGCAGGGCGATGCCGCTGGACAGACCTTCGAGTACCGCGCCGAGCGCCACGCCCGCCAGCGTCAGACGGACCGGGCTAAGCTGGCCGCCGCCCTGGCTGCCGGTAAAGGCCACCAGCAAGGACGCGGCGAGGGCACCGCAGAAGGCCATCAGCAGTTGTTCGCCGGGGGAGGAAAAACCAAACAGCGCCGCGCCGAGGACGATAGCAAAACTGGCACCGGCGTTAACGCCGAGAATGCCGGGGTCGGCGAGGGGATTGCGGGTCAATGTTTGCATCAGCGCACCGGCGAGGCCAAGCGCCGCACCGGCCAGCAGCCCGGCAAGGGTGCGCGGCAGACGGGCGTCCAGCACAATAATGCAGTCTGCGCGTTGGCAGGTACCGGACAGAGCATCGACGATCGTGGATGCGGGCAGCGGTTTCGCGCCAACCAGCAGGCTGAGTGCAACAGCAAGAATGAGTAACAACAATAAAACGGGCACGGCAGCGGCGCGCACCGTCAAAGAGGAAGACGACATAGCAACATCCATGATTTGATAATGATAGTAATTATCGTTATCTATCTTATTTGGCTATGTTAGCATGTGCGGCCATGGAATTGGTAGAAAGTTAGACCACAAGGCCTTGTCATGAATCAAAAATCCTGGCTGCTCAACCTCAGCCTGCTGAAAACGCATCCGGCGTTTCGCGCCGTGTTTATCGCCCGTTTTATCTCCATTTTATCCCTTGGCCTGCTTGGCGTCGCCGTTCCGGTGCAGATCCAGGCCATGACTCACTCCAGCTGGCTGGTCGGGCTTTCCGTCACATTAACGGGCAGCGCAATGTTTATCGGCCTGATGGTCGGCGGCGTGCTGGCGGACCGCTACGAGCGTAAAAAACTGATCCTGCTGGCGCGCGGCACCTGCGGCGTGGGCTTCGTCGGGCTGTGCCTGAACGCCTTGCTGCCGGAGCCGTCGCTTATCGCTATTTACGCGTTAGGACTGTGGGATGGATTCTTTGCCTCGCTGGGCGTGACGGCACTGCTGGCGGCGACGCCGGCGCTGGTTGGGCGTGAAAATCTGATGCAGGCCGGGGCGATTACGATGCTCACCGTGCGTCTGGGTTCGGTGATTTCGCCGATGGTCGGCGGCCTGCTGCTGGCGACCGGGAATGTTGCCTGGAACTACGGGCTGGCGGCGGCGGGGACCTTTATCACCACGCTCACCTTGCTGCGTCTGCCGCTGTTGCCCCCTCCGCCGCAGCCGCGCGAACACCCGTTAAAATCGCTGATGGCGGCGATCCGTTTTCTGTTCAGCAATCCACTGATTGGCGGGATTGCGCTCCTCGGCGGTCTGCTGACGATGGCGAGCGCCGTGCGCGTGCTTTATCCGGCGCTGGCGATAGAGTGGCAGATGAGCGCCTCGCAGATTGGCCTGCTGTACGCGGCGATCCCGCTCGGTGCGGCGTTTGGCGCCCTGACCAGCGGCAATCTGGCGCACAGCGCGCGGCCTGGGCTGATCATGTTGTCGGCGACGCTGGCCTCGTTTATCGCCATCGCTTTCTTTAGCCTGATGTCATTCTGGGCGCTGGGCGTGGTGTGTCTGGCGCTGTTTGGCTGGCTGAGTGCGGTGAGTTCTTTGCTGCAATACACCCTGATTCAGACCCAGACGCCGGAAGGCATGCTCGGGCGGATCAACGGCCTGTGGACCGCGCAGAACGTGACGGGTGATGCAATTGGCGCGGCGATTTTAGGCGGGCTGGGGGTGATTATGACCCCGGTGGCGTCGGCGAGCAGCAGCGGTTTTGTGTTGGCCATCGTCGGGGTGATTTTATTGATGACGCTGGCTGAGTTACGCCGGTTCCGTCAGGAACCCGTTGTGATTGAAGAAGGATAAAATGCAGTGCCCGGTCAGGCGCAACCGCCACCGGGCACAACCGTCTTTGCTATTTGAATAACGCCTCTAAACGCTGCAACACCAGCATCGCACTGTAGTAATCCAGGCGGAAGGTCTCCGTGCCGAGCGCCCAGACGCGTTTGTTTTGCACCGCCGGCAGATGGGCCAGCAGCGGGTTAGCGTAAATCGCATCCACATCTTTCTGGTCACCCGCAAACAAGAACAACCCTTCTCCGTTCAGACCCGTCGCCAGGTTTTCACCGCCCAGCTGGATAATATCGTGGCGTTGGCCCTGGCTTTTGGACGTGTGTAGCCCGGCAGGCAGCTCAGCCAGCTGGAAGCCGAGCTGCTGCAGGAATTTCCCCTGCGCTGATTCGGTGGTCCACAGGTTCGCGCTGTGCGCAGCGGCGGTGTAGACGATGGCGTTTACCGGCTGTGGCGGCAGCTTCATTTTCTGTTTCACCTGCGCCAGCTGCGTGTCGAATTCCGCGATGCGGGCGGCAGCCTGCTTTTCCTGCCCGGTGATCGTGCCGAGCTGCGTCAGCAGTTCCTGCCAGCTTTTATCGTCGTAGTTAATCACCAGTGTCGGCGCGATGGCCGAAAGCTGATCGTACAGCGCGAGGGCTGAATCGCCGCCGGTAGCGCTGATCAGGATCAGATCCGGCATTTGCGCGGCCACGGCTTCTGCGCTCGGTTCGCCGATATAGAGGCGGGAGAGTTTGCGTGCTTTGGCGATATCGCCCCACTGGCGCATAAAGCCCTGCGCATCCGCCACGCGGTTGTTAGGGGTGGTGGCACCGCTGGCAATGACCGGCGCGTCAATCGCCAGCAGCGAGCCGGTGAGGGTCACGCTGGTGGAAACAATGCGGGTCGGTTTGCTTTCGAGGGTGTGCGTACCGTGGCTGTCGCTCACCTGACGCGGCCAGTCGGCGGCGGTGGCTGAGGTTAGTCCTAAAACAAAAAGTCCTGCGAAAAGCAGGGTTTGACGACAAACGGCAGGGAGTTTCACAAAGCGGCATCCTGTTTTTGTTGAGGTTAATGCTTCTCATTTTCATGAATGCGCCGAAGGGATGCAAGCGATAGTCGCACAAGATGCGCTGTCGGCGGTTGACACCGTCGCGCTCTGCTATTAGGTTAGCCATCGAAAATATAAATGATAATTATTCGTACTGCGTTTATCATTTTTAAGGAGGATGATATGGATACGTCATTGGCTGAGGAAGTTCAGCACACCGCGACCACGCTGCAATCAGACAGCTTTTTCTTTATGTCGCCTTATCGCAGTTTTACCACGTCAGGCTGTTTTGCCCGTTTTTCTGAATCCGCCGCTGGCGGCGACGATCCGGCAGGTGCCTTCCAGCAAAAGCTGGCGCAGGCGTTTCAGCATGCCAAAGACAGCGGAATAAGCCATCCGATTATGGTCGGCGCTATTCCGTTCGATACCCGCAAACCGTCGTCACTGTTTATTCCGCAAAACTGGCAGACCTTTTCCCGCCCGGCGCGACAAAAATCCGCGCGCTATCTCCCAGGGGCGCAGGAGCTGTCCGTCACCCGACGCACCGAAATCCCCCCTCAGCCCGTTTTTGAAGAGATGGTGGCCCGCGCCGCTGCGCTCACCGCTACGCCGCAGGTCAATAAAGTGGTGCTTTCGCGCCTGATTGATATCGCCGCTGACCAGAAGATTGACAGCGGGGCGCTGCTCGAGCGCCTGATCGCGCAGAACCCGGCGAGTTTTAACTTCCACGTGCCGCTTGAAGACGGCGGCGTGCTGCTGGGTGCAAGCCCGGAGCTGCTGCTGCGCAAAGAGGGGGCGCATTTTAGTTCGCTGCCGCTGGCCGGTTCCGCGCGTCGTCAGCCGGACGACATGCTGGATCGCGAAGCCGGTAACAAGCTGCTGGCCTCGGAAAAAGATCGCCACGAGCATGACCTGGTCACGCAGGCGATGAAAACCGTGCTCGAAAAACGCAGCCATCACCTGAGCATGCCCTCTTCGCCACAGCTGGTGACGACGCCGACGCTCTGGCATCTGGCGACGCCGGTGGAGGGCGAAGCGCACGACAACGAAAACGCCCTGACGCTGGCCTGCCTGCTGCACCCGACACCCGCCCTGAGCGGTTTCCCGCATCAGGCGGCGAAACAACTGATCGCGGAGCTGGAGCCGTTCGATCGCGAACTGTTTGGCGGCATCGTCGGCTGGTGCGACAGCGAAGGTAACGGCGAGTGGGTGGTGACGATCCGCTGCGCGCGCATTCATCAGAATTCTGTTCGCCTGTTCGCGGGCGCGGGCATTGTCCCGGCCTCTTCACCGGTCGGTGAGTGGCGCGAAACCGGGGTGAAACTCTCCACCATGCTGAACGTTTTTGGTCTGCACTGAGGAACCATCATGAGCATTCCCTTTACCCGCTGGCCCGAAGATTTTGCCCGGCGCTACCGCGAAAAAGGCTACTGGCAGGATCTGCCTCTGACCGATATTTTGACCCGCCACGCCGGGAGCGAGGCGACGGCAATTATCGACGGCGAGCGTCAGTACACTTACCGCCAGTTCCATCAGGCCGTCAACAATCTCGCCTCCGCGTTGCAGGCGCAGGGCGTGAAACGCGGTGAAACGGCGCTGGTGCAGCTCGGCAATGTCGCCGAGTTTTACGTCACCTTCTTCGCGCTGCTGCAGGTGGGCGTTGCGCCCGTAAATGCCCTGTTCAGCCATCAGCGCAGCGAACTGAACGCCTACGCCGCGCAGATTGAACCGGCTTTACTGATTGCCGATCGCCAGCACGCGCTGTTCGCGGGCGATGAATTCCTGAATACCTTTGTCGACCAGCACCGCTCCGTGCGCGTGGTGTTGCTGCGCGGCGATACGGGCGAACATGCGCTGGAAGCCGCGATTGCGCGCCCGGCCGATAACTTTATCGCCAGCCCAACTCCGGCTGACGAAGTGGCCTTTTTCCAGCTCTCCGGCGGCAGTACCGGCACGCCGAAGCTCATCCCGCGCACGCACAACGATTACTACTACAGCATTCGTCGCAGCAACGAGATTTGCGCCATCAACAGCCAGACGCGCTATCTGAACGCGCTGCCTGCCGCGCATAACTACGCCATGAGTTCCCCTGGTTCCCTTGGCGTGTTCCTCGCGGGTGGCTGCGTGGTGCTGGCCACCGATCCGAGCGCCACGCTCTGCTTCCCGCTGATCGAAAAACATCAGATTAACGTCACCTCGCTGGTGCCACCGGCGGTCAGCCTGTGGCTGCAGGCGATTGCCGAAGGGGCGGGCAATGCACAGCTCGCCTCGCTGGCGCTGCTGCAGGTGGGCGGGGCGCGTTTGTCTGCGACCCTTGCCGCACGTATTCCGGCGGAAATCGGCTGCCAGCTGCAGCAGGTGTTTGGCATGGCGGAAGGGCTGGTGAACTACACGGCGCTCGACGATTCCCCGGAAAAAATCATGAACACCCAGGGCCGTCCGATGTGTCCGGACGATGAAGTGTGGGTGGCCGATGAACAGGGCAATCCTCTGCCATGCGGCGAAGTGGGACGTCTGATGACGCGCGGGCCGTACACGTTCCGTGGCTATTTCAACAGCCCGGAGCACAACGCCAGCGCCTTTAACGCCGACGGTTTTTACTGCTCCGGCGATCTGATCGCCATCGATGAACAGGGTTACATCACCGTTCAGGGGCGCGAAAAAGATCAGATCAACCGTGGGGGCGAGAAGATTGCCGCCGAAGAGATCGAAAACCTGCTTCTGCGCCACGACGCGGTCATTCATGCGGCGCTTGTCAGCATGGAAGACAGCCTGCTCGGCGAGAAAAGCTGTGCGTATCTGGTGGTGAAAACCCCGCTGCGGGCGGTGGAGGTGCGGCGTTTCCTGCGTGAGCAGGGCGTGGCGGATTTCAAGCTGCCGGATCGTGTCGAAAGCGTGGATGCGCTGCCGCTGACGCCGGTAGGAAAAGTGGACAAGAAACAATTGCGCCTGTGGCTGGCCGAACGCGCCCAGGGCTGAGGAGTTAAAAATGGCAATTCCAAAATTAACCGGTTATGCGCTGCCAACGGCGGCCGATCTGCCAGACAACAAAGTGAGCTGGGCGTTTGAGCCGGAGCGCGCGGCGCTGCTGATCCACGATATGCAGGAATATTTCCTCAACTTCTGGGGCGATAACTGCCCGATGATGGAGCAAGTGGTGGCGAACATCGCCCAACTGCGCGATTACTGCAAAAAGCACAACATTCCGGTCTACTACACCGCGCAGCCGAAAGAGCAGAGCGATGAAGATCGCGCCCTGCTGAACGACATGTGGGGACCGGGCCTGACCCGTTCACCAGAGCAGCAGCGTATTGTCGCGGCGCTTACTCCGGACGAAGCCGATACGGTGCTGGTGAAATGGCGCTACAGCGCGTTCCACCGCTCGCCGCTGGAACAGATGCTCAAAGAGACGGGCCGCAATCAGTTGTTGATCACCGGTGTGTACGCGCACATCGGCTGTATGACGACCGCGACCGACGCTTTCATGCGCGATATCAAACCGTTCTTTATCGCTGACGCACTGGCCGATTTCAGCCGCGAAGAGCACCTGATGTCCCTCAAATACGTGGCGGGCCGAACCGGTCGCGTGGTGATGACTGACGAACTGTTGCCGTCCGTGCCGGCAAGTAAAGAGGCCCTGCGCGCCGTCGTACTGCCGCTGCTGGATGAGTCCGACGAGCCGATGGATGACGAGAACCTGATCGATTACGGTCTGGACTCCGTGCGCATGATGGCTCTCGCGGCTCGCTGGCGCAAAGTGCATGGTGATATCGACTTCGTGATGCTGGCGAAAAATCCGACTATTGATGCCTGGTGGGCGCTGCTTTCCCGCGAGGTGAAGTGATGGCCGGATTCGATTTTACCGGCAAAACCGTCTGGGTGACGGGGGCCGGAAAAGGCATCGGGTACGCCACCGCGCAGGCCTTTGTGGAGGCGGGGGCGCGGGTGACGGGCTTTGATCTCGCGTTCCCCGAGCAGGATTACCCGTTTGCCACTGAAGTGCTGAACGTGGCGGATGCTACCGAGATGAACGAGGTTTGCGGGCGCGTGCTGGCGACCATCGATCGCCTCGACGTGCTGGTTAACGCAGCAGGGATTTTGCGCATGGGGGCGACGGATCAGCTCTCGCAGGACGACTGGCAGCAGACTTTTGCGGTTAACGTCGGTGGGGCGTTCAATCTGTTCCAGCAGACGATGGGCCAGTTCCGCCGTCAGCAGGGCGGGGCAATTGTGACGGTCGCCTCTGACGCTGCGCATACGCCGCGCATCGGCATGAGCGCGTATGGCGCGTCGAAAGCGGCGCTTAAAAGCCTGGCCCTGACGGTCGGGCTGGAGCTGGCGGGCAGCGGCGTGCGCTGCAATATTGTCTCGCCTGGTTCGACGGATACGGACATGCAGCGCACATTGTGGGTGAGCGACGACGCCGAGCAGCAGCGCATTCGTGGATTTGGCGAGCAATTTAAGCTTGGCATTCCGCTGGGTAAAATCGCGCGTCCCCATGAAATTGCCAATACCATTCTGTTCCTCGCCTCGGATCTGGCCAGCCACATCACGCTGCAGGATATCGTGGTGGACGGCGGCTCAACCCTGGGGGCGTAGATGATCTGGAAACGTCATTTGTCCCTCGAAGAGCTGAACGCCACCAGTCACAACACCATGGTGGCGCACCTCGGGATGGTTTACACGCGTATCGGTGACGACACGCTGGAAGCGGAAATGCCGGTCGATGCGCGAACGCATCAGCCGTTTGGTCTGCTGCACGGCGGGGCTTCGGCGGCGCTGGCGGAGACGCTCGGTTCAATGGCCGGTTTTCTGATGACCCGCGACGGGCAAAACGTGGTGGGTACGGAGCTGAACGCCACCCATCATCGCGCCGTGTCACAGGGCAAAGTGCGCGGTGTGTGTCAGCCGCTGCACCTCGGGCGGCAGAACCAAAGCTGGGAGATCGCGATCTTTGACGAGCAGGGGCGGCGCTGCTGTACCTGCCGGCTAAGTACGATGGTGCTCGGGTAATTTGGTTGCGTGGGATTGCCCGGTAAGCGTACAGCCACCGGGCAATCTTCGTCTTACAGCATTGAAACCACCCGCTTTAACAGGCGAATGCGTGGCTCAATCGAGGCTTTATCCAGCCACTCGGCAGGGCTATGGAAACCGGCGCCGATCGGCCCGAAGCCGTCGAGAGTCGGAATGCCGAGCGCTGCCGTATGGTTGGCATCGCTGCCTCCGCCCACGGCCTGCCAGGTGATGTCGATTCCTTCCTCTTTGCCAGCCTTTTCCACCTGCTGCATCAGCGCCTGAGTCGCTTCGCTGGCCGCCATCGCAGGCTTGTGATTAACGCGGGTAAGCGTGGTCGTCACTCCCTTCAGAAAACCGTTTTCGCACAGGGCGGTGAGCGCGCGATGCACACGAGTGTCTTCATCATTTTCCCAGAAACGCACATCAAGCTCCGCGACGGCGCTGTCCGCCACCACGTTTGCCGCGCTACCGCCGTTGATCACCCCGACGTTGAGGGTGGTGCCGCGATCCCAGTCTGCCAGGGCATTGATGGCGATAACGCTGTTAGCGAGGGCGGTGATCGCCGAACGGCCTTTCTCCGGATCGTTCCCCGCGTGCGCCGCCACGCCGCTAAACGTCAGATGATATCCGGCCATCCCTTTACGGGCTTTCACCAGCGAACCGTCGGCGCGGGCGGCTTCGCACACCAGCACGCAGCGGGCGCGCTTGGCCAGCCCGCCGATCCATTCGTGAGAGTAAACTGAGCCGGTCTCTTCGTCCGGATTCATCGCCACGGCAATAGAAAGGCGCGCTTTGTCGGCGGCATCCAGTTCGCGCATCGCCCACAGAATATTGAGTAACCCGCTTTTCATGTCCGAGACGCCCGGCCCGTACAGACGGGTATCATCCTCGCTCATCGGGCGCTCCGCGACGGTGCCCGGCGCAAAGACCGTATCCAGATGGCCCACCAGCAGGACATCCAGCTTTTCTGCGTCGGGTTTATTGCAGACCAGCACGCCGGGGCCGACCTGCTCGCCAAGATTCACCCGCTCGGTGTGCCAGCCCTCCTGCTGCCACAGTAATTCCATAATGCCGGCAACGGTGGCAACGCCTGCCAGAGTCTGGGTCCCGCAGTCTACGTTCACCAGGGTTTTCAGTTCGTTGATGTAATGGTCAAGATTCATGGTTCCGTCCTGTTCAGAGAATAATGCGCATCAGCAGCATGGCTAAGAAGGCGTTGATGACCGAAATGGCAATCATCAGAGGAATGCGTTTGGCGCGGGTTCCGATCACGCCAAGAATGCGGCCCAGATACTGGACCTGAGAACCCATCAGATAGATGGCCGGGGCGAGGATCGCCAGATGTTCGCCGCTCAGAATGCCCTTATCAAACAGGCCGATAGCGACGCCAATACCGCCGCCCATCGACATCCAGCCGCCAATCAGCACTGCGGCCGCTTCACCCGGCAGGCCGAACAGCCCCATCAGCGGGGCGAAAATCATCCCCAGCCCTTTGAGTGCGCCGGTGATCTCCAGCGCTTTGATGATGATAAAAGCCATCACCACGTTCGGCAGGGTACTGCTGGTGGCGATGCTCCAGCCTTTACGCGCGCCCTCGACAAAAACATCGGTAATGACGGGATTGGATTGCGGTGCACTCATGAGGCTTCTCCTTCTGCCTGTTGGGCCACGGCGGCTTTGTTACCGGTGAGTAAGAGGATCAGGCGCAGGATGTTGGCGCCGACGATTTTCATGATGAACATCACGGCGACACAGGTGCCGATGGAGGTCGGGACGGCGGCGGTGCCGTCTATCGCGATCAGGGTGAATAAAATGGCGCCGGAAGAGAAGAAGTTGGTGATCATCGCCCCCGCCGAGAACTGGAACATCGCAAAGACGTCTTTCTCGTTTTCGCTGATTTGCCCTTCATCGGCGAGATTACGGGTGAGCGACGCGCCGACATCGGTGCTTTGCAGGCTGCCGATCAGCGCCAGTCCGGTGGTGCCCGGAATGCCAATCAGCGGGCGCAGCAGAGGCGTCAGCAGTTTACGCGCCGCCCGCAGCGCGCCGTAATGTTCCAGCACGTTGATCATGCCGAGTGCGAACATCACCGCCGGAATCAGCCCCAGCGCAAACAGAAAACCGTCCATCGCGCCGCTGCCCCCGGTACCGCGAAAGGCACTGGTCGCCGTGGTCAGGGTGCCGTCTTCGAGGCTGGCTTTGCTGACCACTTTGCCGAAAGCCCCGTTGAGCGTGGTGAAATCAAACACGCCGTACCACTCTTTTCCCCCTAACAGGCCGGAGAAGAAAACGGCGGCGAAAGCCAGCGCAAAATAGGCGCCGGGCCCTACCTTATAGTCCTGAGGTATTGAACTTTTCATATCCTTTTCCTTGTTAACGTGCGAATACACAAGGGTATTTTGTTGATTATTTGCTCAGATAAGATGATTCAAATCATTTCGACAGGGTGCTTTGCCAGGAAAAAACCAAAAATGTGACGGGGGAGGAGAGAGGAAAACGCACGCGGAAGGCACGAAAGTGATCCGCTTAACACTGTGGCGTAAATATCTGGTTTGACCACACATTATTGCGTTTCAGAGTTGTTAAATTTTAAGCAGTGATCTAGAAACAAAATGTAACATCTCACTGTTTCACGCTAACGGACAACAACTATGAACAACTCAGGGAAATACCTCATCTGGGCAGTGCTCTCCGTTGTGGGCGCATTTGCTCTGGGCTATATCGCCCTCAACCGTGGTGAACAGATCAATGCGCTATGGATTGTCGTCGCTTCCGTCTGCATTTATCTGATCGCGTATCGTTTTTACGGGCGCTTTATTGCTGACAAAGTGTTGGCGGTAGATGGCACGCGCATGACACCTGCAGTTCGTCATAACGACGGGCTGGACTATGTCCCGACGGATAAAAAAGTGCTGTTCGGCCACCATTTTGCGGCGATTGCCGGGGCGGGGCCGCTCGTCGGGCCGGTGCTGGCGGCGCAGATGGGCTATCTCCCTGGGATGATCTGGATCCTCGCGGGCGTGGTGCTGGCCGGTGCGGTGCAGGATTTTATGGTGCTGTTCGTCTCGACCCGCCGCGATGGGCGCTCGCTTGGTGAGCTGATGAAAGAGGAGATGGGCGCAACGGCCGGAGTGATCGCCCTGATCGCCACCTTTATGATCATGGTGATCATTCTGGCGGTGCTGGCGATGATCGTGGTGAAAGCCCTGACCCACAGCCCGTGGGGAACGTACACCGTGGCCTTTACCATCCCGCTGGCGATTTTCATGGGGATCTACATTCGCTATATCCGCCCTGGGCGCATTGGTGAAGTGTCGGTGATTGGCCTGTTCTTCCTGGTCTTCGCGATTATCTCCGGCGGCTGGGTGGCGGAAAGCCCGACATGGGCGCCGTACTTTGACTTTACTGGCGTGCAGCTGACCTGGATGCTGGTGGGCTACGGTTTTGTGGCGGCGGTTCTGCCGGTCTGGCTGCTGCTGGCCCCGCGTGATTACCTCTCCACCTTCCTCAAAATCGGTACTATCGTGGGGCTGGCGATCGGGATTCTGATCATGCGCCCGACCCTGACGATGCCGGCGCTGACCAAATTTATCGACGGCACCGGCCCGGTCTGGACCGGTAACCTGTTCCCGTTCCTGTTTATCACTATCGCCTGTGGTGCCGTCTCGGGCTTCCATGCCCTGATCGCATCAGGTACCACGCCGAAGATGCTGGCCAATGAAAATCAGGCCTGCCTGATTGGCTACGGCGGTATGCTGATGGAGTCCTTCGTCGCGATTATGGCGCTGGTCTCTGCCTGCATTATCGATCCGGGCGTGTACTTTGCGATGAACAGCCCGATGGCGGTGCTGGCGCCGGCCGGAACCGTTGACGTGGTCGCCTCTGCGGCGCAGGTAGTGAGCGGCTGGGGCTTTGCGATTACGCCGGAAACCCTGACCCATATCGCTAACGAAGTGGGGGAACAGTCGATTATCTCCCGTGCGGGTGGTGCGCCGACGCTGGCGGTGGGGATGGCCTATATTCTGCACGGCGCGCTCGGCGGGCTGATGGATGTGTCGTTCTGGTATCACTTCGCCATTCTGTTCGAGGCGCTGTTTATTCTGACGGCGGTGGATGCCGGGACGCGCGCGGCGCGCTTTATGCTGCAGGATCTGCTGGGGGTTATTTCGCCGAACCTCAAACGCACGGATTCGCTGCCCGCCAACCTGCTGGCAACGGCGCTGTGCGTGCTGGCGTGGGGTTACTTCCTCCATCAGGGGGTCGTCGATCCGCTCGGCGGGATCAATACCCTGTGGCCGCTGTTCGGTATCGCTAACCAGATGCTGGCAGGCATGGCGCTGATGCTCTGCGCGGTGGTGCTGTTCAAAATGAAGCGTCAGCGTTACGCGTGGGTGGCGCTGCTGCCAACGGCGTGGCTGCTGATCTGTACGCTCACCGCAGGCTGGCAGAAAGCGTTTAGCCCGGACAACAAAGTCGGCTTCCTCGCGATCGCCAATAAATTCCAGGCGATGATCGACAGCGGCAAGATCCCGGCGCAGTATACGGAGTCGCAGCTGTCACAACTGGTGTTTAACAACCGTCTGGATGCCGGGCTGACAATCTTCTTTATGGTGGTGGTTGTGGTGCTGGCGTTGTACTCTCTGAAGACCGCGCTGGCGGCACTGAAAGAAGACAAGCCGACCGCGAAAGAGACGCCATACGAGCCGATGCCAGAAAATCTGGATGAGATTGTGGTGCAGGCAAAAGGGGCACATTAATCATCATGCCGGGTGGGGCTTGCGCTCACCCGGCCTGCTATTTTCACCACTCCGGGAACCGAATCATGTTCGATACCTTATCCAAAGCAGGGAAATACCTCGGCCAGGCGGCCAAAATGATGATCGGCGTGCCGGACTATGACAACTATGTCGAGCATATGCGTGTTACGCATCCGGACCAAACGCCAATGACCTACGAGGAATTTTTCCGCGATCGTCAGGACGCCCGTTACGGCAGCAAAGGCGGGGCGAAGTGCTGTTAACCCTCTTTCGGGTGATACAGACTGATCTGTTCCTGCGTGCAGCCATAAATGGCCGCAAGTTTTTCACGCGTGCGCTTTTGCGGGCGTGAGTCGATCGCCTCGAGCTGTGAAACGGCAGACTGACTGATGCCCAGTTTGTCGGCAACGTCCTGTTGAGATAAGCCGCGCAAAATACGCCATGCAGCCTGCAGGCTGACATTTTCTTTATGCATCACGTCGCAGACATCACCCGGTATCTCGACATCATCATAGGTATCGTGCTCACACTCGATATCTTCCAGATCGCTATCCCTCTCGTCATCGTTTTCCGACAGCTGTGAACACATGCGCGAATATTCATGCCAGGGGATCACCACAAACTGCGTTGTTCCTTCCTCATCCTGAATTAGCTGAACAGCCATAGGGCACAATCTCCTCATGCAGATAAGTGGTTGAGGTTCTGCGTTTAACGGATATGACCAGGCACTCGTCATACGCATCACCTCTTATGGTGAAAACAATCCTGTAATTGCCCACTCTCAGGCGGTAGTGATTTTCCGGAATCGTTAATTTTCTGATGTCCGGAGGGGGAGCCGATCGATCATTGAATTCAGAGAACTTATGAAGAATGCGTTTCTTCGCATGAGGTTCAATTCTGGCGAGCTCTCTTTCTGCGTTTTTTGACCAACAAATCGATTTGAATCTACGCACTTTACACCCACAGTTTTTATAAGGAAATAATAAGACTATTAGACAATTTCCGAATTTCTTTTGGGCACTGTAAAGCACAGAATTTGCGGGTGAAAGAGGCAAAATAGAAGGCCGCGAGGCCACTCGCAAGCGCCTCTGTCAGGCGACAGAGGCGTGCAAAAAACCTGGAATCAGGCCGGCAAAAAAGTCTCAGGCATTGAGGCCGCCATCTACATCCAGACCGGTGCCGGAGATTTGCCCTGCCGCCGGGCTTGCCAGGAAGGTGACCGCCGCCGCGATATCTTCCGGCTGGCCGTAATGACCGATGGCGATCAGCTGGCGCTGAGAGTCGGCCTGCTCGCCATCTTCCGGATTCATGTCGCTGTTGGTAGGGCCGGGATGGACCAGATTGACGGTGATGCCGCGCGGTCCCAGATCGCGGGCCAGACCTCGGGTCAGGGAGTTAAGCGCCGATTTCGTCATGGAATAGACTGCAATGCCCGGCTGGGCGACGCGGTTGGCGAGACAGCTGCCGATATTGATGATGCGACCGCCGTCAGACAGATGGACCAGCGCGGCCTGAGTGGCGATCACCACGCCGCGAATGTTGACGTTGATAAGGGCATCAATGTCCGCCAGCGTCATGGACTCCAGCGGACCGCCGCGCGCAATCCCGGCGTTATTGACCAGAATATCCAGCCCACCGAGCGTGCGTGCCGCCTGCGTAACGGCATCCTGAATGGCCTCTGCGCTGGCGCTGTCTGCCTGAATGGCTTCGCTGTTGCGCCCCAGCGCCGCTATCTCTGCGGCGACGGCCTGAGCTTTATCGGCGGATTTTTCATACGTAATAACCACGTCGGCCCCGGCCTGAGCCAGGGATAGCGCGATGGCACGGCCCAAACCACGACTGGCGCCAGTAACCAGCGCCTTCTTACCCGTTAAATCGATCTGCATGATGACCTCGTTGCGAGAGTGGTGAGAATCATCATTAGGTATAGACGGTCGAAGCGATTAGCGGCTGAGGTTTTCCACCTTCACCAATGCGGCGTAAAGCGACTCGGGCGTAAGTGTCACCGGCAAGGAGTGAATCGACTCTACCGGGCGCAGCGTATGGGCGATCACCTTATCCAGTTCAGCGCGGTTGTTAATATCCACCTCCAGTTCGCGAAGGGTCGTTGGCAGATGAAAACGCTGATACGACGCAATTAACTGCGCGAGAACATCGTCCTGACCGAGCAGGGCGCTCTGCACCAGAATGCCGTAGGCCACTTTGGTGCCGTGGAGGAATTTTTCGGTCTGCGGCAGAACCGTTAAACCGTTATGCACCGCATGTGCAGCCGCCACGCGGGTATAGCGCTCGCCCAGCCCGCCAACCATCCCGCCACCGGCGATAATGGCGTCGACCACATCGCGAAACGCCTGGGTTTGTTCGCCGCGCGTCTGATCGGCCAGCGCCTGCTCGCTGCTCTCCAGCAGCACGTCGCGGATCGCCAGCGCGCCGTTAATGCCAAGCCGCACTGTCAGAGGCAGCGCTTCCGGTTTCGGTGCCAGCACCACCGCTTCGTACCATTTCGCCAGCGTGTCGCCGATACCCGCCAGCAGGTATTCCGCTGGGGCGTTGAGGATGATCTGTGGCTCGACCAGCACCAGGAAGTTGGCGTCATCGAAAATCTCAAACTGAAGCGCCTGACCGGCATCGTTGTACCACACGGACAGCGGCGTCCAGGCCGCGCAGGTGGCGGCGATAGTCGGAATGCCGACGAACGGCACACCCAGACGACGCGCCACGGCTTTGACCGTGTCCATCACTGCGCCGCCGCCCACGCCGATCACCACGCTGACGTCATCACCCGCGTCATTCACCAGATGGGTGACATCGCGCTCGCTGCAGTGGCCTTTAAACAGCAGATGCTTCGCGCCTGCGGCGTGGAAGCTGTCAGGCAGGAACGGGCGGGCGCCTTCGATGGCGCGTTCACCGTAAATCCACACCGCGCGGGACAGCTGTTCCGGGGTGAAGAAATCGCTCAGGCGCGCAAGGCTGCCGTTGTGGGAAAAGTAGTTTGCCGGGCCGGGTACGACGCGAATATCAGTGTGACTCATGAGGGTGTCCTTTTTGCGAAGCGCTAACCCGATGTTATGTCTGGACATCCGGATGGCTAATAATATTTAGCTTTATCTTATGCCTTTTCTATCATTGCCAGTCAACCCGAGCTGTGAAAAATTCCATAAATCAAAATATTAAATAAGAAGGAATGACAGCGGATGGGTTCCAGTCGCCTTGAGATGCGCGGTATCAGCCTGGCCTTTTCCGGCTTTCAGGCGCTGTCGCGCGTGGATTTCACCCTGACGGGCGGTTCTGTCCATGCGCTGACGGGGGCCAACGGGGCGGGGAAATCGACGCTGATGGCGGTACTCTGCGGCACGCATGACCACTACGAGGGCGAAATCAGCATTAACAATCAGCCGGTGGCCATTCGTGAACCGCTGGACGCCAAACGGCTGGGCATTCACCTGGTGCAGCAGGAGGTGGACGTGGCGCTGATCCCGGGCCTCAGTATCGCCGAAAACATTATGCTCGATAATCTGGCGCAGCCGGGCCATCGCTACCGCTGGCGCGCGATTCGCGAGCAGGCGCAGCAGGCCCTGGCGCAGCTGGATATCTCCCTTAATGTCCGTCGTTCCATCGATAGCTGCACCCTCGCCGAAAAGCAGCAAATTCTGCTGGCGCGGGCATTGTCGCATCACTGCCGTTTTCTGATTCTGGATGAGCCGACCGCACCGCTGGACGCGCACGAAAGCGAGCGCCTGTTCGCGGTGGTCCGACGCCTGCAACAGCAGGGGATCGGCGTGGTGTTTATCTCCCATCGCATTCATGAGCTGAAAGCCATTTGCGACACCTTAACGGTGCTGCGCGACGGCAAGCTGATTGAGTCCGGGCCGATGGCGTCACTCTCCGGTGAAGACATCGTCGAGAAGATGCTCGGCCATGAACTGAGCGACATCTATCCGCCTGCGCGACCGCCGCACAGTGACGAAACCTTGCTGCGCGTGGAAGGGCTGCACGACGAAGCGCTGCTGAAAGATATCTCCCTGCACCTGCGCAAGGGCGAAATTCTTGGCATTGCCGGGCTTGCCGGGGCGGGGAAAACCGAGCTGTGCAAAGCGCTGTTTGGCGCCTCGAAAAGCCGCGTCGATCGCGCAGAGCTGAACCATCAGCCGTGGCAGCCGCGCGATCCGGCGGATTCTGTATTGCGCGGGCTGGCGCTGGTGCCGGAAGAGCGGCGCAAAGAGGGCATTTTTATCGATGAGCCGGTGAGCATGAATCTGGCCGTTAGCGCAGATCACAGCTTCTCGCGCTGGAGCCTGTTTGGGCATCGTCAGGCGTGGCGCTGGGCTGAGGAGGTGATCGCCCGCGTCGGTATTCGGGCACGGGGGCCGGGGCAGGTTCTACGTCGTCTGTCAGGCGGCAATCAGCAGAAAGTGGCGATCGGCAAATGGCTGCGCGGCAACGCCAGCGTACTGATTTTTGACGAGCCGACCAAAGGCGTGGACGTGAAGGCCAAAACCGATCTGTTCCAGCTGATTGATGGCCTGGCGCGCGAAGGCAAAGGGGTGATTTATGCCTCCGGCGAATTCGCCGAGCTGGTGGGATTATGCGATCGCATCTGCGTGCTGTGGGACGGGCGCATCGTGGCGGAAGTCGCCGGAGCACAGGCCCGTGAAGAGACATTACTTTATTATTCAACCGGAGGTACGGCGTCGTGAGCAAGGCCCTTTCAGTGAATGCGACGGCGTCGGGCCGTCAGCAGTTTTTCGATTTTCTCTACAAATGGGGCATGTTGCTGACCGTTGTCGCGCTGGTGGCGATTTTTGGCATCGCATCGGACAACTTCCTCGATCCTTTTAACATCATCAATATTTTACGTTCCATCGCCATTGTGACGGTGATTGCCATCGGGGTGTCGATCTCCCTGACCGTCGGCGGGTTTGATCTCTCCGTAGGCTCGACGGCGTCGCTGGCCAATGCGCTGGTGATTTCACTCTTCGTCTGGCACGGCTACGGCACCACCGAGTCGATTCTGATCACCCTGGCGCTCTGTACGCTGGTCGGGCTGTTTAATGCCTTCCTGATTGTCATTCTGCGGATTCCGGACATGCTGGCGACCCTCGCCAGTCTGTTTGTGATTCAGGGCGTGGCGATGACCTACAGCTACGGCGGATCGATTACCGAAAACATGGTACTGCCGAGCGGTGACATGGCTGAAGGGACCATTCCGGCAGCGTTCGGGCTGCTCGGCCAGGTGCCGACCATTGTGATCATCATGCTGGTGGTGACGGTGCTGGCGCAGCTGGGTCTCTCCCTGACCACCCACGGACGACGCATGTACGCCATCGGCGGAAACCCGGAAGCGGCGCGTCTGTCTGGAATTCGTACCACGCGCTACAAAGTGGCGGCGTATGTGATTGCCTCTCTGCTGGCCGGGTTAGGCGGCATTTTGCTGGCGTCACGCATTGGATCTTCTCAGGTCAATGCGGGCGGCGGTTATCTGATGGACGCGGTAGCCGCGGCGTGGATTGGCTTCTCGCTGGCGGGTTCCGGTAAACCCAACGCACTGGGAACTCTGGTGGGGGCGGTGATTTTAGGCGTGCTGTCGAACGGGCTGGTGATGCTCTCGGTTCCGTATTACGCCATGGACATTATAAAAGGGCTGGTGCTGGCAGTGGCACTGGCGATTACTTACATACAAAAACGTTAACAACACAATGGGATAACAGAATGAAGAAAATAGCACTCTCTTTGGTGGCCCTGGGGTTACTGACCGCGTTACCGGGTTACGCGGCCACCCCAGCCCCCGTTCCGGCGGCGATTGCCAATCATGACGGCCCGATTCGTATCGCGGTGATCCGCAACCTTGGCTCCGACGACAACACCACGCAGTTTGTCTCGGGCGCGATTCAGGAAGGGAAAAAGCTCGGCTTTAAGGTCAGCACCTTTTTAAGCAACGGCGATGACGCCAAATTCCAGGATTTCGTCAACCAGGCCATCAGCCAGAAATATGACGGGATTATTCTCTCCCAGGGCCGCGACCCCTACTCCACGGCGCTGGTGAAAAAGGCCGTGGATGCTGGGATCAAAGTGGCGGTGTTTGATACGGCCGTCAACGGTGAGATTCCGGGCGTGACCGTCACCCAGCAGGATGATGCCTCCCTGACGAATCTCTCCTTCGGCCAGCTGGCGAAAGATTTCAACGGCAAAGCCAATATCATTAAGCTGTGGGTCGCGGGTTTCCCGCCGATGGAGCGTCGTCAGGCGGCGTACCAGGCGCTGCAAAAAGAGTATCCGGGCATCAAAGAGCTGGAGTCAATTGGCGCGGTCTCCTCTGACGTGCAGGGTGATACGGCGAACAAAGTGGGCGCGGTGCTGGCGAAGTACCCGAAAGGCCAAATCGATGCGATCTGGGGAACCTGGGATGCCTTCAGCCAGGGCGCTTACAAAGCGCTGAAAGAGAATGGCCGCACCGAGATCAAACTCTACAGCATCGATATTTCGAACCAGGATTTGCAGCTGATGCGTGAATCCGGCAGCCCGTGGAAAGTGAGCGTGGCGGTTGACCCGAAACTGATTGGTGCCACTAACGTGCGCCTGATCGCCAATAAAATCGCAGGTGAAACCACGCCAGCGACCTACGACTTTAAAGCGGCGGCAATTCCGCAGGCGCTGCTGGCGGCCCAGCCGGGTGCGGTCAATGTGGCATCACTCGGGAAAATCATTCCGGGCTGGGGCCAGACCGAAGATTTCGTCGCGCCGTGGTTTGCGACCCTGGAAGCGAAGAGCAAATAATATTGCCCGGTGGCGCTGCGCTAACCGGGCCTACGTTCTGTAGGCCGGAGAAGGTGTAGCGCCATCCGGCAAAAGGAACGGATATGTCCTCTCAATTACCTACACCGGAATACAGCCGCAATATGCGGCTCATCGGTCACAGCGATCAGGGCGGTCGCCCGGACGGTGTTCAGCTGATGGTCCATCGCGGCTTTGCCTACATCGGGCATATGGTGTCGCAGGGCTTTTCCATTGTCGACGTACGTGACCCGAAAAATCCCAAAGCGGCGGGCTACGTGGCTGCGCCGCCCGGCACCTGGAATGTGCATCTCCAGGCCCATGACGATCTGTTACTGGTCATCAACGCCCGCGATCTGTTTGCCGACGCCCGTTTTGCCGATGAAAAGGTCTACTACACCCGCCAGGTAGGGCACACCGTCAGCGACGTGCAGGACAAAGGCTGGAGCGCGGGCCTGCGGATTTTTGATATCTCCACGCCGGACAAACCGCGTGAAATCAGCTTCTTGTCCCTCGACGGGATCGGCATTCATCGCATCTGGTACGTCGGCGGGCGCTGGGCGTATGTCTCGGCGCTGATCGATGGCTTTACCGACTACATTTTCCTGACTATCGATCTTGCCGATCCGCGCAAACCGGAAGTGGCAGGCCGCTGGTGGCTGCCGGGGATGAATCAGGCGGCAGGCGAACAACCGGGCTGGCCGGAGGGCAAACGCTACGCGCTGCATCATGCGATCATCGCGGGCGATACCGCCTACGGCAGCTGGCGCGATGGCGGGCTGACCCTGCTGGATGTGAAGGATAGAACCCAGCCGAAGCTGATTAGCCATCGCAACTGGAGCCCGCCATTTGGCGGTGGAACGCATACCGCGCTGCCGCTGCCCGACCGGGACCTGCTGGTGGTGCTGGACGAAGCGGTGCTCGATAACCAGGAGGACGGTGAAAAGCTGATCTGGCTGTTTGATATCCGCGAGCCGTCGAACCCGGTCAGTATCTCGACCTTCCCGCAGCCGGAAGAGACAGATTACGTGGCGAAAGGGGCGCACTTCGGGCCGCACAATCTGCACGAAAACCGGCCAGGGAGTTTTATCAGCTCGACGCTGATTTTCGCCACCTATCAGAATGCAGGCGTGCGCGCGTACGACATTTCGAATCCGTACCGCCCGGTGGAAACCGGCGCGCTGGTTCCGGCCGCGCCGGAGAAGATGATGGACACACGCCCTCATCGCCCGCAGGTGATTCAGTCATGCGACGTGTTTGTGGATGCGCAGGGGATTATCTACAGCACGGATTACAACGGCGGGCTGTCGGTGATTGAGTATCTGGGATAAGTGTGACAGGCCGGGCAGGCGACATCGCCACCCGGCAAGGGTTACGGAATCAGCTGTACTGGCGAACACGCGCCACGAGTTCTTCGGCGCTGTCGATTCGGTCGGCAATCACAATCAACGCTCTGCCGAGCGTAATGGCGTGGCGCAGGCACTCGTGGCGCATTGCTTCGTCCGCAATGGTGTCGATATCCGCCACGTGCGACAGCCCAACGCTTCGGCGAATCAGCTCGGTGCCGCAGAAACCGATGGCATCGGTCCAGACCTTTTTCAGAAATTCTGACGCATAGCCCGGCACGCTCAGGGCCGCATCGCGGGTTTTTTCACGTGCCAGCGCCTGGAAACGTTCCGCGAAGGTGTTCCACAGCTCCTGAATATCCGTCAGACGCTGCTCGCGGGCGGCAGCGGCATCGCGAATACCCAGATGGCCCGGCAGACCGCAGAAGTTCAGCAGCAGATTGCCGATGGCGGTGCCGATATCAAAACCGATCGGCCCGTAATAGCCGAACTCGGCGTCAATCGCCTTCAGGCTGCCCTCTGCGACAAAAATCGAGCCGCTGTGAATATCGCCGTGCAGCAGCGCTTCGGCCTGCGAGAAGAAACGGTGCTTGAGCGAGGCGACGGCAATTTTCAGCCGATCGTCACTGCGCAGGGCGGCCACGTCCGCTTCCAGCGCCGCCGGATAGTTATTGCGCTCGTGGATCTGGTACGGATCGTTAAAGAACAGATCCTCGGTGATCTCACACATTTCCGGGTTGATGTACTTCGCCACCTGCGCCTTTTTGACGTGCGGATGGAGGTAAAAATCGCTGGTGTGGAACAGGGTGTGAGCGAGATATTCACCCAGCTGACGCGAAGCCTGCGGGTACCAGACGCCGCTAATCAGCTCGCCGCGCCAGATTTTATGGCTGGAGAGATCTTCCATCACCATCACCGCCAGCTCCGGGTCGTAATGGTGGATTTTGACCGTGTGCTGCGGGCTGTGCTGGTAGTGCTCGACCAGGGTTTGCGCTTCGAGGCGGGCGCGATCCAGCGTCAGTGGCCAGGACTCACCCACGCAGCGCACGTAAGGCAGCGCCTGCTTGACGATGATACGGCTGACGCCGTCGGCATCGAAAATTTTAAATACCAGATTGAGGTTGCCGTCGCCCACTTCCTGCGCCTCCACCAGCGATGATGGGTCATCAAGGCCGCCGAACTGCTTTGCATATTCCACGGCATCCTGGGCGGTAAAGGTACGGTATTGCGACATTGCCTGTTCCTCATCAGTTCTGGTAATAAAGACATTTAGACGTCTATACATCTGAATTTTATCCTGACACAATGTGATACAACAACGCAACAGAGAATTAACGACATGCAGACATTACAGACGACAAGCCTGCGGGTGGCGGGTAATCAGCTATTTATTCTCGACCAACAGGCGCTTCCGCAGGAGAAACGCTGGCTGGATGCCTCCACGGTAGAGGCGCTGGTCGGCCACATTCACGCGCTCAGAGTACGCGGCGCGCCGCTGATTGGGCTGTCTGCGAGCCTTTTGCTGGCGCTGCTGGCCGAGGCAGGGAAAAGCCGAGACGAGCTGGCGCTAGCCCTCGACACCCTGCGGGCGTCACGCCCAACGGCCGTGAACCTGATGAACAATCTCGATCGCATGAAGCAGGCGCTGTGGCAGGAGGATTTTGTCCCTGCGCTGAGCGCTGAGGCCCTGCGGCTGATCGATGAGGATAAGCAGCTTTGCGACGCCATCGCTCGCGCCGGAAGCGAACTGGTGAAGCCTGGAAGCCGTCTGCTGACCCATTGCAATACCGGTGGCCTGGCGACTGCGGGAGTCGGTACGGCGCTGGGGGTGATTGCGGTTGCCCATCAGCAGGGAAAAATCGCTAATGTCTGGGTGGATGAAACGCGCCCGCTGTTGCAGGGCGGCAGACTTACCGCCTGGGAACTGGGCGAGCTAGGCGTACCGTATCAGCTGATCACCGACTCCATGGCCGCCAGCCTGATGGCGAAAGGGCAGGTGGACGCAGTGTGGGTCGGAGCGGATCGCATTGCCGCCAACGGCGATGTGGCGAACAAAATCGGCACTTACTCTCTGGCGGTACTGGCGAAATTCCACGGCATTCCTTTTTATGTCGCAGTACCGCAAACCACGCTGGACCCGAACTGTCCGAACGGTGATGCCATCCCTATCGAGCAGCGTGCGGCCAGCGAAGTAACGGGTGTTGCCGGGAGTTTTGGCGCGGTGCAGTGGGCGCCGGAAGAGGCGAAAGTCTACAACCCGGCGTTTGACGTGACGCCTGCGGCGCTGATCAGCGGGTGGGTGCTGGATACGGGCGTAGTGTGGCCGGAAGCGGTGGCAAAAGGGGAATTCGCCTGAGTGCGGTTATCCTTTTAGGGCATTCCCTTGGGGAGGACCGAACGTGACGCGTGATTCTGCTTTAACGCTCGAACGGGTGAAGGATGGGGCATCGTGCTGGAGCGGCTGGTTGGTGATGCATACGGACTGAAGCGCTGAAGGCATCTACCGCTGAACAAGCCGGGTCAGCGTTCGCGCCGCCCGGCAAAGCGCTTAAGCCAGTCGCGGATAGCCATCCGCGATCTCACTTCCCGTGAACTGCGCAATCCATCCTTCCGGGTTATCGAAAATGCGGATCGCGGTGAAGTTGGGTTCGGAACCCATATCAAACCAGTGCGGCGTGCCGGCGGGTACGGAGATGAGGTCATTTTTCTCGCACAGCACCTGGTACACCTGGTCTTCGATGTGCAGACAAAACAGACCAGCACCCTCAACAAAGAAACGCACTTCATCTTCGCCGTGAGTATGTTCGTTGAGAAACTTCGCGCGCAGCACCTCTTTCTGCGGGTTATCCGCGCGCAGGCTGATAACATCCCAGCTCTGATAGCCTTTCTCCGCCACCAGTTTATCGATCGCGTGCTGATACGCATTAATCACCGTTTCCGGTGCGGGATCGCGGCCTAAATCGCGGTCGGCTTCCCAGCGTTCAAAACGCACGCCGCGGGCGTTGAGCTTTTCAGCGATATCACGGGCATCGGTGCTGTGCCACAGCGGGGCGCGGGTGTCGGTGTCGGAATAAATGGTCAAAGCGCTCATGAAGGGATCTGCTCCGGATTAATCTCGTCGAATTGGTGTACCTGATGGTGGTGGCTCGCGCCATCGTCATCACCGCGAATCAGCTGCAGGGTACGAAAACCTGCCTGCTCAGCGGCGTCCAGCTCCTGGTGAATGTCCGAGAGGAACAGGATTTGCGACGGGGCGGCGCCGATCTGCGCGGCAATGGTGGTGTAGGACTGCACATCACGCTTCGCGCCCACGTGGGTATCGAAATAACCGCTGAACAGATGAGTAATATCACCTTCGTCGCTGTAGCCAAATAACAGTTTCTGCGCTGCGACAGAGCCAGAGGAATAAACATAGAGATCAATGCCTTGCGCTTTCCATTTTTCCAGCGCAGGCAAAACGTCCGGGTAGAGATGGCCCGTGAAATCGCCGTTGACGTATCCGTCCTGCCAGATAATCCCTTGCAGGGCCTTCAGGGCGGTGGATTTCCTGTCTTCATCCATAAACGTAAACAGGGTGTCGATAAGCTCGCTGATGCTGGCATGAGGGCTGGCAATTTCATCACGCAGATTGTCCAGAATGGATTTCACCGGTTCGGCGTACTGCTGGGCGGTGACAAACGCCGCCAGCCGCTCGCGCGCATAGGGGAATAGCACATTGTGGACAAAACGAATATCGCTGGTGGTCCCTTCAATATCCGTCACAATCGCGCGAATCATAATCTCTCCAGTTGTCGTAAACGCATTTCGCATTCAAATAAGAATTCAAGGCCTTCAAGGTGACGGCGGGCTTCGGCCACATCGCGTCCCCAGCAGGTTAAGCCATGACCGCGCAGAAGAAAACCATAATTAAGTGGGGTTTCCTGTGCGTAATGGGCGATTCGCGAGGCGAGGGCGTCAATATCCTGGTCGTTGTCGAACACCGGAATAACGAGGGTATCCAGATGGGTGGTCTGCCCGCTGAGGGATTTTTGCATCTCAAAACCGCTGATGCGCAGCTCAGCCGTTTTGGTCAGGCGCGACAGCACGGTGGCATTGACCGTATGCACGTGCAGCACCGCGTTGGCCTGTGGAAACAGGCGATAAATCAGCGTGTGCAGGCCCGTTTCCGCCGACGGTTTTCGCCCGGCCGGCGCGCGGTTGGTGGCGATCTCCACTTGCAGGAAATCATCCGTTGTCAGGCTGCCCTTGTCTTTGCCGGATTCGCTCAGCCAGCACAGCGTGTCGTCCTTTCGCACGGACATGTTCCCGCCCGTCGCGGGTGCCCAGCCTTTGGCGCCAATCCAGCGGCAGGCGTCGACGAGTTGTGTGAGTTGCAGGTGCTCTGTCATTTTCCTTTACCCTCTCGGCAGGAATAATTATATGATTTAGACGTCTAAGCGTCTTGATTGCTAAAGACTAACATCGTGTTATAGTGGCAGCAACATAAGTATTACATGCAGGCACGACACAATGAGCAATAACCCGTTGATTCCGCAAAGCAAACTTCCCAATCTCGGTACCACCATCTTTACGCAGATGAGCGCGCTGGCCCAGGCCCATAACGCCATCAACCTTTCGCAGGGATTCCCTGACTTTGACGGCCCGACCTATCTGCAGGAGCGCCTGGCGCACCACGTGGCGCAAGGGGCCAATCAGTATGCGCCGATGACGGGCGCGCAGCCGCTGCGGGAGGCGATTGCCGATAAAACGGCTGAACTCTATGGCTACAAGCCGGATGCCAACAGTGAAGTGACGGTGACGGCGGGGGCGACAGAGGCGCTGTACGCGGCGATTACCGCGCTGGTGCGTACCGGTGATGAGGTGATTTGCTTCGATCCGAGCTACGACAGCTACGCGCCAGCCATTGAACTCTCCGGCGGCGTGGTCAAACGTGTTGCGCTTCAGCCGCCGCATTTTCGCCCCGACTGGCAGGCTTTCGCCGCGCTGCTGAGTGAGAAAACCCGTCTGGTAATCCTTAATACGCCGCACAACCCGTCGGCGACCGTCTGGCGCAAAGCGGATTTCGCGGCGCTGTGGCAGGCGATTGCTGAACGTGAAATCTATGTGCTGAGCGACGAAGTCTACGAGCACATCTGTTTTGCAGACGAGGGGCACGCCAGCGTGCTCGCCCATCCGCAGCTTCGCGAACGCGCCATCGCGGTGTCATCGTTTGGTAAAACCTATCACATGACCGGCTGGAAAGTGGGCTATTGCGTCGCGCCTGCGGCGATCAGCGCCGAGTTACGTAAAGTGCATCAGTATCTGACGTTTGCCGTAAACACCCCTGCGCAGCTGGCGCTGGCGGATATGCTCCGTGCCGAACCGGAGCACTATCGTGAATTACCGGCGTTCTATCGCGCGCGACGGGATCGGTTTGTGAATGCGCTGAGCAACAGCCGGCTGGAAATTCTGCCGTGCGAAGGGACTTACTTCCTGCTGGCGGATTACAGCGCGATTTCCGATCTGGACGACGTCAGTTTTTGCCAGTGGCTGACCAAAGAGGCGGGCGTCGCCGCGATACCGCTGTCGGTATTTTGCGCCGACCCCTTCCCGCATAAACTGATTCGTCTCTGTTTTGCGAAGCAGGAATCGACGCTGTTAGCGGCGGCCGAGCGCCTGAATGCGCTGTGATTATTTAACGGTCCAGGCGTCTGAATAACGACGGTCTGCGAACAGTTCCAGCAGGCCGTTGATCTGTTTCAGGCGCAGCACTTCGTCGCTGTCCATCCCAAGCTCCAGCCCGATTTTCTCATTGTCCCAGCCGAGCAATACCAGTTCCCGGACAATCTCCGACATCGAGTGAATTTGATGGCGCCCGCGCGCACGGTTGTGACGAATGGTGGCGGCCATCCGGTCGAACTTCTCCTGCCGTTCTTTACGCAGGCAGGTGACGGGCAGATAGCCTTTCAACTGCCGTTTTAACGCCGCCCGCTGGCTGCCAAGCTCACGCCGATGGAATCCGTCCACGATCTCGTAATTGTGCGGGCCGTTTTCAGTGACCAGGATCGGCTGCGTAAACCCATCCAGCTCCAGCGATTTGCTGAGCAGGCGTTTTTCCGGCGGGGCCACGGTATTGGGGTTGTAGTCGTTAGCGCTGATCTCTTCTTGTTTAATCCACAGTACGCAGTCGACGGGCTGTTCGTGAAAGGGGCTGAACTGGTGAATCGCCTGACGAAACGCGTTGATGGCCTCTATTTTCTTCTCTTCAGAAAGCGATTGCAGATAGTGCTCCATATCGTTAATTAATCGTTGTTGCATAAAATTCCCCACTGCTGGCGTTTGGTTTTCATTCGGTCACTGTAGCGTTGGTAATGCTTAGGTTTATTTGGGCTAAATGATAACGCCCGACACCAATAATCATTATTAAGAAGTACCTTACAAATTCGCCGCCAGGAGGGAATGTCTTTTAAGCCAATATCCGCGTCCTGAGTGTCCGGTATATTTTCCATGCCCTGTTTTTGATACCAGTGCAAATAGACGGCGATTTTGTTGCGATAATGTTCTGCCGTGGCGACAGGCATACTGTCGAGTAATAACAAGGCATATTCCTGCCAGCAAAGATGATCGGGTTTGAGAATTTTACGATGGCCGTAAAAATGGTTGTCATGACCCGCGTAAATGCCTCCGCTTCGCACCCCGCTGACCCGCTCGCACATCGCCGCCCAGCGCTCCGGCTCCAGCACATGGTAGAGCCATAAGCCCTGGCGCTGCTCCGGGCCAAAGGGTTCGCAAATGCGCATATAGCGAAGGGGGACGCCCGCCTGGTACATCAGGTTGTACAGGGGGTTATAGCTGCAGCCGGTTTTGGCAAACCAGGTCCAGATATCGGCGGTTTTCCAGTCGTAGATGGGATACATGTACCAGGCGTGGCCGCCGGGGGCGAAGGTGGTCCAGGGTTTGTCGTCCGCGAACCGCTGTTTGCGCGCGCTGGCGATACTCAGAAAGCGGTTATAGGACTCGTCGGCGCGAATGCCGATCAGCACCGCGGCAGGGCGTTTTTGCGCATACCAGTCGGAAAAGGCTCTGACGAACGATTCGAAGGTCATCCCTTGCTGATAGAAATCGAAATAGTGGGGATCGGTAATGGCGTCTTCCGGCGGCTGGCGGACCCAGTCGGTGCCCGGCTCCCAGCACTGCCACTCAGGCTGAAATTGTGACAGGGAGTTTTGCGTGGTGAGGGGCAGTGCCACCCAGTAAAAGTGATCGATGACGTCGGAATAGTGCGCCCGCATGTTCTCGACATGTTCGATGGTGTAAGTAAATTGCGCCTCCCAGTCGATAAACAGAACGCTAATTTTCCGTTTCTGTTTACGCGCCCGCTGCGCCGTAAGATGCAACATAATGGTGGAATCTTTTCCACCGGAAAAAGAGACGCAGACTTTTGATAAGTTTTCGAGCGTCCAGTCGATTCTCTCTATTGCGGCGTCGAGAACATTCAGTTTAAGAGGATATTTATAGATGGACATAATCAATCTCTTTATGACTTTTTTTGCCATATCATTACTTCGTCGGGAATGACGTGGTGATAATAAAGCAATTCCCCTGCATGTAAAAAGAAAGTTGTCCTTAAATAAAATTTGATTGGATAGTGCCCTGGTGTTTTGTGATAGCACTCGGTTTTATGCTGATTGAAATATTATGTTTCACAATATGCGTTAAATAAAATACATCCATGAAAATATTTCTGACTATTAATAATAATTGGGCTGCATGAATTGCGGTGTGTTAATAATTATTTTGTATTTTTTAATGGGTAAATTTAGCATCAAGCGCAATTTTATTCCTCGCAAGAATAGAGGGGAGAAGGGCCGTCAACATCGTTATTCGGAAAAACCTATCACAGCCATAGACAGGAATGACCCGGTCGTGGATTGCTCAATGCCTGCGCGGGTGGTGTAATCGATACCGCTGTTACGACCTGACTCAGGTTCTGTAGAGCGCAACGCAACGCCAGCTCCGGCTGGCACTGAAGGTACCTACGGGGAATTCAGGTATCAGGGCCGCCCGTTGGGGCGGCCTTTTTACTTTTGGGCTACCCAACACCATTCACAACGTTGTCGGTTCGGGTTGTAAGGTATGACTGATTGATTTGATACGGCAAACGCATTAGCCCCATCAGTCAAAGTTCGTTACCTTACATCTCAACGAAAACACGGAGGAAGTACAGATGTCTTTGATTAACACTAAAATTAAACCTTTCAAAAACCAGGCGTTCAAAAACGGTGAATTCGTCGAAGTGACCGAGAAAGATACCGAAGGTCGCTGGAGCGTGTTCTTCTTCTATCCGGCAGATTTCACCTTCGTTTGCCCGACCGAACTGGGCGACGTAGCGGATCATTACGACGAACTGCAGAAACTGGGCGTGGACGTTTACTCTGTTTCTACCGACACCCACTTCACTCACAAAGCATGGCATGGCAGCTCTGAAACCATCGCGAAAATCAAATACGCGATGATCGGCGACCCGACTGGCGCCCTGACCCGTAACTTCGACAACATGCGTGAAGATGAAGGCCTGGCTGACCGCGCCACCTTCGTCGTTGACCCGCAGGGCATTATCCAGGCTATCGAAGTTACCGCTGAAGGTATCGGCCGTGATGCATCTGACCTGCTGCGTAAAATCAAAGCAGCACAGTACGTGGCGTCTCACCCAGGTGAAGTGTGCCCGGCTAAATGGAAAGAAGGCGAAGCGACGCTGGCTCCATCTCTGGACCTGGTTGGCAAAATCTAAGATTTCCCTCTTTTTCACGCTCAGGCGCGAAATCCAAAGGAAATTGACGACGATTGGCGGGTGCATTGTGGCACCCGCTTTTTTGAAATTTTTACGTTATCTCATGTAAGTCGCATCGCGGCGGCGCTAAGCGAATCCCAGGAATAAGTGACCGGGGCGCGAAGGCCGCCAGCTAAGAGGCGGTTTACATGAGGAAACGTAAAGCAGGAGATTAACGATGCTCGACACCAACATGAAAACCCAGCTCAAGGCCTACCTTGAGAAACTGACCAAACCTGTTGAGCTGATTGCCACGCTGGATGACGGCGCTAAATCGGCAGAAATCAAGGAACTGCTGGCGGAAATCGCCGAACTGTCACCAAAAGTGACCTTTAAAGAAGATAACAGCCTCGCGGTACGCAAGCCGTCATTCCTGATTACTAACCCAGGTTCTGACAAGGGGCCGCGCTTTGCCGGTTCTCCGCTGGGTCACGAATTTACCTCCCTGGTACTGGCGCTGCTGTGGACCGGTGGGCATCCGTCGAAAGAGGCACAGTCTCTGCTGGAGCAAATCAGCAACATCGACGGCGATTTTGAATTTGAAACCTATTACTCGCTCTCGTGCCATAACTGCCCGGACGTAGTACAGGCGCTGAACCTGATGGCAGTGCTTAACCCACGCATCAAACATACGGCCATCGACGGCGGCGTATTCCAGAACGAAATCACCGATCGCAACGTGATGGGGGTTCCGGCGGTATTCGTCAATGGTCAGGAGTTCGGCCAGGGGCGTATGACGCTGACGGAAATCGTCGCCAAAATTGATACCGGTGCCGAAAAACGTGCGGCGGAAGAGCTGAATAAACGTGATGTTTACGACGTGCTGATCGTCGGCTCCGGCCCGGCGGGTGCGGCGGCGGCGGTGTATTCTGCCCGTAAAGGCATTCGTACCGGCCTGATGGGTGAGCGTTTCGGTGGCCAGGTGCTCGACACCGTCGACATCGAAAACTACATCTCGGTCCCGAAAACCGAAGGTCAAAAGCTGGCGGGTGCCCTGAAAGCGCACGTTAGCGATTATGAAGTGGATGTGATTGATAGCCAAAGTGCCAGCAAACTGGTTCCGGCAGCGCAGGAAGGTGGCTTACACCAGATTGAAACGGCTTCCGGCGCGGTGCTGAAAGCGCGCAGCGTGATCATCGCCACCGGCGCAAAATGGCGCAACATGAACGTCCCTGGCGAAGATCAGTATCGCACCAAAGGCGTGACCTACTGCCCGCACTGCGACGGCCCGCTGTTTAAAGGTAAACGCGTGGCGGTGATTGGCGGCGGTAACTCCGGCGTTGAAGCGGCTATCGATCTGGCGGGTATTGTGGAACACGTTACCCTGCTGGAATTTGCCCCGGAAATGAAAGCCGATCAGGTGCTGCAGGATAAAGTGCGCAGCCTGAAGAACGTCGATATCGTGCTGAACGCGCAGACGACGGAAGTGAAAGGCGATGGCAGCAAAGTGACGGGCCTCGAGTATCGCGACCGCGTCAGCGGCGATGTGCACAGCGTGCCGCTGTCAGGGATTTTCGTCCAGATTGGTCTGTTGCCAAACACCACCTGGCTGGAAGGCTCCGTTGAGCGTAACCGTATGGGCGAAATCATCATCGACGCCAAGTGTGAAACCAGCGTGAAGGGGGTCTTTGCGGCGGGCGACTGCACGACGGTGCCGTACAAACAGATTATCATCGCCACCGGCGAAGGGGCGAAAGCGTCATTAAGCTCGTTTGATTATCTGATTCGCACCAAAACAGCATAATAAAAGAAAGTAAGGCACCACCTGCATCAGACAAAACCCCGCGCAAGCGGGGTTTTTCTTTTGGGCGTTAGCGAACGACCATCACCGGAATATGGGTGTGGCGAATCACGCTTGAGGCATTCGAGCCGAGCAGGTGGGTGCTGATGGACGGATTACGCGAGCCGATCACCACCACATCGGCTTTCAGTTCGTTCGCCATTTCATTGACCGCATCGCGAACGCTGCCGAAACGCACGTGGGTTTTAATCCGTGACGGATCGAGGGTGAAATGGCCGACCATGGTTTGCAGCCGCGCTTCGGCTTCGTGCTGAAGATGCTCTTCAAAGCGGCGAACATCGGCTGCAAAGCGGTGCAGGCTCAGGCTGGCCGAACCGGGCAGGACGTGCAAGAGGTGAATCACGCCATCCTGCTGCGCCAGAAACTCAGCATGGCGGACGGCTTTGTCGCTCAGTTCCATTTCGAAAACATCAACCGGCATAATAATTGTCTGGTACATACCCGTTTCTCCTTGTTTATAAACGCTCGATTCATTCAATCACAAAATAATATGGTTTTCTGATATCTGTCAGACACTTTTCATATCGTGGCGTTATTTGACGTTTCTTTGCGGAATTCAGGCGGGGTAAAGGCTACCAGTGACGCTCAAGATATAGCACGGCCGTGACGATAATCGCCAGTAAAATTAAATAGATAAGAGAAATGACTTCTATCTCATCCATAGAAGACCCTGGGCCGTTGAAACGGATTAAGCCTGGATGAAGATAATTTTGGCTTCTATAGGAAATAAAGGTGATTTTACGGAAAGAGGATGCGGGTGCATCCTCTGGGAAACGCGGTTATGCGCTTATTCAGATGAGATTAACGAAGGTAATCGCCGGCCGCTTCTGGCTGGTAGAGCAGTTCCAGCACTTCCAGATGCGCGGAGGCGCCGCCCGGTAACTCCCAGTGAATGGTGTCGCCGGTACGCAGGCCCAGCAGCGCGGCGCCGACGGGGGCGAGAACGGAAAGCTGCGTGCTGCTGTCGGTCATCTGCGCAGGATAGACCAGGGTGCGCGTGCGCTCATCGCCGGTGGTCAGATCGCGGAATTTTACCTGGCTGTTCATCGTCACGACGTCATGCGGCATGGTTTCCGGGGTACACATCTGTGCCCGGTCCAGCTCCGCGTTCAGGGCGTCGGCAACCGGCAGTGAAGCAAACTCTGGTTTTTCCAGAAGGCGGTCGATACGTTCTGCGTCGAGTTCATTAATGATAATTGTGGGTCTGGACATTTATTACTCCATGTCGTTAATGCTGCGTGTACCGCAGAAACCAATCCAAAAGAAAACCCTCGCCGTCTGGCAGCGAGGGTTTTATCTGTTCTGATGATACTGGCTGTGCACGCAACTTTGAAGTGATCAATGTCACATTCGTTGCGCAGATGAATTTTATGATCGGAATGATTTCATCGCGGCTGCTGTACCGGGCCAAATCCCGCGGCATAATGAGGTTCTGACTACTCACCGGAGAGCGTAATGTACTTTTATCAGCCTTCGCAGGGACATGGTTTACCGCACGATCCTCTGAACGCCATTATTGGCCCTCGGCCCATCGGCTGGATTGCCTCACAGAATGCCTCGGGGCAAACCAATCTCGCCCCCTACAGTTTCTTTAACTGTTTTAATTATCGTCCGCCCATTATTGGTTTTGCCAGCAGCGGCTGGAAGGACAGCGTGCGAAATATCGTCGAGACAAAAGAGTTTGTCTGGAACCTTGCCACACGTGAGCTCGCAGAGGCGATGAACGAAACCTCGGCCAGCCTTCCTCACGGAGAAGACGAATTTGCCTTTGCCGGGCTGACAAAAGCCGATAGCGCGCTGGTCAAGGTGCCGCGCGTGGCGGAAAGTCCGGTGAACTTTGAGTGCAGGCTGTCGCAATGTATTCAGTTGACCGGCGCAGATGGAACGGCGATCGATAGCTGGCTGGTACTGGGGGAAGTCGTCGGGATCCATATCGCCGAGTCGCTGCTGGAAGAGGGCATCTTCCAGACCGCGAAGGCCAACCCGATTCTGCGAGCGGGAGGCCCAACGGCTTACTATTCGATAAGCGAAGACCACCGCCTGGATCTGGTGCGCCCGGATGCGCGCAGGGGATAGTATGTCTGAGCGCCCCTTGCCTGCCGACCAGCAGTTTTTTGCCGACCTGTTGAGCGGTCTGGTACTCAATCCGCAGCAGCTGGGCCGCGTCTGGTTTGCGCATCGACCTGCCACGCTGCCTGCGGGCAGTGTGAGTGTTGAGTGGCCACGGCTGGAGGTGGTGCTGCGTGGTGAATACGAGAACCGGCTTATCGCGGAGCAAAAGCTGATTGGGCAGGGGGAGATGCTATTTCTTCCCGCCCGTGCCGTGACGATGTCGACGTTTGAAAAGCCGGTCATGCTGCTGAGTATTGTCTTTGCCCCTTCCTGGCTCGGTCTGGCGTTTCACGACTCCCGTAGCGGGCAGACCGGGTATCCGCAGCGAAAAATAGAGTTGTCGCATCCGGAGCGGGGCGAGCGCACGGCGATGCTGATGGCGCTGACTCATCTGAGCGCCTCGCCGCAGGACCAGGCCATTATTCAGCCCCTGACGCTGAGCGTATTGCACTGGTGCCGGAAGGTGGTGTCCACGAGGCCAGAGGCGGGTTTATCGCGCGGCGATTTTCTCTTTCAGAGCATCTGCAACTGGGTACAGGAAAATTATGCCGGGCCGGTAGCGCGTGAGAGCGTCGCCGCGCTGTTTACCATCACCCCTAATCATCTCTCCCGCCTGTTTTCGCAGCATGGAACCATGAGTTTTGTCGATTATGTGCGCTGGGTGCGGATGGCAAAAGCGCGTACGATTTTACAAAAGTACCACCTGCCCGTGGGCGAGGTGGCGAAACGCTGCGGCTACCCCGATAGCGACTATTTTTGTCGACTGTTCCGGCGCCAGTTTGGCCTGACGCCGGGTGAGTACCGCGCACGTTTTCAGTAGCGGTCAGAAGCTGAGTTCAGCATTGAGCAAATCGAGGATCTGCTGAGGGGTATTTGCCGCAAACAAAGACTCGCGGAATGCTTTGTTCACCAGTTTTCGCGCGAGTTGAGAGAACACTTTTACATGGTTTATCCCTTCCTGCGCGCCGAGCGTCAGCATAATCACCAGCTCAACGTCGCCCATATCTGACTCCCAGTCGATGGGCTTTTGCAGGCGTGCGATGCTAATGCTGGAGTGGCGTATCCACTGGGATTTGGTATGCGGAATGGCCACGCCGAAGCCCACGGCGGTGGTCACAATTTCTTCGCGCTGCCAGAGATCTTCTTCCAGCTCCAGCGGATTCTCCGTGCGCCCTTGAATAGCCAAATTGCCGCACAGAAACTGCAGAACCTGCTCCTTTGACGCGAGCGGTTCGTTCACCACGATATTCTCCAGCGCCAGCAGCGGGCGGGCCGGCTCTTGCGGTGTAAATTCGGCGAGCAGCGTCTCTATCTCCTCGGCGCTGCGGCATTCGCAGGCACTGTCGGCCAGCGCCTGGCAGGCACCGCTCTCAAGCTGGCGTAGCTGCGCTTTTACCGGCGGAATGCGTGGGCCGCTCATACTGAACTCATCAATCCCCAGCCCCAAAAGCAGTGGAAGATAGCGGCGTTCTCCGGCGAGTTCTCCGCAAATTCCCACCCATTTTCCGTGGCGGTGGGCGGTGGTAACGATCTGGCGCACCATGCGTAAAAATGAAGGCGTGATCGGATTATAGAGCGGCGACACGCGCGGGTTGTTGCGATCCACCGCGTAGAGATACTGGGTCATATCATTCGATCCGATGCTGAAAAAATCCACCTCATCGCAGAAGTGATCGATGATATAGCAGACCGAAGGCACCTCGACCATAATGCCCAGCGGCAGGTTGTGTGTATGGCGTAGCCCTTGTGCTTTCAGGGCTTCCTGCACGTTTCGCAACTCCTGTTTCACCCATAAAATCTGATCGAGGCTGTGCACCATGGGGATCATCAGCAGGGCGTTACCGCTCGCACCGGCCCGCAAAATGGCGCGCAGCTGCGTACGAAAAAGGTCGACAAACTCAGGGTAAATACGCACCGCGCGGTAGCCGAGAAATGGGTTCTCCTCTGGCGGAATATTGAGCCAGGGGATCTGCTTATCCCCGCCGATATCCATGGTGCGGAAGATGACCGGCTTGCCTTCGGCAGACAATAGCACCTGCTGGTAGGCTTCAAACTGCTCCTGCTCGTCCGGGGCGGCGTCGCGATCCATATACAGCATTTCTGTGCGAAACAGTCCTACGCCCTGCGCGCCATTGGCAAATGCGCCGGGTGCCTCCAGCGCACTGCCGATATTGGCGGCGATCGCCACCGGGACATTATCCCGCGTCACTGCGGGAAGCCCGGCGTCTTTGATCTGCTGATGATGACGTTTGTCGGCGAGGCGCTGCGCCACGCTGTAGTACTGGCTGACGGCCTCGTCAGGGGCTACCACCAGCACGCTGCACACGCCGTCCAGAATCACCTCTTTGCCGATATCCGCAGCCAGCGATGCCACCGTGATCCCGCTCATCACCGGCACTGATGCCGCTCGCGCCAGAATCAGGGTGTGCGAGGTGCGCCCGGTTTTCTCCAGGATCATCCCTTTAAGCTGGCGGGTGTCGAGGCTTAAAAACTGGCTGGGCGTGAGGTCTTCTGCCGCCAGAATGGTCGGCGTCTCGAGGGTAAAGGAGGTTGTTTGCTGAAGCTCAGGCCAGGTAATACTCAGCAGTTGTTCGCTGATGTCGCGGATATCGCTGACCCGCTCGCGAAGATAGTCACTGGCGGAAAGCGAGAGTTTGTCGCAGATCTGCTCCATATTGCGAATGATGGCATTCGCCAGGCTCAGGCGTTCTTCGACAATCAGACGACGGATATTCGCACCAAACTCGTCATCCTGAATAAGTGACAGATGGGCACTGATGATGGTTTTACTCTCGCCGTCAAGCCCGCGCAGGCGCTGGTTGAGCTGTTCAGCGAGGGTCGCCAGACTGTGCTCCAGCCGCGTGATATCTTCCGGGCTTGCCTGACGCTGGCGGTAGCGCTCGAGGTTATCGCTTTGCAAGCGGCGAAGCGTGCCCGAGCCAATGCCGCTGGCAAGCGTAATGGCCTCGCGTAAATGGGGATTGAGCCGCACCAGCGAGCGGGGTAGGGGATGCGCGATATGAGGCGCATCGCCCGACGGGATGCTGTCGCTATCGATAAACGCGACATTGAGGTAATGCTCCAGCACGCGTCTGGCCTGCTCTTCGTCGCTACCGTTGATTTCAAGCACACAGCTGTCGTTAAAGAGCGTACCGGTACTGATAAGCGCAAGCGAGCTTTTGGCATCCGCGTGGGTGTTCAGGCGCTTGTTGATAAAGCGGATGTCGCTGCGCCATGCGCTGCACTGCTCTTTCAGCGCCCAGGCCGGGCGAGCGTGCAGGCCGTTTGGCAACGGACAACAAAATTCAATCGATAACATGTTTACCTCCGTTCAACGTGAGATCAGCATCTGAAGTCCGTCAGATGATCCACGGTCTCACGATTCAGACGAGCCAGCAGGGCAACCAGCAGCTGGTGGGTATGGTCAATATCCTGGATGTCAGCAATGGATGCGGCACAATGACCGTGCCGGGTGGGCGGCCCGAGTACCACCGCCGGGACGCCGGTTCCGCAAAGATGGATTGCGCCTGCGTCGGTGCCGCCGTTGCTGAACATATCTTTTTGCAGCGCAATGCCCTGAGCCAGAGCCACCTCCTCAACGAAAGCGGTGAGCTTCGGCGGGGCAATGTGTGATTTGTCATACAGCACCAGCATGGGTCCGGCCCCCGTCTGACGGTGATTTGCAGAGCTGTAGTCGAAGTTTTTGGACCAGCAGGCGGTGTCAAGCACCAGGGCGAGGTCAGGATTCACGACCCTGCTTGCCGTCTGCCCGCCGCGCAGCCCGACCTCCTCGCTTGAGCTGGCAACCAGCCACAGCTCACAGTCCAGCGGTATAGCGTGCAGTTCACGCAAAAGGGTAATCAGCAGATAGCAGCCGAGACGGTCGTCAAACGCTTTGCCCATCACCCGGCCGTGAGGAAGGGGCTGAAAAAGGGTGTCGAAAGTCACCCGATCGCCCGCATCAATGCCTGCCGTCAGCACCTCGTCGGCGCAGGTCGCCCCGATATCAACGCGCAAATTCTCTACCGTCTCGCCTTTCGTCTCGCCGTCCAGTAATCCGGGGATTTTCCGCCCGTCGCGCGTAGTGATTCTTACAGGCTGCAGAGTGCGGGCCATCATGCGGACATTGCCGACAGGCAACACCTCGATGGCCCCCTCTTTTGTCACGGAGCGCACGATAAAACCGACTTCATCCATATGGGCGCACACCATCACCTTCGGCCCGTCGCTGCGGTTGACGCGAATGAGCACCGAGCCTAGCCCGTCAAACCGGACCTCTTTCGCGTAACGTTGCGCTTCAGCCAGCAGGATATCGCGCACCTCTTGTTCAGAGGCGGCGATGGCATCGGCCTCACTCAGTTTGCGCAGAAGTTCTGTGTCCATTAACGTTCCCCTGTTGTCAGTAGCGTTTTGTCCATGGTGTAGAGAACCTCAGCGCCAGTGGGCGTCACCAGTACCACATCCTCAATACGCACCCCGCCCAAGCCGTCAAGGTAGATCCCCGGCTCAACGGTCAGCAGCATACCGGGCTGAAGCAGGGTCGTGTCGGTGGGAGAGAATCTTGGATTCTCATGCACATCGATACCAACCGCGTGCCCGGTATTATGACCAAACTGCGGGCCGTACCCTGCGCGTTCGATAATCGTTCTGGCTGCAGTATCAACCTGGTGACAGGCGACGCCGGGGCGAATGGTGGCGATGGCGGCGAGCTGTGCCTCAAGCACCGTCTGATACACGCAATAGAGAGGATGGTCCTCAGGCTTCTGGCCGTGTCCGGCGACAAGGAATGTCCTCGTCATGTCCGAACAATATCCCTGGTGTTGGGCGCCAAAATCGAGAGTGACCATCTCTCCTGCGTTAATCACTTTGTCGGAGGCCTTACCATGCGGCAGCGCGCCGCGCGTTCCGCTGGCGACGATGGTATCGAAGGAGGGTTTATCTGCCCCCTGTTGCTTCATAAACCATTCCAGTTCCGCTGCCACCTCGCGCTCGCGCATACCGGGCTGAATCACGCGACGAATATGCTGCGCTGCGCTATCGGCAATCCGGCAGGCCGCGCGAATCGAGGCGATCTCTTCAGCGGTTTTGATCTGCCGTAAGACGTCGAGGGAGATACTGCAAAGCTTCGCATCCAGCGTATTGCGCCAGTGGGTTCCGGTCTGCCAGCTGACCTGTTCGCCTTCGAAACCCAGTGTGGCGATCCCTTCGCGGGCAATCAGCCGGTTCACTACCCTGGTGAGCGGGTTTTCTGCATCCAGCAGGTGCAGGTGATAGCCGCTCACACGGGAGGCGATGTCGCTGGAATAGCGAAAATCCGTCAGGATATGCGCGCTTTTATCTGTTATCAGAACAAAACTGGAACCGGTTGAAATACCCAGATGCGGCTGCTTGTTCTGGCGCGAGGAGAACAGCACGCCGTCCAGATTTTCTGCTGCAAGCCAGGCGCGCAGCCTTGTCAGTAATTCCATCTCATGACCTCGTTACAGCGTATCGACGGACAGTTTTCCGCGCTTATGCATGTTGTTACGTATCAGCACCACCAGCAGGGCGGTGATCGTCGCGCCAACCAGAATGCTGAGCATGTAGGCTCCCAGGTTGGTAACCAGCGGCCATGCCCAGATAGCGGATTCCGGGAACCACTGCACGGCACCGAGCGCCGTTGCCGTCATCGCTCCGGCAATTGCGCCCACCATATAGGCCGGTAGCGTGGCGAGCGGGTTTTCCAGCAGGAAGGGGATTGCCCCTTCGCTAATACCCATGAACGCCAGAAACATTGCCGTTTTTCCCTGCGGGTAAAGCTGCGGGCTAAACAGACGTTTGCCGGTCAGACGATGGTCGATTAACGTCGCCAGCCCCAGACCAATCGGCGGGATAACAATCGCGACGGCGCGGGAGGTGATCGGTAATACGTGATCGGTGGTTAGCCCAAGCCCGACAAATCCCGCCGCTTTGTTGATCGGCCCACCGAGATCAATGGCGGTCGCCGCCGCCATGCCGATGGCGTACATCATCGAGCCAGACTCGCCTGCGGCCAGCAACAGCGTGCGCATGCCTGCGTTCAGCCAGCCGCCAACAGGCGTAATGACGTAATACATCGCCAGCATCACAAACAGCGCGGAGAGGATCGGAATCAGAAAGGTGCTTTTAAACGCCAGCAGATACTGAGGAAGGTTAATTTTGTTATTAAGCCATTTGACCAGATAGCCCGCCGCAATAGCGATGATCAACGCGCCAATAAAGGTAGAAGGCACAGGTTTGGTGGCAAGCCAGGTTAGTTTTTCCGGGTCGAAATTTAGCACCAGCGTCGGTTGGGTGGAGACCAGCCCGCCGATAAAACCGGCCGGGAAGGCCAGCTTGCCGCCGATAGAGTTGGCGACAAAGGCAGAAAACATCGGGATCGCGAAGCTGAACAGCAGCCCGCCGAAGGATTCCGTCAGGTAACCAAACTTCAGCACCGACAGATTAAAACCCGTGAAGTGGCCGGAGTTCAGCGCATCGAGAATGCCGGTGTCCGGCGGGATCTCCAGCCAGACATAGGCGATAAGCTGAGAAATGGCGAGGATCACCCCGCCCATGATCAGCGTAGGTACCATGCGGGAAATTCCCGACATAATGTGCTGTGGAAGTTCTTTCCAGAAGGTATTGCCCGTTGCGGCGGGCGTGGGGGTGAGTGCGAGGGTATCGCCTTCGTGACCGTCCGACCGAACCGCACTGCGTTTTTTAATTGCCATAACCAGGACCCCTGAGGTGGAGGATTATTGTTGTTCTGCAGCAATCATTTCTTCGATTTCTTTCAGGGTTCCCGCCGCGTTTTTAATGGCGTCCTGAAGGGTAATTTCGTACACGTCCCGCGTTTCAAAGCGTTCGTTGTCTTCCGGGGTGATCGCGATGGCATGAATAATAATGTCCGCCCCGGCGATATCCTGTGGCGTTAAGCGGTTCTGGATGCCATCCGCCCCCTGGGTTTCAATTTTGACTTCGTAGCCAGCTTCTACCGCGGCCTCTTCCAGCGCCTGAGCCGCCATAAAGGTATGTGCCAGACCCATCGGGCAGGCGCACAACGCAATCAGTTTTTTAGCCATGTGAACATTCTCCTGTAGATGACACCGCGATTATGGCGGGGAGGTTTCAGGGTTGTTTACCGGATAAATAATGCATTAGCTGGAGAGATGAGGCGTGAGATCAGAAGTGTGACGCTTATCGTCCTATAAGGGAAAAGGATGAAACGCCGGGGGCGGGTGCCCCCGGCAGAAGATCAGTAGCCGACTTTATCAATGACAAACTGCTTGCCGCAGTTGCCAGGGTGCGGCTGGGGCGCAAACGACGCCGATGAGAGCGGCGCGTTGATGGTCGCGGCTTTGAGCGAAAGCTGCAGTTCGGTGAGATACGCCGGGTTATTGTTGCAGGTCAGCTTGACGGCTTTAACGGATTCTTTGCCCCAGCTTTTGGCGACGGCCTCGTCAAAATCGCGGCGAGAAACCGTTTTGCCGTAGTGATCAGCAAGGAATTTCCCCAGCGCGCTGCTTTTCACCTCCTGATTCATGCGCACCATGGTGCCAAAATAGGCGTCAGGATCGAACCCAAAGCAGACGCCGTGCTTGGCGTATTCATAGCGTTCCAGACAGGACTCTCCGCCCGCGCCCGGCATTACGCCGTTGAGTTTTGCGGCGGCTTCGAAGGATAGCCCGGTTTCGGCAGCGGCGCATTTACGGCTGGCTCTGGCTTCTGGCATGTTGGGGACGGGGCGAGTGGCGCAGCCAAATCGCATCCAGCGGCGATCGTCCACCCCGCGCGAGGCGATAGATTTGGGCAGGCTCGGCCACAGGCCGTGAACCGTCAGAAAATCCGTTTTGGTTGTGCTCTCTTTTTGCAGGCGGCACTCGTCAGGCTCATTGCGGTTGCGGTCGTGCATGCTCTGGCAAAAACCGGTCTGCCAGGAGAGGGCAAGGACGTAGCGATCAAAATCGGCATATTGTGTGGCCTGAAGCGGCGCGGCATGTGCTGAGAAGGCGCACAGGGCAAGGGCGGTTGCACTGAACCGGAGAACGATATCCTTCCTGAACATTTGAATTCCTGATGATTAAAGGGAAATTAATTCCAGGAACTTATTAAAGCACAAAAAGCGCCCGCAGGCGCTTTTTGTGCCCGACGACGCGGGCTGAGGGTAAGGCCGGGCTGGCTAGCGCAGCGCCACCAGGCCCATTCTTTTATCCCGCGACCGTACCCGGCACGAGGATTTCTGTTGCGATAATCACAATGACCAGGCCGACCAGCACCGGAACAGAGGTGCGTTTCACCACTTCGAACGGGGAGATTTTGGCCATACCGGCGACCGCAACCACCACGCCGGAAACCGGGGAGATAGTACGGCCCAGGTTGGAAGCCTGCAGCATTGGAATCGAAAGGTAGGCCGGGTTGATTCCGGACGAGTGTGCCAGTTTTGGAATCATCTCGACGAACGCATAGAACGGGGCGTTACCGGAGCCGGTCGTCATGGCGGCCAGCATCGTCAGGACAACCAGCACCAGCATCAGAATAATGCTGGCAGAGCCGAAGGAGGTGGCGATGGAGATCAGGCTCTGGATAAAGCCGATGGTGCTCAGGCCTTGAGCGAAAACACCCGCCGCGACCAGCAGCATCACCACGCCCGCAAAGGCGTCAGCCATCCCGCGATACGCTACTTCCAGGCCGGAGAACACTTTCTGAGTATTAAAGCCGCGTACGAATTCCAGCACCGCCGCCAGCAGCATGCAGATCACCAGAATGGTAATAATGTGCAGCTGTGGACCCCATTTGCCGTCGAAAATCAGTACGCCAATGATCGGCGTGAACGGCAGAATGGCATAGAACGATGGCGCGGTGGTGGTGATTTCACTCACGTCCAGCATCTCGTGGCTGATGTTTTCTTTTTTATCGAGATACTTCTGCCAGAAATAGTGCGCAACCGCCATACCGATAATGGCGGCGATAGAGATCGGCAGGGTGGTTTTAAAGGCGAAATCAATCAGCGGCATTTCGGCGGCTTTTGCAGCTAATACCACGTCACCGGACGTTGGGGAGAGGATAATCGCGGCAGGGGAGGCGCAAATCGCCGCCGCGGCACCGCGGCTGATACCCACGTTCACCATCACCGGGAACAGCGTCGCCATCAGCAGAACGCCGAGACCGGTAGCGGAGGAGACCGCCAGCGACATCAGGCACGCCACGAAATAGGCGGCAATCATCAGAATGTAGGGGGAGTTAATATATTGCAGCGGCTTTGAGGCCAGTTTGACAACCATATCATTGGCGCCGATATGGGTCATATACGCGGCGAAACCACACAGCATCATAATCATCATGCCGAGATCGCCACCGCGGCTCATCAGCAGAATTTTAATATATTCCACAATATCGGTGGCGGTATAACCGGTGCTGGTTTCGCTGGCCGGTAACACCTGGTGGCCCATTAGCGCACTAATAATAAGCAGCGTTAAACCGCCGACGAATAATACCCCGGTGGCGGAATAGCCTTTAATGATGTAGCGCGCGACGCCGACAATGACGACCACTCCGATGAGGAGTTCGATAACGGTAAGCATGGTTTCCCCTGTACGTGCGCTCCCCAGAGAGCACGGAAAATCAAAAAAATGAAGTGTTGAAATGTGCCGAATAAATGGGCAGTTCTTGCTGACTAAAATCAATAAAATGACTACTAAAACGGCCATCAACGATATTTTGCCACCACTACGTCATTTGTGTCACCACACTATTGACCGTAGCTATGATTATTATATGTCATTAAAATGATAATTAATTGTTGTGATATTTAGAGGGTTTTATCCGTGAAAGGATTAAGAACGTAAAACTATTTAAAATAGCTTTAATTTCAACACGCGCTGTTCTTATACTCGGCTTCCTTTTGCCACCCGACGACGCGAATATGCATGCCAGCTGGAGTTACCGCCTGCGCTTTCTGAAAAAACATCTGCTGATGGTTTTGTTCGCGTTCGGCTGGCTGCTGATTCAGAGCCAGGTCGCGGTTGCGTCCCATGATTGCTCCCTGAGCCCGCGCGGCGAAAGCGCCATGATCCAGCATATGGACATGATGACCACGCCGCTTCATCACGAGCTCAGCAACATTTCGCCTCTGTGTGAAAAACACTGCGTTCCGGATCAGGCGCAAAAAGATCCCGGGCAGACGCAAGTGGTCGCGCTTCCTGCGACCATGACTATCAGCTTAAACACCCCTTCATGCAGCGACGTTTCGCCGTCCGCATGGTCACTCACCCCTCCCGCAGCGGGGCCGCCGGCAACGATCCGTTTTTGCCGGTTCCGGGAATAGCTCTCTGTTAATTCGTTGAATTTATTTTTCTTTTACGATTAACAGGAGTTTTATCATGCGTGCAATTTTTGTCTCTGCGCTTACGGGCGTGCTGTTCTCCCTTATCTCTCTTTACGTTCAGGCCACCGATCCGTCACCTGCTGCCCAACACTGGCAAGGCCAGGGCGTGGTTCAGCAGATCGCGCCACCCCAAATCATCCTCCAGCATCAGGCCATTCCTGAACTGCAGTGGCCCGCGATGACCATGCCGTTTGTGCTGGCGAAAAATGTGGATACCGCTTCGCTGAAGTCCGGCGATCGCGTCACCTTTACGCTCGAACGCGCGGGTGATGGCTTCCAGATTATCTCCCTGACGCCGCTGCGCTAAGGGAGGTGACCATGAAATATCAGACACTGAGCCTGTGGCTCGGTGGGGTGCTGCTCGGCTTTTTAAGCCCAGCGGTTCAGGCCCAGTCCTGGACGCTCGCGCAAACCCTGACCGAAGCCCAGCGCTATTCTGCGGAGCTTTCTGCCAGCCGCAACGAAGCGCAGGCGCTGGATATGATGGCGGATTCCGCCACTCAGCTGCCCGACCCTAAACTCAAATTCGGCATCGAAAACGTGCCGGTGCAGGGGAGTAATGACCAGCGGTTTACCCGCGAAGGGATGACGATGCAGCGTATTGGCATCATGCAAAGCTACGTGAGTGCGGAAAAGCGGGAGCGTAAATCGCAAACGTTACAGGCCCAGGCGCGGGGTGTGGAGGCGAAGTCCGAGGCCATTCGCGCCGCGCTCCAGCGTGATACGGCGCAGGCGTGGCTCGATCTTGCGTTATCAAAGCAGGCACTCACAACCGCCAAAAATCTGGTGAATGAAACCGAGCGTCAGCAGGGGGTGCAAAAGGCCAGCGTCGGCGCAGGAAGTGCATCGCCCGACAGCGTGCTCTCGCTGCAGATGACCCTGAGCGCGATGCGCGACAAAGTGACGCTCGCGAGCCGGGATGTTCAGCTGGCGCAAAGCCGCCTGTTCCAGCTCACCGGGCAAGCTATTACCGATGTGCAAGGCCCGCTGCCGCGCTATCAACGTTTACCTGCCGACGAAAAGACGCTGGAGGAGGCGATTGTGCGGCATCCGGAAGTGGAGGCCGCGCAGCGCGAATCGGAAACGGCAAAAGCCCGCTCGGCCCAGTCGGCGATAGCGGCGATCCCCGACGTCGATGTGGAGGTGTTCTACGCTCATCGCGCCGAAGGGTATGACGATATGGCGGGCGTGATGTTTACCGTCGATCTGCCGCTCTTCCAGTCGCGCCGACAGGACAAGGACTATGCCGCCGAGGTGTCGCGATCGATGCAGGCCGTGGATCAGCTGACGTTGATTCAGCGAGAGCATGTCGCGCAGGTGCAGTCGCTGGTGGCGCAATACCAGGCCGCGCAGACCCTGTGGCAGCGCCAGCGCGATGACCTCCTGCCGCTCCAGCATCAACGGCTGGCGGTGCTGGCCGCACAGTACCGTTCCGGGCAGTCGGAACTCCCGGCGCTCCTTGAGGCACGTCGCAGCGTGCTCGACACCGAACTGGCTGCCAACCAGGCTGAGCGCGAGATGGCGCGGACCTGGGCGGCAATTCAATGGCTGATCCCGCAGGACATCACACAATGAAAATACTGACGTTAAGCGCAACCGCACTGGCCGTTCTGCTGGCTGCGGGCGGCGGCTATTACGCGGGGCAGCGCACGATGCATGCCGCTCCCGACGAGGCAAAACCGGCTGAGCGCAAAGTGCTCTACTGGTACGACCCGATGATGCCGGGCCAGCGTTTCGATAAGCCCGGGAAATCGCCTTTCATGGATATGGATCTGGTGCCGCGTTACGCCGACGAAGAGAAAGCGGCAACGGGCGTGGGGATCAGTGCCGAGCAACAGCAAAACCTCGGAATGAAAACGGGCAAAGCGCAGAAGCGCGCGCTGGCGCAGCCTTTCTCGGCCTATGCGACGGTCTCGACTAATGAACGCAGCCTGACAATTTATCCGGCACCCGCAGCGGGCGTGATCGCAAAACTCTACGTGCGTGCGCAGCAGCAGCAGGTCAAAGCCGGTGAACCGCTGGCAGAGATCTGGGTTCCCCAGTGGACAACGGCGCAGCAGGAGTATCTGGCCGTACGTCAGCTCGGGGACGCGACGCTCACCCGCGCGGCGCGGGAGCGGCTGGCGCTGCAGTTTATGCCGGAAGAGACTATTCGCGCCGTCGAGCGCAGCGGGAAACCGCAAACCCGATTAACCCTGCGCGCCGACCGCGCCGGGTATGTCGTCAAGCTGGACGCGCGGGAAGGGGCGCAGGTGGCGGCTACCGCACCGTTATTTGAGATCGCCGCGCTGGATACGGTCTGGCTGGTTGTGGATTATCCGCAAACCCAGGCGCAATCCCTGACGGTCGGCAGCGAAATGAGTGCCACGTCCGAAAGCTGGCCGGGCGAGCGTTTTCACGGCACCGTCAGCGAACTGCTGCCGCAAATGGAAGCGACCACGCGCACGCTTCAGGCGCGAATCGTACTGGAAAACCCAGGCAATAAACTGAAGCCGGGTATGTTCCTGAATATTTCTCGCGCAGAGCAAACGCGCGGCGCTGCGGTGCTTGCTGTCCCGGAAGAGGCGGTGATTAACAGCGGTGAATCGCAGCGTGTTTTACTGGCAACGGGCGATGGCTATTTCCGCCCGGTTAAGGTGACAACGGGAATGACGGCTGAAGGCTGGACCGAAATCACCTCCGGCGTGCAGGAGGGCGATACCGTGGTGACCTCCGGGCAATTCCTGATCGACTCGGAAGCGAGCCTGCGCAGCGCGCTGCCGGAGGTGACGCCATGATCGCCGCCGTCATTCGTGCTTCATTACGCAACCGGCTGCTGGTGATCCTCGCAGCCGCGATCATGGCTGGCTGGGGCTGGTGGGCGGTCCAGCGCGCGCCGCTGGACGCACTGCCGGATCTCTCGGACGTGCAGGTGATCGTCAAAGCCAGCTATCCAGGCAAAGCGCCGCAGGTCATTGAGGATCAGGTGACCTGGCCGCTCACCACTTCGATGCTCTCCGTGCCGGGGGCCAAAACCGTGCGCGGTTTTTCAATGTTTGGCGATGCCTATGTCTATGTGCTGTTCGAAGATGGCACCGATCTGTACTGGGCGCGCTCAAGGGTGCTGGAGTATCTGAGCCAAGTGCAGTCGCAATTCCCGGCGGGGGTGAAAGTCTCTCTTGGGCCGGATGCGACAGGGGTCGGCTGGATTTATGAATATGCGCTGATTGACCGCACCGGCAAGCACAGCCTCGCCGATTTGCGGGCGCTGCAGGACTGGACCTTAAAGTTTGAGCTTAAAACCGTGCCGAACGTCTCGGAAGTCGCCAGCATCGGCGGCATGGTGCGTCAGTATCAAATAGTGGCCTCGCCCGAAAAAATGCGTGCGCTGAATATCACTCACGGTCAGCTGGTGAGTGCTATTCAGGCGGCGAATAAGGAGAGCGGCGGCGCGCTGCTGGAGATGGGGGAGGCGGAATACATGGTGCGTACCACCGGTTATCTGCGCTCGCTGGACGATTTCCGCAATGTGGTGCTCACGTCGCGTGACGGCAAACCGGTGCTGCTCAGCGATATCGCGACGGTGAGCTACGGGCCTGAAATCCGTCGCGGAGTGGCGGAGTTGAACGGTGAAGGCGAAGTGGCGGGCGGCGTGGTGGTGATGCGCTACGGGCAAAATGCGCTGGAAACTATTCATGCGGTGAAAGATAAACTCCAGGCGCTGCAAAAAACGCTGCCGGAAGGGGTGGAGATTGTGCCGGTTTACGATCGCTCAACGCTGATTGAAGAGTCGGTCAAAACCCTGACCCATAAACTGCTGGAAGAGTTTGCGGTCGTGGTGCTGGTGTGCGCGTTATTCCTCTTCCATTTCCGCTCGGCGCTGGTGGCAATCGTCTCGTTACCCTTAGGGATTCTGGGGGCGTTCGTGGTGATGCACTACCAGGGCATCAACGCCAATATTATGTCGCTGGGGGGGATTGCGATTGCGATTGGCGCGATGGTCGATGCGGCGATTGTGATGATTGAAAACATGCACAAAGTGCTGGAGCATTGGCGACACGATCATCCGGATCAGGAGCCTACCTCCGGCGATTACTGGCATCTGGCCGAGCGGGCGGCGGTCGAAGTGGGACCGGCGCTGTTTTGCAGCCTGCTGATTATTACGCTGTCGTTCATTCCGGTCTTTTCCCTCGAAGCGCAAGAGGGACGGATGTTCTCGCCGCTGGCTTTCACCAAAACCTGGTCGATGGCGGTGGCGGCTGGGCTTGGGATCACGCTGGTTCCGGTGCTGATGGGCTATTTCATTCGCGGCAAAATCCCGGATGAAAAGGCCAACCCAATAAACCGCTTTTTGATTCGGCTGTATGAGCCGCTGCTCGATCACGTTCTGCGCTTTCCCAAAACAACCCTGGCGCTGGCGCTGGTGCTTTTACTGGTGACGCTGTGGCCACTCAGTCGGCTGGGCAGCGAGTTTATGCCGCCGCTCAATGAGGGGGATCTGCTGTATATGCCGTCGACGCTGCCGGGCATTTCGGCGCGCGAGGCCAGTCGTCTGTTGCAGCAAACGGATCGGTTGATCAAGAGCGTTCCGGAAGTTGCGAGCGTGTTTGGTAAAGCCGGACGGGCGGACACGGCAACGGACCCGGCGCCGCTGACGATGATTGAGACCACGATCCACTTTAAGCCGCGCGACCAGTGGCGGCCTGGCATGACGCCTGAAAAACTGGTGGAGGAGCTGGATAAAACCGTTTCGGTCCCTGGTATTGCCAACGTCTGGGTGCCGCCGATTCGTAACCGTCTGGACATGCTGGCGACGGGGATCAAGAGTCCGGTGGGGATTAAGGTGAACGGCAACAATATTGCCGATATCGAACGCGTCGCCGGGCAAATTGAGTCGATTGTGAAACAGGTACCGGGCGTGACGTCTGCGCTGGCGGAGCGGCTGGCGGGCGGGCGCTATGTCGATATTCGTATCGACCGGCAAAAAGCGGCGCGCTACGGTGTCTCCGTTGATGAGCTGCAGAGTATGGTCTCGACGCTGGTGGGCGGCGACAACATCGGAGAGGTGATTCATGGGCGCGAGCGCTATCCCATCAACGTGCGCTATCCTCGCGATCTGCGGGATAACGTCGATAAGCTGCGGGTTCTGCCAGTGGTGACGGCGAATGGCAGCCAGATCGCGCTGGGGGAGCTGGCGGATATCCAGGTCACAGAAGGGCCGCCGATGCTGAAAAGCGAAAATGCACGGCTCTCAAACTGGATTTATGTCGACCTGCGCGGGCGGGATTTGAAGTCCGCTGTTGAAGAGATGCAGCAGCGCGTCGCCGAACAGGTCACATTGCCGCAGGGTGTTTCTCTGTCGTGGTCCGGGCAATTTGAATATCTGGAACGCGCCACGGAAAAACTGAAACTGGTGCTTCCGGTTACGTTGATGATTATCTTTATTTTGTTGTGGCTGACGTTTAAGCGAATCGCGGATGTCTTATTAATAATGGGGACTTTGCCGTTTGCACTTATAGGCGGCGTATGGCTGTTGTGGCTGCTGGGATATAATCTTTCCGTCGCGGGTGCTGTCGGATTTATAGCCCTCGCCGGGGTGGCTGCGGAATTCGGCGTTATTATGGTGCTGTATCTCAATCAGGCTCTGGATAAATATCCTGAGGGGGGGAACACGCAACTGATGCGTGCGATTCATGAAGGTGCAGTGCTACGCGTGCGGCCAAAAGTGATGACGGTTGCCACGATCATGGCGGGCTTGCTGCCCATCATGTGGGGCGGCGGAAGCGGCTCTGAGGTGATGCAGCGCATTGCGGCACCGATGATCGGCGGTATGGTCACAGCACCCTTATTATCCATGCTGGTTATTCCTGCTTTGTATAAATTGTTACATAAGCGTTAATTAATCTTTGCGCCCCGATTATTTCGGGGCGTTTTGTTGTTATTCACCAGGAACATTCCCACTTTTGAAAGTAAATAATTCGGATTAAGGGCGATGTTATTCAGTCTTCATTTAATTAATATTTGTTAAAATCGCCCCGAATACGAAAAATGGTAATTTCATTGTGACGATAAGAAATAATATTTTCCTGGTTATGTTGTTTGTTTTTGCTCAGCTCACCTTATCGGCGTCGGCGATGGCAGATGAGAAAGCGGCGGATAAAGGATGGTTCTCAACCTTCACCGACAACGTAGCGCAGACCTGGAACGAACCTGAGCATTATGACCTGTATGTTCCGGCAATCACCTGGCACGCCCGTTTTGCCTACGACAAAGAGAAAACGGATCGTTACAACGAACGCCCGTGGGGTGCTGGTTTTGGTCAATCCCGCTGGGATGATAAAGGCAACTGGCACGGCCTGTACCTGATGGCGTTTAAAGACTCCTATAACAAATGGGAGCCGATTGGTGGTTACGGTTGGGAGAAGACCTGGCGTCCGCTGGCGGATGACAATTTCCACATGGGCCTGGGGTACACGGCGGGCTTTACGGCGCGTGATAACTGGAAATACATCCCGATACCCGTACTGCTGCCGCTGGCGTCTATCGGCTACGGTCCGGCCACATTCCAGATGACCTATATTCCGGGTACCTACAACAACGGGAACGTTTACTTCGCCTGGATGCGCTTCCAGTTTTAACTGAAAAAAACCTGTCGATTGGCTGAAAAATGCACGCTTTTTGAATCGTAAAGAACAAACAGCCAGTCGATAAAATTAACGCGACTTTTGTCACTTTTTAACAAAGAACCGCTGGACAAAACGGCCCACAATTGTTGTACTGATACCCGACACAGCATTTGTGTCCATTTTTCATGTAAAGGTAATTTTGATGTCTAAGATTAAAGGTAACGTTAAGTGGTTTAATGAGTCCAAAGGATTCGGTTTCATTACTCCGGAAGATGGCAGCAAAGACGTGTTCGTACACTTCTCTGCAATCCAGACTAATGGTTTCAAAACCCTGGCTGAAGGCCAGCGCGTTGAGTTCGAAATCACTAACGGTGCCAAAGGTCCTTCTGCTGCTAACGTAACTGCTCTGTAATTCGAGCCGTTCAGCAAGAACTCCAAAACCCGCTCATTGAGCGGGTTTTTTTTGTGCTTTTTTTAGAGCTAAAACAGATACATTTTCAGAAAGCTGGCGACGATAAGTACGCTCAGTAACATCATGCCTGCGCTCATCACTTTTTCTTTCATCTCATCACCCCTGGTCGATTTATCGACAAGCGTGACAGAGAAAAATTAAGCTAACATTAATATGCCGGTGATTAATGCGCGCTGGCGGCAGAAAATAACCAAAATGCGAGTGCGGTCATCGCAAACGAGCCGAGCATGTTGACGGCAATGTTTGTCAGTGCCCAGCCAAAACGCCCGTCCTGGAGCAGAAATACCACTTCAGCCGAGAAGGTGGAAAAGGTCGTTAACCCGCCGCAAAAACCGGTAGTGATCAATAATTTCCACATCGGATCGATGTGCGTCATGCGGTTAAACCACGCTAATCCCATACCAATGATAAACGCGCCGATCAGGTTCGCGGTGAGTGTACCCATCGGAATGGCCTGATGCATGGGGTTAAAGCGCATGCTGAGAAACCATCGCGCAACGCTGCCCGTGCCGCCGCCAATAAATACGGCTAAAAGGAGTTGTAACACTGTCAATTCCTGCTATTGAATGAGTCAAAGTATTGAGTGTATCGCTAAGTGAAGCAGGGGGAAAATATGTATGTTGCGGTTGGGCAGTTCGCGGTTAGCCCATTCTGGGAGGAAAACGCCCGTCAATGTGTCGCACTGATGGCACAAGCGGCGCGCCAGGGAGCCGCGCTGCTGGTTCTCCCGGAGGCGCTTCTGGCACGTCATGATCAGGACCCGGACCTTTCGGTAAAGTCGGCCCAGCCCCTGGACGGCGGCTTTTTACAGCTGCTGCTGGATGAGAGCCAGCGCAACCAGCTCACCACGGTGCTGACGGTGCATGTCCCGACGACCGAGGGCAGGGCAGCCAATACTCTGGTCGTACTGCGCGAGGGGAAAATCATCGCGAATTACGCCAAGCTCCATCTCTATGATGCCTTTACTGTTCAGGAATCCCGCCTGGTTGATCCCGGCAGCCAGATCCCACCGCTGATAAACGTCGAGGGCATCAAGTTGGGGCTGATGACCTGCTACGATATACGCTTCCCGGAGATGGCGCTGAACTTGGCGCTGGCCGGGGCGGAAGTCTTGGTGTTGCCGGCCGCGTGGGTCAGAGGGCCACTCAAAGAGCATCACTGGGCGACGTTATTAACCGCACGTGCGCTGGACACCACCTGCTACATCGTTGCCGCCGGTGAGTGCGGTAATAAGAATATCGGCCAGAGCCGGATTGTTGATCCCCTGGGCGTGACGATTGCGGCAGCGGGTGAAGCGCCTGGCCTCTTCATGGCCGAGATCGATCCTGAGCGAATCGCGCAGGCACGGCGGCAATTACCGGTTCTGACCAACCGACGGTTTGCGCCACCGCAATTAATGTGATGTTTTTTTCATCAAAGCTTGATTCACCTTGTTACAGATTGCTATTGTGTGCGCGCGTCGAATGTCCGTTAATAACATCAGGTTTTCTGGCGCTGTTTGCAGCCTGTTTTAAGTGAAGAAGGTATCTATGGGTGAGATTAGTATTACTAAACTGCTGGTGGTTGCGGCGCTGGTCGTCCTGCTGTTTGGTACCAAGAAGTTACGTACTCTGGGCGGAGACCTGGGTACAGCCATTAAAGGCTTCAAAAAAGCGATGAACGATGACGACACCACTGCTAAGAAAACGGCAGAGGGCGACGTCCCGGCTGAGAAGCTGTCGCACAAAGAGTAATGGCACTGTCCTTCCAGTTCTCTGGAAAGAAAAAAACCGGCGTAATAGCCGGTTTTTTTATGGGTGAAGTGTAATAAATTATTACTTCACTTCTTCGCCTTTCGCCTGCATATCCGCATGGTAGGAAGAGCGAACGAATGGACCACAAGCCGCGTGGGTAAAGCCCATCGCCATCGCTTCGGCTTTCATTTCATCGAACTCATCCGGGCTGACGTAGCGCTGTACCGGCAGGTGATGACGGCTAGGCTGCAGATACTGGCCCAGGGTCAGCATCGTCACGCCATGGCGGCGCAGATCGCGCATTACTTCGATAATTTCGGCATTGGTTTCGCCCAGACCGACCATCAAACCAGATTTGGTTGGAATGTGCGGATGCGCTTCTTTAAAGCGTTCCAGCAGCTTCAGTGACCAGTTGTAGTCTGCGCCCGGACGGACCTGACGGTAAACGCGCGGCACGTTTTCCAGGTTGTGGTTGAACACATCCGGTGGCGTGGCGGTGAGAATATCCAGCGCGCGATCCATACGACCACGGAAATCGGGCACCAGCGTTTCAATCTTAATGTTCGGGCTTTTCTCACGGATGGCGGTGATGCAATCTGCAAAGTGCTGCGCACCGCCGTCGCGGAGATCGTCACGGTCAACGGAGGTAATCACCACGTAGCGCAATGCCATGTCGGCAATGGTCTGAGCCAGCTTCAGCGGCTCATTGGCGTCAGGGGCGACCGGGCGACCGTGTGCCACGTCGCAGAACGGGCAGCGACGGGTGCAAATCGCGCCCAGAATCATGAAGGTGGCCGTACCGTGGTTGAAACATTCCGCAAGGTTCGGGCAAGACGCTTCTTCACAGACAGAGTGAAGGCCGTTCTTACGCATCGCCGCTTTGATACCCTGAATGCGTGACGAGTCAGCCGGAAGTTTGATTTTCATCCATTCCGGTTTTCTTAACAGCGCTTCGCGCTCCGTAACCACGTTTTTAACCGGGATAAGGGCCATTTTATCGGCGTCGCGGTACTTAACACCGCGTTCCATCACAATGGGTTTACTCATAGCGTGCGTGTTCCAGTTGCGAAATTCGAGGGAAAGCGTTTCAATTCAAGGGAATGTTGTATTTATCAACTATTTTTGAACGAACGACAGGCAGTATATCATTGATAAGGGCGATAAAGCAGCCTGTGAGGTCGCCAAATTGTAAAATAGTTGTTGTTTTGTGCCCTTTGTCCCCTGCGGGGCAGGGGCTAGCGCTGGAAGGGGCTTTAAAACGCCTGACGGATAATGTTAATCACGTTTTCCAGAACCGGGTCGCGCAGGCTCAGTTTATTGTAATGCAGCGCAATCTCAATAGATTCAGCATTTAGCGGCGCGTAGGGGATCTGTTCCAGCGGCCAGCACTGGCGCAGCAGGGTATAAAGGCGCGAAGGCATAATGGTGATCATGTCGCTGTTGCCCACCAGCGCCGCAATCGTAAACATATTGTAACTGCTGAAGTTCACCAGGCGATCTGGGAAAAGTTCGTTAACGCGCTGGTGCAGCTGATTTAAGTTGTGCCCGTCATTCATGAACAGGGCGTACTCATACTCACGCAGATTTTCAGCCGTTGCCGTCTGGCTGAGGGCCGGATGATTTTTGCGACACACCAGCAGCAGCCCGTCGGCGTAAAGCACGCTGTGGGCCAGCGATCGTGCGCCAAAAGCATTGCTGTCGATAATCAGGTCAGTCTGGAACTGTGCGAGCTGGGTTTCCGTGTCGTTAACCGGAATATTGCGCAGCATCAGCTGAGGGGCTTCACGCTTAACCGCCTGATAGATAATCGGCAAGACCATCGCGCCGACGGAAGGCGACGTGCCTATCGTAATGGTGCGTTGTTTGTCATAGCTGCCAGTGAGATCCAGTGCACCGAGAATCGACTCCAGCCCCTGGCTGATGTACTCGTGAAGGTGCGTGGCGTAAGCGGTAGGGGTGACACCCTGGCCTTTACGAATAAACAGCGGGTCAGGAAATATAGCGCGCAATTTCTGAATTGACTGGCTAATTGCTGAGGGGGTGAGATTAAGAATTTTCGCAGCATTAACGATACCCTTATGGACATATACGGCCTCAAAGATCGTCAATAAATTGAGGTCAATATTACGTAAAGTCCTAAAAACTTGCGGCTTGTCCTGACCGCCTGGCTCATTCAGTCGTTTAGCCGGTAAATTATTATAATCCACGCTGTCACTCCGTATTCATTCACAATATGAATGATAGTTGAATTTATATATTGTGCTTGTAGTGATTGGTAAAGTATTTTGTGGATGTCAATTGTTTAGGGAAATCAACTAACTGTGTAATTTTCAATCAAATGAAGGCCAGTTCGCAAGGTGGTATTCACGTACTGAAATTAAACGCAGCAAAATATGTGAACCTGCTCAAGCGCTTCGAAAATATAGAAACTATGGATTATTGTAAAGCGTAAATGCGGTAAATACGCGAAGGTCCATAAAATAAATGGACCATCATGTATAATATATTAAGCGGGAATATATTCGTGTGGTGGATTGTTTAGCAGCGCTAAAAGATTACTTACCAGCGTCGGGCGAATAATATCTGGGGTGACATTTTCTACCCATTGGTGCATTTGGGTCATTTCCATTCCCGCATAACCACACGGATTGATGCGCAGGAAAGGCGAAAGATCCATATTGATATTGAGCGCTAGGCCGTGGAATGAGCAGCCCTTGCGGATGCGCAACCCGAGCGAACAGATCTTCATCTCCCCGACATACACCCCCGGCGCATCGGCACGCGGATGGGCATCGATGCCGTATTCTGCCAGCGTATCCACTACGGTTTGCTCCAGCAGCGTGACCAGTTCGCGTACCCCGAGTTTGCGGCGTTTCAGATTCAGCAGGACATACATCACTTGCTGACCTGGTCCGTGGTAGGTCACTTGCCCGCCGCGATCGCTTTGAATAACCGGGATATCACCGGGAACCAGCACATGCTCTGCTTTACCTGCCTGCCCCTGGGTGAAAACCGGCAGGTGCTCGACCAGCCAGATCTCATCGGGCGTGTTGTCATCGCGTGAGTCAGTGAAATCATGCATAGCCTGAGAGACAGGCTCATAAGGTTGCAGCCCGAGATGGCGGACAAGAATTTTATCCTGATACAAAACAGCAACTCCGGGGGAGGTAGCGAGAAAAGGGTGTGGGGAGTATATCACAGAGAGGGGAGCGGGTTACCCGGCAAAGCGGGTAACCACGAGGGGACTACAGCACCATACGGACGATTTCGATATTGCCGAGCTCTTCGTACAGGGTTTCGACCTGCTCAATATGCGTGGCAGTAATGGTGATGGAAACCGAGTGGTAGTTGCCCTTGCTGCTTGGTTTTACCGTCGGAGAGTAGTCACCCGGCGCATGGCGCTGTACCACTTCAACCACCTGGTCAACCAGCTCCGGCAACGCCTGACCCATTACTTTGTAAGTAAACGGGGTAGGGAATTCAAGCAGTTCGTTAAGTTTGGTTTTCATGTCAGCTCCGGCATTACATCAAAAAAATAATAACTCCCACGTGCGGGTGGGAGTTATCAGGATACCTAGTATATGGGGATCAAAATCACACTTTCAAGTGTTCAATTTTTAACCAAACCAGTGATGGAACATCAATTTAATGTAATCAATGATTTTGCCGAAGAAATTGCCTTCAGGAATTTCATCCAGCACCACCAGCGGACGCTGATCGATGGTTTTACCGTCGAGCTGGAAGTTAATGGTTCCCACCACCTGGTTCTTCTGCAGCGGCGCGTGAAGTTCGCTGGTGTTCAGCACGTAGCTGGCTTTCAGGTCTTTCATGCGACCACGAGGAATGGTCAGGTACAGATCTTTATCTACGCCCAGGGATGCGCGGTCGTTGTCGCCAAACCACACTGGCTCTGACGCAAACTCTTTACCGGCTTTCAGTGGATTCACGGTTTCGAAGAAACGGAAGCCCCAGGTCAGCAGTTTTTTACTTTCCGTCTCACGGCCTTTAAAGGTACGACCGCCCATTACCGCAGAGATCAGACGCATCTGGCCTTCAGTCGCGGAGGCCACCAGGTTGTAGCCCGCTTTATCCGTATGACCGGTTTTGATGCCGTCGACGTTCAGGCTGTTATCCCACAGCAGACCGTTACGGTTGGTCTGGCGGATACCGTTAAAGGTGAACTCTTTTTCTTTATAGATGGTGTATTCGTTCGGCACGTCACGAATCAGCGCCTGGCCAATCAGCGCCATATCACGTGCGGAGCTGTACTGACCATCTGCGTCCAGGCCATGTACGGTCTGGAAGTGGCTGTTTTTCAGGCCCAGCGCGGAAACGTAGCTGTTCATCAGGCCAACAAAGGCGTCCTGGCTACCGGCGGCGAAATCGGCCATGGCCACACAGGCGTCGTTACCGGACTGCAGGTTAATGCCACGGATCAGCTGAGAAACGGGCACCTGCATCCCCGGTTTCAGGAACATCAGGGAAGAGCCTTTAAACACCGGGTTACCGGTCGCCCAGGCATCGTTACCCACGGTGACCAGGTCAGTCTCTTTGAATTTACCCGCTTTCATCGCCTGGCCGATGACGTAGCTGGTCATCATTTTGGTCAGGCTCGCAGGGTCACGGCGCGAATCAGCGTTCTGTTCTGCCAGCACTTTGCCGGAGTTGTAGTCGATCAGGATGTAGGATTCCGCGTCAATTTGCGGAACGCCAGGGATCATGGTCTTGATATTCAGGTCATCGGCGTGAGCGGCTGAAAGAGCGGCTGCGCAAAGGGCCGTGGTCAGCGCCATGCGCTGCAAGAATCGAGCGGAGAGAGTGGTCTTCATGGTCAGAACTACGACATCCGTGATGGAATTAAAAAAAGTGCCTTACTATAGCAAATGCTATACAGGCAGGCATCCGACTTTCAGCATGAGATTGTGAACGTTGGTTACACAAACTGACAATTCGGATACCGCCGATTCATTACTTCGCAACAGCGATAAACGACTGTAACTGCGCTTCGTTTTGCAGACGCTGCTGCAACGACGCGGCCTGCGATTTGCTGGCAAACGGCCCCATCTGGATACGCCAGACGGCACCGTTTTGCTCAACGCGGCCAGGTACGCCAAATTTCTGGCTCAGCTGCTGCTGATACTGCTGCGCACGCGCTTGATCGCTTACCGCACCGACCTGAACCACAAAATTGCCGCTGGCAGAGGTCGCCGCTGGCGGCGTCACCGCAGCAGGCGCGGTCACGGGCGCTGGCTGAGTGACAGGTGTGGCCGCAACGGGGGCTGGCGTTGGTTCACTGCCTTCCAGCACGCCGGAGGCCAGCGGTGTCGCTGCGCCCAGGAAACCGCTGCTGCTCACCGGTGCACCGGTGGAGTCGTCACTTTTCAGCGTATCGTTGCTGATGGCGCGCACATTATCCGGTGGCGTGGTGTCTTGCGGCAGGGAAGAGGCGCTCCCCATTCCACCGTTCAAATCCGGACGAGCGGGCAGGGCATAGGTCTGTTTGGCGACGGTCGTACACACGGTTCCTGGGCCAGACAGCGTTCCGTCCTGGGCCAAGATAATCGGATCGATGCGGACTTTAGTATTGTTGGAGGTATTCAGACGATCCGCTGCCGCGCGGGAGAGCGAAATCACGCGATCGTTACCGTAAGGGCCACGGTCATTAATGCGCACCACAATCATGCGGCCATTCGCCAGGTTGGTGACGCGCACATAGCTTGGGATGGGCAGCGTCGGGTGCGCGGCAGTGATCTGCGCCGGGTCGAAGGTCTCGCCAGAGGCAGTCAGGTTGCTGCCTGGCTCCGCGTCATAGATGGCGGCAAAACCGGCCTGACTGAAACGGGACGGGTCCTGAACGATCTTATAGCTCTTGCCGTCGCGTTCGTAATTCTGATTGGCGCCCGCGTTCAGCGGCTCATAAATCGGATCCGCGCCACTGATTTCAACAACCGGACCGTTACAGACCGCAGGCTGCGGCGGCGCGATGGTTGCCTGTTGCTGACCATCATCACTTGAACAAGCTGCAAGTAAACTTGCTGCGATGCAGATACCCAGCCACTGCTTACGCATGGCGATCCCCTTATTTTTATACGCTTTTGGACAACATTTTTCTGTGGGTATGGATAGACATCACTATCCCAAACCCGGCCATCAACACGATCAGTGCCGAGCCTCCGTAACTCACCAGCGGTAATGGCACGCCTACAACCGGCAGAATCCCACTCACCATACCAATATTTACGAAGACATAAACGAATAAAATCAGCATCAAACCGCCTGCCATGACGCGACCAAAGGTGGTCTGCGCGCGCGCGGCGATCCACAGTCCACGCATGATCAGCAGGAGGTACAGGGCCAGCAAAATCAAAATACCGACCAGGCCAAGCTCTTCCGCCAGAACGGCGAAAATAAAGTCCGTATGGCGTTCCGGCAAGAACTCCAGCTGTGACTGTGTTCCGTGCAGCCAGCCTTTACCGCGCAAACCACCCGAGCCAATTGCAATCTTAGACTGAATAATATGATAGCCCGCGCCCAGCGGATCGGTTTCCGGATCGAGCAACATCATGACGCGCTGACGTTGATAGTCATGCATCAGGAAGAACCAGAGTATCGGGATAAAGGCGGCCACCAGCACCACCGCGATACCGATTAATCGCCAGCTCAAGCCGGACAGGAACAGCACGAACAGGCCGGACAGCGCCACCAGAATCGACGTTCCCAGATCGGGCTGCGCCGCAACCAGCAGGGTCGGCAGGAAGATCAGCACCAGCGCGATGGCGGTATTTTTCAGCGACGGCGGACAGACGTCACGGTTGATAAAGCGTGCGACCATCAGCGGAACGGCGATTTTCGCAATCTCGGAGGGCTGGAAACGCACAATCCCGAGATCGAGCCAGCGCTGCGCACCTTTCGAAATCGCCCCAAATGCATCCACGGCGATTAGCAAAATAATACAGATAAAATAGAGGTAGGGCGCCCAGCCTTCATAGACGCGCGGCGGGATTTGCGCCATCACCACCATGATCACCAGACCCATCGCGATCTGGCCAATCTTGCGCTCCATCATGCCAATATCCTGGCCGCTGGCGCTCCAGATAACGAGGGCGCTGTAGGTCAGCAATGCCAGCAGGATCAGCAGCATGGCCGGGTCGATGTGGATTTTGTCCCACAGCGATTTCTTATTTGGATTATCCGTCATGATTATTGGTCCTCCGCCGCAGAGGCGGCTGGGGTTTCAGCCGGCAGGTCGGTGTTGTTGTCGCCCAGCATAATGTGGTCGAGGATCTGGCGCATAATCGTACCTACCGCCGGACCAGCGCCGCCGTTTTCGAGAATAATCGCTACCGCCACCTGCGGCTTATCATATGGCGCAAATGCGGTCATGAGTTTATGGTCACGCAGACGTTCAGCGATTTTATGCGCATTATAGGTTTCGTTGGCTTTCAGGCCGAAGACCTGTGCGGTACCGGATTTCGCCGCCACTTTATACGGTGCGCCCGCAAAATACTTATGCGCGGTACCGTTTGGACGGTTGGCGACGCCGTACATCCCATCTTTGGCGATTTCCCAGAAGCCGGAGTGGATATCACCCACCGGTGCTTCATGGGGCTGCGACCATGGAACCTGTTTGCCATCTTCGACGGTGCTCATCAGCAGGTGCGGTACTTTCACCACGCCGTCGTTGATGAGGATCATCATGGCTTTGTTCATCTGGATTGGCGTGGCGGTCCAGTAACCCTGGCCGATACCGACCGGAATGGTGTCGCCTTGATACCACGGCTTTTTAAAGCGTTTCAGCTTCCACTCGCGGGTTGGCATGTTGCCTGAACGCTCTTCCGAGAGATCCACGCCCGTGTAGTGGCCGTAGCCAAATTTGCTCATCCACTCCGAGAGGCGGTCAATCCCCATGTCGTAGGCGACCTGATAGAAGAAGGTATCCGCCGACTCTTCCAGTGATTTGGTGACATTCAGGTGGCCGTGGCCCCATTTTTTCCAGTCACGATAGCGTTTTTCTGAGCCAGGCAGCTGCCACCAGCCGGGGTCAAACAGGCTGGTATTGCGGTTGATTACGCCGGCGCTCAGGGCGGAGACGGCAACATACGGTTTAACCGTAGATGCGGGCGGATAGACGCCCTGGGTGGCGCGGTTCACCAGCGGGGTGTTCGGATCGTTCAACAGGCCGGAATAGTCTTTGCTGGAGATGCCATCGACGAACAGGTTCGGATCGTAGCTTGGCATAGATACCAGCGCCAGAATGCCGCCGGTACGCGGATCGGTGACCACCACCGCCGCACGGCTGCCTGCCAGCAGGGTTTCGATATACTGCTGGAGCTTAAGATCCAGCGTCAGATAGACGTCGTGACCGGCTTGCGGCGGCACCTCTTTCAGCTGGCGGATCACGCGGCCACGGTTGTTTACTTCAACCTCTTCGTAGCCCGTTTGTCCATGCAGCACGTCTTCATAGAAGCGCTCAATGCCAAGCTTACCGATATCATGGGTAGCGGCGTAGTTTGCCAGTTTGCCGTCTTTGTCGAGACGATCGACGTCTTTATCGTTAATTTTGGAAACGTAGCCAATGACGTGAGTCAGCGCGGAGCCGTAGGGGTAGAATCGACGCTTATAGCCTTTGACCTCAACGCCGGGGAAGCGGTACTGGTTCACCGCAAAGCGGGCGACCTGGACTTCCGTCAGATTGGTTTTCACGGCGATGGAGGTAAAGCGGTGCGAACGCGAACGCTCTTTTTTGAAGGCGGCGATATCGTCATCCGTGAGATCGACCACGCCTTTCAGCGCATCCAGCGTGTCCTGCACGTTATCGACTTTTTCCGGCATCATCTCGATTTGGTAGATGGTGCGGTTTAACGCCAGCGGCGTGCCGTTACGGTCGTAGATAATGCCGCGACTCGGTGCGATGGGCACCAGTTTGATGCGGTTTTCGTTGGAGCGCGTTTGATAATCGGTGAAGCGGACGATTTGCAGATTGTAGAGGTTGGCGACGAGTACGCCAGACAGCAGCAAAATCCCGGTAAAAGCGACCAGCGCCCGGCGCACAAACAGCGCGGACTCAGCCGAATAGTCGCGAAAAGAATTCTGTAGTTTCATCCGCTGCTTAATTTGCCCTGGTCAATCATTACTCACGGTGATAAGGGTGGTTGGTAGTAATGCTCCACGCGCGATAGAGGCTTTCTGCGACCAGCACCCGAACAAGCGGGTGGGGCAGCGTCAGCGCGGAGAGGGACCAACTTTGTTCTGCGGCCGCTTTGCAGGCGGGGGACAACCCTTCCGGACCGCCAATCAATAGACTGACGTCGCGGCCATCCTGCTTCCAGCGCTCCAGTTCGAGCGCCAGCTGCGGCGTATCCCAGGGTTTGCCTGGGATATCGAGGGTTACAATGCGGTTCTTGCCAGCCGCTGCCAGCATTAACTCACCCTCTTTTTCGAGAATACGTTTGATCTCCGCGTTCTTGCCGCGCTTTCCTGCTGGGATCTCCACCAGTTCGAACGGCATGTCTTTGGGAAAACGGCGCAGATATTCAGTAAAACCCGTCTGTACCCAGTCCGGCATTTTCGTGCCGACGGCTACCAGTTGCAACTTCACGCATTAACCCCAGAGTTTTTCCAGCTCATACAGACGACGGCTCTCTTCCTGCATGACGTGGACGATCACATCGCCAAGGTCCACAACAACCCAGTCAGCAATGGCTTCGCCTTCTACGCCCAGCGGCATCAGGCCAGCTGCACGCGATTCCTGAACCACATGATCGGCAATAGAAGCAACATGACGTGTGGATGTGCCGGTGCAAATGATCATGCAGTCGGTGATACTGGATTTACCTTGAACGTCGATAGTGATGATGTCCTGACCTTTCAGGTCATCAATTTTGTCGATAACAAAATCCTGGAGTTCTTTACCCTGCAAGTTTTCCCCCTGGTGAGTGAAGTTGAGCAACGATTAAATGGATAGCCTGGCAGTATACCTTAACTGGCGGCTGTGTCGGGACAAATGTCACCTGACGGACTTTTAAAGGCGGGTATCATCCCATCCCCGGCCTGACAATGCATCGCCATTTTTGTAAAACAATTTCTATTTGGCAACGACTGGCAGGAAGTCAGGCTGCGGAGGATATCAGCCTGAAGAGGGCTGTCAATGGCGCGGCGGTGAATAACGCGAATTTTCGCGCTTCCCCTCATTCATCTGCGCTTTTCTGATACAACCCGTGTTGATGGATATAGTTGAGCACTGGCGCGGGCAGCATATCGTCGCAGGATAAATCCTGCTGAAGCCGTTCGCGAATCAGGGTGGCGGAGATATCAAACCACGGCGTCTCGGCCAGATAAATTTTACCGGCAGGCAGGGTATGCAGATCTTCCACATCGTTCGTCAGATGGGTGTCCAGCCAGGCCTGATGCTGCTCTTCCTTCATGGTCAGCGGATAACCTGGACGGCGGCAGACGATAAGATGGCTGTTTTGCAGAATGGTTTCATATTGATGCCAGGAGGGGAAATTGAGCAAAGAGTCCTGACCGATGATAAATCCCAGCGGTTGCGTCGGGCCGCGCTCAGCGCGCCACTCCTGCAACGTTTGCGAAGTATATGACGGCGTATCCCGGCGCAGTTCGCGCTCATCAAGTTGAAACAGCGGCTTATCGGCGATGGCCAGCGCCAGCATCTCTTTACGCTGTTCACTGGTCGCTTCAGGCTGCGGGCGGTGCGGGGGAACATTATTCGGCATGATGATCACGCGCTGCAGGCCAATCAGATTCGCCAGAATTTCGACCGGCTTCAGATGCCCATAATGGACCGGGTCGAAGGTGCCGCCATACAACGCCTGTAAAGAACTCATATCAACCATCAATAAAGACGTCTGCCAGCGCCTTATGGCACAGCAGAAGGGAAAGACTTTCCAGCTCCGCCCAGACCGACTGACCGTAATCCTGCTTCAGCGTCAGTTCGGCGCGTGTCAGCAGATGCACCGCCTGACGAAGCTGCTCGGCGCTGAGGCGATTAACTGCCTCTGTGGTCATGGCGCGGCGGTTTTGCCAGACGCGATGTTTATCGAACAGGGCGCGCAGCGGCATGTTGGCCGACTGGCGTTTCAGGGTGTTGAGCAATAACAGTTCACGCTGCAGCGTACGCAGCAAAATCACCGGCTCACTGCCTTCGAGCCGCAGCTGCTGCAAAATGTGCAGTGCGCGTTTGCTCTTGGCCGCCAGCAACGCATCGACCCAGTGGAAAGGGGTGAAGTGCGCCGCATCGTTCACCGCCTGTTCAACACGCGGTAACGTCAGTTTGCCGTCCGGCCACAGCAGTGACAGGCGATCCAGCGCCTGCGCCAGCGCCAGCAGATTGCCTTCATAGCAATAGCACAGCAGCTGATTGGCCGCGTCATCCAGCTGCAAATTGAGCTGCTTCGCCCGGACTGCCACCCACTTCGGCAGCTGCGCCTGTTCAGGGGTTTGGCAGGTCACCTGCACAGAATGGGCCGCGAGCTGGGTAAACCAGGCCGCATTTTCCTGCGCTTTGGTGAGTTTATTCCCGCGAACAATCAGCAGTAAATCGTTGTGCAGCAGGCTGACCAGCGTGGTGAGCTGTTCGTTAATCGCCGCATTCGGGCCATTTTCCGGCAGCTGGACCAAAATCGTCTGGCGCGAGGCAAACAGGCTCATCGCCTGGCACAGGGAAAAGAGTGTCTGCCAGTCGGTGCTGTTGTCTATCTGGAAAGCGTGATGTTCATCGAAGCCCTGAGACGCGGCGACCTGGCGCACGGCATCCTGGCTTTCCTGAAGTAAAAGGGGATCGTTTCCGAGGAGCAGATACGCCGCGCGTAGCCCTTCATTGAGCTGCGCGCGGAGTTGTTCAGGATACAACCGAACCATTAGTTACCCAGCGTTCCGGTAACTTGCGGCGTGGTATCCAGTGGCACAGAGTGTTCCGTGCTGGTGTCTTTTGACGCCATCTGAATGCTTGGCAGTTTACGGATCAGCTGTTCCGCCGCCTTGTCGTACATTTCGTTGATGATAATTTGCTGCTCGGCATCTTTTGCCAGCGCAGTTTGTGGGTTATCAAAGAACGAACGGTAGACTTTGGTACTGATCGGATAAATGTCTTTACCCGGCACCAGCACGGCAGCACTCACCGACATCACCATCTGGTATTCCGCCGTACGGCCATCCTGGAAGATGGACGCCGTGTCTTTGCTCAGCACGGAGCTCAATACACGGAACGATGGAACATCCTGACGCAATGTGCCTTTTTCGATCAGCTCAACGCCGTTAAGACGCAGCTGGTTACGAATGGCGCGGCTCAATGGGCCATTTGGATCCCCGGAATCGAAGATCATCGTTTTCATCTGAGGCGGCACTGCCGTGGTATTGCGCAGATGCCAGCCACAACCTGCGGTGACAAGCACCGCCAGAGATAAGAGTATTGTTGCCAGTTGTCGCACGTTTCCTCCCGCGCTTAGCCAACGACCAGATTCAGCAGTTTACCCGGTACATAGATCACTTTACGTACGGTAACGCCATCAAGGTACTTCGCAACCAGATGTTCCTGGCCTGCGCGTTCACGAACCTGTTCTTCCGTTGCATCGACGGCAACAGTAATTTTACCGCGCACTTTACCGTTAACCTGAACCACCACCAGCGTGGTGTTCTCAACCATAGCGGCTTCATCAGCAACCGGCCACGGTGCGTTATCGATATCGCCTTCACCTTTCAGCTCCTGCCACAGGGTAAAGCTGGCGTGAGGCGTGAACGGGTTCAGCATGCGAACGATAGCCAGAAGCGCTTCACGCATCAAGGCACGATCCTGCTCGCCTTCCTGCGGGGCTCTCGCCAGCTTGTTCATCAGTTCCATAATAGCCGCAATTGCGGTATTGAAGGTCTGACGACGACCAATATCATCGGTCACTTTTGCGATAGTTTTGTGAACATCACGACGCAGCGCCTGCTGATCTTCGCTCAGTGCTGCCACATTCAGTGCCGGAGCCTCACCCTGAGAGGTGTGCTCGTAAACCAGTTTCCAGACGCGTTTCAGGAAGCGGTTCGCGCCTTCAACGCCGGATTCCTGCCACTCCAGAGTCATATCCGCCGGAGACGCAAACATCATGAACAGACGCACGGTATCCGCGCCGTAGCGCTCTACCATGACCTGCGGGTCGATGCCGTTGTTTTTGGACTTCGACATTTTGCTCATGCCGGTATACACCAGCTCATGGCCTGCCGCGTCTTTGGCTTTCACGATACGGCCTTTCTCGTCGCGCTCAACGATGGCGTCAACCGGGGAAACCCAGTTACGCTCGCCGTTTTCGCCGAGATAGTAGAACGCATCTGCCAGAACCATACCCTGACACAGCAGCTGTTTGGCTGGCTCATCAGAGTTCACCAGGCCCGCATCGCGCATCAGTTTGTGGAAGAAGCGGAAGTAGAGCAGGTGCATGATGGCGTGTTCGATACCGCCGATGTAGATGTCTACCGGCAGCCAGTAGTTGGCCGCTTTGGCGTCCAGCATCCCTTCCTGATACTGCGGGCAAGTGTAGCGCGCGTAGTACCAGGACGATTCCATAAAGGTATCGAAGGTGTCGGTTTCACGCAGGGCAGGCTGGCCGTTGACGGTGGTTTTTGCCCACTCAGGATCGGCTTTGATTGGGCTGCTGATCCCATCCATCACCACATCTTCCGGCAGGATCACCGGCAGTTGATCTTCAGGCGTTGGGATAACAGTACCGTCTTCCAGCGTCACCATAGGGATCGGTGCGCCCCAGTAACGCTGACGGGAAACACCCCAGTCGCGCAGACGATAGTTCACTTTACGCTCGCCCACGCCCAGCGCAGCCAGTTTGTCAGCGATAGCGTTGAAGCCCTCTTCGAAGCTCAGGCCGCTAAATTCACCGGAGTTAAACAGAGTGCCTTTTTCAGTCAGCGCCTGCTCGGACAGATCCGGTTCAGAACCGTCGGCGGCCAGGATTACCGGCTTAATAGTCAGGCCGTATTTGGTCGCAAATTCGTAATCGCGCTGATCGTGGCCTGGCACCGCCATCACGGCACCGGTGCCGTATTCCATCAGCACGAAGTTAGCCGCCCAGACCGGGATTGCTTCACCGGTCAGCGGGTGAATGGCGTTAAAGCCCGTCGCGACGCCACGTTTCTCCATGGTCGCCATTTCGGCTTCGGCCACTTTGGTGTTGCGGCATTCGTCGATGAAATCAGCCAGTTCAGGATTGGTCGCCGCCGCCTGCTGTGCCAGCGGGTGACCGGCAGCCACGGCCAGGTAGGTGGACCCCATGAAGGTGTCAGGGCGCGTGGTGTAAACCGTCAGTTTTTGATCGCTGTTCTGCACGTCAAAGGTGATTTCGACGCCTTCAGAACGGCCAATCCAGTTGCGCTGCATGGTTTTAACGGTATCTGGCCAGTGATCCAGAGTATCCAGGTCGCGCAGCAGTTCGTCGGCGTAAGCGGTGATTTTGATAAACCACTGAGGGATCTCTTTACGCTCAACTTTGGTGTCGCAGCGCCAGCAGCAGCCGTCGATAACCTGTTCGTTCGCGAGAACGGTCTGGTCGTTCGGGCACCAGTTAACGGCAGAAGTTTTCTTGTATACCAGGCCTTTTTTATACAGCTCGGTGAAGAATTTTTGCTCCCAGCGGTAGTACTCCGGGGTGCAGGTCGCCAGCTCGCGGCTCCAGTCGTAACCAAAGCCCAGCATTTTGAGCTGGTTTTTCATGTAGGCGATGTTGTCGTAAGTCCACGGCGCAGGAGCCGTGTTGTTTTTGACGGCCGCGCCTTCGGCTGGCAGACCAAACGCATCCCAACCGATGGGCTGCAGCACGTTTTTGCCCAGCATACGCTGGTAGCGTGCAATCACATCACCGATGGTGTAGTTACGCACGTGGCCCATGTGTAGTCGACCAGAAGGATAGGGAAGCATCGACAGGCAGTAATACTTCTCTTTGCTCTCGTCTTCAGTGACTTCAAAGGTACGCTTCTCGTCCCAGTGTTGCTGGACTTTTGATTCTATCTCTTCCGGGCGGTATTGCTCTTGCATGGCAGCCAGTGGTCCTGTTCTCAATACAGCTACAAACGTAGCCAATGGATGTGGTATTTCAGATCCGCATAGCATAGCCCAAACGCCTGCGTCAAAACAGCCTTTCACGCAAATGCGTTAACGTCACGCGATGTGGCCCTGGCGACCGGTTCGTCCACCCTAAAGCGAGGGGCATCCATTTTTAGGTAGCAGGTTCGGCGCGCGTTTTATTATTCATATAGCGAGCGTCACTGGCGTTGACAATATAACTGACAGTAACCCGGTGTGAGGGGGTATCAGGTTTCATATTCAGATAATTGCCGCAGGGATTCGTTTTCTTTAATGTACTGAAAAGGCAGTAGATGAATTTTCTGCTCGTGGAAAAACCATTCGCAATCGTAGCGTTGAATAATTTCTCCGGGGTTAAAGCAGATCCCGGACTCAGCGCGCACAATGGCATATTTTCCATTACTGAACATGACGCTGTGAATACAAAAAGGCTGGCAGGTTTCGCCAAGCCGTCGATTAGCAACAATATGACCTTCAATAAAAACAGCTTTCCTGGTTTTCATGATGATGGCCTCGGTTAAGGTTATCCTCCAATGCACCAGCATTCGGAGGGGCGGAAAAGTAATCCGCATGAGGGGCATTCAAGCACTGCATCCTTTCGCATCTTCCCCGCTTTTTGATCGGCCCTGTGGGAACAGACCGGGCAGGCCACGTGTACGGGCCGCTCCTTAAATTCCCGAAGGCCACTGGTATAGGACATAAATGAATACTCTTGAGGGTGGTTATTAATTATACGCTTTTATGCTGACGTTTACGGGTAATGTTTTCGCGCATTCATGGCGTAAAAGGGGACCGGGAATTCAGACAGGATTTATGATATAATACCCTTCCGTGAGAATTTTATAATGAAATCAGAAGACACCCTCGACTGGTACCCCGCACAATTACCACCCGTCAAAATTATTTTAGGCGAAGCCGTCCTGGCTGTTGGTAAGCAGGGAAGGCCGATCAATACCCGAACGTTGCTTGAATATTTGCAAGTGATGCAAGCGCAGCAAAAAAAGCGGGATAATAAAATTGCGATGCAAACGGCAATTGATGTCCTCCGCGATAATCAGCGCATTAACGGCAGGTGTTAATGCGCCTGTTTTCAGAAATTAATTCTGAACAATCTCAACCGTATGAGATTGCCCATCCTTCATCAGCGGAATGCGGTCATCAGGCAGCGTAACCCCATCAAGTCGTACCTGGTAGGCTTCACCACCCCGCGAAACCGTAATGTGATACTGACTATTCCCTTGCTGATAGGTCATATTGAGTGACGGCCAGTCATGCGGTAACTGCGCATGTACGACAAACGTTTCACCGTAGCGTTTTATCCCCAGCAACTCCTCTGTGAGCAGGCGATAGGCCCATCCCGCTGAACCGGTATACCAGCTCCAGCCCCCACGTCCGCTATGCGGCGCGACGCTATAGACGTCGGCACTCATGACGTAAGGCTCGGTTTTATACCGTTCAACTTCATCGGCCGTTAAGGCGTGGTTGATAGGATTGATCATCGACCACAGCTGCCACGCCCGCTCTGTATTGCCCATTCGGGCAAAGGCCATCACCGCCCAGATCGCACTGTGGGTATATTGCCCGCCGTTTTCCCGCACGCCGGGCAGATAGCCCTGAATGTAGCCCGGGTTCGGGCCGTGGCCATCGAACGGTGGCGTCAGCAGTTTGATAAGCCCGGCGTCATTATCAACCAGCAGCTTATCCAGCGATTGCATCGCCCGCGCGCTGCGCACCGGATCGGCGGCTCCGGAGAGTACCGACCAGCTTTGGGCAATGGCATCAATTCGGCAGTCCTGAGAGGCCTTCGACCCCAGCGGTTCGCCGCCGTCAAAATAGCCGCGACGATACCACTCTCCGTCCCAGCCGGAAGCTTCCAGGTTTTTCTGCAAACGTGACGCCTGGGTGCGGCACAGTTCCGCTATCGTCCCGTCCTGACGCTGTTCAGCCAGATCCGCGAAGCGCTGCAAAATGTCGTACAGGAAGAACCCGAGCCAGACGCTTTCCCCTTTCCCCTCTATTCCGACCCGGTTCATTCCGTCATTCCAGTCGCCCGCGCCCATCAGCGGCAGACCGTGCTGTCCGAACTGCAAACCATGACGCAGGGCTTTCACGCAGTGCTGCCACAGCGTCTCTTCGATGGCGCTCACTATCGGCGTGTCGTAAACCGACTCTTCGCCGGGCTGAAGCAGACGGCCTTCCAGATAAGGAATCTGTTGCTCAAGCACGCCGTTATCCCCGGTAGTCTCGACATAGTGACAAACCGCCAGCGGCAGCCAGAGATAATCGTCCGAGCAGCGCGTGCGCACGCCGTTGCCGTGTGGTGGATGCCACCAGTGTTGCACGTCGCCTTCGATAAACTGCCGGGAAGCGCACAGCACAATCTGGTCCCGCAGGCGCTCAGGCGCGGCGTGGCTCAGGGCCAGCGTATCCTGGAGCTGATCGCGGAAACCAAATGCGCCGCCGGACTGATAGTACCCGCTGCGCGCCATCAGACGACAGGCCACCGTTTGATACAGCAGCCAGCCGTTGGTCAGCAGATTGACGGCACTGTCCGGGGTGTTAACCACGATGTTATCGAGCACGCTGTGCCAGTAACGGTGAACGTTGTTCAGCTCCTCGCGGGCGGCCTCTTCGTTGAGATAGCGATTAAGAAGCGTCTGCGCTTGCGCCGGATCGTCGCCCACTCCCAGCACAAAAATAAAGGTCTTGTGATCGCCGTCGATCACCGTGGCAGCCGATTGCACCGCACCGCAAGGGTCCAGCCCGGCTCCGGTTTTATCCGACAGCCTGTGCAAGCGCATCGCCAGCGGATCGTGCAGGGAACCGTTGCGACCCAGAAACTCGCGTCGATCGCCTGTCAGGGAGCAGTGGGCACCGCTGACCGCGAAAAATGCCGTACGGCCGCTGCCGTTGCCGCCGTAAAAGTTGTTCGCCATCACGCCGCAGCCGCCGTTGACGCTGGCAGCATGGGTCACTATATGGTGGGCCGACTGCGAGCGTGATTCACCCAGCGTCCAGGCCACGTATCCGGTGACGGAGAGTTTTCGTGTCCGCCCGGAGTTGTTGCTGAGCGTGAGGATCGCCAGTTTGACCGGCTCATGCTCGGCGACCAGCACCGTCAGCTCGCTGTCGATGCCGCTCTCCCGATGGCCAAAGACGCTATAGCCGAAACCGTGGCGTGAGAGGTAATCCCCTTCACCGCGAAGCGGCAAGGTGGTCGGCGACCAGCACGCGCCGCTCTCTTCGTCGCGCAGGTAAAACACCTCTCCACCAGGGTCGCTGACGGGATCGTTTTCCCACGGCGTGATGCGATATTCATGGGCATTTTCATACCAGCTGTAGGCTTGCCCGGCCTCCGACAGCACGCTGCCGAAACGGGCATTGGCCAGCACATTTGACCAGGGGGCGGGCGTCGGGCAATTATCCCGAAGGACAATCTGGTACTCGCGGCCATCCTGAGAAAAACCGCCGTGGCCGTTGAAATGCAGCAGTTGCCCCGTATCCGGCGTCCAGGGAATATGCTGAATAACACCCGACCCGCCGTGCGCAATAAAGGGCGCAGGCACGGTTTTAAGGCTATGAATGCGTTGATCCAGCTGTTCGTTCAACCCGCCTGCGCGATCGTCGAGATACAGGTGCGCGACGCTCATCAGCAGCAGTTTGTCCTCGGTGGAGAGGTGTTCGCCGTTACGGACAAAAATCCCGCCCGATTTATCCAGCAGGCTTGCTTCTGAGCCGGCATAAATCAGGTCCATGATCTGATTTTGCAGCGCTTGCTGATAACCGCCGGGGCTTTCATTCAGGATCACCAGATCCACCGCCAGCCCTTTCAGCCGCCAGTAACGGTGCGCCTGAATCAGGGTGGTAATCGACAGAATGCTCTCTTCGCTGCTGATGCTGAGCAGCACAATCGGCAGATCGCCGGAAATCGCCCAGCCCCACAGGCCCGACTGACCGCGTCGGTTGCGGCTGAGGGTCTGGCTGTCGGCGCGCAACTCCTGGCACGGATACAGAATCGCACCGGCGAGCCGGTTAAACAGGGCGGCGTCATCTTCGTTGGCGTTAATCTGGCGCAACACCACCAGGCTGTGCGACCAGGCAAGCTCAAAGACGCGGTCGGCGATCGGATGATCGCGATATTTTTCCAGCAGCGTCAGGCTCTGCTGGCGATTTTCGCTCACGCCATACAGGATATCGACGGTGACCGGCTGGCCGGGTTGCAGGGTGATCGACTGGCGAATGGCCAGCACCGGGTCCAGCACCGAGCCAGAGGAGTTACTGAGCGGCCCGCTTTGTCCGATTGCCTGCGCATCTGCCGGATGCCTGCCGCGGCCAAGAAACGCCGCGCGGTCGGTTTCAAACGAGGCGCGAGGTTGACTGCTACCCTGTACCACCATCATGTGGAACAGCCAGGGACTTTTTTCATCCGGCGCACGTGGACGTCGGTGGCACAGAATGGCGTTCTGAGCGGGCACCAGTTCAGTCTGGATAAACAGTTTGCTGAACGACGGATGCGCCAGATCGCTGGTGGCCGGTGCCAGCACCACTTCGGCGTAGGTCGTCAGCTCGATGGTGCGCGGCTGGCGGCCACGGTGCAGCAGCGTTACGCGGCGCAGTTCGATATCATCTTCCGGCGACACAACCACCTGGGTTTTCACACTCAGGGAGCCAAGCGTGCGCCGGAACTCCGCGCCCGCATCGGTAAAGATCACTTCGTCGCTGCTGTCCGCATCACCCATCGGCTGCCAGGTATTGCTCCAGGTTTCGCCCGACTGCAAATCGCGGATATAGCAGAACGCACCCCAGTTATCGCGGGTGGTATCGCTGCGCCAGCGGGTGAGGGCCAGATCGTTCCAGCGGCTGTAACTGCCGCCAGTGTGGGTCATCATCAGATGGTAATGACTGTTTGAGAGCAGCTGAACTTCAGGGATCAAGTTGTCCGGCGTAGTGAAAATCCTCGGCTCGTAGTGCACCGGTTTAACGCGTCCTTCGTGAGATTCAAAATGACGACGCGGGCTATAGAGATCGACCGCATCCGGCACTCGCTCCTGCAACAGCAGGCTGGCAGACTGGAAGGCGGTGCTGGCCATAAACCGGTCGGCCATTGGCGCATCCAGCAGGACGTGCGCCAGCGCCTGAAACGCCATCCCCTGATGGTGCGCCATCCATGACTGCACCACCGCGTACAACTGTCCAGAGGCGAGACGCGAGGGGGTGTAATCCAGCGCTTCATAAAAACCGAACTCCCCGCGCGCGCCGTTTTTTTCCAGACGGAGCAGGTTGTCGCAGGCTTTTTGCGGCGCAATCATCAGCGCCAGCAGCGTGGCGTAAGGGGCGACGACCATATCGTCCGCCAGCCCACGACGCAGGCCGAGACCCGGCACGCCAAAGGCCTGATACTGATAGTTCTGCTGCACATCAAAGGCGTGATAGCCCGACTCCGACACACCCCAGGGGACGCCGCGCTCTTTTCCCCAATGGATCTGGCGCATTACCGCCGACTGGCTCATTTCGTCCAGCAGGCTGCCGGGCCAGGTGGGCATCACCAGATTCGGCATCAGATATTCAAACATCGAACCGCTCCATGACATTAGGGCGGTTTCGTTCTCAATGGTGGTAAACAGCCTGCCGAGCGCATACCAGCTCTTCTGCGGCAGCTGGTTAGTGGCGATGGCGAGGAAACTGGTCAGGCGAATTTCGGAGGGCAGGAGATCGTAGTGACTTTTATCCAGCATATTGCTGTCGCAGTTGTAGCCGATGCTGAGCAGGCTGGTCACTTCGCTGTAGAGGAATGTGAAGTCCATCCGTGCATGCTCGTTCAGCCGCTGTTCCAGCTCGGTGATGATATTCAGGCGCATGCGTGCCAGGGTAATCGCCGAAGTGGAGGGCGTGCCTTCACCGCGGTGCGTCGCCTGAGCAAGCTCGCTCAAAGACGGCAGCGTCGGGGAGTCATAGGCGGGCGTTAACCAGCCCAGCAGATGCGACCATTCATGGCACAGCTGCACCAGCTGGCGCTGCAAATGCTCGATCCAGCGCAGAACGAGTTTGTCATCCTGATGGCACAGCGCCGTCAAATGGTTACTTTGGGTACGCATCTGCTTCAGTTCGAGATAAACCTGCGCCGGAGACAGGGCGTTAGCGTTCAGACAGTGTTTACGCAACAGCCGCAGCCCGGTTGGGGCGTGCTGTCCCCAGTGTTTTTCGAGGATCCCCAGGGTATCGTTCAGCCCGGCCAGCACCTGCGTGCAATTTAACACGGGCTGATTTCGCATGGCGGTCAGCCCTTCGCGCAGGGTCAGCAGGTGGCCAGCCATATTGCCGCTGTCGACGCTGGATACATAGCGCGGGCTAAGGGGCGCGAGGGTCTGGGTGTCGTACCAGTTATACAAATGCCCGCGGAAATGCTCCATCTTATCCAGCGTGTCCAGGGTCAGCGTCACACGCTGCAACACCTCGCCAATCGGCAGATAGCCAAAATCCCACGCCGTCAGGTTTGCCATCAACGAAAGGCCAATATTGGTCGGCGACGTTCGATGGGCAATAACAGGGTGGGGGATCTCCTGATAGTTATCCGGCGGCAGCCCGTTTTCTTTCGCGGTGGCAAAGGTTTCAAAAAAGGCCCAGATTTCGCGGCTCGTCTGGCGCAGCAGCAGCTTCTGTTCCTTGTTGGGGGAAAAGGTCCGGCGCGCAGGCTGGCGGCTCATCCAGCTCAGCAGCAGCGGTGTCAGGCACCACAGCAGGCTTAAGGGCAGCGCGATAAAGGAAAACATCGGTGCAATATGGGCGGTCAGGACGTTGAGAGCCACGCCGCAGGCGACATTCATCCACATCGCGCGATAAAAGCGGAGCGGTGAGGTTTTTGCCACATCGTCGTCTGGGCTGAAGCTGGCCCACTGGCTCAGGTTGCGGTGGCTGAATCCCAGACGCCAGAACGTGACGGCAATGGCATACAGTGAATACCCGGCCTCATGAGGCAGCGTCGCCACAGTCAGCCCGATGCGGGAAAGCCGCTTCAGGGCACTGGAGGCGACCAGCAGCAGATGCTGCACAGTATGGCGCCGGGCAGGTTTATTGATCAGATCCCAGGCGACCGCCAGCCCGGTGGGTAAGAGCCACACCAGCGCCAGCACACCCAGCCAGTAAAGGGGATTCGGCACCCACAGCAGGGTGCAAAACAGCAGCGCCAACAGGGATGGGGCGACCAGGCTACGGCGCAGGTTGTCGAATAATTTCCAGTACGACAGGGCGGACAGCGGGTTTTTATCGCGCGTGCCATCAGCTTTTCTGACGCGCGGTTTGAGCCAGTTCAGCAGTTGCCAGTCGCCGCGGATCCAACGGGTGCGACGCGCGACATCTGAAAGATAGTTATTCGGGTACTGCTCATAGAGCAGCACTTCGCTTAACAGCCCCGAGCGGGCATAACACCCTTCCAGCAAATCGTGGCTGAGCACCAGGTTTTCCGGGCAGGTGTTTTGCGTGGCCTGCACAAAAATATCGACGTCGTAAATCCCTTTCCCGACGAAAGATCCTTCGTTGAAAAGATCCTGATAGATATCGGAAGACATCATTGAATAGGGGTTATTCCCCGCAATGCTGCTGCACATGGCGGCATAGCGCCCTTGCCCGTTGCGGGGCATCTCTTCTGCCATGCCCGGTTGCAGAATGCCGTAGCCTTTGACTACCCGCTGGCGCGCGGCGTCATACTCTGGCCGATTGAGTGGATGGGCCATGGTTGCGGCCAGCTTATGGGCGGTATCGCGCGGCAGAAGAGTGTCGCTGTCGAGCGTGATCACGTATTTGATCGGCTCCGGTCGCTGGTGGGCTGGCAGATCGGCGACGCTGGAAAATTGTTTGTCAGGATGGCGTAACCAGCTGTTCAGCAGCGCCAGTTTTCCCCGTTTGCGTTCATAACCCATCCACACGCCCTGCTGCGGGTTCCATTCTGGGTTCCGGTGGAGCAGATAAAACAGCGGGCGGCTGGCCGGATAGCGGCGGTTGAGATCCTGAACATGTGACATCGCCTGGTCGAGCAGGGCACTGTTTTGCGGTGAGTATTCTTCTGCCGAATCGGCAAAATCGGTCAGGAGCGCGAAACAGAGATGATCGCTCTGATTGCCGAGCCAACACACTTCCAGACGGGTGATGAGCTTGCTGATTCCGTCGGCGCTGGTGAGCAGGCAGGGAATGACCACCATCGTGGCAGACTCTGCCGGAATACCGCTGGAAAAGTCCATTCGCGGCAGCGGGCGCGGCGTACGAAAACGGGTCGTCGCTTCACTCAGCAGGTCGCTGGCAAGCTGGCTGAGCACAATTATCAGCGGCAGTGCGAGGAGGATCAGCAGCCAGCCCATCCCCTGCTGCGCCGTGCGATGCAGGATTTCAGCCGTCGCGGCAGTGGTCAACAGGCTCAGGCTGCCGAGCCATGACATCAGCGGGATCTGGTTGAAGCTGTGCCGCAGGCGAATCAGCCGTGACGCATCTGCCGTAAGCAGGATCTCCAGCTGCTGGCGGCCTTCACCCTTCAGGTAATAGCCAATATGGGCGCCGGGGGTCTCGGGCGCATTTTCGCTGGCAAGCGCCAGCACGCGGCGGGCAACTTCCGGCTCGCTAAAGCGGCTGTCTCGCGCCAGAACCTCAATGACGTGACGATAGTGATCGCGCGTATCGAAGTGCATCAGCGGGTAAATGCCTGCCGGGTCCTGGCGCAACGTCTGCTCGACGACGCTCATGGCCTCGGCAAAATCCGCCCAGTTGGTTTCACTCAGCAAACGCAAGCCCGCGATGCTATTGCTCACGGACAGCTGGCTGGCGGCTAACTGCTGGTTGAAGCGGTGGATCAGTGTATCGGTGGTGACACCCTGTTCCGCCAGACGCTGTTCGACCCAGGTCAGCGGTAACGCCAGCATATTGCCGCGTCCCTGCAGGCGGCGCACCAGCTCGGCGACAAACGCGCTGGTCAGCGGTGGGCTGGAGCGCGCCAGATCGGCGATCACCATGATCAGATCGGCGGGCGTGTTCTCCGCACATTCGAAAATGCGGGTGACCCAGCTATCCGCCAGATTGCGCTCCTGCTGGGCTTTAACCACGTCGATACTGACCCGCCGCAGATTCTCGATCAGCGCCAGGCGGAGCATGCCGGGCAGTGCCCAGACTTCGCCCAGCGTCAGCGGCGTTTCCTGCTGATAGGCGCTGATATAGCTGGTAAGGCTGGTGGCGTCCCAGCGCCCGTCGCCATGGGCAATCGCCTCGGCGGCAATGGCGTAAATTCGCGGGCAGTCATGAGGGGAGGCCAGCGCTGGAAGCCCTTTGCCGAAATTCTTCGGCAGATGCTGGCGCACGATGCGGATCTGCTCCTCAATCAGGTAGTAGTTGTCGAGCAGCCACTCACCGGCGGGCATTATCGTCGCTTTTTTACCGGCATTGAGGTCGTAGCAGTTTTGCGTAATGACTGCCTCGTTATCATCGAGGCGTTTGAGCAGGTAATAGGGTAGTTTGTCGGGCGACAGCTTGTGGGAACGCGCCAGTTTTTGACCGTAGCGCGCCATCTGCACCGTCGAAAAAAGCTCGGCCTGCAGACTATTTTCCGGCACAGGCTCGTGCCCCTTCAGGGCAGAGACGTTGACAGGCGGAAGTGAACGGGAACGACTCCGCCACGATTTAAGGCTCATTTTCATAGGGTTGCTCTGGTGCGACATGAACGCGCAGGAGCAGTTGTGAAATCAGATCAGAAACGTTCTCTCAGGATGGGTGTGGGGCATCTTGGATTTAACAGCTGCTGGACTCTTACTTCAGTATAGAACACCGATGTTGCGCCAAAGGGCGCGCGTGCAATCAGCGTGGAGCAACAAACAGGGCTTTACAGCCGGGGCACAGCATGGCCTGTTTGAGACGAATTTTGGAGGTCGGGTGGGAGGACTTGAGGCCGCAGTGCGGGCAAGTCACGGTGGTGGTTGATGCGCCACCGATAAGCTTCATTGCGTAATCGAGAAGAGACATGATGATTAACCTTTCAATGAATGAGCTTCATCCTAGCACGAACTGTTCAAATACTGTGCACGGTATCGCATCCCGCCTTTGCAGGAATTTACCTGGTCTGTGGTCGACCTGACAAAGCAGCGGCAAAATAAGGTCTATTATTAGAGACAGTTACTTACCCGGGAGGCGAAAGGATGAACAAGGTTGCTCAATTTTACCGCGAACTGGTTGCCACACTGACGGAGCGCCTGCGTAACGGCGAACGTGATATTGATGCTCTTGTCGAGCAGGCGCGTGTTCGGGTTGTACAGACGGGTGAGTTGACGCGCACCGAAGTGGAAGAGGTGACGCGGGCCGTGCGCCGCGACCTTGAGGAGTTCGCGCGAAGCTACGAAGAGAGTCAAAACGACGTTACCGACAGCGTATTTATGCGGGTGATTAAAGAGAGTCTGTGGCAGGAGCTGGCAGATATCACCGATAAAACCCAGCTGGAGTGGCGCGAAGTGTTTCAGGATCTGAACCATCACGGTGTGTATCACAGCGGCGAGGTAGTTGGGCTGGGCAATCTGGTCTGTGAAAACTGTCATTTCCATCTGGCGGTGTATACCCCGGACGTTCTGCCGCGCTGCCCGAAATGCGGCCATGACCAGTTCCAGAGACGGCCTTTCGAGCCGTAACCTCAACGCCGGTGGCGCGACGTTTACCGGGCCTGCACAATCGTAGGCCGGAAAAGCGCAGCGCCGCCCGGCGCACTGATTAGGCGTAAAACTTCAGTCTCTCGGCCAGCAAATCGACAAACGCTTCCCGGTTGATATCCACCATCAGCGTGGTATTCGGCGTATTGCCCGTCAGGAAATAATAATCCACCACCGTCATGCCCTGAGTGTATTTCCCCTGGGTTTCAACTCCTACCCAACGATCAACGGTCGTGAAAATCTCCGGTTTCAGCAGCCAGGCGATGGTGCACGGATCGTGCAGCGGCGCGCCCTGGAAGCCCCATTTCTCGGTTTTGTGGTATTCCATAAAGAAGTCGAGTAGCTCAGCGACCGTGGTGGCAACAGGATTGCCAATTGCGCGAAAACGCGCGATATCCTCTGCCATGATCTGCGCCCGGTGGGTGACATCCAGACCGGCCATCACAATCGGGATGCCCGACTGGAAGACAATTTCTGCGGCTTCCGGATCGACGAAGATGTTGAACTCTGCCGCGGGCGTCCAGTTCCCCAGCCCCATCGCTCCACCCATGATCACAATCCGCGCGATTTTTGCGTGCAGTTCCGGATGGCTGTTGAGCAGCAGTGCCACGTTGGTTTGCGGGCCTGTCGCCACAAGCGTCACCGGCTCGTCGCTGTCGCGCAGCACGTTCGCCATCAGCTCAACCGCCGTGCAGTGTTGCGGTTCAAAGCCAGGTTCCGGCAGCGCCGGGCCGTCCAGCCCGCTCTCGCCGTGAACGTTATCGGCGATGATCAGATCGCGCATCAGCGGTTTCACCGCGCCGCCCGCCACCGGGATATCCATGCGATTGAGCAGGGTCAGCATGCGTAACACATTACGCAGGGTTTTGTCCGGGGTCTGATTTCCGGCGGAGGAGGTGACGGCTTTGAGGGCTAATTCCGGTGAGGCGAGGGCAAGGACAAGCGCGATAGCGTCATCATGACCAGGATCGCAATCGAGTATGATCGGCAGTGGCATAGGGTGCTCCATTTTTGGCGTTATTTTGTGACAAGGTTAACGCCGCAAGATGAAGCAGACGAGAAGAAGAGACTCAAAGCGTGAAGTGGTGCGCAATCCGAAGAGTGCGCACCCGGTTGATCAGTGCAGGATTTTGGCGAGGAAATCTTTGGCGCGATCGGATTGCGGGTTAGCGAAGAAGTCCTCTTTCGGCGAATCTTCGACAATTTTCCCTTCGTCCATAAAGATCACGCGGTTGGCCACTTTGCGGGCAAAGCCCATCTCGTGGGTCACCACCATCATGGTCATCCCTTCGTGCGCCAGCTCCACCATCACATCCAGCACTTCGTTGATCATTTCCGGATCAAGCGCGGAGGTCGGTTCATCAAACAGCATGGCGATAGGATCCATGCACAGCGCGCGCGCAATCGCCACACGCTGTTGCTGACCACCGGAGAGCTGGGCCGGGAACTTATCGGCGTGAGCAGACAGCCCCACGCGTTCCAGCAGTTTTAAGCCTTTATCACGCGCCGCTTTTTTGTCGCGTTTCAGCACTTTTACCTGCGCCAGCGTCAGGTTCTCGATAATCGACAGGTGTGGGAACAGCTCAAAGTGCTGGAACACCATCCCGACGTGGGAACGCAGTTTCGCCAGGTTGGTATTTTTGTCGTTGACCTTCGTGCCATCGACGACAATCTCGCCTTTCTGCACCGGTTCCAGGCCGTTGACGGTTTTAATCAACGTCGATTTACCGGAGCCAGACGGCCCGCATACCACAACCACTTCGCCTTTTTTCACTTCGGTGGAGCAGTCGGTCAGCACCTGAAAGTGCCCATACCATTTAGAAACATTTTTCAGGGAAATCATGAGACTGTCCTTTTCTTCAGCCAGGTAACCAACAGCGACGCGCTTAAACTAATTGCAAAATAAACCGCACCTGCGAACAGGATCATCTCAACCTGCGTACCGTCGCGTTCGCCGATAGTGGAGGCCGTACGGAAGAAGTCCGCGAGGCTCAGCACATACACAAGCGAGGTATCCTGGAAAAGAACGATGCCCTGCGTCAGCAGCAGCGGGACCATGGCGCGAAACGCCTGTGGCAGAATAATGAGCTTCATGGACTGCCAGTGGGTCATCCCCAGCGCCAGCGCCGCGCTCGATTGTCCGCGAGAGATGCTCTGAATACCCGCGCGAATAATTTCCGAATAGTACGCCGCCTCAAACATTGAGAACGCGACCATGGCAGAGATCAGGCGGATATCGGTTTTCGGCGACAGCCCCAGCACGTTTTGCAGCAGGCCGGGAACGATCAGATAAAACCACAGCAGCACCATCACCAGCGGAATGGAGCGGAAGACGTTGACGTAGGCGGTGGCGAACCAGGCGAAAGGCTTGAAGCTCGACAAGCGCATGACCGCCAAAATCGTGCCCCAGACAATACCAACCACGATCGCAATGGCGGTGATTTTTAAGGTAATAACCAGCCCGTCGAGCAGATAGGGCATGGCGGGAACAATGGAACTCCAGTCAAACTCGTACATTATTTGCCCCCCAGATTGCCCGGCAGGCGAGTTTTACGTTCAACCAGGTTCATCACCAGCATGATGAAAGCGTTAATCAGCACATAGGCCACGGTAATGGCGGTGAAAGATTCCCACGCGTGGGCGGAGTAATCCAGCAGCTTGCCCGCCTGCGCCGCCATATCGACCAGACCAATGGTGGAGGCGATGGCCGAGTTTTTCACCAGGTTCATCATCTCGGAGGTCATCGGCGGAACGATTACGCGGTAAGCGTTTGGCAGCAGCACGTAGCGGTAGCTTTGCGGCAGCGTCAGGCCCATCGCCAGTGCGGCGTTCTTTTGCCCGCGCGGCAGCGACTGAATCGCAGCACGCACCTGCTCGCACACGCGCGCAGCGGTGAACAGGCCAAGGCAAAGCATCGAGGAGACAAAGAACTGAATATTCGGGTCCAGCTCAGATTTAAACCACATGCCGAGATTTTCCGGCAGCAGTTCAGGTACAACCAGATACCAGGTAAAGAACTGCACGATGAGCGGAACGTTACGGAACAGTTCGACGTACAGGGTACCCAGGGAAGAGAGAAAACGGTTCGGAACGGTACGTAAAATACCGAACAGGGAACCGACCAGGAAAGCGATTATCCAGGCCGTTATCGATAACGCAACGGTAACCTGAAAGCCGCTCCACAGCCAGCCAAGATAGGTGGTGTTGCCGAACGGGGCTTGTTGCAGAAAAATGCCCCAGTTCCAGTCTATTGACATAATAAACTCCAGAAAAAAAAGGGTAGCAGCGCTACCCTCGAAGATTGGTGAGAAGCTCAATGTTCGCGCTGAGTGGGGAACGACCACTCAACGTATAGTCTGTCCGCGCTTCCCGACAATCGAGAGGGCAGGAGATCCCGCCCCTTAATGGTTCTAATTAGTTAAGTGCTTTGTCGTTTGGTTCTTTGAACAGGGCTTTCATGTCGTCAGACAGTTCAAAGTTCATGTTGAGATTTTTTGGTGGAATCGGGTTCTTGAACCACTTATCGAACCATTTTTCCGCTTCGCCGGAGGTCTGAACCTGAGCGATGGTGTCATCGATCAGCTTTTTGAAGCTTGCGTCGTCTTTACGCAGCATACAGCCGTATGCCTCTTTCGACTGCGCCGTGCCGACGATGTCCCAGTTGTCTGGTTTCTTCGCTTTTGCACGTTCGCCCGCCAGCAGCGCGTCATCCATCATGAATGCCACCGCGCGGCCGCTCTCCAGCGTACGGAAAGAGTCACCGTGGTCTTTCGCGCTGATGATGCGCATATCCAGTTTCTTCTCGTCGTTGAGCTTATGCAGCAGCACTTCAGAGGTGGTACCGGAGGTCACAACAACCGCTTTGCCTTTCAGGTCTGCGAAGTCTTTAATCTCGCCGCCTTTTTTGGTCAGCAGACGCGTACCGACCACGAAGATGGTGTCGGAGAAGGCCGCTTGTTTCTGACGTTCGAGGTTGTTGGTGGTGGAACCACACTCAAAATCGAAGGTGCCGTTTTGCAGCAGAGGAATACGGTTTTGCGACGTAATTGGAATCAGCTTCACCTGCAGGTCAGGTTTGTTGAGCTTTTTCTTGACCGCTTCTACGATCGCGTTGGAGTAGTCCTGAGAGTAGCCTACGACTTTTTGCGTGTTGTCGTAGTATGAGAACGGGACGGAAGATTCACGGTGGCCGACCACGATCACGCCATTTTTGGCAATCTTGTCGAGAGTGCTCCCGGCAGCCGGAGCGTCTTCAGCGTGAACGACGCCTGCGGACATCCCCATTACCAGCATTGCTGTGGCCAGTTTACGTAATTGCATACCCAACTCCTTTATTATCTGCGCCAATGACGCATTGATACCCATTGTGATGTTGTTATATCTCGCGCGATGCGAGTGCAGTGTTATGCAAGCTTGTTAACATTTAGTCTGGCTTAATGTAAAGATTTTGCTGCGTTATTGTTTATTTTTGCGAAGCGCGCCGCACCATTCAGAGGCAAAAATATCTGCCTGCACCGTTTCGGTGCTACAGATGAACTGCGGTGGTGCGCCAACGTTGCACGTTAAGCCAAACCACTGAATTTGTGATTTAACAAAGCAATAGGCGTGCCAGAAATGGGAGTCGGGGGGATTTGCCGGGTATCAGATGTGTTGTGCCAGACCTGGCCTGGGAATGAGGAATGAAGGCCCGGCAAGCGAAATGCCGCCGGGCGCTGGGGGGATTACTTACGACGCTGACGCAAACTCATTAACACAGCGCCAAAACCAAACAGTACCGTCAGGATCCACAGCGGCCAGTTGCCGGTGCGAGCATACGGCGTGAGGCCGGAGGTTGGCGTGACGGTGGTTGTCAGCACGGCACGTGTGAATTGCGGGATCATCGCCTGGATTTCACCCTGCGGACCAATCACGGCGGTAATGCCGTTATTGGTGCTGCGCAGCAGCGGACGGGCCAGCTCCAGGGAACGCATGCGCGCCATCTGGAAGTGCTGCCACGGGCCAATCGACTTGCCAAACCAGGCATCGTTGGAGATGGTCAACAGATAATCCGTATCGGGACGGAAGTTATCGCGCACCTGTTCGCCAAGGATGATTTCGTAACAGATCGCCGGGGTCAGCGCCAGGCCATGCGCATGAAGCTGCGGCTGGACATAAGGCCCACGGCTGAAGGACGACATTGGCAGATCGAAGAACGGCGCCAGCGGACGCAGAATCGTTTCCAGCGGTACAAACTCACCAAACGGCACCAGGTGGTTTTTGTTGTAACGATTCGCCGATTCGTAGCTGTACGGGTTGTCTTTGCCGAGCGTGATAATCGTGTTGTAGGTGTCGTAACGGTTCTGTTTGTTCAGACGCGCGTCGACGATCCCGGTGATCAGCGTGCTGTTCTTCGCGCGCAGCAGATCGTCCATCATGCTCAGGAAACGCTGCTGGTTGATCTCCAGATCGGGAATCGCAGACTCCGGCCAGATAATCAGGCCAGATTTGCCCATCTCTTTCTGCGTCGCATCGAGATAGATTTTTAGCGTATTGATCAGCTGGTTCTCATCCCACTTCAGCGACTGTGGAATATTGCCCTGTACCATCGACACCTGGGTCGCGCGCGCGGGCTCCAGAGTGAACCACTGGATAAAGCGCAGCGGGAAGGGAAGGGCAAACAGCACCACTGCCGCGACCAGCGGTTTCCAGTTGCGCTGCACCAGGGCCAGTACCAGCAGACCACTCACCACCATCAGCAGGAAGTTGATCGCCTCCACGCCCATCACCGGCGCCAGGCCTTTTAGCGGACCATCGATCTGGCTGTAGCCAAACTGCAGCCACGGGAAGCCGGTCAGCACCCAGCCGCGTAAAAACTCGGTGATTTGCCAGACCACGGGTGCCGCAATCGCCACGCGCAGCCAGCTGGTTTTCGGCCACAGGCGCGACAAAATCCCCGCGAAGAGACCGGTATACAGCGAGAGATACGCCGCCAGCAGCACCACCAGGAAGACGTTAACCGGGCCAGGCATACCGCCGAACTGCGCGATACTGACGTAAACCCAGTTAATGCCGGAGCCAAACAGGCCCAGACCCCAGAAGTAGCCGATGGCCGCAGCCTGAATCGGGCGGCGATTCAGCGTCAGCCCTTGCAGTCCCATCAGAGAGAGGAGGGCGGCAGGCCAGATGTCATAAGGAGAAAAAGCCAGCGTTCCGCTGGCTCCGAGCAACAGCGCCAGCAGCAAACGGACGCGCTGGCGTTCAAGCAGTGGGGCAAATGCCATTTACATTAATCTTCCAGTTTTGGCACCGGGGAGTCGTCCGGCATTCTGACGTGAACCTGAATAATACGTCGGCTGTCGGCCATAGCGACCTTGAACTGGTAACCATCGATGTCAACGGACTCGCCGCGCGCCGGGAGATGGCCAAAGGCCTGCATCACCAGCCCGCCAATGGTATCCACCTCTTCATCGCTGAAGTGGGTGCCAAAGGTGTCGTTGAACTCTTCAATGGAGGCCAGCGCGCGCACGGTCCAGGTATGGCGGCTCAGCTGACGGAATTCGATATCGTCTTCTTCATCGTACTCATCTTCGATTTCACCGACGATCAGTTCGAGAATATCTTCGATAGTCACAAGGCCGGAAACACCGCCAAATTCATCGATAACAATCGCCATGTGGTAGCGCTGGGAGCGGAACTCTTTCAGCATGCGGTCAACGCGCTTGCTTTCCGGGACCACCACCGCCTGGCGTAACACTTTTTCCATGCTGAAAGCGTCGGCATCGCTGCGCATAAACGGCAGCAGATCCTTGGCCATCAGAATCCCTTCAATGTGATCTTTGTCTTCGCTAATCACCGGGAAACGCGAGTGGGCTGATTCGATGATCACATCGAGGCACTCGTCCAGAGTCTGGTTGCGTTTCAGGGTAATCATCTGCGAGCGGGGGATCATAATATCGCGAACGCGCTGGTCGGCGATGTCCATGACCCCTTCGAGCATTTCGCGCGTATCTTCGTCGATAAGATCGTTCTGCCCGGAATCACGAATCAGCTCCAGGAGTTCATCACGGTTTTTCGGTTCGCCGTGGAACAGCTGGCTCAGAATGAGGGAGAAAAATCCCTTCTTGCTGGTTGTCGTGTCGCTACTGTGTGAATTGTCGTCGCTCATGGCGTTTGTTAAGGGTTCTCTTGTGAGTTTAATGCGCGCCGCCGCAGGAAAGGTCCATATGCGGCGGCCTGATCGGTCAATAAAGCCTGATGCTTAACTGACTATTCTTTCTCGGCAATGTACGGATCCTCATAGCCCAGAGCAAGCATTATCTCTGTCTCGAGGGATTCCATCTCTTCCGCTTCTTCGTCTTCAATATGATCATAACCCAGCAGATGCAGACTGCCGTGGATAACCATATGCGCCCAGTGAGCGTCGAGCGGCTTTTGCTGCTCTTTGGCTTCCTGTTCTACCACCTGGCGGCAGATGATCAGGTCGCCGAGCAGCGGCATTTCGATGCCCGGCGGTGCTTCAAACGGGAAAGAGAGCACGTTGGTCGGCTTATCTTTCCCGCGATAGGTCAGGTTCAGCTCGTGGCTCTCCGCTTCGTCGACCAGGCGAATCGTGACTTCTGACTCTTCCTGAAACTGCGGGATCACCGCATCCAGCCATGTTTGAAACTGACGCTCTTCCGGCAAACCGGAATTGTCTTCACAGGCTAGCTGTAAATCGAGGATCACCTGACTCATTTATTCTCATGCTCCTGGGCTTCGCGTTTTCGTTCCGCGGCCTGTTCTGCTTTACGTTTTTGTTCTGCTTCTTCCCACGCTTCATAGGCGTTGACGATGCGGGCGACCACCGGATGGCGCACCACGTCTTCGCTGTTGAAGAAGTTGAAGCTAATTTCGTCTACTTCCGCCAATACTTCGATGGCGTGACGCAGACCGGATTTGGTGCTGCGCGGCAGGTCGATCTGGGTGATATCGCCGGTAATGACCGCTTTCGAGTTGAAGCCGATACGCGTCAGGAACATCTTCATCTGTTCGATGGTGGTGTTCTGGCTCTCATCGAGAATGATAAACGCATCGTTCAGCGTACGGCCGCGCATATAGGCGAGCGGGGCGACTTCGATGACGTTACGCTCGATCAGCTTTTCCACTTTCTCGAAGCCGAGCATTTCAAACAGGGCGTCATACAGCGGGCGCAGATACGGGTCTACTTTCTGGCTCAGATCGCCGGGCAGGAAGCCCAGTTTCTCACCGGCTTCAACCGCCGGGCGCGTCAGCAGGATACGACGAATATCCTGACGCTCCAGTGCATCGACGGCGGCGGCAACGGCCAGATAGGTTTTACCCGTCCCCGCCGGGCCGACGCCGAAGGTGATGTCATGGTCGAGAATATTGGCGATGTACTGCGCCTGGTTCGGCGTACGCGGCTTGATGACGCCACGCTTGGTTTTGATATTGATGGCCTTGCCGTAGTCCGGCACGCTTTCCGCGCTCTGCTCAAGCACTCGCGCTTCTTTAATGGCGAGGTGGATGTGCTCAGGCTCGATATCCTGAGTTTCGCCGCGCATCGGGGCGGTATCGACATACAGGCTGCGCAGAATGTCCGCAGCGGCGTTGACGCAGATGGCGCGTCCGGTGAGTTTGAAGTGATTATCGCGACGATTGATTTCGATACCCAGACGTCGCTCCAGTTGTTTGATGTTGTCATCAAACGGCCCGCACAGGCTCAGCAGGCGAGCGTTGTCTGCTGGCTCCAGGGTAAGTTCACGCGTTTCTGTATTCAAACTGTTCCTCTTAATGTGTGTAGGGTCAGAGAGCAACGTGCCGAACTGACTTACAGACGAGTCGTCTTTACGAAATTATTCACGCCACAGTTTAAAGGCGCAAGCTTATGGTTGCATATTGGGGACGCAGAGAGGAAATACAAGGCCTGCCAGAGCGACAGGCCTGAATGGATTAAGGCTGGTAAACACCGACACCCAAATCGTTTTCTTTACGCGTGCGGGCAATAACAGACGCTGGCGTTTCGGCGACGCGCAGGCCCATTTCCGCTTCCGTGCGCACCAGTTTGCCGCGCATGGAGTTGGTGAGCACTTCCTGGATTTCGATATCGACAAACTTACCGATCATGTCCGGAGTGCCTTCGAAGTTCACCACGCGGTTGTTCTCGGTACGCCCAGAGAGCTGCATCAGGCTCTTACGCGACGTGCCTTCCACCAGAATACGCTGCGTGGTGCCGAGCATACGGCGGCTCCAGGCGTTGACCTGCTGGTTGATACGCTCCTGCAGAATATAGAGACGCTGTTTTTTCTCCTCTTCCGGTACATCGTCCACCATATCGGCGGCTGGCGTGCCCGGACGCGCAGAGAAGATAAAGCTAAAGCTGGTGTCGAAATTGACTTCGCCAATCAGCTTCATAGTACGCGCGAAGTCGTCGGTGGTTTCGCCAGGGAAGCCGACGATAAAGTCGGAGCTAATCTGGATATCCGGGCGCGCTTCACGCAGCTTGCGGATGATGGCTTTGTACTCCAGCACCGTATGCGTGCGGCCCATCAGGTTCAGCAGGCGGTCAGAGCCGCACTGAACCGGCAGGTGCAGGAAGCTCACCAGCTCTGGCGTATCGCGATAGACATCAATGATGTCATCGGTAAATTCGATCGGATGGCTGGTGGTGAAACGCACGCGGTCGATACCGTCGATGGCGGCAACCAGACGCAGCAGCTCGGCGAAGGTGCCCGTGGAGCCGTCGTAGTTTGCGCCACGCCAGGCGTTCACGTTCTGGCCGAGCAGGTTCACTTCGCGCACGCCCTGAGCGGCCAGCTGCGCCACTTCAAACAGAATGTCGTCGCAAGGGCGGCTGACCTCTTCACCGCGCGTGTAAGGCACGACGCAGTAGGTGCAGTATTTGTTGCAGCCTTCCATGATGGAGACGTAGGCGCTTGGGCCATCGGCACGCGGCTCTGGCAGACGATCAAATTTCTCGATTTCAGGGAAACTGACGTCAACCACCGGGCTGCGATCGCCGCGCACTGAGTTAATCATCTCCGGCAGGCGATGAAGAGTTTGCGGGCCAAACACAATATCGACGTAATGGGCGCGTTGACGGATCAGCTTGCCCTCTTGCGAGGCCACGCAGCCCCCGACGCCGATAATCAGGTCCGGATTTTTCTTTTTGAGGAGTTTCCAGCGACCTAACAGGTGGAAGACTTTTTCCTGCGCTTTTTCACGGATTGAGCAGGTGTTAAGCAGCAGCACATCGGCTTCTTCTGCCACTTCAGTCAGTTGATACCCGTGGGTGGCATTCAGCAGATCGGCCATCTTCGATGAATCGTATTCGTTCATCTGACAGCCCCAGGTTTTTATATGGAGTTTTTTAGTCATCGACTTGCTCAGGCTCAGGATTGCAAGCCGCGTATTGTAATGCTTTGGTGGGGTTGTGACCAGTATGAAGGTTGGCTGCCTCAAGGGAGAAAAAATCCGGTAAACTTAAGGGATTCTCTTCAAAGGATTATTGACCATGACACTCCAGAAAACCGAAATCGCCGTGGTCGGCGGCGGGATGGTCGGCGGCGCACTGGCGCTGGGACTGGCACAACAGGGATTCCAGGTAACGGTGATCGAGCAGGCCGCGCCCCCCGAATTTGACGAGGCCCAGCAGCCGGACGTGCGGATCTCGGCGATCAGCGCCGCGTCGGTCGATCTGCTACGCGGGCTGGGCGTGTGGGAGGCGATCCTCGCGATGCGCGCCCATCCGTATCGTCGACTGGAGACGTGGGAGTGGGAAACCGCGCATGTGACCTTTGACGCCGCTGAACTGAAGCTGCCGCTGCTGGGCTACATGGTGGAGAATAACGTTCTGCAGCTAGCCCTGTGGCAGGCGCTGGAGGCGCATGAGAACGTGACGCTGCGCGTTCCGGATTCTCTGAAAGCGCTGCATCGCCATGAGGGCGGTTATTTGCTGGAGCTGGCTAACGGCGATGAACTGGCCGTGAAGCTGGTCGTGGGGGCCGACGGTGCGAATTCACAGGTGCGCCAGATGGCCGGGATCGGTATTCACGCCTGGCAGTATCAGCAATCTTGTATGCTGATTACCGTTAAATGTGAAAATGAGCCGGGCGACAGTACCTGGCAGCACTTTACCCCCAACGGCCCGCACGCCTTTTTACCGCTCTTTGGACACTGGGCGTCACTGGTGTGGTACGACACTCCGGCGCGCATTCGCCAGCTGCAAAGTTTGTCGATGGATCAGCTGCAGCACGAAATCGAAAAACACTTCCCGGCGCGTCTGGGCGCGGTGACGCCGGTGGCGGCGGGGGGATTCCCGTTAACCCGTCGTCACGCCCTGCAATATGCACAAGAAGGGCTGGCGCTGGTGGGGGATGCCGCGCATACCATTCATCCGCTGGCCGGGCAGGGTGTTAACCTGGGATATCGTGACGTCGAAGCGTTGTTATCGGTGATGAGCAGCGCGCGTGACCATGCGGAACCTTGGGCGAGTGCGGCTGTGCTGAAGCGCTACCAGACGCGTCGCATGGCGGATAACTTTTTGATGCAGTCGGGGATGGATCTGTTTTATGCGGGATTCATCAACGATCTCGGCCCGGTGCGGATTCTGCGCAATGTGGGTCTGATGGCGGCCGAGCGTGCGGGCGGATTGAAGCGTCAGGCATTGAAGTACGCGTTAGGTCTGTAGGTTCTGTCTCCTCCCTCGTTGTTGTGAGGGAGGGGGATATCTCCAGAGCACAAAAACAAAAAAGCCCGCAGAGCGGGCTTTTTTGCTATTAAGTGGCTGGGGTACGAGGATTCGAACCTCGGAATGCTGGTATCAGAAACCAGAGCCTTACCGCTTGGCGATACCCCAACAGGGTGCGTTAAACAAACAACAATCTAACGACTTTTGAAATTGGCTGGGGTACGAGGATTCGAACCTCGGAATGCTGGTATCAGAAACCAGAGCCTTACCGCTTGGCGATACCCCAACAATTTTTTCTAGTTTATCGAAATAATCGATAAATTCCTAATTTGGTGGCTACGACGGGATTCGAACCTGTGACCCCATCATTATGAGTGATGTGCTCTAACCAACTGAGCTACGTAGCCAGACTGCTTTCTTCGATGGCTGGGGTACCTGGATTCGAACCAGGGAATGCCGGTATCAAAAACCGGTGCCTTACCGCTTGGCGATACCCCAATAACCGCGGAGAACCGCTAAATCGAAGAAGATGGCTGGGGTACCTGGATTCGAACCAGGGAATGCCGGTATCAAAAACCGGTGCCTTACCGCTTGGCGATACCCCATCCGTGCAACGCGGAACTGGAAATGGTGCGGGAGGCGAGACTTGAACTCGCACACCTTGCGGCGCCAGAACCTAAATCTGGTGCGTCTACCAATTTCGCCACTCCCGCAAAAAAAGATGGTGGCTACGACGGGATTCGAACCTGTGACCCCATCATTATGAGTGATGTGCTCTAACCAACTGAGCTACGTAGCCATCTTTTTTTCGCGTTACCTTATCGGCGTTGCGGGGCGCATTATGCGTATAGAGCTTTGCAGCGTCAATACCTTTTTCAACGAAAATGGCCGGATTGTGACTGTTTGGTTAGGTTGCGAACAGCGTGGCCGAATAATCGGCAATTATTGGTTATTAATCGTTTTTGTTCAGCAAAACGCGAGGCATAAAAAAGGCCCCGAAGGGCCTGAGTACGATTCTGGCGATTACTTATAGGCCGACTGGTGAACCCCTACCGCGCGTCCTGATGGATCGTTCATGGATTTGAACGATTCATCCCATTCGATGGCTTTCGCTGAAGAGCAGGCCACTGACGGGCCGCCAGGCACACATTCTGCCGCGCTTGCGACCGGGAAAAGTTCTTCGAAGATTTCACGGTACAGATACGCTTCTTTCGAGCCAGGCGTGTTGTACGGGAAGCGGAAGCTGGCAGTTTCCAGTTGTTGATCGGAAACCTGCTTCGCCGCCACCTCTTTCAGGGTGTCGATCCAGCTGTAGCCCACGCCGTCGGAGAACTGTTCTTTCTGACGCCATGCGACGCTTGCCGGCAGGTAAGATTCGAAACATTCACGCAGGATATGTTTCTCCATTTTACCGTTGCCGCACATTTTATCCTGCGGGTTGATGCGCATGGCCACGTCGAGGAACGATTTATCGAGGAACGGCACGCGGGCCTCCACGCCCCAGGCGGACATCGCTTTGTTAGCGCGTGCGCAGTCAAACATATGCAACGCCTGCAGTTTACGCACCGTCTCTTCGTGCAGCTCTTTGGCGTTTGGCGCTTTGTGGAAGTACAGATAACCGCCAAACACTTCATCAGACCCTTCGCCCGACAGCACCATTTTAATGCCCATCGCTTTGATTTTACGCGACATCAGGTACATCGGGGTGGATGCGCGAATGGTGGTCACATCGTAGGTTTCGATGTGATAAATCACGTCGCGGATCGCGTCCAGACCTTCCTGCACGGTGAAGTGAATTTCATGGTGCACGGTACCCAGATGATTTGCCACTTCCTGCGCGGCTTTCAGATCCGGTGCACCTTCCAGGCCTACGGCGAAGGAGTGCAACTGCGGCCACCAGGCTTCAGAGCGCTCCCCGTCTTCCACGCGACGCGCAGCGAATTTTTTGGTGATCGCGGAGATCACGGAAGAGTCCAGACCGCCAGAAAGCAGCACGCCGTACGGCACGTCTGACATCAGGTGGCTTTTTACCGAATCTTCCAGCGCCTGACGCAGCGCGTTTTTGTCGGTGACGTTATCTTTCACCGCGTCGAAATCGAACCAGTCGCGCTGGTAATACTGACGGATTTCGCCGTCTTTGCTCCACAGGTAGCTGCCTGCCGGGAACTCTTTAATGGTGCGGCAAACCGGGACCAGGGCTTTCATTTCAGAGGCGACGTAGAAGTTGCCGTGTTCGTCGTGACCCATATACAGCGGGATAATACCGATGTGGTCGCGGCCAATCAGATAGGCGTCTTTTTCGCTGTCATACAGTGCGAAGGCAAACATGCCCTGCAGATCGTCCAGGAATTCGGGTCCTTTTTCCTGATACAGGGCAAGGATGACTTCGCAGTCGGAACCCGTCTGGAACGCGTAGCGATCGCCGTATTCCGCGCGCAGCGCCTGATGGTTGTAGATTTCACCGTTAACGGCCAGCGCGTGAGTTTTTTTCTCGTTATACAGCGGCTGGGCACCGGCGTTGACATCAACAATCGACAGACGTTCGTGAGCCAGAATTGCTTTATCGCTTGCGTACACGCCGGACCAGTCCGGGCCGCGGTGACGCATCAGGCGAGAAAGCTCCAGTGCTTTTTTACGCAGTTCGCCCGCGTCAGTCTTGATATCCAGTACGCCAAAAATTGAACACATAACCTTCTCCGTTAACCCTGTTGCAGTGTGATGTTGCTTGCTTATGAAAATGCCGCAAAACACGGTGTGCGCGCAAGACTTTTACGGGCGAAAACGCAAATAACGCAACAGTCATTGCTGAATGTTGAAAAAAGAGTATGCCGTGAGCAGATTTATTGATGATTATGCAAAGGATTGCGTTTTTTATTAGATGGCGTTGCGTTTTTAAGGCCTGAAAATGAGAAACCACGCTCAGCGGCGTGGTTTTTCGTCATATAACGTCGATTTCAGCAACCGACGGGTAAATCCAGCTCGGCCTGAACGGCATAGCGTCAATGTCATCCAGGGTGGAGACGCCCGAGAGCACAAGGATCGTTTCAAGCCCGGCCTGGAACCCAGCCAGAATATCTGTACGCAGGTTATCGCCGACAATCACCGTTTGCTCGGAGTGGGCCTGCATTTTGTTGAGCGCCGCGCGCACAATCCATGGGCTAGGTTTGCCTACCACGAAAGGTTTACGGCCAGAGATTTTCTCGATGCCCGCGCAGAGCGCGCCGCACGCCGGGTAATATCCGCGCCCGTGGGTATCCGGGTTGGTGGCAATAAAGCGCGCGCCTGTTGCCACGAAATAGGCGGCTTTGTGCATCATTTCCCAGTTAAATGAGCGGGTCTCACCCACGATGACGAAATCCGGGTTGACATCGGTGATGGTGAATCCGGCTTTATACAGCTCATGGATCAGCGCGCCTTCCCCGACCACGTAAGCCTTTTTCCCTTCCTGACGTTTCAGGAAGTCGGCGGTTGCCATGGCGGAGGTGTAAAACACGCTGTCCGGCACGTCGACACCGGCGGTGGCGAAGCGGTTGGCCAGATCCTGGCCGGTCTGCGACGGATAGTTAGTCAGCAGAACCAGCGGCATTCCCTTTTCCAGAATACGGTTCAGAAACTCAGCGGCACCGGGCACCGCAACGTTATCGTGCATCAGCACGCCGTCAATATCACAAATCACATTCTGAATGGTCATGGACTACCTGGCATCTCAAAAAAAGAAGGCGTAACTATAAAGGGCTGTTAGCTTTCCAGCAAACGCTGGAGCAGCAGACCGTTAAGCATGGCGCGTTTCACCAGCGCAAAAGCACCAATGGCGGAGCGGTGATCGAGCGTCGAGCGCACGACGGGCAGGTTCTGGCGGAAGGCTTTCAGCGCCTGAGTATTGATGCAGCCTTCGATGGCCGGAAGCAGCACTTTTTCCGCTTCGGTAATTTCACCGGCAATCACCACTTTTTGCGGATTAAACAGGTTGATTGCGATGGCGATGGTTTTACCCAGATGGCGGCCAACCTGCTCAATCACTTCGCAGGCAAGGGCATCGCCTTTGTTGGCCGCTTTGCAGATAGTGTTGATCTTGCAATCGTCCAGGGTGATACGGCTCTGGTAGCCCTGTTCAAGTAGATGACGCACCCGGTGTTCAATCGCTGCATTGGCCGCGACTGTTTCCAGACAACCGAAATTACCGCAGTGGCAGCGCTCGCCGAGGGGATCGACCTGAATATGGCCAATCTCACCGACGTTGCCATTACGGCCAATGAAAATGCGGCCGTTGGAGATGATTCCGGCCCCGGTACCGCGGTGTACGCGCACCAGAATAGAGTCTTCGCAATCCTGACTCGCACCAAAGTAGTGCTCCGCCAGCGCCAGGCTGCGGATATCGTGGCCGACATAACAGGTGACGTTGAAACGCTTTTCCAGCGCGCCGACCAGCCCCCAGTTTTCAACCGGGATATGGGGCATATAGCGAATCACGCCGCTCTCCGGGTCGACCAGACCTGGCAGGATCACTGAAATGGCGATCAGCTCGCGGATTTTACGCTGGCAGCTATCGATAAACTGCGCGATGGTATTCAGCAGCGCGTATTCCAGCGTCTCCTGAGTTCGTTCGGGCAGGGGATAGTGCTCTTCCGCCACCACTTTGCTGCTCAGATCGTACAGGGTGAGCGTGGTGTCGTGACGGCCAAGACGCACGCCGATGGCGTGGAAATTGCGGGTTTCGGTAATGATGGAGATGGCGCGGCGGCCCCCGGTGGAGGCCTGCTGATCGACTTCTTTGATCAATCCGCGCTCAATCAGCTGACGCGTGATTTTGGTCACACTGGCGGGGGCAAGCTGGCTCTGTTCGGCGATCTGAATACGCGAGATTGGACCATGCTGGTCAATCAGGCGATAAACAGCCGCACTGTTGAGTTGTTTAACGAGGTCAACATTACCAATTTGAGCTTGTCCGCCAGATGTCATACTTTTACTTACTCAGTGACGACCTCGTTACCATTAACGATGGTCTTAATAATTTTATAATCGCGCGTGAAGGCGGTGAGGTTAGCCACCATGCCCGGTGCGATACCGCCCAGCTGTTTGTCCACGCCGATCGCGCGAGCCGGGTAGAGTGTTGCCATACGCAGCACTTCATCCAGCGCAATGCCGCAATGTTCAACCAGGTTGCGAACCCCTTCGATCATCGTCAGCGCAGAGCCGCTCAGCGTTCCGTTCTCATCTACGCACAGTCCGTTGCGGTAGTATATTGTTTTACCAGCAAAAATGAACTGTTCAATATTTGCCCCTGCCGGTGCGGTAGCATCGGTGACCAGGCACAGCTTATCGCCTTTCAGGCGTTTCGCGTTGCGGATGTTGGTGTAATCCACATGCAGGCCATCAGCAATAATGCCACAGTAAACGTCCGGCTCATCAAGAATCGCACCGACCAGCCCAGGTTCGCGGCCCGTAATGTACGGCATGGCATTATAAAGGTGGGTCGCAAAGGTTATACCTGCGCGGAAACCGGTTTTCGCTTCGGCGAGTGTCGCATTGGAGTGACCCGCAGAGACGACGATGCCTGCCGCCGCCAGTTTGCTGATCACATCCGGCCCGGTCATTTCCGGGGCCAGCGTGACTTTGGTGATCACATCGGCGTTAGCGCACATGAAGTCGACCAGCTCGGGGTCTGGCTTGCGCACGTAATTCGGGTTGTGGGTGCCTTTCTTCACAATGTTCAGCCAGGGACCTTCAAGGTGCAGACCCAGCGCCTGATGCGGGTATTTCGCCAGGTATTCACGCATCACGCGGATACCTTGCTTCATCAGGTTGTCATCGGAAGTAATCAGCGTTGGCAGATAGCTGGTGCAGCCTGATTTCTCATTGGCTTTCTGCATGATCTCCAGCGTTTCAACCGTGACCGCCTCTGGCGTGTCATTGAACTGCACGCCGCCGCAGCCGTTAAGCTGGACGTCGATAAAACCGGGGGAGATGATTGCTCCATTGAGTGAGCGCTGTTCGATCTCTGGCGGTAATTCAGCCTGCGGGCAGACACGTTCAATCAGGCCATTGGCGATAACAATCGCATGGTCATCCAGAATTTCATGGCCGGTATAAATCCGACCGTGGGTTAAAGCGTACATAACGACCCCCGGTTTAAAAAATCGACCGCCTCTCAGGGAAGAGGCGGCTCATCAATTACAGACCTTTAATGTTTTCAGCTTCTAACTCGTTGAAGTATTTCAGCGTCTTCACTTTCAGTTCCATGGTAGACGGTTCATCGCACACCACAACGGCTTTCGGATGCAGCTGCAGGCAGCTGATGGTCCACATGTGGTTAACGTTGCCTTCAACGGCAGCTTGCAGGGCCTGCGCTTTCACATTACCCAGCACCAGAATCATCACTTCTTCGGCATCCAGCAGGGTGCCCACGCCAACGGTCAGGGCGTATTTTGGCACCTGGCTTACGTCGCCATCAAAGAAGCGAGAGTTTGCCACGCGGGTGTCATGGGTCAGGGTTTTAATACGGGTGCGAGACGCCAGAGAAGAGGCCGGTTCGTTGAACGCGATGTGACCGTCGTTGCCCACGCCGCCCATGAACAGGTTGATTTTGCCGTAAGAGCGGATTTTTTCTTCGTACTGGCGGCATTCTGCGTCAATATCAGGCGCGTTGCCATTCAGCAGGTTAATATTTTCAGCTGGGATATCAACGTGATCAAAGAAATTACGGTGCATGAAGCTATGGTAGCTCTCCGGGTGCTCCTTCGGCAGGCCGACGTATTCGTCCATGTTGAAGGTGACAACATGTTTGAAGCTAACCTGGCCTGATTTATGCATTTCGACCAGAGCTTTATACGCGGTCAGTGGTGTGCCACCGGTTGGCAGACCCAGAACGAAAGGACGATCGGCAGTAGGTTTGAACGCGTTGATGCGGTTAACGATATGGCGTGCAGCCCATTTACCGACTTGTTCAGCAGTCGCCAGGGGAATCAGTCTCATTGTTCACCTCTAAAGTTAAAGTTAAAAAAAGTGGGCGGATGGCGCGCCTTGACCTGAAATAAGCGTAACCTGGATCACGCGAGGCAGGGGGCAATCCGACTTGATTTTTTGAATGATAAAATAAGTTTTCACTGTTAGCCAGCAAAAGGGAGGGTTAATAACGATATTTGGTGACAAAACTCACAAAAAGTATGCATTTAATTTGCGATACGAATTAATTTTTCACACACTCAGAATGCCAGTGATTCATCAACTGTATCGATAAGTTAGTGACACAATAAAAAACAGCTGAGAACGTGCCTTAAACGGGGTCTCATAGGGGGAAGCACAAGTGAGTATTCTAGGTTATTTACAAAAGGTTGGCCGCGCACTGATGGTGCCGGTCGCCACGCTGCCGGCGGCAGCAATTCTGATGGGTGTGGGTTACTGGATTGACCCGGTTAGCTGGGGGGGTGATAACGCGCTTGCGGCGCTGTTCATCAAGTCCGGTTCAGCCATCATCGACAATATGTCTGTACTGTTCGCGATTGGTGTCGCTTATGGTATGTCCAAAGATAAAGACGGTGCAGCAGCACTGACCGGTTTTGTGGGCTTCCTCGTGTTGACCACACTCTGTTCTCCGGCCGCGGTTGCTATGATTCAGAAGATCCCGGTGGACCAGGTGCCTGCCGCGTTCGGTAAGATCAGCAACCAGTTCGTCGGTATCCTGGTGGGTATCATCTCTGCGGAACTGTACAACCGCTTCAGCGGCGTTGAGCTGCCGAAGGCGCTGTCGTTCTTCAGCGGTCGTCGTCTGGTGCCGATTCTGACCTCCTTCGTGATGATCGCCGTGGCGTTCATTCTGATGTACGTCTGGCCGGTGATCTTCGACGGTCTGGTGAACTTCGGTGAACACATCCAGAAACTCGGCTCTGCAGGGGCGGGTATCTACGCGTTCTTCAACCGTCTGCTGATTCCGGTCGGTCTGCACCACGCGCTGAACTCTGTGTTCTGGTTTGACGTTGCAGGTATTAACGATATCCCTAATTTCCTCGGCGGCGCACAGTCCATCGAAGCAGGTAAAGCGGTTGTCGGTATCACCGGTCGTTACCAGGCGGGCTTCTTCCCGATTATGATGTTCGGTCTGCCGGGTGCAGCGCTGGCCATCTACCACTGCGCACGTCCAGAGAACAAAGCAAAAGTTCTGGGTATCATGATGGCGGGCGCATTCGCGGCCTTCTTCACAGGTATCACCGAGCCGCTGGAATTCTCCTTCATGTTCGTGGCACCGGTTCTTTACGTTATCCACGCAGTGCTGACCGGTATCTCCGTATTCATCGCCGCATCAATGCACTGGATTGCAGGCTTCGGCTTCAGTGCGGGTCTGGTGGATATGGTTCTCTCTTCCCGTAACCCGCTGGCCACGCACTGGTGGATGCTGATCCCTCAGGGTCTGGTGTTCTTTGTGATTTACTACGTGGTGTTCCGCTTCACTATCACCAAATTCAACCTGATGACTCCGGGTCGCGAACTGGCTGTTGCCGGTAGCGAAGCAGATGGTCATGACGTGAATGTGAGCGGTGACAAAGAGCAGGATGTTGCAGGTCTGGCGCGTCAGTACATCGCCGCTGTGGGCGGTTCTGACAACCTGACCGGTATCGACGCCTGTATCACGCGTCTGCGCCTCAGCGTCAAAGATTCTTCTCTGGTTAACGAAGCACTGGCAAAACGTCTCGGCGCATCCGGTGTGATTCGTCTGAACAAAACCAGCGTGCAGATTATCGTGGGCTTCGTGGCAGAAAAAATCGCTAATGCCATGAAAACCACTGGCCCGGTAGCCGCTTCTGAAGCTGCACCTGTCGCCGCTGCCCCCGCTGCTGCTAAACCGCAGGCTGTTCCTAATGCCACCACCATCGCCGCGCTGGTTTCACCAGTCACCGGTGAAGTGGTTGCCTTGGAGCAGGTTCCTGATGAAGCGTTCGCCAGCAAAGCTGTCGGTGACGGCGTAGCCGTGAAGCCAACGGAAAAAACCGTGGTCTCTCCAGCAGCCGGCACCATCGTGAAAATCTTCAACACGAACCATGCTTTCTGCCTCGAAACCGAGAAAGGCGCTGAGATCGTGGTCCACATGGGTATCGACACCGTTGCCCTGGGCGGTAAAGGCTTCACGCGTCTGGTCGAAGAGGGTGCCGAAGTGGTGGCAGGTCAGCCGATTCTGGAAATGGATCTGGACTTCCTGAACGCCAATGCACGCTCCATGATCAGCCCGGTTGTTTGCAGCAATATCGACGACTTTAGCGGTCTGGTTCTCCAGGCGAAAGGTCAGGTTGTGGCCGGTCAAACGCCACTGTATGAGATTAAAGGCAAGTAATCGCTCCTGAGTAGAGTCATGCCTTAAGCGGCGGGGGATATCCTCCGCCGCTTTTTTTTGCAGCAATCCTCCCCAATATTCACTTCAAAGCCGTTTTTTGCATAACTAAAGGTTGTCACTACGTCCTGCTTATAAGATCATATGCCGTTATACGTTGTTTACGCTTTGAGGAATCCACGATGAGTGAGGCTGAAGCCCGCCCGAGTAACTTTATTCGCCAGATCATCGATGAAGATCTGGCTAGTGGTAAGCACACCACAGTTCATACCCGTTTCCCGCCGGAGCCAAACGGCTACCTGCATATTGGGCATGCGAAATCTATCTGTCTGAACTTCGGCATTGCGCAAGATTACCAGGGCCAGTGCAACCTGCGTTTCGATGACACCAACCCGGTAAAAGAAGACATCGAATACGTTGAGTCCATTAAGAACGACGTGCAATGGTTAGGCTTCAGCTGGTCTGGCGATATCTGCTACTCCTCGGACTACTTTGATCAGCTGCACGCTTACGCGATTGAACTGATCAACAAAGGCCTGGCCTACGTAGATGAGCTGTCTGCAGATGAAATCCGCGAATACCGTGGTTCGCTGACTGCGCCGGGCAAAAACAGCCCGTTCCGCGATCGCAGCATCGAAGAGAACCTCGCACTGTTCGAAAAAATGCGTGCCGGTGGCTTCGAGGAAGGTAAAGCCTGTCTGCGTGCGAAAATCGATATGGCATCGCCGTTCATCGTGATGCGTGATCCGGTGCTGTATCGCATTAAATTTGCCGAACACCACCAGACCGGCAACAAGTGGTGCATCTACCCGATGTACGACTTCACCCACTGCATCAGCGATGCGCTGGAAGGCATTACGCACTCTCTGTGTACGCTGGAATTCCAGGACAACCGTCGCTTGTACGACTGGGTGCTGGATAACATCACCATTCCTGTGCATCCGCGTCAGTACGAGTTCTCTCGTCTGAATCTGGAGTACACCGTGATGTCCAAGCGTAAGCTGAACCTGCTGGTGACCGACAAGCACGTTGAAGGCTGGGATGACCCGCGTATGCCGACCATCTCCGGTCTGCGTCGTCGCGGCTACACGGCGGCCTCTATTCGCGAGTTCATCAAACGTATCGGCGTGACCAAGCAGGACAACACCATTGAGATGGCCTCTCTGGAGTCCTGTATTCGCGAAGATCTGAACGAAAACGCCCCGCGCGCAATGGCGGTTATCGATCCCGTTAAACTGGTCATCGAAAACTACCCGCAGGGTGAAAGCGAGCAGGTCACTATGCCTAACCATCCGAGCAAGCCGGAAATGGGCAGCCGTGAAGTGCCGTTCAGCGCGGAGATCTGGATCGATCGCGCAGACTTCCGTGAAGAGGCGAACAAACAGTACAAACGTCTGGTGCTGGGCAAAGAAGTGCGCCTGCGCAACGCGTACGTGATCAAAGCTGAGCGCGTAGAAAAAGACGCGGAAGGCAACATCACGACCATCTTCTGCACTTACGACGCCGAGACCCTGAGCAAGGATCCGGCGGACGGACGCAAAGTGAAGGGCGTCATTCACTGGGTCAGCGCGGCACACGCACTGCCGGTTGAAATTCGTCTTTACGATCGTCTGTTCAGCGTTCCTAATCCAGGCGCAGCAGAGGATTTCCTGGCGACCATCAACCAGGAATCATTGGTCATCAAACAGGGCTATGCAGAACCTTCCCTGAAAACGGCCGAAGCAGGTAAAGCATATCAGTTCGAGCGTGAAGGTTACTTCTGCCTCGACAGCCGTTATGCAACCGCTACCAAACTGGTATTTAACCGTACCGTCGGTTTGCGTGACACCTGGGCCAAGATTGGCGAGTAAGCCTGGTCAATGAGAGACAAACGCCGCATAACGCGGCGTTTTTTTTGCTTATCGATCATGCTTTTACTTTTCGCGTCTATTTTTAACATTAAAATTACACGTCAATGAGCTGCTACTTATTTTTTTTAATAAAGTTTCGCGTAACGTGAAATAAGCGAAATTAAAGTATGTAAGCGCTATCAATTATCATTACCTACTGAATTTAACCATTTTTTTCTGATTAAGCCTTGTCCCGAGTGATATGTTTCAAATCACTACCAATTATGTGCACTTCGTCATAATCCTGCATTTTGCCCACTGAAAAGCATTGATAATTCGCGTCGCGAAAAATAGTCTAAAGGCGGTAGTTAATTCGAGGGTATTACAGACTACCCCTGACCATTTGGTCTTTTAGATTTTTCGCCGTTTAAGGCGCTTTTATTCGTCAAAGAGGAACAATCTATGCGTACGTTCAGTGGCAAACGTAGTGCGCTGGCGCTGGCTATCGCCGGTGTGACAGCAGTGTCGGGATTTATCGCGGCTCCGCAGGCTCAGGCAGCAGGCTTTATTGATGATTCAACGCTCACGGGCGGTATCTATTACTGGCAACGTGAACGTGACCGTAAAGACGTCACCGAAGACAAATATAAAACAAACCTTTCTCATTCCACCTGGAACGCCAACCTGGATTTCCAGTCCGGTTATGCCGCTGATATGTTTGGCCTGGATATTGCCGCGTTTACTGCCATTGAAATGGCGGAAAACGGTGATAGCGCACACCCGAACGAAATCGCATTCTCCTCCAGTAATAAAGCTTACAAAGAAGACTGGTCGGGCGATAAGAGCGGTATCAGCCTGTATAAAGCGGCGGCCAAATTTAAATACGGTCCGGTATGGGCGCGCGGCGGTTATATTCAGCCAACCGGCCAGACTCTGTTAGCACCGCACTGGAGCTTCATGCCGGGTACTTACCAGGGCGCAGAAGCCGGGGCGAACTTTGATTACGGCGATGCTGGTGCATTGAGCTTCTCGTATATGTGGACCAACGAGTACAAAGCGCCGTGGCACATCGAGATGGACAAGTTCTACCAGAACGATAAAAAGACGCGGGTGGAATATCTGCACTCACTCGGCGCGAAATATGACTTCAAAAATGATCTGGTACTGGAAGCGGCATTCGGTCAGGCAGAAGGCTACGTCGATCAGTACTTCGCCAAAGCCAGCTACAAATTCGATATCGTTGGCGGCCCGCTGACCACCAGCTATCAGTTCTACGGTACGCGCGACAAAGTCAGCGATGGCGGCGTAAACGATCTGTATGACGGCACCGCATGGCTGCAGGCACTGACCTTCGGCTACAAAATTGGTCAGGTAGATTTACGCCTCGAAGGAACTTACGTTAAAGCGGAAGGGCAGCAGGGCTACTTCCTGCAGCGTATGACGCCAACGTACGCCTCGTCTAACGGTCGTCTGGATATCTGGTGGGATAACCGTTCTGACTTCAACGCCGACGGCGAAAAAGCGCTCTTCTTCGGCGCGATGTATGACCTTAAAAACTGGAATCTGCCGGGCTGGGCGGTGGGCGCATCTTACGCCTACGCATGGGACGCGAAGCCAGCTGACATGGCGACGCCAGATGCTTACTACGATCCAAACTATCGTCTGAAAGAGTCTTCATACAGCCTGGATGCAATGTATACCCTGCAGGATGGTCGCGCCAAAGGCACCATGTTCAAACTGCACTTCACGCAATACGACAACCACTCCGATATTCCGAGCTACTCGGGCGGTTACGGCAACATCTTCCAGGATGAGCGTGACGTGAAATTCATGGTTATCGCACCTTTCACCATCTTCTGATGAACGATCTGGCGGGATCACTCCCGCCGGAATGGAGACCGACATGTTGAAGAAAATCGCATTCGTTGCTGTGCTGGCCGCAGGGCTGACCGCCTGCGCACAACCTCAGGCACAGAAAGAAGATTCTCGCCTGAAAGAGGCTTACAGCACCTGCATTAACACCGCTGAAGGCTCGCCGGAAAAAATCGAAGCCTGTCAGAGCGTACTGACGGTGCTGAAGAAAGAGAAAGCCCATGAGCAGTTCGCGACGCAGGAAAACATCCGCGTGATGGATTACCAGGCCTGCATTCAGGCGCGTAAAACCGGTAACGATCAGGAAGTGGCAAAACGTTGCGATCAGATCTGGAAAGAGATTCGCAGTAACAACGCACAGTAATTCGTTGTATTCAGCGCCCGGCCGCGAAAGCTTGCCGGGCGTTTTTGCATTTATTGCAGGCAAAAAAAAAGCCAACCGTCAGGTTGGCTCAGAGTTTGTAACACGATTATTTGGTATCGTGTGCGTGCTCGTTTTCGCGGCAATCGCCTTCAGCACAATGACCATACAGGTACAGGCTGTGGTTGGTCAGACGGATGCCATGTCGGGTGGCGATTTCACGTTGACGTGCTTCGATAGAGTCATCGCTGAATTCAATCACCTTGCCACAGTCGAGGCAGATCAGGTGATCGTGATGATGCTGTTGCGTCAGTTCAAAAACGGATTTACCGCCTTCGAAATTATGGCGGGTGACAATCCCGGCGTCATCGAACTGGTTCAGAACGCGGTATACGGTCGCCAGTCCAATCTCTTCGCCCATGTCGATCAGACGTTTGTATAAGTCTTCCGCACTGACGTGATGGTTGTCCGGCCCTTGCAGAACTTCCAGGATTTTTAAACGAGGAAGCGTAACTTTCAGGCCAGCCTTCTTTAATGCGGTATTGTTGTCAGTCATGCGGAATCTGTCCTGTTGCTAAACGATTCACTTCCTTAGAAGAAGTGACAGAAAATGCAGTTGGGATAATGCGTCTCATTATAGAACTGCCATGCCTAAATGAAAACTGCAAGTCTCAAGCAAAGTATGCTTATAAAAACGTGGTATCACCAACAAACTTGTTGGATGGCATCCACTTTAACCCGGGGACATTGTACAGGTATGAACACGAAAGTTAAAAATTTGTAGCAATTATTTTAATCGGTATTATCTATCAATGAGGTGCAACGTAGTCAGTTGCACCTCATCACTGCATTACGCGTTCAGGATGTCGTCGAGGTGCAGCTCTTCGCGGATCTGTTTTACCCACTTGTCGACGCGCTCAGCGGTCAGTTCTGGCTGACGGTCTTCGTCGATAGCCAGGCCGACAAAGTGGTCGTCATCCGCCAGGCCTTTAGAGGCTTCGAAATGATAACCCGCCGTTGGCCAGTGACCGACGATTGCCGCGCCGCGCGGTTCAATGATGTCGCGGATAGTGCCCAGTGCATCACAGAAGTATTCCGCGTAGTCTTCCTGGTCGCCGCAGCCGAAGAGGGCCACGAGTTTACCGTTGAAATCCACTTCTTCCAGCGTCGGGAAGAAATCATCCCAGTCACACTGTGCTTCGCCGTAGTACCAGGTTGGAATGCCAAGCAGCAGAATATCGTAACCTTCGAGATCCTCTTTGCTGCTCTTAGCAATGTCATGTACGTCGGCAACGTCTTTACCAAGCTGTTTTTGAATATTTTTTGCGATGTTTTCGGTATTACCGGTATCGCTGCCGAAGAAAATGCCGATGATTGCCATGAGTGAAATAACCTCTTGAAACTTAATGGTATGGTGGCGCAAATTGTCCACGGATAAGGGCAATCATAGCAGAACAGGGAAGTCTGCGGAAACAGCTATCACGCGGGACTGCACTCTGTGCTACATGAAAGGGACAATTGAGGGGATTTTCAGACGATCACCTGGTGCTGCGCCATGCCTGAAGCTGCGCCATCAGCATCTCTTCAATCAGCTCGCTGCGGCTGATCTCGCGGGCATCGGCCAGTTCACTTAAGGCGTCGGCCGCCTCCGCGTTGAGTTTCAGCTCGACGCGTTTAAGCCCACGACTTTTGTCGCGTTTCAGCTGATTGCGCTTATTGATGCGCAACTGTTCATCACGCGAAAGCGGATTGGTTTTTGGTCGTCCCGGTCGACGTTCAGTCGCGAACAGATCTAGTGTCGTGCGGTCCGTTTGTTCTTTGGCCATGATTCAGAGACTTCGGGGAAAACGAGCGGCCCTGCTATTGCCGGGGCGATGAGCGCGACATCATACATCACGGATACCTGCACGCCAACGACTGGTGGCCTGCGGGCAACCGGTCGCTGGCTTTTTAATCAAATCGCATTATCAGAGAGATAGCGACGGATCGCCCGCAGCACGGCTTCGGGTTTTTCAGCGTGAACCCAGTGTCCGGCTCCGGCGATCACATGCGCACGCGCCTGCGGGAATTGCGCCAGCAGCGTATCGCGATAGGCATCGGTGACATACGGAGAATTGCCGCCGCGAATAAACAGGGTAGGGTGTGGCCAGGCCGGAACGGTCTGCCAGCCGACAATCTGAGGATACTGATCCCACAGCACCGGCACGTTAAACCGCCATGCGCCATCAACGAAAGATTTCAGCAGGAACTGCACCACGCCTTCTTCATCCAGATGTTCACGCATGATGGCTGCGGCCTGCTGGCGTGTAGACACGCCGGCCTCGGTCACGGCATTAATCGCCGCAAAGATCTCGTCGTGGCGACGCACGTCATAATCCACCGGGGCGACATCAATCACCACCAGCTGATCGATACGCTCCGGTGCCAGCGCCGTCAGGGCCATCACCGCTTTGCCGCCCATGGAATGGCCAATCAGCGTTGCTTTTTCAATCTGATTCGCATCGAGAGTATCCAGCAGATCCTGGGCCATCGCGCTGTAAGTCATCTCCGGGCTGCGCTCGGAAAGCCCGTGGTTACGCATATCCACCTGCAAAATATCGCGATCGGCCACCAGATCGCGGGCCAGCACGCCCAGATTATCCAGGCTGCCAAAGAGGCCATGCACCAGTACGATGGGAGAATTATTGTTCGGCGATTGTGCAGATTGCGCTCGGCTATTCAATTTCATGGCAAAGTTCTTTTTTTACGTATGTCAGGTTAGGGTATTATGTTGACCATTCTGCCGCCCGGCTGCAAGGTTCCAGTTTAATCTGACTTTTGCCGCCACCCAGGTTTGACCCTATCCGCGGTTGGGATTAGCCCTTATAATCCCAACGACTTGTATTCAGATAAGATATTGCACTGGATTAAGATGAAAACAATCGAAGTTGATGATGAGCTCTATCAGTATATTGCCAGCCACACGCGACATATTGGCGAGAGTGCATCAGACATTTTACGGCGCATGCTGAAATTTTCCGCCGCCTCACAGCCTGCAACTCCGGTTTCTAAAGAGGTTCGTCAGCCAAATGTGGTCGCGGAAGCGAAAACAGTGGCACCGGTGAAAGACAAAGTCCGCGCGGTGCGTGAACTGCTGCTTTCCGACGAATACGCCGAGCAGAAAAAAGCGGTTAACCGCTTTATGCTGGTGCTGTCTACACTCTATTCACTGGATAACAAAGCGTTTGCTGAAGCCACTGATTCGCTTCACGGCCGTACCCGCGTTTACTTCGCGGGCGACGAACAGACGCTGCTTGCCAACGGCAATCAAACCAAACCTAAACATGTCCCTGGTACGCCGTACTGGGTCATCACCAATACCAACACCGGACGCAAATGCAGCATGGTCGAACACATCATGCAGTCGATGCAATTCCCGGCGGAATTGATTGAAAAGGTTTGCGGTACCATTTAACCCTTGCACAGGAAGGACCAGGCAATGGCAAATCACGATCGTGCGGGTCAGCCTGCACAACAAAGCGATTTGATTAACGTCGCTCAACTCACCGCGCAGTATTACGTACTGAAGCCGGAAGTGGGCAACGCAGAACACGCAGTGAAGTTTGGTACGTCTGGCCACCGCGGCAGCGCGGTGCGCCATAGCTTTAACGAACCGCATATTCTGGCCATTGCTCAGGCCATCGCGGAAGAGCGCGCTAAAAATGGCGTGACCGGTCCGTGCTATGTCGGGAAAGACACCCACGCGCTGTCCGAACCGGCGTTCATTTCCGTGCTGGAAGTGCTGGCAGCGAACGGTGTGGACGTCATCGTGCAGGAAGACAACGGCTTCACCCCGACGCCTGCGGTCTCAAACGCGATTCTGGTGCACAACAAAAAAGGTGGCGCGCAGGCTGACGGTATCGTCATCACCCCTTCGCACAACCCGCCGGACGATGGCGGTATCAAATACAATCCACCGAACGGTGGCCCGGCTGATACCAATGTCACCAAAGTGGTCGAAGACCGCGCCAACGCGCTGCTGGCTGACGGCCTGAAAGACGTAAAACGTATCTCTCTGGATGCGGCGATGGCTTCCGGTCACGTGAAAGAGCTGGATCTGGTTCAGCCGTTCATCGAAGGGCTGGCCGATATCGTTGATATCGCCGCGATTCAAAAAGCGGGCCTGAAGCTGGGCGTGGATCCGCTCGGTGGTTCCGGTATCGAATACTGGAAGCGCATTGCCGAATTCTACAAGCTGGATCTGACTATCGTTAACGATCAGGTCGATCAGACGTTCCGCTTTATGCACCTCGATAAAGATGGCGCAATTCGCATGGACTGCTCCTCCGAGTGCGCGATGGCAGGTCTGCTGGCCCTGCGCGATAAATTCGATCTGGCCTTTGCCAACGACCCGGACTATGACCGCCACGGTATCGTTACTCCTGCGGGCCTGATGAATCCGAACCACTATCTGGCTGTGGCGATTAACTATCTGTTCCAGCATCGCCCACAGTGGGGCAAAGAGGTGGCAGTCGGTAAAACGCTGGTCTCTTCCGCGATGATTGACCGCGTGGTGAATGATTTAGGCCGCAAGCTGGTGGAAGTGCCAGTGGGCTTCAAATGGTTCGTTGACGGTCTGCACGACGGCAGCTTTGGTTTTGGCGGCGAAGAGAGCGCGGGTGCATCCTTCCTGCGTTTCGACGGTACGCCGTGGTCGACGGACAAAGACGGGATCATCATGTGCCTGCTGGCCGCGGAAATCACCGCCGTCACTGGCAAAAACCCGCAGGAGCACTACAACGAGCTGGCGGCTCGCTTTGGTGCGCCAAGCTATAATCGTATTCAGGCCGGTGCGACATCCGCACAGAAAGCCGCGCTGTCTAAGCTCTCTCCAGAGATGGTGAGCGCTAACACGCTGGCGGGCGATCCGATCACCGCACGTCTGACGGCGGCACCCGGTAACGGTGCGTCAATCGGCGGTCTGAAAGTGATGACAGATAACGGCTGGTTCGCCGCGCGTCCGTCCGGTACGGAAGATGCGTACAAAATCTACTGCGAAAGCTTCCTCGGCGACGAACACCGTAAGCTGATCGAGAAAGAAGCGGTTGAGATTGTGAGTGAAGTGCTGAAGAACGCGTAAGTCTGCGGTCTGATCCCCTCAGCCGACAGGCGTGAGGAAAACATGAAAAACGGCAACCTCGGTTGCCGTTTTGCTTTTACCTCGCAGGCCCGGTAAGCAGTAATGCCCCCGGGCTTTTTTGTCGCTCTTAGCTGTGCTTATTCTTCAGCTCAAATCTTGGCGACACCAGACCGTACAGCGTCCAGCCCATAAACGTCACCATCGCCCCGTACAGCATCGCTTCCTGGCCGGAAGAGTAGAGCGCATAGAAGCTATATATCGCCCCAATCAGCGCCACGAAATTCGCAATCTTCGCTTTGCGGGGATCGACATTCGCCATTTTCTGAATAATCACCAGTGCGGCCATCGACAGAATATACGGAATAATGTTGGTCACTACCGCCAGGTTCACCAGCACGTTGAACTGGCTGTTCAGCGACGGGCTAATGGTCATCAGCGACAACCCACTCTGGAAAATAACAATCGCCAGCATCCCCTGAATCGGTGCGTCGGACTTGCTGACGCGGGAGAAGATTTTCGGGAAATATCCGGAGTCGGCAGAGGATTTAAACACCTGGGCAATGGTGAACTGCCAGCCGAGCAGCGAACCGCAGCAGGACATCACCATCAGGCCCATGATCACTTTCCCGACTTCCGGCGTGAACATTTGCGCAAACGCCAGGCCAAACGGCGCGGTTGAATTCGCCAGATCCATGTTTGGCACAATCCCGGCAATCACGTTGGTGGAGACGATGTAAATCACTGCAGCCCCCAGCGTCCCGCCCAGTACCGCGATCGGCACGTTGCGTTCCGGGTTTTCCACCACCTCGGCGTTCGCACAGGCCGATTCCAGCCCAAGGAAAGCCCACAGCGTCATGGCGATGGAGGAACCGACCGCCGCGAAGAACGGCACGTGGTGCGGGTTCCAGGAGTTGGCGTACAGCGTCGGACTAAACCAGAACCAGCCGATAATGCACAGACCCACCACCGGGATGATCACCCCCCAGACGGTGATACTGCTGATCTGCCCGGTGATGCGCGCGCCGCCGAAGTTAGCGACGGTACACAGCCACAGCACGCCGATGGTCGCGATACCGATCTGCACCGGGCTCAGGGCGACGCCGAACAGCTCGGTGCCGTACCCGACCGCCGAAATCGCAATCGCGACGTTAGCGATCAGCAGCGACACACCGTAGGTATAGTTGGCCATAAAGTTGCCCGACTTGCCGAAGGCATACTCCGCGTAACCGCCCATCCCGCCGGACTTACGGCTGAACATCCCGCATTTGGCGAAAGCCCACGCCAGCGCCATCGAGCCAACGGCGGTCACCAGCCAGGAGATAATTGAGATGGTACCGACTTCGGCGAGTTTGGTCGGGAGCATAATAATCCCCGAGCCCATCATATTGACCATGGTCAGGACGGTGAGCTGCACCACGCCCATCTTGTTGGATTTTTTACTCATAGTGTTTCCCCTTTCAGCAGCGCGGGCTGGGCGGCTGGCTGCTTAATCACGTAACAGCGAACCTGTTTGCGCCCGTCGCACTCTTCGACGTACACACCCTGGAGTTCCGGCGCGAAGCCTGGCAGAAGGTTAATCCCTTCTTCCAGCGCCGTGAAATAGCGCAGAACCGCGTCGCCCCACACTTCCCCCGGGACCACGCACAGCACGCCCGGTGGGTAAGGGAGCGCGCCTTCCGCGGCAATACGGCCTTCTGCATCGCGCAGAGAGACCAGCTCCACTTCGCCGCGCAGATAGGCGTAGTTCGCCGCCTGCGGGTTCATTTTCACTTGCGGGAAATGCGCCTTGCGGAACATCTCTTTTTGCAGCTGTTTCACGTTGTGGCGGGCGTAAAGGTCATGCATCTCCTGGCAAATCTGGCGCAGAGAGTAACCGGCGTAGCGCTCAGGATGCTGCTTGTAGAGGGACGGCAGCACCTCTTTCAGCGGCGCATCAGTTTCCAGCAGTTTCTCGAAACGCACCAGTTGAGCGATCAGTTGCTGCAACTTGCCCATGTCTTCGGCAGGCGTCAGCAGGAACAGGATGGAGTTGAGATCGCATTTTTCCGGGACGATGCCGTTTTCGCGCAGGAAGTTAGCGAGGATGGTGGCCGGTACGCCGAAATCGTCGTATTCCCCGGTACGGGCGTTGATGCCGGGTGTGGTCAGCAGGAGTTTGCACGGATCGATAAAATACTGATGCTCAGCGTAACCTTCGAAGGCATGCCAGTTTTCACCCGGCACAAAATGGAAGAAGCGCAGATCCGTGGAGATCTCTGCCGTCGGCCAGCTTTCCCACGGCTTGCCATCTACCGTTTCAGGCACAAACGGGCGGATGAACTGGCAGTTTTGCAGGATCAGCTTGCGCGCTTCGATACCGTTCACCACGCAGTCCATCCACATGTTGCGTCCGCTCTGGCCCTCATGCATGCGGGCGTTGATGTCCAGCGCGGCAAACAGCGGATAAAACGGGCTGGTGGAGGCGTGCATCATGAACGCGTTGTTCAGACGTTTGTGCGGAACGTAGCGCTGCTGGCCTTTGATATGGCTGTCTTTTTTGTGGATCTGCGAAGTCTGAGAGAAGCCTGCCTGCTGTTTATGCACCGACTGAGTGACCAGAATCCCCGGATCGTTCTCGTTCAGCTCCAGCAGCAGCGGGGAACAATCCGCCATCATGGGAATAAACTGCTCGTAGCCGACCCACGCCGAGTCAAACAGGATGTAGTCGCACAGATGACCAATCTTATCAACCACCTGACGGGCGTTGTAGATGGTGCCATCGTAGGTACCGAGCTGAATGACCGCCAGGCGGAACGGACGCTGTTCGCGCATCCGGTCCGGAGCCACTTCAGCCACCAGCTCGCGCAGATAATTCTCTTCGAAGCAATGGGCGTCAATCCCGCCGATAAAGCCGTACGGGTTGCGTGCGGTTTCCAGATAGACCGGCGTCGCACCGGCCTGCAGCAGCGCGCCGTGATGGTTAGATTTATGGTTGTTACGGTCAAACAGCACCAGATCGCCCGGCGTCAGCAGGGCGTTCAGCACCACTTTGTTGGACGACGACGTGCCGTTCAGCACGAAGTAGGTCTTATCGGCGTTGAACACTTTCGCCGCATGTTTTTGTGCCGTACAGGGCGCACCTTCGTGAATGAGCAGATCGCCCATTGCCACGTCGGCATTGCACAGGTCAGAGCGGAACAGCGTCTCGCCAAAGAAATCGACAAACTGATTACCGGCAGGGTGACGGCGGAAGAACTGACCGCCCTGATGCCCCGGGCAATCAAAGGCGCTGTTACCCTGTTTGACGTAATCTACCAGCGCGCGGAAGAACGGCGGGCGCAGCTGAGTTTCATACTTCAGCGCGGCGGCTTCCAGCTGGCGTCCGTAGAAATCGTTGCTGGTGTCGTTGCACTCAAATACGCCGTGAATGCGCGGTAAATATTCGGCCGGAACCATCTCTTCTTTGTGCGTCGCGATAAATACCGGGATTCCAAAACCGGTGGCTTCTATTTCTTCAATGGTGCCATTAAAAATATCGCCGACGGCCAGTACTACGGCTGCCACATCAATATAATCGGTCGCACTGGCATCGACCATTTCCCGAGTGGTGGTGAAGCAGTCCGGGCAAGCGCGGCTGGCAGCGATTTTTAGCATTTTCATATTTATCTCTTTATTTTAGGCAATATTTGTCCTTCGACTTCGTATAAATAAGAAATCGAAATAGTCCGGAAAAAAAGCAAAGAGGAGCCGCTGATAAAAAATCAGTGAATTGCTTTTTGATGAGTTAAATCCCAGGCCGTCCGGAAACGGAATAGACAGGATTTAAGGAAAAGGAGCGCAGCGCCCACAGGCAAATGCCTGTAAGTCAGGGTGTTTCAGGAGAACCTGTAAGCAAACGCGCCCTGGGTCGAAGGACTACCGGGCGTTGAAGAAGTGAAAGTCAAAGCTATTGCGGTGGGCGAACATCATAATATGCGTTGTTCGCCTTATATGCGGCATTAAACGATTATTGTTTTCCATGACTGTTTTTCCTTTCAGTAATTGAAAGCAAGGCCATTTTATCCATGAAAAGGCAGCAAACCGTGAAGAAGATCACCAATAACCGATCAAATCAGAAATAAATATTCGTTTTGCGTGAATAGAGCAGTGCATAACGCTGCTTTGTATTAATAATGTTAATACAATGTATTGCTGGTGTGTTTGTTTAATTTAAAGAGGGCGGGAACACGTGTTTTCGTAATAATTAAAAAGGCAGAAATATGTTGTGCTAATTTAATTGAGTTAATTCTGAATGGTTATTCAAAGCATAAACCGATAACCGATACCGGTTTCAGTTAATAAATGGCGGGGGCGTGCGGGGTCAGCCTCAAGTTTTTGACGAAGGTGGCCCATATATATGCGTAAATAATGACTATGCTCAACGGCGTTCGGTCCCCAGACCTGATTAAGCAGCTGACGTTGGGTCAGCACTTTGCCGTGATTGTTAAGCAGCACGGCCAGCAGGCGAAACTCAATCGGGGTGAGGTGGATCTCTTGGGTACCGCGCAGAATTCGACGGGCAGGCAGATCGACCTGGATATCTGAAAAGGTAAACACCGGATCGGACGGCGTCGTCGCACTGTGGCGGCGCAGCGCCACGCGCAGGCGCGCCTGAAGTTCACCAATACCAAAAGGTTTGCTGAGATAGTCATCGGCCCCGGCGTCCAGCGCCGCAATTTTATCCGTCTCTTCGGCGCGGGCAGAGAGCACAATGATGGGCATTTGGCTCCACTGGCGCACTTCGCGAATAAAATCGAGACCGTCGCCGTCAGGGAGGCCTAAATCGAGGATCACCAGGTCGGGTTTGCGGGTGGCCGCTTCGATAAGCCCGCGCTGTAATGTCCCGGCGTCATATACGCGCAAGCCGTCTCCCTCCAGCGCAGCGCGCAGGAAACGGCTAATGGCGAGTTCGTCTTCAACAATCAGGACGTTAATCACAAATCCTCGGGTAATTCATTCATTTCTGGCGGGACATCCAGCGGAAGTGTAACACAAAAACAGGCACCTCCTTCCGGTCGGTTGTGGGCGGTAATGGTGCCGCCGTGCACATCGACAATCGCCTGACAGATGGCCAGCCCTAGCCCGACTCCGGGAATGGCCGACTCTTTATTCCCGCGCGCAAACTTCTCAAAAATCGCGCTTTCCTGACCGGACGGAATGCCCGGCCCGTCGTCCCACACTTCAAGGCGCAGTGCCTGATGCGCGACGCCCGCCGTTAAACCAATTTCCGCTTTTGCGCCCGCGTATTTCGCCGCATTCTCCAGCAGATTGATCAGGACTCGCTCGAACAGCGGCCCGTCGACGTGGATCAGCGTGAGCGGTTCAGGCATGTCGAGGGTGATATGGCGACCGCCCAGCCCTGGTTCCAGCATTTGTAAGGCGCTGCCGACCACCTCTTCCAGCGTCAGCCACTCTTTTTTAAGGTTAAACCCACCGGACTGAATACGCGCCATATCGAGCAGATTATTCACCAGCCGGGTGGTGTTGAGCACGTGCTGGCGGATCTCGCTAGCCTGCAGAGCGTGAGGGGAATTCTCCGCCGCCAGGTCGAGGGTCAGGATCTCCGACTGACCAAACAGCACCGTCAGCGGCGTGCGCAGATCGTGAGAGAGCGCCGCCAGCAGGGAGTTGCGAATACTTTCGCGCTCGCTCGCCAGCCGCGCCAGCTCTTCGCTGGTGGTGAGGGCCAGACGCTCCAGCGCGCTGGCAACCAGCAGGGTAAAGGTTTCCAGCAGGCGCTGCTGTTCCGGGATCATCAGCTGTCGCAGATTCGACGGCTCAACAATCACCAGCCCCAGGGTTTTGTCAGCGCTGCGCAGGGGGAGAATCAGATAGGGCACGCCGGGCAGCGTATCGGTTCCGGCACCGGCGGGCAGCCCTTTGTCAAAACTCCAGCGGGCGATGGCTTCATCCCACGGCGTCATGCCGTTGGCGGAGGTGAGTGGGCGCAGTTTTCCGTGCTCGTCCGGGAGCAAAATCAGGCTGCTGGCCTGGAACGTGGAGCGAATAAACTGCTCGCTGGTCTGGACGATATCCAGCGGCGTGCGCCCGACGGCGAGCGATTTCGACATCTCATACAGATGGCGCGTGCGCTGTTCGCGGTAGCGGGCGATACGCGCCTGATAGCGCACGCCCGCGGTGAGATTACCAATCACCAGCCCGACGGTCAGCATCACGGCAAACGTCAGAATATACTGCACATCCGACACCGCCAGCGTGCCGCGTGGGGCGATGAAGAAGAGGTCAAAGCTGGCGACGTTAATGATCGTCGCCAGTACCGACGGCCAGCGCCCGTAGAGCAAAGCCACCACCACCACACCCAGCAGATAGACCATCACCAGGTTGGCGGCGTCAAAGGCAATCAGCCATTGGCTTGCCACAATGGTTATCAGGGCGCAAAGCACCGTCGCCACCAGACAGCCTCTGAGCTGGATGCGCCATTTATCGCCAAAGCTGCGGGCGTCAGGCGTGCGGCTGGGGAGGGGGGCTGGTTTATCGTCGAGCGCAACAATCACCAGATCCAGATCCGGCGCGCGTTTCGCCAGTTTGTCAGCGAAAGATTCGCGGCTAAACCAGCGGCGATGCTGACGGCGACCAATGACGATCTTGCCGAGATTATGTTCCCTGGCGTAGCGCAGGATGGCTTTATCTTCTGCTGGATCGGACAGGGTAGCGGTCTCCGCGCCTAACTCCTGGGCGAGGCGCAGGGCGCTGAGGATAGCGCGCCGCTGGTTTTCCGGCAGGGCGTGCAGGTGTGGGGTTTCGACGTAAACTGCATGCCAGGCACTGCCGAATTTTGCCGCCAGCCGCGCGGCGGTGCGCACCAGTTTCTCGTTGCCGCCGCTGTGCCCGATGCAGAGCAAAATAGCATCGCGGGTATGCCAGACGCGGTCCTGCCCCTGTCGGTCGCGCCAGGCGCGCATCTGATCGTCCACCCGATCGGCGGTGCGCCGCAGCGCCAGTTCGCGCAGGGCAATCAGGTTCCCTTTACGGAAAAAGTGCTCGATAGCGCGTTCGGCCTGCCCGGCGATATAGACTTTGCCCTCGTGCAGGCGCTGGCGCAGATCGTCCGGGGGGAGATCGACCAGCACCACTTCATCGGCGGAATCAAAAAAGGGATCGGGGACGGTTTCACGCACCTGAATGCCGGTGACGCCGCTGACCACATCGTTCAGGCTTTCCAGATGCTGCACGTTAACGGTGGTAAAGACGTCGATACCCGCTTCCAGCAGCTCTTCGACATCCTGCCAGCGCTTGGGGTGACGCGAGCCTGGCGCATTACTGTGCGCCAGTTCGTCCATCAGAATTAATGCCGGACGGCGGGCGAGGGCGGCGTCGAGATCGAACTCGGAGACCAGACGACTGCGATGGCTGATACGACGGGCCGGCTGCGTCGCCAGCCCCTCCAGCAGCGCCGCCGTCTCTTTGCGCCCGTGGGTTTCCACCACGCCGATGAGAATATCCAGCCCCTGCGCCCGCAAACGCTGCGCTTCGGTTAGCATGGCGTAGGTTTTCCCGACGCCCGCACAGGCGCCGAAAAACACTTTTAATTTGCCGCGATGCGCTTCAGCGGTCTGCTCAAGCAGCCGATCCGGATTCGGGCGCAGGGGCTCGTCGGTCATTTAGTTTTTCCTTAGCGCGTCCAGCGCCAGATTCAGCTCAACAATATTCACGACCGGCATGCCGATAAAGCTGACCAGCGGTTTTTGCGTGTGTTCAGCAACCAGTTTGCTGACCTGGTCAGTGGTCAGCCCGCGCGCGGCGGCCACGCGCGGGATTTGCCACGTCACAGCGGCGGGCGTCAGGCTATAATCCAGCCCACTGGCCGAAGCGGTGACCAGTTCAACGGGCACCGTCGGGTTCGCCTGCGGGTTAGCCGCGCGCAGGGCGCTGACGCGTTCACTCACGGCTTTATCCAGTTCAGGATTACTTCCTGCCAGGTTGCTGCCACCCGATGCCATTGGATTATACGGGGTTTCAGCGGTGGCGGAAGGACGCCCCTGAAAGTAACGGGCATCGGTAAAGTTCTGCCCAATCAGGCGCGAACCGCGGCTCTCACCGTTTTGCATAATCAGCGAGCCATTGGCCTGATCCTTAAACCACCACTGGCCCAGCGCGGTGGTCACCAGCGGGTAAAGCCCACCGGTAATCAGCGACAGCAGAATAAACAGAAGTATAGCGGGACGTAACATAGTCATTTGATTTCTCTCTTAAACCAGTCCGAACAGGGTCAGTAACAGGTCGATAATTTTGATCCCGATAAAGGGCACCACTAATCCACCAAGACCATAAATCCACAGGTTGCGGCGCAGCATCGCGGCTGCCGTCAGCGGTTTATAACTCACCCCTTTCAGCGCCAGCGGGATCAGGAAGACAATGATCAGGGCGTTGAAGATCACGGCGCTGAGAATCGCCGACGCGGGCGAGTGCAGATGCATCACGTTCAGCGCGTTGAGTTGCGGGTAGGTGGCAGCAAACGCGGCCGGGATAATGGCGAAATATTTCGCCACATCGTTGGCGATACTGAAGGTGGTGAGCGACCCGCGCGTCATCAGCATCTGTTTACCGATATGGACCACCTCGATAAGTTTGGTTGGGTTAGAGTCCAGATCGACCATGTTCCCCGCTTCTTTTGCCGCCTGGGTGCCGGAGTTCATCGCTACCGCCACGTCAGCCTGCGCCAGCGCCGGGGCGTCGTTGGTGCCGTCGCCGGTCATCGCCACCAGACGGCCTTCCGCCTGGTACTGGCGGATCAGCGCCAGCTTCGCTTCCGGCGTCGCTTCGGAGAGGAAATCGTCCACCCCCGCTTCGGCGGCAATGGCGGCAGCGGTAAGACGGTTATCCCCGGTGATCATCACCGTTTTGATCCCCATTTTGCGCAGCTGGGCAAAGCGTTCTTTAATGCCGCCTTTGACGATATCTTTCAGGGCGATCACCCCCAGAACGTTAGCCCCTTCAGCGACCACCAGCGGGGTGGCACCCTGACGCGCCACGCTTTCCACCAGCTGATCGACCTGCGGTGGGAAGTGGCCGTTATTGGCTTCGATGTGGCGACGAATGGCGTCCACGGAGCCTTTACGGATCATGCGATCCTGAATGTTAATCCCGCTCATCCGCGTTTGTGCCGTGAAGGGCACAAAGGTGGCGTGCAGGCTCTGCACGTCGCGCTGGCGCAGATTGAAGCGCTGTTTAGCCAGAATCACGATGCTGCGGCCTTCCGGCGTTTCATCCGCCAGCGAGGAGAGCTGCGCCGCATCGGCCAGCGTTTTCTCATCGACACCCGGCGCAGGCAGGAAGTCCGACGCCTGACGGTTGCCGAGAGTAATGGTCCCGGTTTTATCCAGCAGCAGCACGTCCACGTCGCCCGCCGCTTCGACCGCGCGGCCGCTGGTGGCGATCACGTTCGCGCCGAGCATCCGGCTCATCCCGGCCACGCCGATGGCCGACAGCAGACCGCCGATGGTGGTGGGGATCAGGCAGACCAGTAGGGCCACCAGCACCGTGACGCTCACCGCCGTGCCGCCGTAAGCGGAGAACGGCCACAGGGTGGCGGTCGCCAGCAGGAAGACGATGGTCAGGGCTACCAGCAGAATGGTGAGCGCGATTTCATTTGGCGTTTTGCGACGCTGCGCGCCTTCGACCATGGCGATCATCCGGTCGAGGAAGGTTTCGCCCGGATTGACGCTGCACTGGATCACCAGCCAGTCAGAGAGAATGCGCGTCCCGCCCGTGACCGAGGCAAAATCGCCGCCGGACTCACGGATCACCGGCGCGGACTCCCCGGTGATGGCGCTTTCGTCCACTGACGCGCCGCCTTCGATCACCTCCCCGTCGCAGGGGATAATATCGCCCGCTTCCACCAGCACCACGTCGCCTTTGCGCAGTTCATCGGCCGGGACGTGATCCATCTGTGCGCCGTATTTCGGTTCGCGCAATTTGCGGGCAAACGCGGTCTTTTTGACCCCTTTCAGGCTGTTGGCCTGCGCTTTGCTGCGGCCTTCCGCCAGCGCTTCGGCAAAGTTGGCGAACAGCACCGTAAACCACAGCCACAGGCTGATGGCCCCGGTAAACAGGGCGTCGCCCGTCAGGTGTCCGGTGCTCATGGCGATGGCAAGCGCGGTGGTGACCACGCTGCCAATCCAGACGATAAACATCACCGGGTTGTGCCACTGCACGCGCGGGCTGAGTTTTTTCACCGCATCCATCAACGCCTGGCGAACCAGTGTCGGTTCTAAGAGGGCCAGTTGTTTACGACTCATGACTGATATCTCCGCTCTGTTAGCGTAAAGAAAGATGTTCCGCGACCGGGCCTAACGCGAGGGCGGGGATAAAGGTCAGGGCACCGACCAGCAGGATGGTGCCAATCAGCAGGCCAATAAACAGCGCGCCGTGTGTCGGGAGCGTACCGGTTGAGGTGGGCTGAATCTTTTTACTCACCAGCGATCCGGCGATAGCCAGTACCGGCACGATCACCCCAAAGCGGCCCACGAACATGCAGAACGCCAGCAGGCAGTTCCAGAACGGAGAGTTGGCGCTTAACCCGGCAAAGGCGCTGCCGTTGTTGTTGGCCGCAGACGACACGGCGTAGAGCACTTCGCTAAAGCCGTGGATGCCTGGGTTGAAAATGCCGCTGCGCCCGGCCTCGGTCATTAGGGCCAGCGCGGTGCCCATCAGCACCAGCGCAGGGGTCACCAGGATGGCAAGGGCGGTCAGTTTCATTTCGCGCACGTCGATTTTTTTACCCAGATACTCCGGCGTGCGGCCAATCATCAGCCCGGCGATAAACACCGCCAGCAGAACGAACAGCAGCATGCCGTAAAGACCGGCACCGACGCCGCCGAAGACCACTTCGCCAATCTGCATCAGCCACAGAGGGATCATCCCGCCGAGAGCCGTGAAGGAGTCATGCATCCCGTTGACGGCGCCGCAGGAGGCGGCCGTTGTCACTACAGCGTACAGGCTGGTGGCGAGGATACCGAAGCGGCTCTCTTTGCCCTCCATATTGATACTGCTGTCAGCGCCCAGCTGCAGGAAATGGCTATTACCGTGCCACTCCGCCCACATCACCAGCGCCGCGCAGACCACAAAGATAATCGACATCGCCCACAGCAATGTCCGGCCCTGACGGCGGTCATTTACCACATCACCAAAGGCGAAACAGAGCGCGGCGGGGATCAGGAAGATCGCCAGCATCTGCACGATATTGGTCAGCGCGGTCGGGTTCTCGAACGGATGCGAGGAGTTGGCGTTAAAGAACCCCCCGCCGTTGGTGCCCAGCATTTTGATCGCTTCCTGCGATGCCACCGGCCCCATCGGCAGCATCTGTTTCACGCCTTCAAGAGAGGTGTAAGACGAGTAGGGCAGCAGGTTTTGCAGGGTGCCTTGCTGAATAAAGAACAGGGCGATCAGCAGAGCAATCGGCAGCAGTAGCCACAGGGTAATGCGCGTGAGATCGACCCAGGCGTTGCCCAGGGTGCTGATTTTCTGGCGGGAGAAGGCGCGGATAAGAGCAAAGATCACCGCAATGCCGCTGGCGGCAGAGAGGAAGTTCTGAACCGTTAACCCCACCATCTGGCTGAAATAGCTGAGGGTGGTTTCACCGGCATACGACTGCCAGTTGGTGTTACTGACAAAGCTGACGGCGGTATTGAGCGCCAGATGCCACGACAGACCCGGCAGCTGCTGCGGGTTGAGAGGCAGAATGCCTTGCAGCATCAGCATCGCGAACAGCACCACCAGCCCGACGATATTCAGCAACACAATGGCGATCAGATACTGCCGCCAGTTCATCTCCTGGGGGTTGATCCCAAGTACGCGCCAGATCCCGTTTTCGACGCCCCCAATCACCGGCAGCGCGCCGCCGTTAATCATCCGCGCCAGCCAGCTTCCCAGCGGCCTTGCGAGCAGGAAAAGCACCAGCAGGAAGCTGGCGATCAGTAAAAATGCCTGGGCCACCATCAGAACGCCTCCGCATTAATCAGGGCATAAATCAGATAGCCCAACAACAGGAACACCAGCACGATGCCAGCAATCAGACCTGCACTCACAATTCACCTCCGGGTGACTTTTGTCGTTGTGCAAAAGGTAGGATTTATGGCGCAAAGATTTCGCAAAAATCAGCGGGGTGGGTGTAAAAAAAGTATAAAAATGACAAGACCCTGATTTAACTAATGGTAAGTATCTTGTTAACTTTTATGTAACTTAATTACAGGCGGAGTGTAAATATTCACTAAACGGATGAAAATAAGTGGTCGGATGAGTAGTAAAATTACAAACAAAGCGGTACTATTTTAGCCAGATAACCACTTCTGAAATTTCCGGATAACGTTTCCGGCCAGCTATAGGGGAGAAAATCATGGACCTGTATAAAGAGTTTCCAGCACATGTTGTCTTTTTACGTCGCACCTTCGCCGTAGTGGCCGGGATTGTGGCGCTGCCAGTGATGTTGTTCTGGAAAGACCGTGCACGTTTTTACAGCTATCTGCACCGCGTCTGGGCGAAAACCAGCGAGAAACCGGTATGGATGGATCAGGCCGAAAAAGCGACCTGCGATTTTTACTAACAAATAGTCACACAGCAATGTCGAACCGCCACAGCGATGTGGCGGTTTTTTTGTGTCTGTCGCTTTCCGCTCGCCCGCCGGGCAAAGGTTACACTTGCTCCTGTAACATAACTTAAACATTATAGAGTCAGATATCCCACGTTTAGGGATAGACGACGCGGTTTCGGCCTGCGGTCAGAAACGCTACGCTTAGGTTATGGACAATTATTCAGGAGTGTTATGACCACGCATCTGGTCTGGTTTCGCGCGGATCTGCGCCTTCATGACAACATCGCGCTCGCGGCCGCCTGCCGCTCTCAAGACGCCCGCGTGCTGGCCCTGTTTATCGCCACGCCCGAACAGTGGCGTGAGCACGGCATGGCCCCGCGACAGGCGGCATACCTGCGTGCGCATCTCAATGCCCTGCAGCAGGGGCTGGCGGAGAAGGGCATTCCCCTGATTTATGAGGAAGTGAGCGACTTTGTCGCGCAGAGCGACAAAGTGCAGCAGGTCTGTGACGCGCACAACGTCACCCATCTTTTTTACAACTATCAGTACGAATTCAACGAGCAGCAGCGCGACCGACAGCTTGAAAACCGGCTTACTACGGTTGTGTGCCAGGGCTTTGACGACAGCGTGATGTTAGCGCCGGGCAGCGTCATGACCGGCAATCACGAGATGTATAAAGTCTTCACCCCGTTCAAAAATGCCTACCTGAAACGCCTGAAAGAGGGGCTACCGGAGTGCGTCGCCGCACCAGCGGCCCGAGGAGAGGCGCTGACCGTTTCTGCGGAGATCAACGTTGACTACCCTCAGCGCGATTTCGACCCGGACCACTTCCCACCGACCGAAAAGGCCGCGATTGCGCAGCTGCGCCAGTTCTGCAAACAGCAGGCCGCTGAGTATGAAGCACAGCGCGATTTTCCCGCCATCGAAGGCACCAGCCGTTTATCCGCCTGTCTGGCGTTGGGCGTGCTCTCCCCGCGTCAGTGCTTGCACCGCCTGCTGGCCGAACAGCCGCAGGCCCTTGACGGCGGGCCGGGGGCGGTATGGCTTAATGAGCTGATCTGGCGCGAATTCTACCGTCATCTGATGACGTATCATCCTGATTTATGTAAACATCGTCCCTTCATCCGCTGGACGGACAAGGTGCAGTGGCAACAGGATGACGCCCGGCTACAGGCGTGGCAAAACGGGCAGACGGGCTATCCAATAGTCGATGCGGCCATGCGTCAGCTAAACGAAACGGGGTGGATGCATAACCGCCTGCGGATGATCGTAGCCAGCTTCCTGGTCAAAGACCTGCTGATCGACTGGCGCGCCGGAGAGCGATATTTTATTTCTCAGCTGATCGACGGCGATCTGGCGGCCAATAACGGCGGCTGGCAGTGGGCGGCGTCGACCGGAACGGATGCCGCTCCCTATTTTCGTATTTTTAACCCGACAACCCAGGGACAACGATTTGACGCTACCGGCGAGTTTATCCGCCAGTGGCTACCTGAACTGTCCGACGTGCCGGAAAAATCGATCCATGAACCCTGGGTGTGGGCGGATAAAACGGGTGAAACCCTCGATTATCCGCGCCCGATTGTTGACCATAAACAGGCGCGAGTCGCCACACTGGCGGCCTATGAAGCCGCCCGCAAAGCGTAAGAGAGTAATGATGAAAAACAGCGAACTGGAAACCTTAATCAATGAAAAGCTGAACAGCGCCAGCTTCAGCGACTACGGCCCTAACGGCCTGCAGGTGGAAGGGCGTGAAACGGTGCAAAAGATTGTCACCGGCGTCACGGCGAGCCAGGCCCTGCTGGATGAAGCGGTGCGCCTGCAAGCGGATGCGGTGATCGTGCATCACGGCTATTTCTGGAAAAACGAAGCACCGATTATTCGCGGCATGAAGCGCAACCGCCTGAAAACGCTGTTGGCGAACGACATCAATCTGTACGGCTGGCACTTGCCGCTGGATGCGCACCCGGAGCTGGGCAATAACGTTCAGCTCGCTCAACTGCTCGGCATCACCGTGATGGGTGAAATCGAAGAGCTGCTGCCGTGGGGTGAGCTGTCCATGCCGGTTCCTGGCCTGGAACTTGCTTCCTGGATTGAGGCGCGTCTGGGCCGCCGTCCACTGTGGAGCGGTGATACCGGCCCGGATCTGGTGAAGCGCGTGGCGTGGTGTACCGGCGGCGGCCAGGGCTTTATCGACAATGCGGCGCGCTTTGGCGTCGACGCCTTTATTACCGGTGAAGTGTCCGAGCAGACCATTCACTCTGCCCGCGAGCAGGGGCTGCATTTCTACGCGGCAGGGCACCATGCCACCGAGCGCGGCGGCATCCGCGCCCTGAGCGAATGGCTGACGGAAAATACCGATCTCGACGTGACCTTTATCGATATTCCTAATCCTGCCTGATGAGAGGTGCGTAAGTGCAGCGAGCGCGTTGTTATTTATTAGGCGAAACGGCAGTGGTACTGGAGTTAGAGCCTCCGGTCACGATGACGACGCAAAAAAGGATCTGGCGCTTAACTCAGCGGCTGGGCGAAATCCCTGAAGTGGTCGAGGCCATACCGGGGATGAACAACATTACCGTGGTGCTGCGCAATCCGCAGTCGGTGGCGCTGGACGCCATCGAGCGGTTGCAGCGCTGGTGGGAGGAGAGCGAGGCGCTGGAGCCGGAGTCGCGATTTATCGAGATCCCGGTGGTGTATGGCAACGCGGCTGGCCCGGATCTGGGCGACGTGGCGCGTCATGCGGGGCTGTCGGAAAAGCAGGTCGTCGAGCTGCATGCCTCGGTGGACTACGTGGTGTGGTTCTTAGGGTTCCAGCCGGGTTTCCCGTATCTCGGCGGATTGCCAGAGCCGCTCCACACGCCACGCCGGGGCGAGCCGCGCCTGATGGTCCCAGCCGGTTCCGTAGGAATTGGCGGGTCGCAGACCGGGGTTTATCCGCTCGCCTCGCCGGGGGGCTGGCAGCTTATCGGCCACACCCCCCAGGCGCTGTTTGATGCTAAACGCGAAGAGCCGGTGCTGTTGCGACCGGGCGATACCGTGCGGTTCGTGCCGCAGAAGGAGGGGGTATGTTGAAGGTGATTCGCGCGGGGTTATACACCTCGGTACAGGACGGCGGGCGCACCGGGCTGCGCCAGTCCGGGGTCAGCTACTGCGGCGCGCTGGACAAACCGGCGTTGCAGATCGCCAACCTGCTGGTGGGCAACGATCCCAATGCCGCAGCGCTGGAGATCACCCTTGGGCAGTGCAGCTTTGAATTTGAACGCGACGGCTGGTTTGCCCTGACGGGCGCGGGCTGTGACGCGACGCTTGACGGCGCGGCGGTCTGGACCGGCTGGCGGCTGCAGGTGAAAGCGGGGCAGCGTCTGACGCTTCATCGCCCGACTCACGGCATGCGCAGCTATCTGGCGGTCGGCGGCGGGATTGACGTACCGGAAGTGATGAACTCGTTCAGCACCGATCTCAAAACGGGCATTGGCGGCTTTGAAGGGCGCCTGCTGAAGGATGGCGATAACCTGCCGCTGGGCAGCGAATCACGCCAATTTACCGACGCGCAGGGGGTGAAACAGCTCCTGTGGAGTAATCGCATTCGCGCCCTGCCGGGGCCGGAGTACCATGAGTTTGACCAGGCCTCGCAGGATGCCTTCTGGCGACTGCCGTGGCGGCTCAGCCCGCAGAGTAACCGTATGGGCTACCGTTTGCAGGGCCAGCAGCTGGCGCGTACCACCGATCGTGAAATGGTCTCCCACGGCCTGCTACCGGGCGTTGTCCAGGTGCCGCACAACGGCCAGCCGATTGTGCTGATGAATGATGCTCAGACCACCGGCGGTTATCCGCGTATCGCCTGCATCATTGAAGCCGATATGTACCATCTGGCGCAAATCCCGCTCGGCCAGCCGATCCACTTTGTGCCCTGTACGCTGGAAGAGGCCCTCGACGCGCGCCGTGTGCAGCGGCAATTCATCGAACAACTGGCATGGAGGTTGAATGATCGTCGTTGATTTAAATGCGGATCTGGGTGAAGGCTGCGGGAGCGATGCCGAGCTACTGACGCTGGTGTCGTCGGCCAATATTGCCTGTGGCTTTCACGCCGGGGATGCGCAGACCATGCGCGAAAGCGTGCGAGGCGCGTTAAAAAACGGCGTGGCGATAGGTGCCCACCCGAGCTTTCCCGATCGGGAGAACTTCGGGCGCACGGCCATGAATCTGCCGCCGGAAACGGTTTACGCCCAAATGCTGTACCAGATTGGTGCGCTGGCGGCGATTGCCCGCGCCGAAGGGGGGCAACTGCGTCACGTGAAACCTCACGGGATGCTCTACAACCAGGCGGCGAAAGACGCGCAGCTGGCTGACGCTATCGCCCGCGCGGTGCATGCGGTGGACGGCAATCTGATTCTGGTCGGGCTGGCGGGGAGCGAACTGATCCGCGCCGGTGAGCGTTACAGCCTGGTGACCCGCGAAGAGGTGTTTGCCGATCGCGGCTATCGGGCCGACGGCAGCCTGGTGCCGCGCAGTGAGCCGGGGGCGCTGATTGCCGATGAAGAGCAGGCGCTGGCGCAAACTCTGGACATGGTGCAGCAGGGGCGGGTGAAAAGTACGAGCGGTGAGTGGGCCTCTGTGCGCGCGCAGACGGTGTGTCTGCACGGAGACGGCGAACACGCCCTAGCGTTTGCCCGTCGCTTGCGCGCAGAATTTGAGTTAAATAATATAAAAATCAGTGCCTAAAGCACAAAACGCAAACACAACAAAACGCTATACAACAACAGGAAGGACAACATGGCAGAGACGCTTTCGCTCTGGCCACTCATCGGTATTGCGGTGATCGTGGTCGGGTTTATCTTACGTTTTAATCCGGTGCTGGTGGTGATTGTCGCCGGGATTGTCACCGGTGTGGCGGCGAATATGCCGGTCGCAACTATCCTCGAAAAGCTGGGCGAAGGGTTCCTGAATACCCGTAATCTGCCTTATATCCTGCTGATCCCGCTGGCCGTTATTGGCCTCCTGGAACGTCACGGTCTGAAAGAGCGCGCGCAGGCGTGGATTGCCAAAATCCACAGCGCCACCGCGGGGCGACTGCTGATTGTCTATCTGTTTGTGCGTGAAGCGACGGCGGCGATGGGGCTGACCAGCCTGGGCGGCCATCCGCAAATGGTGCGACCGCTGCTGGCTCCAATGGCGGAAGGGGCTGCGGAGAAAAAATACGGCGAACTGCCGGGCGCGGTGCGCTATCGCCTGAGGGCGATGTCGGCGGCGACGGACAACGTCGGGCTGTTCTTCGGTGAAGATATCTTTGTCGCCTTCGGGGCGATCATCTTTATGCATAACTTTATGCTGGAGTCCGGCGGAATTCAGACCGAGCCGCTGCACATTGCGCTGTGGGGCATTCCGACGGCAGTCTGCGCCTTTATTATCCACGCCACCCGCCTGTGGCGACTGGACAAGCATCTTGAACGCGAGCTGGCGAAAACCGCGCACACGCAGGGAGATGCCTCATGAATTTCCAGCAAAGTTATCTCTACTGGCTGGCAGGGCTGATCCTGCTGATCGTCGCCGTGATGTCGTTTCGCGATAAAGCGAACCCGCGTCGCATCACTACCGGCCTGTTCTGGGGCGTGTACGGCCTGATATTCCTGCTCGGTGACTGGACGTATCAGCTGGTGGGCGATAAGCGCACCGTGCATATTGCGGTCGGTGTGGCGGTGGTTGGGCTGGCGCTGATGGCCGGTTTTGGCGGGGTGCGTCTGGGCAGCTATCACCAGCGTAAACCCGAAGAGCGGGAGGCCAGCGCGAAGCGGCTCGGCAACCGCCTGTTCTATCCGGCGTTAGCCATTCCTGTGGTGACGGTGGTGGGCGTGTTGATGTTCAACCATGTGCCTGGATTGCAGGAAAATCTGTTCGGACCGGGTAACCATTCGACGCTGGTGACGCTGTTCTCGATGACCGCCGGGTCGCTGATTGGCCTCGCAATGGCGGTTAAAATGACGCACGAAAAAGTGCATCAGCCGTTGCAGGAGGCGCGCCGACTGCTGGATTCCATCGGCTGGGCGTTTATCCTGCCGCAGATTCTGGCGACGCTGGGCCTGCTCTTTACCGCCGCTGGCGTGGGCGATGGCATCTCCTGGCTGACGAAAAGCTACCTGGCGGTGGACAGCCGCTTTATCGCCGTGGCGGTGTACACGATCGGCATGGCGCTGCTCACGATGGTGATGGGCAATGCGTTTGCGGCGTTCCCGATCGTGACGGCGGGGATCGGCATCCCGATCCTGGTGCTGCAGCATGGCGGTAACCCGGCGGTGATGGCGGCGATTGGCATGTTCTCCGGCTACTGTGGAACGCTGATGACGCCGATGGCGGCGAACTTCAACATCGTGCCTGCCGCGCTGCTGGAGCTGCCGGATAAAAATGCGGTAATCAAAGCGCAGGTGCCGACCGGCGTGCTGCTGCTGATTGCCAACGTGTTCCTGTTGTACTTCCTGATGTTCCTGTAAGGAGAGACGATGCGTAACGTATTAGTCACCGGTTTTGAGCCGTTCGGCGGCGAGACCGTTAACCCTTCGTGGGAAGTGGTCAGGCAGCTTGAGGGGAGTATCATCGACAGCTGCCGCGTGGTGACGCGCCAGCTGCCCTGCGTTTTTGGTGAGTCGTTAAGCGTGCTGAATGCGGCTATCGATGAACTTGAACCTGCGGTGGTGATCGCGGTCGGACAGGCGGGCGGTCGTGTGGATGTGACCGTCGAGCGCGTCGCCATTAACGTGGACGACGCCAGGATTGCCGATAATCACGGCCAGCAGCCGATTGATGTGGCGATCGTCCCGGACGGTCCGGCGGCGTGGTTCAGTTCGCTGCCGATCAAAGCGATGGTGGCGGCGATGCGCGAGAAGGGGATCCCCGCCTCCGTTTCGCAGACGGCGGGCACCTTCGTCTGTAACCACGTCATGTACGGGCTGCTGCATAAAATCAGTGAAAAAACCGCAGTGAAGGGTGGATTTATCCATATTCCGTACCTGCCTGAACAGGCCGCAGCCCATCCGGGCGCACCGAGTATGGCGGCGCACACGGTGAAAGCAGCGCTGATCGTGGCGGTCGAAGTGGCCCTGCGCCAAACGTCTGACGTTAAAATCGTGGGCGGCGCGACGCACTAAACAAAGGAAGATAAGATGCCAGAAGGTCCGGAGATCCGCCGCGCGGCGGATAGCCTGGAGGCGGCGATAAAGGGCAAACCGCTGACCGATGCGTGGTTTGCTTTCCCTCAGTTAAAACCGTATGAAACGCAGTTGATCGGGCAAACCGTGACGCACATCGAGACGCGCGGCAAAGCGTTGCTGACCCATTTCAGCCATAACCTGACGTTATATAGCCACAACCAGCTTTATGGCGTCTGGCGAGTGATCAATGTGGGTGAGCAACCGCAAACTAATCGTGTCTTGCGCGTCAGATTGCAGACGGCGGAAAAGGCTATTTTGCTCTACAGCGCGTCGGATATCGAAATGTTAACGCCGGAGCAACTGCTCACTCACCCGTTCCTGCAACGGGTCGGACCGGACGTGCTGGATATGCGCCTGACCGCAGAAACTGTGAAAGCGCGGCTGCTATAGCCTGCCTTTCGCAACCGACAGTTTTCCGGGCTGCTGCTCGATCAGGCGTTTCTCGCCGGGCTAGGTAACTATCTGCGCGTTGAAATTCTGTGGGAAGTGGGGCTGGCAGGTCAGCGAAAAGCGTCGCAGCTCAATGAGAGACAGCTCGATGCGCTGTCTCATGCCTTGCTGGAGATCCCACGCCTCTCCTACAACACGCGCGGCGTGGTGGATGATAAAAAACATCACGGGGCGTTGTTCCGCTTTAAGGTGTTTCATCGGGAAGGAAAGCCGTGCGAGCGGTGCGGCGGGGCGATTGAACGAACGATGTTGTCGTCGCGACCATTTTACTGGTGCCCGGCGTGCCAACAATAAAAACAAAACGGTAACCCGAAGGTTACCGTTTTTGGTATTAGCGTCCTCTCCAGTTTGAAGAGGATTGAGGTGCGGGCAGCAGGCCGCACCTCATCGCGCTTATTTGGTTTTCACATCAGACTTAAAATCACGCTGGTCGTAGCCGGTATACAGCTGACGCGGACGCGCGATTTTCATGCCTTCGCTGTGCATTTCGTTCCAGTGTGCAATCCAGCCGACGGTACGTGCCATCGCGAAGATCACGGTAAACATGGAAGACGGAATGCCCATCGCTTTCAGAATAATGCCAGAGTAGAAATCGACGTTCGGGTACAGTTTCTTCTCGATGAAGTACGGGTCGTTCAGCGCGATATGTTCCAGCTCCATCGCTACTTCCAGCAGATCATCTTTGGTGCCCAGCTCTTTCAGCACTTCATGGCAGGTTTCACGCATCACGGTGGCGCGCGGGTCATAGTTTTTGTAAACACGGTGACCGAAGCCCATCAGGCGGAAGGAGTCGTTCTTATCTTTCGCACGACGCACGAACTCTGGAATGTGCTCAACGGAGCTGATCTCTTCCAGCATCTTCAGTGCCGCTTCGTTAGCACCACCGTGCGCCGGTCCCCACAGGGAGGCGATACCGGCAGCGATACAGGCGAACGGGTTCGCGCCTGAAGAGCCTGCGGTACGGACAGTAGAGGTCGATGCGTTCTGTTCGTGATCGGCGTGCAGGATCAGAATACGGTCCATGGCGCGCTCAAGCACCGGGTTAACCTCGTAGGTTTCGCACGGTGTGGAGAACATCATGTTCAGGAAGTTGCCTGAATAGGAGAGGTCGTTACGCGGGTAAACAAAGGGCTGGCCGATGGAGTATTTGTAACACATCGCCGCCATGGTTGGCATTTTGGACAGCAGACGGAACGCCGCGATATCGCGATGGCGTGGGTTATTCACGTCCAGAGAGTCGTGGTAGAACGCGGCCAGTGCGCCGGTAATCCCGCACATGACGGCCATCGGATGTGAATCACGACGGAATGCATGGAACAGACGGGTAATCTGCTCATGGATCATGGTGTGGCGGGTAACGGTAGTTCTGAACTCATCGTATTGTTCCTGCGTCGGTTTTTCGCCGTTCAGCAGGATGTAGCACACTTCCAGATAGTTGGATTCGGTGGCTAACTGATCGATGGGGAAACCGCGGTGGAGCAGGATACCTTCGTCACCGTCAATGTAGGTGATTTTGGATTCGCAAGATGCGGTAGAGGTGAAACCAGGGTCAAAGGTGAATACTCCTTTGGAACCCAGTGTACGGATATCAATAACATCCTGACCGAGCGTGCCTTTTAGCACATCCAGTTCAATAGCAGTGTCACCGTTTAGGGTGAGCTTTGCCTTTGTATCAGCCATTTACGGTCTCCTTAGCGCCTTATGCTTAAGACCACGTTTTTACCAACTTGCTTTCAGCTGTTTATCACATCGTTACCGGTTTGTTATTTGGCTTACCGCTCAGCTCGCGAGGAGGAACCAGGGTACAGAGCTATGGCGCCTTGCAGGTAAACGTGTGAAAAATCAGAGAAACAACAGCAAATCAGTGTCTTCGCAGTCCGAATTATTCAAACCTGTATACCACTAATAACTGTCCTGATAACTTCGGTCAATACCATCACACTGTTACATAACTAAATCTCAGGTGAAAGAGAGACCTCATAACTTTTGCGCATTATATGCCTTTTCTGCTGTAGTTTGTAACAATAATGTTTAATCTTTGTCAAATCCGATGATTAAAATTTAAAATAATGTTGTTATCGTGACTCTGATCACTGTTCCGCATAAAACCCGACAAACTGTATGTAGGTTAATTGTAATGGTTTTGTGAACGACCTATACTGCCGCCAGGTCTCCGGAACACCCTGCAATCCCGAGCCACCCAGCGTTGTAACGTGTCGTTTTAGCATTTGGAAGCAATGTTTACCATGACGCGCAGTTATAGATATGGACGCTGCTTGACCCGCACGCAGACCGGAGGAAGGAAATCCCGTCGTCTTTCACGCTACAGGTGTGTTGGCTGCGTCAGGTCACCCCGGTCACACAGTTTACTGTGATGCAGGGGATTCCCGGACTTGCCGCCTTCCTGTAACGCGAATTCAAAGGGAATTATAAGAACAGCATGTGGGCGTTATTCATGATAAGAAATGTGAAAAAACAAAGACCTGTCAATCTGGATCTCAAAACGATCCGATTCCCCGTAACGGCAATAGCGTCCATTCTGCACCGTGTGTCCGGTGTGATCACGTTTGTGGCGGTCGGCATTCTGCTGTGGTTACTGGGTACCAGCCTCTCTTCTCCTGAAGGATTCCTCCAGGCCTCTGCCATTATGAGCAGCTTCTTCGTGAAATTTATCATGTGGGGCATTCTGACGGCGCTGGCATACCACGTTGTGGTGGGTGTTCGCCATCTGCTGATGGATTTTGGCTATCTGGAAGAAACCTTCGAAGCAGGTAAACGTTCTGCCAATATTTCATTTGTGATTACTGTCGTGCTTTCAATTCTTGCAGGAGTCCTCGTATGGTAAGCAACGCCTCCGCATTAGGACGCAACGGCGTACATGACTTCATTCTGGTCCGCGCTACTGCCATCGTCCTCACGCTTTACATCATCTACATGATCGGTTTCTTTGCGACCAGCGGCGAGCTGACGTGGGAAATCTGGAGCGGGTTCTTCGGATCTGCCTTCACCAAAGTGTTCACCCTGCTGGCTCTGTTCTCCATCCTTATTCATGCCTGGATTGGCATGTGGCAGGTGTTGACCGATTACGTTAAACCGTTAGGCGTTCGCTTGCCGCTGCAACTCCTGATTGTTGTGGCTCTGGTGGTTTACGTTATTTATGGATTTGTTGTGGTGTGGGGTGTGTGATGAAACTGCCAGTCAGAGAATTTGATGCTGTTGTGATTGGTGCCGGTGGCGCAGGTATGCGCGCGGCGCTGCAAATTTCCCAGAGCGGCCAGACCTGTGCGCTGCTCTCTAAAGTGTTCCCGACCCGTTCCCATACCGTGTCTGCGCAGGGTGGTATCACCGTGGCGCTCGGTAATACCCATGAAGATAACTGGGAATGGCATATGTATGACACGGTGAAAGGCTCCGATTACATCGGTGACCAGGACGCCATCGAATATATGTGTAAAACCGGCCCGGAAGCGATTCTGGAGCTAGACCATATGGGTCTGCCGTTCTCCCGCCTGGAAGATGGCACGATTTATCAGCGTCCGTTTGGCGGCCAGTCGAAAAACTTCGGCGGCGAGCAGGCGGCACGTACTGCGGCAGCGGCTGACCGTACCGGTCACGCGCTGTTGCACACCCTGTATCAGCAGAACCTGAAAAACCACACCACAATTTTCTCCGAGTGGTATGCGCTGGATCTGGTGAAAAACGAAGATGGCGCAGTGGTGGGGTGTACCGCGCTGTGCATCGAAACCGGTGAAGTGGTCTACTTCAAAGCCCGCGCGACCGTGCTGGCGACCGGCGGCGCAGGCCGTATTTACCAGTCCACCACCAATGCCCACATCAACACCGGTGACGGCGTTGGTATGGCGATCCGCGCAGGTGTGCCTGTGCAGGATATGGAAATGTGGCAGTTCCACCCGACCGGCATCGCTGGTGCGGGCGTTCTGGTTACCGAAGGCTGCCGTGGTGAAGGCGGTTACCTGCTGAACAAACACGGCGAGCGCTTCATGGAGCGTTATGCCCCGAATGCGAAAGACCTGGCGGGTCGTGACGTGGTGGCGCGTTCCATCATGATCGAAATCCGTGAAGGTCGCGGCTGCGATGGTCCGTGGGGCCCGCACGCGAAACTGAAACTGGATCACCTCGGTAAAGACGTTCTGGAGTCCCGTCTGCCGGGCATCCTCGAACTGTCGCGCACCTTCGCGCACGTTGACCCGGTGAAAGAGCCTATTCCGGTTATCCCAACCTGCCACTATATGATGGGCGGTATTCCGACCAAAGTAACCGGTCAGGCGCTGACCGTGAACGAGCAGGGCGAAGACGTGGTGATTCCGGGTCTGTTCGCAGTAGGCGAAATCGCCTGCGTGTCGGTCCACGGTGCTAACCGTCTGGGCGGCAACTCGCTGCTCGACCTGGTGGTGTTTGGTCGTGCGGTCGGTTTACATCTGCAAGAGTCCATCGCCGAGCAGGGCGATCTGCGCGATGCCCGTGAATCGGATATCGAAGCCTCTCTCGAACGTCTCAACCGCTGGAACGGCAACCGTGATGGCGAAGATCCGGTCGAAATCCGCAAAGCGCTGCAAGAGTGTATGCAGCACAACTTCTCGGTATTCCGTGAAGGCGATGCGATGGCTAAAGGCCTTGAGCAGCTGAAAGCGATTCGTGAGCGTCTGAAAAATGCTCGTCTGGACGATACCTCCAGCGAGTTCAACACGCAGCGCGTCGAATGCCTTGAGCTGGATAACCTGATGGAAACTGCCTATGCAACGGCCGTCTCCGCAAACTTCCGCACCGAAAGCCGTGGCGCCCATAGCCGCTTCGACTTCCCGGATCGTGACGACGAAAACTGGCTGTGCCATTCCCTGTATCTGCCAGAGTCGGAATCTATGACGCGACGTCAAGTCAACATGGAACCGAAACTGCGTCCGGCGTTCCCGCCGAAGATTCGTACCTATTAATGCGGAGACAGGATAATGAAACTCGAATTCTCAGTTTATCGTTATAACCCGGATGTTGATGACGCTCCGCATATGCAGGATTACACCCTGGAAGCGGAAGAAGGTCGTGACATGATGCTGCTTGATGCGTTAATGCAGCTGAAAGAACAGGACCCAACACTGTCGTTTCGTCGTTCCTGCCGTGAAGGGGTTTGTGGCTCAGACGGCGTGAACATGAACGGCAAAAATGGCCTGGCCTGTATCACCCCGATTTCAGCGCTACAGCGTTCAGGACAGAAAATTGTGATTCGTCCTCTGCCTGGCCTGCCGGTCGTTCGCGATTTGGTGGTGGACATGGGGCAATTCTATGCACAATATGAGAAGATTAAGCCTTACTTGTTGAATAATGGGCAAAATCCACCCGCTCGCGAGCATTTACAGTCGCCAGAGCAGCGTGAAAAACTCGATGGTCTCTATGAGTGTATTCTCTGTGCATGCTGTTCGACCTCTTGCCCGTCGTTCTGGTGGAACCCGGACAAGTTTATCGGCCCGGCTGGCCTGCTGGCCGCGTATCGCTTCCTGATTGACAGCCGCGATACCGAAACCGACAGTCGCCTTGAAGGATTAAGTGATGCTTTCAGCGTATTCCGCTGCCATAGCATCATGAACTGCGTCAGTGTATGTCCTAAGGGGCTGAACCCGACGCGCGCCATCGGCCATATTAAGTCGATGCTGTTGCAGCGCAGTGCCTAAGTAATACCGCCGGATGGCGCTCCGCTTATCCGGCCTACTTTTATGTAGGCCAGTAAGCGGAATGCCACCGGGCAAAGAGACATTGTAGGAAACCTCTAAAAACTGCCCTGACAGGCAATAATATTGAGGCGTTCAGAGCGAGACACGGCGCGGTTGACCGAAGTGGGTGAAAACCGCAACGACAGTGCCGCCTGAACGACGAAGATTATACAGACAGTTTTTAAAGGTTCCTTCGCGAGCCCAAGACAACATAAGAGCTCGCAGGTGAACCCCGGCACGTACACGAGGTGTGCGTGGTAGTTTCTACGGCGAAATAAGCATAAAAATGCTTAAGGGATCACGATGCAGAACGGCGCAATGAAAGCCTGGCTGGACTCTTCTTTCCTCTCTGGTGCAAACCAAAGCTGGATCGAACAGCTCTATGAAGACTTCTTAACCGATCCTGACTCAGTGGACGCTAACTGGCGTTCCATGTTCCAGCAGTTACCTGGCACTGGGGTCAAACCGGATCAATTCCATTCCAAAACACGTGATTATTTCCGTCGTCTGGCGAAGGATGCCTCACGTTACTCTTCCTCGATCTCTGACCCTGACACCAATGTGAAGCAGGTTAAAGTCCTGCAGCTCATCAATGCTTATCGCTTCCGTGGTCACCAGCATGCGAACCTCGATCCGCTGGGACTGTGGAAACAAGAACGTGTGGCGGATCTCGATCCGGCGTATCACGATCTGACCGAGGCAGATTTCCAGGAAAGCTTTAACGTCGGCTCTTTTGCCAGCGGCAAAGACACGATGAAGCTGGGAGAGCTGCTTGAGGCGCTCAAACAAACCTACTGCGGCTCCATCGGCGCAGAGTACATGCACATCACCTCCACGGACGAAAAACGCTGGATCCAGCAGCGCATTGAGTCGGTGACAGGCCACGCCAGCTTTAGCGTTGAAGAGAAAAAACGCTTCCTGAGCGAACTGACCGCAGCAGAAGGTCTGGAGCGTTACCTCGGTGCTAAATTCCCGGGTGCTAAACGCTTCTCCCTGGAAGGCGGCGATGCGTTAGTGCCGATGCTGAAAGAGCTGATCCGCCATGCGGGCAACAGCGGCACCCGTGAAGTGGTGCTGGGTATGGCGCACCGTGGGCGTCTGAACGTGCTGGTCAACGTGCTGGGTAAAAAACCGCAGGACCTGTTCGACGAGTTCGCGGGCAAACATAAAGAACATCTCGGTACCGGCGACGTGAAGTACCACATGGGCTTCTCATCGGATATCGAAACGCAGGGCGGTCTGGTTCACCTGGCGCTGGCGTTTAACCCGTCGCACCTGGAGATCGTAAGCCCGGTGGTGATCGGTTCCGTGCGTGCGCGTCTGGATCGTCTGGACGAGCCAAGCAGCAACAAAGTGCTGCCAATCACCATTCACGGTGATGCGGCGGTAACCGGGCAGGGCGTCGTTCAGGAAACCCTGAACATGTCTAAAGCGCGTGGTTACGAAGTGGGCGGTACCGTTCGCATCGTCATCAACAACCAGGTGGGCTTCACCACCTCGAACCCGCTGGATGCACGCTCTACGCCGTACTGTACTGACATCGGTAAAATGGTGCAGGCGCCAATCTTCCATGTGAACGCGGATGATCCGGAAGCTGTTGCTTTCGTTACCCGTCTGGCGCTGGACTTCCGTAACACCTTCAAACGCGATGTGTTCATCGACCTGTTCTGCTATCGCCGTCATGGCCATAACGAAGCGGACGAGCCGAGTGCAACCCAGCCGCTGATGTACCAGAAAATCAAAAAGCATCCGACGCCACGTAAGATCTACGCTGACAAACTGGAAGCCGACAAAATCGCGACCCTGGAAGATGCGACCGAGCTGGTTAATCTTTACCGCGATGCGCTGGATGCCGGTGAGTGCGTAGTGAAAGAGCTGCGTCCGATGAACATGCACTCCTTTACCTGGTCGCCGTACCTCAACCACGAGTGGGATGAGAGCTACCCGAACAAGGTCGAAATGAAGCGTCTGCAGGAGCTGGCTAAACGCATCAGCACGGTACCTGAAGCGATTGAAATGCAGTCCCGCGTGCAGAAAATCTACTCCGACCGTCAGTCAATGGCGTCCGGCGAGAAGCTGTTCGACTGGGGAGGCGCTGAGAACCTGGCGTACGCGACGCTGGTTGACGAAGGCATTCCGGTGCGTCTGTCCGGTGAAGATGCGGGCCGTGGGACCTTCTTCCACCGCCACGCGGTTATTCACAACCAGACCAACGGTTCAACGTACACCCCGCTGCAGCACGTGCATAACGGTCAGGGCCAGTTCAAGGTCTGGGACTCCGTGCTGTCCGAAGAAGCGGTACTGGCGTTTGAATACGGCTATGCCACCGCAGAGCCGCGCACCCTGACTATCTGGGAAGCGCAGTTCGGTGACTTTGCTAACGGTGCGCAGGTTGTTATCGACCAGTTCATCAGCTCCGGCGAGCAAAAATGGGGCCGTATGTGTGGCCTGGTGATGCTGCTGCCACACGGCTACGAAGGGCAGGGTCCGGAGCACTCCTCCGCGCGTCTGGAACGTTATCTGCAGCTCTGCGCTGAGCAGAACATGCAGGTCTGCGTGCCATCTACGCCAGCACAGGTTTACCACATGCTGCGTCGTCAGGCGCTGCGCGGTATGCGCCGTCCGCTGGTGGTGATGTCACCGAAATCTCTGCTGCGTCATCCGCTGGCAGTTTCCAGCCTGGATGAGCTGGCGAACGGGACCTTCCAGCCGGCGATTGGTGAGATTGACGAGCTGGATCCGCAGGCCGTGAAGCGCGTTGTGATGTGTTCTGGTAAGGTTTATTTCGACCTGCTGGAACAGCGCCGCAAAAAAGATCAGAAAGATGTCGCCATCGTGCGTATCGAGCAGCTTTATCCGTTCCCGCATCAGTCGGTGCAGGAAGCGTTGAAACCGTACGCACACGTGCATGATTTTGTCTGGTGCCAGGAAGAGCCGCTCAACCAGGGCGCCTGGTACTGCAGCCAGCATCATTTCCGTGATGTGATTCCATTTGGGTCTGCCCTGCGTTACGCAGGTCGCCCGGCCTCCGCCTCTCCGGCGGTAGGGTATATGTCCGTTCACCAGAAGCAACAGCAAGATCTGGTGAATGACGCGCTGAACGTCGAATAATTTAAGGATACATAATGAGTAGCGTAGATATTCTTGTTCCCGACCTGCCTGAATCCGTCGCTGACGCCACGGTTGCGACCTGGCATAAAAAACCGGGCGATAGCGTTAAGCGCGATGAAGTGCTGGTAGAAATCGAAACTGACAAAGTGGTACTGGAAGTACCGGCATCGGCGGATGGCATTCTTGATGCAGTGCTGGAAGACGAAGGCACCACGGTGACCTCTCGCCAGATCCTCGGTCGCCTGCGTGAAGGCAACAGCGCGGGCAAAGAGTCCAGCGCCAAGTCTGAAAGCAAAGAGTCCACTCCGGCTCAGCGTCAGCAAGCGTCTCTGGAAGAGCAAACTAACGATGCACTCAGCCCGGCGATCCGTCGCCTGCTGGGTGAACACAATCTCGAAGCCAGCGCCATTAAAGGCACCGGTGTTGGTGGTCGTCTGACCCGTGAAGATGTGGAAAAACATCTGGCGAAAGCGCCTGCGAAAGAAGAAGCCAAAGCACCGGCGGCAGCAACCGCAGCGCCTGCTGCACAGCCAGCGCTGGGCGCACGCAGTGAAAAACGCGTGCCGATGACGCGTCTGCGTAAGCGTGTGGCTGAGCGTCTGCTGGAAGCGAAAAACTCCACCGCGATGCTGACCACCTTCAACGAAGTCAACATGAAGCCAATCATGGATCTGCGTAAGCAGTACGGTGACGCGTTTGAAAAACGTCACGGTATCCGTCTGGGCTTTATGTCCTTCTACGTGAAAGCGGTTGTAGAGGCGCTGAAACGCTATCCGGAAGTGAATGCCTCTATCGATGGCGAAGATGTGGTTTACCACAACTACTTCGACGTCAGCATGGCGGTCTCCACGCCGCGCGGCCTGGTGACCCCGGTTCTGCGTGACGTTGATACCCTGGGCATGGCGGATATCGAGAAGAAAATCAAAGAGCTGGCGCTGAAAGGCCGTGACGGTAAGCTGACCGTTGAGGACCTGACCGGCGGTAACTTCACCATCACCAACGGTGGTGTGTTCGGTTCCCTGATGTCTACCCCAATCATCAACCCGCCGCAGAGCGCGATTCTGGGTATGCATGCCATCAAAGATCGCCCAATGGCGGTTGACGGTAAAGTGGAGATCCTGCCGATGATGTATCTGGCGCTCTCCTACGATCACCGTCTGATTGATGGTCGTGAATCTGTGGGTTATCTGGTGGCGATTAAAGAGCTGCTGGAAGATCCAACGCGTCTGCTGCTGGACGTGTAGTAGTTTTTGCCTCACCTGCCCTGTAGACCGTGCAAGCGTTGCGCTGCCGGTCTACAGGTTTGAAAAAAACGATTACCTGAAGGATGGATAGAACACATGAACTTACATGAATATCAGGCCAAACAGCTGTTTGCCCGGTATGGCTTACCGGCTCCGGTGGGTTATGCCTGTACTACCCCACGTGAAGCAGAAGAAGCCGCATCTAAAATCGGTTCCGGCCCTTGGGTAGTTAAGTGTCAGGTTCACGCTGGTGGCCGCGGTAAAGCGGGCGGTGTGAAGGTTGTGAAGAGCAAAGAAGAGATCCGCGCTTTTGCTGAACACTGGCTGGGCAAACGCCTGGTGACCTATCAGACAGATGCGAACGGCCAGCCGGTAAACCAGATCCTGGTTGAAGCAGCGACTGATATCGCAAAAGAGTTGTATCTCGGCGCGGTCGTAGACCGTAGCTCCCGTCGCGTGGTGTTCATGGCATCCACCGAAGGCGGCGTGGAAATCGAGAAAGTGGCTGAAGAGACGCCACACCTGATCCACAAAGTGGCTATCGATCCACTGGCAGGCCCTATGCCTTACCAGGGTCGCGAGCTGGCGTTCAAACTGGGTCTGGAAGGTAAACTGGTTCAACAGTTCACCAAGATCTTCATGGGCCTGGCGACGATCTTCCTGGAGCGCGATCTGGCGCTGATCGAAATCAACCCGCTGGTGATCACCACTCAGGGCGACCTGATCTGCCTCGACGGCAAACTGGGCGCTGACGGTAACGCACTGTTCCGCCAGTCCGATCTGCGTGAGATGCGCGATCAGTCTCAGGAAGATCCGCGTGAAGCGCAGGCTGCACAGTGGGAACTGAACTACGTCGCGCTGGATGGCAACATCGGCTGCATGGTTAACGGTGCGGGCCTGGCAATGGGTACCATGGACATCGTTAAACTGCACGGTGGCGAACCGGCTAACTTCCTTGACGTGGGCGGCGGCGCGACCAAAGAGCGCGTAACCGAAGCGTTCAAAATCATCCTCTCTGACGACAACGTGAAAGCCGTTCTGGTTAACATCTTCGGCGGTATCGTTCGTTGCGACCTGATCGCTGACGGTATCATCGGTGCGGTGGAAGAAGTGGGCGTGAACGTCCCGGTTGTGGTTCGTCTGGAAGGTAACAACGCTGAACTCGGCGCGAAAAAACTGGCTGACAGTGGCCTGAATATTATTGCAGCGAAAAGTCTGACGGATGCAGCTCAGCAGGTTGTTGCCGCAGTGGAGGGGAAATAATGTCCGTTTTGATTGATAAGAACACTAAAGTTATCTGCCAGGGCTTCACCGGAAGCCAGGGGACTTTCCACTCCGAACAAGCGATTGCTTACGGTACGCAGATGGTTGGCGGCGTGACGCCAGGCAAAGGCGGCACCACGCATCTGGGCCTGCCGGTGTTTAACACCGTGCGCGAAGCGGTCGAAGCGACGGGCGCAACCGCGACCGTGATCTACGTTCCGGCTCCGTTCTGCAAAGACTCTATTCTGGAAGCTATCGACGCAGGCATCAAACTGATCATCACCATTACTGAAGGCATCCCGACGCTGGACATGCTGACCGTAAAAGTGAAGCTGGATGAAGCGGGCGTTCGCATGATCGGGCCAAACTGCCCGGGCGTCATCACCCCAGGCGAATGCAAAATCGGCATCATGCCGGGCCACATTCACAAGCCAGGCAAAGTGGGCATCGTGTCTCGCTCCGGTACCCTGACCTATGAAGCGGTTAAGCAGACTACCGACTACGGTTTCGGCCAGTCCACCTGTGTGGGCATCGGCGGTGACCCGATCCCAGGCTCTAACTTCATCGATATCCTGAAACTGTTCCAGGAAGATTCGCAGACTGAAGCGATCGTGATGATCGGTGAAATCGGCGGTAGCGCGGAAGAAGAAGCTGCAGCTTACATCAAAGATCACGTCACCAAGCCGGTTGTTGGCTACATCGCGGGTGTGACGGCGCCAAAAGGCAAACGTATGGGCCACGCAGGCGCCATCATTGCCGGTGGTAAAGGCACAGCGGATGAGAAATTCGCCGCTCTGGAAGCCGCAGGCGTTAAAACCGTTCGCAGCCTGGCCGATATCGGCGAAGCGCTGAGCGCTATCATCAAGTAAATCCTCTCTGCTCTCCGCAAGGGGAGCTTTGACATAATAAATGTCCGTTTCGACATGGTTGGCCGCTGAAAAGCGGCCTTTTTTATGCCATATATTTCTCGTTCAACCGTTTACCGGCCAGGTTTTCAGTGTCGGCGTTTCGCTACCAGCGTGAAGTTGTAGTCGTCGCTATTGAATACGTTACGGCTGAACTCAAACACTCTGCCGTCTTTCAAAAAACCGCGAGAGACTTTTTCGAGGATCGGTTTTGCCGGATCGAGCGACAGGGCGTCGATCGCCTCTTCTGAAGGCATGACCGGCAACAGCTCCTGCTCGCTGCGATCGATAACCATCTTTTTGATCTGCTCAATATAGTGATATTTCGAGTTTTCCATCACCTCCCAGGTGAGGTCGGCAAACAGCGCCAGCGGCATCCAGGTCTCTTCCAGATTGACCGGTTTTTGCTTGATAAAGCGCACGCGTTTAACGTGCCAGACCTTGTCATCCGGGGCGAGCTGTAACTTTTCGGCAAGCCTTGCATCGGCTTTTATAACCTCAAACACTTTCACATCGCTGTGGGTGTCGACGTTGCGGTCCGCCAGTTTTTCGTAAAAACCGGTAAGCTGATAGATGTCGTAATTCACCCGCTCCTCTTTTACGTAAGAGCCGCTGCCCTGAATACTTTCGATAATCTGCTCTTCCGTCAGCCGCTTTAAGGCTTGCCTGATCGTCACGCGGCTGACGCTGAACATCGCCTGAAGCGCTGATTCGGTGGGGAGCGCGTCACCCGGCTTCAGTTCGCCGCTGCTGATCTGTTCGCGCAGGGTGTCGGCGATCTGGCGGTACATCGGTTTCTGACTCATAAACGTCCATTTTTGTATTGTTCAGCTAATACCATTCTTTTGAATTATGCCCTGAGTATTCGGATTGTAAATAATACAACAACAATACAAATATGATGATTAAGTGAAAATGATCACATAAAGGTATTGTCTGGTGTGCCAGAATCTGCCGTACATTAAAACGACAATTCTGTGAGGATCTGATGAACCTGACGACTCTGACTCATCCCCAGGCGATCTTTCTGCATGCGCGATTTACCGATCGTGACGATGCGATCCGCCAGCTGGCACAGCGGCTGCACGATCTGGGAAAAATAGCCGATCCGGAGCGTTTTGTGGCTGATGTTTTGCAGCGCGAAGCGCAGGGACCAACCGCGCTGGGTGAGGGGCTGGCGGTTCCGCACGGTAAAAGCGCGGCGGTGAACGAAGCGGCTTTTGCGGTCGCGACGCTGCGCAATCCGCTTGAGTGGGAGGGCGTTGATGGGCCTGAAAACGTCGAGCTGATTTTCCTGCTGGCGATCCCGCCTGCCGAAGCAGGGACCACGCACATGAAAGTGCTGACGGCGCTGACCACGCGTCTGGCCGATGATGTCTTGCGGGCGCGCGTGATGGCGGCTGATACGCCCGACGCCCTGCTGGCCGCGCTGGACGAAGCACCCGAAGAGCAACCCGTGGCGCTGCTGTTTGATGCGCCGACGATTGTTTGCGTCACGGCCTGCCCGGCGGGGATCGCGCACACGTATATGGCGGCGGAATACCTTGAGAAGGCCGGGCGCAAGCTTGGCGTCAATGTGATTGTCGAAAAGCAGGGGGCGAACGGCATTGAAGGGCGCTTAACGCCCCAGCAGCTCAAGGAGGCGAAGGCCTGCATTTTTGCCGCCGACGTGGCGATTAAAGATCATGAACGTTTTAACGGCATTCCTGCGCTGTCGGTCCCCGTGACCGAGCCGCTGCGCCACGCCGAAGCGCTGATCACTCAGGCGCTGGCCCTGAAATCTTCTGAGGTTCAACGGCAGCAACAACCCGACGCCGACGGGCGAAAAAGCCTGAAAACGGAGCTTAAACAGGCCCTGCTGAGCGGGATTTCGTTTGCCGTGCCCTTGATCGTTGCAGGGGGCACGGTGCTGGCAGTGTCGGTATTACTGGCGCAAATGCTCGGTTTGCAGCACCTCTTCGATCAGGAGAATTCATGGCTGTGGATGTATCGCAAACTGGGCGGCGGGATGCTGGGCGTGTTGATGGTGCCGGTGCTCGCAGCCTATACCGCGTATTCGCTGGCAGATAAACCCGCGCTGGCCCCCGGTTTCGCGGCAGGACTTGCCGCCAACATGATTGGCTCCGGGTTTTTGGGCGCTATCGCCGGGGGCCTGATCGCGGGCTATCTGATGCGCTGGGTGAAAAATCACGTTCGCCTGAGCAATCGCTATAACGGTTTCCTGGTCTATTACCTCTATCCGGTGATAGGCACGCTCGGCGCGGGCAGCCTGATGCTGTTTGTGATCGGTGAGCCGGTAGCGTGGATCAATAACGCCCTGACTGCCTGGCTGAACGGACTGTCTGGCGCAAACGCGCTGTTGCTTGGCGCAATCCTCGGATTTATGTGCTCGTTCGATCTGGGCGGCCCGGTGAATAAAGCGGCCTATGCCTTTTGTCTGGGCGCGATGGCGAATGGGGTGTACGGCCCATACGCTATTTTTGCGTCGGTCAAAATGGTTTCTGCGTTTACCGTGACGGCCTCAACGCTCATCTCCCCGCGGCTGTTTAAAACTTTTGAAATCGAAACCGGAAAATCGACCTGGCTGCTGGGGCTGGCAGGGATCACCGAAGGGGCGATTCCAATGGCGATTGAAGATCCGCTGCGGGTGATTGGCTCGTTTGTGCTCGGCTCCCTGGTGACAGGCGCGATAGTCGGCGCGATGGGAATGGGGCTTTCCACCCCGGGGGCCGGAATTTTCTCCCTCTTTTTACTGCATCCCGCCGGACTAAGCGGTGTGGCGGCAGCAGCGGGCTGGTTTGGCGCCGCGCTGGTGGGGACCGCCATATCGACCAGCGTGCTGCTCCTTTGGCGGCGTCAGGCGGTAAAAAGCGGCAAATACATTCCCAATAGCATCATGCCTTAACTGGACAGGAAACGAAGATGAAAGCTGTATCTCGCGTTCACATCACGCCGCACATGCACTGGGACCGTGAGTGGTACTTCACCACCGAAGAGTCACGCATTTTGCTGGTCAATAATATGGAAGAGATCCTCGCGCGCCTTGAGAAGGATGAGGAGTACAAATACTACGTTCTCGACGGGCAGACGGCGATTCTGGAAGATTACTTCGCGATAAAGCCGGAGAACAAAGCACGCGTCAAAGCGCTGGTGGAAGCCGGAAAGCTGATTATCGGGCCGTGGTACACCCAGACGGACACCACGATTGTTTCGGGCGAATCCATTGTGCGCAACCTGCTGTACGGAATGCGTGATTGCCTGGCCTTCGGCGAGCCGATGAAAATCGGCTATTTGCCGGATTCCTTCGGCATGTCGGGTCAGCTTCCGCATATTTACAACGGGTTTGGTATCCAACGTGCGATGTTCTGGCGCGGTTGTTCTGAACGTCATGGCACCGACAAAACGGAGTTTTTATGGCAGAGCAAAGACGGCAGCGAAGTGACAACACAGGTGCTGCCGCTGGGCTACGCGATTGGTAAGTACTTACCGGAGGACGAAGCCGGACTGCGTAAACGGCTGGACAGTTATTTCGACGTGCTGGAAAACGCCTCGTTCACGAAAGAGATTTTGTTGCCGAACGGACACGACCAGATGCCGCTGCAGCAAAACATTTTTACGGTGATGAAGACGCTGCGGGAGATCTATCCCCAGCGGGAGTTTGTCATGAGCCGCTTCGAAGAGGTGTTTGCCCATATCGACGCTCAGCGTGATGCGCTGGCGACGCTCAACGGCGAGTTTATCGACGGGAAATTTATGCGCGTTCACCGGACCATCGGCTCCACGCGCATGGATATCAAAATGGCCCACGCCCGCATTGAGAACAAAATCGTCAATATTCTGGAGCCGCTCTCTACGTTGGCCTGGACGCTGGGCTTTGAGTATCACCATGGGCTGCTGGAGAAAATGTGGAAGGAGATTTTAAAGAATCACGCCCACGACAGCATCGGCTGCTGCTGTAGCGATAAAGTGCACCGTGAGATCGCATCCCGTTTCGAGCTGGCGGAGGACATGGCCGACAATCTGATTCGTTTCACTCTGCGTAAGATCGTCGACAACATGCCGCAAACGGATGAAGACAAACTGGTGCTGTTTAATCTGATGCCGTGGCCGCGCGAAGAGGTGGTCAATACTACCGTGCGCCTGCGCGCGAGCGCGTTCCGGCTGCTGGACGATAAAGGAAATGAAATTCCCTACTTTATCCGCGCCCAACGGGAGATCGATCCGGGCCTTATTGATCGGCAGATTGTGCATTATGGCAACTACGAGCCGTTTATGGAGTTTGATATCCAGCTGCGCCAGATTTTGCCTTCGATGGGCTATCGCACCCTTTATATCGAACCGCACGTGGCAGGAAAAGTATTGCCGGGCCATGAGGCGACGGCGGCGCTGCTGGAAAATGCTTTCTGGCAGATTGACCTGAATGATGACGGCACGCTGCGCTTGCGTGATAAAGACTCCGGCCTTGTTTATGACCGCGTGCTGGAGATCGAAGAGAGTTCTGATGACGGGGACGAATACGACTATTCGCCGTCACGGGAAGAGTGGCGGCTGACATCACGTGAGGCGCAGCATACCGTCGAGGTAATTCACGAAGCCTGGCAGAGCAGGGCGGTGATTCGAAGCCGCATGGCTATCCCGGCCAATCTGGCTGCGCGCTCTGCCCGCCTGCGAGACGGCCACCTGGGCATTGAAATTGAGGTCACGCTCAGCCATCACAGCCGTCGTATCGACGTTGAGGTGCGCCTGGATAATCAGGTGGACGATCATCGGGTGCGGGTACTCATTCCGACCCCCTTCAACACGTCAGAGGTGCTGGCAGATACCCAGTTTGGCTCGGTTGTACGCCCCGTGCGTGATGAAGCGATGGACCGCTGGCAGGAAGAGGGCTGGAAAGAGGCGCCGGTGCCGGTGTGGAACTTACTGAATTACGCGGTGTTACAGGAGGGGCGCCACGGCATGGCGTTGTTCACCGAAGGATTACGCGAGTTTGAAATTGTCGGTGAGGAGAAGAAAACCTTTGCTCTGACGCTGCTGCGTGGCGTTGGGTTACTCGGAAAAGAGGATCTGTTATTACGTCCAGGCCGCCCCTCGGGCATAAAAATGCCGGTGCCAGATTCGCAGGTGAGGGGAGCGCTGCAGTGCCGTTTCAGCCTGTTTAACTTTTGCGGAACGCCTCTCAATGCGGGCGTTGCCCAGCAGGCCAGGGCCTGGCTGACGCCGATCCAGTGCTATAACAAAATCCCGTGGGATGCGATGAAGCTCAACAAAGCCAGCGTCGTCACTCCTGCGACCTACAGCTTATTGACCATGTCTCCCGTTGGCTGCCTGGTGGGGGCGTTGAAAAAAGCCGAAGATCGCGACGAGATTATCCTGCGGGTGTTCAATCCTTCCGAATCGGTTTGTTGTGATACCTCGTTCAGCTTCAGCCGTGAGATCAGCCGCTGTGCTGAAACGGGAATGGATGAAGAGATTCAGAAGGGCGATAGGGTCGTCAACGGGACGGCTGAAACCCTGCGGCCCTGCCAGTCTAGGACCTTTAGCATCAAACTTGCCTAAAAAACCGTCGAACGAATCAAAGGTCACATTTTTGTGACCTTTTCGTTTTCTAAATAGTCACGCCGTGGTGTTAATTTAAAGATTATTAAAAGTAAAATAGATGTTTCCGCTTCGGCTGAAAACATCGCGATGGAAAGTCACGTTAAAGCAGCTATCCTTAAGTGTTTGTCAGTGAAAATGACCAGACGGCAAACAGCGTTAAAAAAAATCACTTCAATTTATTTTCATCCCTGTATTTGATAACCATCACCTTGCTTAAATCTACATCTCATTAACATTGATTTTACTATGGCTACTGCATTTAAACACCATTAACATAAAGTCGCGTTTTTGATTTAAATCAATGTTTAATGCTTGGAAAAACACCTCAAAAGGCGCTAAATTGTCGGCGATCAAACTGGCTGAAAATGTGTAAATTCGCTATATATTGATCACCGTCGTAAAACGTAAATCTCCTTCAATAAAAACCTGTTTATTGTAAGGGCTTTGCAGCGTATTATATTCGCGGGATCAATTAGAGTTTTTTCTTAACGTATTTGTAACCTTTCATCATGACTTTTTCCTCTAGTGAAGAAAATAAGTCACGACGAAGGGAACAGATAACTTTGTATTGGGGCATGTGTGTGAACCCGTCTCAGGGATTCACTCTCGGAGTCTTCATGCGATGAGCAAGGAGTCATGATGTTAGATATAGTCGAACTGTCGCGCTTACAGTTTGCCTTGACCGCGATGTACCACTTCCTTTTTGTGCCACTGACGCTCGGTATGGCGTTCCTGCTGGCCATCATGGAGACGGTCTACGTCCTTTCCGGCAAACAGATTTATAAAGATATGACCAAGTTCTGGGGCAAGTTGTTTGGTATCAACTTTGCACTGGGCGTGGCGACCGGCCTGACCATGGAGTTCCAGTTCGGGACTAACTGGTCTTACTATTCTCACTATGTTGGGGATATCTTCGGTGCGCCGCTGGCCATTGAAGGTCTGATGGCCTTCTTCCTCGAATCCACCTTTGTAGGTCTGTTCTTCTTCGGTTGGGACCGTCTGGGTAAAGTTCAGCACATGGCAGTGACCTGGCTGGTGGCCTTAGGCTCCAACCTGTCCGCACTGTGGATCCTGGTCGCTAACGGCTGGATGCAGAACCCTATCGCGTCTGATTTCAACTTTGAAACCATGCGTATGGAGATGGTCAGCTTTGCCGAGCTGGTCCTGAACCCGGTTGCTCAGGTGAAATTCGTTCACACTGTGGCCTCGGGTTATGTCTGCGGCGCGATGTTCGTACTCGGCATCAGCTCCTACTATATGCTGCGCGGTCGTGACTTCGCTTTCGCCAAGCGCTCCTTTGCCATCGCGGCAAGCTTCGGTATGGCGGCAATCCTGTCTGTTATCGTGCTGGGTGATGAATCCGGTTACGAAATGGGTGACGTACAGAAAACCAAACTGGCGGCTATCGAAGCCGAATGGGAAACTCAGCCAGCTCCGGCGGCGTTTACCCTGTTTGGTATTCCTGACCAGGATGCGCAGGAAAACCGTTTCGCTATTCAAATTCCTTACGCCCTCGGCATCATCGCCACCCGTTCTGTTGATAAGCAGGTGACGGGCCTGAAAGATCTGATGGTGCAGCACGAAGAGCGTATCCGTAACGGTATGAAAGCGTACGGGCTGCTGGAGCAGCTGCGTTCAGGCTCTACCGATCAGGCTGTTCGCGATCAGTTCAATGACGTGAAGAAAGACCTGGGTTACGGCCTGCTGCTGAAGCGTTATACCCCGAATGTGTCTGATGCGACTGAAGCACAGATTCAGCTGGCAACCAAAGACTCCATTCCACGCGTTGCGCCGCTGTACTTCGCGTTCCGTATCATGGTCGGTTGCGGCATCCTGATGCTTCTGATTATCGCGGCCTCCTTCTGGTCTGTGATTCGTAACCGTATCGGCCAGAAAAAATGGCTGCTGCGTACCGCGATGTACGGTATTCCATTGCCATGGATTGCTATCGAGTCCGGCTGGTTTGTTGCGGAGTATGGCCGTCAGCCATGGGCGATAGGTGAGGTGCTGCCAACGGCAGTGGCTAACTCATCCCTGACTGCGGGAGACCTGATTTTCTCCATGCTGCTGATTTGTGGTCTGTACACCCTGTTCCTGGTGGCCGAACTGTTCCTGATGTTCAAGTTCGCACGCCTTGGCCCGAGCAGCCTGAAAACCGGTCGCTATCACTACGAGCAGTCCAACGTGGCTACTCAGCCGGCACGCTAAGACAGGAGTCGTCAAATGATCGATTATGAAGTATTGCGTTTTATCTGGTGGCTGCTGGTCGGTATCTTACTGATTGGTTTTGCGGTCACGGACGGTTTCGACATGGGGGTGGGCATGCTCACCCGTTTCCTCGGTCGTAATGACACCGAGCGTCGAATCATGATCAACTCCATCGCCCCGCACTGGGACGGTAACCAGGTGTGGCTGATCACCGCGGGCGGCGCACTGTTTGCCGCCTGGCCGATGGTCTACGCGGCTGCGTTCTCCGGCTTCTATGTGGCGATGATTCTGGTGCTGGCATCCTTGTTCTTCCGTCCGGTCGGTTTTGACTACCGCTCGAAAATCGAAGATACCCGCTGGCGTAACATGTGGGACTGGGGCATCTTCATCGGTAGCTTCGTGCCACCGCTGGTGATTGGCGTGGCGTTCGGCAACCTGTTGCAGGGCGTTCCGTTCCACCTCGATGAGTATATGCGTCTGTACTACACCGGTAACTTCTTCCAGCTGCTGAACCCGTTTGGCCTGCTGGCGGGCGTGGTGAGTGTGGCGATGATCATTACTCAGGGTGCCACTTATCTGCAGATGCGTACGGTGGGTGAACTGCACCTGCGTTCCCGTGCCACCGCGCAGGTTGCGGCGCTGGTAACACTGGTTTGCTTCGCGCTGGCAGGTGTTTGGGTCGTATACGGTATTGATGGTTATGTGGTGACGTCTGCTATCAACCATGCTGCGCCGTCTAACCCGCTGACCAAAGAAGTCGCGCGTCAGGCAGGGGCATGGCTGGTGAACTTCAACAGCACTCCTGCGCTGTGGGCTATCCCGGCTCTGGGTGTGTTGCTGCCGCTGCTGACGGTCCTGACCTCTCGTCTTGAGAAAGGCGCCTGGGCATTCGTGTTCTCTTCACTGACGCTGGCGTGCATCATCCTGACTGCGGGCATTGCAATGTTCCCGTTCGTCATGCCATCCAGCACCATGATGAATGCGAGCCTGACCATGTGGGATGCGACGTCAAGCCAGTTGACGCTTAACCTGATGACATATGTTGCTTGCGTGTTCGTACCGATTATCCTGCTCTACACCACCTGGTGTTACTGGAAAATGTTCGGTCGTATCACGAAAGAAGACATCGAAAGCAACACTCATTCCCTGTACTAAGTAAGGAGCTGAATATGTGGTATTTCGCATGGATTTTGGGGACGCTTCTTGCCTGTGCATTTGGTGTCATTACCGCGCTGGCGCTTGAGCATATCGAAGCGACCAAAACCGGTGAAGAAAAGCACTGATGATGAATGTTATCGCAAAGCTATATGCGGTAATGGACAAGCGCCCGTTAAGGGCGCTTTCCTTAGTGATGGCATTACTGCTGGCAGGCTGTATCTTCTGGGACCCGTCGCGCTTTGCGGCGAAGACGAGCGAACTGGAAATCTGGCATGGTTTCTTAATCATGTGGGCAGTTTGCGCGGGCGTCATTCACGGTGTGGGCTTTCGCCCGAAGGCCGTTCACTGGCAAGGCATTTTCTGCCCGCTGGTCGCTGATATTGTGCTTCTCGCCGGACTTGTTTTTTTCTTTAGCTGAATAAGAACTGTCCGTTAATCTTATGGGCTTACTCGAGCCCATAAAAATTTACTCTCCGTTTACTTTCCCCCATTCCAAACCATCATTCCCGCGCGTATAGTAGCGAAGTTTAAAAGCTCTAACTTTTGTTGCATTACCAGGATGTAAAGTGAATACAACGCTGTTTCGATGGCCGGTTAGGGTCTACTACGAAGATACCGATGCCGGGGGTGTGGTCTACCACGCCAGCTACGTTGCTTTTTATGAACGGGCACGCACTGAGATGCTGCGCCATCATCACTTCAGTCAGCAGGTTTTGTTGGCTGAGCGAGTTGCCTTCGTGGTACGCAAGATGACGCTGGAGTATTTTGCACCCGCCAGACTCGACGATATGCTCGAAGTCCAAACGGAAATAACATCAATGCGCGGGACCTCACTGGTTTTCACGCAGCGGATCGTCAACGCAGAGAACACAGTACTGAACGAAGCAGAAGTCCTGATTGTTTGTGTTGATCCACTCATCATGAAGCCTCGTGCGCTTCCTAAGTCTATTGTCGCGGAGTTTAAGCAGTGACTGACATGAATATCCTTGATTTGTTCCTGAAGGCTAGCCTTCTGGTTAAACTTATCATGTTGATTTTGATTGGTTTTTCAATCGCATCCTGGGCAATCATTATCCAGAGAACCCGTATTCTTAACGCTGCTGGCCGTGAAGCCGAAGCCTTTGAAGATAAATTCTGGTCTGGTATTGAGCTTTCTCGTTTGTATCAGGAAAGCCAGGGGCGCCGTGATAACCTTTCAGGCTCCGAACAAATTTTCTATAGCGGTTTCAAAGAGTTCGCTCGCCTGCATCGCGCAAATAATCATGCGCCTGAAGCGGTCGTTGAAGGGGCATCGCGTGCCATGCGCATCTCGATGAACCGTGAGCTGGAATCACTTGAAACACACATCCCGTTCCTTGGCACGGTGGGTTCCATCAGCCCGTATATCGGTCTGTTTGGTACCGTGTGGGGGATCATGCATGCCTTCATCGCACTTGGTGCGGTTAAACAGGCTACGCTGCAAATGGTTGCACCGGGCATCGCAGAAGCACTGATCGCGACCGCAATCGGTCTGTTCGCCGCAATTCCGGCAGTTATGGCGTATAACCGACTGAACCAGCGAGTGAACAAACTGGAACTGAACTACGACAACTTCATGGAAGAGTTCACTGCGATTCTGCACCGTCAGGCGTTTACCAGCACCGAGAGTAACAAGGGGTAAACCATGGCCAGAGCGCGTGGACGAAATCGTCGCGAACTTAAGTCCGAAATCAATATTGTACCGTTGCTGGACGTATTGTTGGTGCTGCTGCTGATCTTTATGGCGACAGCGCCAATCATCACCCAGAGCGTGGAAGTTGATCTGCCGGATGCGACAGAATCACAGGCGGTAAGCAGCAATGATGAACCTCCGGTTATCATTGAGGTTTCCGGCGTGGGGCAATATAGCGTTGTGGTAGAGAAAGATCGCATGGATCAGCTGCCGCCTGAGCAGGTTATTGCTGAAGCGCAGCGTCGCCTGACGTCGAATCCGAAAACGGTCTTCTTAATCGGTGGCGCCAAAGATGTGCCTTACGATGAAATAATTAAAGCGCTGAACTTGCTACATAGCGCGGGTGTTAAGTCGGTAGGCTTGATGACGCAACCGATTTAATCCTCTGCACAGTTTTTGGGAACCGATAGTGTCAAAGGCAACCGAACAAAACGACAAGCTTAAGCGAGCGATTATTATCTCCGCGGTGCTGCATGTGATTCTCTTTGCAGCGCTGATCTGGAGTTCGTTCGATGAGCATATTGACGCGTCAGCCGGCGGCGGTGGAGGCTCTTCCATCGACGCCGTCATGGTGGACCCAGGCGCGGTAGTGCAAAACTATAATCGTCAGCAACAGCAGCAGGCGAGTGCAAAACGGGCAGAAGAGCAGCGTGATAAACAGGCGCAACAGCAGGCCGAGGAGCTGCGTGAAAAGCAGGCCGCGGAGCAGGAGCGTCTGAAGCAGCTCGAGAAAGAACGTTTGCAGGCGCAAGAAGCGGCGAAGGAGCAGGCAGAACAGCAGAAGCAGGCTGAAGCTGCGGCCCAGAAAGCACAAGAGCAGCAAAAGCAGGCAGAAGAAGCGGCAGCCAAATCCGCTGCGGATGCCAAAGCAAAAGCAGACGCTCAGGCAAAACAAGCTGCTGACGTAGCTAAGAAAGCCGCTGCTGATGCTCAAAAAGTCGCAGAAGCGGAAGCCGCGAAGAAAGCTGCCGCCGACGCACAGAAAAAAGCGGAAGCAGAAGCCGCCAAGAAAGCTGCTGCCGACGCACAGAAGAAAGCAGAAGCGGAAGCCGCGAAGAAAGCAGCCCAGGAAGCGGAGAAGAAAGCTGCTGCTGATGCTGCGAAGAAAGCGGCTGCAGCAGAGAAGGCCGCTGCTGAAAAAGCCGCCGCTGCTGAGAAGGCTGCGGCCGACAAAAAAGCCGCTGCCGCTGAAAAAGCTGCTGCCGATAAAGCAGCAGCCGCCAAAGCCGCCGCAGCCAAAAAAGCGGCAGCAGAGAAAGCGTCGGCATCTGATGTTGACGACCTTTTCGGTGACCTAAGTTCAGGTAAGAATGCGCCGAAATCGGGCGGTGGGGCGAAAGGAAACGGCCAGCCAGCTAAAGACAGCGGAACGAGTGGGGCGAATGGTGGTGCAACGGGTGCGGACATCAGTGCTTACGCCTCGCAAATCCGTACTGCTATTCAGAGCCGTTTATACGGCGCTGATCTGTACGCCGGTAAATCTTGCGTCTTGCATATCAAGCTTGCGCCAGATGGACTGCTACTGGACGTAACCCAGGAAGGGGGCGATCCAGCGTTATGTCAGGCTGCTTTGACGGCTGCCAAAACGGCCAAAATTCCTAAACCGCCTTCACAGGCTGTTTATGAGAAGGTAAAAGATGCCAAACTGGACTTCAAACTGTGATGTTTTCCCGCTCAATGTGGGAAATACAGGCTAAGGTTTGATGCTGGGGACGGGTAGTTTTGTCTATTTGAGTTTGTTAACATTCTGCTAAATTATCGTGGGTAACGTTACCCAGATAAGGGAGATATAATGAAGCAGGCATTACGTGTAGCAGTAAGTTTCTTTATGCTGTGGGCAGCCGTGCTGCACGCAGAGGTACGCATCGAGATCACCCAAGGGGTGGACTCTGCGCGTCCAATTGGCGTTGTTCCGTTCCAGTGGGCCGGCCCTGGCGCTGCCCCTGAAGACGTTGGCGGCATTGTGGCGGCTGACTTGCGTAACAGCGGCAAATTCAATCCCTTAGATCGTTCTCGTTTGCCACAGCAGCCGGGTACCGCTCAGGAAGTTCAACCGGCAGCCTGGTCTGCGCTCGGTATTGATGCCGTGGTAGTGGGTCAAGTGACTCCGAATCCGGACGGTGGCTACACAGTGGCTTACCAGCTGGTTGATACTGGCGGCGCTCCAGGTACTGTTCTGGCGCAGAACTCGTATAAAGTGAACAAGCAGTGGCTTCGCTACGCGGGTCACACTGCGAGTGATGAAGTGTTCGAGAAGCTGACCGGTATTAAAGGTGCCTTCCGTACCCGTATCGCCTATGTGGTTCAAACCAACGGCGGCCAGTTCCCGTATGAACTGCGCGTCTCTGACTACGACGGCTACAACCAGTTCACCGTGCACCGTTCACCACAGCCGCTGATGTCTCCGGCCTGGTCTCCGGACGGTTCTAAACTCGCTTACGTGACCTTCGAAAGCGGTCGCTCTGCGCTGGTGATTCAGACTCTGTCCAACGGCGCTGTGCGTCAGGTTGCTTCGTTCCCGCGTCACAACGGTGCGCCAGCGTTCTCACCTGATGGGACTAAACTGGCATTTGCTCTGTCTAAAACAGGCAGCCTGAACCTTTACGTGATGGATATCGGCTCCGGCCAGATTCGCCAGGTCACGGATGGTCGCAGCAACAACACTGAACCTACCTGGTTCCCGGACAGCCAGAACCTGGCGTTCACATCTGACCAGGCCGGTCGTCCTCAGGTGTACAAAGTCAATGTAAATGGCGGTGCACCGCAGCGCATCACCTGGGAAGGTTCACAGAACCAGGATTCTGATGTAAGCAGTGACGGTAAATTTATGGTAATGGTCAGCTCTGCTGGTGGCCAGCAGCACATTGCCAAACAAGATCTGGTAACGGGTGGCGTGCAAGTTCTGTCGTCAACGTTCCTGGATGAAACGCCGAGTCTGGCACCTAACGGCACGATGGTAATCTACAGCTCTTCTCAGGGGATGGGATCTGTGCTGAATCTGGTTTCTACAGATGGGCGTTTCAAAGCGCGTATTCCGGCAACTGATGGACAGGTAAAATCACCTGCCTGGTCGCCGTATCTGTAAATAATAATTAATTGATTACTAAAGGAATCATAGAAATGCAACTGAACAAAGTGCTGAAGGGGCTGATGATCGCTCTGCCTGTAATGGCAATCGCGGCGTGTTCTTCCAACAAGAATGCAAGCAACGACCAGAGCGGCGAAGGCATGATGGGTGCCGGCACTGGTATGGACGCTAACGGTAACGGCAATATGTCTTCTGAAGAGCAAGCGCGTCTTCAGATGCAGCAGCTGCAGCAGAACAACATTGTTTACTTCGATCTGGACAAGTATGACATCCGTTCTGACTTCGCTGCGATGCTGGATGCGCACGCAAACTTCCTGCGTAGCAACCCATCTTACAAAGTCACCGTAGAAGGTCATGCTGACGAACGTGGTACTCCTGAGTACAACATCTCCCTGGGTGAGCGTCGTGCGAACGCCGTTAAGATGTACCTGCAGGGTAAAGGCGTTTCTGCTGACCAGATCTCCATCGTTTCTTACGGTAAAGAAAAACCTGCAGTATTGGGTCATGACGAAGCGGCTTACTCCAAAAACCGTCGTGCCGTACTGGTTTACTAAGAGAATTGCATGAGCAGTAACTTCAGACATCAACTCTTGAGTCTGTCGTTACTGGTTGGAATAGCGGCCCCCTGGGCCGCTTTTGCTCAGGCACCAATCAGTAGTGTCGGCTCCGGCTCGGTCGAAGACCGTGTCACTCAACTCGAGCGTATTTCTAACGCTCACAGTCAGCTTTTAACCCAACTCCAGCAGCAGCTCTCTGATAACCAAAACGATATTGATTCTCTCCGTGGTCAGATCCAGGAAAGTCAGTATCAGTTGAATCAGGTTGTCGAGCGTCAGAAGCAGATCCTGTTGCAGATCGACGGCCTGAGTAACGGCGGCGCTGCAGCGCAACCCGCGGCAGGCGATCAGAGCGGGGCGGCAACAGCCACTCCGGCACCGGCCGCAGATGCGTCAGCTTCGACAGGCGCGCCTGTACAGAGCGGTGACGCAAATACTGACTACAACGCAGCTATTGCCCTGGTGCAGGATAAATCGCGTCAGGACGATGCCATTGCGGCGTTTCAGAACTTCGTGAAAAAGTACCCTGACTCAACTTATCAGCCAAATGCGAATTATTGGCTTGGTCAGTTGAACTACAACAAGGGTAAAAAGGATGATGCGGCGTTTTATTTTGCCTCTGTGGTAAAAAATTACCCAAAATCGCCAAAAGCCCCTGATGCCATGTTTAAGGTCGGCGTCATCATGCAGGATAAAGGCGACAGCGCGAAAGCGAAGGCCGTTTATCAGCAGGTGGTCGCGAAGTACCCAGGCACCGAAGGTGCGAAACAAGCGCAAAAACGTCTTGGATCGATGGGTTGAGTGTCGCATGACCAGAAATCGCGTTATTTCTGGTCGTGCCGCCTGATTCGTAAGCAGTTAAGTGATCTTCGTCGAAATTTTTGTTGCGCTGAATTCTTAAATCAGTAATATATGCCGCCGTTGCCAAGGGATATCGAACAGCCCGAAAGCCGCGAAAAAAGTGGGTCGTTAGCTCAGTTGGTAGAGCAGTTGACTTTTAATCAATTGGTCGCAGGTTCGAATCCTGCACGACCCACCACTTAAGATTTTCCTGTAGTGCCCTGTAGTGCCCTGTAGTACGGCGTTGGGTGATTAGCTCAGTTGGTAGAGCACCTCCTTTACACGGAGGGGGTCGGCGGTTCGAGCCCGTCATCACCCACCATCGGGTCGTTAGCTCAGTTGGTAGAGCAGTTGACTTTTAATCAATTGGTCGCAGGTTCGAATCCTGCACGACCCACCAATACTACAAAATTCAGGCAACACCCGAATGGGTCGTTAGCTCAGTTGGTAGAGCAGTTGACTTTTAATCAATTGGTCGCAGGTTCGAATCCTGCACGACCCACCAGCCTGAATAAAAATTTGCAAGTCCCGAAAGGGGTCGTTAGCTCAGTTGGTAGAGCAGTTGACTTTTAATCAATTGGTCGCAGGTTCGAATCCTGCACGACCCACCAATGTAAAAAGGCGCCCTAAAGGCGCCTTTTTGCTTTCCAAATATTGTGACTTTTTTCCCTCAACGCGCTATCTTGTTTAGTATACAAAACACAATTGTCGTATCTTTCGTTCATAACGCAAAAGAGAGACATTATTGTTAAGCCAGTAAAACGAGAAGCAATGATGAGCGTGATGTTTGATCCTGAAGCCGCAATCTATCCTTTCCCGCCCAAGCCCGTGCCTTTAAACCGGGACGAAAAACAGTTCTACCGTGAAAAAATAAAGCGCCTGCTGAAGGAGCGGGATGCGGTAATGGTCGCACATTACTACACCGATCCCGAAATCCAGCAACTGGCCGAAGAGACAGGCGGTTGTATCTCCGATTCTCTTGAAATGGCGCGCTTTGGTGCGAAACATCCAGCCTCGACGCTGCTGGTGGCTGGCGTTCGCTTTATGGGCGAGACGGCAAAGATCCTCAGCCCGGAAAAAACCATTCTGATGCCTACGCTCAATGCGGAGTGTTCTCTGGATTTAGGCTGTCCGATCGACGAATTCAGCGCGTTTTGCGATGCCCATCCGGACAGAACCGTCGTTGTTTACGCCAACACCTCCGCCGCTGTCAAAGCGCGTGCAGACTGGGTGGTCACCTCCAGTATCGCCGTTGAACTCATTGAGCATCTGGATAGCCTCGGGCAGAAGATCATTTGGGCGCCGGACAAACATCTGGGCAACTACGTGCAGAAGCAAACTGGCGCGGATGTGTTGTGCTGGCAGGGTGCGTGTATTGTGCACGACGAATTTAAAACTCAGGCGCTGGCACGCATGAAAGCCCTCTATCCTGACGCCGCGATCCTTGTCCACCCGGAGTCACCTCAGTCGGTAGTCGATATGGCTGATGCGGTGGGGTCCACCAGCCAGCTGATCAACGCCGCGAAAACGCTGCCGCAGCAGAAGCTGATCGTCGCCACCGATCGCGGCATCTTTTATAAGATGCAGCAGGCGGTTCCGGACAAAGAGCTGTTCGAAGCCCCAACAGCCGGAGAGGGCGCCACGTGCCGCAGCTGCGCACATTGCCCGTGGATGGCGATGAATGGCCTTAAGGCGATTGCTGAAGGGCTGGAGTCAGGCGGGGCGGCACATGAGATCCATGTGGACGCTGCGTTGCGTGAGGGGGCGTTAATTCCTCTTAACCGTATGCTCGATTTTGCGGCTACACTACGCTCCTGAGATGAGATAACGCGTATCAGTACGCTCTGGGGAAAAGATGGATTTTTTTAGCACGCAGAATATCCTGGTTCATATACCAATCGGGGCGGGCGGCTACGACCTGTCATGGATTGAAGCTATCGGCACCCTGGCGGGGCTGCTCTGCATTTGGCTCGCAAGTCTGGAGAAGATCAGCAACTACGCGTTCGGCCTGATTAACGTCACGCTGTTCGCGATTATCTTTTTCCAGATCCAGCTCTATGCCAGCCTGCTGTTGCAGCTCTTTTTCTTCGCCGCGAATATCTACGGCTGGTACGCATGGTCCCGGCAAAACAGCGCTCAGGAAGCGGAGCTACAGATTCGCTGGCTACCTCTGCCAAAAGCCATTGCCTGGCTCGCGGCCTGTGTCGTCGCCATTGGCCTGATGACGGTCTACATCAATCCGGTATTTGGTTTCCTGACGCGGGTGGCAGTGTCGGTGATGTCCAGCCTGGGATTAAACGTCACTATGCCTGAACTGCAGCCCGATGCGTTCCCGTTCTGGGATTCCTGCATGATGGTGCTGTCGATCGCGGCGATGATTCTGATGACGCGTAAATACGTCGAGAACTGGCTGCTGTGGGTCATTATTAACGTGATAAGCGTGGTGATCTTCGCGTTGCAGGGCGTCTACGCCATGTCGCTGGAATATCTGCTCCTCACGTTTATCGCCCTGAACGGCAGCCGGATGTGGATTAACAGCGCGCGTCAGCGTGGCTCCCGCGCGCTGTCCAGTTAATGGTGGTGATGGTGTGAATGGTCGGGCTGCGTCTCATTGAGATGGCAGTCCGGCCCGCTACAGGTCTGATACTCCATCTGAATAGTGGCGTGCGAAATCTCGTAGTGGTGCTCCAGGAAGTGCTGAATGCGGCCCAGAAGTGCATCGTGATCGTGCGGAGGGATCACCTGGACATGCAGGGTCATCACTGGTTTCTCCCCCACCAGCCAGACATGCACATGATGAACATCGCGCACTTCCGGAATATCCCGGCACAGCTTGCGCTTCAGCGCCGAAATATCCAGCGAAACGGGCGCACCCTCCAGCAGTTCGTTCACACTCTCGCGTAACAATCCCCATGCACTGCGCAGCACCAGGCAGGAGACCAGCACCGACAAGATGGGGTCGATCGGCGTCCAGCCGGTGGAGATAATCACCAGTGCCGCCACAATTGCCCCGACCGAGCCCAGCAGATCGCCCAGCACGTGTAACGCGGCCGCGCGGACGTTGAGGTTTTTCTCTGCGCTACCGCGATGCAAAATCCAGAAGGCGAGGACATTGGCCAGCAACCCGGCCACGGCAATCACCATCATCGTCGTTCCGGCGACAGGCTGCGGGTCGCGGAAGCGCTGGAACGCCTCCCAGACAATCAAAATCGTAATCACCACCAGCGCAATGGCATTGACGAAAGCGGCGAGAGTCGTGAGACGCAGCCAGCCGAAGGTATGGCGCGCGTTAGGTGGACGGCGGGAAAACTGCACGGCGATCAGCGCAAACAGCAGCGCTGCGGCATCCGTGAGCATATGGCCCGCATCCGCCAGTAATGCCAGTGAGCCAGAAATCAGCCCACCGATAACCTCGATAACCATAAACGTGGCTGTGACGCCGAAAGCCAGCATCAGACGTTTAGCGTTTTCGTCCCCTGGAGAGTGTGAATGCGAATGCGTGTGCGCCATGAACTCTGTCCTGATGAGTAATCATTCTAAGTGTAGATTTTTTAACATTTTGCACAAAAAAGAAAGGAGAGCCTTCGCTCTCCTTCATTTATCCGATCCGACTCGTATTACTGCGTTGTGCCATCGGTTTTGGTATCAACATCGTTGTTGATGCCGTTGCCGGTTTCAACTTTCTTATTGATGTCCGGACATTTCCCGTCTTTACACATCGAGTTTTTGTGTATTTCATCCTTGGTCATCCCGTCATGGTTCATGGTGCCCGAGTCGGTCCCGTTCGGGTGCAGCATGGTACCGCCGCTGGTTCCGCTGCCCGTGTTGATATTACTGTTATCAACATTGTTTGGCGCCACGTTCTGTTTGGCGTCCGGCGCGACCTGGCCTGCTGCAGCCGCAGCGTTCGCCTGGCCATTATTATCGGAACCCGTAGAATCTGCTGCAAGCGCTGCGCCGCTCGCCATGGTCAGGGTTGCTGTCAGGAAAAGGGTTGCCAGTTTAGTCATTTTCATCATGCTGCTCCTGTTCTGGTCGTTATTTGCTGGATAACTTCTTCCAACAGTGCATCCGCGAAATCAATCGCTGAGTGGTCAAAGATTCTATTATCTGAACTTATGTCAGGATGGAATCACGTTTAAATGCATAAACAGAGTGGTTACATTTAAAAAGTTTAGGGCAGATCTCGTTATTCGCTACTTTGTCGCGTTTTTTAGGGTAATTCCAGGAATTATCCGTGCGAAGTGTAAAAGCCCGTTTACACTTCCAGGCTGACAAGTTAGATTGAAAGGATTGCATTCATTACTAAAAATATGTCAGAGCCGGAACGATCATGAATTATCAGAACGACGATTTACGCATTAAAGAGATCAATGAGTTATTACCCCCTGTAGCGCTCCTTGAAAAATTTCCCGCCACGCAAAATGCCGCCAACACGGTTTCTCATGCCCGCAAAGCGATCCATAAGATCCTGAAAGGTAACGACGATCGCCTGCTGGTGGTGATTGGCCCTTGTTCCATTCACGATCCTGCGGCGGCAAAAGAGTATGCTGCGCGCCTGCTGACCCTGCGTGAAGAGCTGCAAGGCGAGCTGGAAATCGTCATGCGCGTCTATTTTGAAAAACCACGCACCACGGTGGGCTGGAAAGGGCTGATTAACGATCCGCACATGGATAACAGCTTCCAGATCAACGACGGGCTGCGCATCGCGCGCAAACTGCTGCTGGAAATTAACGACAGCGGATTACCGGCCGCAGGCGAGTTCCTGGACATGATCACCCCGCAATATTTGGCCGATCTGATGAGCTGGGGCGCGATTGGTGCGCGTACCACGGAATCTCAGGTTCACCGCGAACTGGCGTCGGGCCTCTCGTGCCCGGTCGGTTTCAAAAACGGTACCGATGGCACCATGAAAGTGGCGATCGACGCCATCAATGCCGCCGGTGCGCCGCACTGTTTCCTGTCGGTCACCAAATGGGGCCACTCTGCTATCGTCAACACCAGCGGGAATGGCGACTGCCATATCATTCTGCGTGGCGGTAAAGAGCCTAACTACAGCGCAAAACACGTCGCAGAAGTGAAATCGGGCCTCGAAAAAGCGGGTCTGTCGCCGAATGTGATGATCGATTTCAGCCATGCTAACTCCAGCAAGCAGTTCAAAAAGCAGATGGAAGTGGGCGCGGACGTTTGCCAGCAGCTGGCTAACGGCGAGAAAGCCGTGATTGGCGTGATGATTGAAAGTCACCTGGTGGAAGGTAATCAAAGCCTGGAGAGCGGCGAGCCGCTGGTTTACGGGAAGAGTGTCACTGACGCCTGCATCGGCTGGGAAGATACGGACGCGATCCTGCGCCAGCTGGCAAACGCGGTTAAAGCGCGTCGCGGTTAATCCTTCTTAACCCAATAAAAAAGCGTGGATTGCTCCACGCTTTTTTTATATCGGGCGAATCATTACTTCGCTTTACCCTGGTTCGCTACCGCCGCCGCTTTCGCTGCGATTTCGTCAGCGTTACCCAGATAGTAACGTTTGATTGGGTTGAAGTTCTCATCGAACTCATACACCAGCGGTACGCCCGTTGGTATGTTCAGTTCAAGGATTTCGTCTTCGCCCATCTTATCCAGGTATTTCACCAGCGCACGCAGGGAGTTACCGTGAGCGGCAACGATGACGCGCTCACCGCTTTTAATGCGCGGCAGAATGGTGTCGTTCCAGTAAGGCACAACGCGATCGATGGTCAGCGCCAGGCTTTCGGTCTGAGGCAGCTCAGCATCAGTCAGTTTCGCGTAACGTGGATCGTGGCCCGGATAACGCTCATCGTCTTTGGTCAGCTCTGGTGGGGTTACCGCAAAACCACGACGCCACTGCTTAACCTGCTCGTCACCGTATTTTTCAGCGGTTTCAGCTTTGTTCAGGCCTTGCAGCGCACCGTAATGACGCTCGTTCAGCTTCCAGGATTTCTCAACCGGCAGCCAGGCCTGGTCCAGTTCGTCCAGCACGTTCCACAGAGTGTGGATGGCACGTTTCAGCACAGAGGTATAAGCAAAATCGAAGCTGAAGCCTTCATCTTTCAACAGTTTACCTGCAGCTTTTGCTTCGCTTACGCCTTTCTCAGACAGATCAACATCATACCAACCGGTGAAGCGGTTTTCGTTGTTCCACTGGCTTTCGCCGTGGCGCACCAGGACCAGCTTAGTTACAGCCATATTGCACTCCTTAAGCTTATTGAATGATAACAATTCTCATTATATTGCCGTGATCGCTCAGGCGGCAACGCTTAACCCTAACCATAGCGAAAATAGTGGCCCAGTGTAAGATGCTTGTGAATTGAGGGTTATGATTTTGTCCGCGATCGACGCTATTTTCAGCAAGACGGACAAAAAAAGCCCTCAGCATGAGGGCCTGGCGGGATGCCGTTCGGGTGGCCGGGGAAACAACGCGCCACCCGACGTCATTAGCGGGCGATAAACTGATAAACGGTCTCGCTCACATATTCCTGGCCCGGACGCAGAATGCAGTCAGGTTGCGGCCACTCGGCATGGTTAGGGCTGTCCGGCAGAAACTCACTTTCAAGCGCCATACCCTGCCAGTCGTGGTAATCACCCTGTTCGCGCGCAGGCGTACCGCCGAGGTAGTTCCCGGAATAGAATTGCAGGGCGGGAGCGCTGGTATACACCGTCATCTGCAGCTTTTCGTCGGCGGACCACACCTGAGCGGCAGGCTGAGTAGCATCTCCCTTCGCCTGCAGCAGGAATGCGTGGTCATACCCTTTCACGTTGCGCTGATGGTCGTCGCTCAGGAAATCCGTTGCGACGGTTTTCGCGCTGCGGAAATCAAAGCTGGTGCCCTCTACGGACTTCAGTCCTTCAAGAGGAATTCCCATCGCATCGACCGGTAAATACGTATCGGCCAGGATCTGCAATTTGTGATTGCGCACATCCGTCTGATCGCCGTCGAGATTGAAATAGGCGTGGTTGGTCAAATTGACCGGACAAGGCTGGTCGACCGTCGCGCGGTATTCAATACTGATACGGTTATCGTCCGTCAGGCGGAAGAGGGCAGAGGCGGAGAGGTTACCGGGGAAGCCCTGATCGCCGTCGGCGGATTCCAGCGCAAACAGCACTTCGCTGTCATTCTGCTGCACGATACGCCAGCGGCGTTTATCAAAACCTTCCGTGCCGCCGTGGAGCTGATTCTCACCCTGGCTTGGCACTAAGGAATAGGTTTTGCCGTCCAGATCGAAGCGGCTTTTGGCGATACGGTTAGCGTAGCGTCCGACAGAGGCGCCCAGGTAAGCCGCCTGGTTGACGTACTGTTCCGGCGATGCGCAGCCGAGCAGGGTCTCGCGCACGCTGCCGTCTGGCATGGGTACGCGGGCAGAGAGTAGCGTTGCGCCCCAGTCCATCACCGTCACCACCATTCCTCCGCTGTTACGCAGGGTCAGCAGGCGATACGGCAGACCGTCAGGGGCGAGGGTTGGCGTTTCGTTTAGCACTGTCCAGCTCCTTGGGTTGCTTTACAGACATAGAAGGTCTCTTTGATACCGGTTTTGGCTTCATACTGTTTCGCCACGGCATCCTGAACGGCGGGAACCAGCTCTTCCGGGATCAGCGCCACAATGCAGCCACCAAAACCGCCGCCGGTCATGCGCACGCCGCCTTTCTCGCCGATGGTCGCTTTCACGATCTCAACCAGCGTATCAATTTGCGGAACCGTGATCTCGAAATCATCGCGCATGGAGGCGTGGGATTCCGCCATCAGTTCGCCGATGCGTTTCAGATCGCCTTTCTCCAGCGCAGAGGCTGCTTCCACGGTTCGGGCATTTTCGGTCAGAACGTGACGCACGCGTTTGGCGACGACCGGGTCCAGTTCGTGCGCCACTTTATTGAATTCGTTTAACGAAACATCGCGAAGTTTAGGCTGCTGGAAGAAGCGCGCCCCGGTTTCACACTGCTCGCGGCGGGTGTTGTACTCACTGCCGACCAGCGTGCGTTTGAAATTACTGTTGATAATCACCACCGCCGCGCCTTTCGGCAGGGAGACGGCTTTGGTGCCCAGCGTGCGGCAATCAATCAGCAGCGCATGCTCTTTTTTACCAAGCGCAGAAATCAGCTGGTCCATAATCCCGCAGTTACAGCCGACAAACTGGTTCTCCGCTTCCTGGCCGTTGAGGGCGATTTGCGCCCCGTCCAGCGGCAGATGATAAAGCTGCTGGAATACGGTGCCAACCGCCACTTCCAGAGAGGCAGAGGAACTCAGGCCTGCACCCTGCGGAACATTACCGGTGATCACCAGATCTGCGCCGCCGAAGTTTTTATTGCGCTTTTGCAGGTGTTTAACTACTCCGCGCACGTAGTTTGACCACTGCTGGGTATCGTGAGCCACAATCGGCGCATCAAGGGAAAACTCGTCGATCTGATTGTCGTAATCGGCGGCAATCACCCGCACGTTGCGGTCGTCGCGTTTGGCGCAGCTGATAACGGTCTGATAATCGATCGCACAAGGCAGAACGAAACCATCGTTATAGTCGGTGTGCTCACCAATCAGATTAACGCGGCCAGGAGCCTGTATCGCGTGGGTGGCAGGGTAGCCGAATTTTTCAGCAAACAGGGATTGTGTTTTATCTTTCAGACTCATTTATTAGACTCCTGATTCGCGGTAGTGGACATCGCTGACGGCGCGAAGACGTTCTGCCGCCTGTTCTGCTGTCAGATCGCGCTGGGTTTCTGCCAGCATCTCATAGCCCACCATAAATTTACGCACCGTCGCGGAACGCAGTAGCGGCGGATAAAAATGGGCGTGTAACTGCCAGTGCTGATTCTCTTCGCCATTAAACGGCGCGCCGTGCCAGCCCATGGAATAGGGGAAAGAGCACTGGAACAGATTGTCATAGCGGCTGGTCAGTTTTTTCAGCGCCAGTGCCAGATCGTCACGCTCGGCATCGCTCAAATCGGTAATGCGTAGTACATGGGCTTTTGGCAGCAGCAGCGTCTCGAACGGCCACGCCGCCCAGTACGGCACTACGGCGAGCCAGTGCTCGGTTTCAACGACCGTGCGGCTGCCGTCAGCCATCTCGCGCTGAACGTAATCCGCCAGCAGCGCTGACTGGTTTTCGTCGTAATAAGCTTTTTGCAGACGATCTTCGCGCTCAACTTCATTTGGCAGGAAGCTGTTCGCCCACACCTGGCCGTGCGGATGCGGGTTAGAGCAGCCCATCGCCGCCCCTTTGTTTTCAAAAACCTGCACCCACGGATAATCCTGTCCCAGCTCGGCGGTCTGCTGTTGCCAGGTGTTGATCACGTCGGTGAGGGCGCCGAGGCTCAGCTCCGGCAGCGTTTTGCTGTGGTCCGGCGAGAAGCAGATCACGCGGCTGGTGCCGCGCGCGCTTTCGCAACGCATCAGCGGATCGTCACTTTCCGGGGCATCCGGCGTGTCGGTCATCAGGGCGGCAAAATCGTTGGTAAACACATACGTGCTTTGGTAATCCGGATTTTTATCGCCGGTGACGCGGGTATTCCCCGGACACAGGAAGCAGTCCGGGTCATGCTGAGGCAGCGTCTGTTTCGCCGGCGTCTCTTGCGCGCCTTGCCATGGGCGCTTCGCACGATGCGGAGAGACCAAAATCCATTGCCCGGTTAACGGGTTATAACGCCGATGCGGATGATCGACGGGGTTGAATTGCGTCATGTCGGATCCTTAATCCGGATAGCCCTGGGGATGGCGTGACTGCCAGTGCCAGGTATCCTGTGCCATTTCATCCAGTGTGCGCGTGACACGCCAGTTCAGCTCTTTATCAGCTTTGGAGGCGTCTGCCCAGTACGCGGGAAGATCGCCATCGCGGCGTGGCGCGAAGTGATACGCCACCGGTTTGCCGCAGGCTTTACTGAAGGCGTTAACCACGTCCAGCACGCTGCTGCCCACGCCAGCACCGAGGTTGTAAATATGCACGCCGGGTTTATTCGCCAGCTGCTGCATCGCCGCCACGTGACCATCGGCCAGATCCATGACGTGAATGTAGTCGCGCACCCCGGTGCCATCTTCGGTTGGGTAGTCGTTGCCAAAAATTGCCAGCGAGTCGCGGCGGCCCACGGCCACCTGCGCGATGTAGGGCATCAGGTTATTCGGGATGCCCTGCGGATCTTCGCCCATATCGCCTGACGGATGTGCGCCAACCGGGTTGAAATAACGTAGCAGAGCGATGCTCCAGTCCGGCTGTGCTTTTTGCAGATCGGCCAGAATCTGTTCCACCATCAGCTTGCTTTTGCCGTACGGGCTTTGCGGCGTGCCGGTCGGGAAGCTTTCGACATAAGGAATTTTAGGCTGATCGCCGTAGACGGTGGCCGATGAGCTGAAGATGAAGTTTTTCACGTTCGCGGCGCGCATCGCGGAGATCAGGCGCAGGGTACCGTTCACGTTGTTATCGTAGTATTCGAGAGGCTTAGCGACGGATTCGCCGACCGCTTTCAGGCCCGCAAAGTGAATCACCGTATCAATGGCGTGGTCGTGAAGGATTTCGGTCATCAGCGCTTCGTTGCGGATATCGCCTTCCACAAACGTGGGCTGTTTTCCGCCAAGGCGCTCAATGACGGGCAGCACGCTGCGCTTACTGTTGCACAGGTTGTCGAGGATGATGACATCATGGCCATTTTGCAGCAGTTGCACACAGGTATGACTTCCAATGTAACCGCTACCACCCGTTACCAGAACTCGCATATTTCGCTCCATTAGGCTTATGGTATGTAATAACCATAGCATAACAGAGACGTGAAAAGTGTGACATGGGATAAAATAGTGGAATCGGTTACACTGAATCACGCACGCGAATTTGTAATGAGATGGCCCATTATAAATCAAAGAGATAACAATGTATTACTGCAGGTTGTCTGAAAAAGAGGGGCACGCCCCTCTGAGAGAACGATCAGCGAATGCGGCTTAACTCATAGCGATAATGCTCGCCGTCAGGAACAAACTCCAGCCGGTGGGTGATACAGGACGGCGCATCTTCCGCATGGTGGGAAACGAACAGCAGTTGTGTTTCGCCTTCGCTGATTAAAACGTCCACAAAGCGGCGAATCAGCTGGCGATTAAGCGGGTCGAGACCCTGCAGCGGTTCATCCAGAATCAGCACCGTAGGGTGCTTCACCAGCGCGCGGACGATCAGCGCCAGCCGCTGCTGTCCCCACGATAAACTGTGAAACGGCGCATCCGCCACGCGTTTATCCATCCCCAGAATATCCAGCCACTCCTGCGCCAGCTTGTGCTGTTTGTCAGAAACCGCCTGATAGATACCAATGGAGTCGAAATACCCCGACAAAATCACGTTTCGCACCGTGGTACTGACGCGGTAATCGAGGTGCAGGCTGCTGCTGACGTAGCCGATGTGTTTTTTGATATCCCAGATGGTTTCACCGCTGCCGCGACGACGGCCAAACAGCGTCAGATCGTTACTGTAACCCTGGGGATGATCGCCGGTAATCAGGCTCAGCAGCGTGGATTTCCCCGCGCCGTTGGGGCCGGTGATCTGCCAGTGCTCACCGGGGTTCACCGTCCAGCTCAGTCGATCGAGAATTGGGCGATCGTTATAAGAGACAGTACCGTTTTTCAGCTCGATGCGCGGCTGGTGGTTGTCCAGCAAATGCCGCGCCGAAGGGGCGTCTGGCTCGGGGAGTGCAATGCCGTCGAGTTTTTCGCTGTGTGCCAGCTGGGCGATCAGGGCCTGCTGTAGCAGCGCCTCTTTTTCGCCGGTTTCCGTCAGACAACAATCCGCCAGCACGCCCGCGTACTGCACAAAATCGGGGATCTCATCGAAACGGTTCAGAACCAGCACCAGGGTATAGCCCTGCTGGTTCAGCGTCGCGAGCAGGGAGGCCAACTGCGCGCGGGATTGCACATCCAGCCCGTCGAACGGCTCATCGAGGATCAACAGATCCGGCTCGTTCATCAGCGCCTGGCAAAGCAAAGTTTTGCGCGTCTCCCCCGTCGAGAGGTACTTAAAGCGTCGCTCCAGCAGGCCTGTAATGCCGAAAAGTTCGGCCAGCTGCTGGCAGCGAGCAGCGTCTTTTCTTTCGTCCTGGATAATTTCTGCGGTGGTGCGGCCCGTATCCTCTTCGCCTGGGCTCAGCAGGTCGGTGTTATTGCGCTGCCACTCGTCGCTGACCAGTTTTTGCAGCTGTTCGAAGGAGAGGCGCGTGATGCGGGTAAAACTGCACTGACGTTCGCCCTTAAGCAGGGTGAGCTCACCCGCAAGCGCGCGAGCCAGCGCGGACTTGCCGCTGCCGTTGGTGCCGACAAACGCCCAGCTTTCGCCGGCGCGCAAGGTGAGGTCGGGCAGTGAGAGAGTTCGTGTGTCGCTAAGACGAAACGTGCCTTGCGAAATTTGCAATGATGACATGACTTATCCCATTTTTTGCAGCGATATGCATCAGGGATACTCACTGGCGGCAGGTTTGTCAACGCACTTAGCACAACGTGGCGATAATCACCCGGTCAGCATTAAAATATGCGGTGACGTCAGCGCCTTCCGATAAATCTTCTGCTTCGGCCAGCGGGACCGTGGCGCACAGCACTTGCCCGTCGGGCAGGGTCATAAGCACTTCACTCTGTTCGTCGCCGCGCGCAATGTGGCTGATCTTTCCGTGCAACTGGTTATCGGCGTCTTGGGCCTGCTTTTCATCCAGCGTGATATTCACCCACGGCGCTTTCAGCAACACCAGCACCTCTTTGCCTTCGTCCAGCCCCAGCCGTTCGCCGCTCTGCGCGGTGATCGCCACTTTGAGCCGCGTCGTGCCGTCGGCCAGCAGAATATCCACGTGCTGCTGAACCTGGTCGCGATCGCGTGCAGTCACGGTGCCAAACCACTGGTTTCGCGCGCTGGTTTGCAGGGAGAAGCGGGAGATGGCGGCCAGCAGGCTGTCGAGGGGTAACGCGTCGTCGTCGCTCAGTACATCGAAGGCTTTTTGCTGGATCTGTGCCAGCAGATCGTAGAGCTGAATCAGGCGCTGGCCGTAGCGGGTTAGCATCGCGCCGCCGCCGCCCTTGCCACCGGTCGCCCGATCCACCAGCGTCTGTTCGCTCAGGCTGTTCATCTCATTGATGGCGTCCCAGGCACTTTTGTAGCTAATGCCCGCATTCTTTGCGCCCTGGCTAATTGAACCGGTTTGTTCTATCTGTTTAAGCAGGGCAATACGTCGCGGATCGGCGAAAAGCTTCTGCTGAAGTCGAAGGGTAAGGAGGATTTCGGCCTGCATAGACGGTGTCCTGGCAAAAAGCGTATTGTGACCCAATTGCCCGACAGCGCAAAGCCTACCGCACAAAAGGGGATGTTTTTCTGACTTTTCAGGGTAGAATACGCCATTCACAGTGTCTGGAGAAAACCATGTTAGAGTTGTTGAAAAGTCTGGTATTCGCCGTGATCATGGTACCCGTAGTGATGGCCATCATCCTCGGCGCCATCTACGGCCTGGGTGAAGTGTTCAACGTCTTTTCGAACATCGGTCACAAAGACCAGCCTAAAAAGCAGCATTAATTCCTCCCAAAACGCCCGGTCAGTCCGGGCGTTTTGCTCTCAAGTTTCTGCCTCTCCCGCCGATAGTAGTTTCAGAATCAGCTTTGTTTACCCCTTAAACGGTACGATTTAACGCTAGGTTATCCCTGCAGTTATCGTTATATTTGTATGTATATAACGACACTCACAGGAGCTACAAATGGCACGTACATGGTTACGCCTTTTCGCAGGGGCAACACTGACACTTACCGTCGCCGGGCAGGTACTGGCTGACGAAGGGAAAATCACGGTCTTTGCGGCGGCGTCGCTGACCAACGCGATGCAAGACATTGCGGCGCAGTATAAAAAAGAGAAAAACGTCGATGTGGTTTCGTCGTTCGCTTCGTCTTCAACGCTGGCTCGCCAGATCGAAGCCGGTGCGCCTGCGGATCTGTTTATTTCTGCCGATCAGAAATGGATGGATTACGCGGTGGAGAAAAAATCGATCGATACGGCCACCCGCGAAACCCTGCTGGGTAACAGCCTGGTGGTGGTCGCGCCAAAAGCCAGCGCGCAGGGCGAGTTCACCATCAACAAAGAGACTAACTGGACCAGCCTGCTGAAAGACGGGCGTCTGGCGGTGGGCGATCCGGACCACGTTCCGGCAGGCATCTACGCGAAAGAAGCGCTGCAAAAACTGGGTGCGTGGGATACATTATCCCCGAAACTGGCTCCGGCTGAAGATGTGCGCGGCGCCCTGGCGCTGGTGGAGCGCAACGAAGCGCCGCTGGGAATTGTCTACGGTTCCGATGCGGTTGCCGGTAAAGGTGTGAAAGTGGTTGGGACCTTCCCGGAAGATTCGCACAAGAAAGTGGAATACCCGATCGCCATTGTTGATGGACATAAAAATGCGACGGTCAGCGCCTTTTACGACTATCTGAAAGGGCCTGAAGCGTCTGCCATCTTTAAACGTTACGGATTTACGACTCACTAATGATATTGACCGATCCTGAATGGCAGGCCGTGCTGCTGAGCCTTAAAGTCTCTTCCCTGGCAGTTGCCTTTAGTTTGCCCTTTGGGATCTTCTTTGCCTGGCTACTGGTTCGCTGCCAGTTTCCGGGCAAAGCCCTGCTCGACAGTGTGCTTCATCTTCCTCTCGTGTTGCCGCCGGTGGTGGTCGGGTACTTATTGCTGATCGCAATGGGGCGACGCGGTTTTATCGGCCAGTGGCTGTATGACTGGTTCGGCCTGACGTTTGCTTTTAGCTGGCGCGGCGCGGTTCTGGCGGCGGCAGTGATGTCTTTCCCGCTGATGGTGCGCGCGATACGCCTGGCGCTGGAAGGGGTGGACATCAAGCTGGAGCAGGCGGCGCGTACTCTCGGTGCCGGGCGCTGGCGGGTGTTTTTCACCATTACGCTGCCCCTTACGTTGCCGGGGATTATCGTCGGTACGGTACTGGCGTTTGCCCGTTCTCTGGGTGAATTCGGCGCGACCATTACTTTTGTTTCAAACATCCCCGGCGAAACGCGGACCATTCCGTCGGCGATGTACACCCTGATTCAAACGCCGGGCGGGGAAGGGGCTGCCGCACGGCTGTGCATTATCTCCATTGTGCTGGCGCTGGTGTCGCTGCTGATTTCTGAATGGCTGGCGCGTCTGAGCCGCGAGCGGATGGGGAAATAATCATGCTGGAACTCAACTTTACTCAAACGCTCGGTAACCACTGTCTGGTGCTCAACGAAACGCTGCCCGCCAGCGGAATTACCGCCGTCTTTGGCGTTTCGGGCGCGGGAAAAACCTCGCTGATTAATGCCATCAGCGGGCTGACGCGCCCGCAAACCGGGCGGATCGCGCTGAACAATCGCGTGCTTCACGACGCGGAAAATAAAATTTACCTGGCCCCTGAAAAACGGCGCATCGGCTATGTGTTCCAGGACGCGCGCCTGTTTCCGCACTATAAAGTGCGCGGCAATCTGCGCTACGGCATGGCGAAAAGCATGGCCGGTCAGTTTGATAATCTGGTCGCGCTGCTGGGTATTGAATCGCTGCTGGACCGGCTTCCGTCGTCGCTCTCCGGCGGTGAAAAACAGCGTGTGGCGATTGGCCGCGCGCTGTTAACCGCACCGGAACTCCTGCTGCTGGATGAGCCGCTGGCGTCGCTCGATCTGCCGCGTAAGCGCGAGTTGTTGCCTTATCTGCAACGCCTGGCGCGGGAAATTAACATTCCGATGCTCTATGTCAGCCACTCGCTGGACGAGATTCTGCATCTGGCGGACAACGTGCTGGTGCTGGAAAACGGCAGCGTGAAGGCCTTTGGGCCGCTGGAAGAGGTGTGGGGCAGCAGCGTGATGTATCCGTGGCTGCCGAAAGAGCAGCAGAGCAGCATCCTGAAGGTCAGCGTGCTGGAGCACCATCCGCACTACGCCATGACGGCGCTGGCGCTGGGCGATCAGCATCTGTGGGTCAATAAGATCGACAAGCCGCTGCAATCCGCGCTGCGTATACGCATTCAGGCGTCGGATGTTTCTCTGGTCCTCCAGCCGCCGTTGCAAACCAGTATTCGTAATATTTTGCGCGCGAAAGTGGCCCAGTGTGTGGATGATAACGGCCAGGTGGAAGTACAGCTGGAAGTGGGCAGCAGAAAGCTATGGGCGCGCATCAGCCCGTGGGCCAGGGATGAGCTTGGTATCAAACCTGGCCTGTGGCTTTACGCGCAGATCAAGAGTGTCTCGATCACCGCCTGATCACAGCAGATGGGTGTAAATGTACTGCGCGATGCTGTCGGTGGTGTTGTCGCCAATGACCACGTTGGCGCGCGCTTTCACGGCATCGTCGGCATTGCCCATCGCCACGCCAGTGCCGGCAGCCTCCAGCATGCTAATGTCATTGTAATTATCCCCGAAAGCGATCACGTCTTTCATCGACCCGCCCTGAGATTCAACAAACTGCGTCAGGCGTTTGCCTTTGCTGTTGCCTTTACGCGCGATATCCACCTGATCGTGCCAGGACCATTCGCACTCCAGCCCCAGCGTCTGCTCAACATGTTTCGCGAACGCGTTCAGCTTGTTCGTATCTTCGTCCGTCAGAGCAAACTTCCAGATAGCATCGACGTCGGCGGCCGCCTGGCGTAGGGATGAGACCTGCGTAAAGACCGGACGCTGGGCCTCGGGCAGTGACAGCGCCCAGTTGCTGGTACGGATGACATGCCCGGTCGGGCGCTCATAGACCATGGCGTTATCCACGTACATCAGGCCGTGAATGGCGTGCTCATCCAGCAGATCAATCAGTTGTAACGCCTCAACCACCGGCAGCGGATCGGACTCAAGAACCTTTTTTGCATGATAATCATACAAATAAGTGCCATTACAACAAATTGCAGGTGTATCTAACGCCAGTGCCTGATAAAAAGGATGAATGGCAACGTGATGTCGACCGGTAACAATCAGGAGTTGATATCCCGCTTCCTGAGCACGTTTCAGTGCTTCGAGCGAAGAGGGGAGCAGGGTTTTTTGCGGGGTTAACAGCGTACCGTCTAAATCCAGAGCAATCACACGCGAGGTCATTTGTTCTTCCGGGTTAATGTTGAATTATGGTCTTAGGGGATGGTACACCGAGAGGCGTGACCCACAAAATGCCAGGCTAAAATTCAGCATTCACCGTTAAAAAGTTAATCACTTTCACGCGCAGTGAGGAGAGGAGTATTCATGAAACAAACCGTTTATACCGCCAGTCCTGAGAGCCAGCAGATCCACGTCTGGCGTTTGAATGCGGAAGGCTCGCTCACGCTGGTGCAGGTTGTTGATGTGCCGGGACAGGTGCAACCGATGGTTGTCAGCCCGGATAAACGTTTTCTGTACGTAGGCGTGCGTCCTGAGTTTCGCGTGCTGGCCTACCGCATTGCACCGGACGATGGTGCCCTGACCTATACCGCCGAAGCGCCGCTCCCGGGCAGCCCGACGCACATCTCGACCGATCGCAAAGGTCAGTTCATCTTCAGCGGTTCTTACAATGCGGGCTGCGTGAGCGTCACGCGTCTGGAAGATGGCCTTCCGCGCGACACCGTGGAAGTGGTTGAAGGGCTGGAAGGTTGCCACTCGGCCAATATCTCTCCGGACAACCGCACGCTGTGGGTTCCGGCGCTGAAGCAGGATCGAATCTGCCTGTTTACCTTAAGCGACGACGGCCATCTGGCTGCGCAGACCCCGGCGGAAATCACCACCGTTGAGGGCGCAGGCCCGCGCCACATGGTATTCCACCCGAATCAGCAGTACGCCTATGTGGTGAATGAGCTAAACAGCTCTGTTGACGTGTGGGCACTGAACGATCCGAACGGCAAGATTGAACGCGTTCAGACCCTGGACATGATGCCGTCAGACTTTACCGACACCCGCTGGGCCGCAGATATTCACATCACCCCGGATGGTCGTCATCTGTATGCCTGCGACCGTACCTCAAGCCTGATTACCATTTTCAGTATCTCTGAAGATGGCAGCGTGCTGGCAATCGAAGGCTTCCAGCCAACCGAAACCCAGCCGCGCGGCTTTAACATTGATAACAGCGGTAAATTCCTGGTGGCGGCGGGGCAGAAATCCCACCACATCGCGCTGTATGAAATCAAAGGCGAGCAGGGCCTGCTGGAAGAGAAAGGCCGCTATGCCGTAGGCCAGGGGCCAATGTGGGTGGTGGTAAACGCGCACTAAGCGGCGTAAAAAAAAACCTCGCAGTTGCGAGGTTTTTTTATGCCCGGCGTTCGGGATTACTGCTTCGGCTCTGCAACCACTTTGCTGCCCAGACCGCGGTTGTTGTATTCCCACATGCGGTTGAAGTTAGCGTCGTTCAGGTTGCGCTGTACATTTCCTTTATCATCCATCGCGCCGGTGTTACCGGAGTAAGGACGTTTGGAGATCGCCGCGTCGGCCCATGGTTTTGCCATGTTAAAGCCTTCGTTAATCACGCTGTCGCGGATCACGACCTGACCGTTGGTGGCAGAGTCGATGTCCAGCGAACGTCCCAGCTGCGCCACGCCGTCACCGGCTGCGGTAAAGCGGCTGTTCACGGCCAGGAAGCCGTAGAACATGTTGGACAGCGTTGCGGGTGCAAACACGTAACCTTCCTGCTGAGTACGGGAGTTCACCACGCGGAATTCAGTGTTATCAAACACCACTGCGCCGCGACCGGAGACGATATCCACATCACCTTCGATATAGCTGTTGGTGACCTGAGTACGGGTCAGACGGTTATTCTGCAGGGTGTTCTGCACACCGCTGTTGGTCACGAAGAAGGTGTTCTGACGACCCAGAATGTTCACGTTGTTGATCTGAACTTTGTCGCCGTCAGTACGCAGCGCCACAGCCTGATGGTTACCCGCATCCACGCTGTCACCCAGGGTGTTCTGAATGGTCAGGTTCTGCAGTTGCAGGCCGTTGTTCTGCGACCAGAACACCGCCGAGCACATCATGCCGATAGTGGCGCTCTGCTTGCTCTGGCAGCTGTCGAACATATACCACGCTGGTTTGCCCGGCATATATTTACCGGCCGGGTTCACCAGGTGACGCCAGGTGTTGCGGTCGATTTCAGAGTCGATCGCCAGACCGATTTTCACGTCAATCGCTTTATCACCGGTACCGTAAATCGTAATGCTGCCCGGTGCGGCGGGAACGTAGACCGTCCCTTCGTACTCGCCTGGCAGAATTGCGATGTACTGGCGTGATGCGCTGTGTTTCGTGATGGCAGCGTCAACGGCAGCCTGAATGCTGGTGTGCGTCACGCCCTGCGTGCCTGCCGGGCCAACCACGAAGTTAGGCTGCGCAGGAACGCTAATAGAAGAAGGCGTCCACGGTGCCGCGTTCGGGTCCATGGCAGTGTAATAATGTGCGGCGGTGAAGTTTTTCGCTTCGCCAGCAGACAGAATTGGGCGAGATGCCGTGCCTGGTGCGGCCTGCTCAGAGGGCAGCTGGTCAGGTGGCGTTGAGCTGCACGCTGACAGTGTCACGCCAAAGGCGAGTGCCAACGCCAGACGAGAAATCCTGGAAATGTTCAAGGGAAAGCTCCTTGCTTCGCGAGTCTTAACGGGATGATCGAAATAGCCTGCTTTTTTATACTAAGTTGAGCGAAACGGGAAGATGAAATACGAAAAAGTTGCATATTTCACCCGCGCCCGGCGGGGAAGTCGTCACAAATAAATAACAATTTCCGTAAAGCCGGTTGACACGGGCAAACGAATGAAAATAAATGTCTATACAACCCATGACAAGCGGAAGTCCCATGCAGCAGCTTCATCCCGACGATCTTATCTGGCGTAACGCACGACTGGCGACCATGAACCCTGATGAACCCGCACCTTACGGCCTGCGTGACAATGCGGCTCTGGTGGTACGCGGCGAGAGGATTGTGGCGATTATCCCTGAAACGGCGGTCCCGGTTGCACATGCTCATCAGGTCGACCTCGGGGGACGACTGGTGACACCTGGTCTGATCGATTGTCACACCCATCTGGTGTTCGGTGGCGATCGCGCCGCGGAGTGGGAGCAGCGTCTGAACGGCGTCTCTTATCAGACCATCAGCGCCCAGGGCGGCGGAATCAATGCGACCGTGGCCGCCACCCGCGAAAGCGATGAACAATCATTACTGAAGCGGGCGGAACAGCGTCTGCATCGCCTGATGCAGGAAGGCGTCACCACCCTTGAGATCAAGTCGGGTTATGGCCTGAATGCGCAGACCGAAGAGAAAATGCTGCGCGTCGCCCAGACTCTTGCGCAAAGCCATCGAGTTGAAATCAGCCCAACGTTGCTCGCCGCCCACGCCGTGCCGAAGGAGTACCGTCAGGATCCGGACGCTTATCTGACGCAGGTTTGCGAGCAGATCATGCCGACTCTCTGGCGCGAAGGGCTGTTTGAAGCGGTGGACGTATTTTGCGAGAACGTCGGCTTCACGCTGTCGCAAACCGAGCGGGTATTTCAGGCGGCCGCCGCGCGGGGCATTCCCGTCAAAGGCCATGTCGAACAGCTTTCCAGGCTGGGGGGCGCCGCATTAGTGAGCCGCTACCACGGCTGGTCAGCCGATCATATTGAGTATCTCGATGACGCGGGGGTCAAGGCGATGGCGCACAGCGGCACGGTCGCAGTGCTGCTTCCCGGCGCGTTCTACTTCTTACAGGAACGCCAGCGCCCGCCTGTCGACCAGCTGCGTAAACAGGGCGTGCCGATGGCTGTCGCCACAGACTACAACCCCGGCACCAGCCCGTTTGCCAGCCTGCATCTGGCGATGAACATGGCCTGCGTGCAGTTTGGTTTAACGCCGGAAGAGGCATGGGCAGGCGTGACGCGTCACGCGGCACAGGCGCTGGGTCGGGGGGCCACCCACGGTCAGCTCAAGGCCGGTTTTGTCGCTGATTTCGTCGTCTGGGATGCCGAGCGGCCGGTGGAAATGGTCTACGAGCCGGGGCGTAATCCGCTCTATCAGCGTGTATTTCGAGGGAAAGTATCATGACACTGTGGCGGCCAACGCCCGCTGATCTCTGGCAGGGGCGCGACGACAGCAGCGAAGCCAGCAACGCGCTGCGAATTTTTCAGACTATCGCCCAGACCGATCGTTTTGCGCCCAAAAGTTCAGGCATTGCACTGTTAGGTTTCGAGTGTGATGCAGGCGTGTGGCGCAACCATGGGCGGCCCGGTGCCGCGCAGGCGCCCGACGTGCTGCGTAAAGCGCTGGCAAACATGGCGAGCCACAGCGGGCACGACACGCTGACCGATATGGGCACCATCGCCGTTGCGGGCGATCGGCTCGAAGATGCTCAGCGCGCGCTGAGTGATGCGGTGCTGGCCTGCCAGCAGTCGGGCATGCGCACGCTGGTGTTCGGCGGCGGCCACGAAACGGCCTGGGCCCACGGTCGCGGCGTGCTGGATGCCTTTCCTCACGAACGCGTTGCGATTATCAATCTCGACGCGCACCTTGATCTCCGCAAGGCCGACCACGCCACATCAGGCACGCCTTTCCGCCAGCTCGCGCAGTATTGCGAGGCGCAGAATCGCGAGTTTCAGTACGCCTGTCTGGGCGTCAGCCGGGCGGCGAATACGCAGGCGCTGTGGGACGAAGCGGCCCGCCTCAACGTGACGCTGGTGGAAGATCTCGATTTTCGCCGGGAGGCTTTACCAGTGTTGGGAAGCGTTCTGGCGCAGGCCGACCGCGTCTATCTGACCATCGATCTCGACGTACTGCCCGCCGGTGAAATGCCTGCCGTCTCAGCCCCGGCGGCGCTCGGCGTGTCGGCGCTGGATATAATGCCGGTGATTGGCGAAATCTGTCGCAGCGGAAAACTGCAGGCAGTAGATTTGGTCGAGTTTAATCCAATATACGATCGCGACGGACAGGGCGCGCGGCTCACGGCGCGTCTGGCCTGGCAAATTGCTCACTGGTGGGCATAAATCATTTTAAGGAGTAACCATGTTTTCACGCTCACCGAATCCGCCTTCCAGCGCGCCAGCCCCTTTCTACGAAAAGGTGAAACAGGCCATCAGCGAGAAGATCGCCACCGGCGTCTGGCAGCCGCACGACCGCATCCCCTCCGAGGCCGAACTGGTGGCCCAGTTTGGTTTCAGCCGTATGACCATCAACCGCGCGCTGCGTGAACTCACGGACGAAGGGCTGCTGGTGCGTTTGCAGGGGGTGGGAACGTTCGTCGCCGAGCCGAAAGGGCAGTCGGCGCTGTTTGAAATCCGCAGCATTGCCGACGAGATCGCCTCGCGCAATCATCAGCACCACTGTGAAGTGCTGGTGCTTGAGGAGACACAGGCCAGTGCCGAGCAGGCGGTTGAGCTGAATGTCAAAGAGGGGGCGCGGATTTTCCACTCAGTGATGGTGCATTTCGAGAACGACGTTCCGGTGCAAATCGAGGATCGCTGCGTCAACGCCGAACGGGTGCCCGATTATCTTCAGCAGGATTATACCCAGACCACGCCCCACGCCTGGCTGTCACAGGTCGCTCCGCTGACGGAGGGCGAACACATTGTCGAAGCGGTGCGCGCCACGCCGCAGGAGTGCGAACGACTGCGGATTAAAGAGCACGACCCGTGCCTGCTGATCCGCCGCCGCACCTGGTCTTCCGGGCAGATTGTCTCGCACGCCAGACTGTTATTCCCCGGTTCCCGTTACCGCTTACAAGGCCACTTTATGTCATAGGTTTTCAAAGCGTGATAGCTAACACAATATAACAAAATTGTATCTTTATTGTTAAATCTGACCTTGTGCGTGGTTGTCTATACAAGTATATCTGTTTGTATCTTTCATCCCGTATGAGGACCACACAATGTCGTCAGGTAAATACCGTCAGCAGGATGTCCGCGCCCCGCGCGGCACCACGCTCACCGCCAAAAGCTGGCTCACCGAAGCGCCGCTGCGCATGTTGATGAACAACCTCGATCCCGACGTCGCCGAAAACCCGCACGAGCTGGTGGTGTACGGTGGCATTGGGCGCGCGGCGCGTAACTGGGAATGCTACGACGCCATTGTGGACGCGCTCACCAACCTCGAAATCGACGAAACCCTGCTGGTGCAATCCGGTAAACCGGTCGGGGTGTTCAAAACCCATAAGAATGCGCCACGGGTGCTGATTGCCAACTCAAACCTTGTTCCGCACTGGGCAACCTGGGAACACTTTAATGAGCTGGACGCCAAAGGGCTGGCGATGTACGGCCAAATGACTGCGGGCAGCTGGATCTACATTGGCAGCCAGGGCATCGTGCAGGGCACCTACGAAACCTTCGTCGAAGCCGGACGCCAGCACTATAACGGCTCCCTGAAAGGGCGCTGGGTGCTGACCGCCGGACTGGGCGGCATGGGGGGCGCACAGCCGCTGGCAGCAACACTGGCGGGCGCCTGCTCCCTGAACATCGAATGTCAGCAGAGCCGCATCGATTTCCGCCTGCGCACCCGCTATGTCGATGAGCAGGCCGACAATCTCGATGACGCGCTGGCGCGCATTCAGAAATACACCGCCGAAGGCAAAACCGTGTCGATTGCCCTGTGCGGCAACGCGGCGGAGGTCGTCCCGGAACTGGTGGCGCGCGGCGTGCGCCCGGACCTGGTCACCGACCAGACCAGCGCCCACGATCCGCTCCACGGCTACCTGCCAAAAGGCTGGAGCTGGGAAGAGTACCAGCAAAAATCCCAAAGCGACCCGGAAGGGACGGTGCTGGCCGCCAAACGCTCGATGGCTGAGCATGTGTCGGCGATGCTGGCGTTCAGCAAAATGGGCGTACCGACCTTTGACTACGGCAACAACATTCGCCAGATGGCGAAAGAGATGGGCGTGGAAAACGCCTTCGACTTCCCCGGCTTTGTCCCGGCCTATATCCGCCCGCTGTTCTGTCGCGGCATTGGCCCGTTCCGCTGGGTAGCGCTCTCGGGCGACCCGGAAGATATCTACAAAACTGACGCCAAAGTGAAAGCCATCGTCGCCGACGACGCGCACCTGCACCACTGGCTGGACATGGCGCGTGAACGCATCAACTTCCAGGGGCTGCCCGCGCGTATCTGCTGGGTGGGGCTGGAGTGGCGCCAAAAACTCGGCCTGGCCTTTAACGAAATGGTGCGTAGCGGCGAAGTCTCCGCGCCGATTGTGATTGGCCGCGACCACCTGGATTCCGGCTCAGTTGCCAGCCCAAACCGCGAAACCGAAGCCATGCAGGACGGCTCTGACGCGGTCTCTGACTGGCCGTTACTCAACGCCCTGCTGAATACCGCCAGCGGCGCGACCTGGGTTTCGCTACACCACGGCGGCGGCGTCGGGATGGGCTTCTCCCAACATGCGGGCATGGTGATTGTCTGCGACGGTACCGACGAAGCTGCCGCCCGCATCGCCCGCGTACTGCATAACGACCCGGCGACAGGCGTCATGCGCCATGCCGACGCGGGCTACGACATCGCGATTGACTGTGCGAAAGAGCAGGGGCTGAACCTGCCGATGGTCGCCGCCACACAAGGAAAACACTGATGAATGCACTGACTATTACGCCCGGCGCGCTAACACTCGCTCACCTGCGCAGCGCCTGGCACCACCCGGTTACGCTAACCCTGGATGAAAACGCCCATCAGGCGATCAACGACAGCGTCGCCTGCGTGGAAGCCATCGTTGCCGAAGATCGCACGGCCTATGGCATCAACACCGGTTTCGGCCTGCTGGCGCAGACGCGCATCGCCACGCACGATCTGGAAAACTTACAGCGCTCGCTGGTGCTGTCACACGCGGCGGGGGTCGGCGAACCGCTGGATGACGAGATCGTCCGTCTGATGATGGTGCTGAAAATTAACAGCCTGGCGCGCGGTTTCTCCGGTATCCGCCTGAGCGTGATTCAGGCGCTTATCGCTCTGGTCAACGCGCAGGTCTATCCGTGGATCCCGGCCAAAGGCTCGGTGGGGGCCTCGGGGGATCTGGCGCCGCTGGCGCACATGTCGTTGCTGCTCCTCGGCGAGGGCAAAGCTCGCTGGCAGGGACAATGGCTGCCCGCCAAAGAGGCGCTGCAAAAAGCCGGATTAACGCCAATTACCCTGGCGGCGAAAGAGGGTCTGGCCCTGCTGAACGGCACCCAGGCTTCCACAGCGTTCGCCATGCGCGGTCTGTTCGAAGCTGAAGATCTGTTTGCCTCGGCGGTGGTGTGCGGTGCGCTGACCACGGAAGCCGTGCTCGGTTCGCGTCGTCCGTTTGATGCGCGTATCCATGAGGTGCGCGGCCAGCGCGGGCAAATTGATGCGGCGGCGATGTACCGTCATCTGCTGACTGATACCAGCGCAATTGCGGATTCGCACCATAACTGCGACAAGGTGCAGGACCCGTACTCCCTGCGCTGTCAGCCGCAGGTGATGGGCGCGTGTCTGACGCAAATTCGTCAGGCCGCCGACGTGCTGCTGGTCGAAGCGAACGCGGTTTCCGATAACCCTCTGGTGTTCGCCGAGCAGAATGACGTGGTGTCGGGCGGGAACTTCCATGCGGAGCCGGTGGCGATGGCCGCCGATAATCTGGCGCTGGCGATTGCCGAAATAGGTTCGCTCTCTGAGCGTCGTATCGCACTGATGATGGATAAACACATGTCGCAACTGCCGCCATTCCTGGTGCGCAACGGCGGCGTAAATTCCGGGTTTATGATTGCCCAGGTGACGGCGGCGGCGCTGGCGAGCGAGAACAAAGCGCTGTCCCATCCGCACAGCGTGGACAGTCTGCCGACCTCGGCCAATCAGGAAGACCATGTCTCTATGGCGCCGGCGGCCGGGCGTCGTCTGTGGGAGATGGCCTACAATACGCGCGGCGTGATCGCGATCGAGTGGCTGGCGGCGGTGCAGGGGATCGACCTGCGCGAAGGGCTGAAATCCAGTCCCCTGCTGGAGCAGGCGCGGCAGACGTTGCGTGAGCACGTCACGCACTACGACGACGACCGTTTCTTTGCGCCGGATATTGATAAAGCGATGGAATTGCTGAAGGCGGGGAGCCTTGTGACGTTATTACCCGCGGTGCTGTAAAGCAAAGCCCGGCAGCGCTGCGCTTGCCGGGCCTGAAAAACGACGTTTTCGTGATGAATGAACCGTACAGGCCGGGTGAGGCGACGCCGCCGCCCGGCTTTTTTTACGAATACATCGCGGTAATCGACGCGCTTCCCAGCGTGTGAAAATGCACGTTAAAGCCGACCATTGCGCCGCTCGCGCCTTCATCCACATCGATCTTCTCAACGTCCAGGGCATGAACGGTGAAAATATACCGGTGCGTCTCGCCTTTTGGCGGCGCCGCGCCGCCATATCCCGCTTTGCCGAAATCGGTGCGGGTCTGAATGGCCCCTTCCGGCAACGCCGTTAAATCAGAGCCGGAGCCCTGCGGCAGCACGCGCGTGTCGGCGGGCAGGTTTGCCACAATCCAGTGCCACCAGCCGGAGCCGGTTGGCGCATCCGGGTCGTAGCAGGTGACGACAAAACTCTTCGTCCCCGGCGGAACATCATCCCAGGCCAGGTGCGGCGAAATATTATCGCCCTGATAACCCATGCCGTTAAACACGTGACGCTCGGGTAATTTTTCACCGTCGCGCAGATCCTGACTGATTATCTTCATGCGATTTCTCCGTACGTAGCCATGCAAAAAGTGTACTGCATAAAACAGCATACCGAAGCTAACGCGTTGGGTTAAATCGCAAAATGTGCGGGAATGTTAACAGCCTCATTCACCGCGCGGGTCAGCTTCTGCAATTGCTCTGGGGTGATGATGTACGGCGGCATCAGGTAGATCAGTTTGCCGAACGGTCGCACCCACACGCCACGCTCGACGAAGAAACGCTGCAATGCCGCCATGTTCACCGGATGGCGCGTTTCGACCACGCCAATTGCGCCCAGCACCCGCACGTCGGCCACGAACGCTGACTGCGCCGCGCTCGCCAGTTCACGCGTGAGCTGCGATTCAATCGCCGCAACCTGCGTCTGCCATTCACCGCTTTCCAGAATAGCCAGACTTTCACTGGCGACCGCGCAGGCCAGCGGATTGCCCATAAACGTTGGGCCGTGCATAAAGCAGCCGGCTTCGCCGTCGCTGATGGTGTCGGCTACATGACGGGTCGTGAGCGTTGCGGAGAGGGTCATGGTGCCGCCCGTCAGGGCTTTACCGAGGCACAAAATATCCGGGGCGATCTCCGCATGGTCGCAGGCAAAGAGCTTGCCGGTGCGGCCAAATCCGGTCGCGATTTCGTCGGCAATCAGCAGGATACCCTCCCGATCGCACATCTTTCGGATGCGTTTCAGCCACTCGGGATGATACATGCGCATTCCGCCCGCGCCCTGTACGACAGGCTCAAGGATCACGGCGGCAATTTCGTGGCGATGGGCGGCCATCAGACGGGCAAATCCGACCATATCCATTTCGTTCCACTCGCCGCCAAAACGGCTTTGCGGCGCCGGGGCGAACAGGTTTTCCGGCAGATAACCCTGCCACAGGCTGTGCATCGAATTATCGGGATCGCAGACCGACATCGCGCCGAAGGTGTCGCCGTGATAGCCGTTGCGGAAGGTGAGGAAACGCTGGCGCGACTCGCCTTTCGCCTGCCAGTACTGCAGCGCCATTTTCATCGCCACTTCCACCGCCACCGAACCGGAATCGGCGAGGAAAACGCATTCCAGCGCGTCCGGGGTCATGGAGACCAGCCGACGACACAACTCAATCGCCGGCTGATGGGTGATCCCGCCAAACATCACGTGGGACATCTGGTCAATTTGCGTTTTCATCGCCGCGTTCAGGCGCGGATGGTTGTACCCGTGGATGGTTGCCCACCAGGAGGACATTCCGTCGACCAGCGTTTCGCCGGTAGCCAGATGCAGTTCACACCCGTGCGCCGAGGCGACCGGATAAACGGGCAGCGGCCGGGTCATGGAGGTGTAGGGGTGCCAGATATGTTGCTTGTCGAAGGCGAGCTCGTCCGGGGTCATAATCGACTTGTAAACCATTTTGAAAAGTTTTAGGTTTACAAGTATAAACCGAACCCACAATGAACTGAACCCCTTTTTGGAGAAGCCCGATGGCTAACCCTGTACGTTGGACAATGTCGCAAGTCACCGAATTATTTAACAAACCTTTCCTCGAACTGATGTTCGAAGCCCAGCAAATCCACCGCCAGCACTTCGATCCGCGCCATGTGCAGGTCAGCACGCTGCTGTCGATCAAAACCGGTGCCTGCCCGGAAGACTGCAAATATTGCCCACAAAGTGCGCGCTATAAAACCGGGCTGGAGGCCGAGCGGCTGATGGAAGTGGAGCAGGTGCTCGACTCGGCACGCAAGGCGAAAAACGCCGGTTCAACCCGCTTCTGCATGGGAGCCGCGTGGAAAAACCCGCACGACCGTGACATGCCGTATCTGGAGCAGATGGTGCAGGGCGTGAAAGCGATGGGGCTGGAAGCCTGCATGACGCTCGGCACGCTCAATGAAACGCAGGCGCAGCGCCTGTCGGCGGCGGGTCTGGACTACTACAACCATAACCTCGATACCTCGCCGGAATTCTACGGCAACATCATCACCACCCGTACCTACCAGGAGCGTCTCGATACGCTCGACAAGGTGCGCGACGCGGGGATCAAAGTTTGCTCCGGGGGGATTGTCGGCCTGGGTGAAACGGTAAAAGATCGCGCCGGTCTGCTGTTGCAGCTGGCGAATTTGCCGACGCCGCCGGAAAGCGTGCCGATCAACATGCTGGTGAAGGTCAAAGGCACGCCGATGGCCGATAACGACGACGTGGATGCGTTTGATTTTATCCGCACGATTGCCGTCGCGCGCATCATGATGCCGACCTCGTTTGTGCGCCTCTCCGCAGGCCGTGAGCAGATGAGCGAGCAGACTCAGGCGATGTGCTTTATGGCGGGCGCAAACTCAATTTTCTACGGCTGCAAACTGCTCACCACGCCAAACCCGGAAGAGGACAAAGATGTCCAGCTGTTCCGCAAACTGGGGCTGAATCCGCATCAGACCGAGGTGTTGACGGGGGATAACGAGCAGCAGCACCAGCTTGAACAGCAGCTTTTCAACGCCGACACTGAACAGTTCTACAACGCGGCAGCCCTATGACCTGGCAACACCGCATCGACGCCGCGCTGGAGGAACGCCGCGCGGCGGACGCATTTCGCGCGCGCGCGGCGGTCGAAAGCGGCGGGCGTTTTCTGACCCGCGAAACGCGCCGGTTCTGCAACTTTTCGAGCAACGATTATCTCGGCCTGAGCCAGCATCCGGCGATCATTCGCGCCTGGCAGCAGGGGGCGGAAACCTGGGGCGTCGGCAGCGGCGGGTCGGGGCATGTGACGGGCTACACCACCGCGCATCAGGCGCTGGAAGAGGCCCTTGCTGACTGGCTCGGCTATCCCCGCGCGCTGCTGTTTATTTCCGGTTTTGCCGCCAATCAGGCGCTGATTGCGGCCCTGATGGGAAAAGAGGATCGGATTGTCGCCGACCGTCTGAGCCACGCCTCCCTGCTCGAAGCGGCCAGCCTCAGCCCGGCGCAGCTGCGCCGGTTTGCCCATAACGACGCCGCCCAGCTCAACGCGCTGCTGGCGAAATCCTGCGACGGGCAACAGCTGGTGGTGACGGAGGGGGTCTTCAGCATGGACGGCGACTGCGCTCCGCTGGTTGAACTCTATGCCGCGGCACGCCAGCACAACGCCTGGATGCTGGTGGACGATGCCCACGGCGTTGGTGTGCTGGGCGCGGAAGGGCGCGGAAGTGCCGCCCGCCAGGATGTTAAACCGGAGCTGCTGATTGTGACTTTCGGCAAAGGGTTTGGCATCAGCGGCGCGGCGGTGTTATGCAGCGAATCCGTCGCGGATTACCTGCTGCAATTCGCCCGCCATCTGATCTACAGCACCAGTATGCCGCCTGCGCAGGCCGTGGCGCTGCTGGAAGCGCTGAGGGTTGTCCGCAGCGCAGAGGGCGAGCAGCGGCGACACACTCTGGCTGCGCACATCCAGCGCTTTCGGGCGGGCGTGCGCGAGCTACCCTGGCAGATGACCGATTCGCAAAGTGCCATCCAGCCGCTGATTGTGGGCGAGAACAGCCGTGCCTTGCATCTGGCGCAGCAGCTTCGCGAGCGTGACATGTGGGTGACGGCGATCCGCCCGCCAACCGTCCCGGCGGGCACAGCGCGATTACGCCTGACCCTGACGGCCGCGCACCACACGCAGGACATTGATGATTTACTGGAGGCGCTGCATGACGCAGGTTAATAAGCAGGCCATCGCCTCTGCTTTCGGGCGAGCGGCACAAAGTTATTCCCGACACGACGACCTGCAGCGCCGGAGCGCCCAGGGGCTGAAAACGCTGCTCGGCGAGGGGCGTTTCCACACCGTGCTGGATGCAGGCTGCGGGCCTGGCGCAAACAGCCGTCTCTGGCGCGAGGCGGGCAGCCATGTGACGGCCCTCGACCTCTCCCCGCAAATGCTGGAACAGGCGCGCTATCAGCAGGCGGCCGATGATTATCTGGTGGGGGACATCGAGTCTATTCCGCTGCCGGACGCGCAATTTGACCTGGTCTGGAGCCATCTGGCGGTGCAGTGGTGCGCCAGTCTGCCGCAGGCGTTGCGCGAGCTGTATCGGGTCACGCGCCCCGGCGGCACTGTCGCTTTCACCACGCTGCTCGATAATTCTCTGCCGGAGCTGAATCAGGCCTGGCGTGCGGTGGATGAACGGCCGCACGCCAACCGTTTTTTACCGGCGCAGGCGGTGAACGACGCCCTCGCCGGGTGGCGCTACAGGGCCATCACGGAGGTCGTTACCCTCTCTTTCAGCGATGCCCTGAGCGCGATGCGCTCGCTGAAAGGGATTGGCGCCACCCATCTGCACGACGGACGGGCGCGAAAACCGCTCACGCGCGGCGAGCTGACGCAGCTTGAGCTGGCGTGGCCGCGTGTGCGCGGGGAATTCCCGCTCTCTTATCAACTCTTTCATGGGATTATCGAACGTGACTGAACGCTATTTTGTCACCGGAACCGACACTGAAGTCGGTAAAACCGTCGCCAGCTCGGCGCTGTTGCAGGCGGCGCGTTTGCAGGGATTCATTACCGCCGGGTACAAACCGGTCGCCTCCGGCAGCGAGATAACGCCGGAAGGCTTGCGCAACTCCGACGCGCTGGCGCTGCAACGCCACAGCACGCTTGCGCTGCCGTATCAGGCGGTGAATCCGTACACCTTCGCCGAGCCAACTTCTCCGCACATCATCAGCGCCGACGAGCAGCGTCCGATTGCGTTTTCGGTTCTCTCTGCAGGCCTGCGGGCACTGGAGCAGCAGGCGGAATGGGTGCTGGTCGAAGGGGCTGGCGGCTGGTTTACGCCGCTCTCGGCGCATCAGACGTTTGCTGACTGGGTGCAGGAAGAACAGCTGCCAGTGATCCTGGTCGTGGGCGTTAAGCTCGGCTGTATCAACCACGCGATGCTCACCGCGCAGGCGATTCAACAGGCCGGTTTACGCTTCGCAGGCTGGATCGCCAACGACGTGATGGCCCCAGGTAGACGTCATCAGGAGTATCTCGCGACGCTGAAAAACGTGCTTCATGCGCCGTTCCTCGGGGAGATCCCCTGGCTTGCTGAGGGCGCAGAGCAGGCCGAGACCGGGCAGTATCTCGATCTCAGCGTCTTGCATCCAGCGACATCCAGTGGGCGATAAGCTCATCATCCAGCTCGTTAACGTGGCCCTGAGCCACGTTACGCCCGCGATAGAGCACGCAGAAACGATCGGCCACCCGGCGAATAAACGACAGCTGCTGTTCCGCTAACAGCACCGTCATTCCCAGCTCCCGACTCAACCGCATCAGCAGTTGCCCAAGCCGGATGGCAAAGGTGCCTCCCGCGCCGTGCAGCGGCTCGTCCAGAATCAGCAGGCGAGGGCGGCAAATGAGCGCATTGGCCAGCGCCAGCTGGTACTGCTCGTCCGGCGACATCCCCGTCGCTCTGGCGTGGCGCAGCGGCCAGAGCTGGGGAAACAGCTCGTAAATATCACTGCTCGCCGCCGCATCGGGCGCACCTTTGGCGCGCATGGCGACGTGCAGATTCTCCTCGACGGTGAGCTGTGAGAAAATCCGTCGGTCCTGTGAGACATAGCCAATGCCCGGCATCGCGCACTGCTCAGGTGCAGCGCTGCTCAAATTGCACGGTGGCGCGCCCGCTTCATGCCAGATGATGGTGCCGCTCTCGATGGGCAACTGGCCGGTGATGCAGTTGATAAGCGTGGTTTTCCCCATACCCGGCAGCCCGATAACACCGGTACACATCCCTGGCGGCAAATCCAGATCGACATTCCACAGCGTGTGCTGACTTCCATAGAACTGATTAACGGCGCGCAGACTTAGCATATTTCACTCCTTAAAACGCATGAGGGATGAGACGTCTCAGGATAATCTGCAAAACCCTTGCCATAACCGATGGCGTGGTTCGATATGCTGCACTTTTCAGATTTGGCTCACAGCCGTGAAAAGGGCGGGCTGTGCACATAATGACGGAAATGTGATTAAGATCTCGCCAGTCGGTTATGCGCAGTGGGGCTGAATATCATCAAAAAAGAGCTATAAATATTTTTTACGGACATGCCCTTGGGAAAAACCGGGAATTTGCGGAGTCGCGGTCTGTACGGGCTGGAAGCACTTATCCACTATTCCTGTGGATAACCATGTGCATTAGAGTTAGAAAACCTGAGGCAAGCGAGAGAAGACGCGGCCTGCGCATGAATTGATGCGAAACGCGGCTTTAAGAAATATCTTCTATGAATTAACGAGTTAGACAAAAGCAATCATCGTCATGAAAGTGTCACTGACTGCCATAAAACTATCATTACGTGGCTTGACAAATGTTAAAAATAGAAATGTTCTGGGGATAACCGAACATTGCTGGTGTTTTATCTCGTCACAGCCTAAATTTTGGCCCCTTTCGCGCTCATCAGGCGGATGCTAATCCAGATATCCTTACACGCCACTGGTTTTACATCCAGTATTTATTACTGGCAAATTTGCCAGCCGCGAGTAAAATTACTCACCTGCCGCTTTTTCCGTCATCAGGTTGTCGCCCATGAGTAAATTGTTCAAACTGAATTCTGCTTTCCGTCCGTCTGGCGATCAGCCGGATGCAATCCGTCGCCTGAAAGAGGGGCTGGAAGACGGGCTGGCACACCAGACCCTGCTGGGTGTGACCGGTTCGGGCAAAACCTTTACCGTTGCCAACGTGATTGCGGATCTGCAGCGCCCGACGATGGTGCTGGCCCCTAACAAAACGCTGGCGGCGCAGCTGTATGGCGAGATGAAAGAGTTCTTCCCGGAAAACGCCGTCGAATATTTCGTCTCCTACTACGATTACTACCAGCCGGAAGCCTACGTACCCAGCTCAGACACCTTTATCGAGAAAGATGCTTCGGTCAACGAACATATCGAACAGATGCGTCTGTCGGCGACGAAAGCGCTACTTGAGCGTCGGGATGTGATCGTGGTGGCGTCGGTCTCCGCCATCTATGGTCTGGGCGACCCGGATCTTTACCTCAAGATGATGCTGCACCTGACCATCGGGATGATTATCGATCAGCGCGCGATTTTACGCCGTCTGGCGGAGCTGCAGTATGCCCGTAACGACCAGGCGTTCCAGCGCGGTACTTTCCGCGTGCGCGGCGAAGTGATCGACATCTTCCCGGCAGAATCCGACGATCTGGCCCTGCGCGTTGAGCTGTTTGACGAGGAAGTCGAGCGTCTGTCGCTGTTTGATCCCCTGACCGGCCACGTTGAGTCGGTGATTCAGCGCTTTACCATCTACCCGAAAACCCACTACGTTACCCCGCGCGAGCGTATCGTGCAGGCGATGGAAGAGATCAAAGTGGAGCTGGCAGACCGCCGTAAAGTGCTGCTGGCTAATAACAAACTGCTCGAAGAGCAGCGCCTGAGCCAGCGTACGCAGTTCGATTTAGAGATGATGAACGAGCTGGGTTACTGCTCGGGCATTGAAAACTACTCGCGTTATCTCTCCGGGCGTGGTCCTGGCGAAGCACCGCCGACCCTGTTCGATTATCTCCCGGCTGATGGTCTGCTGGTGGTGGACGAATCTCACGTCACTATTCCGCAGATCGGCGGCATGTATCGCGGTGACCGCGCGCGAAAAGAGACGCTGGTGGAGTACGGTTTCCGTCTGCCGTCGGCGCTCGATAACCGCCCGATGAAATTCGAAGAGTTCGAGGCGCTGGCCCCGCAAACGATCTACGTGTCGGCCACGCCGGGGAACTACGAGCTGGAGAAATCCGGTGATGAAGTTATCGATCAGGTGGTACGTCCAACGGGCCTGCTGGACCCTATTATCGAAGTTCGCCCGGTGGGAACGCAGGTGGACGATCTGCTCTCAGAGATCCGCGCTCGCGCATCGGTTAACGAGCGTGTGCTGGTCACTACGCTAACCAAACGTATGGCGGAAGACTTGACCGAGTATCTGGAAGAGCACGGGGAGCGCGTGCGGTATCTGCACTCGGATATCGATACCGTTGAGCGTATGGAGATCATTCGCGATTTACGTCTTGGCGAGTTTGACGTGCTGGTGGGGATCAACCTGTTGCGAGAAGGTCTCGACATGCCGGAAGTGTCGCTGGTGGCGATTCTGGATGCCGACAAAGAGGGCTTCCTGCGTTCTGAGCGCTCCCTGATTCAGACCATTGGCCGCGCGGCGCGTAACATCAACGGGAAAGCGATTCTGTACGGTGACAAAATTACGGCGTCGATGGCGAAAGCGATCGGCGAAACGGAACGTCGTCGTGAGAAACAGCAGCAGTACAACGAAGAGCATGGCATCACCCCGCAGGGGCTGAACAAGAAAGTGGTGGATATTCTGGCGCTGGGTCAGGGGATTGCGAAAACCAAAGGCCGCGGAAAAGCGCGTCATCCGGTTGAGGCCGATGCGGTGGAGGTGCTGCTGACACCGAAAGCGCTGCAGCAGAAAATCCACGAACTGGAAGGGCAGATGATGCAGCATGCGCAGAATCTGGAGTTTGAAGAGGCGGCGCAACTTCGCGATCAGCTGCATAAGCTGCGCGATCTGTTTATCGCGGCGTCGTAACTCGCGTTGCCGGGCAGCATTGCGTCTGCCCGGCTATCCGTTCGGATGCGTTGTCGGCCCGGTTAGCGTAACGCCACCGGGCGCAGTTCCGTTATCCCAACGCCTGAATCGCTTTTTCCAGCGCCAGGCGCAGCAAATGCCGGTCGTGGCGATATTTAATATCACTCGCTTCCAGCTCTGTCTGCACCACCACACGGCCTTCCATACCTGAAACATCCACCTTCGGCCCTACGACCACGCCGTCGATAATTTTTTTACCGACGTACTGCTCCATCAGATTGAGTTTATCGGCAAGCGAAAGGCTGGCGGCGGCAGGGCTAAGCTCTTTCCCCAGATTACCGATATACACCATCGGCGCGGGTGTTCTGCGCAGCGCCTGGGCCAGCTCTTTTACCAGCAGCAGCGGCATCAGGCTGGTGTAAAAACTGCCAGGGCCGATGAGGATCAGATCCGCTTCGCTGATTGCTTCCACCGCTTCGCGCGTGGCGGGAACAGTAGGGTAGGTCATCAGCTCTTTGGGGGGGACTACCAGCTGGTCAATATTGACCTCGCCGTAAACTTCATGCCCTTCCATGTCGATCGCCATCAAATCGACCGGTTGTTCCGACATAGGAATCAGGAAAGCATCCACTTTCAGCAGATTACGGATTAAATTGATCGCCTCAAGCGGGCGTACGCTCAGGTGATCCAGCGCCTTTAACATCAGATTTCCGAGGTTATGCCCGGAAAGTTCCCCGTTACCGCCAAAACGATACTCAAACATCGCCGATGCGACGCTTTGTTCGGTAATTAACTGGTTAAGACAGTTACGCATATCGCCCCAGGCAATACCGCCTTCTGAACGACGAATACGACCTGTTGAGCCACCGTTATCGGTGGTGGTCACGATCCCGGTGAGCCTGGAGCCCAGCGAGGATAATGACGACATAACCCGCCCCAGCCCATGCCCTCCGCCGAGAGCGACCACACGGTCAAGATCCGCAAAAGTGCGATTGCGCATACAGATTCCTTATGACATTTGATCCGCGTAACAGTAACCCAACTACCCCTAAAAGACGATGCCCGACCCCTGTCAAAATGACGTATATCAATGCGAAACATTGATTTTTACGTATTCTGTAGTGAAAGTGCACGATCTGGTCGCTATATATATAATTATATAGCGAAATCGGCGAATGGCGAAAGCGCCATTTCCGCGCTACTATCGGCATAACCCACGTTTTCAAATTTGAAAACATACACTCTAGCCCTGGCGCCTGTGTCACACGATATGGCGCCCTGGCCGTGACGGAAACGTCACCAGGGTACAGAAAGAAATGACTGTGCCTCCCGTACTGGAAAGGTGTACATGGCTTCTCAACTCACAGATGCTTTCGCGCGTAAGTTTTTCTATTTACGTCTGTCGATTACCGATGTGTGCAATTTTCGTTGCACCTATTGCCTGCCAGACGGCTACAAGCCGGGCAGCGTCACCAATAACGGATTTCTTTCCGTCGAGGAAGTGCGCCGCGTCACGCGTGCGTTTTCTGAGCTTGGCACGGAAAAAGTGCGTCTCACGGGTGGAGAACCCTCCCTGCGTCGTGATTTTCCCGACATCATCGCCGCCATTCGTGAAAACGAGAGCATTCGCCAAATCGCCGTCACCACCAATGGCTATCGCTTAGCCCGCGATGTGGCCCAGTGGCGCGATGCGGGTCTCACGGCCATCAACGTCAGCGTCGACAGCCTCGATGCACGCCAGTTTCACGCCATCACCGGGCAGGATAAGTTTCGCCAGGTGATGCAGGGCATCGATGCGGCGTTCGAAGCCGGTTTCGACAAAGTCAAAGTCAATACGGTGCTGATGCGCGATGTAAACCATCACCAGCTCGACACCTTCCTCGCGTGGGTCAAACCCCGCCGCATTCAACTGCGTTTTATTGAGCTGATGGAGACGGGCGAGGGCAGCGACCTGTTCCGTCGTCATCATATCTCCGGCATGGTGCTGCGCGATGCGCTGCTGAAGCGCGGCTGGATCCACCAGATTCGCCAACGCAGCGACGGCCCGGCGCAGGTCTTTTGTCACCCGGATTATGAAGGGGAAATTGGGCTTATCATGCCCTATGAGAAAGACTTCTGTGCCACCTGTAACCGTCTGCGCGTCTCGTCTGTGGGCAAGCTGCATCTGTGCCTGTTCGGCGACGGCGGCGTGGATCTTCGCGATCTGCTGGAAGACGATGCGCAGCAGGAGGCCCTCGAAGCGCGCATTTCTGCTGCTCTGACGCATAAAAAACAGACCCATTTCCTGCATCAGGGCGACACCGGGATTACACAAAACCTGTCTTACATCGGCGGGTAATCGGCTTAAAAGGAACCAGAAAATGAGTCAGGTCAGCGCTGAATTTATTCCGACGCGTATTGCTATTCTTACCGTTTCTGAACGTCGTGGTGAGGAGGATGACACCTCCGGCCACTGGCTGCGCGACGCCGCCCACGAGGCGGGGCACAGCATCATTGATAAAGCGATAGTGAAAGAGAATCGCTACGCCATTCGCGCTCAGGTCTCCCAGTGGATCGCCAGCGCAGAGGTGCAGGTGGTATTGATCACCGGCGGCACCGGTTTTACCGCAGGCGATCAGGCGCCAGAAGCGCTGCTCCCGCTCTTCGACCGCGAAATCCAGGGCTTTGGCGAAGTGTTCCGGATGCTCTCCTTTGAGGAGATCGGTACGTCCACGCTACAGTCGCGCGCCGTGGCCGGGATCGCCAACAACACCCTGATTTTCGCCATGCCAGGCTCCACCAAAGCCTGCCGCACCGCGTGGGAGAACATCATCGCTCCGCAGCTGGATGCCCGCACTCGTCCGTGTAATTTTCATCCTCATTTGAAGAAATAAGCTATGTCGCAATTGACCCACATTAACGCCGCTGGCGAAGCGCATATGGTGGATGTATCCGCCAAGGCCGAAACGGTGCGCGAAGCGCGCGCCGAGGCTTTCGTAACCATGTTGCCAGAAACCCTGGCGATGATTATCGACGGCAGCCACCACAAGGGTGACGTTTTCGCTACCGCGCGTATCGCCGGAATTCAGGCCGCGAAACGTACCTGGGATCTTATCCCGCTGTGTCACCCGCTGATGCTCAGCAAGGTTGAAGTGAGCCTGCAGGCCGAGCCGGAGCACAACCGCGTGCGTATCGAGACGTTGTGCCGTCTGACCGGCAAAACAGGCGTCGAGATGGAGGCCTTAACGGCGGCCTCGGTTGCGGCGCTGACCATTTACGATATGTGCAAAGCGGTGCAGAAGGATATGGTGATTGGCCCGGTTCGTCTGCTGGCGAAAAGCGGCGGCAAATCCGGTGATTTCAGGGCGGACAATCATGATTAAAGTGCTTTTTTTTGCTCAGGTGCGAGAGCTTGTCAATATCGACAGCCTGACGCTCGAGACGCCGTTCGACAACGTCGAAGCCCTGCGTGCCCATCTGGCGACGCAAGGCGATCGCTGGGCGCTGGCGCTCGAAGAGGGAAAACTGCTGGCGGCAGTGAATCAGACGCTGGTGGAGTTTTCCCATCCGCTTAACGCCGGTGATGAAGTGGCGTTTTTCCCGCCGGTCACAGGGGGTTAATCATGGCTGACACGCGGATTATTGTTGGACCGGAACGCTTCAATGTCGGCACGGAATACAGCTGGCTGGCCGAGCGCGACGAAGACGGCGCGGTGGTGACATTTACCGGTAAAGTCCGGAACCATAATCTGGGGGAGAGTGTGAGCGCGCTGACCCTCGAGTATTATCCGGGGATGACGGAAAAGTCGCTTGCCACTATCGTGGAAGAGGCCCGTCAGCGCTGGCCACTCGGTCGCGTCACGGTGATTCACCGCGTCGGCGAAATGTGGCCTGGCGAAGAGATTGTCTTTGTTGGCGTCACCAGCTCGCATCGCGGTAGCGCGTTCGATGCCGGTGAATTTATTATGGATTATCTCAAAACCCGCGCGCCGTTCTGGAAGCGTGAAGCCACACCGGAAGGGGAACGCTGGGTGGAATCGCGTGACAGCGACAAGCAGGCTGCCAGCCGCTGGTAACCGGATGGCGCGGATGTGTTAATCTTAAAAGGTGTGCCCACTTAATCAGGAGTTATCATGGACCGATTTCCACGTTCGGATTCAATCGTTCAGCAGACGCGTAGCGGCCTGCAAACTTATATGGCGCAGGTGTACGGCTGGATGACCTGCGGCCTGCTGTTAACCGCGTTTATCGCGTGGTACGCAGCCAATACCCCCGAACTGATGATGTTTATCTTTTCCAGCAAAATCACCTTCTTTGGGCTGATTATCGCCCAGCTGGCGCTGGTGTTTGTGCTTTCCGGACTGGTGCAAAAGCTGAGTGCGGGCATGGCGACCACGCTGTTTATGCTCTATTCGGCGCTGACCGGCCTGACGCTCTCCAGTATTTTTATCGTCTACACCTACTCCTCTATCGCCAGCACCTTTGTGGTGGCCGGTGGGATGTTTGGTGCCATGAGCCTTTACGGCTACACCACCAAACGCGATTTGAGCGGTTTCGGCAACATGCTGTTTATGGCGCTTATCGGGATTGTGCTGGCGTCGCTGGTAAACTTCTGGCTGAAAAGCGAAGCGCTGATGTGGGCGGTGACGTACATCGGGGTGATTGTGTTTGTCGGCCTGACGGCGTATGACACTCAGAAGCTGAAAAACATCGGCGAGCAGATCGACGTGCGTGACAGCGGTAACCTGCGCAAATACGCCATTCTTGGCGCGTTAACGCTCTATCTGGACTTCATCAACCTGTTCCTGATGCTGCTGCGGATTTTCGGTAACCGCCGCTGATTGCTGTGCCCGGCGGCGTTTACGCCTGCCGGGCATGCAACTCGTCGTTTGGTCAGTGGACCGCCACACGGATTTTGTTATTTCGCCATCGCTTTCTCATTCTTCGCCCGCAGCTTTTTCGCCCGACTCTCCAGAATCAAATAGCCGACCGTCGCCAGTGCCAGCGGCAGGAAGTAGTACAACATTCGATAGGCCAGAAGCGCCGCGATAATCGTGCCGTGCGACACGTGTTCCCCCGCCAGCAGGGCAATAAACACCGCTTCTAACACCCCGATCCCGGCCGGAATGTGGACAATCACTCCGGCTATACTGCTCACCAGCAGCACGCCAAGCACGAAGAAATAGTTCACCTCTTCGCCAATCAGCAGCCAGATAATGGCCCCCATCACCATCCAGTTAGCGCTGGAGATCACCATCTGCACCAGCGCGAACTTCCACGACGGCAGCACCAGTTTCTGCCCTTTGACGGTCATATGACGGCGTTTAGCGAATGCGCAGGCCCAGAGATACGCCGCGATGATCAGCAGCAGGACGATGCCCATAATCCGCAGCGTCGTTTCGTCGATATACCAGTGGGCCGGAAGCTGCACCACGCCAATGGTGAAAATCACCCCGCCGAGCAGGATATACCCGAGCCAGTTGGTGGTGATGCTTAGCGAGAAAATGCGCGTAATGGTACTGCCCGGCAGCCCGAGGCGCGAATAGAGGCGGTAGCGCATGCCGATGCCGCCCACCCAGGTGCTGAGGGTCAGGTTAAAGGCGTAGCAGATAAACGACACCAGCATTACCTGGCGTTTCGCCAGCTTATGCCCGCAGTAGGCGCGGCCCAGCAGGTCGTAGCAGCCGTAAATCAGATAGCTGACGATCACCAGCCCGACGGCGCTGAGCAGCACCAGCCGGTTGTAGTTGCGGATGACTTTCCACACCTCTTCCCAGTCAATTTTCTGCGCGTAGACCACCAGCAGCACGGCAACAGCAATAAAAAACAGCCAGGTGAGAATGCGTTTAGCCAGCCGCCAGCGCGGATGTGATTTGCTCATTACGGTTTCACCCCTGAGTTTTCGGCTTCAACCCGATCCTGGGTCTCCATTTCCGGCTGAACAGGCGCCGGCACCAGTGCGAGCTTGGGCGTATGAGCCGGCAGCCAGCCCACCAGCGCCGGGAAGTGGCGCAGGAAGTGGAACACCACCACGCTTTTGGTCAGATTCCACCAGGTGCGTTTCGGCACCATCGAATCATCTACCCGCACGCAATCGCGAGCGATAATGCCCGTAAGATTGTCGCGCAGGGTCTGGTTAAATGCGCGATCGTGGATGATCAGGTTAGCCTCCAGATTAAGGGACAGGCTCAGGGGATCGAGATTGCTGGAGCCAACGGTCGCCCAGTGATCGTCCATCAGCGCCACTTTTCCGTGCAGCGGGCGGCGGCGATATTCGTAAATCTGCACGCCACCTTTGACCAGATAGTCGTACAGCAGCCGCGCACCGACGGTGACAATCGGCATATCCGGCTCGCCCTGTACAATCAGTTTGACCCGCACCCCACGCCGTGCGGCATTGCGCATGGCATGCAGCAGACGGTAGCCGGGGAAGAAATAGGCGTTGGCGATGATCACTTCGCGCTTCGCATTGGCGAGCATCTTCAGATAGTGGCGTTCAATATCGTCCCGATGCTCGTCGTTATCGCGCCAGATAAACAGCGCCTGCGCCTCCCCGGGCTGGCGGTTTTCTTCCGGGCGATGATGGCGTTTCCACCAGCGGCGCACCGCCGACTGCCCCGGCAGATTTTCCAGCTCAAAGAGTAAAATATCCTGCACCACCGGGCCTTCGACTTTCACCGCATAATCCTGCTTCGCCTCCGGGCCGTAGTCGGACATGTGCTCGTCGGAGTAGTTGATCCCGCCCACGAACGCGACATTGCCATCCACCACCACAATTTTGCGGTGCATCCGGCGAAAGACGTTGGTACGCATGCCGAAGAGCGGCGGGCGCGGATCGTAATAGCGGAACACCACGCCTGCGGCGGTCAGCTCGTTGACGAAGCTGTCGCTGAGGTCGGGCGAACCGTATCCGTCGAGCAGCACTTCGACTTTGACACCGCGCTGAGCCGCGCGCAGCACGGCCTGATGGAGCTGACGGCCCACGTCGTCCTCGAACCAGATAAAGGTTTCGAGAATAACTTTTTGCTCTGCCGCATCGAGGGCAGCAAAAACGGCGGGATAATACTCATCGCCATTTTCCAGCAGCGTAATTTGGTTACCTTCTCGCCATGAACTTTTCATAAGTGAATCTCCGCACTTAACGGGGCATGGTCAGACAGGTGACGCCAGCCGCGCAGCGCCAGGGTGCTCGGATGGCTGGCGTGGGCGTTTTTGACGTAAATGCGATCCAGGCGCAGCAGAGGAAAACTGACCGGGAAGGTGCGCGCCGGGCGGCCATGCGCCCGGGTGAAAATCTCATCCAGCCCGGAATCGGCCTTCAGCGGGCGGTTTGCGCGCTGTCGCCAGTCGTTAAAATCACCGGCGATAACCACCGGATCGTTATCCGGCAGCGAATTGACCCAGCGGGTCATCATCTGCAGCTGTGCCTGGCGGTGCGCTTCCCGCAGGCCGAGATGCACGCAGCCCACGTGAACCGGAAAGGCCAGATCCGGCAGTTTTATCCGACAGTAAAGCAGCCCGCGTTTTTCACTTTCTCCCACCGACACGTCGTGATTCTCATAATGTTCGATGGGAAAACGCGACAGCACCGCGTTGCCGTGATGGCCTTCCGGGTAGACCGCGTTGCGGCCATAGGCATAGTCGCTCCACATGGTATCAGCCAGAAATTCGTAGTGGGTGGTGTCTGGCCAGTTCTCGACGTGCAGCGGGTGAATATCGTGCGCGCCCATCACTTCCTGCAGGCAGACGATATCCGCGCCGACGGTACGTACCGCGTCACGCAGCTCGGGTAAAATGAAGCGGCGGTTAAATGCCGTGAAGCCTTTGTGTGTGTTAATCGTCAAAATTTTGAGCGAAAAATGCCGGGTTTTTTGCGTCATATGCTCCTGCCAGCGTCACTATCCTGATGAAAATAAAGTGTAGTCGGCGTCACAAAAAGATGCGGTGTTACGGAATTTTCCGTAAAGTGCGGTACTCTGAACTAGCAGAGAAATATCCTTCAGGAGAGAAGCCATGAAGTGGCAACAACGCGTTCGTGTCGCAACTGGCCTCAGTTGCTGGCAGATAATGTTGCATTTACTGGTCGTGGCGGTACTGGTAATGGGCTGGAAGAGCGGCACGCTGGTGCATGTCGGCTTGGGATTATGTGCGATGTATGGCGTGACCGTGCTGTCGATGCTGTTTTTACAGCGTCACCACGACGCGCGCTGGCGTGAAGTGGGTGATGTGCTCGAAGAGCTCACCACCACCTGGTATTTTGGTGCAGCGTTAATCGTCCTGTGGTTGCTGTCGCGGGTGCTGCATAACAACCTGCTGCTGGCCCTGGCGGGCCTGGTCATTCTGGCAGGACCCGCAGTGGTCTCATTGCTGACCAAAGAGAAAAAGCTAGGCGATATTGCGTCTAAACATCGCGTACGCCACTGAGCCTGTCGTGGCCGCTATGACCAGTAGCGGCCACAAACTTCCCCACACAATATCCAGACTCGCATCCTTCAGATAGATCTGCTTGGTGATATCGGTAAAGTGCCGAATCGGATTCACCCTCGTCAGATCCTGTAGCCACACCGGCATGTTCTCGACAGGCGAAACATACCCTGAGAGCAAAATCGCCGGCATCATAAAGACAAACACCCCGATAAACGCCTGCTGCTGCGTTGAGCAGAGCGCCGAAATCAACAGCCCGAATCCCACCAGCGACAGCCCATAAATCAGCATGGTGAAGTAAAACAGCGCCAGCGATCCGGCAAACGGAATTTGATACGCCCAGATACCGATCCCGAGCACAATACTGGCCTGGAAAGTGGCGACAATCAGCGCAGGCACGGCTTTGCCGACGAAAATCTGCCAGGTGGCGAGCGGGGAAACCAGCAGCTGATCCAGCGTCCCTTGTTCGCGTTCGCGGGCGACGGAGAGCGACGTCACAATCATCACCCCAATGGTGGTGATCATCGCGATAAGCGACGGCACCACGAACCATTTGTAATCCAGGTTCGGGTTATACCAGTTGCGCACCACCAGCTCGCTGTTATTCGGCCTGGCTTTCCCCTCCATCAGCTCCTGCTGATAATTCTTCACGACCTGCTGCAGGTAGTTGGCGGCGATTTGCGCACTGTTGGAGTTGCGCCCGTCGAGAATCAGCTGCATCGGCGCGGTTTGGGCATTATCCAGATTACGCGAAAAATCGACCGGGAAACGCACCAGCAGCAGCGCCTTTTGCGTGTCGATGGTGGGCTGGATCTCCTGCGGACTTTTCAGCAGCAGCACATGGGTAAAAGCTTTGGCGCGGGCAAAACGCTGGGTCAGCTCCACAGAGTGTTTGCCGTTGTCTTCGTTGTAGACGGCGATGGTGGCGTTGGTCACTTCCAGCGTCGCGGCAAACGGAAACAGCAGAACCTGAATCAGCACCGGCAGGACCAGGATCGCGCGGGTCTGCGGTTCACGCAGCAGCGATTGCAGCTCTTTGCGAATTAATGTCCATAAGCGATGAAACATCGTGTCATCCTCGTGTCGGGTGGCGCTTCGCGACCCCGACCTACAAAATCACGTCGGCCCGGCAAGCCTCTCTACCGGGCATGTTTTAGACGGCGTTTAATCCAGACGCCGTTTCGTTTTCAACCACGTCAGGCCGATAAACATCACCGCCGACGCCATCAAAAACAGAATATTGACGATCAACACCGCCGGAATATTCCCCGCCAGGAACAGGCTTTGCAGCGTGTTCACAAAGTAGCGCGCCGGGATGATATAGGTCACCGCGCGGATAATGGCGGGCATACTGTCGATCTGGAAAATAAACCCGGACAGCATAATCGACGGCAGAAACGCCGCGTTCAGCGCCACCTGTGCGGCGTTAAACTGGTTGCGGGTGATGGTCGAAATCAACAGGCCCATGCCCAGGGTGCTGAGTAAAAACAGGCTGGTGATCAGGAACAGGAGAATCAGCGAGCCGCGATAGGGCACCTCAAGGATAAACACCGACACCAGCATACAGAGCAGCATCGCCAGCATGCCGAGGAAGTAATAGGGGATGAGCTTGCACAGCAGCAGTTCTACGCGCGTCACTTCCGTGGAGAGCAGGGCCTCCATGGTGCCGCGCTCCCATTCGCGGGCAATCACCAGCGAGGTGAGGATCGCGCCGATGACGGTCATGATTATCGTCACCGCGCCGGGGATAATGAAATGCTGGCTGATGGCGGCAGGGTTAAACCAGTAGCGGGTTTGTACGTCGATCAGCGGCTCAAATTTTTCGCCGCGATCTTCCGCTCGCTGCATCTGCCACAGCTGCCAGATCCCCTCGACATACCCCTGCACAAAATTGGCGGTGTTAGGCTCACTGCCGTCGGTGATCACCTGAATCGGCGCGTCGGTATTTGCCCGTGCCATATTGGCGGCAAAATCCACGGGGATCACCACCAGCCCACGAATTTTCCCGGCCTGCATCTTCTGGATCAGCGCCTCACGGTTATCGCTGATGGTGGCGTCGATGTAAGGCGAGCCGGTCATTGCATGGGTGAAATCGAGCGCTTCTTCGCTCTGCTGTTCCAGTAAAATCCCCACCCGCAGCTTGCTGGAGTCGAGGTTTATCCCGTAGCCAAAGATAAACAGCAACAGCAGGGGGATCACCACCGCAATCAGCCAACTGCTCGGGTCGCGCACGATCTGCCGCGTCTCTTTGACGCACAGAGCGCGCACCCGGCGCCAGGAAATCGCCTTAATGCTCATGGGCGTGCTCCTTATCCCAGTCGTTAATCAGGGTGATAAACGCTTGCTCCATGGTGGGATCGGGCTGCTCGTCGTCGGCTGCCTGAGCTTTTAAATCGTCCGGCGTGCCGTGGGCAATCAGCTTGCCGCGATAGACCAGCCCGATGCGGTCGCAATACTCCGCTTCATCCATAAAGTGGGTCGTCACCATCACCGTGACGCCTTTCTCCACCATGCTGTTAATGTGCAGCCAGAACTCACGGCGGGTGAGGGGATCGACGCCGGAGGTCGGTTCATCGAGAAACAGAATATCCGGCTCGTGCATCAGGGAGCAGGCCAGCGCCAGACGCTGTTTAAAGCCGAGCGGCAGTTCGTCGGTGGCGTGTGAGGCGATGTGGGTAAGACCAAAGGCATCGCTCATCCGGGCAATTTTTTCACTTTGCGCCCGCCCGCGCAGGCCGTAGACCCCGGAGAAAAAGCGCAGATTTTGTTCGACGGTCAGGTTGCTGTAGAGCGAGAATTTCTGCGCCATATAGCCCAGATGCTGACGGGCTTTGCCGGAGCTGACCTTCAGATCCATATCCAGCACCAGCGCTTTACCGGAGGTGGGCACCAGCAGGCCGCACATCATTTTAAAGGTGGTCGATTTCCCTGCACCGTTCGGCCCGAGCAGACCAAAAATTTCCCCGCGCTTCACGGCGAAATTAACGTTATCCGTCGCGGCGAAATCCCCGAACTTTTTGGTTAAGGATTTGGCTTCGATCACCGTCTCGCCGGGCGTACCCTCAACCGTATGCAGAATGGCCCCCAGCGGCGACTCAGAGGTGCTGGCGCCGCCAAGGAGGTCGATAAACGCATCCTCAAAGCGCGGGGCGGTCTCTTCTATCTCAATTTGCGGCATGCCCTGTGCCTGGCGGATATCGTCGGCGGTGGCCTCTTTTTTGAGGATCACGCGCACCGAACGCCCCTGAATCATGCCGTCGCTCACCTGCGGACATTTCAGTACCCGCTGCAACAGTTTGCGGTTGGTCTCATCGGGGCTGTGCAGGAGAAAACAGCGCCCGGACATCTGCTGCGTCAGCGCCGTCGGCTCGCCCTGATAGAGCAGTTCGCCTTCGTTCATCAGCAGGACGTCGCGGCACTGTTCGGCCTCGTCGAGATACGAGGTGCTCCAGAGGATCAGCATTCCGTCACCGGCCAGTTCGTGGACCATCTGCCACAGCTCGCGGCGAGAAATCGGGTCGACGCCAACGCCGGGTTCGTCCAGCAATAACACTTTCGGTTCGCCCACCAGGGTGCAGGCCAGCCCCAGTTTTTGCTTCATGCCGCCGGAGAGCTTACCGGCCAGCCGGTCGGTAAATGGCCCAAGCGAGGTAAACTCCAGCAAACGGGCGAAGGTTTTTTGCCGCGTTTCGCCCGTGACGCTGCGCAGATCGGCATACAGATTAAGGTTTTCCATCACCGTCAGATCTTCGTACAGGCCAAATTTCTGCGGCATATAGCCGAGCATCGCATGCAGTTCGCTGTCGTCTTTGATCGGGTCCAGCCCGAGGACTGAGGCCGTACCTTCGTCGGGTTTCAGCAATCCGGCGAGCATCCGCATCAGCGTGGTTTTTCCTGCGCCATCCGGGCCGACCAGCCCGGTGACATAGCCTTTTTGCAGGGTGCAATTAAGGGGTGCTACTGCGGGCTTATCCATGCCCGCAAAGCGTTTCACCAGATTATTGAGCTGGATAACCGCATCATTCATGTCGGTCCCCATCGTTGAATTTCACCGTGATAGGCATCCCCTGGCGCAGCGCGTCGTCAGCATCGGTCACAATAATGCGCAGGCGATAGACGAGGTCCGTGCGCAGATCCGGGGTTTCAACGGTTTTTGGTGTGAACTCGGCGGTCGGAGAGACAAACCCGACTTTACCGTGATAGGGCTTATCGGGACGCCCGTCGGTGTAGAGCAGCAGCTCGCGCCCTGGCTGGGCCTGATTCAGATTCGGTTCATCAATGTAGGCGCGCACCCACACCGGGCGGGTGAGGGAGAGCGTCAGAACGGTGCTGCCCGCGCTTAACATGCTGCCTGGCTCCACGGCGCGGGTCATCAGGGTGCCGTTGGACGGGGATACCAGCGTGGTGTCGTGCAGATCCAACTGCGCCTGCGCCAGCTGTGCCTGAGCCTGTTCGAGACTGGCTTTTGCCTGGGCGATATCCTGCGGACGGTTACCGGTGCGGTACTGGCTTAATTTGTCCTGGGCGGATTTCAGCGTGGCCTGGGCCTGATCGCGCGAGGAGCGAGCGTTTTCCAGATCGTTTGCGGAAATGGTGCGGCTTTTCCATAACCCCTGCTGGCGGTTGTAGAAGTTCTGCGCGTAATCAAACGCGGCCTGCGCCTGTTTAACGGCGGCTGCGGCCTGTGCGACCTCTTCATCGCGATAGCCCGCCAGCATCAGATCATATTGCGCCTGAGCAACGGACACGCTGGCTTTGGCCTGCATCAGCGCATTTTCGTACGGTGCTTTGTCCAGCTGGCCCAGCGTCTGCCCGGCGGTGATGGTATCGCCTTCGTCCACCGTAAGAGATTCCAGCCGCCCTCCGACGCGGAAGCTCATATTAAGCGTGCGGATATCCACGTTGCCGTAGAGCGTAAGACCGCGATCCTGCTGGCTCTGATACCACAGCCAGCCGCCGATCCCGGCTGCCAGTACAACGACCACCGCCAGTATGGCGACGACAGGTTTTTTCATGACTCCAGGCTCCTTTGCGTTAAACCTTGCAGGATCAGGTCGAGATGACAGGTGATGACCTGACTGATCTGCGCGGATTTATCCTCATCAAATTGTGTCCAGCCCGTGCGCAGCAGGATGGTTTCCCGGCCCAAGCGAAAAGCGAGCACTTCGCCGAGTAGCGCATGGGTGTGCAAAATGGTCTGTGTGTCGCTCGCGTCGCGCCCGGTGTAGGCCGCAATCAGCTGCGTCAGGTGGGTGTGCATCGGGGCAATCACCTGATCGTGGACCCGCTGGTAGGCGGCGGTGGGCGAGAGCTGCTCCCGCGAAATAAATTTACTCAGATTCAGCGTATCGTCGTGGGTGAGCAGGGCGATCATATTGTTGCAAGCGTTCAGGATAAGTGCGCGGATGGCGGCGCGATCCGGCGACGGCTCGCTAAGCAGCGCGGTGGCGGCGGCAACCTGTTCGTGAAAACGGCTGCCAATGAAATCGGCGATCCACTGGGCGCATGCGAGATACAAATCTTCCTTCGAACCAAAATAGTAGGTAATGGCAGCAATGTTTTGCCCGGCCTGCGCGGCGATATCGCGGGTAGTGGCGTGCAGGCCATATTCGCCAAACTGGGCAAGTGCTGCGGCAATCAGCTGGCTTTTGGCCTGTTCACCTTTGGTGGTCGTCGGAGTTGGATTCATAGCGTCATTAAAAATTAATCAATCGATTGATTAAGATTATGTTTAAATTTTCACCTTGTCCAGTCGGGTGGAGCAATATTTTGTTGATGAATCCCGCTGGGATATTTTATGCGCCATGTCACAAAATCTGCTACACTCCGCTGCTTCGTGACATTGTGGTTTTTGTCCTACTCGTTTCGTCTTATCTCCCTGAAAACTACACCTGTGACGGTCGGGGCGGTTCGGAGTTTTTATGTCTTTTGATACCCTTGGCCTGAACCCGGAAATTCTGCGCGCTGTTGCAGAGCAGGGCTACGTTGAGCCAACCCCTATTCAGCAGCAGGCGATCCCTGCGGTGCTGGAAGGCCGTGACCTGATGGCCAGTGCCCAGACCGGCACCGGTAAAACGGCTGGCTTCACCCTGCCACTGCTGCAGCGTCTGGTTCAGAAAGAGCCTCACGCGAAGGGCCGTCGCCCGGTCCGTGCGCTGATTCTGACCCCCACCCGTGAACTCGCTGCGCAAATCGGCGAAAACGTCCGGGAATACAGCCGTTACCTCGACATCCGTTCGCTGGTGGTTTTCGGTGGTGTGAGCATTAATCCACAGATGATGAAACTGCGCAGCGGCGTTGACGTTTTAGTCGCCACGCCGGGCCGTCTGCTGGATCTGGAACATCAAAACGCGGTCAAACTGGATCAGGTTGAAATCCTGGTGCTGGATGAAGCGGACCGTATGCTGGATATGGGCTTTATCCACGATATTCGTCGCGTGCTGGCGAAACTGCCTGCACGTCGTCAGAACCTGCTGTTCTCCGCGACCTTCTCCGACGAGATCAAAGGGCTGGCGGAAAAACTGCTGCGTAATCCGCTGGAAATCGAAGTGGCACGTCGCAACACCGCCTCTGAGCAGGTGACCCAGCACGTTCACTTCGTCGACAAGAAGCGTAAGCGGGAACTGCTGTCCCAGATGATTGGCGAAGGTAACTGGCAGCAGGTGCTGGTCTTTACCCGTACCAAACACGGTGCCAACCACCTGGCGGAACAGCTGAATAAAGATGGCATTCGCAGTGCAGCCATCCACGGCAACAAGAGCCAGGGGGCGCGTACCCGTGCGCTGGCCGATTTCAAATCGGGCGACATTCGCGTTCTGGTGGCAACGGATATCGCGGCGCGTGGCCTCGATATCGAAGAGCTGCCGCACGTTGTGAACTATGAGCTGCCAAACGTTCCGGAAGATTATGTTCACCGTATTGGCCGTACTGGCCGTGCGGCGGCAACCGGTGAAGCGCTGTCTCTGGTTTGCGTCGATGAACACAAACTGCTGCATGACATCGAACGTCTGCTGAAAAAAGAGATCCCACGCATCGCCCTCGAAGGCTATGAAGTGGATGCTTCCATCAAAGCGGAGCCGATTCAGAACGGTCGCCAGCAGCGTGGTGGCGGCGGTGGTCGTGGACAGGGCGGTGGTGGCCGAAGCCAGCAGCCGCGCCGTTCAGAAGGTGGCGCACCAAAAGCGGCAGGCAAACCGCCGCGCCGTACGGGTGACGCGAAACCCGCCGGGGAAAACCCATGGCGTAGCGGGGAAGCAAAACCCGCAGGTGAAGGCCAACGCCGACGCCGCCCGCGTAAACCTGCCTCCGCGCAGTAATCTGGAAGCCCGGCTCTAACGCCGGGCTTTTCTTTTTGCGACAACCCCGCGAACGTGCCACAATAGTGGCTGTTTATACAGTATTTCAGGTTCCCCGATGGCTTTAACCGCTGCGCTCAAAGCGCAAATTGCCGCCTGGTATAAGGCGCTGCAACAGCAGATCCCCGACTTTATTCCCCGAGCCCCGCAGCGGCAGATGATTGCCGATGTGGCGAAGACGCTCGCCGGGGACGACGGGCGGCATCTGGCGATCGAAGCACCCACCGGCGTCGGGAAAACCCTTTCCTATTTAATTCCTGGCATTGCCATCGCCCGCGAAGAGCAAAAAACGCTGGTGGTCAGCACCGCCAACGTGGCATTGCAGGATCAGATCTACAGCAAAGATTTACCGCTGCTGCGCAAAATTATCCCTGAGCTGCGGTTCACCGCTGCGTTTGGACGCGGGCGCTACGTGTGCCCACGCAATCTGGCGGGGCTTGCCAGTACCGAAGCGACCCAGCAGGATTTGCTGGCGTTTCTGGATGATGATCTCACCCCGAATAACAAAGCCGAGCAGGAGCTGTGCGCAACGCTGAAGGTCGATCTCGACGGCTATAAATGGGACGGCCTGCGCGATCACACGGATAAAGCCATCAGCGACGATCTGTGGCGTCGCCTGAGCACTGATAAAGCCAGCTGCCTGAATCGCAACTGCCATTACTACCGTGAATGCCCGTTCTTCGTTGCACGTCGCGAAATCCAGGAGGCGGAAGTGGTGGTGGCTAACCATGCGCTGGTGATGGCGGCGCTGGAGAGCGAATCGGTCCTTCCCGATCCGAAAAACCTGCTGCTGGTTCTCGACGAAGGACACCATCTGCCGGACGTGGCGCGCGATGCTCTGGAGATGAGTGCGGAAATCACCGCGCCGTGGTTTCGCCTGCAGCTCGATCTGTTCTGTAAGCTGATTGCCACCTGCATGGAGCAGTTCCGCCCCAAAACCACGCCGCCGCTGGCGGTGCCTGAGCGACTGAGCGCACACTGCGAAGAGATCTACGCCCTTATCGCCTCACTCAACACGATCCTCGATCTGTATCTTCCGGTCACCCAGGAAGCGGAACATCGTTTTGCGATGGGGGAGCTGCCGGATGAGATCATGGAGATCTGCAAGCAGCTGGCGAAGCACCTGGAAAAGCTGCGCGGTCTGGCGGAGATGTTCCTCAACGATCTCAGTGAAAAAACCGGGACGCATGACGTTGTGCGCGTGCATCGCGTTTTGTTGCAGATGAATCGCGCATTGAGCATGTTTGAGAGCCAAAGTAAGCTGTGGCGGCTGGCGTCGATGGCGCAGGCCTCCGGCGCGCCGGTGACCAAATGGGCGACGCGGGAAGCCAAAGACGGGCAAATTCACCTCTTCTTCCACTGCGTGGGGATCCGCGTCAGCGATCAGCTGGAAAAGCTGATCTGGCGCAGCGTGCCGCACGTGGTGGTCACATCTGCGACGCTACGTTCCCTGAACAGCTTTTCGCGGTTGCAGGAGATGAGCGGTCTTAAAGAGAAAGCGGGCGATCGCTTTGTCTCGCTGGATTCCCCGTTTAACCACTGCGAGCAGGGCAAACTGGTGATCCCGAAAATGCAGCATGAGCCGCTGATGGAACATGAAGAGCAGCATATTGCCGAGATGGCCGCCTATTTCCGCGAGCAGGTCGAAAGCAAGAAATACCCCGGCATGCTGGTGCTGTTTGCCAGTAATCGCGCGATGCAGCTGTTTTTAACCTATGTCACTGACCTGCGCCTATTGCTGCTGGTGCAGGGCGATCAGCCGCGCTACCGGCTGGTGGAAACCCACCGTAAACGCATTGATAACGGCGAGCGCAGCGTGCTGATCGGCCTGCAGTCCTTTGCGGAAGGGCTGGATTTGAAGGGCGACTACCTGACGCAGGTGCATATCCATAAAATCGCATTCCCGCCCATAGACAGCCCGGTGGTGATCACTGAAGGCGAGTGGCTGAAAAGCCTCAACCGCTATCCGTTCGAGGTGCAAAGCCTGCCTGCGGCGTCATTCAACCTGATTCAGCAGGTGGGGCGACTGATTCGTAGCCACGGCTGCTGGGGAGAGATCGTCATTTATGACCGACGATTGCTGACCAAAAACTACGGCCAGCGCCTGCTTAACGCCTTACCGGTATTTCCTATCGAACAACCCGACGTACCGAAAGTGACAAAGCGGCCTACGACCGTGGTGGCGGCGCGGAAAAAAGCGCCGGGAGCGAGACGACGAAGTCCCGGCAGAAAATAAGCAACACTATCGTTGATGGCTTTTTCAGGGCTATAGTGTGTCAATGATGTTGCCAGGAGAAATGCCGTGGATTATCGCAAAATTATCAAAGAGGTAGGGCGCGGGAAGAATCATGCCCGCGATCTGGACCAGGAAACCGCTCGCGCGCTCTACACCCACATGCTGAACGGCGATGTGCCGGAGCTGGAGATGGGCGGCATTCTGATTGCCCTGCGCATTAAAGGCGAAGGAGAAGCGGAGATGCGCGGGTTTTATGAGGCGATGCAGGCGCAAACCTTCCGCCTGACGCCGCCTGTCGCCAAACCGATGCCGATTGTCATTCCTACCTATAACGGCGCGCGCAAACAGGCGAACCTGACGCCGCTGCTGGCGGTGCTGCTGAACAGACTCGGTTTCCCGGTCGTTGTGCACGGCGTCAGCGCCGATCCCACGCGCGTGCTGACTGAAACCATTTTTGAATTAATGGGCATTGCGCCGACGCTTCATGCGGGACAGGCGCAGGCCAAACTCGAAGGCCATCATCCGGTCTATATTCCGGTGAGTGCGCTGTGCCCCCCTCTCGAAAAACAGCTGGATATGCGCTGGCGCATGGGCGTGCGTAACAGTGCTCATACGCTGGCGAAACTGGCGACGCCGTTTGAGGAAGATGCTGCGCTGCGCTTGTCCAGCGTCTCGCATCCGGAGTATGTCACTCGCGTGGCGGGCTTCTTCGCCGATATTGGTGGCAAAGGGCTGTTGATGCACGGCACCGAAGGCGAGGCGTATGCCAATCCGCAGCGCTGCCCGCAGATAACGCTTATCGACAAGCAGGGCACGCGCGTCGTGCTGGAGCGCGGTGAGGAGCCGGAAGGCGACGTCGTTCTGCCGACGGCAAAAGATGCTGAAACCACGGCCCGCTGGACCGAGCGCTGTCTGGCCGGGAGCGAACCGGTTCCGCACTCTCTGAAGCTACAGATGGCGTGCTGTTTGCTGGCGACGGGGGAGACGGATTCCGTTGAGGCTGGGCTTAAACGCGTGGCAGCGTTTTTCTAGGCAAAAAAAAGCCCGTCCGGTGAGGACGGGCAAACAAAGGGTAACAACAACAGGGTCAATGAGGGTTGGAGCAACTCGCCAGAGGGTATAGCGAGCGTGGAGCATAATTCGTTGGGTTATTTGTAGATAACCGCAGTACCGCTAAGTTTGTTGTTGGTGTTAGCAGAAGTGATGGTGTAACCACTTGCACCCGCAGCAGACGCTTTCTCAGCCAGTTTTGCTTCCAGACCATCCAGCGTGGTCGCGCCTTCAGCACTCACCACACCGATTTTATTCATGTTCTGCGCCTGAGCAGAAGTCACAGATTCCGCAGCGAACGCGCCAAATGACAGAGCAGACAGGGCAACAGCGGCAACAGCATATTTGATGGTTTTCATAGTTAATCTCTCGCAGGTTATTCTGTTAAGGGGACGATGTTCCGTCGATGTGATAAGTATCACGTTTTTTTGCGAAAGATAAAATCGAAGAGAATTGACAGCATTGCTCAAAAAAATTGAATGACAAATAACTTATTGATTATTAATAAATTCAGAGCAGCGTTTTACAGTTCTTGTCGTTGCGCTTTACAGAGGGAGTAAAGAGGGCACGTTTTGCCACGCGGTCTTTAAAAAACCGTGAGCGTAAAGGTAACCGCTTGCGGCTTCGTTTGAGGTAAAGAAGAGTCAACGTAGCTGGCTATCTTTCGATCCTCTGCGATTATATCCTGAATGTGAAGTGTTTTTTGAATCTTTACTCTGCTGGCATGCGATGCACAGCCTTACTCCGGGCATGGCTTTACGCCGCGCCTCGGGAATGATCTCCCCGCACTCCTCACACTCATACAGACTTTCACCCTGCGGTATCTCACCGCGAACGCGCGCGACAGCATCTTCAATTGTACTGTTGATCTGCTCGTTCACGGCATCGTCATTTGCCCAACCGGAAGCCATAGCTCTCTCCTGATGGAAGATAAACCTTCATAGAATGAATATGGGGTTAAAAAACGTACAGTCAAGACAAGCGAAAAGAGAACTGCATCTTTTTAAACAGATGCAGTTCGATGGCGGGGAGACTATTTGTAGATGGTTGCTGTGCCAAACATACGATTGTCGCCGCTGGCGGATTCCACAACGAACCCTTTAGCCCCTTCCTGGCGGGCTTTCTCAGCCAGCTTATGCTGAAGATCGTCTAGATTCGCGGCGCCAGTTGCGGAGACTGTCCCTGCAGGACGTAGCTGGCTGGTATCGCTATCGGTCGTGAGCGGCTGAACGGACCAGGCGGGAAGCGAGGCGGTTGCAAGGGCTCCGGCAACAACGATGAGTGTCAGGTATTTTTTCATAATCACATCCTCTGAATCTGAATGACAATGGGTGATTCAGATTAAGTTTAGAAGCATACGGAGTGTGATTTAGCGCAAAAATTTGATGGTGATCTGCTTATTTTTTGAACGATATAAATTGACAAATTATTGACAGATCATAGACATACAGGTTGCTGATTTTTGGCGATTTGTTGTGCCAGAAAGAGAGTTATTTACCGTTGGGTCATCAGAGGGTATCTTACGCCGCTGTGAAAAGGAGAATGCCATGACTGCCCAAAAGCCGGGATTACACCCGCGTAACCGCCATCGTAGCCGCTACGACATGAATGCCCTGTGTCAAAGCTGCCCTCAACTGCAGGAATTTATCGTGCAGACCCCAGCGGGTGAACCCTCAGTTAATTTTGCCGACCCGCTGGCGGTAAAGGCGCTGAACAAGGCGCTTTTGGCCCATTTTTATGGCGTTGCGCAGTGGGACATTCCGGAAGGTTTTCTCTGTCCACCGGTGCCGGGACGTGCGGATTATATCCACCATCTCGCCGATTTACTGGCAGAAGGCAATGGCGGTGAGATCCCGAAACAGGCGACGGTGTTAGATATCGGAACCGGCGCGAACCTGATTTACCCGCTGATTGGCGCGCATGAGTACGGCTGGCGTTTTACGGGCAGTGAAACGGGGCCGGAAGCCTTTGCCAGCGCCCAGGCGATCATCAATGGTAACGAGGGATTAACCCGCGCCATCCGTTTGCGTCGCCAGAAAGATGCCTCCATGATTTTCAACGGCATCATTCATAAGAATGAAAACTACGATGCCACAATGTGTAATCCGCCGTTCCACGATTCGGCAGCCACCGCCCGCGCCGGTAGCGAGCGTAAGCGCCGCAATCTCGGCCAGGCGGAAGAGGGTGCGCTTAACTTCGGCGGCCAGCAGCACGAGCTGTGGTGCGAAGGGGGCGAAGTGGCCTTTATCGAGAAAATGATCGCCGAAAGTAAGCCGTTTGGCCGTCAGGTGAAATGGTTCACGACGCTGGTCTCTCGCGGCGATAACCTGCCGCCGCTCTACCGTGCACTGACAGACGTCGGCGCGGTAAAAGTGGTGAAAAAAGAGATGGCCCAGGGACAGAAGCAGAGCCGCTTTATCGCCTGGTCCTTTATGGATGACGCGAAACGCCGCCGACCATTCTGATGCCTGTTGCCCGGTGGCGCATGGCTGACCGGGCCTACAGGGTTGGCTCCTGCGGCGGCAGTGGTGACACCGGCGCGGGGAGCACCTGGTAGGTTTGCACCGGCGGTCGCACGTCGGCGATATCGAAGTGTTTCTTCACCATGCTGTCGAGGGCAAACCGCACCGTCCACTGCTTGAGCGGCTGGGTGGTGAACGAAACGCGCAGGGTAAAGGCGGTATTCGTCAGCCCGACAATCCCTGCAAACGACGGCTCACCGATCACCAGCCCGCGAATATCGTCCATCTCCATAAGCTCTTCAACCGCCGATTTCAGCGCCTGTTTCGCTTTATCCGCATCCTCATGCCGATCCACATCGTAATTGGCCACCACCGAACCGATACCGCGCACAAAGTTGGCGAAGGTGGTAATCGATGACCACGGAATGATGTGGTACGCGCCGGTGTCCTGGCGCACGCCGACGGAACGAATCGACATCCGCTCGACGGTGCCGGTTAACGGCCCAATCGTGACCAGATCGCCCGTATTCATCCCGTTCTCAAACTGAATAAAGATCCCGGTAATAATATCTTTCACCAGGGTTTGTGACCCGAAGGAGATCGCCAGACCCAGCGCACCCGCACCTGCCAGCAGCGGAGCGATATTCACGCCGATTTCAGACAGCACAATCATGATGGTGATGGTACTGATAATCACCGCCAGCGCATTGCGAAACAGGGTCAACAGCGTGCGTGCGCGAGCGCTGGGGAGCGGGCGGCCGTGAATATCGGACACCAGCCGATTTTCAATCAGGCTGGCGAGCAGCGTCCAGCCGATAGCCGAGAAGAACAGAATCAGCGCGATGCGAATTAAAATATCCACGGTTTTTTCGCCCGCGCCGTTGTGCATCCAGTTCCAGAAATCAAACAGACTCCAGGCGCTGAGCAGAAGCATCACGGCGATGCAGACGGTCAGGATACGCGCCACTTTCAGGGAGGCGGAGATCCAGCCATTCACCCGTTTTTGCAGTTCGGGATAATTTCGCTGTACCTGCGGGGACAGGGTGATGGTTTTTGAAATCCAGCGCGAGAGCAGACCGGAGACAAAGGCCGCGATGCCGATAATCGCCAGGCTGTGGAAGGTGGCGCCCATCATAAATTTCAGGCTGTTACCCGGATCGAACAGGGAGAAGAAGCACAACACGATGAAATAGGCGCTCGCCAGCCAGTGCCACACCAGGGCGAACGCGCGGATAAACAGGCTGAAGAATGAGAGCGAGCGGTCCGCCAGGTGCAAAAGGCCGTTGGTAATCGCCTTTTTATTATGAAAAATCAGGTACAGCGCCCAGACGGTAATTCCGAGCATAATCAGCACGTTTGCCAGGGCGCCAATTTGCACGTTGACCTGATTCGAGATAATGGGTACCGCGACCAGCAGGCCGTAGCCAATCAGACCGCTTAGGATGCTCAGGCGTAGCGCCCAGTATTTGGCGCTTTCGTCATTAACGGTGAACGGGCGTAAATCCGGCACGCGCGGGCTGAATATCAGGCGCAACAGGGCTTTGAAGAACTCGATCAGGGCGAAGGCATTGAGGAACAGGCTTTGCTGGAAGGCGATGGTTTGGCTTCCGGCATTAAGGTTATCGCTCAGTACCTGGCCCACAAACAGCGTCAGGGCCAGAATCAGTAAATCAATGACGAACGCGCCTGCAATCATGAGCGGCAAGTGAAGCCAGCTGCTTCGCTCACGATTTTTTCTGCGTCCCCACTCTCCCATTTTGCGGTACAGCGGCCACGCGCACAGCCTCGCCAGCCAGTAAAAAGCGAAGATCGCCCCGGCCAGCATCAGGAAGTGGCTGGCGGCGTTGCTGAAAGTTTGGGGATTAAAGGGTTTGTGCGGGGAGCCAATCAGGTTGCGGTAGAGCTGTGCGAAGCGGGCGGAGAGGGCTTCGCCGTAGTGCCGGCTGACGTCAGTCACATTCTCCAGCACGGTTTTTTCGCTTGTCACTTCAGGTGGCGTAATGCTGGGGACCGGCTCCTGCGGCGGCGTTTTCGCGACGGTGCGCAGCTGGTCGATCAGTTCTTTGCGCGACGTGTCATTCTCCAGCACGTCGGCCAGCGCGCCATAGGCAGCTTTCTTTTGCTCAACGTCCGGCTCCGCAGCAGGCGTGCTCGACTGAGAGGCAGACGCGCCTGAGGTAACGCCCGGGAGGGTGACAGCCTGAGCGGGTGCACCGAACAGGCAAAGCAAAAGCAGCAGGATCCACGGCACGGCTTCCTCCGATGAAGAAAATGTTCAGCAAAATGATAAGTATAGATGGCAGGTGGGGCAGAGAAGTTTTTGGGAACAATCCGGCATAAAAAAGCCGGGCGACAGAGCGGCCCGGCTGGTGTGAGGCAACGGCGATGATTACGACACGTGCTGCAAGAATTCCTGCAGGCGCTGGCTAGGCGGGTTAGCAATCAGCTCTTGCGGATTACCGTCTTCCGCAATACGCCCTTTATCAATGAAAATCAGCCGGGACGCTACTTTCTCGGCAAAGCCGATTTCATGGGTCACGATGACCATCGTCATCCCTTCTTCGGCCAGATCCTGCATAACCTTCAATACTTCGTGACGCAGTTCCGGGTCGAGCGCGGAGGTTGGCTCATCGAACAGCATCATTTTCGGTTTTACAGCCAGCGCGCGGGCGATAGCCACACGCTGCTGCTGGCCGCCGGAAAGCTCGGACGGATAGTGGTGGGCACGCTCAGCAAGGCCGACTTTCGCCAGCAGCTCTTTTGCCAGCTTTTCAGCCGCCGCTTTGTTGGCACCGCGCACGCGCTGTGGACCAAACATCACGTTTTCCAGCGCCGTCAGGTGCGGGAACAGGTAGAACTGCTGGAACACCATACCGGCTTCCTGGCGAATCAGACGCTCGTCCACTTTCGGGTCGTTGACCTTCAGGCCATCAACGATCAGATCGCCGCTGGTGATCTCTTCAAGCTTGTTAATGCAGCGCAGCAACGTCGATTTGCCGGAACCTGACGGCCCGATAATGACGACAACTTCGCCCTGTTTGATGTCCAGATCGATGTTATGCAGCACCTGGGTTGGCCCAAAATGCTTGGAGACGTTTTTAAATTCAATCACAGGATTTTCATCCTTCTTTCAAGGCGACGCAGAACAAAGCTCAGCAGTAGCGTAATAATCAGGTAAACAACGGCCACGGCACTCCAGATTTCCAGTGCACGGAAGTTACCGGCAATGATCTCCTGGCCCTGACGGGTCAATTCTGCCACGCCAATTACGATAAACAGCGAGGTGTCTTTGATACTGATGATCCACTGGTTACCGAGCGGCGGCAGCATACGGCGCAGCGCCAGCGGCAGGATCACGTGGCGGATGGTTTCGCGACGAGACAGCCCCAGTGCCAGACCCGCTTCGCTAAAGCCTTTATGAATCGACAGTACCGCGCCACGCGTGATTTCCGCGATGTAGGCGCCGGAGTTGATCATAATGGTCACCACGGCGGCGCTGAACGGATCAATGCGCAGATCGGTGAAAGCCATTGGCAGGGCGAAGTAGATAAACATGACCTGGACGACGATAGGCGTTCCGCGGATCACTTCGATGAAAACCAGTGCGATGTGGTTTGCAATCCAGCCGCCGTAGGTGCGAGCGAAACCAGCCACGAGGCCGATAAACAACCCGCCAACCAGACCGAGGACCGAAATCCACAGGGTCATTTTGGCGCCTTCAAGCAAGAGAGGAATGGCAGGCCAGATGGCGCTCCAGTCAAACTGCATGATAATTTCCTGTTACCGTGGTTCTAAAAAGCAGGGGCGAAAGGTCGCCCCCGAGCGTACTTCTTCTTTTAAGAATAATTATTTTGGCTCAGTGCCGAACCATTTTTTGTAGATTTCGTTGTAGGTGCCGTTCTCACGCAGGGTTTTCAGCGCGCCGTTCACTTTGGTACGCAGATCGTCGCTGCCTTTCGGGAAGGCGATACCGTACTGCTGTGCTTCTAAAGACTCGCCAACCGCTTTGAATTTGCCGTTGCCCGCAGTTTTGATGAAGTACAGGATATTTGGCGTGTCGTGCAGTACCGCGTCAGCGCGGTTGGTGCCCAGTTCCATGTAAGCGTTGTCGATGTTCGGGAACTGACGCAGGTCTTTGGATTTGATGTTGGCTTTCGCGTAATCAACAGAGCCGGTGCCGCTTTTCACTGCAACCACTTTGCCGTCGAGATCTTTTACGCTTTTCACGTCGTTGTTATCAGCCTTAACCATCACCAGCAGGCCGCTTTTGTAGTAGCCGTCAGAGAAGTCGATCGCTTTTTTACGTGCGTCAGTGATGGTGATACCTGCCAGCGCAACGTCAACGTTTTTGGTTTGCAGTGCAGGGACGATACCGCTGAAGTCCATTGGCTTCAGGGTGTAATCAAGTTTAAGTTCCTTCGCGATAGCTGCCCACAGATCGACGTCAAAACCAACATACTGATCGCCCTGTTTGAATTCAAAGGGGACGAAGGCGGTGTCGGTTGCGACGATGAGTTTTTTATCTGCAGCATGAGAGGACACGGCAAAAGCCAGGGTAAGTGCAGCCAGTGAAACTTTTAATACAGACTTCATAGCATTTCCTTTTATATCCACGGGGCGATCCCCTGCGAGAACAAACGGCTACATGAAAAAATCGTGCCAACATTGCAACTCATTGTTTTGCAAAGAGGATGATGTCATGCATTGCACAGCAAACGGTGCAAACCGCTTTTGTTGCACCAAAATGGAGCGCTGTTTTGGTGCGGTCGGGTTTGCTTAGCCGACGGGTGGCTATTAAGCGCAGATAACGGCGATAAAACAATCTTTCGTTAACGATTTTGTGAGGTGATTATTACAACTAATTTACTTTTGCAGAAGGGGAGAGCAAAAGTGTGCACCATAAACGTGCAAAACCCCCGCCGGGCGGCGAGGGTTTTATAGATAATTCGTATGGATTATTCGATGTTAGATTCGATAAACCACAGGAATTGATCCAGGTCGCGAGAAGCCGCGGTTAAGATATCTGCGGTGTCTTCGTCTTTGGTTTCGCCAATCGCTTTACGTACATCGTTCGCGACGATAGCGTAACGGTCAGCCAGCTCTTTCAGGTGATCCTGAACGGTGTGGATATCCAGCGGGTAGCTTTTCAGTGGCGTTTTGCTGTTAATCACCTGAGTGGTACCCAGGGCAACACCGCCCAGCTGCACGGCACGTTCAGCCATGGTGTCCAGGTGGGTCACTAACGCAGTCCGGAATCCATCCAGCATTTCATGAACGGCGATAAAGTTGGCGCCGCGCATATTCCAGTGGGCCTGTTTAGTGATCAACGACAGGTCAATGAACTGGATCACCTGGCGATTCAGCAGCTCAATCGTTGCTTTCTTATCGCTATCCGAGACATCGTTACGGGTATAAAGCAGATTAGACGCTTTCGTTTTAACCAGTTTAGCGGTACTCATAATCTCATATCCTCTTGATGTTTTATGTTCCAGGTAATTACCGGAAATAAGTATAGCACCGCTTTTATATTCTGCCGGGATGGCTGTGCCTATCGGTTTAATAGTGAAAGGGAAGGGGGTTGTATAACTCGTTGATATAAAATGATTATGATTTATTTTATGCGGATGAGTCTTAATTACGCCCTCGTTTCATGGGCGACAGAGTATATTTCACCGTGATGACAAAATATGTAAGAAAATAAAACCAGGGGTAAGTTGGCCCCTATTCTGCATGGCTATAAAAACCATGCAGAACAGGGAGCATTAATTGACGTCGATTTTCTTGATTTTGGTTTCAGGCCGCATGGTGAGCGTCGATCCCATTGATGCGGCAATAATCGAGCACAGCGCCAGCGTCTGAGTGAAGGTCAGGCTTTCTCCCAGGAAAACCATCCCCGACAGGGCGGCGAGCGCCGGTTCCATGCTCATCAGCGTGCCGAAAATGCGGGTTGGCAGGCGCGTCAGGGCAATCATTTCGAGCGAGTAGGGCAATGCGGTGGAGAGAACGGCGACCGCCAGACCTATCGGCAGAATGGACCACTGCCAGATGGATTCCGTTGCTTGCGCCATCCCAATCGGCACGAAGATGATCGCAGCGATGAGCGAGCCGAGCGCGACGGTGGCAGGGCCATGCTCTTCACCCGCACGCTGCCCGGTGAGGATATAGACCGCCCAGCAGGCTCCCGCACCGAGTGCCAGTGCGGCACCGGTTAAATCCACATGAGAGATGTTCTGTCCCAGCGGCAGCAGGAACCACAGGCCCAGCACGGCCAGCACCACCCAGACAAAATCGACGGGGCGACGGGAAGAGAAGAGCGCCACGGCCAGCGGGCCGGTGAACTCCAGCGCTACCGCGATGCCCAGCGGTACGGTCTGGATCGACAAATAGAACAGATAGTTCATTCCGCCGAGCGACAGCCCGTAAAAGAGCAGCGGCAGGCGTTGCTCTTTTTTAAATCTCAGCCGCCAGGGTTTGAAGATCACCACCAGAATTAAGGTACCCAGCGCAATACGCAGCGCCGTGACGCCAGGGGCGCCCACTACTGGGAAAAGGGATTTTGCCAGTGATGCACCACTCTGAATGGACAGCATAGCGATGAGTATTACAACGATGGGCAACCAGACTGGCGCCTTGCGAGACATCCCAGGCATCCTTTCTCCTGTCAATTTGTGTCAAAGGGAGTAAAGGTCGCAGTGTAATTGAAATAATCAGGCAGCGGTTGAGACTTTGTTGAAAAAAAATGCCGCGAAATCCGTAGAATGAGCCACTATTGATGGATTAATAAGCTAACAGATTAGGATTAATCTGGATGAATGTAATGGCGTTGACGCGCAAAATCAGCGTATAAATGTGGAAATTCAGTGTTTTTTGAACAAGATAGCTGACCTTTGAAATGTTCTGTTACATCAAAGGATCGGTTAGACAACACGAATCACAAAGAGTTTCACAAGATTTTTTGATATATTTAAAACTTACGGATTTACTTGAAGCACATTTGAGGTGGTTATGAAAAAAATTGCATGTCTTTCAGCACTGGCCGCTGTTCTGGCTGTTTCCGCAGGTACCGCTGTAGCTGCTACTTCCACTGTTACCGGTGGTTACGCTCAGAGCGATATGCAGGGCGTAGTAAACAAAGCTAACGGCTTCAACCTGAAGTACCGCTACGAGCAGGACAACAATCCGCTGGGCGTGATCGGTTCTTTCACTTACACCGAGAAAGATCGTTCTGAAGATGGCGCTTATAACAAAGCTCAGTACTACGGTGTTACCGCTGGTCCTGCTTTCCGCCTGAATGACTGGGCAAGCATCTACGGTGTTGTAGGTGTTGGCTACGGTAAATTCCAGCAGACTGAAAACGAAAGTCTGAACCGCACTGCTTCTACCAGCGACTACGGTTTCTCCTACGGCGCAGGTATGCAGTTCAACCCAATCGAAAACGTTGCTCTGGACTTCTCCTATGAGCAGAGCCGTATCCGCAACGTTGACGTTGGCACCTGGATCGCAGGCGTGGGTTACCGCTTCTAATCACTTCGGTGAGCCAGTAAAAAATCCGCCCAATGTGGCGGATTTTTTTTTGCCCTCTCCCAGTGGAAGAGGGTGCCAGACCGACGTCAGCTTACCTGCTTTTCACCTCAAAAACATCCGTGCCCAGATGGGTATACTCCACTTTCTGTAACTTGAAGTTGGTAATATACACCGGCGGCGCTTTCTTGTTTGAAATGAACGAATAGCTGTTGGCGATCTCTTTTGCCGAAATCCCCGTCCATTGTGAGAAGAATTTCAGGAAATCATTGGCTGAACGGCGTGCTTTGATGATGCGATGAGTTTTGTCATCGCTGGAGAGCACCATAAACGGCACCTGGAAGTTCTGCTGGAACTTATCGTCATGGGCCAGGTACTGCACCTCTTTGCCGCGCTCTTTAAACGCCAGACCGTGATCTGAGAAGTAGACCATCGAGAAACTGTCGCCTGTGTTGCGCAGCTGGGTATAGAGTTTACTCAGCAGGTCGTCGGTTTGCGTCATGGTGTAGAGATAGCACGACGTCTCTTTCGACTGCACGAATTCCGCGTATTTCCCCTGGGTACGATCGCACGCCTGCGGATGCGAGCCCATCAGATGCAGAACGATCAACTGTGGCTGGGTGCGCTGGCTGGCGAAGACCTGCGACGTCATCTTCAGTAAGGCTTCGTCTTTGGTATTTTTATCGGCCTCAAAATCTCCGCTCTTCAGGAACTGCGCTTCGTCCGCACGTTTGGCAATGCTGGCGATGGCCGTGTCGTATTCACCGATCTGCCCCTGATTGGAGAACCACCAGGTCTGGAAACCGGCGCGGTTGGCCAGAGTCACGAAATTATCCTGATACTGCGGTTTGCCATCGACCACACGGCTGAGCGTCAGGCCGAGCGATTTCTGCGTCGAGCCGCTTGCCGCGACATAATCGGTAAACAGCGTGCCGTTTACTGAGCTGGCAAACGGTGTGTTATCCCAGTGCCCGCCGAATGCGCCCAGCGCATCGCGGCGCGCGCTCTCGCCAATCACCACCACGTAGGTGTGATATTTCGGTTTGACCGCTAGCACGTTCCAGGTGTCTTTCATGTTCGACAGCTCCGCCATACGCGTCTGCTCATCGAGCACTTCTTTATTGTTCACCACAATATCTTTGACGAAGCGGAAAACCGGATAGCCGGTGTCTTTTAGCTTGAACACGCCGCCCCACGCCAGGTTTTGCACCGGCGCGACAAAAAAGGTCGCCACGCCGATAACCAGGCACAGGTTTTCAATCATGCTCCACGGCTTTTTCTCCTGCGGTTTGCGGCGAACGGCAATCACCCCAAGAGCAAAAATAAACAGACCGATGACGTAGCTGTACCACGGGAAGATCGTCAGGATCTCCGTGGACTCTTCCATATTGGTGGAGTGCAGCGCCAGCAGGGTGTTGAAGTTGGGGGCGCCGTACGCCTGACCAAACGGGTAGTACATCGCCGCGACGACCGAACAGATCCCGACCACCACTTTTTGCGCACGTGGCGCGCTGCGCCACATCAAATGGAGCAGACAGGTAAAAGCGACGGCGTAGAGCAGGCTAAAGGGATAGCCTAGCGCAAAGTTAATGAGCAGCGATTGCAGAAAGTAGAATCCCGTCCACGGGCTTAAGGCCCGACTGCGGGTAATAAATGTTTCTTTCAGGGTTAAATTCATAGGTCACTATCATGAAAACGCCATGTGCTCACCCTGGCGTCGAGGGTCAAAGCCTGCCTGACAGTGCGTGGAGAGGGAATGAGGGTCCGCTTCAGCGAGCCGCAAATGGTGCAGGGCTGCAAGAAGATAGAGCCAGTCGGCATTCAGGTCAACAGTTGCTAAGAAGATGTTTTGCGAGAGGGATTACAAATCCGTAAAAAAGATCGGGAATTGAGGGCTAACAGGGCAGTTTGCGCGGAAAGTGTGACAGAAAAATGAAGCGGCGTACCGCGACGCCGCTTAGTGGGACGGTTTATCGTTTTGCTCTGATTTGCCGTTAAACATATCGCACAGCATGTTCAACAGCATCAAGCGTACTTTAAAGGGAGAGTGGCTAAACACTTTCATACACCTCTTGAATTCGTTCATGTGACCTCCTGATTTCTGATCCCTTCGATCCGTGAAGGGTGACTGCATTACATACAGATATAGCACAGGCTATATTGTATAGCTATGGCTAATTCGTTAATTTTTTGTGCTTGTAGAGGGATCGTTTACACTGTGCGCTCAAGATATATGACGCCAGGGGCGTCACCCACTGAGGAAGGACAATGAACCGTCGCGCAGGTAAGCCCATTACAAAAAAAAAGACGCAACTGGTGAATGTTGAAGAGCATGTTGAAGGATTTCGTCAGGTGCGTGAGGCGCACCGTCGCGAGCTGATTGATGACTACGTCGAGCTGATTTCCGATCTCTTTCGTGAGGTCGGTGAAGCGCGTCAGGTGGACATGGCTGCGAGGCTTGGGGTGTCACAGCCTACGGTTGCCAAAATGTTAAAACGTCTGGCCTCGGTTGGGCTGATCGAAATGATCCCGTGGCGCGGCGTGTTTCTGACGCCAGAAGGGGAGAAACTGGCTCAGGAGAGCCGGGAGCGCCATCAGATCGTTGAAAACTTTTTACTGGTGCTCGGCGTGAGCGAAGATACTGCCCGCCGCGATTCGGAAGGGATTGAACACCACGTCAGCGAAGAAACGCTGGAGAAATTCCGCGAGTTCACGCGTAAATTTGGGTCCCCTGCTGAATGAGCATTCCTGGACTGCGGGCACTCGCCCGCGATCGCTTTTTCCATCTTCTGCTATTGATTGGCCTTGGGCTGAGCTTTTTCGTTCCCTTTGCGCCTGCGTCCTGGCCGGCGGCTATCGACTGGCACACCATTATTACCCTGAGCGGGCTGATGATGTTGACCAAAGGGGTGGAGCAGAGCGGCTACTTTGACGTCATCGGTCGCAAAATGGTGCGCCGCTTTGCCACCGAGCGCAAACTGTCGCTGTTTATGGTGCTCGCGGCGGCGCTGCTGTCGACGTTCCTGACTAACGATGTGGCGCTGTTTATCGTCGTGCCGCTGACCCTGACGTTACGCAAGCTGTGCGAGATCCCGGTTAACCGGCTGATCATCTTTGAAGCGCTGGCGGTTAACGCCGGATCGTTGCTGACGCCGATTGGCAATCCGCAGAACATTTTGCTGTGGGGACGTTCCGGATTGTCCTTTGCGGCCTTCACCTGGCAAATGGCGCCTCTCGCGCTGGTGATGATGCTCTCTCTGCTGGTGGTCTGCTGGTTTGCCTTTCCGGCGAAACCGCTTCGCTATCACAGTGGCACCCAGGCCTCCCCGTGGAATGCGCGGCTGGTGTGGGGGTGTCTCGCCCTGTACATCATTTTCCTGACGGCGCTCGAACTTAAATATGCCCTCTGGGGCGCACTGCTGGTGGCGGGCGGCTTCCTGCTGCTGGCGCGGCGGGTGCTGATCAGCGTCGACTGGACGCTGCTGCTGGTCTTTATGGCGATGTTTATCGATGTGCATCTGCTGATCCAGCTGCCGGTATTGCAGGGCGCGTTGCACAGCGTGAGCGGACTCTCGCCGCTCGGCCTGTGGCTGACGGCCATCGGGTTGTCGCAATTTATCAGCAATGTTCCCTCGACCATTCTGCTCATCAACTACGTGCCGCCAACGGTGCTGCTGGCCTGGGCTGTTAACGTCGGCGGTTTCGGCCTGCTGCCGGGATCGCTCGCCAATCTGATTGCTCTGCGTATGGCAAATAACCGCCGGATCTGGTGGCGATTCCACCTCTGGTCCCTGCCAATGCTGGTGTGGGCGGCCGCGGTCGGTTTCGGATTATTCCTTCTCATATAGTGCGCTAATTGTCAGCTTTTCCTGGCAAATGTATAGCAACGTCCTAACTTTAGTGAACGGCATAACTGTGATGCCGTTCACTGACAGGAACGTTGTTGGCATATGGCAGAGACAAACGAAAACGCTGAACAAAACGAAAGCGCAGATCAAAACGAAAAAAGCGAGCGCAAACGCCCGGGTAAAAAGCCTCTCATTATCCTTGGGATAGTGGTGGTCATCATGGTTATCGTGGCGCTGGTGTGGTGGCTTCTGACCCGAAATGAAGAGACCACCGACGATGCGTTTACGGATGCAGACGTGGTGACTATTGCTCCGAAAGCGGCGGGCTACGTTACCGAACTGCGCGTGCGTGATAATCAGCGGGTGAAAAAGGGCGATCTGCTGGTCGTTATCGATCCGCGTGACACCACCGCTCAGCGCGATCAGGCGCAGGCGCAGTTAGGGCTGGCCGTGGCGCAGTTGCACCAGGCACAGGCTCAGCTGGCGCTCTCAAAAGTGCAATATCCGGCCCAGCGGGACGAAGCGAAAGCGCAGGTGCTGAAAGCGCAGGCGGATATGGCGAATGCGCAGGCTGAATACCGCCGTCAGCGCGGTGTCGATCCGCGCGCCACCACGCAACAAAGCATTGATTCTGCAAACGCCCAGCTGCGCAGCGCTCAGGCCGGTCTGGCCAGCGCCCAGGCACAGCTGGAAGTGGCGGAGCAGGTCCAGCTCCAGATCCGCCAGCAGGAAACCAACGTCGAAGCGCGTGAACGTCAGGTCGATCAGGCGAAAGCTCAGCTCGAAACCGCCACGCTGAATCTCTCTTACACCGAAGTGCGCGCCCCGTTTGATGGGTTTGTCACCAAACGTAACGTCCAGCCGGGTACCCTGGTGCAGGCCGGAACGGCGCTCTTTTCGCTGGTCTCACCGGATATCTGGGTGGTGGCGAACTTCAAAGAGTCGCAGCTTGAGCGTATGCGTCCGGGCAATAAAGTGGCGATCACCGTGGATGCCTGGCCGGACATGAAGCTGGAAGGGCATATCGACAGTATTCAGCAGGGGAGCGGTGCGCGTTTCTCGGCCTTCCCGGCGGAAAACGCTACCGGCAACTTTGTGAAAATCGTGCAGCGCGTCCCGGTCAAAATCGTGATCGACAAAGGGCTGGACCCGAACATGCCTCTGCCGCTGGGCCTCTCCGTTGAGCCGAAGGTCACGCTGGAATGACGGATCACAGCCACGACAACTGGCGGCCCGCCAGTAATCCCTGGGCGGTGGCGATTGTTGTCACGCTCGCGGTGTTTATGGAGATCCTCGATACCACCATCGTTAACGTGGCGCTGCCGCACGTGGCAGGCTCGCTCTCGGCAAGCTACGACGAGTCGACCTGGGTGCTCACCAGCTATCTGGTTGCCAACGGTATTGTGCTGCCCATCTCCGCGTTTCTGAGCCGGGTGTTTGGGCGCAAGCAGTTCTTCCTGATCTGTATTGTGATGTTCACCATCTGCTCCTTTCTGTGCGGTATCGCGACGGAGCTGTGGCAAATCATTCTGTTTCGCATCATGCAGGGCTTTTTTGGTGGCGGCCTTCAGCCGACGCAGCAGTCGGTGCTGCTCGATTACTTCAAACCCGAGGATCGCGGCAAAGCCTTTGGCCTGTCGTCGATTGCGATCATCGTCGCCCCGGTACTGGGGCCGACGCTCGGCGGCTGGATCACTGATAACTACTCCTGGCGCTGGGTCTTTTTTATCAATATTCCCGTTGGGATCGTGACGGTACTGGCGATTTATCAGCTGCTGGAAGATCCGCCCTGGGAGCGTAAATCCGAAGAGAAACTGAGCATCGACTGGACAGGGATTGGCCTTATCGCTCTGGGCCTCGGCTGCCTGCAGGTGATGCTCGATCGCGGCGAGGATGACGACTGGTTCTATTCAAACTTTATCCGCACCTTTGCGGTACTGACGCTTATTGGCATCATCGGCGCGATTTACTGGCTCCTGTATGCCAAAAAACCGGTGGTCGATCTGCGCTGCATGAAGGACAAAAACTTTGCCGTCGCCAGCCTCTTAATGGCCGGAATGGCGATGATTTTGTACGGCAGTTCGGTTGTGATCCCGCAGCTTGCCCAGCAGGATTTGGGCTACACCGCCACCTGGTCGGGGATGGTGCTCTCGCCCGGTGCGGTGCTGATTGTCCTGACCATTCCGCTGGTGTTAAAGCTGATGCCCGTCGTGCAAACGCGCTGGATCATCGCCTTTGGTTTTGCCTGTCTCGCGGTGTCGTTCTTCTGGTCGCGAACCCTGACGCCGGATATCGATTTCGAAACCCTGGTGCTGTTTCGTAGCGCCCAGTCGTTCGGGCTGGGGTTCCTGTTTGTTCCGCTCACTACCATTGCGTTTATTTCGATACCGAGGCGGCTTAACGCCGACGCCGCCGCGCTGTTTACCATGTTCCGTAACGTCGCGGGTTCGATTGGGATCTCGCTTTCCACCGCCGCAATCACGGAGCGTGCGCAGACGCACAGCGCGCATCTGGCCTATCACGCGTCGCCTTTTAATGAGCAGTTCCAGCTGGCGCTGCGGGAGTCGGCGCAGGCGATCCAAAACTTCACTACTCAGGTCGGCAATCCGCTGGATATCGCCACCGGACGCATGTACCAGACCATGATTGAACAGTCGCGCTTCCTGGCCTACGTGGACGTTTTCACGATCCTGAGCGCGGTGGCGCTAATACTGATCCCGTTTTGTTTGTTGCTCTCGCCGGTGAAAAGCGAGGGGAGTGCAGGAGCACATTGATGATGTACAGACGTTTATCCCCCCTGTTTTTAATGCTGCTGTTAGCGGGGTGCGCCGTAGGGCCTGATTACCAGCCGCCCGCACCGCAGACGCCTACGACATGGAACGATCCTGGCGATGCGAGCGTGAAGTCACAAACGCAGAGCAGCGCGGTAAACCCGCGCTGGTGGAAAACGTTTGGCTCCGCGCAGCTCGATAGCCTGGTTGAGCGGGCGATTGCCGGAAACCTCTCGCTGCAGCAAACCGTCCTGCGCATCGCCGGTGCCCGCGAACAGATAAACCAGGCAGGCGGGGCGTTTTATCCCTCGGTGAACGGTAATCTGCAGGCGACCCGCCAGCAGTTGGGGCTGGAGGGGGAGCTAAAATCGCACGGTGTTTACGATCAGCTGGATGACGTTGATCCCGATTTGAAAGGGGCGCTGGGGCCGCTCACCCAGCCGATAAATCTCTATCAGGGAAGTTTTGATGCCCAATGGGAACTCGATCTATGGGGCAAAGTGCGCCGTCAGGTGGAAGGTGCCGAAGCCCAGCAGCGTGCGGCTATCGAACAGCGCAACGACGCCCTGGTCTCTCTGGAAGCGGAGGTGGCGCGGGCCTGGCTGCAACTGCGCGGGGCGCAAAGCGTGATGGCGACGCTCAATACGCAAATTGAGAGCGCACAGCAAACGCTCGATCTGACCGAAAGCCGCCAGCGTGGCGGTCTGTCACCGCAGATGGACGTGGAAAACGCCCGCGCGCAGCTGGGCAATCTGGAAGCGCAGCTGCCGCAGTATCAGGCCCAGGAGCGTCAGGCGATGAACGGTCTGGCGATTCTGCTGGGTAAACCGCCGGGTGCGCTGGACAGCGAGCTGCGTTCCGTTCAGCCGCTGCCCGCATTGCCAGACATTGTGCCGACAGGTATTCCGTCGACGCTCGCCCGTCGCCGCCCGGACGTGCGCGAGGCGGAGGCCAATCTTCACGCCGCGACGGCGCAAATTGGTGTCTCCGTTGCCGAGCTGTTCCCGAGCGTGTCGCTCTCCGGCCAGTTTGGCCTGCGCAACAGTGAAACCAACTGGCTCACCGACTGGAGCAGCCATTTCTATAGCGTCGGTCCGCAGGTATCGATCCCGATTTTCCAGGGCGGACGGTTAGTTTCGAGCGTCAAAGTGGCGCGCGCGCAGCAGGGCGCCGCCGTGCTCGACTATCGTCAGACGGTGCTCACCGCGCTCGGCGATGTGGAAAACGCGCTGGTGAGCTATCGCACGGACCAGCAGCGGGAAGCGGGCTTAGGCAAAACCATCGACGCGCTGCAAAACGCCTTCGATCTGGCGAGCGACAGCTATCGTCAAGGGATCGCCAGCTTTATCGACGTGCTGGATGCTCAGCGCCAGCTGGCTCAGGCGCAGCAGCAGCGCGCGCAGTCGCAGGTGCAGAGTACTCTCGATCTGGTGGCACTCTACAAGGCCCTCGGCGGAGGCTGGGAGCCGTATCAGCAGGTAAATTTGCCGGACTATTCGGTGTTTGGCGACGCCCCGCGCGGATAACGTTCAGAGGATTGGGCAAGAAACAAACAGGAACGCCACATTCGCGTTTTGCAGGCGCGGGGTATAACTGTCCGGCACCCATCAAACGAACATTGTGAGGAACGTCATATGCGTTATCAAAAACTGGGCAATACCGGTCTGTTTGTTTCTGAGCTTTGCCTTGGCACCATGACCTTCGGCGGGGAAGGTGGCATGTGGGGAAAAATCGGCCAGCTTCAGCAGAGCGATGCGGAAAAACTGGTTGGCCGTGCGTTGGATGCCGGGATTAACTTTATTGATACTGCGAACGTCTATTCAGAAGGGCGCTCGGAGGAGATCACCGGCCAGGCGCTGAAAAACCTCAAAATCCCGCGTGAAAACGTCGTTGTCGCCACCAAAGTGTTCGGTGAAACCGGCACCGCAGGCGTTAACTCACGCGGCAGTTCGCGCTATCACATCATCAGCAGCGTCAAAGAGAGCCTGCGCCGTATGCAGCTCGATCATATCGATCTCTATCAACTGCACGGTTTCGATCCGGCAACGCCGATCGAAGAGACGCTCTATGCTCTCGATAATCTGGTGCAACATGGCCATGTGCGCTACATCGGTGTCTCTAACTGGGCGGCATGGCAGATTGCGAAAGCGCTGGGGATCTCCGAGCGTCTCGGGCTGGCGCGTTTTGCCTCGCTACAGGCGTACTACACCATTGCCGGGCGCGATCTGGAACGTGAACTGGTGCCAATGCTGCAAAGCGAAGGCGTCGGTCTGATGGTCTGGAGCCCGCTAGCGGGTGGTTTGCTGAGCGGCAAATACGGTCGTGACGGCCAGAGCGAGGCGGGTGGACGTCGTCTGGAGTTCGATTTCCCACCGGTGGAAAAAGAGCGCGCGTTCGACTGCGTGGACGTGATGCGCACCATAGCCGAAAGCAAGGGCGTTTCAGTCGCGCAAATCGCGCTGGCGTGGCTGCTGCATCAGAAAGTGGTGAGCAGCGTTATCATCGGAGCCAAACGCGTGGATCAGCTGGATGACAACATTGCCGCAACGAATATTCGCCTGAGTGATGACGAACTGAAGCAGCTCGACGCCGTCAGTGCACTGCCGCGAGAATATCCGGGCTGGATGCTGGAGCGTCAGGGTGAATATCGCCAGAATCAATTGAAAGGATAATCTTAATTGCCGAGTAACGTCAGGCAGACAATATCAACCAGGGTGTTTGCTTTGTCGTAGAAGGAAAAGCGTCTGATTACAGGATTTATATCGGGCAAGTGGAAAGTCTTTTTCGTGTGCGGTGACGGCTGCGCGCACTGAATCGGTAAAAGCCCTCTGCGAATAGTTTTCACAGGGGGCTTTTTTTTAGCTGTGTTTGACGCTTTATGGCCAGAGCGCTGAAGCTGTAACACTTATCGGTGATACCAGCACCAGGAAATAGCTGAGGATAGTCCGGCGCGCAGAGAGCCCCTGCCAGCACTGATTAAATTTAGGAACATAATTAAGACCGCCGATAAACTTCTGGAAAGATTCCTGCGTAAAGTTATCAAGCACAAGCCGTTTATACAGGAGCACCTACCACATGAAAGGGCTAATAAATAGTCATTAAGCAAAACTTAAGAGTGATAGTGCAGACAGGGAAGCGTTATTAATTTACTCTTGTAAAGAGATATCTTTTGTATAGTCCGCAAACTTCCATTTTAGAAGGTTTTTTCTGACCGTGGATCAATAAATATTCATAATCATAAACAATGATAATTAATCTTTTGAAAAGTGCTTACACGTACAGAGGAGGCGTAACAGCCTCGCCAGCTTTGATATACCACTGCCACTCACCCTGACATTCATCTATAGCCAGGCGTTGAACCTCAACTGGCCTTTGTGGTAGTGCAATTGATACCCGGCATGTGATATTGAGCAACTATTTCAATTGCATGCCCTCTGGTACCTGCGCTTTCCTTTTAGTTTTCATGCTGGCATGGGAATCAGCACAGCGGAAATTTAACGACAGCAAATGATATTAACGGATGCAAAGGGTATGGGCGTGTGAGAGATGTTGCCCGTTACGTTTAAGAAAGAGTGATATCAGGATGAGTAATAGAAAGAGTTAACTGTCCGCCTGGAACCGTAAAATTTTTTACAGGATGTGACCCGTTTAGCGAGAGGCATAAAGGATTTAGAAATCTCAAATGAACGCTAATTGATTATGGAAGATTATTAATGATTCATCATAAATTAAGTAAAGCAGAAATCGGTCGCATACGTATTTTTGATACAGTGATGAAAACGAAAAGCATGAGCCAGACGGCTCTGGCTTTGAATGTTTCGCACTCTAGCGTCTATCTGGCTATAAAAAAATTAAGACTTTTATATAACGATGTGCTTTTTATTCGCGATAAGAGTTTGCTCGTGCCGACAGAATTTGCAAAGCGATTGCATACCGAGTCCCTGGCGATATTGAAAAACCAGCAGGAGATACAGCCTGCTCATGTTGAGACAGACAAACATCGTTTCATCTTTGCGTGCGCGCCGCATATCGCTGCAACAGTGATCCCCGTAACCTATTTGTTGATGGAGCAGTCAATCCTCTTTCCCCTGGAGCATATGGCCCTTCCTGTTTCGCCAGAGGCCAGGGTTGATTTATTATTGAACAATAAGGCTGATGTGATTTTTGACTATGAGCCTATTCAACATGAAGATATTTTCTTCAAGCGTCTCTTTAAGGAGGATTATGCGATTGTTTGCCGTAACGATCATCCCAGACTTTCGAATTCGATCTCGCTAAAAGAGTTTTCCTATGAGAAACAGGCGGCGCTAGGTTGTTCCTCAAGCATTGATAACTTAATAGATACTGAAAATGTATTTTTTGCCAGCCATTACTATCTTGACCTGCTGGCAATGGTGGAGGTGAGTGATATTATCTGTGTTATCCCATTAAATATTTATTTGAAGCTTCACGCCTCTTTTGATATCAAGCCATTAAATTATAAATTTAAATTAAATGTCAAAAAAACAAGCTTATACATCAACTATTTAAAAGATCCTTCGAGACAAAAAGATAAGAATGATCTTCTCAAGAAAATAGAAATGATGCGATAGAAATTGAATGTTAAACAGGATAACGGTTGTGGTATTAGAAAGGAAATAGCCTTAGCCATTGTGCAGGCTATTCCCTTTTATTCACAGTTCTTTGAACTTATTAAGGACCTCTAAAAGTTCCAGAAAATGTGGACTTTTTAATGACGCTTTATTGTATGTCATATACATGGTGACAGGTTCGACGCTAAAATGACAATCCAATACTTTGATGTTAAAGCTTGATGCAAATTTTTCAGCAAACCAGGCGGGTACGAAGCTGACCACATCCGATTTTTCTACGATGGCGGCGTTAACAATTATGGAACTGCTGCTAAAGAAAAAGTTGCGTTCGCCTAAAAACTCCATAATTCCTGTCTGAGCGCGTTTGACGTTTTCAGAACCGGCATTCAGGAAACTGGAGGTTTCGAACGCCATCTCCTCGTATGTCAGCGTCTTATTTAGCCTTGGATGGTCTACTCGGCAAATAGGAACAGTCCGCTCAACAAGATACGGCTCTACGACAGTAGAAAAATTATAATAAGGCTTTGTATCAAATACGATATCTGCTTTGCGGTAGGTCAACGCATCTTCAATGGTGTCCAGAAGGGCGTCAGCGCTAATATGGGTTATTTCGCAATTAAGCCCTTCCTTAAGTACCTCTGCGCTGACGTCAGGCAAGATACGCATCGCGGCATAGGGAGTTGAGTGGATCACAAATTTGCTTCGGGTGGTGGTATCTTTGAAGTAATCAAGGCTACCCAGCAGTTGCCTGAAACCTGCACGTAATTGATTGTGCAAATTCTCTGCAATAGTGGTTGCCACAAGTCCTCTCCCTTCGCGGATAAAAAGGGGATCGGAGAAAAAACTGCGTAGCTTCGTCAGTGACTGGCTGACAGCCGATGGGCTAACGCACAGCAGTTCTGCCGCCTTAGAAACGCTCTTGTGAACATAAATGGCTTCAAAGATTAAAAGAAGATTTAAATCAAATCCTTTGACCCTACTGATATTTGCGATAAGCGAGTTTTCTGTCATTTTCAATTCCCTGACTGATAAACAAAAGCGGTAACTTCACTCTGCGATATATTCACATAGAGAATAGCATAGCGACAGCCCGGTTCTCTTCTCACGTGGCCTTAGAAAGACCCTTTCACATTTGCATTAGCGCTATCCACCTTGACGACAGTATCCAACCACAAAGAAGGCGCCTTTCTACGCCATAGCCTGTTTCCATCGAAGGCGATGGATGCCGGACGCGGGACAGGGGTGAGTTCCATGGCCGGAACTGAAACAAGTTCCGTGTCGGCATCAGGAACGGGCTCCGGGATAGCGTCTGAGCCATCATAAACTCATATACCCATTTTCTCCTTTTGCTTCCTGGATGTTTTTTATAAACAAGAAAAGGTTAAAATCGTAGTCCTTAGAACGTAGTCAATAATAATTTACCTTTTAAATGATGATTTTTTTAATATTCCATGGTTAAAGTCCCTAAAATAACGGTTAAAAGATATTTTTTCTACTTCTTTAACCCACTATTCCTAAGGATTAGATAACGAAACAGTAATCCGTTTTATTTCAAAAGGTTTTAGTTGACCCGCTTTTATTTACCGATAAATCTAATATTGTTTTTTGCTTACCATGAACGCTTTGAGTGTAACTGTCTGTTTAAGAAAATAAAAGAGGCCACCTTCTTTTACGGTGTTCAAAAAAACAGCCGGGCGTTGACGGGTAGTTACAAGTATTTATATTTATCAGTGGGTTAAGAGTGATATTGGCAAATCAATATCTACGTGTTTTAAGTTAAGCTTAATGCATTTGTAAGTATTGCTGACTATACCGCTATCAATGTTTCCTGAATAATCCATTTCAACTTACAGAAGACGGCGCCATTGATTTGTCCAGCAAAGATGCAGCGGGAAAACTTTTACAGGATATCTCTATTCAGGCAACACAAGAAAATTATCACTATTCTGGTGAAAATTTTGAAACAATGGGTGGTAACCCACGAGTATATTTTCGCTGCCAGAGCAACGGTAATACTTAATGAGTCCCCCCACTACTGAATAACATGGTTCCAGAAAGATTATTTTTAATAAAAAAGAACGTTCCAAAGGGACGAAGTAACGCTCTATAAACCATTGAAGGTAAGTCAAGGAATGTTTTATGCTCTCTTTTAAAACTGAAAAGGTAGAAGCCGAACGACTTAAAATATTTGATGTGGTAATGAAAACCCAAAATCTGAGCCATGCCGCCGCTTTGTTGAATATCTCTTACTCGAGTGTCCATTTTGCGATAAGAAAACTTCGGGTTTTATATAATGATCTGCTATTTATACATGATAAGAAAACGATGGTGCCTACTCCTTTCGCCCTTATGTTACATAGTGAGATGCAGGCATTTATGAACACGTCACAACCTGATAGTTTCTTAAATAATGAGGAAGCTGGCAATCTCCGTTTTGTATTTGCCTGTGAATCACATATCGCTGCCATAGTGACGCCTCTTGCTTTTTTGTCAATGCAGAATTCAGCATCATTCCCTTTGGTACATATACCGCTTCCTTCAACGCTGCAGAGTAAAATAGATATTCTTCTTAATAATAAAGCGGATGTCGTTTTGGATTATTCTCCGCTTGAACATGAGGATATTTGTTCTAAGCGATTATTCAAAGAGGATTATGTTATTGTTTGCAGCAATACTCATCCCAGACTCTCTCAGTCAATTACCCATAAAGAGTTCTGTCAGGAGAAACATGCTGTTCAGACGACGCCGTCTGGAGTGGATAATCAAACGAGATTTAGCTATGTTCATTGTGCACTGTTTAGCAGCCATAACTATCTTGACCTCCTGGCGATCGTTGAAGTGAGTGAGTTGATTTGTGTTGTGCCATTAAATATCTATTTGAAGTTAAATCTCGCCTTCAACATAAAGACATTAAGCTATAACTTTAAGCTAAATATTCAAAATAATCGTCTTTATATCAATTATCTAAAAGATCCCTTTCGTCCTGTCGAGAAAGAGTGCTTGTTAGAAAAAATTAAAAAAATGTATTGAAGCGATGTTCGCATATTAAAGGTTATGCCCATTTTTTTCTGAATAGTTACAATGAGTATATTACCGAACAGTAAACTGTCGTTGATGTATTCATGTGAAAATTTGTTATAAACATGGTGTAAAAGTGTAAATGCAGTTTAGCATTTACAGTCATTTTCTTTGGTACTCCTGTCACGGATTTTAAAATCTTCAGTTTTTTTAGTGGGTTATCCTTGGCTTGTGCTGACTCGATTATTAGCGTTAGCGCTCCTTCATAAGTCCTTTAGTATATCTCACTACATGGTTTTAGTCGCCAGGGATACTATTGTCACTCATTCAATTAATCTTAATTGAATATCCCTTTTACTTATTAAGTGTGGTTTTATGAAAAAGTTAAATACATATCTTGTGTCATTGCTATGTGTGGCGCCGTTATCGTCTTTTGCGGCGGATGGCGACATCACCTTCACCGGTAAAGTGACTGCATCGGCCTGTACTCTTAAGGGGTTTAACGGTATGGCGTCCACATCTTCACTGATGGCGCTGACGACCGTAAGCCCTGAATCCTTTAATGGCGCAGGAGGTTATGCAGGCATGAAGGATTTCACTATCGATCTGCAGGATTGTGATATCACCACCATGAAAAATGCCCGTGTGGCCTTCAGCGGCACGCCCGATACCCTCGATAACGAAATATTGAAGAACACCGAAACCAACGGCCCTGCTGATGGCGTGGGTGTTGCTATTTTAGAAAATGATGGTGCCACGCTGGTTGATATTAACGGAGGTATACCTTCTCACTCCCAGGCACTAAGTGCGGGCGACACCGAGCTTAAATTCAAAGTGGCTTATAAAGCCAATACGGCGACGCCGGCAGTTACCCCCGGTAATGTCAAAGCAAAAACCTTTGTCGATATTACGTATAATTAATCTCTCTTTATTTACTTTATTTCCTGGTTAATTATTTGTGATGAAAAAGCAGGCCTCTTTTGAAAAGATATCATTCCAATTTAATAATGAAGACTTTCATTTTAGCGTCTGCTTTAGTTTCGTCTTATTCTCAGGCAGCAGCCAGTGACAGCGCCTTTGACGCTGACTTCCTGCGCAAAGATTCCCAGGAAATACCTGAGCAATTTTATCACCCGGATCAGGTGGACGCGGGGGTGAAAACCGCCGATATCGTGCTCAACGGCCATATTCTGTTTAAAACCAAAGTTGAATTTATTACCACCCGGGCCGGTGAAAGTGCCACGCCCTGCCTGACCCAGGCGCTGCTGCACCAGACGGGGCTGGACACGCATCTCGACGAGCTGGCGAAAGCGGGGAATGAGACCTGCTACGACTTCCTCAAAAAATGGCCGGACGCCCGGATCACTTACGACGAGTCGATGCAGCAGCTGGTCATCAGCGCCCC
>NZ_CP025699.1:1478112-1906323 GCF_023278595.1 Lelliottia sp. AC1
TCAGACCGTGGACCTGGGGGAATTTCGTAAAAGCAGCAGCGGTTCATTCCCGCGTGAAGGGAAGCTGACCCGTTTTGGCATGGATTTTACCTGCAGCAGCTACACCAACAATGTCGAGTTTACCTTTGATGAGCCCTACACCATTGTGCCCGGACGAGAGACCATTTCGGCAGTGAGCGATCAAAATGGTCAAAAGCTGAAAGGCCTCGAAGTGGGTCTCTATAACAGTGAAGGGAAAGTGGTGCGAATGGGCGTGAAGCAGAATATCGGAGTGGGGCAGAAAGGGAAAAATACGGCGTTTTTCCAGGCGGCGGCCATACAGACAGCCCCCGAGATAACCGACGCAAATGACAATACCTTTTCCGGAGATTTTACGGCAAAAGTGAATGTCACAATCACGTATTACTAGGGCAAGGGTTAGCGTTCATCACTTTCTATCAATGATCGAATCCGAGAGAACCCTGTGCTGTTTTAGATAAACAGCAGGGCCCTCCGGCTTCTTTATTTCTATCCCGCTCACAAAAAACGATCCTTTCGTTTGCTTGATTTTTCATCTTTGCCTATATGACTAGTCATGAGATTTAAATGACTAGTCATATAGGGAGAGACCATGAAACAATCACTGCTAGCTAACTTTTTATGGGGTAACTCGGTTTCCAGTATGCAGACCGAGGGGGCATGGAACGAGGGCGGAAAGGGGATGTCGGTGTATGACATCCGCGAAGCCGGGGAAAATGCCTCTGACTGGAAAGTCGCCACCGATTCGTATCATCGCTACCAGGAAGATTTCGACCTGATGCAGGATCTGGGCATGAACTGCTACCGCTTCCAGATCTCCTGGAGCCGTGTCTGTCCGCAGGGTGACGGCGATTTCAACGAAGAGGGCATCGCATTTTACGATCGCTTTATCAACGATCTCATCGCGCGTGGCATAGAGCCGATGATCTGCCTGTACCACTTCGACATGCCGCTGGCCCTGGCGCAGGAGTACAACGGGTTTAACGATCGCCGGGTGCTGGACGCGTTTGTGCGCTACGGCAAAAAGATGATCGACTGCTACGGCGACCGGGTGAAGTACTGGCTGACCTTTAACGAGCAGAACATTTTCCATATGCCGGAAGCGTTCAGAGTCTCAGGCTACATGAAGGGCGAGCAAACCCTGCGCGAACTCTACGAAATCCAGCATCATACGATGGTGGCGCACATGGCGCTGACGGAGTACCTGCACCAGGCCAAACCGGGGCAGTTGATGGGCGGCATGCTGGCGCATCAGTTGATCTATCCGGCCACCTGCAAACCGCGCGATATCTTCTGCGCTCAGCAGTACGACGAATTCCTCAACCAGAATCTGCTGCGCGTCTTTGCCGGTCAGGGCTACAGCCCGGCGGTGATGGCAGTGGTTGAACAGCAAGGATTTGGGGATATCTATCGTGAGGACGATTTGGCCCTGCTGGCGCGAACCAAAAACGACTATATGGCGTTTAGTTACTACGCAAGTAAAACCCTCGACAGCGACCCGATTCCGGAAGGCACGCAGGTGAACTACTACCTGGCCCACGGCGAGAAGAACAATCCGTTCCTGAAAGCCACCGAATGGAACTGGCAAATCGATCCGCTCGGTTTTCGCACCATTATCACCCGCTATTACAACGACTGGCGTCTGCCGGTCTTTCCGATTGAAAACGGCATCGGGGTGATTGAGTCCTGGGACGGGGTGAATCCGATAGAAGATGATTACCGCATCGATTATCACCGCAAGCATTTCGAGGCGATGAAAGCGGCGATCTTTGAAGACGGCGCGCAGGTGATAGGTTACCTCGGCTGGGGGTTGATCGACATTCTCAGCTCGCAGGGCGACATGCGTAAACGCTACGGCGTGGTGTACGTCAACCGCGAAAACCACGATCTCAAGGATCTGAAACGCGTGCCGAAAAAGAGCTACGCGTGGTTAAAACAGGCTATTCATAGCAACGGAAGCGAGCTGTAAGCCTTACGCTGCCGGACCGGTTTTTGTGACTGATTGATGGGAATATCCGCTATGTCTGATACAAAAATTACACCTGCGATGCAGTCGTTTGTCGACAGATTTGTTGAGTTCTCCGCGCGCCTGGCAAACCAGGTGCACTTACGTTCCTTGCGCGACGCCTTCGCCACGGTAATGCCGATCTTTATCCTTGCCGGTCTCGCGGTGCTGGTGAACAACGTGGTGTTTCCGTGGGTGTTCGAAGGGGAAACGCTCGCCCACTTTAAGGTGTGGGGTGAGGCAATTATCAACGGCACGCTGAACATCGCGGCGCTGTTACTCGCCCCGATGATTGCCTGGTCGCTGGCGCGCAACAAAGATTTCGACAACCCGGTTTCGGCAGTGGTTATCGCCGTAAGCAGTTTTATCATTATGATGCCGATGCAGCTCCAGCTGGTGCCCGTCGGCAGTCAGGCGCCGGTGAATGTCACCCAGGTGCTGACGTTCAGCAATATCGGCTCGACGGGCATATTTGCCGGGGTGCTGATTGGTCTGATTTCAACGGAAGTGTTTATTGCGATTTCGCGCCTGAAAGTGTTGCACATTTCGCTGGGCGAGAACGTCCCGCCTGCGGTGAGCAAATCCTTTACCGCGCTGATCCCGACGATCATCACGCTTTCCCTGTTCGCCATTCTGGCGGCGCTGCTGGCGAACGTGCTGCATACGGATCTGATTCACCTGATCACCCATTTTATCCAGCAGCCTCTCAGACTCATTAATACCAGTTTGCCCGGCACAATTTTTATCTACAGCTTCGGTAATTTCCTGTTTACGCTGGGTATTCACCAGTCGGTGGTGAACAGCGTGATTCTGGAACCGTTCCTGTTAATCAACACCAATGAGAACATGCTGGCCTTCGCCAACGGGCAGCCGATTCCGCATATCATCAATAACATTTTTGTCCCGACGTTCGGGATGATTGGCGGGACGGGCAGCACCATCTCGCTGCTGATCGCCATCTTTATCTTCTCAAGGCAAAAATCAGCCAAACAGGTGGCGCGGCTGTCGCTGGCTCCGGGGCTGTTTAACATCAACGAACCGGTGATTTTCGGCCTGCCGATTGTCTTTAACCTGCCGCTGATGATTCCGTTTGTGCTGCTGCCAGCGATAGGGATTTACTTTGCCTGGCTGTGTACCACGCTCGGCCTGATGTCGCGCTGTGTAGTCATGATCCCCTGGACCACGCCGCCCATACTCAGCGCCTGGCTGGCGACGGCGGGGGACTGGCGGGCGGTGGTGGTTCAGTTGGCAATCATTGTATTTGGTGTATTCTTCTACCTGCCTTTCCTCAAGATTGCTGAGAGGGTGGCATTGAAAAACAGTGCGATAGCGGATTAATTATAAGGAAAAGGCGATGGCGGCGAAGTACATCACCATAGCGCGGGAAATTAAGAAACGCATTATTAGCCAGCAGTATGCCGCCAATGAACCGCTGCCGGACCAGTTTGCGCTGGCGGCGGAGTTCAGCACCAGCCGGATGACCATTCAGCAGGCGATGCGCCAGCTGATTGTGGAAGGGCTGGTCTATACGCGACAGGGGCAGGGGACGTTCATTCGTAAAAACTTCCTCCAGCTTTCCCAGTGGGATCTCTCCGGCAGCGACTATTTCGGCGCCACCAAAACCTGGGAACATCTGGGCACGGTGAGCAGTAAAGTGGTCCATTTCGAACTGCGCTTTCCGAACGAGAAAGAGCAGTCGTCCCTGATGATAAACGCCGATACGCCGATCTATGATTTTATTCGCCTGCGCAGCCTTAACGGTGAGCCGATGTCGCTTGATTCCACCGTCATGCCGCTGAATCTGGTGCCGGGGCTGAATAAAACCCATCTTGAAAGCTCGGTGTTCCAGTACGTGCAGGAGACGCTGGGGCTGAAAATTATGGGGTCATATCGGGTGGTGCGGGCGTTAAAACCGAACGCGCTGGATATGCAGCATCTGATCTGCGAGCAAACCGACCCGGTGCTGGAGGTGGAGCAGGTGATCTATCTGGAGGATGGCACGCCGCTGGAATACGCCCATTGCCACTACCGGTACGATCACGGTGGAATCGTCATCGTGAATAACGGGTAATAAAAAAGCGGGCTAAGCAGCCCGCTTTTTTGTTTGAAGCTGAGTCAATCAGTTCAGACGTACCGGCATACCGGAACGGTTCTGTACCGCCTGATCCACAACGGTGGTTTCAACGTCGGCCTGGCTGGTGACAGCCTGCACGTTGCTCTTCAGGGTAATCGGCACGATCTCGTTATTGTTGATCTGATCTTCGCTGGTAGACAGCGGGTTGTGCACTTCGATATAGCGGCTGCCATCTGGCTCGGAGGTCGCTTTTACCGGTTCGTTGATGAACTGAACGCGGGTACCGACCGGCACATTCTCGAACAGGAACTTGATATCGTCGTTACGCAGACGCACACAGCCGTGGCTCACGCGCAGGCCGATACCGAAGTTGGCGTTGGTGCCGTGGATCGCATACAGACGACCGATGTACAGCGCGTACAGACCCATCGGGTTGTCCGGACCGGCAGGAACAACGGCTGGCAGCGGCTCACCGGCAGCGATGTACTCGGCGTGCATCTTCGCGGTTGGCGTCCAGGTTGGGCCTGCTTTCTTACGTTCTACTTTGGTGGTCCAGTTCAGCGGGGTGTCTTTGCCCAGCTGACCGATACCAATCGGCAGAACGATCACGGTATTGGTGCCTTTCGGGTAGTAATACAGACGCATTTCAGCGCTGTTGATCACGATACCTTCGTGGACGGTGTCCGGCAGGATCAGCTGCTGAGGAATGTTCAGCACGGTACCGGCTTTCGGCAGATACGGGTCAACGCCCGGGTTTGCTTCGAGCATGTTGGACAGGCCCAGCTGGTATTCAGCGGCGTAATATTCCAGCGGCTGGGAGTTGCCTTCCGGAACAATAACCACCTGGTTTTGACCCACCAGACGGCTACCGTCTGTCGGCAGCGGATAAGTCACCGCAGAAGCGGTATTGCAAAAACCTACTACGGCTAACGCCGCCGCAAAAAGCGTTGATAATTTCATATTCATGTTATGCGAGGTATCTTTGCCACTCTGGCGATTAGTTGATGAGTCTGAATCATTGATGGGAGCGCATTATATGTGCATTCCCTCGCGCATGGAATTCAGATGTGTACGAAATCACATTTTTTTCGATTTTGTTAAAGTTTAGTGGTTGGTTGCAACACGGGATTTCAATTCGGAATTGTGGCATAATGCCGTGTTTATCACACTTTTTCGCAGGAATCTCCCCGTGTTAGTTACCAGCAACGTCACTATGCAGTTTGGCAGTAAGCCGCTGTTCGAAAACATTTCCGTCAAATTTGGCGGCGGCAACCGTTACGGCCTGATTGGTGCCAACGGTAGCGGAAAATCCACCTACATGAAGATCCTCGGCGGCGATTTAGAGCCGACGCTCGGCAACGTGTCGCTCGATCCGAACGAGCGTATCGGTAAGTTGCGTCAGGACCAGTTCGCCTTCGAAGAGTTTACTGTGCTCGACACCGTGATCATGGGACACGGGGAACTGTGGGAAGTGAAGCAAGAGCGCGACCGCATCTACGGTCTGGCTGAAATGAGCGAAGAAGACGGCTATAAAGTGGCCGATCTCGAAGTGCTTTACGGCGAAATGGACGGTTACTCTGCCGAATCCCGTGCCGGTGAACTGCTGCTCGGCGTCGGTATTCCGGTTGAGCAACACTACGGCCTGATGAGCGAAGTCGCACCGGGCTGGAAACTGCGTGTGCTTCTGGCGCAGGCGCTGTTCTCAAACCCGGACATTCTGCTCCTCGATGAACCGACGAACAACCTGGATATCGACACCATCCGCTGGCTGGAGCAGACGCTGAACGATCGCGACAGCACCATGATCATCATCTCGCACGACCGTCACTTCCTGAACATGGTCTGCACCCACATGGCCGATCTGGACTACGGCGAGTTGCGCGTTTATCCGGGCAACTACGACGAGTACATGACGGCTGCCACCCAGGCGCGTGAGCGTCTGCTGTCTGACAACGCCAAGAAAAAAGCGCAGATTGCTGACCTGCAATCCTTCGTCAGCCGCTTCAGTGCTAACGCCTCTAAATCTCGTCAGGCGACGTCTCGTGCGCGTCAGATTGATAAAATTAAGCTGGACGAAGTGAAAGCCTCCAGCCGTCAGAACCCGTTCATTCGTTTCGAGCAGGACAAGAAACTGTTCCGTAACGCGCTGGAAGTGGAAGCGCTGGCGAAAGGTTTTGATAACGGTCCGCTGTTCAAAAACTTCAATCTGCTGCTGGAAGTGGGCGAGAAGATTGCGGTACTGGGCGCGAACGGTGTGGGTAAATCAACCCTGCTGAAAACCCTGGTGGGTGAACTGGCGCCGGATAACGGTACCGTGAAGTGGTCTGAAAACGCCCAGCTCGGTTACTACGCGCAGGACCACGAATTTGAATTCGAAAACGATCTGACCGTCTTCGACTGGATGAGCCAGTGGAAGCAGGAAGGCGACGACGAGCAGGCCGTGCGCGGCATTCTGGGCCGTCTGCTGTTCAGCCAGGACGACATCAAAAAGCCTGCCAAAGTGCTCTCCGGTGGTGAAAAAGGTCGCATGCTGTTCGGTAAGCTGATGATGGAAAAACCCAACATCCTGATAATGGACGAACCAACTAACCACCTGGACATGGAATCTATCGAATCCCTGAACATGGCGCTGGAAATGTATCAGGGCACCCTGATCTTCGTCTCCCACGACCGTGAGTTTGTCAGCTCCCTGGCGACCCGCGTGATTGAAATCACACCGGAACGCATCGTGGACTTCACCGGTAATTATGAAGATTACCTGCGCAGCAAAGGCATCGAAGGCTAACTGGTCTATCAGGCAACAGCAAAACGGCAACCCACGGGTTGCCGTTTTTTATGGGGGTTTTACATCGCACCGAACACGCAGGGCGGCTAAGGTGCAACAGCCACCCGGCAATCAGTGATTAGAGTTCCCACTCACTGCACGCTTCACCATTAATCAACAATTTACGCTTCTCGCCCACCGGCAACGACACCTTCAGCGCGTGCCACGCCGGACGATAATCGCCGCGTGCCGCGACCTTCAGATTGATTGTGATGCCATCGCACACCATCTCCCACTCCAGCCACAGCGCATTTCCTTTCTGATAGCCCCAGCTCTCGCCATCGTCCTCAAACAGCTGGCCCGACGTTGTACCCACGCCCTTCACCGGAAACAGTTTCAGCTCGCGGGTATCATCTTTCCCGGCGCTCACATGGGTAATGCGTTCGCTGAGCGGCAGCCCGGCCCCGGCGCGTACCAGCAGCGGCAGTTTTTCCAGCGGCGCATCGCGGACGATCCACTGGCCGCCGGAGAACCATTCTTGGGTGTAAAAATCGTACCAGCCCGTTTCGTTGTCCGGCAGCCAGAGGCGGCGCTCGCGCTGGCCTTGTTCAACGACGCTGGCAACCAGCAGATCGCGCCCGAGCAGGAAATCGTCACACTCTTCGAATGTCTGGGCATCATGCTCGTGATCGAGGAAAGTCGGACGCAGCATTGGCTCGTCATCGGCATGGGCCTGCCACAGCAGAGTATAAAGATATGGCAGCAGACGATAACGCAGCTCAATTGCGCCACGGATCGCAGGCGTCACGCCCGGATACATCCACGGCTCGTTCACCGTGTGATCGTCATTCCACGAGTGAATGGTGAAGCGAGGGTGCATCACGCCGTTCTGAACCCAGCGCACAAACAGCTCCGCGTCTGGCTTATCGCCGGAGAAACCGCCGACATCGTGGCCGACGTTGAACAGCCCGGAGAGGCTCATCCCCAGCCCCATGCGGGTGTTATAGCGCAGGGTGTCCCAGTTGGTACGGTTATCGCCGCTCCAGGTCTGGACGTAGCGCTGCATCCCGGCGCAGCCTGAGCGAGAGATCAGGTACGGACGCTTGTCCGGCGCAAAGCGCTGCTGGGCTTCCATCGAGGCGCGCATCATCAGCAGCGGCATCACCGGGCGAATATGCTTGATGGCAATCTCCTGGCCAAAACCGTGGCAGCGCGCCTCGCCGTCCCAGACTTCAAACTCGTTGTTGTCGTTCCAGGTGGAGTCGATACCCATCTCCAGCAGCTGCGTGGTCACGCCTTCCTGCCACCATTTGATGGTCTGCGGATGGGTGAAATCGAGGTGAGAACCCTCGTCATCCCAGAAGCTTGAACGTTCCGGTGCATCGGTTTCTGAATCACGGATAAACAACCCGCGCTCCGCCACTTCGTTATAGCGCGGGTGGTCCTGCAGCAGGCACGGTTTGATGTTTGCCGCGAGTTTCAGCCCCGCGTCGTGGAACGCCTGGCTCATCACCTTCGGCTGCGGCACTTTGTCATAGTTCCAGTTGAAGACGTAGCGCTTGCCGTTGATGGAGGTGTAACCGGATGAAAGCTGGAACGAATCGCACGGAATCGCATGCTCTTCACACAGGCGGATAAAGTTCATCAGCTGGTTTTGCGCGTCCGGTGCGTCGGTGTAGTGCATGGTCGAACCGCTGTAGCCGAGGCTCCATTTCGGGCCGAACAGCGTTTTCCCGGTCAGCCGGACAAAGGCTTTGGTGACGTCCAGCACGCGTTTACCGGTGAAGATGTAGTAATCGATATCGCCCGCTTCCGCCTGCCAGCGGCGATATGCCGTGTGGTAGTTATCGATTTCGTTACCCAGATCCAGCCAGCAGCTGCTCAGGTTGTCGTAAAACAGACCGTAGCTCACGTCGTCGCGGCGGGTGATAGTGAACGGAATATGTTTGTACAGCGGGTCGGTACTGACGGCGTTATAGCCCATCGCGTCGAGGTTACGCATCTCGTAGCGTTTGCCGTTGCGCTGCAAATCACCCGCTTTTTCGCCCAAACCGTAAAAACGCTCGTCCTTGCGGCGGCTCAGATAGTGCGCCGCGCCGTCGCCATGGGCATTCAGCAGGTACGCGCTGGTCGGGCGGTCGTGCGCCAGCTCCAGCCATTCACCGTCCTCATTACGGTAGTGCCACTCCAGCCACAGAGGCTGGTGGACGGTGACGCGCAGCTGTTCCGTCGCGACAATAAGCGTGTCGTCTTGCTGCGTGAGCGTCCACGCCGGGCAGCTAAATCCGCTGAGATCGTCGCGCTGGCGGCCCTCCCACGGCACGTCCTGAGCGGGCGCGATACTCCAGGTTTTGTCTAGCGACAGCTCGCCTTTGCGTTTGATCAGCACGCGGAACAGATTCTCTTCCAGCACATACAGACACAGACGGTGCTGATTATCGACGAGCAGTTCCAGATGGTTCGCGGACTGTTCAAGAAGGGTCCAGTTTTTCAGGGTTTTCATATGCAATACATCCACTATCAGGCGCGCTTGGCGCGACGTTCAGCAATAAATGCTACCAGGAAAAATGCGCCAATCAGGTCAAAGAAGCCCATGGCAATGAAGAGCGGGTTGAAGCCGATTTTGTCGGCGGTGACACCAATTAACAGAGAGAACAAGAAGCTTGCGATCCACGCCGCCGAGCCGCGCATGCCGTTGACGGTGGCCATCTGGCCTTTGTCGAACGACTCCACCACCAGGGCGCTTAACATGCAGGAGATAATCTGGTGGCCAAAACCGCCAATCGAAATCAGCACGATGGTGACGTACGGGTCGCGAGTGATCGCCACGGCGGCCAGGGAGATCATCAGGAAGGCACCGGTGACGGAGCTGGCAACGACCGAGTTCACGCGAGTGCAGCCGAACCAGCGGGTATACAGGCGGGTGAGGTAGCCGCTGGCCACGCTGCCCAGATCGGCAGCCAGGAACGGCAGCCAGGCGAACATCGCAATCTGTTTCAGATCCATACCGTGCTCTTTCGCCAGGTACAGCGGTACCCAGAAGCTCAGCACGGCCCAGGCCGGTTCCGCCATAAACGCCGGAATGGCGATGCCGTAAAAACGTTTGTTTTTGGAGACGGTTTTCAGCGCCGTCAGGAACGGCATCTTCACGGCAGGCGGTTCGTTATCCTGCTTGATAAACGCCAGCTCGTCCTTGCCCAGATTCGGGTGCTGTTCCGGGTTATGGTAGAACGCCCACCACAGAATCACCCACAGCAGCGCCAGTACACCGGTAAACATAAACGCACCCTGCCAGCCAAAAGAGGCATGGGCGAAGTAGATGATAGGCGGAGCCAGCATCGCGCCGATGGAGAAGCCAACGCCAGCCCAACCGGCGGCCACCGGACGCTCTGATTTCGGGAACCATTCGCCGATGGTCTTGGCGTTCGCCGGTGTCGCGGCCGCTTCGGACGCACCCATAAAGAAGCGCAGCACTGCCAGATGCAGCCAGCTGCTGGCACCGGCGTGGAAGATACACATCAGCGCCCAAATCCCGGCGCACACCATAAAGCCAATCTTCAGGCCAATCACGTCGATCAGCCAGCCGCACAGGGGCTGGAAGAGGGTATAGGCAATCTGGAAAGCACCCACGATCCACGAGTACTGCTCGGTGGTGATCCCCATGCTCTCTTTCAGCTCCGGCGCGAGGATGCCTAACGAGTTACGGGTGATGTAGTTAACGGTAACGCCCAGTAAAAACAGCACCAGCACGTACCAGCGCAGATTCTTGATGACGCGGCGGGCTTTGCTTGCCACGACAGGGGTATTGATGTCCTGACTCATTTTTCTCTCCACAAGACGGACGGTAGGGGGATGAACGTATCGGGTGTCACACCGGTTTTATGCCTTTGATCGTTATCAGTTTTATGACTTCAAGTTGCTATACAACTAGTATGGAAGTGGTGTGACAAGTTCACCTTAAGGGAGAAAATGAGCGGGAAATAGCGGATTTTGTGCAAGCTTTCTCATAACTGCGCAGCTTATTTTGGCATGATGCCTTTTAAGCCTGCTGTTACCGCAATCTCACGCTATGAAAATTTTTTCATTTGGCAAATGGAGCGAGATCACAAAATGGATAAAAGACTCAAAATCGCGGAAATTGCCGCCCGTACCCAGCTCTCTATTAGCACCGTTTCCCGCGTGCTGGCGGGGAAGTCCAATACCAGCGAAAAAGCACGCACTAAAGTGCTGGCCTGCGCGCGGGAGCTGGGGGTGATGGACGGCATGGCGGCCGGGCGACTGCTGCTTAACAGTCTGGTGGTCTTTGCTCCGCAGCGCGCGTTTGACGAGCGGTCCGACATCTTTTACTACCGCGTGATCCAGAGCGTGAGCAAAGGGCTGGCATCACATGAAGTCAGGCTCCGCTACTGCGCGCTGGAGGAGAACGACAGCGACGCGCAGCTTTTCCTGGCGCGTATGAATGAAGCGGATACCCAGGCGGCGATCTTGCTCGGTATCGACGATCCGCATATTCACGATCTGGCCGTCGATATCGGCAAGCCCTGCATGCTGATTAACTGCCGCGATCAGCGGATGCGGTTGCCCGCCGTGGCTCCCGATCATCGCGCTATTGGCGAGCGCGCGGCGGAGTACCTGTTCGAGATGGGGCACCGGGAAGTGATGAACGTCCTGTGCCTGCGGCGCTACACCATGGAGCTGCGCCTGGCGGGGATCCGCGACGGATGGCGGGGACATAATCTGAAATTCAATGACAAACGCGATCTGCTGGTGGTCCCGAGTTTCAGTGCCAAAGATACCGAGCAGCAGGTGAGCGAGTGGCTAAGTCAGATGCCGGAAAAAGCGCTGCCCACCGCTTTTTTGGTCGGCGGAGATTTTATGGCGGAGGGCACCATTCGCGCGCTACAGAAGCACGGCCTGCGCGTCCCGCAGGATGTGTCGGTGATGAGTATTGACGGTTTTAATCTGGCCGCGATTCAGGATGTGCCCTTAACGGCGGTGCATGTCCCGCGCGACGAGCTGGGAACCGAAGCGGTGCATATGCTCCAGCAGAGGCTCATGCGCCCGGATGCGCCGGTTGGAACTTTATTACTGAACGGCACGCTGGCGGTGCGGGAGTCGGTACGGCGGATACGTCAGGGGAAAAGACGCACCGCCGTGGAGCGAAAAGGGCTGTACGACGCTTAGGCCATGCCGAGGGCGCGTTTACCGTGGATGTTGAGATCGTTCAGGGTAAAGCGGTCCTGCCAGTTTTTTTCGTAATCTTCGCGCGGGAAATCGCCCGGAGAAGCGCCGGTTTCCAGTGCCGCTTTCACCTTCTTCGCATAGGCGAGGTTTTTATCGCACATCGGTGCGGCAGGAATGTACATCACGTTACCCCAGCCCTGCTGATTATCTACCGGTGCGACCGAGTGGATCACATCGCAGTGCCACCACACGGAATCCCCCGCGTCCAGTGCCGGAATGCTGGTTAACGCGTCGATGAGCAGCGGATGCCACTTCTCGGAAATCGGCAGAACGCGACCCGGCGCGACGCCGCAGAGTTCGTCTTCCGGCACATCATCCAGCAGCGGACGCAGCAGAATGTAGGCCATCGCTTCCGGGATCGGCACCACGTGCAGCAGACCCTGATTCGGGATCATATCCGACAGGGCAGTCCAGCCCTGGAACGTACGGAACACCGAGCATTTGGTGGTGTTATCCACGGTGTACTCTTCCACTTCGGTGCGGTGCGCCGCATTCCACGGATCGTACTGATCGACATTGCCGTCAAACACGCGGGCAAACACCTGCTGATAGGCCGGCAGCAGCCAGCGTTCCAGCGCACCGGAATCCGTATGCGCCCCCAGCCCTTTAGAGGTGGTTCCCGGTGGGCGACGGCGAATGCGATCCGGGTAGATCACGCTGACGTCCGGGTTAAACCACTGCGTGCCGTTGCTCTCAAAAGTCCATAAACGGTTCAGGAACGATTGTACCTGCGCCATCTCTTCACTCTGACGCGCCTGCATCTGCGCCTGCGACCAGTAGATCGGGAAAATTTCCGGACGTGACGCGGTTAAGGTGCCGAAGAAGTTATCACCAGGCCCTTTGTACACGTCGTCAAACTGGTTGAGATCGAGATAGTCGAGCATCGCGTTATCCCACGCCAGCGCCTGCTCGCGCGGGAAGTGACCTTTGATCACCGCACAGCCGCGGCGTTTTACCGCTTCACGCTGGGCCGTGGTAATCGTTCCGTTCTTTACGTCCTCGAACGGGATCACAGGCCAGACGGTTTCACCGTTATTCTTCATGGCGTTAATTTCCGCCACGCGTGTCGCAATCTTATCGCTGAGCCGGTCAAAAACGGCCTGAACGTCGCCGATCTGGGCACGTAATTCGCGTTTTAACTGGCGAATGGCGGCTTTGTGGTCCGCAGGCAAAATTTCACTGGAGAAGGTCATAACTGCCTCGCTATCTTTCATTCGAAAGTAAAAGTATCTACAAGTGATACTTTAAGTTAAAAATAAGTTAATGCAAGTTTAAAAACTTGACGGGCAGCACAGGATGAAAAAAGAGTGAGGTGCCGGAGCGTTGCCCCGGCAGGGGAGGAATCAGAGGTTAAAACGGAGCAGTTTTGTCGAGTACGGCCTGAATAACGTTCAGCGCGCCCTGGTGGTTATTGTCATCGGTGCTGAAGGTGCTGATCGTTTTGATGCTTTCCGCCGCATTGCCCATGGCAAAGGAGTATTTCACCAGCTTCAGCATTTCCGCGTCGTTGCCGCTGTCGCCAATGGCCACACACTCCTGCGGAGAGACCGACCAGCGTTTCAGCAGGCGGCTAATTCCGTTCGCTTTATGCAGGCCGGGAATGATCAAATCGACGAAGCCAAAGCCACTGGTGACCGGTTTCATGATGCCGTCTAACGAGACGTGCAGTTTGTCGATAAGACCTGGGATGTCGCTGTCCGGCAGGTTCAGGGAGAACTTGAACAGCACGTCGTCGATCTCATGATAATCGCTGATGCGCTGTAAGCGGTGGTAGTGTTTTGACATCAGCGCGACAAACTCGTCCGGCGCGTGTTGGCTGACGTAGGCGCTCTCCAGTCCGCAGGCGACGAAGTTAAGCTGTTTGTCTTTCAGTAATTCGCCAATCACGATTTGCGATTCGTGACGCGTCAGTTCGCCGTGGAAAATCTGCTCGCCATGATCGAAGACCAGCGCGCCGTTTTCCGCCACGAAGGAGATCTGTTCTTTCAGTTCCGGAAAGAAGGAGATGAGCTGGTAATACTGGTTTCCGCTGGCGACCACGAACTCGATGTCACGGGCCTGAAGCTGCTGAAATTGCGCCATAAAGCGGTCACGATCGTACTGCTTGGCATCATCAAGGAAAGTTCCGTCCATATCGGTGACGATAACTTTTACGGTCATACATTGCTCTCCAGAATATTACTGCGACCAGCAACATTCTAATAACAATGTGACCCGAACCACAAATTTATTTCGAATGAAAGTAAACGCAAAACAGCAACCCAAGGGTTGCTGTTGTTGGTGTGCTCAGCCTCTCCCGAAAGGGAGAGGGGTTGCGGGTGGAAATTACAGCGTATGCTCGGTACGCGCAATAATGTCGTCCTGCGCATCCGGGGACAGGGCGGTGAAGAAGGCGGAATAGCCCGCGACGCGCACCACCAGATCACGGTACTGGTCAGGGTGTTTCTTCGCTTCCAGCAGCGTTTCGCGTGACACGATGTTGTACTGAATATGCCAGCCTTTATGCACCTCGAAGAAGGTCCGCAGCAGAATCATCAGCTTCTGACGATCGGAATCGTTCTCCAGCGTCGCCGGGTTCAGCTTCTGGTTCAACAGCACGCCGCCCAGAATCGCCTCCGTTGGCAGTTTGCCGACGGAACCGATCACCGCCGTCGGCCCGAGGTGGTCGGTACCGGATGCCGGGCTGGCCCCTTCCGCCAGCGGAGTATGCGCCTTACGGCCATCCGGCGTTGCCATGGTTGCGGCGCCAAACGGCACGTTCGCGGAGATGGACGACGTACCGGCGTAGTAATTCCCGCCAATTGGACCACGACCGTAGCGCGGGTTGTGATACTGCTTCAGCTCTTCGATATAGGTCTCATACGCACGGGCCAGCAGCAGATCCACGCTGTCATCGTCGTTACCGTATTTCGGCGCGCCGTTGATTAAACGCTGGCGCAGCTGCTCATGCGTCAGACCTTCGTAGTCCTCAGCCAGCGCCTTCGCCAGCTGTTGCTGACCAATCGCCCCCTGCTCGAACACCAGTTTCTTCACGGCGGCGAGGCTGTTGCCGAGGTTGGCGATACCCACCTGCAAACCCGATACCCAGTCATACTTCGCGCCGCCTTGCTTGATGCTTTTCGCGCGTTCGATGCAGTCGTCTACCAGCGCCGAGCAGAGAATATCGTGCACGTTCTCTTCCAGCATGGTGTCGACCACGTACTCAATTTCAATCGATTTGCGGGTGTAGTAGCGAATCTGATTATCCCAGGCGGCCATCACGTCGTCGAAGTTGTCGAAATTGCCCGCAGACAGCGCTTTCTCCTGCGGCAGGAACACCTTGCCGCTGGTGGCGTCGCGACCACCTTCCATCGCCGCCAGCATCACGCGCGCGAAGTTGATAAAACTCATGCCGGTGCAACGATAGCCCCACTTGCCGCCGACGGCGGTTTCGATGCAGCCGATTGCCGCGTAATCGTAGGCGTCCTCTTTTTCCACGCCGAGTTTAATGAACTCGGAGATGACGATTTCGTCGTTGTTAAACGCGGGCATCCCGAAGCCGCAGCGGATCACTTGCACGCAGGCGTCGAGGAAATCGTTGCTCATGCCCGCGTGATAACGCACGCTCAGGTTTGGCTGGGTGGAGCGCAGGCGACCGCAGGATTCCAGAATCGCGTAGGAGAGGGGGTTCACCGCGTCCATCGGCTCGCCGTTCACCAGTTTCTGACCGCCAATGGTGACGTTCTGATACAGCGGGCTACCCGCCGAGGCTTTAGAGTGTGAGCCGGAACGGATTTTGTTCACTTCCAGCAGCTTCAGCCAGCAGCTGTGCAGCAGCTCAATCGCATGTTCGCGGTCGAGAGACTGATTCAGCTCCACGTCGCGGCGGTAGTACGGATAGAGATACTGGTCCATACGCGCGAAGGAGACCGAGTGGCCGTTGGACTCAATTTGCAGGATCAGCTGGATGAAATAGCACAGCTGTAGCGCCTGCCAGAAGGTTTTTGGCGGCTGGTGGGCAATGACATCGCAGTTTTCCGCCATTGCCAGCAGCTCGTCGCGGCGGCTTTCGCGGATCTCATTTTTCGCCATCTCACGCGCCAGATCGGCAAAGCGCTGGATGTGCAGCGTGACGGCTTCCAGTACGATATCAATCGCTTTCAGGAACTGATCGCCGTGCAAATCCTCCAGCACGGTCAGGTTGATGCGAGTACGACGCTCCGCGACTTTCGCGCGCATGCCGTCGAGGCCTTTCTCCAGCAGCAGCGGGAAGTTCACCGCCAGGTGCGCATCGCCGGAGGTCATGTTGCCTTCGGCTTTGATGATGCCGGTTTCCAGCAGCCCTTTTTGCTCGTCGGTAAACATACCGTAGCAGCGATGCTGTACCGTCTGGCCGCGCCACCATGGGCAGACATCGTGCAGCACGCGCTTGTTCTCTTCGCTCACCGCAAAGCCAGCGCCCGGACGGTCGGCCAGATCGTCGATCTCTTTTTCAATCCACGAAACGGTGTATTCCGGGAAGATTGGCGCGGCGCGCACTTCGCTTGCCTGGTTGCCGATAATCAGCTCGTCGTGTTTGATCCAGATGGTGCGTTTTGCCAGATGATGCGCCAGCGCCAGCGCGCGACGCACCGGGATCGGTTTGTCCATGTGCTGCTGGTACATTTCGGTGTAATGCTGCGCGCGCTCGGTACAGACCGGCGGTTTCACGATGTGCACCAGAGCGGTTTTGTGCGCCTTAATGCGGTCTGTCAGGGTGTTCAGATTCAGCTGTGTCATATCTTTATCCTCGTAGGGTCGCAGTTAACCCATTCTGGGCCGCAAACTGTTGGGCAAACTCCAGTAACTCAGGGTTATCGAGCGGTTTGTCAGGGGCAGAGTAGGGTTGGCCGAGCAGGGTATATTTGTTCATGCCAAGGGTGTGGTACGGCAAAAAGTGGATATCGCGGACGTTCAGTTCGTCGGCGGCAAAACGGGTAATGGCTTTAATCGACGCTTCATCGGCGTTAAAGCCCTGAATCAGCGGGACGCGAATGGTCAGCTGTTTTCCGGCAGCGGACAGGCGTTTTAAGTTCTCCAGCACCCGTTTTGCCGAGCCGTCAGTCCACTGTTTAAATACCTCGCCATCGACATGCTTAAGGTCGGCGAGGAACAGATCGACATAGGGTAACGACGGTTCGATATAGTGCCATGGCACATGCAGACAGGTTTCGACCGCCGTGTGTATGCCCTGATCGTGGCTGGCTTTAAACAGAGAATGGGCCAGCTCCGGGCTCATAAAGGGTTCGCCGCCGGAGAGGGTGATACCGCCGCCGCTGCGATCGTAAAAGGGTTTATCGCGCAGGACGGTTGCCATAATATCGGCCACCTGTTTCTCTTCCCCACAGACCGTTAGCGCCTGGGTCGGGCAGCAGTCGGTGAGGGCGTCGAGATGGTCGTCATTGAGTTTTTCGCGATGGATGATCACTCCGTTCAGCGCACGGTCGATAATCCCTGGCGCAGCCTGCTGACACAGGTCGCAGCCTTCGAGGCACAGGCGGGCATCAAACAGCACATCCCGCGTGCGGGAGCGGCTCTCCGGGTTCTGACACCAGCGACAGCCGAGGGAGCAGCCTTTCAGGAACACCACGGTACGAATACCTGGGCCGTCGTGGGTGGAGTAACGCTGAATATTGAAGATCATATTTTCGCCTCTTGTTGCGTATGAAGATTAAATAACTTTCGAATGAAAGTTATTTTGATGTGCGTCAACTCTGAGGAAGGTTTTTACGTGGTAGTGTTACGGCAGGTTAATTTTGAGGGTGACATCATGGAATTTTATCTCGACACATCTGACGTAGCCGCAGTCAAAAAACTGGCACGCGTTTTCCCGTTAGCCGGTGTAACGACCAACCCGAGCATCGTCGCAGCAGGTAAAAAGCCGCTGGAGGTGCTCCTGCCGGAGCTGCATGACGCGCTCGGCGGAAAAGGGCGTCTGTTTGCCCAGGTGATGGCGACGACCGCAGAGGGCATGGTGGAAGACGCACGTAAACTGCGCGCCATCATTAACGATCTGGTGGTGAAAGTGCCGGTCACGGCAGAAGGGCTGGCGGCAATCAAAATGCTGAAAGCGGAAGGGATCCCAACGCTTGGGACGGCGGTGTATGGCGCGGCGCAAGGGATGCTGTCGGCATTAGCAGGCGCGGATTATGTCGCACCCTATGTGAATCGCCTTGATGCTCAGGGCGGCGACGGAATTCAGACCGTGGTGGAACTCCAGCAGCTGCTGACGCTGCACGCGCCGCACGCTAAAGTGCTGGCCGCCAGCTTCAAAACGCCGCGTCAGGCGCTGGACTGCCTGCTGGCCGGGTGTGAATCTATCACCCTGCCGCTGGACGTGGCGCAGCAGTTTATTAGCTCTCCGGCGGTGGATGCGGCGGTAGTGAAATTTGAGCAGGACTGGCAGACTGCGTTTGGGCGCACGTCGATTTGACCCAGTAAACCGGGTGCTGGCGTCGCCTCACCCGGTCAGCGTTACCCCCCGCATACCTCGCAGCCAGGATTACGCATCAATTTCATCTCACGAAACTGACAGGTCATCGCGTCGTACATCAGGATTTTTCCGGCGGCAGGTGTGCCGTAATGGGTCAGCACTTTAATCGCTTCCATCGCCTGCAATGAACCGATCACCCCCACCAGCGGCGCCATGACGCCCGCTTCCACGCAGGTGAGGGCGTTCTCGCCAAACAGTCGGCTTAAACAGCGATAGCACGGCTCGCCATCCGCATAGGTAAAGACGCTGATCTGCCCTTCCATGCGGATCGCCGCCCCGGAGATCAGCGGTGTTTTATGGGCAAAACAACCCGCGTTGAGCTGATTGCGCACCGCCACGTTGTCGGTGCAATCAAGCACAATATCGTGCTGCGCGATGTGGGCGGACAGTGCCGCATCGTCCAGCATCGCATCAATGAGGGTAAAGTGAACATTCGGGTTGATCCGCGCCAGGGCATCGCGCGCCGAGATCACTTTCGGCTCGCCAACGGTCGCATCGCTGTGCAAAGTCTGACGCTGCAAGTTCGACACCGATACCGTATCGAAATCCAGCAGCGTCATCCTGCCAACGCCCGCTGCCGCCAGATACTGCGCGGCGGCACAGCCCAGCCCGCCAAGGCCGACGACCAGCACGTTCGCCGCCTTTAGCGCTTCTTGCCCGTCGAAATCAAACCCGCGCAGGACGATCTGACGGTTATAGCGCAGCATCTCCTGATCGTTCAGCTCCACCGCCATTTTAGCCTCCGAACAGATGGTTAAAGGCTTCGACCTCAACCCATTCACCGGCTTCGACGTTGCCGCGCTCACGCTCCAGCACGATGAAGCAGTTACCCTGGCTGAATGAGCTAAAGATATGCGAGCCCTGATGCCCGGTGGTGCTCACTTCCAGCTCGCCGTCGGCGTTACGCGTCAGAATGCCGCGCTGGAAATCCAGACGCCCCGGGGATTTTTTCAGTCGCGTCGCCGCTCGCACGCGCTGGCGAGGAGGCAAGCCTGAGGCGTTATTGCCGGAAAGTTTCGCCAGCAGCGGCTGCACCAGCTGATAAAACGTCAGTGCCGCCGAAACCGGATTGCCCGGCAGACCGCAGAACCAGCTGTTAGCCAGCGTGCCAAAGGCAAACGGCTTGCCCGGTTTGATCGCCAGTTTCCAGAAGCTGATTTCGCCCAGCTCATCGAGAATGGTTTTAGTGTAATCCGCTTCGCCGACGGAGACACCGCCGGAGCTTATCACCACGTCGGCTGCGTTATCCGCTTCGATAAAGGCCGCGCGCAGTTTTTCCGGATCGTCCGGAATGATACCGAGGTTGATCACCTCGCAGCCCAGCTGTTCCAGCATAAGATGCACGGCCAGACGGTTGGTGTCATAGATTTGGCCCGCCTGCAAAGGCTGGCCCGGCAGCTGCAGTTCGTCGCCCGTCGAGAAAAGCGCGACGCGCACCTTGCGCACCACGTCGATCTCCGCAATGCCGAGAGAGGCCAGCACCGGCAGCTCTGCGACAGTCAGTTTGGTTCCGGCCGCGAACACCGTTGCGCCCTGGGCGATATCTTCCCCGGCGCGGCGGATGTTCTGATTCGCTTTAACGCTGGCGGTAAAACGCACGCCCGCGTCGGTCTGTTCGGTCTCTTCCTGCATCACCACCGCGTCGCACCCGTCAGGCACCGGCGCACCGGTCATGATGCGAATGCAGGTCCCCTGTGGCCACTCACCCGCGAACGGCTGACCGGCGAAGGCTTTTCCGGCGACCGGTAAGGCATTTCCCGCCTGAATATCCGCAAGGCGCACCGCGTAACCGTCCATCGCCGAGTTATCAAACCCCGGCACATTGAGCGGAGAGACAACGTCGCGCGCCAGCACTCGCCCAAAGCCGCGCAGCAAAGGCAGCGTTTCGTGCTCTTTCAACGGGGTGACGGGGGCGAGCATCTGCGTGAGTGCCGTTTCAAGCGGCATCAGTCCGGCGGTAAAATCCATGGTTTACTCCTGCGGGATAACAGCGAAAGCGGGCATTATGACAGAAAAGTGCCCCTAACTGTATGACACAGAGGGTGTAGTCTTTACATCACCCTTGCGTCTTTCTATATTCAAAATTCGTCTGAAGATCTGACAACGATAATGATATTTATAGAAAAAGCGGCGCCTCTGTGCTGATGGGTGATGGAAATGGTTAATGCGGTGATCGCAATTCACGGCGGCGCAGGGGCAATTACCCGTGCGAAGCTGAGTCCGGAGCAGGAAAAACGCTACGTTGACGCGCTTTCTGCCATTGTTGAAACGGGCCAGCGGATGCTGGAGGCGGGCGAGAGCGCGCTTGATGTCGTCACCGAGGCGGTACGTTTGCTGGAAGAGTGCCCGCTGTTTAACGCGGGCATTGGGTCGGTATTTACTCGCGACGAAACCCACGAACTGGACGCCTGCGTGATGGACGGCAATAGCCTGAAAGCCGGTGCGGTGGCGGGTGTCAGCCATCTGCGTAACCCGATTCTGGCAGCGCGTCTGGTGATGGAGCAAAGCCCGCACGTCCTGATGACGGGGGCTGGCGCGGAGCAGTTTGCCGCAGAAAACGGCATGGAACGTGTGCCTGCTGAGACCTTCTCGACGCCCGAGCGTTATCAGCAATTACTGGACGCGCGCAGCGCCGGGATCACCCAGCTCGATCACGCGGCACCGCTCGATGAGAGCACCAAAATGGGTACCGTTGGAGCGGTGGCGCTGGACAAAGCGGGCAATCTCGCGGCGGCCACCTCTACCGGCGGAATGACCAACAAATTACCGGGCCGGGTCGGAGACAGCCCTCTGCCGGGCGCGGGATGTTACGCCAATAACGCCAATGTGGCCGTGTCCTGCACCGGCACGGGCGAAGTGTTTATCCGCACGCTCGCGGCGTATGACATTGCCGCCTTGATGGATTACGGAAACTTAAGTCTGGCCGAGGCCTGCGAGCGCGTGGTGATGGAAAAACTCCCGGCGCTCGGCGGCAGCGGCGGGCTGATTGCTGTGGATCGTGAAGGCAACGTCGCGTTGCCGTTTAACAGTGAAGGGATGTATCGCGCCTGGGGTTATGCGGGCGATGCACCCTCGACGGGAATTTATCGTGAATAAGGGGAGCCTGCGTGCCGCACAGTAACGATCTGGATAGCCGGGAAGTTCTGGCCGTCCACAACCTGAACATCGCGTTTCAGGAAGAGCGGCGGCCTGTCCCGGCGGTAAAACAGCTTTCGTTCTCTCTCAAGCGAGGCGAAACGCTGGCGATTGTCGGTGAATCCGGTTCCGGTAAATCCGTCACCGCCCTGTCGCTGATGCGTTTGCTGGAGCAGGCCGGCGGGATGATCAACTGTGACAGCCTGCTTTTACGCCGTCGCAACCAGCAGGTCATCGATCTCACCGAGCTGAGCCAGTCGCAAATGCAGAGCGTGCGCGGCGCGGACATGGCGATGATTTTCCAGGAGCCGATGACCTCGCTGAATCCGGTGTTTCCGGTGGGCGAGCAGATTGCCGAATCTATCCGCCTGCACCAGGGATTATCCCGCGAGCAGGCGCTGGCAGAGGCCAAACGCATGCTGGATCTGGTGCGTATTCCGGAAGCGCAAACCATTCTCGGGCGCTACCCGCATCAGCTCTCCGGCGGCATGCGCCAGCGGGTGATGATCGCTATGGCGCTGTCGTGCCGTCCGGCGGTGCTGATCGCCGATGAACCGACGACCGCGCTGGATGTGACCATTCAGGCGCAGATCCTGCAGCTCATCAAAGTGCTGCAACAGGAGATGGAGATGGGGGTGATTTTTATCACCCACGATATGGGCGTGGTGGCGGATATCGCCGACCGGGTGCTGGTGATGTACCAGGGCGAGGCCGTCGAAACGGGCAGCGTGGAGCAGATCTTCCACGCGCCGGAACACCCTTACACCAAAGCGCTGCTGGCGGCGGTTCCGCGTCTCGGGGCGATGAACGGCAGCGATTTGCCACGTCGTTTCCCGCTGCTTTCGCCGGGCGTGGCGCAAAGCGAAGAGACCGAACAAGACACGGTAGTACCGGGCGAGCCGATTCTGCAGGTGCGCGATCTGGTGACCCGTTTCCCGCTGCGCGGCGGGCTGCTTAACCGCGTAAAGCGCGAAGTGCACGCGGTGGAAAACGTCAGTTTCGACCTATGGCCGGGCGAAACCCTGGCGCTGGTGGGCGAATCGGGCTGCGGGAAATCCACCACCGGACGGGCGCTGCTGCGTCTGGTCGACTCCCAGGAGGGCAGCATTACCTTTAACGGTGAGCGCATCGACACGTTGCCTGCCAGCAAGCTACAGCACCTGCGCCGGGATATTCAGTTTATCTTCCAGGACCCCTATGCCTCCCTCGATCCGCGCCAGACGGTCGGTTACTCGATCATGGAGCCGTTGCGGGTGCATGGCCTGCTGAAAGGCGAAGAGGGGCAGCGGCGCGTTGCCTGGCTTCTGGAACGCGTGGGATTAAAGCCGGAACATGCCTGGCGTTACCCGCACGAGTTTTCCGGCGGACAGCGTCAGCGCATCTGCATTGCCCGCGCGCTGGCGTTGAATCCGAAGGTGGTGATTGCCGACGAATCCGTCTCGGCGCTGGATGTCTCCATCCGTGCACAAATCATCAACTTACTGCTCGATCTCCAGCGCGAGCTGGGCATCGCCTTTTTGTTTATCTCACACGATATGGCGGTGGTAGAGCGCATCAGCCATCGCGTGGCGGTGATGTACATGGGACAAATCGTGGAGATTGGCCCGCGTCGCGCGGTGTTTGAAAACCCGCAGCACCCGTACACCCGCAAACTGATGGCCGCCGTTCCGGTGGCCGATCCGGCGCACCGGCACGGCCACCGCGTGCTGTTGCAGGATGAGATGCCGGGCAATATTCGTAAACGCGGCGAGGCGACGGAGCGTGTGGTTCTGCGCGAAGTGGGCCCCGGACATTTCGTGGCGCCGCCGCATCAACACAACGCCTTTTCACGCTTATAGCTTTTGACAGACAGGGAACAACAGGAGAATACAATGACAAAATTTGTTGCTCGTTCATGGCTGTTAGCCGCGAGCGTGACGGCCGCGCTGGCGGCAACGCCTGCATTTGCGGCTAAAGATGTGGTGGTCGCCGTGGCGTCCAACTTCACCACGCTGGACCCGTATGACGCAAATGATACGCTGTCGCAGGCGGTGGCGAAGTCGTTCTATCAGGGGCTGTTTGGCCTTGATAAAGAGATGAAGCTGAAGAACGTGCTGGCCGAAAGCTATACCGTCTCCGATGACGGGCTGGTCTACACCATCAAACTGCGCAGCGGCGTGAAGTTCCAGGATGGAACTGATTTCAATGCTGAAGCCGTGAAGGTGAACCTCGATCGCGCCAGCAACAAAGAAAACAGTCTCAAGCGCTATAACCTGTACAAAAACATCGCCAGCACCGAGGCCGTCGATCCGACGACGGTGAAAATCACCCTCAAAGAGCCGTTCTCGGCGTTTATCAATATTCTGGCGCACCCGGCGACGGCAATGATCTCCCCGGAAGCGCTGAAAAAATACGGCAAAGAGATTGGTTTCCATCCGGTCGGCACCGGGCCGTACGAGCTGGTGACCTGGAATCAGACCGATTTCGTGAAGGTGAAGAAATTCGCCGGGTACTGGCACAAGGGCCTGCCGAAACTGGACTCTATTACCTGGCGTCCGGTTGTCGACAACAACACCCGTGCGGCGATGCTGCAAACCGGCGAAGCGCAGTTTGCTTTCCCGATCCCTTACGAGCAGGCGGCAATCCTTGAGAAAAACAGCAAGCTGGAGCTGGTGGCCAGCCCGTCGATCATGCAGCGCTACATCAGCATGAACGTGACGCAAAAGCCGTTTGATAATCCAAAAGTGCGCGAGGCGATCAACTACGCCATTAACCGTCAGGCGCTGGTGAAAGTGGCTTTTGCGGGCTATGCGACCCCGGCGACGGGCATTGTGCCGCCGTCGATTGCCTACGCCCAGAGCTACAAACCCTGGCCTTACGATCCGGCGAAAGCGCGCGAGCTGCTGAAAGAGGCCGGTTTCCCGAACGGCTTTAGCACCACACTGTGGTCATCTCATAATCACAGCACCGCGCAGAAAGTGCTGCAGTTCACCCAGCAGCAGCTGGCGCAGGTGGGCATCAAAGCGCAGCTGACAGCGATGGACGCGGGCCAGCGTACGGCGGAAGTGGAAGGCAAAGGGCAGAAAGAGAGCGGTGTGCGCATGTTCTACACCGGCTGGACGGCATCAACGGGTGAAGCAGACTGGGCGCTCTCGCCGCTGTTTGCCTCGCAGAACTGGCCGCCGACGCAGTTTAACACCGCGTTCTACAGCAATCCGCAGGTGGATAAAGATCTGACAGATGCCCTGAAAACCACCAAAACCGACGAGAAAGTGCGTCTGTACAAGGATGCTCAGGATATTCTGTGGAAAGAGTCGCCGTGGGTGCCGCTGGTGGTGGAAAAACTGGTTTCCGCCCACAACAAGGCGCTGACCGGGTTCTACATCATGCCGGATACGGGCTTCAGTTTTGAAGACGCGGATTTGAAATAACAGAACTCATTCCCGCAGGCGAGAGTCTGCGGGATGAGAGGGAAAGGCATGCTGAATTATGTTTTTAAACGCCTGCTGGGGCTGATCCCAACGCTGCTGATTGTGGCGGTGCTGGTGTTTCTGTTCGTCCATATGCTGCCCGGCGATCCGGCGCGACTCATCGCCGGGCCGGAGGCGGATGGGACGGTGATCGATATGGTGCGCCAGCAGCTGGGTCTCGATCGGCCGCTGTATGTGCAGTTCTGGCACTACATCACCAACGTGTTGCAGGGCGATTTCGGCATCTCGATGGTGTCGCGACGTCCGGTTTCTGAGGAGATTGCCAGCCGCTTTATGCCGACGTTCTGGCTCACTCTTGCCAGTATGATCTGGGCGATGATTTTTGGTCTTGCCGCGGGGATTATCGCCGCCGTCTGGCGCAACCGCTGGCCGGATAAGCTCGGCATGGCGCTGGCCGTCACCGGGATCTCTTTCCCGGCGTTTGCGCTGGGGATGCTGCTGATGCAGATCTTCTCCGTTGAGCTTGGCTGGCTGCCGACGGTGGGGGCGGATACGTGGAAGCACTACATTCTGCCGTCGCTCACTTTAGGCGCAGCGGTGGCCGCCGTGATGGCGCGCTTTACGCGCGCCTCGTTCGTCGATGTGCTGAGTGAAGACTATATGCGCACCGCGCGCGCCAAAGGCGTGAGCGAAAAGTGGGTGATCCTCAAGCATGGCCTGCGCAATTCGATGATTCCGGTTGTCACGATGATGGGCCTGCAGTTTGGCTTCCTGCTTGGCGGTTCGATTGTGGTGGAGAAGGTCTTTAACTGGCCGGGGCTGGGTCGTTTGCTGGTCGATTCCGTCGACATGCGCGACTATCCGGTGATTCAGGCAGAGGTGCTGCTATTTTCACTGGAATTTATTCTTATCAACTTAGTGGTGGATGTGCTCTACGCCGCCATTAACCCGGCTATCAGGTACAAGTAATATGCGATTGTTTAACTGGCGTCGTCAGGCCATTTTAAAGGCTATGCCGGGGTTAAAACCGGACCATATCCGCACGCCGTGGCTGGAGTTCTGGCGTCGATTTCGTCGTCAGCCGGTGGCAATGACCGCCGGACTGTTTGTGCTGCTGCTGATCGTAGTGGCGATTCTGGCACCCTGGATCACGCCGTTCGATGCGGAAAACTACTTCGATTACGATCGACTGAACGATGGTCCGTCGATGATGCACTGGTTTGGCGTGGACTCTCTCGGGCGCGATATCTTTAGCCGAGTGCTGGTCGGCGCACAAATCTCACTCGCGGCGGGGGTTTTCGCGGTGCTGATTGGCGCTGCCATCGGTACGGTGCTGGGCCTGCTGGCGGGGTTCTACGAAGGCTGGTGGGACCGCATCATCATGCGTATCTGCGACGTGCTATTTGCCTTCCCCGGCATTTTGCTGGCGATCGCTGTCGTCGCAATAATGGGTAGCGGGATGGCTAACGTGATCATCGCCGTGGCGGTCTTTTCCATTCCGGCGTTTGCCCGTCTGGTGCGCGGAAATACGCTGGTGCTGAAGCAACAGACGTTTATCGAGTCGGCGCGCAGTATTGGCGCCAGCGATGCAACCATCCTGTTTAACCATATTCTGCCCGGCACGGTCTCGTCCATTGTGGTCTATTTCACCATGCGTATCGGCGTGTCGATCATCTCGGCGGCGAGCCTCTCATTCCTGGGATTAGGCGCACAGCCGCCGACGCCGGAGTGGGGCGCGATGCTCAATGAAGCGCGGGCTGACATGGTGATTGCGCCCCACGTGGCGATTTTCCCAAGCCTCGCGATCTTCTTTACCGTGCTGGCCTTTAACCTGTTGGGTGATGGCCTGCGCGACGCACTGGATCCGAAGATTAAAGGGTAGGGCTGAGGGCCGGACGTTGTAACATTGTAAAGAATGTTAATCAGTTGCGATTTATTGACCTGACGCATTAATCTGGTCAAAAAATGAGCTTATTCTGATCGTGCACAATGGCTGACAAGGGAGGAAATAGCATGTCCGTTGACAGACTGAAACGCGATCTACTGAACAAGCTGATCAATGCCCGGATTGACCTTGCGGCATACCTGCAGTTAAGGATGGCAAAAGGGTATATGTCAGTCAGCGAAAGCGACCATCTGCGCGATAATTGTTTTGAACTGTGTGACTACATGCGTGAAAAAGCGCCGATCCTGCGGGATTATTACGACGCTGATGAACAGCTTGTCCTGCAACGCGCGGCTGACGCGTTGTCAAAAGCTGCCGTATGCCTGATGACCGGACACCATGATTGTCCAACGTTTGTCGCCGTCAGCGCGGAGAAACTGGAACACTCCCTCACGACACTGACTCTCTGCATTATGTGCCTGAAAGAGCACGCCGCGCTCCATCAGCACTAAACTCCGGGGGAGGCGACTCCCCCTTCTGATTAAGCTTTTGTAAAAGTGCTCACGCGCCCGGTCGGCCTGGCTACTCTTTATGCCAAACGTCGAAAAAAGGAGTGCGTAATGCGCCGATCTTCGCTGATTCCTCTGTCTCTCTTCTTTCTCTCCGCTTCCGTAATGGCGGCACCCGGCGCAGTCAACGTCGATGTGCTGCAAACTAAACTCGATCACCCGTGGTCGTTGGCCTTTTTGCCGGATAATCAGGGCATGCTGATCACCCTAAGGGGCGGGCAGCTCAAGCACTGGCAGGCGGGAAAAGGGCTGTCAGATCCGATCATCGGGATACCGAAAGTGTGGGATAGCGGGCAGGGCGGTCTGTTGGACGTGGTGCTGGCTCCGGATTTTGAAAAGTCGCGCCGTATCTGGCTCAGCTACGCCGAAGTCGGTAACGACGGTAAAGCGGGCACGGCGGTAGGATATGGCCGCCTGAGCGAGGATCTCTCGCGCGTCGAGGCCTTCCAGGTGGTGTTCCGCCAGATGCCAAAACTGTCGACGGGAAATCACTTCGGCGGGCGACTGGTGTTCGACGGAAAAGGCTATCTGTTTATCGGCCTGGGTGAAAACAATCAGCGTCCGACGGCGCAGGATCTGGATAAGCTGCAAGGGAAAGTGGTACGCCTGACGGATCAGGGCAAAGTGCCCGCAGATAATCCGTTCGTCGATAAAGCAGGCGCACGCCCGGAAATCTGGTCCTACGGCATCCGCAATCCGCAGGGGATGGCGATGAACCCCTGGACCGACGCGCTGTGGCTGAACGAGCACGGCCCGCGTGGCGGCGATGAGATCAATATCCCTGAAAAAGGCAAAAACTACGGCTGGCCGCTGGCGACGCACGGGATTAACTACAGCGGCCTGAAAATTCCGGAAGCCAAAGGCGAGCATGTCGAAGGCACGGAGCCGCCGCTGTTTGTCTGGAAAGTATCGCCCGCGGTGAGCGGCATGGCGTTCTACAACAGCGACGTTTTTCCGCAGTGGAAAAACAAACTGTTCGTGGGCGCGCTGAAAGAGAAAGACGTGATTGTCCTGAGCGTGGACGGCAATAAGGTGACGGAAGACGGGCGGATTCTGGGGGATAAAGGCAACCGCATTCGCGATGTGCGGGTGGGGCCGGATGGCTATCTGTATGTATTAACGGATGAATCAGACGGGCAACTGTTGAAAGTCAGCCCGTCCGGGGCGTGATTAGCTCACGGGGATCATGATCGCTTTTTGGAAGGCCGGGCGCGCTTTGAGCTGTGCGAACCAGCGCTCCAGGTTTGGATACGATCCCCACTCCAGACCGATGTTGGTCAGGTTCCAGATAAACGGCGCGACCGCGATATCGCCCACGCCAAACGCGGAGCCTGAGAGCCACGGCTGGTTCGCGAGTGCGTCATCCAGCAGGGCAAACAGTTTTTCGCACGCCGCTTTTCCGGCGTCGATCGCCGCATAATCACGCTCGGCTTCGGGGGTTCTGACCAGGCCCATCAGGATTGGGCGGTGCGCGGGGGAGAGCGTCTGGTTTGCCCAGTCCATCCATTTTTCGCCCTCGGCACGGCGGGCAGGATTGTCCACCCACAGGCGATTTTGCCCGTACTGCGCTGCCAGATAACGCACAATGGCGTTCGATTCCCACAGGGTTAAGTCGGTTTCGTCGTCGCGCAGCAGCGGCACCAGTCCGTTGGGGTTCATCGCCAGATACTCGGCATCGTTATTCACGCCAAACTGCAAACCGGCCATGATCTGGTTAAACGGTAAATCCAGCTCCTCCAGCGTCCAGAGCACTTTCTTGACGTTGGTTGAATTGTTCCTGCCCCACAGCGTAATCATATTGACTCCTGAATGAGTGAAATAACCTGAGTGGTGAATCAAAGCCTGCGATTGCACATGGTGAGATAAACCTAACATTTACGCAACAGAAGACAAAAAAATCGCATCCGGGACAGCACCCCGGCCCGTTATTGCGTAAACTTTAAAAACTTTACCTGGTTTAGGTTTCTTTAGACTCATTAGTACGTTATTACTCATCGCTTCTTGCGACACGGTGATGTGACGTGATTTTTTAGAAAGGACACTCGGGTGGCATTTATGACGCATACAACTTCTTCTCTGCGCAGCCTGGCGGCAGGCTCCGCACTGCTTTTCCTGTTTTCCCCCACACTTTTTGCGGCTGAAACGGCGGCACCAGAAGCGCCTCCGGTCGACGCGCGCGCGTGGATCCTGATGGACTACGCCAGCGGTAAAGTGCTGGCGGAAGGCAACGCGGACGAACAGCTCGATCCGGCCAGTCTGACCAAAATCATGACCAGCTACGTGGTCGGGCAGGCGCTCAAAGCAAACAAAATTAAGCTCGACGACATGGTGACCATTGGCAAAGACGCCTGGGCCACCGGCAACCCGGCCCTGCGCGGCTCGTCCGTGATGTTCCTGAAACCGGGTGACCAGGTTTCCGTGTCGGATCTGAATAAAGGGGTGATTATTCAGTCGGGTAACGACGCCTGTATCGCGCTGGCGGACTACGTCGCGGGCAGCCAGGACTCCTTTATCGGCCTGATGAATGGTTACGCGCAAAAGCTCGGCCTGACCAAAACCACCTTCAAAACGGTCCACGGCCTGGATGCGCCGGGGCAGTTCAGTACCGCCCGCGATATGGCGCTGCTGGGCAAAGCGCTGATCCACGACGTGCCGGATGAGTACGCTATTCATAAAGAGAAAGAGTTTACGTTCAACAAGATCCGCCAGCCGAACCGCAACCGTCTGCTGTGGAGCAGCAACGTGAATGTGGACGGCATGAAAACCGGCACCACCGCCGGCGCAGGCTATAACCTGGTGGCGTCTGCGACCCAGGGCGATATGCGTTTGATCTCCGTGGTGCTCGGCACCAAAACCGACCGCATCCGCTTTAATGAATCCGAAAAACTGCTGACCTGGGGCTTCCGCTTCTTCGAAACGGTGACGCCAATTAAACCTGATGCGACCTTTATCAGCCAGCGCGTCTGGTTCGGCGATAAGAGTGAAGTGAATCTGGGGGCGGGTGAAGCGGGTTCTGTGACGATCCCGCGTGGTCAGCTGAAGAATCTGAAAGCGAGCTACACCCTGACCGATCCACAGCTGACCGCGCCGCTGAAAAAGGGCCAGGTGGTCGGCACGATCGATTTCCAGCTTAACGGCAAATCCATTGAGCAGCGTCCGCTGATCGTGATGGAAGCGGTGGAAGAGGGTGGATTCTTCAGCCGGATGTGGGACTTTGTAATGATGAAATTCCACTCGTGGTTTGGTAGCTGGTTCTCATAAAAGCAAAACGATAACCGCAAGGTTATCGTTTTGAGTGTTTGCCTCCTCCCTCGACGGGGGAGGGATAAGGTGAGAGCATCAGGCCGCGCTGGCGGCTAAGCCCGGCAAAACCCCCACTCAGTACATCAATTTAATCTGCTGCGCTTTGGCGTGTGCGACCAGCTCGTCATCCGGGCGACAGTCGCTGACAATCGCATCAAAGCGTGCCAGATCGCCCATTCTTGCTGAACGCACTTTGCCAAATTTGCTGTGATCCACCACCAGCACATGATACTGCGCGGCGTTCATCGCCCAGTGTTTCACCGTTAACTCTTCGAGGTTAAAACAGGTTGCGCCCTGGCGCACGCTCACGCCTGCCGCTGAGTAAAAGGCGATATCCGGACAGAGATTGCTCAGGGTGTCCTGAAGATTCAACGGCTTGAAAATGGCGTTGCTGGCGTGAAACTCACCGCCGCAGAGGATCACCCGACACTCAGGTTTCTCCTGGAGGGCCAGAAAGGTATTCAGGGAGTAGCACACCGCCGTGAACGGCAGCGCGTTATCAATGGCTTCGATAATCCATGGCGTGGTGGTGCCGCAGTCGAAAAACAGGGTCTGATGCGGTTGCACGAGGGAGGCGGCCAGCCGTGCAGCTTTGCGTTTCTCCTCAACCAGGCGGGTTTTTTGATCGCTCAGCAGATAGTGGCTGCCGCTGCGTGGCTCCAGCACGATATAGCCGCCGAGCAGCACCACGGGGGCACTCTCGCTGTTCAGATCGCGACGGATGGTCATCTCGGAAACGCCGAGCAGAGTGGCAGCTTCTTTGAGATGCAGCTTATCGCTGCGCTTCAGGGCTTGCAGCAGCTGGGAGATGCGGTCGTCGCGTCGTGTTTCCATAGATCCTCGGGGCGAAAAGGTGAACCCCCACAATGTGGGGGTTCAAGTGTAACCTGTCGGACCGGGATTAGTCACGTATCCAGCCTTTGCGGATCGGGAGAGCAAAGCAGATACGGTAGACGCGCTGCAGCCCGCGATAAATCTGCTGCCCCATGATATTCCACAGGATTTGCGCGCTCAGGCAGCCCATCATTCCGACCAGCAGTCCGCCCAGCATATCCAGCGGCCAGTGGACGCCGAGATAGACGCGCGACCAGGCAATGCCCAGCGCGATCGCCATCAGAACCACGCCCGACCAGACGCGGTGCCAGAACAAAAAGGCCAGTGCGAAGGTGAAAATCACGGTGCCGTGATCGCTCGGGAAGGAGTCGTCAGCCGCATGGTGCAGGAAGTTCGAACCGATATGATCGACAAATGGACGGTCGTGCGGGAACAGATGCCCCAGCGTCCAGGAGGCGGTCATGCTAACCGCCAGCGCCATCGCCACCTTTATCACCAGCTGACGCTGCGCGCTGACCTGCTTGTGCGGCCCCCACAGCCAGAGTATCGCGATCAGCAAGGGCACGATGTTAATCAGATCCTTCGCCACAAATTTGGCAAACATAATCATCCACTCCGGTGACGCCGGGGTGGCATTAATCAGATAAAACAGTCCGTAATTGAGATTCTCTAGCATTCCAACTCACTCTTTTGCAAACCAGGCAGAAACAAGGCCGTAAGCCACGACCTGAGAAAACCAAACCCACCAACCTGCCCACAGGTTGTGAGAGAAGAAATGGGCGCCGCGCATGACCTGGCCGAAGCCCATCGTCAGGCCCGCCACTGCACCCAGCGCCACGAAACACCACGCCAGACGAGGGCGCTCGCGCCAGAAGGCGAAAAACAGCCCCATTACCATAAAGCCGCTCGATGCGTGCCCGCCGGGGAAGCAACGACCGGGGCCGCTGCCATCAGGCGTACTGCTAAACAGCGGATACGAAACCGCTTTGCCGCCGTACTCCAGCAAATCCCACGGACAGCTGTGATGGCTGGTACTTTTCAGCACACCGACCACCAGGGTGCCAAGGCCCATCAGCAGCGCTCCGGTGACCAGCGGCATGTTGCGACGAAAGGCACCATAAATCAGCGCCACGGCCGCCGTCGCAATCGCAACGTACTTCGCCAGTCGATGATTCAGCAGATCCAGCAGCGCGTTTTGCTGCAGCGGGAAATGGTGGCTGGCGGCGTCATACCAGAAACCCGTGATCCAACGGTCGAGCGTCTCATCACGCGAAAGCCAGGTAAACAGCACCGCCATCAGCAGTAGCGCGAAAAGCTGATAACCATAAAAGCGCACCGGTAAACGGTAAAGGGGTTTTATCTTAGTTGTCGGTGACTTAGATAAATCCGAAGGGGCAGTATGTTGAGCCATAATGACGTTCATTGACGGGAAATAGGCCCATCATAAAGGTGTCAACTTAAGGAAACCTTAAACGACGACGATATGTGCTTTATTTCTGTTTATCTTCGATAATTCACTATCTCGCGACCGGGCATTTCATTAAACTCATCGCGATTTTTTCATCAAAAAGAGACTGCATGTTAAACCGTTCTTCTTCCGGTAACCGTCTGGGTCGTCAGGCGTTACTTTTCCCTCTGTGTCTGGTGCTTTACGAATTCTCCACCTATATCGGCAACGATATGATCCAGCCGGGTATGCTGGCCGTGGTGGAGCAGTACAACGCCGGGATCGAGTGGGTACCGACATCCATGACTGCCTATCTGGCTGGCGGCATGTTTTTGCAGTGGCTGCTGGGGCCGCTGTCGGATCGCATTGGCCGTCGCCCGGTGATGCTGACCGGCGTGGTGTGGTTTATCGTCACCTGCCTCGCCATTCTGCTGGCACAAACGATTGAACAATTCACGCTGCTGCGATTCTTGCAGGGGGTGAGCCTGTGCTTTATCGGCGCCGTGGGGTATGCCGCTATTCAGGAGTCCTTTGAGGAGGCGGTGTGTATCAAAATCACCGCCCTGATGGCGAACGTGGCGCTGATTGCGCCGCTGCTCGGACCGCTGGTGGGCGCGGCGTGGGTGCACGTTGCGCCGTGGGAAGGGATGTTTGTGCTGTTCGCGGCGCTGGCGGCGATTTCGTTCTTCGGTTTGCACCGCGCAATGCCAGAGACCGCCACTCGACTGGGCGAAAAACTGTCCCTTAAAGAGCTGGGGCGCGACTACAAAGAGGTGCTCAGGAATGGCCGCTTTGTGGCGGGGGCGCTGGCCACCGGGTTTGTCAGCCTGCCGCTGCTGGCGTGGATTGCCCAGTCACCGGTCATTATTATTAGCGGCGAGAAGCTCAGCAGCTATGAATACGGCCTGCTGCAGGTGCCTGTTTTTGGCGCGCTGATAATCGGTAACCTGGTGCTGGCACGCCTTACATCCCGTCGCAGCGTGCGCTCGCTGATCATTATGGGCGGCTGGCCGATTGTGGCCGGGCTGGTGGTTGCAGCGGTGGCGACCGTCGCCTCTTCCCACGCTTATCTGTGGATGACAGCCGGGCTGAGTATTTATGCCTTTGGGATTGGTCTGGCGAATGCCGGGCTGGTACGCCTGACGCTGTTTGCCAGCGAGATGAGTAAAGGCACCGTATCCGCCGCGATGGGGATGCTGCAGATGCTGATCTTTACCGTGGGCATTGAAGTCAGTAAACACGCCTACAGCTTTGGCGGTAACGGGCTGTTCAGCCTGTTTAACCTCGCCAATGGCGTGCTGTGGCTGGGGCTGATGGTGATGTTCCTGAAAGATAAACGCGTCGGCAGCGCGTTACAGTAAGTTGTTGCCCGGTGGCGTAACGCTTACCGGGCAATTCGTGCGCTAGTTAAACGGCGCTTCCCCGTTCAACGCTTTTTCGATCACATCCAGCACGCCTTCGTCGTTATTGTGCGGCGCCTCGAAACGCGCCTCGGCCTTGATATTCGGTTTGGCGTTTGCCATCGCAAAGCTAAAGCCCGCCTGCCGCAGCATCTCAACGTCATTCCCGCTGTCGCCAAACGCTACCACTTCGCTATCATCGATACCCCAGTGCTGCTGCAAAATACGCAGCCCGTTCGCCTTGTGCACGCCTGGAATTATCAGATCGATATTGCCATGGCCGGTGGTCACCGGAACCATAATGTCGCTCAGTTCCTGATGGATCATCGCCTGCACGCGCGGGATTTCGCTGTCCGGCAGATTCAGCCCAAACTTAAAGAAGATATCGTCAAGATGGTCAAAGTTATCAACCATTTCCAGGCGATGGTAATACTTCGCCGCCATCTCTTTGAGGCTGTCATCGTAAGATTTCAGGGTATAGGCGCTGCTCTTCCCGCAGGCGATCACTTCCACTTCCGGCAGAGAGCAGAGGAAACGCGCCACGGTGTCGAACTGGTTTTTGGTGAGTTCACCGTTAAACACATCTTCACGAGCGTTCACCACCCAGCCGCCGTTTTCGGCGACAAAAGCGATCTCATCGGCAATCTCCGGGAAAAAGGAGATGAGCTGGTAATACTGATTCCCGCTGGCAACCACAAAGCGAATATCTTGCGCCTTCATGCGCGCATACTGCGCCAGAAAGCGCTCGCGGTTATAGGTTTTGGCGTCGCTCAGGAAGGTTCCATCCATGTCGACGGCGATTAACTTAACGTTCATATCCCTTCTCCATTGCTGAATCTTGTGTTGTAGGTTTTGCCACGGCTTTTGCGACCAGCGCGGCGACAATGACCAGGGCTAATACCACCAGCATGGCGCTGCGTAACCCGTAATGTTCGCCGAGGAACCCGAGCAGCGGCGGACCGACCAGGAAGGCGAGATAGCCGGTGGTGGCAACCACGCTGACGCGCGTCGGGGCGTCCGGGCCGGTATCGCTGGCGGCCGAAATGGTGAGCGGGAATCCGAGTGACGCACCGGCGCCCCACAGAATGACCGAAACACCGGCGATCCAGTCCACGTCGACAAAAATAATCAGCGCGATACCGAGTGCGCCCATCATCGCGCTGGCACGCACCACGGCCACGCGGCTGTAACGATCGATAAACCAGCCGCCGGTAAAGCGCCCGACGGTCATCCCGAGGGTAAACCCGGCGTAAATCAATGAACCGGAAGTAGGGCTAAAACCGTGGCCGTCGACCATCAGCAGCGGCAGCCAGTCGTTCGCGGAGCCTTCGGCAAACGCCATCGCCAGCACCACTATGCCAATCAGCATCAGCTGCATATCGCGATAAAAAGGTAACCCTTTCTCGGTCGACTTTTGCTCTTCCGCGCTGTTTTTGCCCGTGCCGTCAGGAATGAAGGTAATACCCGTCAAAATCGGCAAAATACAGATCAGCGCTGCCAGTAAAATGTGCAGGCTCGCGGCGGTCCCAAAGGCGGTCAACGCCATGCCCACACCGGCACCGGCCAGCGTGCCGAGGCTGTAGAAGCCGTGCATCATCGGCAGAACGGTTTTATTCAGCTCGCGCTCGACGGCGGCGCCTTCAACGTTAATCGCCACTTCTGCTGCACCAAAGCTGCCACCAAAGACCATCAGACCAAAGGCAAACATTACCGGCGACGCAAACCACAGGGCGGTGCTGAGGATCAGCATGCCGACCACGGCGCTGCACATGGTGGTGCGAATCACTTTACGCGTACCAAAGCGCTTCACCAGCCATGCCGAGCAGAGAATACCGCTCATCGAACCGATCGACAGACCAAACAGCACGATGCCCATTTCTGCCGTCGAGACCGATAGAATATCGCGGATCGCGGGGGTGCGCGTCGCCCAGGACGCCATCAGCAATCCGGGGATGAAAAAGAACATAAACAGTGCCCACAGGCGTCGCTGCAGGGCTTTACGGGGAGAGATCAACGTCATTGATGAGCACCAGAAGTACAACAATAGCGACAACACTAGCAAGTTTGTGTACATTTGTACACAAACCGAAAGGGGAAAAGATGAGCAGACGACCAAACGATCCGCAGCGTCGGGAGCGGATCCTTCAGGCCACCCTGGAATCCATTGCAGAGCATGGCATCAATGCCGTGACGCACCGTAAAATCGCCAGCTGCGCGGGCGTGCCGCTGGGGTCGATGACCTATTATTTCGACGGGATAGACTCGCTGCTCGAAGAGGCGTTTACCGGCTTTACCCAGCAAATGTCGCTGCAATACCGCGAATTTTTTGCCGGCGTTACCGGTCCGGAAATGGCCTGTGAGGCGATCACCACGCTGATCCACAGCTCAGAAGTGACCACGCCGCACAATATGGAGCTGATGTACCAGCTGTATGCGCTGATGAGTCGTAAACCGGCGTTAAAAAAAGTGATGCAGGACTGGATGCAAACCAGCCAGAGCACGCTGGAGCAGTGGTTTGACCCGGTGACGACGCGTGCGCTCGATGCGTTTATCGAGGGTATGACCCTGCATTTTGTGACGGACCGGGAGCCGCTGTCACGCGAAGAGATCAGGGCTATGGTGAGGCGCATCGCAGGATTTTAGCATTAGCCGAGGGTCGCACCCGCCGTCACGTTGACCATCGTCGCGGTCATCGCTCGGGCATGTTCAGAGGCCAAAAATGCAATCACACCGGCCACCTGCGGCAGGGTTGGCAGCCGCTTGAGCATTGTGCTTTGCGCGGCACCTTCCATAAACTGCTCGACCGTCACTCCCATCGACTGCGCTTTTATCGCAAATAACTCTCCTGTGTAAGAACCCGCCTGAACCGCGCCGCTGATAGCATGAGAGCGCACGCCCGTAACGCGGATGTTCTTCGGCCCCAGTTCGCTGGCGAGCGCATTGACGAACGCCTCAATGCCCGCGCAGCCGACGATATGCCCAAGATGACCGGGTATCGCCATCGGGCCTGCCGGTGCGACAACGGTGATTATCACGCCCTCGCGATCGCCACCCATATGGGGGACGACGGCCTTTGAGAGAGTGAAAAGGGCGGTGAGAAACGGATCAAATCCCTGCCTGAACTCTGCCAGGGATAACTCTGCGAGGCGTTTGCCTTGCTCGTGCATAAATCCTGTTGCGTTAACGACCACATCAATGCCGCCAGTCTGCTGAGCCAGTTTCGCGGTTTGCTCAAGAACAGAACGTTCATCAAGGACGTCGATGACACGTGATTCTGCGATTCCACCGGCAGAACGGATGTCGTTAGCCACGCGCTCCAGCTTATCCCGATTTCGGGCGACGAGAAAAACATGCGCTCCCTCTCGCGCCAGTACTCGCGCGGTTTCGCTACCTATCGCGCCGCTTGCACCGAAAATGACAACGGTTTTGGTTTTCATCAGCATGGCCTTTTCTTAATTAAAGAGGCAGGGATAGTTCAAAGTATGGGTGCAAATGGGGTAGGGGCAAGCGGAGGAAACAGGAACTGGTTACAGCTTATATCATGGGGTAATGGTGCTAGTGCGACGGTGATATTGATGGCGCAGGAAAGTAGGGTGACGCAGCGGGTTTGACATGGCTGTGAATGTCAGGCAACAAAAAACCCATCAACCTTGAACCAAAATGGCGGGGTTGATGGGCTCCACAAAATGGGGGACATCAAAGAAAAGCAGTGGCAATAGTTATGACTGCCTCATATACAAAAAGTTCTGCGCATCGCGAAAATAATTCGGTGATGCGCAAACTTCAGAGTTATCCGAGCGCGGGCCAGATAATGATGATCAGCGTACCGGCTAGCGTCAGCAGGACGTTGGCGATGGCGTACGTGCCTGCGTAGCCCAGCGCCGGGATGTTGCTGCGAGCGGTGTCGCTGATGATTTCCATCGCCGGTGCACAGGTGCGCGCGCCCATCATGGCGCCAAACAGCATTGCGCGGTTCATGCGCAGCACGTAAGCGCCGAACAGGAAGCAGATTACCACCGGCAGCAGGCTGACGATCAACCCGGCGACCAGCATCTGCCAGCCGACGGCACCCAGACTGTGTCCGATGCCGCTGCCTGCGCTCAAACCCACGCCCGCCATAAAGACCATCAGGCCGAACTCTTTCACCATGTTCAGCGCGCCCTGCGGGATATAGCCGAAGGTCGGGTGGTTGGCTCGCAGGAAGCCGAGCATGATCCCGGCGAACAACAGACCCGCAGCGTTACCCACGCCGAAGCTAAAGTTGCTGAACTGGAAGGTGATCATCCCAATCATCAGGCCGACAATAAAGAAGGCGCAGAAGGCGAGCAGGTCGGTAACCTGGCTGTGAATGGAGATAAAGCCGATGCGGTCGGCGACGGTTTTCACGCGGCGCGCGTCGCCACTGACCTGAAGAACGTCGCCTTTGTTCAGCACGACGTTATCGTCAATGGGCATCTCGATCTGGCTGCGGATGACCCGGTTCAGGAAGCAGCCGTGATCCGTCAGCTTCAGCTGTGCCAGACGACGCCCGACGGCGTTATGGTTTTTCACTACAATCTCTTCCGTGACGATACGCATGTCGAGCAGGTCGCGGTCGAACACCTCTTTACCGTTACGGAAACTCGGGTCAAGGCGCGCGTGCGCGTCAGGGTAGCCGACCAGGGCGATATCATCCCCCATCTGCAGCACCGCATCACCGTCCGGGTTAGCCAGAATTCCGTTGCGGCGGATACGTTCGATATAGCAGCCCGTCTGGCGGTAGATACCCAGCTCGCGCAGGTTTTTGCCGTCGGCCCAGGCAACCAGCTCCGGCCCGACGCGATAGGCGCGAATGACGGGCAGATAGACTTTACGTTTGGTGTCGGTGTCCAGACCGCGCTCGCGCGCAATCTGCTGGGCGCTGGTCTGGAGATCCTGATGCTGGAGTTTAGGCAGATAACGCGCAGCGACGATAAGGCTCACCAGCCCAATGAGATAGGTCAGGGCGTAGCCGAGACTCAGGTGGTCGAGCGCCAGCGAAAGCTGACCGCTCTCCATACCCGAGTGGCGCAACGTATCACCCGCTCCGACCAGCACCGGCGTCGAAGTCATCGAACCGGCCAGCATCCCGGCGGTTAAGCCGATATCCCAGCCAAACAGTTTACCCAGCCCTAACGCTATCACCAGGGCGCTGCCGACCATCACCAGCGCCAGCATCAGATAATTTTTGCCGTCGCGGAAAAAAATCGAAAAAAAGTTCGGCCCTGCTTCCACGCCAACACAAAAAATAAACAGCATAAAACCGAGATTAAGCGCATCCGTGTTAATGCTGAAATGCTGCTGGCCTAATAATAATGAGACCACTAAAACGCCAATGGAATTACCAAGTTGAACTGAACCCAGGCGTAATTTACCCAGACACAGTCCCAGTGCCAGTACAACAAATAATAACAGGATGTAATTCCCATTTAACAAATCTGCGACGTTTATATTCACGGAGGCTAACTTCTTGTTTACCGTTAAGCTGTTGAAAGGATGGGGGATTTAGGCTACTGTTTTATCCCATGTGAGTGAAGGGATTCTCCCTTTCGCCCATACAGAATATATCCCACAGAACAATAACTGGCCGATAGTCTAATCGTATTAGATATCCAGGGCCAGAAAAGATCGCGTAACAATCTATGAGCTTTGGCAAGGAATGCCACATTGCATTATCTGACTGGGCGTCCTCTGGACGAATGTGTATTCGATAGTGATGGAGTCAGGAGGATTTTTGAACATCAAGCGGAACTGGACAGGTGTCGTCTGCTGTTTTCTACTGTTTATCGCCGTATGCCTTTCTTTAGCCTTCCACGTGAAGGGGGCGTTCAGGGCATCAGGCCATCCTGAACTGGGTTTACTCTTTTTCATTTTACCAGGTGTGGTGGCGAGTTTCCTCTCGCGCGGGGGAGAAGTGGTCAAACCGCTGATTGGCGCGATGCTTGCGGCACCGTTATGTCTGGTGGTGATGCGTCTCGTTTTTGTCTCGCCGCGTTCGTTATGGCAAGAGCTGGCGTGGCTGTTGAGCGGGATTTTCTGGTGTGCGTTAGGCGCGCTCTGTTTTATGTTTGTACGCAGCCTGGTGCATCGCTGGCGACACAAATAAAAACGCCCTCCTGAGAGGGCGTTATCGCGTTACTGGGCGGCAAACAGTCCCAGATTTTCTTTCGCGTAGGCTTCGAAATCGGTGAAGCCGCCAATGTGCGTCTGATCGAGGAAAATCTGCGGAACAGTTTCAACAGGTTTACCCACGGTTTTTTCCAGATCGGCTTTGCTGATGCCTTCCGCGTGGATATCCACGTAGCGGAAGTTAAAATCATCGCGCTCGGCGGTCAGTTTTTCTGCCAGTTCTTTAGCGCGGACGCAGTAAGGGCATCCTGGACGTCCAAAAATCACTGCAAACATATCTCTCTCCTCAAAACGTAAGCCCGACGGCGAATGGCGCTTAGTGTGCCCGATAACCCTTGCTCATGGAAAGCAGGTTTTACCTGTCGCTTTAATACTTACAGACTATGTTTTGCCAATTACATCACACTTTTCTTTGCCTATACTGGCTGTCAAACCGCGTTCAGACAGACAAAAGAGAGACCCAATGACGCCGACTATTGATACCATTCGCGCCCACCGTTCCATCCGCCATTTTACCGATCGGCCCATCAGCGACGCCGAGCGCGAGGCGATTGTGGATAGCGCGAGAGCAACCTCCAGCTCCAGCTTTTTGCAGTGCACGTCGATTATTCGTATCACCGACCCTGCAATGCGTGAAAAGCTGGTGACACTCACCGGCGGACAACCGCACGTGGCGCAGGCCGCGGAGTTTTGGGTGTTTTGCGCCGACTTCAACCGCCATCTGCAAATCTGCCCGGACGCCCAATTGGGCCTGGCGGAACAGCTGCTGCTTGGCGTCGTGGACACGGCGATGATGGCGCAAAATGCGCTGACGGCAGCGGAATCCCTGGGCTTAGGTGGCGTGTACATTGGCGGCCTGCGTAACAATATCAACGACGTGACCGAACTGCTGGCGTTGCCAAAACATGTTTTACCGCTGTTTGGCCTGTGCCTCGGCTGGCCGGCAGATAACCCGGATCTCAAGCCGCGTATGCCAGCGGCGATGCTTGTGCACGAAAATCACTACCAGCCGGTGGATGCGCAGGTTCTCGCCCAGTATGACGAAGAACTCGCCAGCTACTATTTGTCGCGCGGAAGCAATAATCGCCGCGATACCTGGAGCGATCACATCCGTCGCACCATCATTAAAGAAAACCGTCCGTTTATTCTCGACTATTTGCATAAACAGGGCTGGGCTGTGCGTTAAGTCCATTCATCCTGTGCCAGCCTGCGTGTATGATACGCAGGCTTTTATCGAGTCTTTAGAGAGGTGCAGGGTGAAAATTGCCATTTTGTCCCGGGATGGAACGCTCTATTCGTGTAAACGTCTGCTTGAGGCAGCTAATAAGCGTGGCCATCTGGTTGAGATCCTCGACCCGCTGTCGTGCTATATGAACATCAGCCCGGCGGCGTCCTCGATACATTACAAAGGCCGCCATCTGCCGCACTTCGATGCGGTGATCCCCCGCATCGGCTCGCAAATTACCTTCTACGGCACCGCCGCGCTGCGCCAGTTTGAAATGCTCGGCAGCTATCCGCTGAATGAATCCGTCGCTATTACCCGCGCGCGTGACAAGCTCCGCTCCCTGCAACTGCTCGCCCGTCAGGGGATCGATCTGCCTGTCACCGGCATTGCCCATTCGCCAGACGACACCAGCGATCTGATCGACATGGTCGGTGGCGCGCCGCTGGTGGTGAAACTGGTGGAAGGCACACAGGGTATCGGCGTGGTGCTGGCCGAAACGCGCCAGGCTGCCGAAAGCGTGATCGACGCCTTTCGTGGTCTCAATGCTCACATTCTGGTGCAGGAATATATTGAAGAGGCGAAAGGGCGCGACATTCGTTGCCTGGTGGTCGGCGACGAAGTGGTGGCCGCCATTGAACGTCAGGCGAAAGACGGCGATTTTCGCTCGAATCTGCACCGGGGCGGCGTGGCGCGGATCGCTGACATCAGCGATCGCGAACGCGAGATTGCCATCAAAGCGGCGCAAACCCTGGGGCTGGATATTGCTGGCGTCGATATTCTGCGCGCCCATCGCGGGCCACTGGTGATGGAAGTCAATGCGTCACCCGGCCTTGAAGGCATCGAAAAAACCACCGGAGTAGATATCGCCGGTAAAATGATCTCCTGGATCGAGCGCCACGCTACGCCGGGCTTTTGCCTGAAAACGGGTGGTTAGGGCTGCATTTTTTGCGTAATCTAAGCGAAGTTTTTATCTAAGAGGCTGCACTGCTATGGATTTACAGGTCGTTCCAACACTGGATACGTTACGTCAATGGCTCGACGATGCAGGCATCACCTATTTTGAGTGTGATTCCTGTCAGGCGTTGCACCTGCCACATATGCAAAATTTCGACGGCGTGTTTGATGCCAAAATCGATCTGATTAACGACGTTGTGCTTTTCTCGGCGCTGGCGGAGGTCAAGCCCTCGGCATTACTGGCGTTGGCGTCTGATTTGTCGGCCATTAATGCCGGTTCTTTGACGGTGAAAGCATTTCTCGACATACAGGATGATAATCTGCCAAAGCTGGTGGTTTGCCAGTCTTTATTCGCCGGGGCAGGGGTGTCGTTTAAGCAGTTTGCCTGGTTTATGCGCCAGAGCGAAGAGCAGATTTCCATGGTCATGCTGGAAGCCAGCACGCACCATTTACTCTTTACCACGGAAGAGGAAATGGAGAATAACGATTCACGCGAATCGTTCCTGCACTAAGCCTTTCCGACCTGCGCGCAGTCGCTGCCATGGCGGCTGCGCATCACAAAATTTTCCTCTAGCTGTAACCTTTCTTTAAAGAATTATTCACCTCACCGCAGGCCATTTCGGCTTATCACATAGACAGATCCTGCATAAAAAATTGATAAAAGGCGTTTTTTAATCTGGGCTATAGCCTGGGGCACGGGCTACAGTTATTCTTGCGGAGCTTAAAAAAGCGAGCAAAAACTGCCAAAAGATTTTTTCTTTTGCGTCAGGCAGAGCGACAAAGTATGCATGATTCTTGCATATCACCAATTGCATGGTTGTAGTTCGTTTGTTAACAACAGTTAACGAGCTTTCATAAGGAATAACGATATGATCGCCTTGAATAAAAAATGGTTATCGGGTCTGGTTGCGGGTGCTCTGATGGCTGTCTCTGCCGGCACGCTCGCTGCGGAACAAAAAACGCTGCATGTCTATAACTGGTCTGATTATATCGCGCCGGACACGGTTGCGAATTTCGAAAAAGAGACCGGGATTAAAGTGGTTTACGACGTCTTCGACTCTAACGAAGTGCTGGAAGGCAAACTGATGGCAGGCAGCACCGGTTTCGACCTGGTCGTGCCGTCAGCCAGCTTCCTTGAGCGTCAGCTCACCGCGGGCGTGTTCCAGCCGCTGGACAAAAGCAAACTGCCAAACTGGAAAAACCTCGATCCTGAGCTGCTGAAGCTTATCGCCAAACATGACCCGGAAAACAAATTCGCCATGCCGTACATGTGGGCGACCACCGGCATTGGCTATAACGTCGACAAAGTGAAAAAAGCGCTGGGTGCAGATGCGCCGGTGAACAGCTGGGATCTGGTGCTGAAACCAGAAAACCTCGAAAAACTGAAAAGCTGCGGCGTCTCCTTCCTTGATGCGCCTGAAGAGGTGTTCGCCACCGTGCTGAACTACCTCGGCAAAGATCCGAACAGCACCAAAGCCGATGACTACACCGGCCCGGCGACGGATCTGCTGCTGAAGCTGCGTCCAAACATACGTTACTTCCACTCCTCCCAGTACATTAACGATCTCGCCAACGGTGACATCTGCGTGGCGATTGGCTGGGCGGGTGACGTCTGGCAGGCAGCGAATCGCGCGAAAGAAGCTAAAAACGGCGTGAACATCTCCTATTCGATTCCAAAAGAGGGGGCGATGGCCTTCTTCGACGTCTTCGCGATGCCTGCGGATGCGAAAAACAAAGATGAAGCCTATCAGTTCCTTAACTATCTGCTGCGTCCGGACGTGATTGCGCATATCTCTGACCACGTCTTCTACGCCAACGCCAATAAAGAAGCGACACCGCTGGTGAGCGCGGAAGTGCGTGATAATCCGGGGATTTACCCACCGGCTGACGTGCGCGCCAAAATGTTCACTCTGAAAGTGCAGGATCCGAAAATCGACCGCGTGCGTACCCGCGCGTGGACGAAGGTGAAAAGCGGTAAATAACAGCGGTTATGCAGGCCGGGCACGCGTTGCGCTGCCCGGCAAAACGCACCGTTCGGGTGCGTTTGCACTATTTTAGATTTCTGCCGGAGAGCACCCCGTGAATGAAACCATCCCCCGCCCGCAGGCGAAAACCCGTAAAGCGCTGACTCCGCTCCTCGAAGTCCGTAATCTGACCAAATCGTTCGACGGCCAGCACGCCGTTGATGACGTCAGTTTGACGATTTATAAAGGCGAAATTTTTGCACTGCTTGGCGCATCAGGCTGCGGGAAATCCACGCTGCTGCGCATGCTGGCCGGATTTGAACAACCGACGTCCGGACAAATTATGCTGGATGGTGTCGACCTCTCCCGCGTTCCACCTTATGAACGCCCGATCAATATGATGTTCCAGTCCTACGCGCTGTTTCCCCACATGACGGTGGAGCAGAACATTGCCTTTGGCCTCAAGCAGGACAAGCTGCCGAAAGCGGAAATCGCCGCGCGCGTGGCGGAAATGCTGAGCCTGGTGCACATGCAGGAGTTTGCGAAACGTAAACCGCATCAGCTTTCCGGCGGCCAGCGTCAGCGCGTGGCGCTGGCGAGAAGCCTGGCAAAACGCCCGAAACTGCTGCTCCTCGACGAACCGATGGGGGCGCTCGATAAAAAACTGCGCGACCGCATGCAGCTCGAAGTGGTGGATATCCTTGAGCGCGTCGGCGCGACCTGCGTGATGGTCACCCACGATCAGGAAGAGGCGATGACCATGGCCGGGCGCATCGCGATCATGAACCGCGGCAAGTTCGTGCAAATCGGCGAGCCGGAAGAGATTTATGAGCATCCGACCACCCGCTACAGCGCCGAGTTTATTGGCTCGGTCAACGTCTTCGAAGGGCTGCTGAAAGATCGTCAGGAGGACGGCCTGGTGATTGACTCGCCGGGGCTGGTGCATCCGCTCAAAGTCGATCCGGACGCGTCGATTGTCGACAACGTCCCGGTCTACGTGGCCCTGCGCCCGGAAAAAATCATGCTTTGCGAAGAGCCGCCTGCGGATGGCTATAACTTTGCCGTCGGCGAAGTGGTCCATATTGCCTATCTGGGCGATCTCTCGATCTATCACGTGCGCCTCAAAAGCGGGCAGATGATCAGCGCCCAGTTGCAGAATGAACACCGCTACCGTAAGGGGCTGCCGACCTGGGGCGACGAAGTGCGTCTGTGCTGGGATGCGGACAGCTGCGTTGTGCTGACGGTATAAGGAGTGGCCATGAATACACTTGAACCACCGGTCCGCGTGCAAAAAACGGGCGGTTTCGCGCAGTGGCTGACGCGTATGCAGATGGCGCATGGCCGTAAGCTGGTGATTGCCATGCCGTACGTGTGGCTGATCCTGCTGTTCCTGCTGCCGTTTTTGATCGTCTTTAAAATCAGCCTCGCGGAGATGGCGCGTGCGATCCCGCCGTACACCAATCTGATGGAGTGGGCCGACGGCCAGCTGTCGATCACCCTTAATCTCGGGAATTTTCTCCAGCTCACAGACGATCCGCTCTATTTTGAAGCTTATCTGCAGTCGCTGCAGGTGGCGGCGATCTCGACGATCTGCTGTCTGGCGATGGGCTATCCGCTCGCCTGGGCGGTGGCGCACAGCAAACCCTCGACGCGCAATATTCTGCTGCTGCTGGTAATTTTGCCGTCGTGGACATCATTCCTGATCCGTGTGTATGCCTGGATGGGCATTCTGAAAAACAATGGGGTGCTGAATAATGTCCTGATGTGGCTCGGCGTTATCGATCAGCCGCTGACGATTTTGCACACCAATCTGGCGGTCTATATCGGGATTGTGTACGCCTATCTGCCGTTTATGGTGCTGCCGATTTACACGGCGCTGACGCGGATTGACTACTCGCTGGTGGAAGCTTCGCTGGATCTCGGCGCGCGTCCGCTGAAAACCTTCTTCCAGGTGATTGTGCCGCTGACCAAAGGCGGGATTATTGCGGGGTCTATGCTGGTCTTTATCCCGGCGGTGGGCGAGTTCGTGATCCCGGAACTGCTCGGCGGCCCGGACAGCATCATGATTGGCCGCGTGCTGTGGCAGGAGTTCTTCAATAACCGCGACTGGCCGGTGGCGTCGGCGGTGGCGATTGTGATGTTGCTTCTGCTGATCGTGCCGATCATGTGGTTCCACAAACATCAGCAAAAACAGATGGGAGATCACGGATGAACAACTTACCGGTGGTGCGCTCCCCGTGGCGAATTGTGATTCTGGTGCTCGGCTTTACCTTCCTCTACGCGCCGATGCTGATGCTGGTCATCTACTCATTTAACAGCTCCAAACTTGTGACGGTCTGGGCGGGCTGGTCGACGCGCTGGTACGGCGAACTGTTCCGCGACGACGCGATGATGAGCGCGGTAGGGCTGAGTCTGACCATCGCCGCCTGTGCGGCGACCATGGCGTCGATTCTCGGCACGATTGCAGCGATGGTGATGGTGCGTTTTGGTCGCTTCCGCGGCTCGAACGGCTTTGCCTTTATGATCACCGCGCCGCTGGTCATGCCTGATGTGATTACCGGTCTGTCGCTGCTGCTGCTGTTTGTCGCGCTGGCGCACGCCATCGGCTGGCCGGCTGATCGCGGCATGCTGACAATCTGGCTGGCGCATGTGACTTTCTGTACCGCCTATGTGGCTGTGGTGATTTCGTCGCGCCTGCGCGAACTGGATCACTCCATCGAAGAGGCGGCGATGGATCTCGGCGCAACGCCGCTGAAGGTCTTCTTCATCATTACGCTACCGATGATCATGCCTGCGGTGATTTCCGGCTGGCTGCTGGCGTTTACCCTGTCTCTGGACGATCTGGTGATCGCCAGCTTCGTCTCCGGGCCTGGGGCGACCACGCTGCCGATGCTGGTCTTCTCCAGCGTGCGGATGGGCGTTAACCCGGAGATCAACGCCCTGGCGTCGATCATCCTCGGTGTGGTGGGTATTGTCGGTTTTATCGCCTGGTATCTGATGGCGCGGGCGGAAAAACAGCGTGTGCGTGATATCCAGCGTGCAAGACGCGGCTGAAGCATTTAAAATTCTCAATGAAGTGCCGCGCCTGTCGCGGCACTGTTTTTCAGGGAAGTAAAAACATTGGGACTGTTTACCAAATCACGACATTCGCATGCGCGCCTCAATGTACCTGCACTGGTGCAGGTAGCTGCGCTCGCCATTATTCTGATTCGCTGCCTGGATTTGCTGATGGTGTTTAACATGCTCGGCGTGCGGGGCGTGGTCGAGTTTATCCATCGCAGCGTACAGACATGGAATCTGACGCTGGTCTTTTTCGCAAGCCTGGTGCTGGTGTTCGTCGAGATTTACTGCGCCTTTTCCCTGGCGAAAGGGCGTAACTGGGCGCGCTGGGTCTACCTGCTGACTCAGGTGATCGCCACGGGGTATCTGTGGGCCGCCTCGATTGGATACGGCTACCCTGAGCTGTTCAGTATTGCCGGAGAGTCGAAGCGGGAAATTTTCCGTTCACTGGTGATGCAGAAATTGCCTGATCTGTTGGTGCTGTTCCTGCTGTTTGTCCCGGTATCCAGCCGACGGTTCTTCCGCCTGCAATAATGTGTATAATCGCTGCCCTCGCGAACAATGAGGTTTTCCTATGCAGTGCGCACTTTATGACGCCGGTCGCTGCCGCTCCTGTCAGTGGATAGAACAGCCGGTTTCCCAGCAACTTACCGCCAAAATGGCCGATCTCCAGCAGCTGCTTGCTGAACATCCGGTCGCGGAGTGGTGCGCGCCCGTCAGTGGACCGGAGCAGGGCTTTCGCAATAAAGCCAAAATGGTGGTCAGCGGTAGCGTCGAAAGGCCGCTGCTCGGCATGCTGCATCGCGACGGCACGCCAGAAGATCTCACGGATTGTCCGCTCTATCCCGCCTCCTTTGAGCCGGTGTTTGCCGCGCTGAAACCCTTTATCGCCCGCGCCGGTCTGACGCCTTACAACGTCGCCCGCCAGCGCGGTGAGCTGAAATATCTCCTGCTGACGGAAATCCAGCTCGACGGCGGGATGATGCTCCGCTTTGTGCTGCGCTCTGAAACAAAGCTTGAACAACTGCGCGCAGCGCTCCCCTGGCTGCAACAGCAGCTGCCGCAGCTGAAGCTGATTACCGCGAACATTCAGCCGGTGCATATGGCGATCATGGAAGGGGAGAAAGAGATCTTCTTCACTGAACAGCAGGCGCTGGCCGAGAATTTCAACGGCGTGCCGTTGTGGATCCGCCCGCACAGTTTCTTCCAGACCAACCCGGTCGTTGCCAGCCGACTGTACGCCACGGCGCGTGACTGGGTGCAGGCGTTAAATATCGATCATATGTGGGATCTCTTCTGCGGGGTCGGCGGGTTTGGCCTGCACTGCGCGACGCCGAACATGAAATTGACCGGGATCGAGATCTCCGCCGAGGCGATTGCCTGCGCGAAGCAGTCTGCCGCCGAGCTGGGCTTAACGGATCTCCATTTCCAGGCGCTGGACTCTACGCAGTTCGCCACGGGGCAGGGCAGCGTCCCGGACCTGGTGCTGGTGAACCCTCCGCGTCGCGGCATCGGTAAAGCTCTCTGCGAATACCTGAGCCAGATGGCGCCAAAAACCCTTATCTACTCCAGCTGCAATGCGCAGACCATGGCCAAAGATATCGCGATGCTGTCGGGCTATCGCGTCGAGCGGGTACAGCTTTTCGATATGTTCCCGCATACGGCGCACTATGAAGTGTTGACGCTGCTGACTCGCAGATAAAAAAGATAAGTCGGGTCAGCGCAGCGCTGCCCGACCCCCCTCCCGCACAATCTTCAACAAAATGTGAACTCTTCCACGCCCTAAAATCAGGTAAGCTTGAACTATTCACGATGAAGTAAGGCTTACCGATGAAGCACATCCTGCTGGTGGAAGACGACAGCGATATCGCGTCACTGCTGCGATTAAACCTCGAAGACGAAGGCTATGCGATCACGCACGAAGCGGACGGGGCGCGGGCATTGCAATTGCTCGACCGCACCCACTGGGACGCGGTGATCCTCGATCTGATGCTCCCGAACGTGGACGGCCTGGAGATCTGCCGCCGCATCCGTCAGCTTACCCGCTATCTGCCGATTATCATCATCAGCGCCCGCAGCAGTGAAACCGACCGCATCACCGGGCTTGAAACCGGCGCCGACGATTACCTGGCCAAACCCTTCTCCGTCCAGGAGCTGATCGCCCGTATCAAAGCCCTGTTTCGCCGCCAGCAGGCGATGGGGCAGGCGCAGACCAGCGGCACAATCGTCGCGCACGGGCTGACGCTTGATCCGCTCGCCCGCAGCGTGCGTCTGCACGGCAAAGAGGTGGATCTCACGCCGCGCGAATTCGAGTTGCTCTGGTTTTTTGCCCGTCACCCCGGCGAGGTCTTTTCGCGGCTGGCGCTGCTGGAACAGGTCTGGGGTTATCAGCACGAAGGCTACGAGCACACTGTTAACACCCACATTAACCGCCTGCGGATCAAAATCGAAAAAGATGCCGCCGAGCCGGAAATTATTCGCACCGTCTGGGGCAAAGGCTACAAATTTGCGGAACTGAACCATGATGCGACGTCTTAGCCTCAGCCAGCGGCTGACGCTGCTGTTTATCCTGCTGCTGATCCTCTGTGCCACCGTGGCCTGCGTGGTGCAGCTCTACGCCAGCAAACAGTACGGTAACGCCATGGTGCAGCGTCTTTCCAGCAGTCTGGCGCAGCAGATCCTTCAGCGCGAGCCGGTGCTGGACGCCGAAGGGGGCGTTGATCGCAGCCGCCTGAAACCGCTGTTTGATCGGCTGATGACCTTTAATCCCAGCGTTGAGCTGTACGTGATCTCACCCGATGGCGAGCTGCTGGCCGACGCCGCACCGCCGGGGCATATTAAGCGGCAAAAAATCGCCATCGCGCCACTGCAAACTTTTCTCAGTGGCACCAGCTGGCCGGTGTACGGTGACGATCCGCGTAGCCTGGATAAACAGAAAGTGTTTAGCGTAACGCCGCTGCGCCAGGACGGGGAGCTGCGCGGCTATCTGTATATTATCCTGCAGGGCGAGGAGTTTAACGCTCTGGCGGATATGGCGTGGCACAAGACGCTCTGGAGCACGGTAATGTGGTCTCTGCTGCTGGTGGCAGGCTTTGCCCTGCTGGCGGGCGGACTGGTCTGGTACTGGGTCACGCGGCCGGTAAAAAGGCTGACGGCGGAAGTGTCCGGGCTGGAGCAGGACAGTATCAGCGCCATTAAACAGCTGGCTGCGCAAACGCCGGTGCCGGGTTCGGCGGATGAAGTGACGCAGCTGCGTAATACGTTTATCGAGCTGGCGCGCCAGATCACCACGCAGTGGAACCGGCTGGCCGACAGCGACCGGCAGCGCCGGGAATTTATCGCCAATATCTCTCACGATTTACGCACGCCGCTGACGTCGTTACTGGGTTATCTGGAAACCCTGTCGCTGAAATCCGCCACCCTGAGCGCCGCGCAGCATCAGCAGTATCTGGCGACGGCGCTCAGACAGGGGCAAAAAGTGCGTCATCTCTCACAGCAGCTGTTTGAGCTGGCCCGGCTGGAGCACGGCGGCATCAAGCCGCAGCGCGAGCGGTTTGCAATGGCGGAACTGATCTCTGACGTGGCACAAAAATTTGAACTGACCGCCCAGACGCGCAAGCTTCGGCTGCATATCGACGTGCCGGGGCCGCTGCCGCTGGTGTTTGCCGATGTGTCGATGATCGAGCGGGTAGTGACGAATCTGCTGGATAACGCCGTGCGTCATACGCCGTCGGGCGGCGATATCCGGCTCTCCGTGTGGCAGGAGAATGAACAGCTGCAGGTAGAAGTGACCGACAGCGGGCCGGGCATTGAGGCGTCGTTGCGCGAAGAATTGTTCCAGCGTCCCTCGGCGTTAAGCCAACAGGCGTCGCGGGAGAATCGCGGTGGGTTAGGGCTGTTAATCGTGAAAAAGATGCTGGAGCTACATGGGGGGGGAATCAGTCTGTTGGATTCTGAACCGGGGGCGACATTCCGCTTTTTTGTGCCGCTTTAAGAAAAACCGGGCGGCGTAACCGCCACCCGGCACTATCATTTTAAAATTACTGCGGGAACCACTGGTCGCTAATTTTCTGGTAAGTCCCGTCAGTTTTAATCGCTTTCAGCGCGCCGTTCAGTTTTTCCAGCAGGGCTTTGTTATCCGGGCGTACAGCGATACCCAGACCGGTGCCGAAATACTGCGGATCGGTCACTTTCTCGGTCGCGGTACCCAGCTGTGGATTGGTTTTCAGCCACTCGTTCACCACCGCCGTATCGCCAAAGACCCCGTCAATACGGCCATTTTTCAGGTCAATGATCGCGTTCTGGTAGCTGTCATAGGCCACGGTTTTCACTTCCGGATGCTTATCCTGCAGGTATTTCTGGTGCGTGGTGCCGTTTTCCATCCCGATGCGTTTGCCTTTCAGCTGATCAAAAGAGGTGTAAGCCCCTTTCTTCGCAATCACCACCGCGGAGTTGGCGTAGTACGGGTCGGTAAAGGAGACCTGCTTGCTACGCTCTGGCGTGATGTCCATACCGGAAATCACCGCGTCATATTTTTTGAATTTCAGAGACGGGATCAGGCTGTCGAACGCGTGGTTAGTGAATGTGCAGTCGGCCTGCATCTGTTTGCACAGCGCTTTGGCGAGGTCGATATCAAAACCCACGATCTGGTTGCTGGCATCCAGCGATTCGAACGGCGGATAGGTCGCTGAAACGCCGAAATTGATTTTATCTGCAGCCGATGCGCCTGCGGCGAATGTTGCCAGTAATGCAGCCAGAACTAACTTTTTCATTTTAATGCTCCCGTCTGTCAATCTTGTCATTATGCGCCGTGTCTGCGGCATGGATGTACAATGCCAGTTAATGAATTTATATGCAATATTTATGATTAAGTATTTTTATTGAAATAAAAAAAACGGGCAGTCGTTAGACTTACCCGTTTTCGTGATGCAGTGATTATGCAGTTAGTTTCGACGCTCAAAGGCCAGCGCTTTGTTCTCGATAAGACGCATCAGCAGGGTCAGCAGGCCGTTCACCACCAGGTAAACCAGACCGGCTGCGCCAAAGACCATCACATCATAGGTGCGTCCGTACAACAGCTGGCCGTGGCCCATCACTTCCATCAGCGTAATGGTGTAAGCCAGAGAGGTACTTTTAAACACCAGCACCACTTCGTTGGAGTAGGAAGAGAGTGCGCGTTTGAACGCATACGGCAGCAGGATCGCCAGCGTGTCTTTCTTGCTCATGCCCAGCGCCCCGCAGGACTGCCACTGGCCTTCCGGAATGGCGCGAATCGCACCATAAAACAGTTGCGTGGTATACGCCGCACTGTTCAGGGAGAGCGCAATCAGCGCGCACAGCCAGGGTTCAGACAGCAGATGCCAGATAACCGGGTAGTTCTGCAGCGACGGGAACTGGCCCGGTCCGTAGTAAATCAGGAATATCTGCACCAGCAGCGGCGTACCGGTGAACAGTGTGATATAGGCGCGAACCACCCACACCAGCACCGGCGTTTTCAGCGTCAGCACGATGGTGAAAAAGAGGGCCAGAATCAGTGCCACCACGATAGACGCCACGGTCAGCGTCAGGCTGGTGTGCAGCCCTTTCATCAGCTCAGGTAAATACTCAAGCATCAGCCTGGTCTCCGTTCAAAACGCGTTGCGCGCAGATCAATACGTTTGAGAACGTATTGGCTCAGCAACGTGATCACCAGGTAGATAGCCGCCGCAACGATATACCAGGTGAAAGGCTCCTGGGTGCGGGTGGCGATGCTTTTAGTTTGCAGCATTAAATCGTTCACACTAATCAGGCTCACCAGCGCGGTGTCTTTCAACAGCACCAGCCACTGGTTGCCTAAACCCGGCAGGGCATGCCGCCACATCTGCGGCATCACCAGGCGGAAGAAAATGGCGGCTTTCGATAAGCCCAGCGCCTGGCCGGATTCCCACTGACCCACGGGCACCGCTTTCAGCGCGCCGCGCAGCGTCTGAGACGCATAGGCGGAGTAGAGCAGAGAAAGGGCAATCACGCCGCACAGGAACGGGCTGACGTCAAAGTTTTCAATCTGCATCTGCACCGGGATCTGCGCAAAGCCGAGATTAAGGGTAAAGCCGTCCGACAGCGTTAGCATCAGCTGTGAGGAGCCGAAATAGATAAACAGAACCACCAGGATTTCCGGCAGCCCGCGCAGAACCGTCACCAGCGCTGATCCCGCCCATGCGACCGGGCGCCATTTGGCTGACTCCCAGACCGCAAAGAACATCGCCAGCACAAGGCCGATAATGAGTGCGCAAACGGCAAGGCCGACGGTCATCCCGGCGGCACTTGCTAAAGGAAAAATTTCGTTCATCAGATCTTACTTCTGGAACCATTTGGAATAGATGGTTTCGTACGTGCCGTCTTTTTTCACTTTATCCAGCGCGGTATTGAGCTTCTGCTGCAGGTCAGTGTTGCCCTGACGAACAGCGATGCCCAGACCGGTACCGAAGTAATCTTTGTCCGTCACTTTGTCACCGATAGCGGCCAGTTTCGGATCGGCTTTCAGCCACTCGGTGACCACGGCAGTGTCACCGAACACGGCATCAATACGACCATTCTGCATATCCAGCTTGGCGTTCATGTAGCTGTCGTAAGGCACAACGGTGATTTCCGGGTGCTTGTCGGTGATGAATTTCTGGTGCGTGGAGCCGTTCTGCATACCGACTTTTTTGCCTTTCAGCGCGGCGATATCAGCAATTTTGCCTTTCTGACCGACGAACAGGGCCGAGTTTTCATAGTACGGCTGAGTGAACAGCACCTGTTTTTCACGTTCTGGCGTGATGTCCATTCCGGAAATCACCGCGTCGAAACGACGGAACTTCAGGCTTGGGATCAGGCTGTCGAACGCCTGGTTGGTAAAGGTGCAGGTGGCGTCGATCTCTTTACACAGCGCGTTCGCCAGATCCACATCGAAGCCCACGATCTTATTGCTGGCATCCATGGATTCAAACGGAGGGTAAGACGCTTCCATGGCAAAACGAATCGTCTGTGCTGCGGTAGCGGAAAGGCTGACGCTGGCAAGCAGCGCGGCTATCAGTACTTTTTTCATTGTCATTTTCCCTAACACATCAGTGAGATAAATAGTTTTTAAAGGCGTCGGTTTGCGGGGCGGTAAAGCAGCTCGCATCACCTTGTTCAACAATATGACCGTTTTCCATGTACACCACGCGGCTGGCGGTTTTGCGCGCCACTTCCACTTCATGGGTCACGATCACCTGTGTGATATTGGTTTCGGCCAGCTCGCGGATGATGCTGACGATCTGGGCGGTAATTTCCGGGTCCAGCGCGGCGGTAGGCTCATCGAACAGCAGTACCTGCGGCTCCATCATCAGCGCACGGGCAATGGCGACACGCTGTTGCTGTCCACCGGACAGGTGCAGCGGATAGCGATCGCTGTAAGGTTTTAAGCGCAGACGTTCAAGCAGCTTTTCAGCGCGGGCGAGGGCCTGATCTTTGCTTAAACCCAGCACGCGGCAGGGCGCTTCAATCAGGTTTTGCTGCACGGTGAGGTGCGGCCAGAGATTGTATTGCTGAAACACCATGCCGACGTTCTGACGCAGATCGCGGATCGCTTTATCAGAAGGGGCTTTGGCGAAATCGAAATGATTTCCGGCAATCGCGAGCGTGCCGGAACGTGGCATTTCAAGCAGATTGAGGACGCGCAGCAGTGAGCTTTTGCCCGCACCGCTTGGGCCGAGCAAAACCAGCGTTTCGCCCTCTGGGCAGTTCAGCGTGATGTCGAACAGCGCCTGGTGTGCGCCGTAGAAGCAGTTAATGCCGTTTAGTTGAATACTCATCGGGGCAGTCTTTACTCATCCAGGCAATCTATAGCAATTGAGGCCGCAGATAGTACCGTTGACAGAATAGTTATGCAATATTTATGCGTTAAAAGTTAAATATAAACCGTATTCACGTTTAAACATAGCACAAAATAGCGAAGGGCATAGGGGGCGAGAATAAATGTCGGCATTCCTCTCGAAATGCCGCACATTTTACGGGGGAAACTTTTTTGAACTAACGATTTTCTATCGACTGGCGAAGCGTACCGGCTGGGGCGTGGACGCTGCCGCCGATGTAGCGCACGTCGTCGATGGCCCAGCACTGGCCCTCACGGATCATCAGCACTTCATCCTGCCAGGTCTGGCTGCCTTGCGTCAGTTTGACTCGCAGCGGGATATTGCGCGCATCGGTGTTCGGAATGGTAGAAGCGCTGGAGACGTCTGCGCGGTCAGGCAGCGTGGTGCGGCTGGAGAACGGATCGGATTTCAGCAGCGCGTTGTGCTGTGGATCGCGCGAGGCATCGTTAAGCAGTTTCGCCAGGTTGTCACTCAGGTACGGGCGCAGAGCGGTGAGATCGCTGCTGCGATGCGAAATGCGGTAATCATAGAACTGTTGAGCCACGGCATCCGGGCCGCCGTCAATGCACGGACCGCTGCGTGTCCCGATATCCTTAAAAGCCGGTGTCACCGTGGTGGTGCAGGCGCTGAGCAGCAGCGCGCACGGCACTAAAAGCGTCAAAGCAGAATAGCGCATGTTGATTTCCTTAATGATTAACTATCCTTTCAATAATAGCGTAACGAACCGATAATGCGGCTGAGTTAATCCGCTAACGCATTGAACGTTAAATAATCGTCATACTTCCGCATGCCGATGCATTTAACGCGTTCGTTCACCCGTTCACTGACTCAGGTCAGCTACGGGGGATTCTCTCACGTGCCGCCTTGTGACTACGTGACTATTTTGAGTATTGAAGGAGATAAACATGCAATTTTCCACCACCCCGACTCTGGAAGGACAGCCGATTGTCGAGTATTGCGGCGTTGTCACCGGTGAAGCCATCCTTGGCGCGAACATCTTCCGCGACTTTTTTGCCGGGATCCGCGATATCGTCGGCGGGCGTTCGGGTGCCTATGAGAAAGAGCTGCGCAAAGCGCGGGAAATCGCGTTTAAAGAGCTGGGCGAGCAGGCCAAATCTCTGGGCGCGGATGCCGTTGTGGGCATTGATATCGACTACGAAACGGTCGGCAAAGACGCCAGCATGCTGATGGTGAGCGTCAGCGGTACGGCGGTGAAAACGCGCCGATGAAACGTTTGTGGTCCACGCTCCTGCTGGCGGTGTTGCTGGCAGGCTGCGCAGAGAAAGGGATTATCGATAAAGGGGCCTACGAGCTGGACACGCGGCATCAGGCGCAGGCGGCGTATCCGCGGATCAAAGTGCTGGTCATTCACTATACCGCCGATGATTTTGACAGCTCACTTGCGAGGCTCACGGACAAAAACGTCAGCTCCCACTACCTGATTCCGGCCAGACCGCCTGAGCCGTCCGGCAAACCGCGTATCTGGCAGCTGGTGCCGGAGAAGGATTTAGCCTGGCACGCGGGGATCAGTTTCTGGCGCGGAACGAATCGCATCAACGATACCTCGATTGGTATTGAGCTGGAAAACCGTGGCTGGCAAAAGTCGAACGGCGAGAAAATCTTCACCCCGTTTGAACCGGCGCAAATCGCGGCGCTTATTCCCCTCGCCAAAGACATTATTGCCCGCTATGACATCAAACCGGAAAACGTGGTGGCCCATTCGGATATTGCCCCGCAGCGTAAAGACGATCCTGGCCCGCTGTTCCCCTGGCATCAGCTGGCACAGCAGGGCATTGGTGCCTGGCCCGATCCCGCCCGCGTGACGTTTTATCTCAACGGAAAGTCGAAGTATGAGCGCGTAGAGACGGCAGCGTTGCTCGATCTGCTAGCGCGCTACGGCTATGACGTGCCGGAGAACAGCACCGAGGCGCAGCAAAAACGGGTGATTATGGTCTTCCAGATGCACTACCGTCCCCAGCTGTGGAACGGTATTGCCGATGCAGAAACGCTGGCGATTGCCAGCGCGTTGTTAGAGAAATACGGGCAGGGATAATTACCGGTGCAGTTTGCCGTGGTCGCGCAGCCAGGCTGCTGTGCGCACGATCCCTTCATCCAGCGTGACGATGGGCTGATAACCCAGCTCGGTTTCAGCACGCGTGGTATCCAGCGTAAAATCGAAGTTCAGCTTTGACACGCCGTAGTGGGTCAGCGCCGGCTCTTTCGCCGATTTATTGCCAAAGCGCTCCATGCTGCGGGCGATCATGTCCAGCATCGGGTAGGGCACAGAACGAATGCGGCAGTGAATGTTCAGCTCATCGATCAGGCGCTGGACGATGCTGCGCAGCGTCTGCGGCTCGCCATTGGTGATGTTGTAGGCGCGGCCGGACACCAGATGATCGCACTCGGACTGACTGGCCAGCCACATGGCGTGGATCGCGTTCTCGTAGTAGGTCATATCCACCAGCGCATCGCCGCCGCGCGGCAGCAGCACGCTGCCGTAGTGGTGCATCATCTGCGCCAGACGCGGGACAAACACTTTGTCGTGCGGCCCAAACAGGCTCTGTGGACGCAGAACGGTGAAACGGGTGTGCGGGTTTGACTGCGCCAGCAGATCGATCACCTCTTCGCTGGCCGCTTTGCTGCGCGCGAACTCACAGGCGAAACGCGCCGGGCGGAAATCTTCCTGAATATCGCGATGGTGGTGATAATCAAAATAGAGCGACGGGGAGGAGATATGCACAAAGTTGCGTACGCCCCAGGCGACGGCCCATTCACCGAGGCGGCGAGTGGCGCGAACGTTAGCCAGGTCGAACGCCTGCTGCGTTCCCCAGGGAGAGGTAAAGCTGGAGCAGTGCCACAGTGTATCGATTCCGGCGAGCATGACTTTGGCCTGCGAAGACACCAGCTCTGTCAGATCGGCGTGGATGAATTCCGCGCCCATTTTTTGCAGGAGTTTACCCATCGCTTCGTTGCGACCGGTGGCTCTGACGCTGATGCCTTTCTGACGCAAAAACTCGACCGCATTTCGGCCTAAGCCGCTGGTGGCGCCGGTAACCAGTACCTTCATATCTATCCACTGTGTTGAAAAGAATTTCGTGCGCATTCTTCCGTGAATTACGTCACGATGCAATGGGAAAGGTGAAAGAATCAGAGTTTAAATCAGACTTTTTCCGTGATTCCTTCTGCAAGATGCGCAATACGCTTTGCCATCCCCCGGAAGATAAACAGGTGCGCTGGGATCATGAACAGCCAGTAGAACAGCCCTGGCATTCCGTGCGGATGCCACCAGGCGCGAACGTCCAGCTCCCGGTGATCGCCTTTGTCTTTTAGGGTAAAGCAGAGGCGGCCCAGACCCGGCGCTTTCATACCAAACAATAGCGCCAGCTGTTTTTCCGGCTCAACGATGATCACCTTCCAGCTGTCCACGCTGTCGCCCGTCTGCAAGTATGGGTGCGCAGGGCGGCCTTTTGCCAGTTTATGCCCGACCAGCAGATCCATCATCCCGCGTGTTTCCCAGAGAATATTGCCAAAGAAATAGCGCTCTTTGCCGCCGATCTGGTTGATCACCTCCCACAGCGCCGCCAGGCTGGCGGTTGTTTTCACCGTGCAACCGGCCTTTTTCGGGTAATAGCCGTATTCTGGCCGCCAGCGAGCAAAGGCCTGAGCGTCATAACCCCAGTCGCTGGAGTTCATCAGCTCCTCTTCCTCTTTGAGGGTGTTGCGTACCGCATCGTCAAAGCGGATCAGATTTTGTGGAATCAGCGCTCGCAGCTCGCGGTCGTCGGCCAGCAGATCGTGCTTCAGCCCCTGAATCAGCGCTTTGGCGGTTGTGGGTGGAACGGAGGTGATGACATTCAAAAACCACACCGAGATCCAGCGGGTCGGGAAGGGGACGGGCACCAGCCAGCGACGACGGCCGCTGACGGTCATAAAGTGTTTGAACTGCTCCTGATAGCTCAGCACCTCCGGCCCGGCGGCTTCCAGCACGCGATGGCTTTCCGTCGGATGATTCAGCAGTTCGACCAGATAGTGCAGCAGGTTTTCCAGCGCAATCGGCGTGGTGCGTGAGCGCACCCAGCGCGGCGGCGTGAGCACCGGCAGGTTATAGACCATATCGCGCATCACTTCGAAGGCCGCAGAACCCGCCCCGACGATAATGCCCGCCCGCAGTTCCGTCAGTGGGATCTCTGCGCTACGGAGCGTTTCACCCGTCAGCTGACGGGCGCGCAGGTGGTCCGATTGCTCGTGTTCAGGAGCCTGTAAGGAACTGAGAAAAATAATCTGCTTTACCGGCGTTTGCAGCAGCGCGTCACGTACGTTCAGCGCCACCTGACGCTCATGGGCGATAAAGTCACCGCCTTCGCCCATGCTGTGTACCAGATAATAGAGCGTATCGACGCCTTCCAGCAGCGTCGGTAGCTCTTTTGGCCAGTTGAGATCCACCGTGTGACAGGTGACGTTGGGCAGCGCAAGTTTTTGCAGCCGTTCCACATTACGTGCCGCCGCCAGCACCTGATGTCCGTGCTGGCTGAGCGCCGTTGTCAGATGCTGACCGATATAACCGCTGGCACCGAGCACCAGAATACGTTGCGGCACGTTGTGCTCCTTAACGCTGTAAAAAGGCCTGCCAGTGTTTTACCACTTCCGCCAGCTGCTCGCGGCTCACGTCGAGATGCATCACCAGACGCACAACCGGCGAGGCGTTCATCAGCACGCCGTGCGCTTTCATATACTCACCCAGCGCCGCCGCGTTCTCTTCGCCAACGCGAACAAACAGCATATTGGTGTCGTGACGCATCACATCCGCGCCGATCTCGCGCAGCTGCGCCGCCATCCATGCCGCCTTATCGTGATCGTCTTGCAGACGGGCAACGTTATGTTTAAGCGCGTACAGCCCCGCTGCCGCCAGAATTCCGGCCTGACGCATGCCGCCGCCGGTCATTTTACGCCAGCGGTTGGCGCGCTTGATGTAATCCGCATTGCCGACCAGCAGTGAGCCGACCGGCGTCCCCAGCCCCTTCGACAGGCAAATGGTGAACGAATCGCAATACTGGGCGATCTCTTTCAGCTCGCAGCCATACTCCACGACGGCGTTAAAAATACGCGCGCCGTCGACGTGCAGACCCAATTTGCGCTCGCGAGTAAATTCCCATGCGGCCTTCAGATACTCGCGCGGCAGCACTTTGCCGTTGTGGGTATTTTCCAGACTCAGGAGTTTGGTGCGGGCGAAGTGAATATCGTCGGCTTTGATTTTGGCAGCGACTTTGTCCAGCGGCAGGGAGCCGTCGGGCGCGGCATCAATGGGCTGTGGCTGAATACTGCCGAGCACCGCAGCGCCACCGGCTTCATATAGGTAGTTATGGGCACCCTGGCCGACGATATACTCTTCGCCGCGTTCGCAGTGGCTCAGCAGCGCCACCAGGTTCGCCTGGGTGCCGGTTGGCAGGAACAGCGCCGCCTCTTTACCGCTTAATTCGGCGGCGTAGCGCTGAAGTTCGTTTACGGTGGGATCGTCACCGTAAACGTCATCCCCGACCGGGGCGGCCATCATCTCTTCGAGCATGGCGCGGCTCGGACGGGTTACGGTATCACTGCGCAGGTCTATCATTTCACATCCCTATAGTTTTAAAGGTGATGTGAGATGTTTTACCTGAGCCAGTTGGTTTTTGCCAGTTCGATCACTTCGTCGCCGCGCCCGCTGATAATGGCGCGCAGCATGTACAGGCTAAAGCCTTTCGCCTGCTCCAGTTTGATCTGCGGCGGGATCGCCAGCTCCTCTTTGGCTACGACCACATCCACCAGCACCGGGCCGTCGATGGAGAAAGCGCGCTGCAGGGCTTCATCCACGTCCGCGGCTTTTTCCACGCGGATGCCGGGAATCCCGCAGGCTTCGGCGATCTTCGCGAAATTGGTGTCATGCAATTCGGTGCCGTCCGTCAGATAGCCCCCGGCTTTCATCTCCATCGCCACAAAACCTAACACGCTGTTATTGAACACCACGATTTTAACCGGGAGTTTCATCTGCACGACGGAGAGAAAATCGCCCATCAGCATGCTGAACCCGCCGTCACCACACATGGCCACCACCTGTCGCTCCGGTGCAGTGGCTTGTGCCCCCAGCGCCTGCGGCATTGCGTTTGCCATCGAGCCGTGGTTGAACGAACCGATCAGGCGGCGTTTCCCGTTCATTTTCAGATAACGCGCCGCCCAGACGGTGGGGGTGCCCACGTCGCAGGTAAAGATGGTGTCGTCGCTGGCGAAATGGCTGATCTGCTGCGCAAGGTACTGCGGGTGAATGGCTTTGTCGCTCGGTTTGGCGAGATCGTCCAGCCCTTTGCGCGCGTCACGGTAGTCGCTCAGGGCTTTGTCGAGGAACTTGCGGTCGGTTTTCTCTTCCAGATGCGGCAGCAGGGCGGCAAGCGTGGCTTTGATATCGCCGACCAGCGCCATATCAACCTTACTGTGCGCGCCAATGCTGCCGGGATTGATGTCGATCTGAATGATTTTTGCGTCGCTCGGATAGAACGCCCGGTACGGGAACTGGGTGCCGAGCAGCACCAGGGTGTCGGCGTTCATCATGGTGTGGAACCCGGACGAGAAACCAATCAGGCCGGTCATACCGACATCGTACGGGTTATCGTATTCCACATGCTCTTTGCCGCGCAGCGCGTGAACGATGGGGGCTTTTATTTTCCCGGCAAATTCGACTAACTCTTTATGCGCGCCCGCACAGCCGCTGCCGCACAGCAGCGCGATTTTGCTGGAGTAGCGGAGCAGCTGCGCCAGCTTTTTCAGCTCCTCTTCCGCAGGCGTTACCACCGGCTGCGGGGCGTGATACCAGTGGGTGCTGGCCCCTTCGGGTGCGGCTTTGAGTGCGACGTCGCCCGGCAGAACCACCACCGACACGCCGCGATTGAGGATCGCCTTGCGCATGGCGATCGCCATGACCTGCGGGATCTGCTCCGGTGTGGAAACCAGCTCGCAGTAGTGGCTACATTCACGGAACAGCTCCTGGGGATGCGTCTCCTGAAAATAGCCGCTGCCAATTTCGCTCGACGGAATATGCGCCGCAATCGCCAGCACCGGGACGTGATTACGGTGACAGTCGAAAAGACCGTTAATCAGATGCAGGTTGCCCGGCCCGCACGAACCCGCGCATACCGCCAGCTCGCCCGTCAGCTGCGCTTCCGCACCTGCGGCAAAGGCCGCTACCTCTTCGTGGCGCGTCGGCATCCAGTCAATGGTGCCCATTCGGTTGAGGCTGTCGCTTAAGCCGTTGAGGGAATCGCCGGTGACGCCCCAGATGCGTTTGACGCCAGCTTGTTCCAGGGTTTTTGCTACGTAGGCCGCTACGGTCTGTTTCATGGTTGTCCATCTCCGTTTTGTGATAACGCTTACAAGCTTAGAAGAAACTGGGCGTTATGCCCGTTTAATCCCCCTGATTAATAGTGACTTTCTTTGTACAACCTTTCGTCATATTCTGATGGCACACAGGGTGAAAACAGGAATCATTTCAGATGGTTAAATCATTGTTAATTGCTGTTAATAGAACGCTAACGCATGATGATTTTGGCAAATTGTTATTACGTCTGGCGGTCGGCGGGTTGATGCTGTTTCACGGTTTGCACAAGCTGTTTGGCGGCGTAGGGTTTATCAGCGGCATGCTGGTGGAAAAAGGGCTGCCGGGATTTATCGCTTATGGCGTTTTGATTGGCGAAGTGGTGGCACCGGTTCTGATTGTGCTGGGGATCCTGACCCGTCCGGCGGCGCTGGTGCTGGCGTTTACGATGATCGTTGCCTGGCTGATGGTCGGTACCGGCAAAACCTTTGCGCTGGATGCGGTAGGCGCATGGGCGATTGAAAGTCTGGTCTATTTCTTTATTGGCGCACTGGCCGTGGCCTTTATGGGCGCAGGGCGTTATTCACTGGCGCGCGATCCGGCCTGGCGTTGAGAATAAAAAAAGCCCGGTAGCCTAATATCTACCGGGCCAGAAGAGGGTAGGCCGGGCAACCGCAAAGCTGCCCGGCATAGTGTGCACAGTATATGGTGCACAGTTTATGCCAGAACCAAATCACCCTGCGGATGACAAGAACAGGCCAGCACGTAACCCTCGGCAATTTCCGCATCCGTCAGCGTCATCGTACTGCTCACAGTGTAGTCGCCAGAAACCACTTTCGTTTTACAGCACCCGCACACGCCCGCGCGACAGGCCGCAACGACCGGAACATTATTGCTCTCCAGCGCTTCCAGCAGCGTGGTACCGACGCGGCCGAAGAAGGCCTGCGCAGGCTGCAGTTTGGTGAATTTCACCCCGCTGGTGGCGGCTTCGGCCACTGGCGTGAAGAACTGCTCCTTAAAGAAGCGGGTCACGCCGAGCGCTTTCACCTCGTTCTCCACGATTTCCATATACGGTGCCGGGCCGCAGGTCATCACGGTGCGCGAGGCGATATCTGGCACGCTTTGCAGCAGTTCGCGGCTAAGACGGCCCGCGACAAATCCGTGAGTCGCGTTATTCTCGGCGACCAGGGTGACCGGATAATTGCGCCACTCGTCGGCGAAAATGACATCCTCGGGTGAGCGGACGCTGAAAATCACCTGTACGTCAGCCTGCGGACGGTTCTTCGCCAGCCAGCGACGCATCGACATCACCGGCGTCACGCCGCAGCCCGCCGCCAGCATCAGGAATTTATCGTCAGCTTTATCGTCGCAGACGAAATCCCCCTGGGCGTCGGAGAGCCAGAGATAATCCCCGCGCTTCACTTCGTTCGTCAGCCACTGTGAACCTGCACCGTCATCGATTCGACGCACGGTGAGCGTGATGTACTCACTCACGCCCGGCGTCGAGGACAGGGTGTAGGCGCGCAGTGTGTCCGCAGAATTGCGTACACTCACCAGCGCATACTGTCCGGCGCGATACGGGTAAAAATCATGGCACAGCAGCGACAGCGTCCACACATCCGGCGTCTCCTGATGGATGTGATGAACCTGCATCCGCCACGGGCATTGTGAGGTTGGCATCGTCATTAAAAACTCCTTACGCGCTCAGCAGTTGCTGCATGTCTTCTTCTACGGTGGTCACGGAACGCAGACCAAATTTTTCGTTCAGCACCGCCAGCAGATCCGGGGTCAGGAAGCCCGGTGCCGTCGGGCCGGTCACGATATTGGTGACGCCCAGCGACAGTAGCGTCAGCAGGATCACGATCGCTTTCTGTTCGAACCAGGAGAGCACCAGTGACAGCGGCAGATCGTTCACGCCGCAGCCCAGTTTCTCGGCCAGCGTCACCGCCAGAATGATCGCCGAGTAGGCATCGTTACACTGACCGGCATCGATCAGACGCGGCAGGCCTTCGATATCGCCGAAGTCCAGTTTGTTGAAGCGGTATTTCCCGCACGCCAGGGTCAGGATCAGGCAGTCTTGCGGCACGCTGGTGGCGAAATCGGTAAAGTAGTTACGTTCGCCGCGCGCGCCGTCACAGCCGCCGACCAGGAAGATATGACGCAGTTTTTCGCGGCTCACCAGGTCGATCAGGGAATCCGCCGCACCCAGCAGGGTTTCGCGACCGAAGCCGACGGTGATCAGATGTTCTATTTCGCTGAACGGGAAGCCTGCCATCTGCTGCGCCTGGGTGATAACCGGGGTGAAATCATCGCCTTCGAGGTGGCTTACGCCCGGCCAGCCGACGATGCTGCGCGTCCAGATACGGTCATCATAGGCACCGACGGTCGGATCGATGATGCAGTTGGAGGTCATGACGACAGGGCCAGGGAAACGTGCGAACTCCACCTGCTGGTTCTGCCAGCCGCTGCCGTAGTTGCCGACCAGGTGCTTAAATTTACGCAGCTCCGGGTAGCCGTGGGCAGGCAGCATTTCGCCGTGGGTGTAGACATTCACACCCGTGCCTTCGGTCTGTTGCAGCAGGTTGTAGAGATCTTTCAGGTCGTGGCCGGAGATCAGAATACATTTCCCGGCAGTGGCTTTGACGTTGACCTGAGTCGGCGTCGGATGGCCGTAGGTGCTGGTTTCGCCTGCATCCAGAATGCTCATCACTTTGAAGTTCATCTGGCCGATTTCCATTGAACACTCAAGCAGCGCGTTCATGTCGGAAGGCCAGGTGCCGAGCCACGCCATGATTTTGTGGTACTGGGCATAAATGTCGTTGTCGTACTGACCGAGAACGTGGGCGTGTTCCATATAGGCCGCCGCCCCTTTCAGGCCGTACAGGCACAGCAGACGCAGGCCGAGAATGTTCTCGCCAATCGCCGCTTTGTCTTTGTTCGGGGTGAATTCCGCCGCCTGACGCTGCAGTTCCCCCAGATCGTCGCTCACCAGTTGCAGGCCAGCCATCGGGTTATCGACGGCAGCGTTCGCGTCCACGCTCAGGCTTTGCGCTTTCAGCGCTTCACGCAGGGCGATGGCTTCGCGCGCGTAGCCTACGATGCGAGGGGAGTCGAAGTTGACGTTGGTCAGCGTGGAGAAGAATGCGCGCGGCGCGAAGTTGTCGATGTCGTGGTCGATAATGCCATATTCGCGCGCTTTTACCGCCCAGGCGGAGAGGCCTTGCAGGGCTGCAATCAGCAGATCCTGCAGGTCAGACGTTTCTGCGGTTTTACCGCACATGCCCTGCGCATAGGAGCAGCCGTTGCCAGCTGGGGTACGGATGGTTTGTTCACATTGCACACAAAACATAATCACACCTGTTAAAGTTATATTTTAGATACATGTTTAAGGTTATGCCTGTGACCGGACAGAGAAAAGGCCTTTCTTCGACAAAGTAAAGGGAGATTGATTTAACGCAATTTTGGCGGCAGAAGCCTACCGCCAGAGAGGTATTATGCGGTGAACAGCGCCATCAGAATCGGCACCAGCAGGCTCAAAATAAAGCCATGAACGATGGCGGCAGGAACCAGCTCAAGCCCGCCGGAACGCTGCAGAACGGGCAGGGTAAAGTCCATCGACGTCGCACCGCACAGGCCAACCGCTGTGGAGCGACTTTTACGCACCAGCCCCGGAATGAGCATAATGGCGATCAGCTCGCGGCCCAGATCGTTAAAGAATGACGCGCTGCCAATCACCGGGCCAAAGGATTCGGTCATTAAAATCCCTGACAGGGAATACCAGCCAAAACCGGAGGCCATCGCCAGCCCGGTTTTCAGCGGCAGGTCGAGAATAAATGCGTTAATCACGCCGCCAATCAGCGAACTGCCCACCACGACCACCGCGATAATCATTCCGCGTCGATTGAGCACAATCTGTTTCAGCGTCATGCCGTTATTGCGTAATTGAATACCGATCAGGAATAACAGGAAGATCAGGGTATATTCGCTGGCTTCGGTGGCGTGTTGTAAAAACGCTAAACCGGTCAGGCCAAGCAAAAAGCCGAGCACGACCACGCCGCACAGTTTTAATGACTCCAGCGCCATGGCAATTCGCGAGGGTAATTTTTCCTGTTGATGATGGTTTTTCCATGGCAATGCGCGCTCAAGCCAAAATAGCGCCGCAATATTACACAGCAGAATCACCACAATAGTAACAACAGAATAATGGAGAATAGAGAGTAAATTAGCGGCCAGGTTATCCAGGAACGCGAGGCTTATTCCCATAAAAAACAGGATGACGTAGACAATCCAGCTGAGGAAGCGATTAATGAGTTTTAATGCCGACTCATGATGGAGGGGAATAAGATAGCCCACTACCAGCGGTAGCAGAATGATTAAGAGTCCTGAAAACATGAACAGCCGGGTCCTTTTGTGTGTCTGAATAGCGCCAGTGACACTACCCAATTCCGGTCTGCCAGTCAAAGTACAAAATAAAGGCCGGGCGGCGACGACGCCTTACCCGGCCTGGATGACTGCACCTGTTAGCCGGGGTCGCGACGTGCCACCCGGCATCACAGCCGTACACTCAGTCGCGTTTTTCCAACAGCGTACGATACAGCAGCCCGCCGAGGATACCGCCGACAATCGGCATCACCCAGAACAGCCACAGCTGCTGCAGCGCCCAGCCACCCTGGAAGATCGCCACTGCGGTGCTGCGCGCAGGGTTCACGGAGGTGTTCGTTACCGGAATGCTGATCAGGTGAATCAGGGTCAGCGCGAGGCCGATAGCAATAGGGGCAAAACCGGCGGGTGCGTGTTTGTCAGTGGCACCGTGGATTACCAGCAGGAAGCCCGCGGTCAGGACGATTTCAATAACAATCGCAGACAGCATAGAGAAGCCGCCCGGTGAGTGTTCGCCATAGCCGTTAGAAGCAAAACCGCTTGCCGCCGCGTCGAAGCCCGCTTTACCGCTGGCCACAACGTACAGGACCGCTGCCGCAATAATGCCGCCAACCACCTGAGCCACAATATAGCCAATCACGTCTTTCGCCGGGAAACGACCGCCAGCCCACAGGCCTAATGTCACAGCCGGGTTAAAATGCCCGCCGGAAATATGGCCGACAGCAAATGCCATCGTTAATACGGTTAAGCCAAAGGCTAATGCCACGCCCGCAAAACCAATACCTAATTCCGGGAATGCCGCAGCCAGAACGGCGCTACCGCAACCACCAAACACCAGCCAGAATGTACCAAAGCATTCTGCCGCTAATTTTCTAAACATAACCACCTCGTTAATTTCCGCACGCGGTCCTGCGCGCGGGCTACTAAATCGCCTAAAAGGGATGACGACTCAAAGAGCCATTATTTTAAAAACCAACAACACCCCTTCGCCAGTTAAATAAATCTGTTTAATTTGATTTATGGCAATGTGATGTTAATCCTTGTTCGGACTGGATGGATTTAAAGCATAGTCCAATTCGGGATGCGAAGTATCTTATGCCGGAAAATATGTTTCAAACGAAAGTCGTGGTGTAAATTCTGAATTTTAGGCTCCGTCCGGAAATAATCCGTCGATCTTAATGTGTCCTGTCACACCGCCTGCCGCTATACTGCTGATAACTTGAAGGAAAAAGTGAGCATTTCAGGGGGCATTATGTTTCTCGAACGTGTGGAGATCGTCGGGTTTCGCGGCATTAACCGTTTATCGTTAATGCTGGAACAGAACAACGTGCTGATCGGTGAAAACGCCTGGGGTAAATCCAGCCTTCTGGATGCGTTGACCCTGCTGCTTTCGCCGGAGGCAGACCTTTACAGCTTCGTTCGGAAGGACTTTTGGTTTCCGCCGGGGGATATTCAGGGGCGCGAGCACCATCTGCATATCGTTTTGACCTTTCGCGAGCTGGAGCCCGGTCGCCATCGCGTTCGCCGTTACCGGCCACTCTCTCCTTGCTGGACGCCCTCCGATGATGGCTATCAGCGTATATTTTATCGCCTGGAAGGCGAGCTGGCGGAAGATGAGAGTGTGATGACCCTGCGCGGGTTTATGGATGCCCGTGGGCAGCCTATTCCGCTGGAGGATATTGACGCCCAGGCCGCCCATCTGGTGCGCCTGATGCCGGTGCTGCGCCTACGGGATGCGCGCTTTATGCGCCGGATCCGTAACGGCTCGGTGCCTAATTTGCCCGACGTTGAAGTCACCGCCCGCGAGCTGGATTTTCTGGCGCGCGAGCTGGTGGCGCGTCCGCAAAATCTCACGGACGGGCAGATTCGCCAGGGGCTGTCGGCGATGGTGCAGCTGCTGGAACACTACTTTTCCGAACAGGGCACGACACAAACCCGCCACCGCCTGATGCGCAGGCGTTCTCACGATGAGCAGCGCAGCTGGCGCTATCTGGATATCATCAACCGTATGATCGACAAACCCGGTGGGCGAGCGCATCGGGTGATCCTGCTGGGGCTGTTTTCCACGCTGCTGCAGGCGAAAGGGTCGGTGCGGCTGGACCGCGACGCGCGTCCTTTATTGCTGGTGGAAGATCCTGAAACGCGGCTGCATCCTATCATGCTGTCGGTGGCCTGGCATCTCTTGAATCTGCTGCCCCTTCAGCGCATCACGACCACTAACTCCGGGGAATTGCTCTCTTTGACGCCGGTGGAGCATGTCTGCCGTCTGGTGCGTGAATCCTCGCGCGTCACCGCGTTTCGCTTGGGACCAGGGGGATTAAATCCGGAAGATGGCCGCCGTATCGCATTTCATATCCGCTTTAACCGTGCGTCGTCGCTGTTTGCCCGCTGCTGGCTGTTGGTTGAGGGGGAAACGGAGACCTGGGTGATCAACGAACTGGCGCGTCAGTGTGGGCACCATTTCGACGCCGAAGGGATCAAAGTCATTGAGTTTGCCCAGTCGGGATTAAAACCGCTGATCAAATTTGCCCGCCGGATGGGGATCGAATGGCATGTGCTGGTGGATGGCGATGAGGCCGGGAAAAAGTATGCCAGTACCGTACGCGGTTTGCTGAACAACAACCGGGAAGAGGAGCGGGAGCACCTCACGGAATTACCGGCGATGGACATGGAACACTTTATGTATCGTCAGGGGTTCGACGATGTGTTTCACCGCGTGGCCATGATCCCGCCGGGCGTGCCGATGAATATGCGGCGGGTGATCGCCAAAGCGATACATCGTTCATCGAAGCCGGATCTGGCTATTGAAGTGTCAGCGGAAGCAGGACGGAGAGGGGTCGAGGCGGTGCCGACATTACTGCGTAAAATGTTCTCCCGCGTGCTGTGGCTGGCACGCGGGAAAGCTGACTAGCGGCGGGTTGCCTGATTGATCTGCTCGATCAGGCTATCCAGCAGTTCATAGCGGCGACGGTATTCAGAGCGTTTTTTGCTCGCGATCTCTTCCATCGGTTTGCGCGCCATCTCGAGCGGTAGCTGGAAGTGACCGCTCGCCAGCGGTTCGCCACTCATTGAGCGCCAGAAACTGTCGTAATCCGCCAGCAGTTTGCCCTCTTTTTTCTTACGATAGCGCCAGCTGCGATAGATATGCGTGGCGTTGCTGACGGCCAAGATCTGCTCCACCGGGAACGCGGTGCCCAGCGTCATAGCGGCTTCCACCAGCAGACGTTTCGGGAACAGGCCATGACAGGCTTTGGTTGCACCCTGGATCAGCTCGTGAGACACAAAAGCTTTTGCTCCTTGCAGGCCGCCGATAAACAGGGTGGTTTTCCCGTCGAGCTGACACAGGGTGAAGGTCATCTCGGCCAACACCGTATTCTGGTGATCGCAGAAGGCCAGCGTCGCTTCGCCCTCTTTATCGAGGAACGCATCGGCACACAGGCGGATCGTAAACTGGCGTTCTTCTTTGCCGGTCAGCGTTAACAGGGGGACACCTTGTTTGGATAAATACCCGTTCATCAGCGTTGCCGGAAGGGTTTTGCTCATGGTCTGGTAGTGCCAGTTCAGCGCCTCGAGCGCGCGCTGACGGCTCATGTCTACAGAGAGCCATGGGCGGTGCAGACGGCACGGCAGCCCAGGCTGCACGTTCAACATTTGCATTAAACGCGGTTGTTTTGCCAGGCTTGCCAGCAGGCGCGCGGTGCTGAACGGTGCCGCCAGCGAACGCAGCATGAATTTACGCCGATAGGAGGGGTTCTGCCACGCAAGCCCCGGTGTTAATTCGCCTGATGCAAGGCTCTGGAAAAGCTGCCAGCCTGATTTTGGCTGCGACGGCTGTGAAGAAGGTAGATCGGCGATGGAAGACATGATTATTCCTGGCTTCTGGATGAGAGCTCTATTTCAGCAGCCATTTAATCAACATCTCGTCAACAAATGAGGTGAGAGATAAAAAAACGGGGGTTTCGTTGAGGAACAGTTTAGATAGAATCGACATTTATAATTGCCAGAACATTTATTTGGAATATTTATGAATCTCAAGGGAAAACGCAGGAAGCTGTTTTTACTGTTGGTCGTCGTCGTGCTGGTGGGCGGATACTGGCTGTGGCAGGTCCTCAATGCACCTGTGCCGCAGTACCAGACGCTGATTGTGCGGCCGGGCGAGCTGCAACAAAGCGTGCTGGCAACCGGTAAGCTGGATGCTCTGCGAAAAGTCGACGTCGGCGCGCAGGTTAGCGGTCAGCTTAAAACGCTGTCGGTTGAGATTGGCGACAAAGTGAAAAAAGGTCAGCTGCTGGGGGTGATCGATCCTGAGCAAGCAGAAAACCAGATCCGCGAAGTAGAAGCCACGCTTATGGAATTACGCGCCCAGCGCAGCCAGGCCGAAGCCGAGCGCAAGCTGGCACAGGTGACGCTTGGACGTCAGCAGGCGCTGGCAAAAACGCAGGCCGTTTCCCGTCAGGATCTGGATACCGCGACGACGGAACTGGCGGTAAAACAGGCGCAGATTGGCACCATTGACGCGCAAATCAAACGTAACCAGGCCTCCCTGGATACGGCCAAAACTAACCTCGATTACACCCGTATCGTGGCACCGATGGCCGGGGAAGTGACGCAAATCACCACCCTGCAGGGCCAGACGGTTATCGCCGCTCAGCAGGCGCCGAACATCCTGACGCTGGCGGATATGGGCACCATGCTGGTAAAAGCGCAGGTTTCCGAGGCTGACGTTATCCACCTCAAGCCCGGCCAAAAAGCCTGGTTCACGGTGCTGGGCGATCCGAATACCCGCTATGAGGGCGTGCTGAAGGATATTCTGCCGACGCCGGAGAAGGTCAATGACGCGATTTTCTACTATGCCCGCTTTGAAGTGCCAAACCCGAAAGGCGTGCTGCGTCTGGATATGACCGCGCAGGTGCATATTCAGCTGACGGGCGTGAAAGATGTGCTCACCGTCCCGCTGGCTGCGCTGGGCGAACCGGCAGGCAACAATCGCTATAAAGTGAAAGTGCTGCGTAACGGTGAAACCCGCGAGCGCGAGGTGGAGATTGGCGAGCGTAATGATACGGACGTCGTGATCGTCAAAGGACTCGAAGAGGGCGACGAAGTGGTGACGGGTGAAAGCCAGTCCGGGGCCGCGAAATGACGGCATTGCTTGAACTGAACGATATCCGCCGCAGCTATCCTTCCGGGGAGGGGGCGGTGGAGGTGCTGAAGGGCATCACCCTGCGCGTTGAAGCCGGGGAGATGGTGGCGATCGTCGGGGCGTCCGGCTCCGGAAAATCCACCCTGATGAACATTCTCGGCTGCCTGGATAAACCGACCAGCGGCACCTATCGCGTGGCGGGGACGGATATTTCCACCCTCGACAGCGATGCGCTGGCCAAACTGCGCCGTGAACACTTCGGCTTTATCTTCCAGCGCTACCATCTGCTTTCGCATCTGACGGCGGCGCAAAACGTGGAAGTCCCGGCGGTGTATGCCGGTGTGGAACGCAAGAAGCGCCTTGAGCGCGCCCATGCGCTGCTGACGCGTCTGGGTCTGGCCGAGCGTGTCGATTATCAGCCGTCGCAGCTCTCTGGCGGCCAGCAGCAGCGCGTGAGTATTGCCCGCGCGCTGATGAACGGCGGGCAGGTGATTCTGGCCGATGAACCGACGGGCGCGCTGGACAGCCATTCCGGTGAAGAGGTGATGGCGATCCTGCACCAACTGCGCGATCAGGGGCATACGGTGATTATCGTCACCCACGATCCGCAGGTGGCGGCGCAGGCGGAGAGAATCATTGAAATTCACGACGGTGAACTGATAAGCAACCCGCCGGCGAAGAACAATCACGTCGGCGTGCAGAAAACGATCCTGCCGCCGCCGACGGGCTGGGGGCAGTTTGTCAGCGGATTCCGCGAGGCGTTAACCATGGCCTGGCTGGCGATGGTGGCGAACAAAATGCGCACATTGCTGACTATGCTCGGCATTATCATCGGCATTGCATCGGTGGTATCGATTGTGGTGGTGGGCGATGCGGCGAAACAGTTGGTGCTGGCGGATATCCGCGCCATCGGGACCAACACCATCGATGTCTATCCGGGCAAAGATTTTGGTGACGATGAACCGCAAAACCAGCAGGCGCTGAAGTATGACGATCTGGTGGCGCTGCAAAAACAGCCGTGGGTGAACTCGGCCACCCCAGCGGTATCGCAAAACCTGCGTCTGCGCTATGGCAATATTGACGTAGCGGCCAGCGCCAACGGCGTGAGCGGCGACTATTTTAACGTCTACGGGATGACCTTCAGCCAGGGCGCAACCTTTAACGCAGAGCAGCTTGCAGGCCGCGCGCAGGTGGTGGTGCTGGACGATAACTCGCGTCGTCAGCTGTTCCCGAATAAAACCAACGTCGTCGGTGAAGTGATTCTGGTCGGTAACATGCCCGCAACAGTGATTGGCGTGGCGGAAGAGAAGCAGTCGATGTTTGGCAGCAGTAAAATCCTGCGCGTCTGGCTGCCGTACACCACCATTTCCGGGCGTATCATGGGGCAGTCGTGGCTTAACTCCATCACCGTGCGGGTGAAAGAGGGTTACGACAGCACTCAGGCCGAACAGCAGATCGAACGACTGCTCACCCTGCGCCACGGGAAGAAAGATTTCTTCACCTGGAATATGGACGGCGTCTTGAAAACGGCGGAAAAGACCACACGTACTCTTCAGATGTTCCTGACGCTGGTGGCGGTCATTTCGCTGGTCGTCGGTGGGATTGGGGTGATGAATATCATGCTGGTGTCGGTGACGGAGCGCACGCGCGAGATTGGCATCCGAATGGCGGTTGGCGCGCGGGCAAGCGATGTCCTGCAACAGTTTTTGATTGAAGCGGTGCTGGTTTGTCTGGTGGGCGGTGCGTTTGGTATCACGCTTTCGATGCTGATCGCCTTTACTCTGCAGCTGTTTTTACCGGGCTGGGAGATCGGTTTCTCACCCTTTGCGCTGCTGACGGCATTTTTATGTTCGACGGCGACGGGCGTGCTTTTTGGCTGGCTACCGGCGCGCAATGCGGCGCGGCTCGATCCGGTGGATGCGTTGGCCCGCGAGTGAGTTTTACCGGGTTACGCGCCGTCGCGCGACCGGTGCTGGAAATAAAAATGCCAGCCGATCGGGCTGGCATTTTGCCGACAGGATGTACACAATGAATCAGAGGGCTAAGCGACAGCTTCTGCTTCAATGGGCACAATGACACTGGCATGATTGCCTTTTGGCCCCTGGTGAACATCAAACCGAACCGACTGTCCGGCTTTTAGTGTTCTGTATCCATCCATCTGAATGGTGGAATAGTGAGCGAAGATATCTTCGCCGCCGCCTTCAGGGCAGATGAACCCGAACCCTTTGGCGTTGTTGAACCACTTAACAGTACCCATTTCCATGCTTCGACATCCTTCGTATATCTTATTAAGTAAGATGGAATGAACCGGTGGTGGAGTGGGGGCTGTTCAAAACCTCGCCAACTCACGCTTGTACAATTTAGATAAACCAGCCTTATCGTCAAGTGTCAGGCGCTGGAGTTGGGACAATAATCAACCAAAATTTGAAGCAGTTAACGCTATTGACGGGAATGTGACAGACATCGCGGATGGCAGTAATAGATGTTTGTTATCTGATATCTGAGGTAGATTCAGAATATGTATCAATGCCTGTCAGCGAAAAATGTTCTGCCGGAAACCGTAACCGATGATGACGACTGACAATGGGTAAGACGAACGACTGGCTGGATTTTGACCAGCTGGCGGAAGACAAAGTGCGCGACGCGCTAAAACCGCCATCTATGTATAAAGTTATGTTAATGAACGATGATTACACGCCGATGGAATTTGTTATTGACGTGCTACAAAAGTTCTTTTCTTATGATGTTGAACGTGCAACGCAATTGATGCTCACCGTTCACTATCGCGGCAAAGCCATCTGCGGCATTTTTACTGCCGAAGTAGCCGAAACCAAAGTGGCGATGGTGAACGAGTATGCAAGGGAGAACGAGCATCCGTTGCTGTGTACGCTGGAAAAAGCCTGAAAAGGCATAAAATTGGGGGAGGTGCCTATGCTCAATCAAGAACTGGAACTCAGTTTAAACATGGCTTTCGCCAGAGCGCGTGAGCACCGTCATGAGTTTATGACCGTTGAGCACCTGCTGCTTGCACTGCTCAGCAACCCATCCGCCCGCGAAGCGCTGGAAGCCTGCTCCGTGGACCTGGTGGCGTTACGTCAGGAACTCGAAGCCTTCATCGAACAAACGACACCGGTGCTGCCCGTCAGCGAAGAGGAGCGCGACACTCAGCCGACGCTCAGCTTCCAGCGCGTGCTGCAGCGTGCGGTGTTCCACGTCCAGTCCTCTGGCCGTAGCGAAGTGACTGGCGCAAATGTGCTGGTTGCCATCTTTAGCGAGCAGGAGTCGCAAGCTGCGTACCTGCTGCGTAAACACGAAGTCAGCCGACTCGACGTGGTGAACTTTATTTCTCACGGAACGCGAAAAGACGAGCCTAATCAGGCGTCGGATTCCAGCAATCAGGTCAATAATAATGAAGAGCAAGCAGGCGGGGAGGATCGTATGGAAAACTTCACCACCAATCTTAACCAGCTTGCTCGCGTCGGTGGGATCGACCCGCTGATTGGCCGCGATAAAGAGCTGGAACGCGCGATTCAGGTCCTGTGCCGTCGCCGTAAGAACAACCCGCTGCTGGTGGGGGAATCGGGCGTGGGTAAAACCGCGATTGCTGAAGGGCTGGCCTGGCGTATTGTGCAGGGCGATGTTCCGGAAGTGATGGCCGATTGCACCATCTACTCGCTGGATATCGGTTCTCTGCTGGCGGGCACGAAATATCGCGGTGATTTCGAAAAACGCTTCAAAGCCTTGCTGAAACAGCTGGAGCAAGACACCAGCAGCATCCTGTTTATCGATGAAATTCACACCATCATCGGCGCAGGTGCGGCGTCTGGCGGCCAGGTGGATGCGGCTAACCTGATCAAACCGCTGCTCTCGAGCGGCAAGATCCGTGTAATGGGATCGACCACCTATCAGGAATTCAGCAATATCTTCGAGAAGGACCGTGCGCTGGCGCGCCGCTTCCAGAAAATTGATATTACTGAGCCGTCCGTTGAGGAAACGGTGCAGATTATCAACGGCCTGAAACCGAAGTACGAAGCGCACCACGACGTGCGTTACACCGCCAAAGCGGTGCGTGCGGCGGTAGAGCTGGCGGTGAAGTACATCAACGACCGTCATCTGCCGGATAAAGCGATTGACGTGATCGACGAAGCGGGCGCGCGTGCGCGTCTGATGCCGGCCAGCAAGCGCAAGAAAACCGTTAATGTGGCGGACATTGAATCCGTGGTAGCTCGCATCGCGCGTATCCCTGAGAAGAGTGTCTCTCAGAGCGACCGCGATACCTTGAGAAACCTCGGCGACCGCCTGAAAATGCTGGTGTTTGGCCAGGATAAAGCCATTGAGGCCTTAACCGAAGCCATCAAGATGGCCCGTGCCGGGCTGGGACACGACCATAAACCGGTCGGCTCTTTCCTGTTTGCCGGTCCAACCGGTGTCGGGAAAACCGAGGTAACGGTGCAGCTGTCTAAAGCGCTGGGCATTGAGCTGCTGCGCTTTGATATGTCCGAGTACATGGAACGCCACACCGTCAGCCGTTTGATTGGTGCGCCTCCAGGATACGTGGGCTTTGACCAGGGCGGCCTGCTCACCGATGCGGTGATCAAGCATCCGCACGCGGTTCTGCTGCTCGATGAGATCGAGAAAGCGCACCCGGACGTGTTCAACATCCTGCTTCAGGTGATGGACAACGGGACGCTGACCGACAACAACGGGCGCAAAGCGGACTTCCGCAACGTGGTGCTGGTGATGACCACCAACGCCGGTGTGCGTGAAACGGAACGCAAATCTATCGGCCTGATCCACCAGGATAACAGCACCGATGCGATGGAAGAGATCAAGAAGATCTTTACGCCAGAGTTCCGTAACCGTCTTGACAACATTATCTGGTTCGATCACCTGTCTACCGAGGTGATCCATCAGGTGGTGGACAAGTTCATCGTCGAGCTGCAGGTCCAGCTGGATCAGAAAGGCGTATCGCTGGAAGTGAGCCAGGAGGCCCGCAACTGGCTGGCCGAGAAAGGCTACGACCGTGCGATGGGCGCACGTCCGATGGCGCGAGCCATTCAGGACAACCTGAAAAAACCGCTGGCCAACGAACTGCTGTTTGGTTCACTGGTGGATGGCGGCCAGGTGACCGTGGCGCTGGATCAGGCGAAAGGGGAGTTGACGTACGACTTCCAGAGTGCGCAGAAGCATAAGCCAGAAGCGGCCCACTGAGTTATATCGCGTAAATAAAAGCCGGGTGAAAGCCCGGTTTTTTTATGCCTGTGTTTTGCGGGGGCCGCATGTTGAACGCGTCAGGCTGTTGCATGTGACCGGTTCGGATATAACGCAGGCGGTGGTGAGGTCTCTGACGGTAATAGATTTTCGGCCTGGCCCGGTATATAGCGGAAATAAAAAAGGCCGGGGATTCCCCGACCTTTTTAAATATCTCTACGCCTTTACTGGCGAAAACAATTAGCGACTACGGAAGACAATGCGGCCTTTGCTCAGGTCGTACGGGGTCAGCTCAACAGTCACTTTGTCGCCCGTCAGGATACGGATGTAGTTCTTGCGCATTTTACCGGAGATGTGCGCGGTTACCACGTGACCGTTTTCCAGTTCTACGCGGAACATGGTGTTAGGTAACGTATCAAGTACGGTACCCTGCATTTCAATATTGTCTTCTTTGGCCATCTAATCCTCTGGGGTATCACTACCAAGTTTTGAACCGGCAAGATAATGCCGAAATTCATCAATTAAGTAAAGAATTGCGCGTTTAAAACGCAACAAAACAGTTTCGGCGTATTGCCCAGTCGTCACGGTATAACCGTACGAGAAGCGCATTCGTAAAGGGGAGGCGACAGGATAAACGCAAGGACGTTATCTGGTGCGAAGGATTCCCAAACGGCGGCGGGGCAACAGGCTGAACCTACTCTGCGGCACCAATTATAACACTCCTCATCAGAAATGGGCGGAAAACATTTATGCCTGAGAGATAAAGAGCGTTCTGGGAACCCAAAAGTTCTGTGGCAGCTTCTGCAAACGCATGGCATCCAGCTGTTCCAGATAATGTCGACGTGATATTTCAACGGCGCCCAGCGAGGCGGTGTGCTCGTTCAGCACCTGGCAATCCACCAGTTGACCACCGCGCAGAGAGAACTCCTGGCAAAAGACCAGCAGGGCCGTTTTGGAGGCGTTAATGGCGCGGCTGAACATCGACTCACCGCAAAACAAGGTGCCTTGCGCCACGCCGTACATGCCGCCAACCAGCGCCTCGTTTTCCCACACTTCGATGGAGTGGGCGTGGCCCAGTTCATGTAAGCGATGATAAGCGTCGATAATGTCGTGCGTGATCCAGGTGCCTTCATGACGATCGCGGGCGCACCCTTCGATCACCTGCCCGAACGCGTGATTGAGCGTCACCCGATATGGGGATTTCGCATGGAAGCGTTTCATGCTGCGACTCAGGTGAAACTGCGCGGGCAGCAGCACTGCGCGCGGGTCGGGCGACCACCAAAGAATCGGATCGCCGGGTGAGAACCACGGAAAAATGCCGCGCTGGTAGGCCATCAGCAGACGTGCCGGGCTTAAATCACCGCCAAGCGCCAGAAGCCCATTGGGTTCACGTAGCGCTCCCTCTGGCGAAGGGAACGCAATATTATGACGAGAAAGCTGGACCAGGCGCATGACTGCGAAACTCCAATACGCGAGTTAGGATCGGTTCAAATATAGTCTACAGACGTTGTTTAAACTGGTAATAGCGACCCTGTTTCGCCAACAGCTCTGCGTGACTACCTTGCTCAATAATTTGCCCGTTGTCCATTACAATTATTTGGTCAAAATTCGCCAGTCCGCGCAGGCGGTGCGTCACCATCAGCACGGTTTTGTTTTTCATGACTTGCGCCAGTAAATCAAGGATTTGGCTTTCGGTTGTGGCGTCCAGACCTTCCGTCGGTTCATCCAGGAGCATCAGCGGCGCGTCATGCAACAGAGCACGTGCTACCGCCAGACGACGTAACTCTCCACCCGAAAGCTGACGACCTCCCTCTCCGAGCCAGCTGTTTAAGCCGTCATCCTCGAGCAGTTTCTGCAGGCCGACCTGTTCCAGCACGGCGCTTAAGTCGCTGTCAGAGGCTTGCGGCGACGCCAGCAGCAGGTTATCGCGCAGCGTGGCGCTAAACAGATGCACGCGCTGCGGAACTACGCTGACAGCCTTACGCAGGGCGGGCTCGCTAAATTCCGTAAGCGGTGTGTCGTTAAAGTGAATTTCGCCCCGACTCGGGTCCCAGGCGCGGGTCAGTAATTGCAGCAGTGTCGATTTACCGCAGCCGGTTCTGCCGAGCACGGCAACGTGCTTGCCGGCCGGAATTGTCAGGCTGATGGCATCGAGCGCGTTTTGCGCCTGCCCGTCGTAGGCAAACGTCACGTCTTTCAGCTGCAGCGCCACGGACTGAGGAGCCACATCGTGCTGTGCGGTGAACGCCACTTCCGGTTTCTGTTCGGTAATCTGGGTAATGCGCACCGCCGAGGCAATCACCTGGCCGAGGTGCTGGAACGCGCCGGTTACCGGCGCGAGTGCTTCAAACGCTGCCAGCGCACAGAAGACAAACAGGGCGATCAGCGCGCCGGGCTGCGTATTTCCGCCCACGCCGCCTGATGCCATCCACAGCATCGCGATCACCGCAACACCGCCGATCAGCATCATCACCGCCTGGGACAGCGCCGTCAGCTCGGACTGTCGGCGCTGGGCTTCGTGCCAGCTCAGCTCCGTGCTTTCCATCTGAGCGCGGTAGCGGCGGCTGGCGCCGAAAATCGTCAGTTCTGCCTGGCCTTGCAGCCAGGACGTTAACTGCTGGCGGTAGTCGCCGCGCAGACGGGTCAGGTTTTCACCCGTGGATTTCCCGGCGCGATAAAACAGCGGCGGCAGCAGGAGCAGCGTGAGCAGCATAATGCCGCCCAGGGTGAGAGCGATAGGCACGTCGAGCACACAAAGGCCCAGAGTGACGGTCACGATCACCACAAACGCGCCAACCAGCGGGGAGATCACGCGAAGATAGAGATGATCCAGCGTATCGACATCGGCCACCACGCGGTTCAGCAGTTCACCCTGACGAAAACGCGCCAGCCCGGCAGGGGAGAGGGGCAGAAGTTTGCTGAAGGTGAAAATACGCAGATGTTGCAGAACGCGGAAGGTCGCATCATGGCTGACCAGACGCTCAAAATAGCGCCCGGCGGTACGGGCAATCGCAGTGCCGCGCACGCCCGCAGCGGGCAGCATGTAGTTAAAACTGTAGAGCCCGGCAACGCCCGCGACGGCAGAAGCCGACAGGAACCAGCCAGAGAGTGTTAATAATCCGATACTGGCCAGCAGGGTGACGATAGCCAGCACAATGCCCAGCGTCAGCATCCATTTATGGCGTTTATACAATGCGAGGTACGGCAGCAGGGCGCGCATTAAATATCCTCCTGACGATTAGACAGCAGGGAGGCAAATGGCCCCTGCGCGGCGGCGAGCGTGGCGTAATCACCTTGTTCAACAATACGCCCGTTTTCCATTACCCAAATCTGATCCCAGTCGGCAATACCTTCGAGCTGGTGCGTGACCATCAGCGTCGTTTGCTGGCGAGAGGCATCATTCAGCGCCTGCATGACGCGCTGTTCACTGTGAGCGTCAAGGCTTGCGGCGGGTTCGTCGAGCAGCATTAACTGGCTTGGATTCAGCAATGCGCGCGCCACGGCGATACGCTGGGCCTGGCCGACGGAGAGTCCTGCCGCCTGATCGCCGACAACAGTGTCGACGCCGTTTGGCAGCAGCGGCAGAAACTCGCTGACCCAGGCGCGGTCGAGCACCGATTGCAGCTCATCTTCGCGGGCATCGGGGCGGGCCAGCAGGACGTTTTCGCGAAGCGTCGCGGCTGGCAGCTGTGGGTTTTGTCCCACCCAGCTCAGCTGCCTACGCCAGGCATCAGGCTCAAGCGAGCGCAGTTCCGTTCCGTTGATCTGCAGCGAGCCGGTATACGCCATAAAGCCGGATAACGTATTCAGCAACGAGCTTTTCCCCGAGCCGCTGATGCCAACCAGCACCACGCGCTGGCCCGCCGAGAGTGTAAAGTTGAGCGGTCCGGCCAATACTTTGCCTTCCGGCGACAGGATGGAGAAATCTTCGGCGTGAACGGTGATTGGTTCTTTGCTGTTGAGCGTGATATCTCCACGCTCCGGGTGTGCCAGCGGCGTTTCAAGGAAGGTTTTCAGGCTGTCAGCCGCGCCCACGGCCTGCGCTTTGGCGTGATAAAATGTCCCCAGATCGCGCAGCGGCTGGAAGAACTCAGGCGCCAGGATCAGGGCGAGGAAACCGGCAGACAGCGTTACCGCGGTGCCGTAGTGGCCAAAATCCAGCGCGCCAAGGTAGGAGAACCCAAAGTAAACCGCGACCAGCGCAATGGAAAGTGAGGTGAAAAACTCCAGCACGCCGGAGGAGAGGAACGCCAGACGCAGCACTTCCATGGTGCGCTGACGGAAGTCCTGTGAGGCGAGACGGATATTATCGATTTCGGCTTCGCCACGACCAAAGACGCGCAACGTCTCCATTCCGCGCAGGCGGTCGAGGAAATGCCCGCTCAGGCGACCCAGCGCGAGGAAGTTACGGCGGTTGGCATCTGCCGCGCCCATGCCGACCATCGCCATGAACATTGGGATCAGCGGCGCGGTGCCGAGCAGAATCAACGCCGCCACCCAGTTAGAGGGGAAAATCGCGAGCACGATCAGCAGCGGAACACAGACTGCCAGCGCCATCTGGGGCAGATAGCGGGCGTAGTAGTCGTGCATATCGTCGATCTGTTCAAGGATCAGTGTCGCCCAGCTACCGGCTGGTTTGCCCTGAATCCAGGCCGGGCCTGCTTCCTGGAGACGATCCAGAACCTTACGGCGGATTTCGTAGCGAATATTTTGTCCGGCGTGGAAGCCCACACGCTCGCGCAGCCAGACCACCCAGGCGCGAAGAACAAAGACCAGCACCAGCACGACAAACGGCATCAATAATGCCTCGCGCGGAATGTTCTCCATAATCATATGGTTAAGAATGCGGGCCAGCAGCCATGCCTGGGCAACAATCAACAAACCGCTGATAAGACCCAAAAGACGGGAAATAGTCAGCCAGCGGCGGGAAATAACGCTTTGCTGTTTAAGCCAGCGAGTTAACTCTTGTTGACGGGTTTTTTCCATTACGCGCTTTGCAGGTGAGTTATAAGAAATTAGACAACCGCATGTTACACGTGGGAAAAAATAAAGGCGACCAGTGGCCGCCTTTATTTACGTTTGTTACTGACTTGTAAAGATTAATTACTTAATTCAGCCAGCCCATCCAGGTAGCGTTCCGCATCCAGTGCAGCCATACAGCCGGTGCCTGCGGAGGTGATTGCCTGACGGTAAATATGGTCCATCACGTCGCCTGCGGCGAAGACGCCTGGGATGCTGGTCTGGGTCGCGTTGCCGTGAATACCAGACTGCACTTTGATGTAGCCGTTTTCCAGCTCCAGCTGACCGTCGAAGATAGCGGTGTTCGGGCTGTGGCCGATTGCCACAAACAGACCTGCCACTTCCAGAGACTCAATGTTGTCGCTGTTTTGCGTATCACGCAGACGCAGGCCAGCAACGCCCATCTGATCGCCAGTGACTTCTTCCAGCGTGCGGTGGGTGTGCAGCACGATGTTGCCGCTCTCCACTTTATCCATCAAACGTTTGATGAGGATTTTTTCCGCGCGGAAGGTGTCACGACGGTGGATCAGATGCACTTCAGAGGCAATGTTTGCCAGATAAAGCGCTTCTTCAACCGCGGTGTTACCGCCACCGATCACGGCCACTTTCTGGTTACGATAGAAGAAACCGTCGCAGGTGGCACAGGCAGAGACGCCACGGCCTTTGAACGCCTCTTCGGACGGCAGACCGAGATAACGTGCGGACGCGCCGGTTGCGATAATCAGCGCATCGCAGGTGTACTCGCCGTTGTCGCCCGTCAAACGGAACGGACGGTTTTGAAGATCAACCTTGTTGATGTGATCAAACAGAATTTCGGTCTCGAATTTGATGGCATGCTCGTGCATACGCTCCATCAGCAGCGGCCCGGTCAGGTCGTTCGGATCGCCTGGCCAGTTTTCCACTTCAGTCGTGGTGGTCAACTGACCGCCTTTTTCCATGCCGGTGATTAACACCGGGTGCAGGTTAGCGCGTGCAGCATAGACCGCTGCGGTGTATCCCGCAGGTCCAGAACCAAGGATTAGCAGCTTACTGTGTTTAGCCGTGCCCATGAGATCCCCATTGTTGTTGGCAGACATTTGCTCGGATTGTAGGGAATTTGTTGCCTTAAAAAAAGAGCACAGCAATTTTGTAAACGATTTGTGTAATAGCCGGGGACGATGAGGCGGCCTTTTTGGGCGTAATAACATCACACTATCGGTGAAAAACGGTCGTTTATACGGCGTCAGAATGAGGATTAATACCCGGTCGCAATGAATAACTGGCATGTTGTACTAAAAAACGATGTTTTGCTTTGACAATCCCCTGCGCTTTTGCGAAAACATTGAAGGAAGAAAAAAAAGCCGCGCTAACGTTGTGTCGCATAGACATGCACGGAAACGCCATTTTTACCGGGTCAGTGAAATCTACGCATGGTGTGGACAGATGCCATGCGTGATGTCGGTGACAGCCTTCTGGCAACGGTCTTCTCACCGTAGAACCCGAATCTGCATCGCGTACAAACTATAAAAGGCGATGTGATAAGCAACGGGTACAGGCTCTGAACAGTGATGTGCACAGGGTCCAGGCAGGAGTAGGGAAGGAATACAGAGAGACAATAATAATGGTAGATAGCAAGAAGCGCCCTGGCAAAGATCTCGACCGTATCGATCGTAACATTCTGAATGAATTGCAAAAGGATGGGCGTATTTCCAACGTCGAGCTTTCAAAACGTGTGGGACTTTCTCCGACGCCATGCCTTGAGCGTGTGCGCCGACTGGAAAGACAGGGTTTTATTCAGGGCTATACGGCTCTGTTGAACCCGCATTATCTGGATGCCTCACTTCTGGTATTTGTTGAGATTACTCTGAATCGTGGCGCGCCGGATGTGTTTGAGCAATTTAACACCGCAGTGCAAAAACTTGAAGAAATTCAAGAGTGTCATCTGGTTTCTGGTGATTTCGACTACCTGTTGAAGACCCGTGTACCGGACATGTCAGCCTATCGTAAACTGTTGGGTGAAACCCTGCTGCGACTGCCTGGCGTGAATGACACCCGCACCTACGTGGTGATGGAAGAGGTCAAACAGAGCAATCGTCTGGTTATTAAGACGCGCTAATACGGAACAGGTGCAAAATCAGCGTAATTTGATTACACTCCTGTTAATCCATACAGCAACAGTGCCGGGTATCCCGGCGCTGTTGTCCGTTTTAGCAAACAGGCAGGAAATGCCTGGTACCTGGAGAGCCTTTTTTGAGCCAGGAATATACTGAAGACAAAGAAGTCACGTTAACGAAGTTAAGCAGCGGGCGCCGACTCCTTGAGGCGTTACTGATTCTTGTTGCCCTTTTTGCCGTCTGGTTGATGGCCGCCTTACTCAGTTTCAATCCTTCCGATCCCAGCTGGTCACAAACGGCATGGCATGAACCGATCCATAATTTGGGCGGGGTGCCTGGCGCATGGCTGGCGGACACGCTGTTCTTCGTGTTTGGCGTGATGGCCTACACCATTCCGATCATTATCGTCGGCGGGTGCTGGTTTGCCTGGCGTCACCGTCAGAACGAAGAGTACATCGACTATTTTGCCGTTTCGCTGCGTTTGATTGGCGCGCTGGCGCTCATTCTCACGTCCTGTGGGCTGGCCGCGATTAACGCCGATGATATCTGGTATTTCGCCTCCGGTGGCGTGATTGGCAGCCTGCTGAGCACGGCGCTTAAGCCTATGCTTCACAGTAGCGGTGGTACCATTACGCTGCTCTGTATCTGGGCCGCCGGGCTTACCCTCTTTACCGGCTGGTCGTGGGTGAGCATCGCCGAGAAACTTGGCGGCTTTATCCTCAATATTCTGACTTTCGCCAGTAATCGCACCCGTCGTGACGACACCTGGGTGGATGAAGAAGAATACGAAGATGACGACTATGAAGAAGAGACGTCATCCGCTAATCGTACTGAATCTCGCCGTACGCGCATTATGCGTGGTGCGCTGGCGCGTCGTAAACGCATCGCAGACAAATTCACCAATCCTGTGGCGCGTAAAACGGACGCTGCACTCTTCTCCGGCAAGCGCATGGATGATGACGAGCAGATCTCCTACAGCGCGGGCGGTGTTGCTGCCGATCCGGATGACGTGCTGTTCTCCGGCAATCGGGCGACGCCGGGTGATTTCGATGAATACGATCCGCTGTTAAACGGTCATTCCGTTACGGCACCTGTTGCCGCTGCGGCTGTTGCGACGACGGCTGCGCAAGCCTATGCCGCACCAGTAGAAGCTGTCATGCCTGCAGCGCCGGTGCAGACACCCGAGCCTGCAATGCAGCAGCCTGTAGTCGACTGGCAAACGGCGCCAGGCGTTCATACGCCAGAACCGACCATTGCCCCTGAGCCAGAAAGCTACGTGCCTGTTCAGCCGCAAGTAGTACAGCCGCAAGAACAGTGGCAGCAGCCGTATCAGCCGGAGCCGGTTTACGAACCAGAAACTTATCCGCAGTATGCTGAGCCTCAGGTTCAGACTTACCAGGAATACACGCCTGAACCTGTTGTCGAGCCGCAGGTTGAAGTCGAAGAGGTAAAACCGGCCCGTCCACCGATGTACTATTTTGAAGAAGTGGAAGAGAAGCGTGCCCGTGAACGCGAGCAGCTTGCGGCCTGGTATCAGCCTGTGCCGGAGCCAGTGAGTGAGCCTGTTGTCACGCCTTCTGCGTCGCCTGCGTCTTTTGGTACACCCGATCTCGACCCGACCGCATCCGTGGCACCTGTTGCGGCTGGTATTAAGCAAGCGACTGCCTCTGCGGCAGCGACAGCTGCGGCCGCCGCGCCAGTGTTCAGTCTGGCTACGGGCGGCGCGCCGCGTCCGCAGGTTAAAGAGGGTATCGGTCCGCAGTTGCCACGTCCAAATCGCGTGCGCGTTCCGACCCGTCGCGAGCTGGCGTCCTACGGGATTAAACTGCCTTCCCAGCGTATGGCTGAGGAAAAAGCGCGCGATCCTGATGACATAGATGATGCCGACGAAATGCAGCAGGACGAACTGGCCCGCCAGTTTGCTGCTCAGCAACATCAGCGCTACGGCGAAGAGTATCAGCCGGGTGTTCAGGACGACGAAGATGATGCCGCCGAAGCGGAGCTGGCTCGTCAGTTTGCCGCCTCGCAGGAGCAGCGTTACTCTGGCGAACAGCCAGCCAATGCGAATCCTTTCTCTCTGTCAGATTTTGAATTCTCACCAATGAAAGATCTGGTGGATGACACGCCGAGTGAACCGCTGTTTACGCCGAGTGTTATGCCGGAAGCCGAACCGCCGCGCCAGCACTATGCGCCTGCTCAGCCTGCGCACGTTCCACAGCAGTATGCGCAACCACAGCAGCCCGTTGCTGCACCACCGCAATACGCGCAGCCGCAGCAACCTGTCGCACAGCCGCAGGAAAGCCTGATTCACCCGCTGCTGATGCGCAATGGTGACAGCCGTCCTGTGCAACGACCGACTACGCCGCTACCGTCGCTGGATCTCTTAACCTCTCCGCCGACGGAAGTTGAGCCGGTGGATACCTTCGCGCTGGAGCAAATGGCGCGTCTGGTTGAAACACGTCTTGCCGATTTCCGTATCAAAGCGGATGTTGTGAACTACTCGCCAGGCCCGGTTATTACGCGCTTCGAGTTAAACCTGGCACCTGGTGTTAAAGCAGCACGTATTTCTAACCTGTCACGCGATCTGGCACGCTCACTGTCAACTGTGGCTGTGCGTGTGGTAGAAGTCATTCCAGGCAAGCCTTACGTGGGCCTGGAACTGCCGAACAAGAAACGCCATACCGTTTATCTGCGCGAAGTGCTGGATAACGCCAAGTTCCGCGATAATCCGTCGCCGCTTACCGTGGTACTGGGCAAAGATATCGCGGGCGAGCCTGTGGTGGCCGATCTGGCGAAAATGCCGCATCTGCTGGTTGCAGGGACCACGGGTTCCGGTAAATCCGTGGGTGTAAACGCCATGATCCTGAGCATGCTGTACAAAGCGCAGCCGGAAGATGTGCGTTTCATTATGATCGACCCGAAAATGCTGGAACTGTCTGTCTATGAAGGCATTCCGCATCTGCTTACCGAAGTTGTGACCGATATGAAAGATGCCGCCAACGCACTGCGCTGGAGCGTCAATGAGATGGAACGCCGCTACAAGCTGATGTCGGCTCTGGGCGTGCGTAATCTTGCCGGTTATAACGATAAAATTGCTGAAGCTGCACGCATGGGTCGTCCGATCCCGGACCCATACTGGAAGCCGGGCGACAGCATGGATGCTCAGCATCCGGTTCTGGAAAAACTGCCGTATATTGTGGTGCTGGTGGATGAATTCGCCGACCTGATGATGACCGTGGGCAAGAAAGTGGAAGAGCTGATCGCCCGACTGGCGCAGAAAGCGCGTGCGGCAGGTATTCACCTGGTGCTCGCGACACAGCGTCCATCCGTTGATGTCATCACCGGTCTGATTAAAGCGAACATTCCAACGCGTATCGCCTTCACCGTTTCGAGCAAAATCGACTCCCGTACTATCCTCGATCAGGCCGGTGCAGAATCGCTGCTTGGCATGGGTGATATGCTCTTTTCCGGCCCGAACTCCACGACGCCAGTGCGTGTTCACGGTGCTTTCGTGCGCGACCAGGAAGTCCACGCAGTGGTCCAGGACTGGAAAGCGCGCGGTCGTCCTCAGTACATTGACGGCATCACCTCTGAAAGTGAAAGCGAGAGCGGCGGTGGCGGTTTTGACGGTGCGGAAGAGTTGGACCCGTTATTCGACCAGGCAGTTAACTTTGTGACGGAAAAACGTAAAGCCTCGATCTCGGGCGTACAGCGTCAGTTCCGCATCGGCTACAACCGTGCCGCACGCATCATCGAACAGATGGAAGCGCAGGGCATCGTGAGCGAGCAGGGGCACAACGGTAACCGCGAAGTGCTGGCACCACCGCCGTTCGAGTAATCTGTCGCCGATTGCAAAGATGGGTAAATCAGCAAAAATTAAGCATTTTCTTCTGTCGCCTGCCTGCGGGCAGGTCCAGAATAGAGGACAGAACCCCATTCGGGGATGACGAATTTTAAGGATTAATAATGAAAAAAATCGCAATCGTCGGAGCACTACTGACCAGCTTTGTTGCCAGCAGCGTCTGGGCTGATGCCGCAAGCGACCTTAAAAGCCGCCTGGATAAAGTCAGCAGCTTCCATGCCAGCTTCACACAGAAAGTGACGGATGGTAGCGGTAATGCGGTGCAGGAAGGTCAGGGCGATCTCTGGGTGAAACGTCCTAATCTGTTTAACTGGCACATGACGCAACCGGATGAAAGTATTCTGGTTTCCGATGGCAAAACCCTGTGGTTCTACAATCCGTTTGTGGAGCAGGCGACGGCAACGTTGCTGAAAGACGCGACCAGCAATACACCGTTCATGCTCATCGCCCGTAATCAGACCAGCGACTGGCAGCAGTACAACATTAAGCAGAATGGCGATGATTTTGTACTGACGCCGAAAGGCAATAACGGCAACCTCAAGCAGTTCACCATTAATGTGAGCAGCAACGGGACTATCAATCAATTCAGCGCCGTTGAGCAGGATGAGCAGCGCAGCAGCTACCAGCTCAAGTCTCAGCAAAATGGCGCTATTGACGCATCGAAATTCACCTTTACCCCGCCGCAGGGCGTAACGGTGGACGATCAACGCAATAAGTAAGAGGCGTGAGTGGGCAACCTGTCGCTCGATTTTTCTGACAATGCGTTTCAACCTCTGGCCGCGCGTATGCGGCCAGAAAATTTAGCGCAGTACATTGGTCAGCAGCATTTGCTGGCTTCCGGGAAACCGTTGCCGCGCGCTATCGAAGCCGGGCATCTGCACTCGATGATCCTCTGGGGGCCACCCGGTACGGGTAAAACTACGCTGGCCGAAGTGATTGCTCGCTATGCAGATGCGGACGTGGAGCGCCTTTCTGCCGTCACGTCAGGCGTGAAAGAGATTCGCGAAGCCATTGAGCGCGCCCGTCAAAACCGCAATGCCGGTCGTCGTACGATCCTGTTTGTCGATGAAGTCCATCGTTTCAATAAGAGCCAGCAGGATGCGTTTCTGCCGCACATTGAAGATGGCACGATCTTTTTTATCGGTGCGACCACCGAAAACCCCTCTTTTGAACTCAACTCGGCTCTGCTGTCGCGTGCGCGCGTCTACCTGCTGAAATCGCTCACTACGGACGATATCGAGCAGGTACTGACTCAGGCGATGGAAGACAAATCGCGCGGCTACGGCGGACAGGATATCGTTCTGCCGGATGATACCCGTCGAGCGATTGCCGAACTGGTCAATGGAGATGCGCGCCGGGCATTAAACACGCTGGAAATGATGGCCGATATGGCCGAGCTGGACGCATCCGGTAAGCGGGTGCTGAAGGCGGAGTTACTGACCGAAATTGCCGGAGAGCGCAGCGCGCGTTTCGACAACAAAGGCGATCGTTTTTACGATCTCATTTCGGCATTACACAAATCAGTGCGGGGCAGTGCGCCAGATGCTGCGCTCTACTGGTATGCGCGCATTATTACCGCCGGTGGCGATCCGCTCTACGTCGCGCGCCGCTGTCTGGCGATTGCATCCGAAGATGTCGGTAATGCCGATCCGCGCGCCATGCAGGTGGCGATTTCTGCCTGGGACTGTTTTACCCGCGTAGGGCCGGCAGAGGGCGAGCGCGCCATTGCCCAGGCGATTGTCTATCTGGCCTGTGCGCCGAAAAGTAATGCTGTCTACACCGCGTTTAAAGCAGCGATGTCCGATGCTCGCGATAGGCCGGACTATGATGTGCCGGTACATCTGCGTAATGCGCCGACCAAACTGATGAAAGAGATGGGCTACGGCCAGGAATATCGCTATGCCCACGATGAGCCGAATGCCTATGCCGCTGGGGAGGAATATTTCCCGCAGGAAATGGCACAAACGCGCTATTATCGCCCGACTAACAGAGGTCTTGAAGGCAAGATTGGCGAAAAGCTCGCCTGGCTTACCGGACAGGATCAAAATAGCCCTATAAAACGCTACCGTTAGCGCGATCGTTGCGGTAATGTTGGCAATGTATCCCTGTGACCGCAGGCTGTGGTCACTTTTCCTCTTTTAATTCGATAAGCACAGGATAAGCATGCTCGATCCCAATCTGCTGCGTAACGAGCCAGACGCAGTCGCTGAAAAACTGGCACGCCGGGGCTTTAAGCTGGATGTAGATAAGCTGCGCGCTCTTGAAGAGCGTCGTAAAGTTCTGCAGGTACAAACTGAAAATCTGCAGGCTGAGCGTAACTCTCGATCGAAATCCATCGGCCAGGCGAAAGCACGCGGGGAAGACATTGAGCCATTGCGTCTGGAAGTGAACAAACTGGGTGAAGAGCTGGATCAGGCGAAAGCTGAACTGGATGTTCTTCAGACCGAAATTCGTGATATCGCGCTGGCGATCCCGAACATTCCTGACGATAGCGTTCCTGTCGGCAAAGACGAAAATGATAACGTTGAAGTGAAACGCTGGGGTACCCCGCGTGAATTCGACTTCGATGTGCGCGATCATGTCACCCTCGGTGAAATGCACGCGGGTCTGGATTTTGCCGCTGCGGTGAAACTGACCGGTTCTCGCTTTGTGGTGATGAAAGGCCAGATCGCGCATCTGCACCGTGCGCTGGCGCAGTTCATGCTGGATCTACACACCGAGCAGCATGGTTACAGTGAAACCTACGTTCCGTATCTGGTTAACCACGATACGCTGTACGGTACTGGCCAGTTGCCGAAATTTGCAGGCGATCTGTTCCACACTCGTCCGCTGGACGAAGAAGCAGACAGCAGCAACTATGCGTTGATCCCAACAGCTGAAGTGCCGCTGACCAACCTTGTTCGCGATGAAATCATCGACGAAGACGATCTGCCAATCAAACTGACTGCACACTCTCCGTGCTTCCGTTCTGAAGCGGGTTCCTACGGTCGTGATACCCGTGGTCTGATTCGTATGCACCAGTTCGACAAAGTCGAGATGGTTCAGATTGTTCGCCCGGAAGAGTCGATGGATGCGCTGGAAGAGATGACCGGCCATGCAGAGAAAGTGCTTGAACTGCTGGGTCTGCCGTACCGTCGTATGGCGCTGTGCTCGGGTGATATGGGCTTTGGTGCCTGTAAAACCTACGACCTGGAAGTTTGGGTCCCTGCGCAGAACACCTACCGCGAAATCTCCTCCTGCTCTAACGTCTGGGATTTCCAGGCACGTCGCATGCAGGCGCGTTGCCGCAGCAAATCTGACAAGAAAACCCGTCTGGTTCATACCCTGAACGGTTCTGGTCTGGCTGTGGGCCGTACGCTGGTTGCGGTGCTGGAAAACTACCAGCAGGCAGACGGCCGTATTGAGATCCCTGAAGTGCTGCGCCCGTACATGAAAGGCCAGCAGTACATTGGTTGATTTGCCCTAAAACAAAAAAGCGCCTGATGGCGCTTTTTTTATGCCTGCGTTTTGACTCCAGACAATAACTTATCCTCCTAAAGTAGTAATACTCACCTCACTCATTATTAGCATAAAAATCTAATAACGAATCAAATCGTTATATAAAAAACTATATAGCGGCGTGTGCCGCACCTTTATTTATTTGTGAGCAACCAAAGTGAGTTTCTATGAAAATCAAAGCGCCTGATGCTCTTCTGGCTGCCGAGGTGAGTCGTCGCGGGTTAGTCAAAACGACGGCGATTGGTGGCCTGGCCGTTGCCAGCAGCGCGTTCACTCTCCCTTTTTCACGGATGGCAACCGCGGCTGAAGCTATCGCGCCGCTGAGTGCCCCGGATAAAGTGGTCTGGAGCGCCTGTACCGTCAACTGTGGCAGCCGTTGCCCGCTGCGGATGCACGTTGTCGATGGCGAAATCAAATATGTCGAAACCGACAACACCGGGGATGATAACTACGAAGGGTTACATCAGGTTCGTGCCTGCCTGCGTGGTCGCTCGATGCGTCGTCGTGTTTACAATCCGGATCGCCTCAAATATCCCATGAAACGCGTGGGCAAACGCGGTGAAGGGAAGTTTGAGCGCATCAGCTGGGAAGAGGCCTTTGATACCATCGCCGGGAATATGCAGCGACTGATCAAAGAGCACGGCAACGAATCCATCTATCTGAACTACGGTACCGGCACGCTCGGTGGCACCCTGACTCGCTCATGGCCACCGGGAAAAACGCTGATTGCCCGTCTGATGAACTGCTGCGGCGGTTATCTCAATCACTACGGTGATTACTCCTCTGCGCAAATCGCCGAAGGGCTGAATTACACCTACGGCGGCTGGGCCGACGGCAACAGCCCGTCCGATATCGAAAACAGCAAACTGGTGGTTCTGTTCGGCAACAATCCGGGTGAAACGCGTATGAGCGGCGGTGGGGTGACCTATTACCTCGAGCAGGCGCGCGCAAAATCTAATGCCCGGATGATCATCGTCGATCCGCGCTATACGGATACCGGCGCCGGTCGTGAAGATGAATGGATCCCGATTCGCCCCGGTACCGATGCGGCGCTGGTGAATGCGCTGGCGTGGGTGATGATCACAGAGAATCTCGTCGATCAGCCATTCCTCGACAAATACTGTGTCGGGTATGACGAGAAAACCTTGCCAGCCAGCGCCCCGGCTAACGGTCATTACAAGGCGTATATCCTTGGACAGGGCAGCGATGGCGTGGCGAAAACGCCGCAATGGGCATCCACTATCACAGGCATTCCCGTTGAGCGTATTGTGCAACTGGCGCGTGAAATTGGCTCGGCGAAACCGGCCTATATCAGCCAGGGATGGGGTCCGCAGCGTCATGCGAACGGTGAAATTGCCACTCGCGCGATTTCGATGCTCTCAATTTTAACGGGCAACGTCGGCATCCACGGCGGTAACTCCGGCGCGCGTGAAGGCTCTTATTCTTTGCCATTCGAACGCATGCCAACGCTGGAAAACCCGGTGCAGACCAGTATCTCCATGTTTATGTGGACTGATGCGATTGAACGCGGCCCGGAAATGACGGCCCTGCGTGACGGGGTGCGCGGCAAAGATAAACTGGATGTACCGATCAAGATGATCTGGAACTATGCCGGTAACTGCATTATTAATCAGCATTCAGACATCAACCGCACGCATGACATCCTTCAGGATGACAAAAAATGCGAAATGATTGTGGTGATCGACTGCCATATGACCTCGTCGGCGAAATATGCCGATATCCTGCTGCCAGACTGCACCGCCTCTGAGCAGATGGACTTCGCGCTGGATGCCTCCTGCGGCAACATGTCGTACGTCATCTTTGCCGACCAGGCAATTAAACCGCGCTTTGAATGCAAAACCATCTACGAGATGACCACGGAACTGGCTAAACGTCTCGGCGTTGAGCAGCAGTTCACGGAAGGCCGCACTCAGGAAGGGTGGATGCGTCATCTGTATGAACTCTCCCGCAAGGCGATGCCTGAACTGCCTGATTTTGACACCTTCCGTAAGCAAGGGATGTTCAAGCAGCGCGATCCGCAAGGGCATCATGTGGCCTATAAAGCGTTCCGTGAAGATCCGCAGGCGAATCCACTGACTACGCCGTCTGGCAAAATCGAGATTTACTCTGAAGCACTGGCAAAAATTGCCTCCAGCTGGGAGCTGCCAGAAGGGGATGTCATCGATCCATTGCCGATCTACACCCCTGGTTTTGAGAACTATAACGATCCGCTCATCGCCAAATACCCACTGCAGCTCACCGGTTTCCACTATAAATCGCGCGTTCACTCTACCTATGGCAACGTCGATGTGCTGAAAGCGTCGTGCCGCCAGGAGATGTGGATGAACCCGATGGATGCGCAGAAACGTGGCATTGCCAATGGCGATCGCATTCGTATCTTTAACGATCGCGGAGAGGTGCATATCGAGGCGAAAGTGACGCCACGTATGATGCCGGGCGTGGTCGCGCTGGGGGAAGGGGCCTGGTATAACCCGGATGCCAATCGCATCGACCAGGCAGGCAGCATTAACGTGCTGACCACGCAGCGCCCGTCGCCTCTGGCGAAAGGCAATCCGTCCCACACGAACCTCGTTCAGGTTGAAAAGGTATAAGGAGTAACCGATGACTACCCAGTATGGATTTTTCATTGATTCCAGTCGTTGCACCGGTTGCAAAACCTGCGAGCTGGCGTGTAAAGATTACAAAGACTTAACTCCTGATGTCAGCTTCCGCCGTATCTACGAATACGCAGGCGGTGACTGGCAGGAGGACAACGGCGTCTGGAATCAGAACGTGTTTGCCTACTATCTGTCGATCGCCTGTAACCACTGCGAAGATCCCGCCTGTACCAAAGTGTGCCCGAGTGGCGCGATGCACAAGCGTGACGACGGTTTTGTAGTGGTGGACGAAGATGTCTGCATCGGCTGCCGCTACTGCCATATGGCCTGCCCGTACGGCGCGCCGCAGTACAACGCTGCGAAAGGTCACATGACCAAGTGCGACGGCTGCCACACCCGCGTCGCAGACGGTAAAAAGCCGATCTGCGTGGAGTCCTGCCCGCTGCGGGCGCTGGACTTTGGCCCGATTGAAGAGCTGCGTCAGAAACACGGTCAGCTTGCCGCTGTCGCGCCGCTGCCGTCTGCGCACTTCACGAAGCCAAGTATCGTTATTAAACCAAATGCCAATAGCCGTCCGACGGGTGATACCACCGGCTACCTGGCCAATCCGAAGGAGGTGTGAGATGGGAAGTGGATGGCATGAATGGCCGTTGATGATTTTCACCGTATTCGGACAGTGCGTGGTGGGCGGGTTTATTGTCCTCGCTCTGGCATTGCTTAAAGGTGATTTACGCGCTGAGCAGCAACAGCGTCTGATACTGGGTATGTTCGGCCTGTGGGTGCTGATGGGGATTGGCTTTATCGCCTCCACGCTCCACCTCGGCTCCCCGCTGCGCGCATTTAACTCCCTGAACCGTATCGGCGCCTCTTCGCTCAGTAATGAAATTGCGAGTGGGGCGATCTTCTTCGCTGTGGGTGGTCTTGGGTGGCTGCTGGCAGCACTGAAGAAGTTACCGGCAGGGCTGCGCGGTGTGTGGCTGATCGTGACCATGGTGCTTGGGGTCGTATTTGTCTGGATGATGGTACGCGTCTATAACACCATCGATACCGTTCCTACCTGGTACAGCGTCTGGACACCAATGAGCTTCTTCCTGACCATGTTTATTGGTGGTCCGCTGCTGGGCTTCCTGCTGCTGCGCGTGGCGGGTGTCGATGGCTGGGCAATGCGCCTTCTGCCGGCGGTATCACTGCTGGCGCTGGTGATCAGTGCAATGGTTGCGCTGATGCAGGGCGCTGAGCTGGCGGCTATCCATAGCTCTATTCAGCAAGCGTCGGCGCTGGTACCGGATTACGGTTCGCTGATGGCCTGGCGTATCGCACTGCTGGTTGCGGCTCTGGCCTGCTGGGTAATCCCGCAGGTGAAAGGGTATCAACCGGCCGTTCCGCTGCTGTCTCTGGCCTTCGTGCTGGTACTGGCAGGGGAGCTGATTGGTCGCGGTGTGTTCTACGGTCTGCATATGACGGTAGGTATGGCTGTCGCCAGTTAAACGATCGTTTGGTTATATCGAGCCGGGGCAATTGCTCCGGCTTTTTTATTTTCTATCATGAAATTTTTCAACTGAGCGCGGCCGTTAATTTGCCTCAGAGATTAATAAAAACAATCAGATAATTATTACGTATTGTATTGGCTGTGCACGGAGGATGAATTTTTTAAATCGACAGCGAACAAATGGTGCGAGGCCGCTAACTGCATGGATTGACTTTGTTTTTGCCGGTGGCATGATGCGCTCGAATCTTTACTTCCTCACGGTTAAAATCCATGACCACCTACACCCGCCCAGTGCTGCTCTTGCTCTGTGGCCTGCTTTTGTTGACCCTGGCGATAGCGGTATTAAATACGCTCGTCCCGCTTTGGCTCGCCCATGAAAAACTTCCGACATGGCAGGTGGGGATGGTCAGCTCATCCTATTTTACCGGTAATCTGCTGGGTACTTTACTGACCGGTAAACTGATCAAACGTTTCGGGTTCAACCGCAGTTATTACCTGGCCTCGCTGATCTTCGCGGCCGGTTGCGTGGGTCTGGGCGTGATGGTCGGATTCTGGAGCTGGATGAGCTTCCGTTTTATTGCTGGCGTCGGCTGCGCGATGATCTGGGTGGTGGTGGAAAGCGCACTGATGTGCAGTGGGACATCCCGCAATCGTGGCCGCTTACTGGCGGCGTACATGATGGTCTATTACGTGGGGACGGTGCTGGGCCAGTTAATGATCAGCAAACTGCCTACCGATTTGATGAGCGTCCTGCCGTGGGTGACCGGTATGGTGCTGGCGGCGATTCTGCCTCTGCTCTTTACCCGAATTGTGAACCAGGGCAGCGAACATCAGGAAGCGACGCAGGTCTGGCCGATGCTCAGATTGCGTCATGCACGCCTGGGCATCAACGGCTGTATTATCTCCGGGATTGTACTCGGCTCGCTGTATGGCCTGATGCCGCTGTACCTGAATCATAAAGGTGTAAGTGATTCCGGTATTGGTTTCTGGATGGCCGTGATGGTCAGCGCGGGCATCGTGGGGCAATGGCCTATCGGTAAACTGGCCGATAAATTTGGTCGTCTGCTGGTGCTGCGCGTGCAGGTTTTCGTGGTGATCATGGGTTGTCTGGCGATGTTGAGCAATGCGGCGATGGCCCCGGCGCTGTTTATCCTGGGGGCTGCGGGCTTTACGCTCTATCCGGTAGCGATGGCCTGGGCCTGTGAAAAAGTCGAGCATCACCAGCTGGTAGCGATGAATCAGGCACTGCTTCTGAGCTATACCATCGGCAGCCTGCTGGGTCCGACGTTTACGTCCATGCTGATGCAGAGCTATTCAGATAATCTGCTGTTTATCATGATTGCCAGCGTGTCGTTTATCTATCTCCTGATGCTGCTGCGAAAAGCAGGGGAGCATCCGACGCCAGTGGCGCATGCCTGATACAAAAAAGCCCGGAGCACACTGCCCGGGCTTTTGTCATTCAGACCTCTTTTAGTACATCACTTTGTGACCATACTGTTCGAGAATGCCTTTGACGCGTTCCATCGTCTCTTTCTTAGGTGGTTTAACGCCGTCGAGTTTGTATTCTTCGCCCATCGCCACCCACTTGTGTTTGCCCAGCTCGTGATAGGGCAGCAGCTCGATTTTCTCGACATTGCCCATGTCGCGAGTAAATTCGCCGAGGCGATGCGCGGAGTCATCATCATCTGACCAGCCCGGGACCACCACATAGCGAATCCAGGTTTTGATTCCTTTATCGGCAATGTATTTGGCAAATTCCAGAGTACGGTGGTTCGAGACGCCAACCAGATTCTGGTGGATCTCATCGTTCATCTGTTTCAGATCGAGCATCACCAGATCGGTCACTTCAAGCAGTTCATCAATCACCGGATCGTAGCGACGGACAAAACCGTTAGTGTCCAGGCAAGTGTGAATACCTTCTTTGCGGCAGGCACGGAACCAGTCGCGAACGAATTCAGCCTGCAGGATTGCTTCGCCACCTGAAGCCGTCACACCACCACCAGATGCATTCATAAAGTGGCGATAGGTGACCACTTCTTTCATCAACTCTTCAACGGTGATCTCTTTGCCGCCGTGGGTGTCCCAGGTGTCGCGGTTGTGACAGTACAGGCAGCGCATCAGGCAGCCCTGGAAGAAGGTAATAAAGCGGATGCCTGGGCCGTCGACGGTGCCACAGGATTCAAAGGAGTGAATGCGACCAATAGTTGACATTGCGGTGATATCTCCAGATTCGGTCCGTCCGGGACCTGTTTATGTGCATAGCTCATCGGCTATGTCGAGTCTGTTTTGGCTGTTATCCATTAAGTATATAGATAGCGGACAAAAGAGACTGGTGTGGAGAGGGTGTTAAAAAGGCCCCACTGACGTGGAGCCTTTATTGTACGCTTTTTACTGCGTGATTTCAGTCAATTCCAGTTAGATGGATTGAGTGAAAGTACGGGTGATAACGTCCTGCTGCTGTTCTTTAGTCAGGGAGTTAAAACGTACTGCGTAGCCAGATACACGAATGGTCAGCTGCGGATATTTTTCCGGGTTTTCCATCGCGTCGAGCAGCATTTCACGGTTCATCACGTTCACGTTCAAGTGCTGACCACCTTCGATGGAAGATTCGTGATGGAAGTAACCGTCCATCAGACCTGCCAGGTTGGTTTTACGCACTTCGTCGTCTTTACCCAGCGCATTTGGAACGATGGAGAAGGTATAAGAAATACCATCTTTCGCGTAAGCAAACGGCAGTTTAGCAACGGAAGTCAGAGAGGCAACAGCACCTTTCTGGTCACGACCGTGCATTGGGTTAGCACCTGGACCGAATGGAGCGCCAGCGCGACGACCGTCTGGGGTGTTACCGGTTTTCTTACCGTACACAACGTTAGAAGTGATGGTCAGAACAGACTGAGTCGGGATAGCGTTGCGGTAGGTAGTCAGTTTCTGAATTTTCTTCATGAAACGTTCAACCAGGTCAACGGCCATGTCATCGACACGAGAGTCGTTGTTACCAAACTGCGGGTATTCGCCTTCGATTTCGAAGTCAGTCGCCAGACCATCTTCGTCACGAATTGGTTTAACTTTCGCATATTTGATAGCAGACAAGGAGTCAGCAGCAACGGACAGACCTGCGATACCACATGCCATGGTGCGAACCACGTCACGGTCGTGCAGAGCCATCAGAGAAGCTTCGTAGCTGTACTTGTCGTGCATGTAGTGGATGATGTTCAGGGCGGTGACATACTGCTTAGCCAGCCAGTCCATGAAGTGATCCATGCGGTCCATTACTTCGTCGAAGTTCAGAACGTCGCCTTTGATTGGTTCAGATTTAGGACCAACCTGGATTTTCAGTTTTTCATCAACGCCGCCGTTGATTGCATACAGCATGGTTTTCGCGAGGTTAGCACGAGCACCGAAGAACTGCATTTGCTTACCAACAACCATTGGGCTTACGCAGCAAGCGATAGCGTAGTCGTCGTTGTTGAAGTCAGGACGCATCAGATCATCGTTCTCGTATTGCAGAGAAGAGGTATCGATGGAGACTTTAGCAGCGAATTTCTTGAAGTTCAGAGGCAGTTTTTCTGACCACAGAACAGTGATGTTCGGTTCCGGAGACGGACCCATTGTGTACAGGGTGTTCAGGAAACGGAAGCTGTTTTTGGTTACCAGAGTACGGCCATCTACGCCCATACCACCGATAGATTCAGTTGCCCAGATTGGGTCACCGGAGAACAGCTCATCATATTCTGGGGTACGCAGGAAGCGAACCATACGCAGTTTCATGACCAGGTGGTCAATCATTTCCTGTGCGTCTTGCTCGGTGATTTTGCCTGCTTTGATGTCACGTTCGATGTAAGCATCCAGGAAGGTGGATACGCGACCGAAGGACATTGCTGCGCCGTTCTGAGACTTAACAGCAGCCAGGTAGCCGAAGTAAGTCCACTGGATAGCTTCCTGAGCGTTGGTAGCAGGACCAGAGATATCGCAGCCATATTTAGCAGCCATTTCTTTGATCTGACCCAGCGCACGGTGCTGTTCAGAGATCTCTTCACGCAGACGGATAGTCGCTTCCAGGTTTACGCCGTTTTCCAGGTCAGATTGCAGTGACAGGAACTGTGCGTATTTGTCTTTCAGCAGGAAGTCGATACCGTACAGTGCAACGCGACGGTAGTCACCGATGATACGGCCACGGCCATACGCATCTGGCAGACCAGTCAGAACACCGGATTTACGGCAGTTCAGGATGTCTTTGGTGTAAACGTCAAACACGCCCTGGTTGTGAGTTTTGCGGTAGTCGGTGAAGATTTTCTTCAGCATTGGGTCCAGCTCGCGATTGTACGCTTTGCAGGAACCTTCAACCATTTTGATGCCACCGAACGGGATAATTGCACGTTTCAGTGGTTTTTCAGTCTGCAGACCAACGATTTTCTCAAGGGCTTTGTTGATGTAGCCAGCGTCGTGAGAAGTGATGGTAGAGGCAACGGAAGTATCGAAATCAACTGGCGCGTGAGTGCGGTTTTCCAGTTTGACGCCTTCCATAACATTGTCCCACAGCTTGGTTGTTGCGTCAGTAGCACCAGCCAGGAAGGATTCGTCACCTTCATACGGGGTATAGTTTTTCTGAATGAAGTCACGTACGTTGACTTCTTTCTGCCAGTCACCTTTCGCAAAACCTTCCCAGGCTGTGGCTAACTTTTCATTAAGCTCGGACATGTGATACCTACCTTCTTAAGTGGATTTTTCTTTACTGCCTGAGAAACCATCAGTGATGATTGTCGCCACGCAGGTAAATGACCCAGTATGTCAACCCAACCAGCAGACCCCCACCGATAATGTTCCCAATAGTGACAGGGATCAGGTTATCTGTGATGAAGTTCATAATAGTCAGGTGAGAGAAACTTTCCGGGGTTGAACCAACTGCAGTCCAGAACTCCGGGCTCGCAAAGTTGCGTATTACGATACCCATCGGGATCATAAACATGTTTGCGATACTGTGCTCAAAGCCGCTGGCAACGAACATCGCAACCGGCAGAACCATAATCATGGCTTTGTCCATCAGGCTGCGGCCAGAGTAGCTCATCCAGACTGCCAGGCAGACCATCAGGTTTGCGAGGATGCCGAGAGCGACGGCTTCGATAAAGGTGTGATGCATTTTGTGGTCAGCGGTTTGCAGGACGTTGAGTCCCCAGCCACCGTTGGCGGTCATATACTCGCCGGATAACCACATGAGTAGTACAAAGAGCAAACAGCCAATCAGGTTGCCAACGTAGACATTAATCCAGTTGCGCGCCAGCTGACCCCAGGTGATTCTTCCGCTCGCTTTTGCCACCACGATAAGCACCGTTGAGGTAAAGAGGTCGGCGCCGCAAATGACGCACAGAATCAAGCCCAGTGAGAAACAGATACCGCCAATCAGTTTCGCAATACCGAAAGGCATCGCAGCAGTACCGGTTGTCGCAGTGATGTAGAAGACGAAGGCGATGGAGATGAACACACCAGCGGTAATCGCCAGATAGAACGTCGTCATCGGGTGTTTCGTTGCTTTATAGACACCCGCTTCTTCGGCAACTTTGGCCATCGCAGCTGGGAGTAATAGATCAAAAGGGTTGTCAGCTTTCACACTAACTCTCTCTTTATTAAGTCGGCGACGAGATACTAACAAAGCATTATAGAAGAGAAATTGATATAGATCATATCTCGCCTGGCTTATAGGCCCGCAAAGCGCATGGTTTTGCAACAAATGCGGAGTAAGTTTTTGATTATCCGTATAAAAATAAATTTTAAAAGTTATGAAAAGAGTTGAATTATTTCCTGTAACCTCTCCCGAAGCAGTTAATTAAAATGGAGTAATTACCCTAAAAAGTAACAGTAAAGCCCAGGTAAGCATAATTATATTTACCTGTAATTAACTTTATTATTACAATCAAAATTCATTGCAAAAGAAATAAAAAAACGGGGCAATGAAATTGCCCCGTAATATAGCCCAGACGTGGAAATACGCCTACTGTCTGTAATGCTATGTGCGCTTATTTTGACCAGTAGGCCGCTTTCGCGCGCTGCAGTTTTTCGTAAGCTCTGAGCAGTGACTGATGGGCCGGGAAGGCTTTCAGATCGCTATCGACAGCCTGAAGGCCATAGAACGGCGCTTCACCGCTCAGTGCGGCGCTGGCGGCTTCAACAGCGTCGGCACCGTACATACGCACGAACGCATTGAGATATTGCAGCGGCTGACGATCCTCTTCCTGAGACAGGAGTAGCAGGGTCTGCAGGCAACGATAATAGTTAGCGCGCTCCGGGCTGAAGACCGACTGGTTGTACTCAATGGTCCATTCCGTCCAGGCCAGAGCCTGATCCAGATCGCCACCGGCCAGGGCCAGCATGGATTTCAGCTCGCCCACACGCAGGGTGTACCAGCCATTGTCTTTTCCGGTTGCCAGGCCCAGCAGTTCGCGTACGCGGGTAAGATCGTCGTGGCCTTCGTCGTCCAGTTGGGCGATCAGGTTCAGATAATCCTCTTTTTCCCACTCGCTACCCGGCAGAGCCAGCAGCGTTTCGCGCAGATGGCTGCCCATGCTGTTGTTGGCCAGCCACAGATCTTCTGCCGGATAAATGTCGGACATGCCCGGCACGATAATACGGCAAGCGTAGACGCTCAGGTGCTCGTAATCGGCGATGTACACTTCTTTATCTTCTGCTTTGAAGATTGCCATCAGCGTGGCGAACTCTTCTTCCGTGGTGCCAGAGAAACTCCAGTCCACGAATTCATAGTCGGCGTCCTGCTTGAACATATCCCAGGAGATCAAACCGCTGGAATCGATGAAGTGCGTTTCGAGGTTGGTGTGTTCGCCCACTTCTTCGTCGTCAAACGTTGGTGGGGTAAAGACATCGAGATCTTTCAGGCTACGGCCCTGAAGCAACTCGGTAACGGTACGTTCCAGCGCCACGCCGAAGTCAGGGTGGGCGCCAAACGACGCGAAGCAAGTGCCGTTCGCCGGGTTGAACAGCACGACGCAGATTACCGGGTATTTACCGCCCAGAGAGCCGTCGTAAGCAAAGATTGGGAAACCTTCTGCTTCCAATTTAGCGATAGATTCCACCACGCCCGGATAGCGCGCCAGCACCTCGCTCGGAATTTCCGGCAGGCTGATGGACTCGGCGATAATACGGTTTTTGATATGACGCTCAAACACCTCGGACAGCCCCTGTACGCGGGCTTCGTTACGGGTGTTACCTGCGGACATCCCATTGGACACGTACAGGTTGCCGACGATGTTCATCGGGATATAAACAGTGTGATCGTCAGACTGACGGGTAAACGGCAGGGCGCAAATACCACGCTCGTCGTTACCGGACTGCAGATCGACCAGCATACCGGCGGTCAGTTCGTTATCCGGATCGTAGAACTTGCGCAGACGCGCATCCAGAATGCCTTCTGGCAGCGTGTCATCTTCCGTCAGCGGGAACCACTTTTCGTTCGGGTAGTGTACGAACGGGCCGTTGGCGATGGTTTCGCCCAGCCAGAAATCGGCGAAGAAGTAGTTGGTGGACAGGCGCTCAAAATACTCCCCCAGGGCAGAAGCCAGAGCCGCTTTTTTGGTGGCGCCTTTACCGTTGGTAAAGCACAGCGCACAGTCGGTGTCGCGAATATGGACAGACCAGACGTGAGGTACCGGGTTGAGCCAGGAGGCTTCTTCGATATTAAAACCCAGGTCGGTCAGTTTCTGCTGGAAGCGAGCGATGGAATCTTCCAGAGCGGCGTCTTTGCCGGGGATAAATGTTTGAGTCATGGCGATCACTTTTATCGTACGTAAAGCGCGCAATGATACGGGTTTTGCGTGGCAGGCGCTATCTTCGCGAGGAGAAGAGCGAAAATAAAAGACTCAGCTATGCTTATCAGCAGTAACTTACTGTTAAGGCGAATAAAAATGAAAGCGTTCGATCTTCAGCGGATGGCGTTCGACAAAGTCCCGCTTGAGTTCTTAGGGGAAGTGGCTTTGCGCAGCCTCTACACCTTTATTCTGGTGTTTCTGTTTCTCAAAATCACAGGGCGGCGCGGCGTTCGACAGATGTCGCTGTTTGAAGTCCTGATCATTCTGACACTCGGCTCTGCGGCCGGTGACGTCGCGTTTTATGATGATGTGCCGATGATTCCGGTGTTGATCGTTTTTGTCACGCTGGGCTTGCTCTATCGGCTGGTGATGTGGCTGATGTCGAAAAGCGAAAAAATCGAGGATCTGCTGGAAGGTAAGCCGGTGGTGATTGTCGAAGAGGGGCAACTGGCCTGGGAGAAGGTGCGCAGCGCCAACATGACTGAATTTGAGTTTTTCATGGAGCTGCGCTTAAACAGCGTGGAACAGCTGGGCCAGGTGCGGCTGGCGATCATGGAAACGAACGGGCAGATAAGCGTCTATTACTATGACGACGATGACGTGAAACCGGGTTTATGCATTTTGCCGGATGAATACGTTGAACGCTTTACCACCGTCCCGGAGGCGGGGGAGTACGCCTGTCGACGCTGTAGCCATGTTCTGACGATGCAGCCGGGCGATCATCAACTTTGCCCTCGCTGTGCGAATCCAGTATGGACGAAGGTGAGCCGGGCTAAACGCGTCACCTGACAGCCAATTTGTCGGTTTTGTGACAACGCGCTGGCAGATTGTTTTGTGTGAGCGGGGACACATTTTCCCGGTCATAAGTTTTAGACATTGCGGCGCGTGTCACTGAATGATAAAACCGATATCCACAGTTATAACTTATGGCTTTTAGCGTGGTGAGGGTAAATGGCTCAGGTCTTTAATTTCAGTTCAGGTCCGGCAATGCTACCGGCGGATGTGCTTAAACAGGCTCAGCAGGAGCTTTGCGACTGGCAGGGTCTCGGTACATCGGTGATGGAAATTAGCCATCGTGGAAAAGAGTTTATCCAGGTGGCGGAAGAGGCAGAAACAGATTTTCGCGATCTGCTGAATATTCCCTCGAACTACAAAGTATTATTCTGCCACGGCGGCGGGCGCGGTCAGTTTGCGGGCATTCCGCTGAATCTGCTCGGCGACAAAACCACCGCAGACTACGTTGATGCCGGCTACTGGGCCGCCAGCGCAGTGAAAGAAGCCAAAAAATACTGCACCCCGAATGTTATCGACGCCAAAATTACTGTTGATGGCCTGCGCGGCGTGAAACCGATGAGTGAATGGCAGCTGTCCAGCGACGCGGCCTATCTTCACTACTGCCCGAACGAGACTATCGACGGGATCGCCATTCACGAAGAGCCAAACTTTGGCGACAACGTCGTTGTCACGGCTGATTTGTCCTCAACCATTCTCTCTGGCCCGCTGGATGTCAGCCGCTACGGCGTGATTTATGCTGGCGCGCAGAAGAACATTGGCCCGGCTGGTTTAACGTTAGTGATTGTCCGCGAAGATCTGCTGGGCAAAGCGCACCAGGCCTGCCCGTCGATTCTGGACTATACCGTTCTGAATGATAACGACTCCATGTTTAACACCCCGCCGACCTTCGCCTGGTATCTTTCTGGCCTTGTCTTCAAATGGCTGAAGAAAAATGGCGGTGTGGCGCAGATGGACAAGATCAATCAGCAAAAAGCGACCCTTCTGTACAGCGCGATTGATGGCAGCGGCTTCTATCGCAACGACGTGGCCAGCGCGAATCGTTCTCGTATGAACGTGCCGTTCCAGTTGGCTGACAGCAATCTTGATAAGCTGTTCCTCGAAGAGTCGTTCGCGGCGGGTCTGCATGCCCTGAAAGGCCACCGCGTGGTCGGCGGCATGCGTGCTTCCATCTACAATGCGATGCCGCTGGAAGGCGTCAAAGCGCTGACTGATTTTATGGCCGACTTCGAACGTCGCCACGGTTAATTGCGCGAGTTTTTCACCCCCGTAGCTTCGCTGCGGGGTTTTTATTATGTTGATTTGAGAGTTAAGTTTCATGGAATCCCTGACGTTACAACCGATCGCGCGGGTAGATGGCACCATTAATCTGCCTGGTTCAAAAAGTGTCTCGAACCGCGCCCTGCTGCTGGCTGCTCTGGCAAATGGCACCACTGTTCTCACTAACCTGCTGGATAGTGACGACGTTCGCCATATGCTGAATGCGCTGAACGCGTTAGGTGTTCAGTACACGCTTTCAGCCGATCGTACGCGTTGTGAAGTGACGGGCAACGGCGGTGCGCTGCAAACTGTCGACGAGCTGGAGCTGTTTCTCGGCAACGCGGGTACGGCGATGCGCCCTCTGGCGGCGGCGCTGTGCCTGGGCAGCAACAATGTTGTGCTGACCGGCGAGCCACGCATGAAAGAGCGCCCGATCGGCCATCTGGTGGATGCCCTGCGTCAGGGCGGCGCGCAGATTGACTATCTGGAGCAGGAAAATTACCCACCACTGCGTCTTCGCGGTGGATTTACGGGCGGCGACGTAGCGGTAGACGGTAGCGTTTCCAGCCAGTTCCTGACGGCGCTGCTGATGACGGCACCGCTGGCGTCTCAGGATACGGTAATTACCATCAAAGGGGATCTGGTTTCCAAACCCTACATTGATATCACCCTGCATCTGATGAAGACGTTTGGCGTCGAGGTGGAAAACCAGGCGTATCAGCGCTTCGTGGTGCGTGGTGCGCAGCAGTATCAGTCGCCGGGCCACTATCTGGTGGAAGGGGATGCGTCATCCGCCTCCTATTTCCTCGCCGCCGGTGCGATTAAAGGCGGCACGGTGAAAGTCACCGGTATCGGGCGTAACAGCGTTCAGGGCGACATTCGCTTTGCCGACGTGCTGGAAAAAATGGGCGCCGTCATCACCTGGGGCGATGATTTTATCGCCTGTACCCGCGGTGAGTTGAACGCGGTCGATATGGACATGAACCATATTCCTGATGCGGCGATGACCATTGCTACAGCAGCACTGTTTGCCAAAGGCACCACAACGCTACGTAATGTCTATAACTGGCGCGTAAAAGAGACGGACCGCCTGTTCGCGATGGCGACGGAGCTGCGTAAAGTGGGCGCTGAAGTGGAAGAGGGCGAAGACTACATTCGCGTGACGCCGCCAGCCAAACTGCAGGTTGCAGAGATCGGGACATACAACGATCACCGTATGGCGATGTGTTTCTCGCTGGTGGCCTTGTCCGATACGCCAGTGACCATTCTGGATCCGAAATGCACCGCAAAAACGTTCCCGGACTATTTCGAACAGCTGGCGCGCATTAGCACACTTGCCTGATTCTTCCCTGGGTGAGACGAAAAAGCCGACCACGAGTCGGCTTTTTTATGTCCCGTTTCAAACTTTTTTCATGACATCGTGGAGTGCTATCTTCCCGTGAACGTTGTGGGTTAACCCATAATTTTTCAATATGTTAATCAACGGAAGATAGATATGAAAAATCGTAAACTGCTTTTATCTCTGGCCATTGCCGCTACGCTTCTTGCAGGCTGTAAAAATATGAACGGCGTCGATCCTAACGGGATCGCGAGCGCCGGTATGTCAGCCTATAAAGCCGCGACGCTCTCTGACGCTGATGCGAAAGCCATCGCCAACGGCGGCTGTAAAGAACTGGACAGCCAAAATGAGATTGCGGGCGCCTCAAGCAAATATACTAAGCGCATCAATAAAATAGCGAAGGCGCTAGGGAACACTATTAACGGCACTCCGGTTAACTATAAGGTCTATTTGACCAGCGACATCAACGCCTGGGCAATGGCCAATGGCTGCGTTCGTGTATACAGCAGTCTGATGGATATGATGACGGACAATGAAGTCGAAGGGGTGTTAGGCCATGAGCTGGGGCACGTGGCGCTGGGCCATTCCCGTAAAGCGATGCAGACGGCCTATGCGACTGTTGCCGCTCGCGATGCTGTTTCGGCAACCAGCGGGGTGGCGTCTCAGCTCACGCAGTCTCAGTTAGGTGATATTGCGGAAGGGGCGATAAATTCTGCATTCTCGCGCAGTCAGGAGTCTGAGGCAGATGATTTCTCCTACGATTTACTCAAACAACGTAAAATCAGCACCGCGGGTTTAGCCAGCAGTTTCGATAAACTGGCTGCCCTCGACAGCGCCCACGCTAAATCCCTGTTTGATTCTCATCCGCCATCGACAGAACGTGCGCAGCATATCCGCGACCGTATTGCGGCAGATAAGAAGTAACGCTTTGACTTACGGGCTGGTTTTACGCCAGTCCGTCCTTTGATGCCTATTTCTTCTACACTCACCTTCAAACATTCCGTTATTTGCAAGCAACATTAACGGTTGCGGGCAATGGCGCGTATAATGCGCGGCGTTTATGTAACTGACGCCTTTAATGAAGGAGAGAACGATGACAGCAATTGCCCCGGTAATTACCATTGATGGGCCAAGCGGTGCGGGTAAAGGCACCTTGTGCAAAGCGATGGCGGAAGCATTGCAATGGCATCTTTTAGATTCGGGCGCGATCTATCGCGTACTGGCGTTAGCGGCGTTGCATCATCATGTGGACATGGCTTCTGAAGAGGCGCTGGTGCCTCTGGCTGCGCACCTTGATGTCCGCTTTGTGTCGACCAACGGCAATCTTGAAGTCATCCTTGAAGGGGAAGACGTGAGCGGTGAAATCCGCACCCAGGAAGTGGCAAATGCGGCTTCGCAGGTGGCGGCGTTCCCGCGCGTTCGTGAAGCGCTCTTACGTCGTCAGCGCGCCTTCCGTGAAGCGCCGGGCCTGATTGCGGATGGTCGTGACATGGGAACAGTGGTGTTTCCTGATGCGCCCGTGAAAATTTTCCTTGACGCTTCCTCGGAAGAACGCGCGCAACGTCGTATGCTTCAGTTGCAGGAAAAGGGCTTTAGTGTTAACTTTGATCGCCTTTTATCCGAGATAAAAGAGCGCGATGACCGCGATCGTAATCGTGCTGTAGCACCACTTGTTCCGGCAGACGATGCCTTAGTGCTCGATTCTACCCGATTAACTATTGAGCAAGTGATTGAAAAAGCGTTACAATACGCGCGCCAGAAATTGGCACTCGCTTAATCGCGACAGATTCGTAGTGCCCCGCTGCAATGGATTGACGGTGGGTATGTGAAACAACCCCATCCGGCATGGAGCCAGGTGGACGTTATATTAACCTGAAGATTAAACATGACTGAATCTTTTGCTCAACTATTTGAAGAATCCTTAAAAACAATCGAAACCCGTCCGGGTTCCATCGTTCGTGGTGTTGTTGTTGCTATCGACAAAGATATCGTACTGGTTGACGCCGGTCTGAAATCTGAGTCTGCCATTCCGGCAGAGCAGTTCAAAAACGCCCAGGGCGAGCTGGAAATCCAGGTTGGTGACGAAGTTGACGTTGCACTGGATGCAGTAGAAGACGGCTTCGGTGAAACTCTGCTGTCCCGTGAGAAAGCTAAACGTCACGAAGCTTGGATCACGCTGGAAAAAGCTTACGAAGAAGCTGAAACTGTAGTCGGTGTTATCAACGGCAAAGTTAAAGGTGGCTTCACTGTTGAGCTGAACGGTATTCGCGCGTTCCTGCCAGGTTCTCTGGTAGACGTTCGTCCGGTTCGCGACACGCTGCACCTGGAAGGCAAAGAGCTTGAGTTCAAAGTAATCAAGCTGGACCAGAAGCGTAACAACGTTGTTGTTTCTCGTCGTGCCGTTATCGAATCCGAGAACAGCGCAGAGCGCGATCAGCTGCTGGAAAACCTGCAGGAAGGCATGGAAGTTAAAGGTATCGTTAAGAACCTCACTGACTACGGTGCATTCGTTGATCTGGGTGGCGTTGATGGCCTGCTGCACATCACCGACATGGCGTGGAAACGCGTTAAACACCCAAGCGAAATCGTGAACGTTGGCGACGAAATCACTGTTAAAGTGCTGAAGTTCGACCGCGAGCGCACTCGTGTATCCCTGGGCCTGAAACAGCTGGGCGAAGATCCATGGGTCGCTATCGCTAAACGTTACCCAGAAGGTACTAAACTGACTGGTCGCGTTACCAACCTGACCGACTACGGCTGCTTCGTTGAAATCGAAGAAGGCGTTGAAGGCCTGGTGCACGTTTCCGAAATGGACTGGACCAACAAAAACATCCACCCATCCAAAGTTGTTAACGTTGGTGATGTAGTGGAAGTGATGGTTCTGGATATCGACGAAGAACGTCGTCGTATCTCCCTGGGCCTGAAACAGTGCAAAAACAACCCATGGCAGCAGTTCGCGGAAACCCACAACAAGGGCGACCGTGTTGAAGGTAAAATCAAGTCTATCACTGACTTCGGTATCTTCATCGGCCTGGACGGCGGCATTGATGGCCTGGTTCACCTGTCTGACATCTCCTGGAACGTTGCAGGCGAAGAAGCAGTACGTGAATACAAAAAAGGCGACGAAATCGCTGCAGTTGTTCTGCAGGTTGACGCAGAACGTGAGCGTATCTCTCTGGGCGTTAAACAGCTCGCAGAAGATCCGTTCAACAACTGGGTTGCACTGAACAAGAAAGGCGCAATCGTAAACGGTAAAGTGACTGCAGTTGACGCTAAAGGCGCAACCGTAGAACTGGCTGACGGCGTTGAAGGTTACCTGCGCGCTTCTGAAGCTTCACGTGACCGCGTTGAAGATGCAACTCTGGTTCTGAGCGTTGGCGACGACGTTGAAGCTAAATTCACCGGTGTTGACCGTAAGAACCGTGCAATCAGCCTGTCTGTTCGTGCTAAAGACGAAGCTGATGAGAAAGATGCAATCGCAACTGTTAACAAACAGGAAGATGCAGGTTTCTCTAACAACGCAATGGCTGAAGCTTTCAAAGCAGCTAAAGGCGAGTAATTCAAGTTCTCTAAATCGTTTGGGCGGTAACAAGGCAACGAGCCTGAAAGCCCCAGCCACTTACTCACGTAAATGACTGGGGTGGAACAGGCGAAGTTAACGCAGTGACCGCTCGAAGGATGACGAGCAGACTTGACAGATTGCAGGATTCGTTCTGTAATCAATAACAAAGGGCGGCTACGGCCGCCCTTGTTTAATAAGCTGTTCAGCTAATTGGTTTGAAGGAACCGGAGGAATCATGACCAAGTCAGAATTGATTGAAAGACTTGCCAGCCAACAATCGCACATCCCCGCAAAAGCAGTGGAAGATGCAGTGAAAGAGATGCTAGAGCATATGGCCTCGACTCTTGCACAAGGCGAGCGCATTGAAATCCGCGGTTTCGGTAGTTTCTCTCTGCATTATCGTGCTCCACGAACCGGGCGTAACCCGAAGACTGGCGATAAAGTCGACCTGGAAGGCAAATACGTTCCGCACTTTAAGCCGGGTAAAGAACTGCGCGATCGCGCCAATATTTACGGAAACTGAGTTTTAGCCCTCGGGCGAACTGGGTTTTCAAAAGAAAGCACCTTCGGGTGCTTTTTTCTTATCTATTTTTAAATATCTGAAGCAGCGCTGCAACTCAGCATGGCTGTTTCTGCAACCTGAAAGATTCTCTTCGGCAATGGCTGCAATCGCGTATTTTCTTGCCTGACTCGCCCAACTCCATACAGCAAACTGTCCCTAAACAGGGAGGTATGTGTGGGTATTCCGGTCATCAGTGCATGTTTAATTTCAGCTATCTTGCCATTACTTTGGCTGCCTTCGCTCCCCGGTTTGCCAGTCGTCTGGGTGTGCATTGCAGTTGGCATCTTACTGGCACTGCAACGTCTGGTTTATCTGCGGTATGCGGGGCTATGGCTGGTTTTTTTTGCCTGGGGAGTCTTGGCGGCGCTTGAGTGCGTATGGCCGATGCAAAACCTGACGGCCGGGCCACAGCGGGCAGAAATCGTCATCACAGGTACAGATGGCGCCACCACCCATCAGGCCAGGATTGTCAGCCTTGGCGGCAAGCCCTGGTTTTCGACGACAGGTGTTACGCTATACGGAAATTACTTGCCGCAGGCGGTCTGTGCAGGACAACGCTGGGCGGTGACGCTGCGTCTTCGCGCGGTGCATGGTGAGCTTAACGAAGGCGGTTTTGATTCGCAGCGTTATGCGCTTGCTTCGCATCAGCCTCTGACCGGTCGCTTCACTCATGCCGAGGCGATTGATACCACGTGCAGCCTGCGCTCCCGCTATCTCACATCTCTTACCTCAACGCTGACACCCTATACATGGGGTTCTGTCATTCTTGGGTTGGGAATGGGGGAGCGTCTGGCAGTCTCACAAGACGTGAAAAAATTGATGCGTGAGACCGGGACTTTGCACCTGATGGCGATTTCGGGTCTGCACATTGCGCTTGCAGCCTCGATTGTCTGGCTCATCGTTCGTGGACTTCAATTTTTACTCCCATGCCACTGGATTAACTGGCGCACACCATTACTCTCCGGAGTCTACTTCGCGGCGTTTTATGCCTGGCTTACAGGAATGCAGCCGCCAGCGTTACGGACTGTCGTCTCTCTTACCGTGCTGGCATTGCTGCGTCTGAGTGGACGGCAATGGTCACCGTGGCAGGTCTGGTTATGTTGTGTCGCGGCGATCCTGTTTATCGATCCATTGGCCGTACTTTCACAAAGCCTGGCACTCTCCGCCTTTGCCGTTGCGACCCTTATTTTCTGGTATCAGTGGCTGCCCCTGCCAAAATGGCAACTTCCGCGGTGGTTAAAACCTCTGCCAGCACTGTTGCATCTGCAACTTGGGATGCTGTTTTTACTACTGCCGCTTCAGGTCAGCATTTTTCATGGCATGAGTCTTTCTTCTGTAATCGCGAATCTCTTTGCCGTACCGCTGGTCACGTTCATATCCGTCCCCTTGATCCTGGCCGGAATGTTGCTGCATCTTTGTGCGTTGAAGGTATTGGAAATCAAGGTCTGGTTTCTGGCTGATAAATCGCTGGATCTGCTTTTTGGATTGCTAAAAAAATTACCGGATGGCTGGATTGATATTGATGAGCGCTGGCTCGCCGTCACCTGTCTTCCGTGGATTGCCGTGATGGCATGGCGTTTACGTACCTGGAGGTCAGCCCCCGCAGTCTGTCTTGCAATCAGCGTATTGCTGACGTTTCCCTTGTGGCGCTCTCAGAAAACCGAGGGCTGGACGGTGCATATGCTGGATATCGGCCAGGGACTGGCCATGGTAGTTGAGCAACAGGGAAGGGCGATTTTGTATGATACCGGCTTAGCCTGGCCGGGGGGCGACAGTGCACAACAGCAAATTATCCCCTGGCTGCGCTGGCACCATCTGACGCCTGAAGGGGTGATTATCAGTCATGAACACATGGACCATATTGGCGGATTACGCTCTCTGCAAAAAGCATGGCCGTCAATATGGATAAGAAGTCCACTCGGCTGGGGCGGACATCAGCCCTGTTTTCGTGGCGAGCAATGGCAGTGGCAGGGCCTGACCTTTACGGCGCACTGGCCGCCGAAAGGGTATCAGGTGCAGGGAAATAACCGCTCGTGCGTAGTGAAAATTGATGACGGTGAGCACAGCGTATTACTCACCGGCGATATTGAGGCGAAAGCCGAGCAGTTGATGTTAAGTCATCGTTGGCAATATCTAACGTCTACACTTATCCAGGTGCCGCATCATGGGAGTAATACCTCGTCATCACTGACGCTCATTCAGCGCGTGGAAGGGAAGGTCGCTTTGGCCTCTGCGGCACGCTATAACGCATGGCATTTTCCATCAGCAAAAGTCGTTCGTCGCTACAAAAAGGAGGGCTATTCTTGGCTCGATACACCCCAATCTGGGCAAATATCGGTACATTTTTCGCCACATGGCTGGCAAATCCGACGCTTACGAGATCAAATTTTACCTCGTTGGTATCATCAGTGGTTTGGCGCGCCCGTCGATAACGGGTAGAATATGCGGCTATTTCAACAAATGCTGGTTTTTTGAATGCATAACGACAAAGATCTCTCCACGTGGCAGACCTTCCGCCGACTCTGGCCGATGATTGCACCCTTTAAAACAGGTCTGATCGTGGCGGGTGTCGCGTTAATCCTCAACGCAGCAAGTGATACCTTCATGCTATCGCTCCTCAAACCGTTACTGGACGACGGTTTTGGTAAAACGGATCGCTCAGTGTTGCTATGGATGCCTCTGGTGGTTATCGGACTGATGATCTTACGCGGCGTCACCAGCTATATCTCCAGCTACTGTATTTCCTGGGTATCGGGAAAAGTGGTCATGACCATGCGCCGTCGACTGTTCAGCCATATGATGGGCATGCCGGTCTCCTTCTTTGACAAACAGTCCACCGGGACCTTGCTGTCGCGCATCACTTACGATTCTGAGCAGGTTGCGTCGTCATCGTCAAGCGCACTGATTACCGTAGTGCGTGAAGGCGCATCGATCATCGGCCTGTTTATCATGATGTTCTACTACAGCTGGCAGCTGTCGATCATTCTCATCGTGCTGGCGCCAATTGTCTCGATCGCTATCCGCGTCGTCTCCAAGCGTTTCCGCAATATCAGTAAAAATATGCAGAACACCATGGGGCAGGTGACCACCAGCGCAGAGCAGATGCTGAAAGGCCACAAAGAAGTGCTTATTTTTGGCGGTCAGAATGTTGAGACCAAGCGCTTTGATAAGGTCAGCAACAAAATGCGTCTGCAAGGGATGAAAATGGTTTCGGCCTCTTCCATCTCCGATCCGATCATTCAGCTGATTGCCTCTCTGGCGCTGGCATTTGTACTGTATGCCGCGAGCTTCCCAAGCGTCATGGAGACCTTAACCGCAGGTACTATCACCGTGGTCTTCTCGTCGATGATTGCACTGATGCGTCCGCTGAAATCTCTGACGAACGTCAACGCCCAGTTCCAGCGCGGTATGGCCGCCTGCCAGACGCTGTTTAGCATTCTGGATACGGAACAGGAAAAAGACGAAGGCAAACGCGTGATCGATCGCGCCAACGGTGACGTTGAATTCCGTAATGTGACCTTTACTTATCCAGGCCGCGAAACGCCTGCGCTGCGTAATATCAACCTGAACATTCCGGCCGGTAAAACGGTTGCACTGGTGGGTCGCTCTGGTTCAGGTAAATCGACCATTGCCAGCCTGATGACCCGTTTCTACGACATCGACGAGGGCGAAATTCTCCTCGATGGTCACGATCTGCGGGAATATACCCTGCAGTCGCTGCGTAATCAGGTCGCGCTCGTCTCGCAGAACGTTCATCTGTTCAACGATACGGTCGCCAACAACATTGCTTACGCCCGTACCGAAGAGTACAGCCGTGAAGCCATCGAAAACGCCGCGCGTATGGCCTACGCGATGGACTTCATCAATAAGATGGATAACGGTCTTGATACCGTAATCGGCGAAAACGGCGTGCTGCTTTCCGGTGGCCAGCGCCAGCGTATTGCTATTGCCCGTGCGCTGCTGCGTGACAGCCCGATTCTCATCCTCGACGAAGCCACTTCGGCACTCGATACCGAGTCTGAACGCGCCATTCAGTCGGCGCTGGATGAACTGCAGAAAAACCGCACCTCACTGGTGATTGCGCACCGTCTGTCGACTATCGAGCAGGCGGATGAAATCGTGGTTGTGGAAGACGGTCTGATCGTTGAACGCGGAAGTCATGCGGATCTCATCGAGCATCGCGGCGTTTATGCTCAGCTTCATAAAATGCAGTTTGGCGCATGATTGCACGCATCTGGTCCGGGGAATCACCTCTCTGGCTACTGCTGTTGCCGCTCTCCTGGCTATACGGCCTGGTGAGCGGCATCATCCGTTTGTGCTATCGCCTGGGGCTGAAAAAATCCTGGCGAGCACCGGTGCCGGTTGTGGTCGTCGGAAATCTTACCGCCGGAGGCAACGGTAAAACGCCCGTTGTGATCTGGCTAGTGGAACAGCTGGCAAAACGGGGTGTGCGTGTCGGCGTGGTCTCACGGGGTTACGGTGGAAAAGCCGAGCAGTATCCACTGCTCCTGACCTCTCAGACCACCACGGCGCAGGCCGGAGACGAACCGGTATTGATCTTTCAGCGTACCGGAGCGCCTGTCGCTGTCTCTCCTAATCGCAGCGAAGCCGTTCAGGCATTGCTGGCCGAACATCCGCTGCAAATTATCATCACCGACGACGGCTTACAGCATTACGCCCTGGCGAGAGACAAAGAGATCGTGGTGATTGACGGTGAGCGTCGTTTCGGCAACGGCTGGTGGTTACCTGCCGGGCCAATGCGCGAACGTGCGTCTCGTCTGCGCTCCGTCGATGCCGTTATTGTGAATGGCGGCGAAGCACGGGCTGGCGAAATCCCCATGGCTTTAAAGCCCGGACAGGCGGTTAATCTGCTGACCGGTGAACAGCGGGACATAACCGCGTTACCTTGTCTGGTCGCCATGGCCGGTATCGGTCATCCTCCGCGGTTTTTCGCCACCCTGGAAAGCGGCGGGGCAAAGCTTGAAAATCGAATTCCTCTCGCCGACCATCAGGCGCTGACGCTAGAGAGCGTTGAACCTCTGGCGACTTCTCAGCAGAATCTGATCATGACCGAAAAAGACGCCGTTAAATGCCGCGCCTTTGCCAAAGCCAACTGGTGGTATCTGCCCGTTGATGCACAGCTCAGCGGCGAACAGCCAGAACGCCTGCTCCAGGAACTGATAGCGCTGGTGCGCTAAGTCGAATGCGGTTCTGGTAGCGCGATGACTTACAGGAAAACGCATGTCACTACCGCAACTCTCACTTAGCGCCGCCCGACATTTGCATCTTGCCGCGCAAGGTCTACTGAAAAAGCCCCGCCGTCGCGCACAGCCTGCCGATATTCTCTCTGCAATCCAGCGCATGTCCCTGCTGCAAATCGACACCATTAATATTGTTGCCCGCAGTCCCTATTTGGTGCTTTTTAGCCGCCTTGGGAATTATCCGGCTCAGTGGCTGGATGATGCGCTAAGCCGGGGCGATCTGATGGAATACTGGGCGCATGAAGCCTGTTTTCTGCCGCGTACCGATTTCGGGCTGGTGCGGCATCGGATGCTCTCGCCGGAGAACATGGGCTGGAAGTATCGGAAGGAATGGATGCATGAAAATGCCGACGAAATCGACCAGCTGATTGCGCATATTCAGGACAACGGCCCGGTGCGTTCTGCCGATTTCGAACATCCGCGTAAAGGCACGAGCGGCTGGTGGGAGTGGAAACCGCATAAGCGTCATCTTGAGGGGCTGTTTACCTCGGGAAAAGTCATGGTGGTGGAGCGACGTAATTTTCAGCGCGTGTACGATCTCACCCACCGGGTGATGCCGCACTGGGACGACGAACGCGATCTGCTGGACCAAACCGCTGCCGAAGCGATCATGCTGGAAAACAGTGCCCGTAGCCTGGGGATTTTTCGGCCACAGTGGCTGGCGGATTACTATCGTCTGCGTCAGCCGGCGCTGAAACCGCTGCTTGAACGTTGGCAGGAAAACCAACGCGTCGTGCGCGTCGAGGTGGAAACGCTGGGGGAAATGTGGCTCCATGCGGATCTCCTCCCACTTTTGGCGCAGGCTCAGGCCGATAAGCTGACCGCGACGCACAGCGCCGTATTGTCGCCGTTCGACCCGGTGGTCTGGGATCGTAAACGCGCAGAACAGCTGTTTGATTTTACCTATCGCCTCGAATGTTACACGCCCGCGCCGAAACGCCAGTTCGGCTATTTCGTGTTACCGCTGCTGCATAAGGGGCGGTTGGTCGGGCGGATGGACGCGAAAATGCACCGCAAGACAGGCGTGCTGGAAGTCATTGCGTTGTATCTGGAAGCGGGCGTTAAAGTCAGTGCAACGCTTGAAAAAGGTCTCACGTTGGCGCTCAACGAATTCGCCATCTGGCAGCAGGCCCGACAAATCACTCTGGGGCGACTGCCGGACGGGTTATTTGAGGACTGTCGGAGTGGCTGGGAAATAGACATAGCCTGAAAAAGGAATGTGGTAAGCTTTAACGATTACCTATACGGAGGAACTATGGATCACCGTTTACTTGAAATTATTGCCTGCCCGGTGTGCAACGGCAAACTGTATTACAGCCAGGATAAGCAAGAGCTGATTTGCAAACTGGATAATCTGGCTTTCCCGTTTCGTGACGGCATTCCTGTCCTGCTGGAAACCGAAGCCCGTACGCTGGCGGCAGAAGAGAGCAGACCATGAGTTTTGTTGTCATCATTCCGGCACGATTCGCATCCACTCGTTTACCGGGCAAACCGCTGGTCGATATTAACGGTAAGCCGATGATTGTTCACGTTCTCGAGCGGGCGCGTGAATCGGGTGCCGAGCGCGTGATTGTGGCCACGGATCATGAAGAGGTTGCGTGTGCGGTCGAAGCGGCGGGCGGCGAAGTGTGCATGACGCGCGCGGATCACCAGTCGGGCACCGAAAGGCTGGCCGAAGTCGTCGAAAAATGCGGTTTTAGCGATGACACGGTAATCGTTAATGTGCAGGGCGACGAGCCGATGATCCCGGCGGTGATTATCCGCCAGGTCGCGGAAAATCTCGCGCAGCGCCAGGTCGGAATGGCAACACTGGCCGTGCCGATTCATCACGCGGAAGAAGCGTTTAACCCCAATGCCGTCAAAGTGGTAATGGACGCGGAAGGTTACGCGCTCTACTTCTCTCGTGCGACTATTCCGTGGGATCGCGATCGTTTTGCGCAGTCCAAAGAGGCCATTGGCGATACTTTCCTGCGTCATTTGGGCATTTACGGCTACCGGGCGGGCTTTATTCGCCGCTACGTGACCTGGGCACCAAGCCCGCTGGAGCACATCGAAATGCTCGAGCAGCTGCGCGTGCTGTGGTACGGCGAAAAAATCCATGTGGCTGTTGCACAGGAAGTGCCTGGAACCGGCGTCGATACCCAGGAAGATCTCGAACGCGTACGCGCGGAACTGAAATAAATCTCCCGCATCCCCCCGTTCTGGGGGGATGTTCTACCGCCTCGTTTTTATCGCATTTTTCTACGTTCAAATTGATCTCATAAGGGTGACATCTGTCAGCTACACGCTCATTATGAAAGCAGTAGTTTTGATGGGGGTAATCTCATATGGAACAGTTGCGTGCTGAGCTGAGCCATCTGCTGGGTGAGAAACTCAGTCGGGTGGAGTGCGTGAGTGAGAAAGCGGACACTTCCCTGTGGTCGCTGTACGACAGTAACGGAAATCCCATGCCGTTAATGGCGAGAAGCTTTACCTCCCCCGGCGTCGCCAGGCAGCTGGCCTGGAAAATGTCGATGCTGGCACGTAGCGGGACGGTGCGGATGCCGACGGTGTATGGGGTTATGACCCACGAAGAACATCCCGGCCCGGATGTGCTGCTGATTGAGCGCCTGCGCGGTGTTCCGGTAGAAGCGCCCGCAAGAACGCCGGATCGTTGGGAGCAGCTCAAAGATCAGATTGTCGAAGGGCTATTGTCCTGGCACCGACAGGACAGCCGTGGGCTGGTCGGGCCGGTAGACAGCACCCAGGAAAACCTTTGGCCACTGTGGTATCGCCAGCGGGTCGAAGTGCTCTGGGGAACCCTCAACCAGTTCAACAATACCGGCCTGAGCATGCAGGATAAGCGTATTTTATTCCGCACCCGCGAATGTTTGCCGACGATGTTTGAGGGCTTTAACGATAACTGCGTGCTGGTTCACGGCAACTTTACCCTTCGCAGCATGCTGAAAGACGCCCGAAGCGATCAGCTTCTGGCGATGGTAGGGCCGGGGATTATGCTGTGGGCGCCGCGCGAATATGAACTGTTCCGCTTAGGCGAAAGCGCGCTGGCAGAGAGCTTAATGTGGCACTATCTGCAGCGAGCGCCAGTCTCGGAATCTTTCCTCTGGCGCCGCTGGCTGTATCTGTTGTGGGATGAAGTCGCGCAGCTCGTTAATACCGGGCGTTTTAACCGCGCGAACTTCGATATGGCTACAAAATCACTCTTGCCCTGGCTCGCCTGACGAGCCTTTGAGCCATTGCCAGAGTCGCCCGAGGGATTCATACCCGACGCGATCGCTGTGCATCAGCCAGACCGGCGACGGGATCACGCGCTCCCAGGGATTAAGCGGCGCGTCGATCGCCAGCTGATTCGCCGGCGCGGGCAGGGGATGCAATCCTGCATGTTCAAAGAAAATCATCGCTCGCGGCAGATGCGAGGCGGACGTCACCAGCAGGAAAGGCGCATTGCCGATAGCCTGTTTCACGGCCGCGGCCTCTTCTTCCGTATCTTTCGGGCTGTCGAGGGTAATAATCGCCGAGCGCGGCACGCCGAGCGATTCTGCCACCCGCGCCCCAGCTTCTGCGGTGCTGACTGGATTCGTTTTAGCGGCGGCACCCGTAAAGATCATTTTCGATCCCGGATTGCTCAGCCACAGGCGGATCCCTTCGTTGAGGCGCGGCAAACTGTTGTTAATCAGGTTGGAACTGGGCGCCCATTTATCGTCCCAGGTATAACCGCCGCCCAACACCACGATGTACTCCACTTTCTGATTTCCCTGCCACGTCGGGTACGTGTTTTCGATGGGGCGCAACAACCTGTCCGCAACCGGTTGCAGGCTTAACAGCAGTAGCGCCAGCCAGCCGGTGGTGATCACGATTTTGCCACTTCGCTGAAAACGGGTGAACCACACCAGCAGCAGCCCGAGCGCAATGAACATCAGCAGGAGAGGGAGGGGAAGCATCATCCCTCCAATGTATTTCTTTAGGGTAAAAAGCATCCTTTTTGGTTCCTTTTTTAACCATACAGCAGGTGATTACACGCGATATTACACCAGAGAGGTTCATTCTCCGCGCGGGTGTGACAAAATAGCGGTTTTGCTGCTAGCGGATGGAACTCTCCCAATGCGGGATCGCAATTTTGATGACATCGCGGAAAAGTTTTCGCGGAACATTTACGGCACCACCAAGGGGCAGTTACGTCAGACGATCCTCTGGCAGGATCTGGATAACGTGCTGGCCACCTTTGGTGACCGAAAGTTGCGGGTACTGGATGCGGGCGGCGGTGAAGGTCAGACGGCCATTTTAATGGCGCAGCGCGGCCATCACGTCACGCTTTGCGATCTTTCTGCTGAAATGGTAGCGCGTGCGAAACGCGCGGCAGAAGAGAAAGGTGTGAGCGACAACATGCATTTTATACATTGCGCCGCTCAGGACATTGCGCAGCATTTGGAAACTCAGGTTGATCTGATATTGTTTCATGCTGTGCTGGAATGGGTCGCCGAACCTCAGGAAATGTTAAAAACTCTGTGGTCTGTGCTCACGCCCGGCGGCGCGTTGTCGCTGATGTTCTACAATGCTAACGGCCTGCTGATGCGTAACGTGCTGGTGGGCAATTTCGGCTATGTGCAACAGGGCATGTATAAAAAGAAACGGCGCACGCTTTCGCCGGATTTTCCACGCGATCCGCAGCAGGTCTATGGCTGGCTGGAAGAGATGGGGTGGGAGATTACCGGGAAAACGGGCGTCAGGGTTTTTCATGATTATCTGCGCGATAAACAAAAACAGCATGACTGTCTTGACGCTTTAACAGAAATAGAAACGCGGTATTGCCGTCAGGAACCCTTTATCAGTCTTGGGCGATATATTCACGTCATCGCGCGCAAGCCGCAGAAGCAAGGATAATTTATGAGTGAATTTTCCCAGACAGTCCCCGAACTGGTTGCCTGGGCCAGGAAAAACGATTTCTCCATCTCGCTGCCGGTAGACAGGCTCTCTTTCCTGCTGGCGGTCGCTACGCTTAACGGCGAACGCCTGGATGGAGAAATGAGCGAGGGTGAACTGGTGGACGCGTTCCGCCATGTCAGTGATGCGTTTGAGCAAACCAGCGAAACCATTAGCGTGCGTGCCAACAACGCGATCAACGAGATGGTGCGTCAACGTCTGCTGAACCGCTTTACAAGCGAGCAGGCGGAAGGAAACGCCATCTATCGTCTGACACCGCTGGGCATCGGCATTACGGACTATTACATCCGTCAGCGCGAATTCTCCACGCTGCGCCTCTCCATGCAGCTATCGATCGTGGCGGGCGAGCTTAAACGGGCGGCGGATGCTGCGGACGAAAATGGGGATGAATTCCACTGGCATCGAAATGTCTACGCGCCGCTGAAATACTCGGTGGCCGAAATTTTCGACAGTATCGATCTCACCCAGCGTCTGATGGACGAGCAGCAGCAGCAGGTGAAAGACGATATCGCACAGCTGCTGAATAAAGACTGGCGTGCGGCGATCTCAAGCTGTGAACTGCTGTTGTCTGAAACGTCCGGGACCCTGCGTGAACTGCAGGACACGCTGGAAGCCGCAGGAGATAAACTCCAGGCGAATCTGCTGCGCATCCAGGATGCGACGCTGGCGCATGATGATCTGCATTTTGTCGATCGCCTGGTATTCGATCTGCAAAGCAAACTCGATCGTATTATTAGCTGGGGCCAGCAGTCGATCGATCTCTGGATCGGCTATGACCGCCACGTGCATAAATTCATCCGTACCGCCATCGACATGGACAAGAACCGCGTGTTCGCCCAGCGTCTGCGTCAGTCGGTACAAAGCTATTTCGATGCGCCATGGGCGCTGACCTACGCCAACGCCGATCGTCTGCTGGATATGCGCGACGAAGAGATGGCACTGCGCGACGAAGAGGTCACCGGCGAACTGCCGCCGGATCTGGAGTTTGAAGAATTCAACGAAATTCGTGAGCAACTTGCCGCGATGATCGAAGAACAGCTGGCCGTCTACAAAACCAGACAAGTGCCGCTGGATCTCGGCCTCGTGGTGCGCGACTATCTGGTGCAATACCCGCGTGCGCGCCATTTTGATATCGCCCGCATCGTCGTCGACCAGGCCGTTCGCCTGGGCGTCGCGCAAGCAGATTTCACCGGACTGCCGCCGAAGTGGCAGCCGATTAACGATTACGGAGCCAAGGTACAGGCGCATGTCATTGACAAATATTGAACAAGTGATGCCAGTTAAACTGGCCCAGGCGCTGGCAAATCCGTTATTTCCGGCGCTGGACAGCCAGCTGCGTGCCGGTCGTCACATTGGTCTTGACGAGCTGGATAATCACGCTTTTCTGATGGACTTCCAGGAGTATCTGGAAGAGTTTTATACCCGTTACAACGTCGAGTTGATCCGCGCGCCAGAAGGCTTTTTCTACCTGCGCCCGCGCTCCACGACGCTGATCCCACGCTCTGTGCTGTCTGAGCTGGACATGATGGTGGGCAAAATTCTTTGCTATCTCTACCTCAGCCCGGAACGTCTGGCCAACGAAGGCATCTTCACTCAGCAAGAGCTGTATGACGAGCTGATGAGCCTCGCAGACGAAGGCAAGCTGCTTAAGCTTGTGAACAACCGTTCCACGGGGTCGGATCTTGACCGCCAGAAGTTACAGGAAAAAGTGCGGTCTTCCCTGAACCGCCTGCGCCGTCTGGGGATGGTCTGGTTTATGGGCCACGACAGCAGCAAATTCCGCATTACCGAATCCGTGTTCCGCTTTGGCGCTGATGTGCGCACTGGCGACGACCCGCGTGAAGCGCAGCTGCGCATGATCCGCGACGGTGAAGCCATGCCAATCGAAAATAATTTGCAGCTCAATGATGAGAATGAAGAGAGTCAGCCGGATAGCGGGGAGGAAGAGTAATGATTGAACGCGGTAAATTTCGTTCGCTAACGCTGGTTAACTGGAACGGTTTCTTTGCCCGAACCTTCGATCTGGATGAGCTGGTCACCACGCTCTCCGGCGGTAACGGGGCGGGTAAATCCACCACCATGGCGGCGTTCGTCACGGCGCTGATCCCTGATTTGACGCTGCTTCACTTCCGTAACACCACCGAAGCGGGTGCGACGAGCGGGTCTCGCGATAAAGGTCTGCACGGTAAGCTGAAGGCGGGCGTCTGTTATTCGGTGCTGGATGTGATCAACTCCCGCCACCAGCGTGTGGTGGTCGGTGTGCGCCTGCAACAAATTGCGGGCCGCGACCGTAAAGTCGATATCAAACCTTTCGCCATCCAGGGGCTGCCAACGTCGGTTCAACCGACGTCACTGCTGACGGAAACCCTTAACGATCGTCAGGCGCGCGTGCTGCCGCTGAATGAACTGAAAGAAAAGCTCGAAGCGATTGAAGGCGTCCAGTTTAAACAGTTCAACTCGATCACTGATTATCACTCGCTGATGTTCGATCTGGGCGTTGTCGCGCGTCGTCTGCGCACCGCGTCGGACCGCAGCAAATACTATCGCCTGATTGAAGCCTCCCTGTACGGCGGGATTTCCAGCGCCATCACCCGCTCCCTGCGCGACTACCTGTTGCCGGAAAACAGCGGCGTGCGCAAAGCCTTCCAGGATATGGAAGCGGCGCTGCGTGAAAACCGCATGACGCTGGAAGCGATTCGCGTCACCCAGTCTGACCGCGATCTGTTTAAACATCTGATCAGCGAAGCGACCAACTACGTGGCGGCGGACTACATGCGTCACGCCAACGAGCGTCGCATTCATCTGGATAAAGCGCTGGAGTACCGCCGCGAGCTGTTTACCTCCCGTAAGCAGCTGGTGGCCGAGCAGTACAAACACGTTGAGATGGCCCGCGAGCTGGGCGAACACAACGGTGCCGAAGGCGATCTGGAAGCCGATTATCAGGCGGCCAGCGATCATCTGAATCTGGTGCAAACTGCCCTGCGTCAGCAGGAGAAAATCGAGCGCTACGAAGCCGATCTCGATGAGCTGCAGATCCGTCTCGAAGAGCAAAACGAAGTGGTGGCAGAAGCCGCCGATATGCAGGAAGAGAAAGAGGCGCGCGCCGAGGCCGCCGAGCTGGAAGTGGATGAGCTGAAAAACCAGCTGGCCGACTACCAGCAGGCTCTCGATGTTCAGCAAACCCGTGCCATCCAGTACACCCAGGCATTACAGGCGCTGCAACGTGCGAAAGAGCTGTGCCACCTCCCGGATTTAACGCCGGATAGTGCCGACGAGTGGCTGGAGACCTTCCAGGCAAAAGAACAGGAAGCGACGGAGAAATTGCTCTCCCTCGATCAGAAAATGAGCGTGGCGCAGGCCGCGCACAGTCAGTTCGAACAGGCATATCAGCTGGTTGCGGCGATCAACGGCCCGCTGGCGCGCAGTGATGCCTGGGAAGTGGCGCGCGACTTGCTGCGCGATGGCGTCAATCAGCGCCATCTGGCGGAGCAGGTTCAGCCGCTGCGTATGCGTCTGAACGAGCTTGAACAGCGTCTGCGTGAACAGCAAGAGGCGGAACGCCTGCTGGCCGAATTCTGCAAGCGCCAGGGTAAGCATGTCGATATCGACGATCTGGAAACGCTGCATCAGGAGCTGGAAGCGCGTATCGCGTCTCTGTCTGATAGCGTCTCCAGCGCCAGCGAGCAGCGCATGGTTCTGCGCCAGGAGCTGGAACAGCTACAGTCGCGCACCCAGACGCTGCTGCGACGTGCGCCAGTCTGGCTGGCCGCGCAAAGCAGCCTGAACCAGCTGAGCGAGCAGTGTGGTGAAGAGTTCGAGTCTAGCTCAGAAGTAACCGAATACCTGCAACAGCTGCTTGAGCGCGAGCGCGAAGCCATTGTTGAGCGTGACGAAATCGGCGCGCGTAAAAATGCCGTCGATGAAGAGATTGAACGCTTAAGTCAGCCAGGCGGCGCGGAAGATTCGCGTCTTAATGCGCTGGCGGAACGTTTTGGTGGCGTGCTGCTGTCCGAAATTTACGACGACGTCAGCCTTGAAGATGCGCCGTATTACTCTGCGCTGTATGGCCCGTCCCGTCATGCGATCGTCGTGCCGGATTTATCGCTGATTGCCGATCAGCTGGAAGGGCTGGAAGAGTGTCCGGAAGATCTCTATTTGATCGAAGGGGATCCGCAGTCCTTCGATGATAGCGTGTTCAGCGTCGATGAGTTGGAAAAAGCGGTGGTCGTGAAAGTTGCCGATCGCCAGTGGCGTTATTCTCGCTTCCCGACGCTGCCGATCTTTGGCCGCGCCGCGCGTGAAAACCGCATCGAAAACCTGCATGCCGAACGTGAAACCCTGTCTGAACGCTTTGCGACCCTGTCGTTTGACGTGCAGAAAACCCAGCGTTTGCACCAGGCCTTCAGCCGCTTTATTGGCAGCCACGTTGCGGTTGCCTTTGAGCCGGATCCAGAAGCCGAGATCCGTAAACTCAATACCCGTCGCGGCGAACTTGAGCGCGCCCTGAGCAATCATGAAAATGATAATCAGCAGAGCCGCTTACAGTTTGAACAGGCGAAAGAGGGCGTTGCCGCCCTGAACCGTATCCTGCCGCGTCTGAATCTGCTGGGTGACGATACCCTCGCCGATCGCGTGGATGAAATTCAGGAACGCCTGGATGAAGCTCAGGAAGCCGCGCGCTTCGTCCAGCAGCACGGCAATCAGCTCGCGAAACTGGAGCCTGTGCTGTCGGTTCTGCAAAGCGATCCAGAACAGTATGAACAGCTGAAAGAAGATTATGCGTACTCCCAGCAGGTGCAGCGTGATGCGCGCCAGCAGGCGTTCGCACTGACCGAAGTGGTGCAGCGTCGCGCGTACTTTGGTTATAGCGACTCGGCAGAAATGCTGAGTGGCAACAGTGATTTGAACGAAAAACTGCGCCAGCGTCTGGAGCAGGCAGAAGCAGAACGTAGCCGCAGCCGTGATGCGCTGCGCAGTCACGCCGCACAGCTGAGTCAGTACAATCAGGTGCTGGCATCGCTGAAAAGCTCCTTCGACACCAAGAAAGAGCTGCTCACCGATCTGCATAAAGAGTTGCAGGATATCGGCGTTCGCGCGGACAGCGGGGCGGAAGAGCGCGCGCGCATTCGCCGCGATGAGTTGCACAGCCAGCTGAGCAATAACCGTTCACGCCGTCACCAGCTGGAAAAAGCCCTGACACTGTGCGAAGCGGAGATGGATAACCTGACCCGTCGCCTGCGTAAGCTTGAACGTGATTACCACGAGATGCGCGAGCAGGTCGTGACCGCCAAGGCGGGCTGGTGTGCGGTGATGCGCATGGTGAAAGACAATGGCGTCGAGCGTCGTCTGCACCGTCGCGAGCTGGCCTATCTCTCTGGCGATGAGCTGCGTTCGATGTCGGATAAAGCGTTGGGTGCTCTACGTCTTGCGGTGGCGGACAACGAACATCTGCGCGATGTGCTGCGTATGTCTGAAGATCCAAAACGTCCTGAGCGCAAAATTCAGTTCTTCGTGGCGGTTTATCAGCACCTGCGTGAACGTATTCGCCAGGACATCATTCGCACGGACGATCCGGTCGAAGCGATCGAACAGATGGAGATCGAACTGGGTCGCCTGACAGAAGAGCTGACCTCCCGCGAACAGAAGCTGGCCATCAGCTCTCGCAGCGTGGCGAACATTATTCGCAAAACGATTCAGCGCGAGCAGAACCGTATCCGGATGCTCAACCAGGGTCTGCAGAGTGTGTCGTTCGGCCAGGTGAACAGCGTTCGTCTGAACGTTAACGTCCGTGAAGCGCACGCCACGCTGCTGGATGTGCTCTCTGAGCAGCACGAGCAGCATCAGGATCTGTTTAACAGCAACCGTCTCAGCTTCTCCGAAGCGCTGGCGAAACTGTATCAGCGCCTGAATCCGCAGATTGATATGGGCCAGCGTACTCCGCAAACCATTGGTGAAGAGCTGCTGGATTACCGTAACTATCTGGAAATGGAAGTTGAGGTTAACCGTGGTTCTGACGGCTGGCTGCGTGCAGAATCCGGCGCACTCTCTACCGGGGAGGCGATCGGTACCGGGATGTCGATTCTGGTGATGGTCGTGCAGAGCTGGGAAGATGAAGCGCGCCGCCTGCGTGGCAAGGATATCTCGCCGTGTCGCCTGCTGTTCCTCGATGAGGCCGCGCGTCTGGATGCCCGTTCAATCGCAACGCTGTTCGAGCTGTGCGACCGTCTGGATATGCAGCTGATTATCGCGGCACCTGAGAACATCAGTCCGGAAAAAGGCACCACGTACAAACTGGTGCGTAAAGTGTTTAATAATACCGAACATGTTCACGTCGTGGGGCTGCGCGGTTTCGCGCCGCAGCCGCCGGAGTCGTTACCGGGTACGGCTGACGCGTCTTAACGCGTTTTGATAAAAAGGGCGGCACACAGGTGCTGCCCTTTTTATTTGCTTAACTTGCGCTCAGGGCTGCGTTATCTTTAAACTTCTTTACATAAGGCAAGGCAGTAGCGTCTATGCCTTTCTATACTGAAGAAAAGCCCCGGTGTTGTGGGCAGGTCGTAAAGCAAACAGGGGGCAAGGGATGTTGCTAAAGAAAATTCATGGTCGTCAGCTGTCCGCACTCAGTGTGTGCCTGACGTTAATATTCGCTCCACTGTTTAATGCCCAGGCTGATGAGCCTGAAGTGGTTCCTGTCGACAGTTCGGCGACGATGGGCGCACAGCCCACTTCGCTGCTGCAACCACTGGAACAATCTTCCGCGACCGCCATTATGGCAGGTATCAAAACGCTGCCTGCGGATGTGGATACGCAAGCCGTGCGCCAGCAGCTGCAATCCGGACTGCCGTCCGGCTACGCGCCCGCCTATCTTAATCAGTTGACCTTACTCTATGCCGCGCGCGAGATGAAACCGATGTGGGACGATCGCGATGCGGTGCGCGCTTTCCAGCAGCAACTGGCAGAAGTAGCTATCGCCGGTTTCCAGCCGCAGTTTACCGCGTGGGTTGAGCTTTTGACTGACCCGACGGTGACGGGGATGGCGCGCGACGTGGTTCTTTCCGATGCCATGATGGGCTATCTGCAGTTTGTGGCGGGTATTCCGGTCAATGGCAATCGCTGGCTGTACAGCGAAAAACCTTACAAGCTGGCGACACCCGCACTCTCTGTGATCAACCAGTGGCAAGTGTCGCTGGATAAGGGCACGCTTGTGCGCTTTATCGCCAGTCTGGCACCGGCCCATCCGCAATATGCCACCATGCATCAATCGTTGCTGCAACTGGTGGCGGATACACGCCCATGGCCGCAGCTGCGTGGCACCACTACGCTGCGTCCAGGACAGTGGAGCAGTGATGTTCCTGCGCTGCGCGAAATTCTTCGCCGCTCTGGAGAGGCCGATGCAGGGCCGAAAATTGCGCTGCCGGGGGATGATCCGCAAAGCGTGGTGGTCAGCCCATCAGCGCCTGTACAGAAGAAAAAATCTGCCGTTCCGGCCGATAAGCCTGCTGCCTATGACCGCGAACTGGTTGCTGCAGTAAAAGCGTTCCAGACGGCTCAGGGCCTGGGGGCTGACGGGGTCATTGGACAGTCAACGCGCGACTGGCTGAACGTATCACCGGCGCAGCGCGCAGGCGTGCTGGCCCTGAATATTCAGCGTTTACGCCTGCTTCCAGGAACCCTTTCTACCGGAATTATGGTGAACATACCGGCCTATTCGCTGGTTTATTACCAGAATGGCAGCGAAGTGCTGGCCTCCAGAGTCATTGTCGGACGACCGGATCGTAAAACGCCGATGATGAGCAGCGCGCTGAACAACGTGGTGGTGAATCCGCCGTGGAACGTCCCGCCGACGCTTGCGCGCAAAGATATTCTGCCGAAGTTGTGGAATGACCCGGGTTATCTCGAACGCCACGGTTATACGGTGATGCGTGGCTGGAACAGCAATCAGGCGATTGACCCGTATCAGGTCGACTGGTCGACGATTACGGCGTCAAACCTGCCTTTCCGCTTCCAGCAGGCTCCGGGTGAGCGTAACTCGCTTGGCCGCTATAAATTTAATATGCCAAGTTCCGATGCAATCTATCTGCACGACACGCCCAACCACAACCTGTTCCAGAAAGATACGCGCGCGCTGAGTTCTGGCTGTGTTCGCGTCAATAAAGCCTCCGAACTGGCGAATATGCTGTTGGGTGACGCAGGCTGGAACAACACGCGGATATCCGATGCGCTGAAAGAAGGGAATACGCGCTACGTGAATATTCGACAAAACATTCCGGTCAATCTTTACTATCTGACGGCGTTTGTTGGTGCTGATGGGCGTACCCAATATCGTACAGATATTTACAATTACGATCTCACCGCGCGATCTGGCGCACAAATTTTGCCAAAAGCCGAACAATTAATCAGGTAAATGAAGTAGTTCGGGAAAAATGATTGTCGTAAGTTATGGTAGAGAAGGGGCTATATCGCTGTAAGCCCCGTATCTACTGGGGTTGGGTGCCTTGACGTTGGCTGTTCTGGCGGTTATGGTGCCCTTCGTGCGCTAAGCATATTTACGATAACATTGACCTGTAGACCTGATTATCATGGACAAATTTGACGCTAATCGCCGCAAGCTGCTGGCGTTAGGTGGTGTTGCGCTGGGCGCAGCGGCCATCTTACCGACGCCAGCATTTGCCACCCTCTCGACACCACGTCCGCGTATTTTAACGCTCAACAATCTTCACACTGGTGAGACGTTAAAAGCGGAGTTTTTCGATGGCAGAGGCTATATTCAGGATGAATTAGCAAGACTCAACCATTTTTTCCGTGATTACCGCGCGAATAAAATAAAAGCCATCGACCCAGGATTATTTGATCAGCTTTTCCGCCTCCAGGGCCTGCTCGGAACCCGCAAGCCGGTGCAACTCGTTTCCGGTTATCGCTCTATTGATACCAATAACGAACTGCGCGCCCATAGCCGTGGGGTAGCCAAAAAAAGCTATCACACTAAAGGACAGGCGATGGACTTTCATATCGAAGGCGTTTCATTAGCCAATATTCGCAAAGCTGCGTTATCTATGCGCGCAGGTGGTGTAGGATATTATCCACGTAGCAACTTTGTGCATATTGATACCGGGCCAACACGGCACTGGTAATAATGAAGGAGCAGTATGAACTATCGTATTATTCCGGTGACTGCGTTCGCCCAGAACTGTTCATTAATCTGGTGTGAACAAACCAAACTGGCCGCGCTTGTCGATCCCGGCGGAGATGCTGAGAAGATCAAGCAGGAAGTCGACGCGTCCGGCGTGACGCTGATGCAGATTTTGCTGACCCATGGTCACCTCGACCATGTGGGGGCTGCGGCAGAGCTGGCACAACATTACGGTGTGCCAGTCATTGGACCGGAAAAAGAAGATGAGTTCTGGCTGCAGGGCTTGCCTGCCCAAAGCCGTATGTTTGGTCTTGATGAGTGTCAGCCTCTGACGCCCGATCGCTGGCTGAATGAAGGCGAGAGCGTTAACGTCGGAAACGTGACGCTACAGGTGTTGCATTGCCCGGGCCATACCCCGGGGCACATCGTCTTCTTTGACGATCAATCGCGTTTGCTCGTCTCGGGTGACGTGATTTTCAAAGGCGGCGTAGGACGCAGCGACTTCCCGCGCGGCGATCACGGTCAGTTGATCCAGTCGATTAAACAGAAGTTATTGCCGTTAGGTGATGATGTGACGTTTATTCCCGGCCATGGCCCACTGTCGACGCTAGGATATGAGCGGGTGCACAACCCGTTCCTGCAGGATGAAATGCCTGTCTGGTAAACTCCATTAAAAAAGCCTGCTATAAGCAGGCTTTTTTGTGCGTACTGTGTACTAATTTTACAGTACAGCGACAATCGCTTCGCACAGCGGTGCCATGTTGTCTGGCGTCATTCCCGCGACGTTCACACGTCCAGAAGCGACAGCATACACACCAAACTCTTCGCGCAGACGCAGAACCTGTTCTTTGGTCAGGCCGCTAAACGAGAACATCCCGTTCTGTTTGATGATGAAGCTGAAGTCACGATCCGCCCCTTTTTCTGCCAGCGTGTTCACAAACAGCAGACGCATGCGCTGGATGCGTTGACGCATGTCGTTCAGCTCTTGTTCCCAGATGGCGCGCAGGGCGTCATTGCTGAGGATGGTCGCTACGACAGATGCACCGTGTGCCGGTGGGTTGGAGTAGTTAGCACGAATCACCGATTTCATCTGGCTGAACGCACGATCAACGGTTTGCTCATCGGCCGCCACCAGCGTACAGGCGCCAACACGCTCATTGTACAGACCAAAGTTCTTGGAATAGGAGCTGGCGACGATAAGTTCATGATGAACAGCAGCAAAGGCGCGCAGGCCCTCTGCATCTTCTTCCAGACCGCGAGCAAAGCCCTGGTAGGCGAAGTCGAAGAGCGGCAGCCAGCCCTTTTCTACTGACAGTTTTGCCAGCTGTTCCCACTGTTCCAGCGTCGGATCGATACCGGTTGGGTTGTGGCAGCAGCCATGGAACAGCACCACGTCACCCGCCTGTGCTTCGTTCAGGCTGGAGAGCAGGCCGTCAAAGTCGAGCGTATGGTTTGCCGCGTCATAATAAGCATATTCACGCACTTCCAGCCCCGCAGAGTTAAACACGCTCTTGTGGTTCGGCCAGCTTGGGTTGCTCACCCAAACGCGCTTCACAGCGGTGTTTTTCGCGAGGAAATCCGCCGCGACGCGTAATGCGCCGGTACCGCCTGGGGTCTGGGCTGTGCGGGCACGCTTATCGCTAACGATCGTGCTGCCTTTTCCAAACAGCAGCTCCTGAGTGCAGCGACCAAATTCCGGGATACCGTCGATACCGAGGTAGTTTTTGGTGTTTTCGTTTTCCAGCAGATACTGCTCAGCTTTTTTAACGCTGGTCAGGACCGGAGTCTTGCCGGTTTCATCTTTATAGACACCAATACCCAGGTTGATTTTTCCAGGGCGGTCATCGGCACGAAACAGATCGGCCAGGCCCAGAATAGGGTCGGCAGGGGCGGCGGTAATGTTCTCAAACATGACGAGGTTCCATTGTGATTACAGAAGTGAAATCCGCTATCAGGTTAACGGTAGATTTACAAAATGCCAACCGTTTGCGACGAAAAGCGTGCGCCTTTTCAAAAGTCGCTACTTTTTGCTTTCAGCCATAAAAAAAACAGGACCGAAGTCCTGTTTTTAAGGCATTTAGCAGAGAGGGCTGCTTATTAGAACTGGTAAGTCACACCAACAGCTGCCATATCGTCGTTGCCGTTGATACCGCCGACGGATTCAGCGTATGCAGTGTCTTTGTCCAGCAGGTTGATGTAGTAGTCAGCCCACACGTTGAAGTTTTTGTTGAAGTAGTAAGTTCCGCCAACCTGGATGAATTTCGCCAGATCTGCATCGCCGCCAGAGAAAGTACCGACTGGTGACAGGTTTTTACCTTTGGTCTGAACGTAGGAGATTGCAGGGCGCAGGCCGAAGTCGAACTGGTACTGAGCAACAACTTCAAAGTTCTGAGTTTTGTTTGCGAAACCGCCGTCACCGTTAGGTCCGTCAGTACGGGTGGTGTTGCGGGTTTCAGCATAGGTAGTTGCCAGGTACAGGTTGTTAGCGTCATATTTCAGACCCACACCCCATGCTTCGGCTTTATCACCTTTACCATCAGCTTTCTGATCCAGAGTACGGTTCGCGTTGCTGTAAGATGCAATTGCACCAAAGCCTTCGCCGAAGTCATAGCCCAGAGAGTAACCTACGCCGTCACCGTTAGAGGTTTTAACGTCACTACGGTCGTTTTTACCCTGATACTGAACGCCCATGCTCAGACCATCTACCAGACCGAAGAAATCGCTGTTACGGTAAGTCAGCAGGCCGGTGCTACGGCTGGTCATGAAGTTGTCAACATAGTTGCCACCCCAAGTCATACCGGAGAAGGATGGAGCCATATCGGTGTAGGATTCAACGTCGTAAACGATACCGTAGTTACGACCGTAGTCGATGCTACCAGCGTCGCCTGCTTTCAGACCAGCGAATGCCAGACGGTTTTTGTTAGTCTGATTACCACCTTCAGCCTGGTTAGCGGTAAAGCGGTATTCCCACTGGCCGTAACCGGTCAGTTGCTCGTTGATCTGAGTTTCGCCTTTGAAACCGATCTGCGCATAAGTTGCGTCGTTGTTGTTGGTGTCATCACCGGAAGTCACGAAATCGTGTTCGGCGTTAACTTTACCGTAGAAGTCGAGCTTGTTGCCGCTTTTGTTATAGATTTCTGCAGCGTTTGCTGCACCGGCTACCAGCAGGGCAGGGATAACCACTGCCAGGATATTGCGCTTCATCATTATTTATTACCCTCATTGGTTTTTTTATGACACTCGCCACTGCCCACAATAAATTCTGTCAATAAATATTTCCGGAACTATTGATGAGAGTTTGGTGTCTTTATGTATCTGACAGGCATCTTTCCATTCATATAACCGTTTCGCTAGCCTGAAAGTGCTACAAAGATAAAGATTGAGTAACAAAAAGAAATTATGTGTAACTAAATGTGTATTATTCGGAACTTTGTGAAGCACCTCAAATTTCGGAACTGATTGCTGAATAAAAACACTAACCCATTCCTATATATATGAATTGCTTATATTTAATTTTGATAAAGGCTTTTCGTATCAACAGAAGTTAAACAATCCACTTTTTCTTATTGTATACATTAGCCATCCAGAGGGCTGTGTAAGTGGGTATTTTTTGTGCTAAAGCACGCAAAGGTAATAAGGCGCAATAAGAATGGGGTTTATTTTTTGTTCGTAGATATTTCATGGAAATAAAACGTAACAGGTGGAATATTTGGCGGGGTTGCACTTTGAAGATACTGACTTTCAACTGACATAAACTGACAGTACAGAATAAAATAACGGCCAGCAGTTGCTGGCCGTTATTAATGATGAGGATTAGAAACTGGCGTTACGCGGAGTACGTGGGAATGGAATCACGTCACGCACGTTCTGAACGCCGGTGACGTATGCAATCAGACGTTCAAAGCCCAGACCGAAGCCTGAGTGTGGCACGGTACCGTAACGGCGCAGGTCGCGATACCAGCTGTAATCCGCTGGATTAAGGCCCATCTCTTCCATACGCGCGTCCAGTACGTCCAGACGCTCTTCACGCTGAGAGCCACCGATGATTTCACCGATGCCCGGCGCCAGCACATCCATCGCCGCAACGGTCTTACCGTCTTCATTAAGGCGCATGTAGAAGGCCTTAATGTCTTTCGGATAGTTTTTCACGACCACCGGTGCTTTGAAGTGTTTCTCAGCCAGGTAGCGTTCGTGTTCAGAAGATAAATCCACGCCCCAGTAAACCGGGTTCTCGAATTTCTCACCGCATTTTTCCAGGATCGCTACCGCGTCGGTGTAATCGACCTGCGCGAAGTCCGCAGAGACGAAACGCTCCAGACGGGCAACCGCATCGCTGTCGACACGCTCGGCGAAGAATTTCATGTCGTCTGCGCGCTCTTCCAGAACCGCTTTGAAGACATACTTCAGCATCGCTTCTGCCAGGGCGGCCGCGTCATTCAGATCGGCAAACGCCACTTCCGGCTCCAGCATCCAGAACTCCGCCAGGTGGCGGCTGGTGTTGGAGTTTTCAGCACGGAAGGTTGGGCCGAAGGTGTAGATTTTTGACAGGGCGCAGGCGTAGGTTTCGCCGTTAAGCTGGCCGGATACGGTCAGGAACGCCTCTTTACCGAAGAAGTCCTGGTCGAAATCCACTTTGCCTTCTGGTGTGCGCGGCAGATTTTCCAGATCCAGCGTAGAAACGCGGAACATTTCGCCCGCACCTTCGGTATCGGACGCGGTGATCAGCGGCGTGGAGACCCAGAAGTAACCCTGCTCGTCGAAGAAGCGGTGCAGCGCTTGCGCCAGCGTGTGACGAACGCGTGCGACGGCACCAATCATGTTGGTACGCGGGCGCAGGTGAGCCACTTCACGCAGATATTCGATGCTGTGGCGTTTTGCCGCCATTGGATAGGTGTCTGGATCTTCAACCCAGCCGGTCACTTCAACAGACGTCGCCTGGATTTCGAAGCTCTGACCCTGGCCTGGAGACGCAACCACGACACCCGTCACGATAACGGAACAGCCGGTGGTCAGGCGCAGAACTTCGTCATTGTAATTGGGCAGAGAATTATTAATAACGGCCTGTACAGGATCAAAGCAGGAACCGTCATAGACGGCAAGGAAGGAGATGCCAGCTTTAGAATCTCGGCGAGTACGCACCCATCCGCGCACGGTGACTTCTTGGTCAACGGCGACGCGGCCCTGGAGTACGTCGGCTACAGGCACAACGCTCATAATATTCTCTCTGTTAATAGTCGGAAAAAATAGACACTTGTTCACCCTTATAGGGGGATATCTATGTTACCTGGCATCCGCCATCAGACAAGCAGATTTCGCAGAGAAAAGAGAGAAATTAGTAAAAATTTGGACGGGGGGCCGATAAGCCCCCCTGAAGAGGATTAACTGGCTTTCTTAATCTGTGGCAGATCGAAGGCTTTACGCAGTGCGCGCACGAAGGCTTTATCGTGGCAGATGGTTTTACCCGGGCTGTCAGAAAGCTTGGCGACCGGCTTGCCGTTACATTCCACCAGTTTGATGACGATATTCAGCGGTTTTACCTGCGGGATATCGCACGTCAGGCGGGTACCGATGCCAAAGCTGAGGTTAACCCTGGAGGAGAACTGGCGGTAAAGATCGACCGCTTTTGTCAGATCCAGATTGTCGGAAAAGACCAGCACTTTGGTGAGCGGATCGATGCCGAGCTTCTGATAATGGGCGATTGCTTTCTCACCCCATTCAACCGGATCCCCGGAGTCATGGCGCAGACCCTGATAGCGATTGGCAAATTCCGGGCCGAAATCGCGCAGGAATGCATCCATGGTAATACAGTCGGTGAGGGCAATACCCAGCTGATCTGGATACTCTTCGAGCCATGCGGCGAGCGCCGCGCGCTGGCTGGTGGCAAGATCGGGGCTTATCTGCTGATGCGCCTGGAACCACTCGTGAGCCTGTGTACCCATCGGCGTCAGATTACGGCGACGCGCCAAATCATAGTTGCTGGTCCCGACAAACCACGGCTCTTGCTGCAGACGTTCCACAATCGCCTGCTGCACTTCGCGGGAGAAACGACGGCGCGTGCCGAAATCCATCAGTCGGAAACGGGACATATCAATCGATTCTGTCATCTGGTGGAAATCAACCAGCTTGCTTTCCAGCATCGCCAGCGCCTGTTCAACGCTCGCTTCGGGAGAACGGTAGCGGTGCACAATCTCGCTAATCACCGCCAGCAGCGGCACTTCCCACATGATCACTTCACGCCACGGGCCGGCGAGGCGAATGTGCAGCCTGCCATTATTGTTGGTGACGGTAACCTGTTCAGGGTTGTAGCGAAAATCGCGCAGCCAGTTGAGATAGTCGGCTTTGAAAAAGGGGAGACCAGAGAGCCACTGGTATTCGTCGTCCTGAAGAGTCAGATGCTGCATGGCATCGACCTGTTCACGGATGGTATCAGCGTAAATACCGAGCAGGTCATCACCGCGGCAGCGAAATTCAGCCGCTACCTCTACATCATAGTAATGGTGAAAAACGGCTTGCTGCATATGCAGTTTATACGCATCGGTATCCAGCAGTGTATGCAGAACAGGGGAAGCGAATTGAGTCATAGGTGCGCAGTAGCATCCTCTCACGGGAGCGTTTAGTACAATAAACAACTATTGAAACCGCTGGAGTATACCTTGTTTAGCGATTTATTGAACCCCGATCACAACATAAGCTGCCGTTATGGTCGAGGGCATTTCGTGCCCCGTGTTATACAAATGTAGCAAAAATGGTTTTTACGCCTGAAAAGATGAACATTCTGCGTAGCGCGTTTTACACAACAGGAATAGACTGGATTCGTTATTCGACAAACGATGCATAAGGTTTTCTATGACACAACAGCCACAAGCCAAATACCGCCACGACTACCGTGCGCCGGAATACCTGATTAGCGATATCGATCTGACTTTTGACCTGGATGCCACCAAAACCGTTGTCACGGCCGTAAGCCAGGTCACACGCCAAAGTGCGACGGCTGTTCCGCTGCGTCTCGATGGCGAAGACCTGACGCTGGTCTCAGTCCACGTGAACGACGAAGCCTGGTCTGACTATAAAGAAGAAGAGAACCAGCTGGTCATCAACAATCTGCCAGAGCGTTTCTCCCTGCGCATCGTGACTGAAATCAGCCCGGCGTCCAATACGGCGCTGGAAGGCCTGTATCAGTCAGGCGTGGCGCTTTGCACCCAGTGCGAAGCCGAAGGTTTCCGCCATATTACCTGGTATCTGGACCGCCCGGACGTTCTGGCGCGTTTCACCACCAAAATTATTGCCGATAAAAAGCGTTATCCGTATCTGCTCTCCAACGGTAACCGTGTGGGGCAGGGCGAGCTGGAAAATGGCCGTCACTGGACACAGTGGCAAGATCCGTTCCCGAAACCATGCTACCTGTTTGCCCTGGTCGCGGGTGATTTCGACGTGCTGCGCGATACCTTCAAAACCCGTTCCGGTCGCGACGTCGCGCTGGAGCTGTTTGTCGATCGTGGCAACCTCGACCGCGCGCCGTGGGCGATGACGTCCCTGATTAACTCTATGAAGTGGGACGAAGAGCGTTTCGGCCTGGAGTACGATCTCGACATCTATATGATCGTCGCCGTCGACTTCTTTAATATGGGCGCGATGGAGAACAAAGGCCTGAACGTCTTTAACTCCAAATACGTGCTGGCCCGTACCGACACCGCCACCGATAAAGATTATCTCGATATCGAACGCGTGATTGGTCACGAGTATTTCCACAACTGGACCGGGAACCGCGTCACCTGCCGCGACTGGTTCCAGCTGAGCCTGAAAGAGGGCCTGACCGTGTTCCGCGATCAGGAGTTTAGCTCCGATCTGGGATCACGCGCCGTCAACCGCATCAGCAATGTGCGCACCATGCGCGGCCTGCAGTTTGCCGAAGACGCCAGCCCAATGGCGCACCCGATTCGCCCTGACAAAGTGATTGAGATGAACAACTTCTACACCCTGACGGTGTACGAGAAAGGTTCTGAAATCATTCGTATGATCCACACCCTGCTCGGCGAAGAGAACTTCCAGAAAGGGATGCAGCTCTATTTCGAACGCCACGACGGCAGCGCGGCGACGTGCGACGATTTCGTCCAGGCGATGGAAGATGCGTCCAACGTCGACCTGTCGCATTTCCGCCGCTGGTACAGCCAGGCCGGTACGCCGATCGTCAGCGTTAAAGATGACTACAATCCGGAAACCGAGCAGTACACCCTGACCATCAGCCAGCGCACGCCGCCGACGGCTGAGCAGGAAGAGAAGCACCCGCTGCACATTCCGTTCAGCATTGAGCTGTACGATAACGAAGGCAACGTGATCCCGCTGCAGAAGGGCGGTCATCCGGTGCATCACGTGCTGAACGTAACCCAGGCGGAACAGACCTTCATCTTTGATAACGTCTACTTCCAGCCGGTTCCGGCGCTGCTGTGCGAATTCTCCGCACCGGTGAAACTGGAATATAAGTGGAGCGATCAGCAGCTCACCTTCTTGATGCGTCATGCGCGCAACGATTTCTCCCGCTGGGATGCGGCGCAGAGTCTGCTGGCGACCTACATCAAACTGAACGTGAACCGTCACCAACAGGGTCAGCCGCTGTCGCTCCCGGTTCACGTTGCCGATGCGTTCCGCGCTATTCTGCTGGATGAGAAAATCGATCCGGCGCTGGCCGCAGAGATCCTGACGCTGCCGTCCGCGAGCGAAATCGCCGAGCTGTTCGAGATTATCGATCCCATCGCCATTACCGCCGTGCGTGAAGCCCTGACCCGCACGCTGGCGACCGAACTGGCCGATGAATTCCTGGCCATTTACAACGCCAACAAGCTTGACGAATACCGTGTGGAACACGCGGATATCGGCAAGCGTTCCCTGCGTAACACCTGTCTGCGCTATCTGGCATTTGGTGAAACGGAACTGGCGAACACGCTTGTCAGTAAGCAGTATCACGAAGCCGATAACATGACCGACGCCTTAGCGGCCCTGGCGGCGAGCGTGGCGGCAGAGCTGCCGTGCCGTGATGCGCTGATGCAAGAGTACGATGATAAGTGGCATCAGGACGGCCTGGTGATGGATAAGTGGTTTATCCTGCAAGCCACCAGCGCGGCGGCGGATGTGCTGAGCAAGGTACGCAATCTCCTTAAACACCGCTCTTTCACCATGAGCAACCCGAACCGCGTGCGTTCCCTGATTGGCGCGTTTGCCAGCAGCAACCCAGCGGCCTTCCATGCGGAAGACGGCAGCGGTTATCAGTTTATGGTGGAAATGCTGACTGAGCTTAACAGCCGTAACCCGCAGGTGGCATCGCGTCTGATTGAGCCGCTGATCCGCCTGAAACGCTACGACGCAGCGCGTCAGGCGAAAATGCGTGCTGCGCTTGAGCAGTTAAAAGGGCTGGAAAATCTGTCGGGCGACCTGTTCGAGAAGATTACGAAGGCGCTGGCCTGACGTTAATACCGGGTAGCACTGGTATGTAAAAACAAAACGGCAACGCAAGTTGCCGTTTTTTATGGGTTTAACCGTTTTCTGCGGGAGAGGCTTTCAAGCATTGCCTTCTTTATCCATGACGCCGGGCCTTCTCTTCAGTTGCCCCACGCTTCATCACTCTCTCCAGCACTTCTGATTCCAGCTCGGCCAGTCTTACAGAACCGAGCCGTCGTGGACGAGGAATATCCACCGCCAGATCCAGGCCGATTTTGCCTTCTTCAATTAACAGCACCCGATCCGCCATCGCCACGGCTTCACTCACATCATGCGTCACCAGCAGTACGGTAAAACCGTGCTCCTGCCACAGGGAGGCGATCAGATCCTGCATTTCGATGCGCGTCAGGGCATCAAGCGCCCCGAGCGGTTCGTCCAGCAGCAGCAGGCCTGGCCGGTGGATCAACGCGCGCGCCAGTGCCACACGCTGTTTTTGGCCGCCGGAGAGGGCAGCAGGCCACTCGTCCGCACGGTTTTCGAGGCCGACGGCGCGCAGCGCCTGACGTGCGTTATCCCGCCAGTTACCTTTCAGCCCCAGCCCCACGTTGTCGATAACCGTTTTCCACGGCAGCAGGCGCGCATCCTGAAACATCATGCGGGTATCGTCCTGAATATCCGCCAACGGCGTATTGCCCGCCAGCAATTCTCCGCCGTTCGGTGCCTCCAGCCCGGCAAGCAGCCGCAGCAGGGTGCTTTTGCCCCCGCCGCTGCGCCCGACAACCGCAACAAATTGTCCGGCAGGGACATGCAGATCCAGCGCGTTCAGGATAGTGTTATCCCCGTAGCGTTTGGTGACGCCGTTAAGCAGCAGCGGTGTCCCCTGGGTTAAACGAGCCGTATTCATGCGTTTGCCTCCTTCGTGGAATAGGCCGGGTTCCAGCGCAGCCAGCTTCGCTCAAGCCACTGGGCGCTGACGTCGGCGAGTTTGCCGAGCAGGGCGTAAAGAATGATGGCCACCACCACCACGTCGGTTTGCAGAAATTCGCGGGCGTTCATCGCCAGATAGCCGATCCCAGAGTTGGCCGAGATGGTCTCCGCCACAATCAGCGTCAGCCACATCAGACCGAGGGCGAAACGCACGCCGACCATAATCGACGGCAGCGCGCCCGGCAGGATCACGTGGACAAACAGCGCAAAGCCGGACAATCCGTAACTGCGCGCCATCTCCACCAGGCCACGGTCGATATTACGAATGCCGTGCCAGGTGTTGATGTAAATCGGGAACAGCGTGCCGAGGGCCACCAGGAAAATCTTGGCGCTCTCGTCGATGCCAAACCACAGAATCACCAGCGGGATTAATGCTAAATGCGGGACGTTACGCAGCATTTGAATTGACGTATCCAGCAAACGCTCGCCCCAGCGGGAGAGGCCGCTGATAAGCCCCAGCGTCAGGCCAATCGAGCCGCCGATTGAAAAGCCTATTAGCGCACGCCAGGAGCTGATCGCCAGATGCTGCCACAGCTCACCGCTTGAACTGAGCGACCAGAACGCCTCCACTACGCCCTCCGGAGAGGGCAGAATACGGCTCGACAACCATCCCACGGAAGAGGCGATTTGCCAGACAATCACAATGCCGACGGGCAGAAACCAGGGGGCCAGACGCAGCAGCCATTTTTGGGATGGATTTGCCATACGTACCTCGTTAGCTCTGCGCGACTTTTCGCGGGATAAACTCATTCGCTACGGCTTCGCCCTGAAGCTGGAGCGCGCGCGGCTGCGGGATTTCCGGGATGGCTACATCCAGATGCGGGAACAGCAGCTCGCCGACGTTGTATGCTTCTTCCAGATGCGGATAGCCAGACAAGATAAAGCTGTCGATACCCAGATCGGCATACTCGTTGATCCGCGCCGCGACCGTAGGGCCATCGCCCACCAGCGCCGTGCCTGCGCCGCCGCGAACCAGGCCTACACCCGCCCACAGATTCGGGCTGATTTCGAGATTATCTTTGTTGCCTTTATGCAGGGAGGCCATCCGGTGCTGCCCTACGGAATCAGTCTTCGCAAAGGCTGCCTGCGCTTTGGCAATGGTGTCATCGTCCAGATGAGAAATCAGACGGTCGGCGGCCTGCCAGGCTTCGGCGTTCGTTTCTCGCACGATGACGTGCAGGCGAATGCCAAAGCGCACTTTGCGCCCATGCGCGGCGGCTTTGGCGCGCACCTGCTCAATTTTCTCTTTCACCAGCTCAGGCGGTTCGCCCCAGGTCAGATAGAGATCAACCTGTTCAGCAGCCAGATCCTGCGCGACATCTGACGATCCGCCAAAGTAGAGTGGGGGACGCGGCTGTTGCACCGGCGCAAACAGCAGCTTCGCATCGCGAACGTGGATATGTTTGCCCTCGTAGGTGACGGTTTCGCCCTCCAGCAGACGGCGCCAGACGCGGGTAAATTCCGCGGAAGCCTCGTAGCGCTCCGTGTGATCGAGGAACACGCCGTCGGCGGCCAGCTCTTGCGGATCGCTGCCGGTCACCAGGTTAAACAGGGCGCGGCCATTGGAAAGACGATCCAGCGTCGCGGCCTGACGGGCGGCAACGGTTGGGGAGACCACGCTCGGTCGCAGGGCCACCAGGAATTTCAGACGCTGCGTGACCGGTATCATCGAAGCGGCCACCAGCCATGCATCCTCGCAGGAGCGCCCTGTCGGGATCAGCACGCCGGTAAAACCGATTCTGTCGGCGGCCTGCGCGATTTGCTGCAGATAGCCGTAGTCTACCGGGCGAGCACCCTCTTCGGTGCCAAGATAATGCCCATCACCGTGGGTCGGTAAAAACCAGAACAGATTCAGACTCATGATTTCGATCCTTCTTTGTCAGAGGGTTGCCAGATACGGTCGCGAATATCGATTTTTTTCGGCACGAGACGGTTCTCGTAGAACAGATCTGCGGTTTGCTGCTGAAGGTCAGCGGTTTTCGCGTCGACGGGTTTAATCACTGTCGTCGGGCGATGATCCAGATAGCTGGCGATCACCGGCTCCGGCAGGCCCATGGTTTTGGCGAGCAGAGCGATGCTTTCCTGACGCTGACTCTGAGTGAGCGCATCCGCCTCGCTAAAGGTCTGCAGCACACCCTGAACAAAGTCGCCGTTCTTTTCCGCATACGGGCGCGCGGCAAGATAGAACGAACCGGTCTGCTTCAGCGTTTCGCCATCTTTCAGCACCCGAACGCCGCCCTGTAATAAGGCGGCAGAGTAGTACGGGTCCCAGATCGCCCAGGCATCAACATTATTTTGCTGGAACGCCGCGCGGGCATCCGCCGGAGTTAAGTAGACAGGCTGAATATCCTTGAACGTCAGACCCGCCTGTTGAAGGGCGCGCAAAAGCAGGTTGTGGGAGCTGGAACCTTTCTGGAAGGCGACTTTGTGGCCTTTCAGATCGGCGACGGTTTTGATCGGGCTGTTTTCAGGCACCAGAATCACTTCCGCTTTCGGCTTTGGCGGCTCGACGCCAACGTAGACCAGATCCGCTCCGGCAGCTTGGGCAAAAATAGGAGGGATGTCGCCGGTACTGCCCAAATCAATACTGCCGACGTTCAGCGCCTCCAGCATCTGCGGCCCGGCCGGGAACTCGATCCATGAGAATTTTGTGTCCGGATAGCGCTTCTCCAGCAACTGATGGCTTTTCGCCAGCACCATGCTGACGCTGCCTTTTTGATATCCGATACGCAGGCTTTCAGGCGCCGGTTCCGCCGCCTGCGCCTGCGCAAGCGCAGAAACAGCGAACAGGGCGGTCAGAAGATATTTAAACATGGGCGACTCCTTTCAGACGGCCAAAGGCGGGGGCTTGTACATCGCGGCGATGCAACGCCTGCCAGAAGGTTTCCAGCGCGCTATCAAGGCGCAGGTGCAGGTTCGGGGTGAACTGCGGTTTATGCTGGTAATCGATCACCTGAGAGTCATCGGCAAACACCCCGTGCAGGATCTCCTGGGCTTTGAGCGCATTCAGGACTGGCTTGAGGGCGTAATCCACCGCCAGCATGTGCGCAACGGTGCCGCCGGTCGCCAGAGGGAGAACCACTTTTCCCTCCAGCGCACGTTCAGGCAGAAGATCGAGCAGGGTTTTCAGCGCGCCTGAGAAAGAGGCTTTATAGATCGGTGTCGCCACGATCAGCCCGTCGGCTCCTTTGAGCTGTTCGATCAGCGCCTGTAATGCCGGGCTGTCGAAGCGGGCATAAAGAAGATCTTCCGGCTCAAAGTTTTGCAAGTTCCAGTGGCACACCTCGACGTTCAGCGAGTTGAGCTGTTCGCGGGCGTATTCCAGCAGGGCGCTGGAGCGAGAAGGGAAACGCGGACTTCCGGCCAACGTGATGACGCGCATGTTTGCTCCTTATAACTATTTGTTTGCTTTTATCTAACATTCATAACAATTTTCACGAGTGTGACATTGCACGGTTATTCCACTAAATGATTTATCTGAAATTAAAATGCCGAAAATTGCATAAGAAAGAGGCAGAAAGGAAAACGATTGCGCTTTACGATGATTTTTTGCCACAGGTCAATTCCCTTTCCTGGCGCGATCGCTGATAATCCGTGTCCGGTTTGCATACCGGAATCCAGGAGAGTTCATGTACTACCCCTTCGTTCGTAAAGCCCTTTTTCAGCTCGATCCAGAGCGCGCTCATGAATTGACATTCCAGCAGTTACGCCGCATTACAGGAACGCCTCTTGAGGCGCTGGTGCGCCAGAAAGTGCAGGAAAAACCTGTCCAGTGCATGGGCCTGACGTTTAAGAACCCACTGGGTCTGGCAGCAGGTCTCGACAAAAATGGTGAGTGCATTGACGCCCTTGGCGCGATGGGGTTTGGCTCCATCGAAGTGGGCACCGTGACGCCGCGCGCGCAGGACGGGAACGACAAGCCGCGCCTGTTCCGCCTGGTTGAAGCAGAAGGGTTGATCAACCGGATGGGCTTCAATAACCACGGTGTTGATCATCTGGTGGAGAACGTTAAAAAAGCCCATTTTGACGGTGTGCTAGGAATTAATATCGGCAAAAATAAAGATACGCCGGTTGAGCAGGGTAAAGATGACTATCTGATTTGTATGGAAAAAGTCTATGCCTATGCCGGTTATATCGCGATAAATATCTCTTCGCCAAATACCCCTGGCTTGCGTACGCTGCAATATGGTGAAGCGCTGGACGATCTGTTAAGTGCGATTAAAAATAAACAGAATGAACTCCAGGCGACCCATCATAAATATGTTCCGATCGCCGTTAAGATCGCCCCGGATCTTTCTGTCGAAGAATTGATCCAGGTAGCCGACAGTTTGGTTCGCCATAATATTGATGGTGTTATTGCCACCAATACTACGCTCGATCGCGCCCTCGTGCAGGGAATGAAAAACTGCGACGAAATGGGTGGCTTAAGTGGTCGTCCGGTACAATTAAAAAGCACCGAAATTATTCGTGCCTTGTCGGCGGAATTAAAAGGTCGCTTACCGATCATCGGCGTGGGCGGGATCGACTCTGTCATCGCGGCTCGCGAGAAGATGGCGGCAGGTGCCTCACTGGTGCAAATCTATTCCGGCTTTATTTTTAAAGGCCCACAATTGATTAAAGAAATCGTTAATCATATCTAATCTTTTCTCCATATCAGACAACCAGGGCTTTATTTCCAGCCCTGGTTGTTTTATATTCCGTCTTTGTTGCTTATTTAGACATTATGGTCTTTTATTATTGATGTTATAAACGAAGCGATAATTTGGACATTTTAAGAACAGGACGTTGTGGGGAAGGAGAGGAAAATGCGAATAAAACCTGACGATAACTGGCGCTGGTATTTTTGCGAAGAGCACGATCGAATGATGCTCGATTTAGCCAATGGTATGTTATTTCGCTCTCGTTTTGCTCGCCGAATGCTGACCCCGGATGCGTTTGCACCGTCAGGCTTTTGTGTTGACGATGCAGCCCTGTTTTTCTCTTTTGAAGAGAAATGTCGCGATCTTATTCTCTCTAAAGAGCAGCGCGCCGAACTGGTGCTAAATGCGCTGGTGGCGATTCGCTTCCTGAAACCGCAGATGCCAAAAAGCTGGCACTTTCTCGCTCACGGGCAAGCATGGTCCCCGGTCACCGGCGATGCGGCCTGCGTCAATCTCAGCGATACTTCGGAAGAGGTGAGTTTGCTGGTGGTAGAACCGGGCGAAAACGCCGCGCTCTGTTTGCTGGCGCAACCCGGCGTGGTGATTGCCGGGCGCACAATGCAATTGGGTGATGCGATTAAAGTGATGAACGACCGGCTTAAACCGCAACTGCGTATGGATTCCTTTAGCCTCGAACAGGCTGTTTAGCGCTCTAGCTGCAAAGACGTTTTCGGAATGCAGCTACAGCACAGAATCGTACCATCTTCGCTTACGGCTGATTTCTTCAGCGCCGTCACTTCGCCATCGACCAGAGTGATGCGACAGCTTCCACAGATCCCCGCACGACACGAATAGGGCACGCGGATCCCCGCTTGTTCCAGCTGTTCAAGCAGTACCTGCTGATTATTCCCCGGTAAGGTTTGTCCCTCCCACTGAAGCGTCACCTTTGTGACAGGCAGCGTTTCAGCTTCAAGCGCTTCTTCTTCCGGCCCTGGGCCGTAAACTCGGGCAGGACCCGTTGCGAGGATCTCAATCTCGTCGCCGACGCGAATCACGCCGCTGGTGCGCGGGATCAGGTTCTGACCAAAATCGACATCGCCGTTATCCTGTGCGGTGCGGAAAGACTGTAAGGTTTTCAGCGGCTCGCCGGAAGGGTGTTTTTGCCCTTTTTCCGGGCTGATGGTGGTGAAAATACAGCGGCTGCACGGTTTCACCACATCAAAAATCACGCTGCCGATACGGATCACTTTCCAGGTATCTTCTTCCCAGGCCTGTGCGCCCGTCACGACCAGATTCGGGCGGAACTGCTCCATCTGCACGCTGGCGGAACAGCGGTTTTGCAGATCGCGCAGGGAGGCGTCATTCGTCAGCAGATAGGGAAAACCGTCGGCAAAGGAGAGGGGAACGGCTTCAAAACGCTTCACGCGGCGCGTAAGCTCCGGGCCGACCCAGCGCAGCTGCACCGCGCGGGAGAAGAAACCGCTCAGCCAGGTGTTAATCTCATCCGGGGCGATGCGGGCGGTGAAATGGTTACCCCACACTTCTGTCGGGGCATCAACGGGGGCAAAGTCAGTAAAGCGTGCAATCACGCTTGAGCCATCCGGCGCCGTCAAATGCAGGCCGTCGTGCAGCGGAGCCGGGATAAAACGCACCATCTGCGGGAACTGGCGGGCGGTGATGAAGGTGCCGTCCGGTTCGGTAATCATAAATATGCGATCGAAGGCAAAGCCGCTGACGTCAGCAAGCGCGTGGGTCAGGCCAATACCACGCATGGATTTGACCGGATGAATAAAAAGCCTGGATAACGTCGCCACTGTTCACGCCCTCGAACGATTTGAAAATAAGCCTTCAACTTTATGACATAGAGCGCATATTAGCTATAATGCGCAGCAATTTTCTACGAGTAATAAGTGACGATATGAATTCTCTGTTTGCCAGTACGGCCCGTGGGCTGGAAGAGCTGTTAAAAACTGAACTGGAAAGCCTTGGCGCGCTTGAGTGTCAGGTGGTTCAGGGTGGTGTCCACTTTGAGGGCGACACACGGCTTATTTACCAGAGCCTGATGTGGAGTCGCCTGGCGTCGCGCATCATGTTGCCGCTGGGTGCCTGCAAGGTCTACAGCGACCTTGATCTGTATCTCGGCGTGCAAGCGATCGACTGGACAGAGATTTTCGCCCCGGGTGCGACCTTTGCCGTGCATTTCAGCGGTCTGAACGACGAAATCCGTAACAGCCAGTACGGTGCACTGAAGGTGAAAGACGCCATCGTCGACAGCTTCACGCGTAAAAATCTTGAACGCCCGAACGTCGATCGTGAAAATCCCGATCTGCGCATCAACGTGTGGCTCAATAAAGAGACCGCCAATATTTCTCTGGATCTTTGCGGCGAAGGCCTGCACCAGCGCGGTTATCGCGATCGCGCCGGTATTGCACCGATCAAAGAAAACCTGGCTGCGGCCATTGTGATGCGCTCTGGCTGGCTGCCGGGCACGCCGATGATCGACCCAATGTGCGGTTCCGGCACCTTGCTGATTGAAGCGGCCATGCTGGCCACCGACCGCGCGCCAGGATTGCATCGCGGGCAGTGGGGCTTTAGCGGCTGGGCACAGCATGACGACGCCATCTGGAAAGAGGTCAAAGCCGAAGCACAGGTCCGTGCACGTAAAGGCCTGGCTGATTACACCTCCCGTTTCTATGGCTCGGACAGCGACGCTCGCGTAATTGAACGCGCGCGCAGCAACGCCCGCCGCGCTGGTATCGGCGAACTGATCGACTTCGAGGTGAAAGACGTCTCCCAGTTAACCAACCCGCTGCCGAAAGGCCCTTACGGTACGGTGATCAGTAACCCGCCGTACGGCGAACGTCTCGATAGCGAACCGGCGCTGATTGCGCTGCACAGTCTGCTGGGTCGCACCATGAAAGATTATTTCGGCGGCTGGAATCTGTCGCTGTTTAGCGGTTCTCCTGAGCTGCTGAGCTGCCTCCAGCTCCGCGCCGAGCGTCAGTTCAAAGCCAAAAACGGCCCGCTGGACTGCGTACAGAAAAACTACCATCTGACCGAGAAAGATGGCGACAGCAAGCCATCGACGGTGGCAGAAGACTACGCTAACCGTCTGCGTAAGAATCTGAAGAAATTCGAAAAATGGGCGAAACAGGAAGGCATTGAATGCTATCGCATTTACGATGCCGATCTGCCGGAATATAACGTTGCGGTAGACCGTTATGCGGACTGGGTCGTGGTGCAGGAATACGCTGCGCCGAAAACCATTGATGCCCAAAAAGCGCGCCAGCGTTTGCTGGACATCATCGCGGCGACAATTGGCGTGATGGGCATTGCGCCGAACAAACTGATCCTGAAGACCCGTGAGCGTCAGAAAGGGACCAATCAGTATCAGAAAATGGGCGATAAGGGCGACTTTATCGAGGTGGGCGAATACAATGCGCGCCTGTGGGTGAACCTGACAGACTATCTCGACACCGGTCTGTTCCTCGATCACCGTATCGCGCGTCGTATGCTGGGCCAGATGAGCAAAGGGAAAGACTTCCTGAACCTGTTCGCTTATACCGGCAGCGCCAGCGTTCATGCGGGCCTGGGCGGTGCGCGTAGCACCACCACGGTGGACATGTCGCGTACCTATCTGGAGTGGGCGGAGCGCAACCTGCGTCTCAACGGCCTGACCGGTCGTCAGCATCGTCTGCTGCAGGCCGATGTACTGGGCTGGCTGCGCGATACGGATGAGCAGTTCGATCTGATCTTCATCGATCCGCCGACCTTCTCCAACTCCAAGCGTATGGAAGACACCTTCGACGTTCAGCGCGATCACCTGCGTCTGATGACCGACCTGAAACGTCTGCTGCGTAAAGGCGGCACCATTATGTTCTCGAACAACAAACGCGGCTTCCGCATGGACAATGACGGGCTGGAAAAACTGGGGCTGAAAGCACAAGAAATCAGTCAAAAAACGCTGTCTCAGGACTTCGCCCGTAACCGTCAAATTCACAACTGCTGGTTGATTACCGCAGTCTGAAAGGAAATTTAAATGTCATTAATTAGCATGCACGGCGCATGGCTGTCCTTCAGCGATGCGCCACTTCTCGACGATACAGAACTGCACATTGAAGACAACGAACGCGTCTGTCTGGTGGGCCGTAACGGCGCGGGTAAATCCACGCTGATGAAGATCCTCAACCGTGAGCAGGGTCTGGACGATGGACGTATCGTTTATGAGCAGGATCTGATCGTTTCTCGTCTGCAACAGGATCCGCCGCGCAACGTCGCGGGCAGCGTCTATGATTTTGTCGCCGAAGGGATCTCCGAGCAGGCCGAATACCTGAAAGGCTATCACGATATTTCGCATCTGGTGATGACCGATCCGAGCGAAAAAAACCTCAACGAGATGGCGCGCCTGCAGGATTTGCTGGATCACCACGGCCTGTGGCAGCTGGAAGACCGCATCAATGAAGTGCTGGAGCAGCTTGGCCTTGAGGCCGATATGGCGCTGGCTTCTCTGTCTGGTGGCTGGCTGCGTAAAGCGGCGCTGGGCCGCGCACTGGTCTGCGGGCCAAAAGTGCTGCTGCTCGATGAACCGACGAACCACCTGGATATCGAAACCATCGACTGGCTGGAAGGGTTCCTGAAAACCTTCAATGGCACCATTATCTTTATCTCGCACGACCGTTCATTTATCCGCAATATGGCCACCCGTATTGTCGATCTCGATCGCGGCAAGCTGGTCACGTATCCGGGCGATTACGACACTTATCTGCTGGAAAAAGAAGAGAACCTGCGCGTTGAAGAGCTGCAAAACGCCGAGTTTGACCGCAAACTGGCGCAGGAAGAGGTGTGGATCCGTCAGGGCATCAAAGCGCGTCGTACCCGTAACGAAGGCCGCGTGCGTGCCCTCAAAGCGATGCGTAACGAACGCAGCCAGCGCCGTGAAGTGATGGGCAGCGCGAAGATGCAGGTCGAAGAGGCCTCTCGTTCCGGCAAAATTGTCTTCGAAATGGAAAACGTGAACTACCAGGTCGACGGCAAAGTGCTGGTGACCGATTTCTCCGCGCAGGTTCAGCGCGGCGATAAAATTGCACTGATCGGCCCGAACGGCTGCGGTAAATCCACGCTGCTGAAACTGATGCTGGGCCAGCTACAGGCTGACAGCGGCCGTGTTCACTGCGGGACTAAACTGGAAGTGGCCTATTTCGATCAGCACCGTACTGAGCTTGATCCTGAAAGAACGGTGATGGATAACCTGGCAGAAGGCAAGCAAGAGGTGATGGTTAACGGGAAACCGCGCCATGTGCTGGGCTATCTGCAGGACTTCCTGTTCCATCCAAAACGCGCCATGACGCCTGTTCGCGCGCTATCCGGCGGGGAACGTAACCGACTTCTGCTGGCGCGTTTGTTCCTGAAACCCAGCAACCTGTTGATTCTCGATGAACCGACGAACGATCTGGATGTCGAAACCCTGGAACTGCTCGAAGAGCTGATCGACGGCTATCAGGGCACCGTGATGCTGGTGAGCCACGACCGTCAGTTTGTGGACAACACCGTCACCGAATGCTGGATTTTTGAAGGCGAAGGTCGTATTGGTCAGTATGTGGGCGGTTATCAGGACGCGCGAGGGCAACAGGCGCAATCCTTAGCGCATAAACAGTCCAAATCTAAAACGGGATCGCAACCGCCTGTCGCAAAAGCAGAAACTGTCAAAAAGCCGACGGTTAAAATGAGCTATAACCTGCAGCGCGAGCTGGAAGGATTGCCGCAGCGTCTTGAAGAGCTGGAAACGCAACTGGAATCATTACAGGCTCAAGTTGCTGATGCATCCTTCTTTAGCCAGCCACACGACTATACTCAGAAAATATTGGCAGAGCTTTCCCAGGCCGAAAAGGCGCTGGAAGAGGCATTTGAGCGCTGGGAGTACCTTGAGGCACTCAAAAACGGCGCATAAACAGGGATACCCGATGTGTGATCAGCACCATGCCGACCGGCATATTTTATGCTCGCAATGCGATATGCTCGTGGCGCTGCCTGAGATGGGTCACGGACATAAGGCGGCATGCCCCCGTTGTGGGGCAACGCTGACGACAGAGTGGGACGCGCCAAGGCAGCGTCCCACTGCTTATGCGCTTGCGGCACTGTTTATGCTGCTGCTCTCGAATCTTTTTCCGTTCATCTATATGAAAGTCGGCGGGATGACCAGCGAAGTCAATTTGCTGGAGATCCCAGGCGTCATGTTCTCGGAAGATTACGCCAGCCTTGGCACCTTCTTTCTTCTCTTTGTGCAAATCGTTCCGGCGTTTTGCCTGGTCGTGATTTTACTGCTGGTAAACCGCGTCCGGATGCCCATTAAAGTCAAAATTCTGCTTGCCCGAATTCTTTTCCAGCTGAAAAGCTGGGGAATGGCGGAGATTTTCCTCGCGGGGATTCTGGTCAGTTTTGTGAAGCTGATGGCCTATGGCGACGTCGGCATCGGCAGCAGTTTTGTTCCTTGGTGTCTGTACTGCATGCTACAGCTGCGCGCCTTCCAGTGTGTCGACCGCCGCTGGACCTGGGATGATATTGCACCTGCGCCAACGCTAAACCAGACCGTAAAAGTGGGCGTGCCCGGAATTCGCCAGGGATTGCGCTCCTGTACGTGCTGTACCGCCATTCTGCCTGCTGATGTGGAAGAGTGCCCGCGTTGTGGCACCAAGGGGCATGTGCGGCGCAAAAACAGTCTGCAATGGACGATGGCCTTACTGGTCACCTCCATCATACTTTATCTGCCGGCCAATATTTTACCCATCATGATCACGGATCTGCTGGGAGATAAAATGCCTTCGACGATCCTGGCCGGGGTGGTGTTGCTGTGGGGTGAGGGATCTTATCCGGTGGCGATGGTGATTTTCATTGCCAGTATTATGGTTCCCACCTTAAAGATGATCGCGATTGCCTGGCTGTGCTGGGATGCTAAAGGCCATGGAAAGCGCGACAGCGAACGCATGCATCTGATTTATGAAGTCGTCGAATTTGTTGGCCGCTGGTCAATGATCGACGTGTTTGTGATTGCCGTTCTCTCCGCGCTGGTGCGCATGGGTGGACTGATGAGTATTTATCCCGCTATGGGCGCGCTGATGTTTGCGTTGGTCGTTGTCATGACGATGTTTGCGGCCCTGACTTTCGACCCGCGTTTATCCTGGGATCGTGAGCCAGAGTCAAGCCATGAGGAAGAGTGAAAGCATGGAAAATAAGAGTGGAGAGGCGAAAGTGCAGAAGGTCAAGAACTGGTCGCCGGTGTGGATCTTCCCCATCGTCACAGCGCTGATCGGAGCCTGGATCCTGTTTTATCATTACAGCCATCAAGGGCCGGAAGTGACGCTGATCACGACCAACGCCGAAGGCATTGAAGGGGGTAAAACCACCATCAAGAGCCGCAGCGTTGACGTGGGTGTCGTCGAGAGTGCGACGCTGACTGACGATCTCACACACGTTGAAATCAAAGCGCGCCTTCATTCCGGCATGGAGAAGCTGCTGCATGGCGATTCCGTCTTCTGGGTGGTTAAACCGCAGGTCGGACGCGAAGGGATCAGCGGCCTGGGGACGCTGCTTTCCGGGGCTTACATTGAGCTTCAGCCCGGCGCGAAGGGCAGCCAGCCCGGGCATTATCAACTGCTGGATGCACCGCCGCTTGCGCCGCCAGACGCGAAAGGTATCCGGGTGACCCTCGACAGCAAGAAAGCGGGGCAGCTCAGTCCTGGCGATCCGGTGCTGTTCCGTGGTTACCGCGTGGGCTCGGTGGAAACCAGTACCTTCGATGCGCAAAAACGTACTATCAGCTATCAGCTGTTTATCAATGCACCAAACGACCGTCTGGTGACCAGCAACGTACGCTTCTGGAAAGACAGCGGTATCGCGGTAGATCTGACGTCGGCGGGGATGCGCGTAGAGATGGGTTCTCTGACCACGCTGTTTGGCGGCGGGGTGAGTTTTGACGTGCCTGAGGGGATGGATCTGGGGCAGCCGGTTGCGCCAAAAACCGCGTTCAGACTGTTTGACGATCAGAAAAGCATCCAGGATGCACTCTATACCGATCATGTCGACTATCTGATGTTCTTCAAGGACTCTGTTCGTGGCCTACAACCAGGTGCGCCGGTGGAATTCCGTGGCATCCGCCTGGGTACAGTAGGTCAGGTGCCGTACTTTGTGCCGGGTCTGAATCAGGTACTGGATGACGACTATCGTATCCCGGTGTTGATCCGCATTGAACCAGAACGCTTACTGGCCCAGATTGGACAGAACCAGGATATCGGCACGCATATTAATCAGCTGTTGAGTCGCGGGTTACGTGGCTCGCTGAAAACCGGCAACCTGGTGACGGGCGCCCTGTATGTGGATATGGACTTCTATCCGAAAGCGCCAGCGATTACCGGTGCGCGTGAATTCGGTGGTTACACTATTATCCCAACCGTCAGCAGCGGTCTGGCGCAGATTCAGCAGCGCCTGATGGAGACTCTGGATAAGATTAACAATCTGCCGTTGAATCCGATGCTTGAGCAAGCGACCAACAGTCTGACGGAAAGCCAGGCCACGATGCGTCGTCTGCAAACCACACTGGATAACATCAACAAAATTACGGCTAACCAGTCGATGCAGCAGCTTCCGCAGGACATGCAGAAAACGTTGCGTGAGCTTAACCGTAGTATGCAAGGCTTCCAGCCAGGTTCGGCGGCGTACAACAAGATGGTGGCGGATATGCAGCGTCTGGATCAGGTCCTGCGCGAACTGCAGCCAGTTCTGAAAACGCTGAATGAGAAGAGCAACGCGCTGGTATTTGAAGCGAAGGACAAAAAAGATCCTGAGCCGAAGAGGGCAAAATAATGAAAAAATGGCTATTAATCGTCGGAGCAATGGTTTTAACGGCCTGTAGTTCAGGAAGCGATACCAAGAGTTACTACCAGCTGCCGATGGGGGCTCAGATGGGCGGGCAAAGCAGCGCCAGCCAGGGGCATCGCCTGCTGTGGGTTGAGCAGGTCACGATCCCCGATTCCCTCGCCGGCAACGGCGTGGTGTATCAGACCAGCGACGTGCAGTATGTGATTGCGAATAACAATCTGTGGGCCAGCCCCTTGGATCAACAGCTGCGCAATACGCTGGTGGCGAACCTGAGCAGCCAGTTGCCCGGATGGGTTGTTGCCTCACAGCCTCTGGGCAGCGACCAGGATACCCTCAACGTCAATGTGACGGGTTTCCATGGACGCTACGATGGCAGAGTGGTGATCAGCGGTGAGTGGCTGCTAAACCATCAGGGGCAGCTGATTAAGCGCCCGTTCCATCTTGAGCTGAAACAGCAGGAGGATGGTTACGACGCTATGGTGAAAGCCCTGGCCCAGGGCTGGGCACAGGAATCTGCCAGCATCGCCCAGGAGATTTCTCGCCTGCCATAAGCAAAATTCATGATGTTAAGCCGCCATCCGCGTTTCGCTGATGGCGGCTTTTTTTTCGGTTTTTGTTCAGGCTGTTACTTGTTCCAGCTCACAATTTTTGTACAAATGATCTTCTGTGTAGCTCACAAATATGACACTGGCGTGAATTTTGCGCATTGACGCATGGCGTGATTCGGGTTATTCGTTATCTGTGTTTGCACGTTTTGCATACACTGTTTTCTTTCCACCAGACCAAAGAATGAGGGAAACGAGGCATGAAGAGACAGAAACGAGATCGCCTGGAAAGGGCTCATCAACGTGGTTATCAGGCTGGCATCGCTGGACGCTCAAAAGAAATGTGTCCTTATCAGACGATAAATCAAAGGTCACAATGGCTGGGAGGCTGGCGAGAAGCCATCGGAGACAGGGTACTTCTTGCTTGATAACGTCTCTTTAAAAACAGAAACCTCCGCCATGCGGAGGTTTCGCCTTAGTTGCTCAAGCACTACTTAAGCAAAATCAGAACGCAGAAGTGTCCTGGAACAGACCGACTTTCAGGTCACTGGCGGTATAGATCACACGGCCATCAACCAGCACTTCACCGTCTGCCAGACCCATCACCAGACGACGGTTCACGATGCGTTTGAAGTGAATACGGTAGGTAACTTTCTTCGCGGAAGGCAGAACCTGACCGGTGAATTTCACTTCACCTACGCCCAGCGCGCGGCCTTTGCCTTCGCCGCCCAGCCAGCCGAGATAGAAGCCAACCAGCTGCCACATCGCATCCAGGCCTAAACAGCCAGGCATTACCGGATCGCCGATAAAGTGGCAACCGAAGAACCACAGGTCTGGATTGATATCGAGTTCCGCTTCCACGTAACCCTTGTCAAAGTTGCCGCCGGTTTCGGTCATTTTCACGACACGGTCCATCATCAGCATGCTAGGTGCCGGTAACTGCGGGCCTTTAGCGCCGAACAGTTCACCACGACCAGAGGCAAGAAGATCTTCTTTTGTATAGGATTCGCGTTTATCTACCATGTTCTCAGTAAGCCTTATTTTAGTGAAGCACGCAGGATAGCTAACACGTGTACGCTGAACAAGTCCGATCAGTTCGGGCTAAACCAGCTTAACCAGCGTAACGGCCATGGATAACGATGACGAGCATCCTGTTGCATCGCCTGAGCGATACGCTCCTGGATAGTTTGCATCAGCGTTGTTTGCACTTCGCCATCCCAGACCTGATTTGTCAGTAAGGGTAGCGCATCCGTGACATCGTCGATGGCCCAGATACTGAATTGCTCTGCATCCACCGCATCCAGTACCGCCTGGCTCAGGCTCAGATGACGTGCGTTTGGCGCAGGAATAATCACGCCCTGTTTGCCACTCAATCCACGCTGCTGGCAAATAGAGAAGAAGCCTTCGATTTTCTCATTCAGACCGCCAACCGGCTGAGCACGACCAAACTGATCGACAGAGCCGGTGATAGCAATGCTTTGATTAACCGGCACATCCGCAAGCGCACTGATAACAGCACAAAGCTCAGCCATAGACGCGCTGTCGCCGTCCACTTCACTGTAAGACTGCTCAAAGGTCAGTGAGGCGGAGAAGGGTAGCTGTTGCTCCAGCTGAAGCTGTGACATCAGGAAGGCCTGCATAATCATCATGCCCTTAGCATGAATGTTCCCGCCCAGCTCGGCTTTGCGCTCGACGTCAGTAAATTCGCCGTCGCCAATGTGGATGACGCAGCTGATACGTGAAGGTTCGCCAAAGGCACGCGGATGACCAGGGAACTCAATGACAGACAGGGCGTTGATTTGCCCCACACGCTCGCCTTCGGTTTCAACGAAGATCTGTTCCAGCAGGATTTCATCCTGCATACGATCCGCGAGATACCCTTCCCGCCATTCGCGCTGTGCCAGCATCTGGGCGAACTGCTCACCGGTAAAAGTACCCGGCCCGCTAATGACGCCTGTTTCGCGCAGTTGCTTGCTGATCCACAGCGGACAGAGTGGCAGAGTTTCCTGATCGCCCGTGTCACGTGCAGCTTCACGAATAAGACCTGTCCAGGCATCTGCGGCAGGGATCGGAAGAGCATAACGTGCCGCGACGGTCAGCACCCATTGGCACCATTGTGTCACGTCGTCTGCATCGGCGATCTGGATGTTATCTTCAAATTCGGTGTAAACGGCCTGATCGGCAAGTTCCGGCTCCATCTCCTGGAAATCCGCCAGAGACTCACGATCGCCAGCCAAAATCACTTTCAGTGACAGGGGCATCGATGGAATGGCGACAGGCAGCGGGCGGGACTCATCATAGGCAATCCAGTCGAAACGCTGATGTGCAACAATGTTCTTCAGACGCATCCACAGCAGCGGCTGTGCAAGCAGCGTTCGCAGAGAGATGATCAGGACACCGCCGTTGGCTTTGTGCACCAGGCCCGGCTGGATACTGAGCTGACCGTTAAAGTGACGAAGACAGCCAAACAATTGCTCCGCTTCTGCCCACTCGGCGGTAATGACCTCGCCGGTAGCGGCAAAATTATCATCAGCCTGCGTGGCGGGTTCGAAAGTGACATCACTTCCCACGATACGATATTGTCCGCCAAAAACGGTGTCCGTTTCTGGTTGCAATTGACGCACGGCATCGGCCATCAGAGCCAGGTATTCAGCTTCTTCTGGCGCCTTCAGTAACATGAAGGGGGAGGTTGTCCATGGGCTTAACGTCTGTTCAAGCGCGTAATGTAAACGCGGTTGCGTATCGCTAAGGATGAAGTCGTGTTCTTTTGCGAGGTCTGGCTGTGCAAACAGTTCCTGATAGCTCTCAGTATCAGGAACCAGGTCACGCCATGCTAGTTTCGTAATGGTCAAAGTTGATGTTTTTTAGTTAGATGTAAAACGGTGGATTATACCGCAAGCCTTGATCCATTCCCACGTGGTATTAGGGATTTCAGGCGGGGAATGCGCGGTAAGGGGTCACAGGATATGATTTCTTTTCAGCAGATTGCCAAAAAACTGATATTCTGAACATAGTTACGAGGTAACACTGAGATCGCGATGAAATATCAACAACTGGAAAATCTCGAAAGCGGCTGGAAATGGAAGTATCTGGTCAAAAAGCATCGAGAAGGCGAGCTGATCACCTGCTACATCGAAGCCAGTGCTGCAAAAGAAGCGGTAGATTTATTGCTGACCCTCGAAAATGAGCCGGTGCAGGTCAACGGCTGGATCGAGAAACACATCAATCCTGCTCTGCTAAACCGCATGAAGCAGACCATTCGTGCGCGCCGCAAACGCCATTTCAACGCGGAGCATCAGCACACGCGTAAGAAGTCTATCGACCTGGAGTTTATGGTCTGGCAGCGATTAGCGGGGCTTGCTCAACGGCGCGGGAAAACCTTATCGGAAACGATCGTCCAGCTCATTGAAGATGCGGAGCATAAAGAGAAATACGCGAGCCAGATGTCTACGCTTAAAAATGACCTTCAGGCGATGCTGGGTAAAAAATAGTTTCTCATTTTCTTTGGCCAATAAAAAACCCCGCATAGCGGGGTTTTTTTATAAGACGATAACTTATGCCGCAGGCTGAGTTACAACGTCTTTGATACCTTTAACTTCGATCTCAACGCGACGATCTGGTGCCAGGCAGTCGATCAGTGCAGCGCGAGCTTTCACGTTGTCACAGGTATTGCCAGTCACTGGGTTAGATTCGCCCATACCACGTGGGGAGATCTTGTTAGCTGGGATACCTTTAGATACCAGGTAATCAACTACAGACTGAGCACGTTTCTCGGACAGGTTCTGGTTGTATGCGTCAGAACCGATACGGTCGGTGAAGCCCAGAACAACTACAGAACCATCTTTAGGGTCGAGGTTGCTCAGCTGGGTGTACAGCTGATCCAGTGCCTGCTGACCTTCTGGTTTCAGAGTTGCTTTGTTGAAGTTGAACAGAACGTCAGACTTCAGAGTGAAGTGCTTGGTCTGTACTTCTGGAGCTGGAGCCGGAGCTGGAGCAACGATCGGAGCTGCATCTTCCTGCTGGCCGAAACGGTAGGAAACACCTACGCTCAGCATGCCGTTGTCAGGACGAACGCCAACGGTGTTACCGTCGCCGATGTTGTTAACCCACTGGTATTCCAGACGGGTAGCGATGTCACGGGTCATTGCCCACTCTACGCCACCAGCGAATACTGGAGAAACACCAGTGTCGTGGTCGTCGCCAGAACGGCTGTTGCTGGAGTCAGCGCGCCATACCATGCCGCCCAGACGAGTATAAACGTCCAGATCGTCAGTCACTGGGTAACCCAGTTTAGCGGTCAGCTGTACGCCTTGAGCTTTGAATGCGCCGTTAACGGTGTCGCCTTTGTATGGCATACGACCTAACCAGTCGTAACCCATTTCAAAGCCAACATACGGGTTAACCTGATAGCCACCAAACGCACCTGCACCGAGCTGGCTTTCGTGAGTTGGGCCATCGTTATTCAGGGAGCTGTTGTACCAGCCAGTGTCGTGGAACTGAGACCAGCCCAGTTTGCCACCTGCATACCAGGTATTATCTTTCGGAGCGGCCTGCGCTACGGTAGCGAAGCCAGCCAGTGCCACTGCAATCGCGATAGCTGTCTTTTTCATTTTTTGCGCCTCGTTATCATCCAAAAATCGCCATGAAGATCTCGTCGAGAAATCACGGTTAAATCCTTCACCGGGGGGCGAGCTCAAACTAGTAACTCTACCGATATCTTCGGCTTAGACCGAGCACCCCTGGCGATGTAAAGTCTACAACGTAGTTGAAAACTTACAAGTGTGAACTCTGTCAGGCATATGAAAAAAAAAGTTCCGTATACAAAATATTTAACATTTTTTGCGAGTATTTTATGCAGTAAAATTAACGGAAACCGCGCCAGACAAGCGTTGTCGAAGTTTTTAGTCAAGGAACTATTTGCACTTACGACTGTCAAAAAAAGTTCCAGGAATACTCTTAAATTTACTCAATGATACAAATTAGAGTGAATTTTTAGCCCGGACAGGTGTCCTCTGCCGAGAGAATCAAGACGAATTGGGCGCATAATGAACCCGATCGCATCACCTTCTTCAGCAGCTTCAGCCAGACGAAAATGCTCTTCCTCCGTCAATTCCTCTGACAACCAACCGATTACCACACTGTAATTTCCGGTGCGCAAAGCGCGAACCATCGAATCAACCGTATGACATGGCGAAACCAGGCTGCTTTGCATCATTTTGGTGAGCGGCAGGCCCGCCGACTGCACCCATTCGCGGCTCAATTTCTGCTGCGGGGTTAGCCACAGCTGCCAGCGTGACTGCTGACCAAGTTGTTGTAAAAGCGGCAATAAAAGCAGCTGCGTCATCAAGGGCTGGTCTTCGCGATATACGATTTCACTGATCAAACCGGTAGACACACGCCCGGAGGTTTTCTGCGCGCCATTACCCGCGGAAGAAGAAAAAGAGGTTAAGCGATTTGCATAGTTTGAAGTGTGCATAATCATTCCAGCCCTGTAGTTACTGTATGAATATACAGTAACCCCTGTACGTCTAAAGATCAACCTCATTTTCGGAAAGCGTCTCGCAAAATTGGTTCGATATTGGCGTGTCCTGCAAAATAATCTTGCCGAGTGACAATAAGTTTTCTATTTTCCTGCTAACGGATCCGGTAGTAAGAAAAACACATCGTTAATGTTTGATTTATATGGTGAATATCATGAAAAAGATATCTTATGAACGGATCTATAAGTCCCAGGAATACCTCTCTCCGTTGGGTGAAATCCATCATCGTGCCCTTTTCGGCGGGTATACCCTGGCGGTGAATGAAGCCGTGTTTGCGATGGTCTCTGATGGTGAGCTTTACCTGCGTGCCTGTGAACAAAGCGCTCAGTACTGTGTAAAACAGTCCTCTTCATTTTTAACCCTATTAAAACGGGGCAGGCCTGTACTGCTGAACTATTACCGGGTGGATGACGGGCTATGGCAGGACAGGGAAAGGTTATTGCAACTTTCCAGTTTTGCACTTGAAGCCGCCCGTCAGGAGCGCTCTCTACGGCATCAGAGGCGGCGACTTAAAGATTTGCCCAACCTGACGTTTCAAATTGAAGTGCTTCTCTGCGAAGCTGGCGTCACCAGTGAAACCATGCTGAGGGCGCTAGGGGCAGAGGAGTGCTGGCTGAAAATCAGGGCCAGAAATAAGAACCTGGGGATCAGAGTATTGTTTGCGCTGGCAGGGGCAATAGAAGGAACGCATGAAGCTGCGCTCCCGACGGTCAGACGCCGGGAGCTAACGGAGTGGTTTAATGCGCTTCCTTTACTCCCGGATAATCATTCCGATAGGTAGCAATCTGCTGCTGCAACCGGCAGATTTCGGGCAGAAGTGCAATGAGCAGACCGATTTGTTGGAGTATGAGTGGCGCCTTGTTATCCGAACCAGGATCGCAATGCGCAATGCGCTGGCTCAGTTCGTCTATGGCACTCTGCACGCGCGGTTCGTCTGCGGGACGATGATGGAGAGCATCGTCAACGTAGCATACCGCGTCATCCAACAGTGCGAGGATGTTTGGATCGGTTAGCTGCTCACGATGCGCGCCCAACGTTGAAATGTAACTGGTGAAGGTGTGGTTCAGACACAGCAGACGAAAGGCGACTTCCCGGATTTCTGCGGTAGCACGCGGCTCCGTTGACATGTTTGACACCACCGACGCCAGTTCTGCATCGCGGTTATGGGCATCCCGTCGGGCAATGCGATACGCCAGACGGTTATCGCGGCCCTGATGATATTGCTCAAGGATCGCATCCAGATAGCGACAGTTCGCATTCATGGCGAGATCCAGGGCGCGTGGCAGATTGCGAAAACGCCAGTCCGGCCAGATAAAACTGACCGCGGCCCAGGCAATCGCACAGCCTATCAACGTATCGATCACGCGTGGCAGAGCGACTTCAAACCCTTCGCCCAGCAGGTTAAAGCACAGCAGCACCAGAAGGGTAATAAACATGGTGGCATGGGCATACTGAACATTACGGAAGGCGAAGAACAGCACGCCCGTAATGACTATCAGGATCAGTTGCCCTTCAACGGAAGGAACAAAGTACAGCACCGGCAGGCCGATTGCGACGCCGACCAGCGTGCCGATCACGCGTAGCGCCAGTCGATGGCGGGTGGCGTTATAGTTCGGCTGGCAAACAAACAGGCTGGTGAGCAAAATCCAGTAGCCGTGATGCAGGCCGGTTATCTGAATAAAGGCGTAACCGACGCACAGCACAGCAGACATTCTCACGGCATGGCGGAACAGCGCCGATTCCGGCGTGAAGTTGCGGCTTAACCGCAGCCACATATCCGCGAAGCCGTGCGGACTGTCATCGGCAAGCTGATTTTCGACCTCACTACCCGGCACTGACAGCGCCTGCTCGGACTGAATAGTCGCAAGCTGCGCATCGATGGCGCGTAAATTGCTGAGCAAGAACCCCAGCGCTTTCATCTGTTCTGGCGATGTGCCGCTGGCCTGTACCCGGTCGAGTGCCGCATCAAGATGGCTGAAGGCACGCTCGAAGCGAGGGTCATGTTGGTAGGGGGTACGCAACAGAATCGATCGCGCAAGTTGCTGGCAGGCCTGAGACTGCATCGACAGCATCCGCTGGAAGCGGAACATCACGTCGCTATAGCGAAACTTCTCGCGCAGCGCGGCGTACTGGATATGCGATGAGCTGGCGCGCTCATGTATATCCTGGGCGACGAAGTAGTAATGCAGCGTTTGCCGCGTGCCGCGCTGGCCGCGATCGCCACGAAGACGCGTCAGCAGGGAGGCTTTAGTCTGATTCAGTGTGGTAACCAACCGGCCGTTGGCCAGCGCCAGATCGTAAAGCGGCGCCTGGCTCTCTTCTTCAATGTCAGGATCGAAGAGCCTGGATTTCAGTTCCAGGTAGTGCGCCAGCTGCTCGTAGCTGCGGGCGAGATTATCCTGCAAAGGGCGAATCGGAAAGATAAGGTGCCCGGTTAAGGTCAGCAGGTTATACCAGATTGCGCCCACCAACAGCAGCAGGGGCTGTTGGTACCACTGGTCGTAGAGGGAAACGCCCAGCATGGTATAGATCGCAATCAGCAACGCGCCAAAGGCAATGGTGGCGTAGCGCTGCCCCAGCCCGCCCAGCAAAATAAAACCGCTGGTGGAGATCATCAGCCCAAGGGCAAAAAGCCAGGGCCACGGGAAGAGCAGTTCTACAGACGCGGAGGCGATGAAAAAGCAGATCAGCGTAATCACCAGGTTACGCAGCCGCCCGGCCAGACGATCGTCCAGATCGGCCAGTGCTCCGGCTACCACTCCCAGAGTGAGAGGGATCGTGAGCTTAATCTCACCCAGCCACCACGGCACGGCAGCCGCACCGCAAAGCGCGATAAAAATCCTGACGTTATAGAGCCAGGCACTGTTCCATGTGTATCTGCGAAGCAAAGGGCTTAGCATAAAGGCGGCGTATCCTTATTTACTGAAAACGACGACGGGCATTGGCTTCACGTGCGGCCTGGGCGACTTCCACGGGAACCACGCGGCGACCGACGGGCCAGAGCGCAATCGCGGCAATCTTGAAGTTGGCGATACCGACCGGGATACCGATAATCGTAATACACTGGGTAATCCCGACCGCGATGTGCATCAGGCACAACCACCAGCCAAAGAAGATCAGCCATAAAATATTAAGCAGCGTGCCGCCCGTATTCATCAGCACACTTTTGCTGTCCGGGTTGAGTTCATCAACGTGAACCGCTTCATTTCCGTAGGGCACCAGCGAGAGTTTGGTGATCTCCCAGCACGAACGCGTCAGGGGAAGCGTGAAGATCAGCACGATGCTGACCAGAGTGGCGAAAAGCCAGGAAAGAGTGGTGGCAAAACCGCCAAGGACAAAATTCAAAATATTCAGAACGGTACGCATAAACCCTCACTTCCTTTCGATATGATTAAAGCCTGATGATTGTAACGTTTTTTTAGGCTGGAGCACCTGAAAACTGGCGGTTAAACTAATGAGCAAACTATCACTTCGTGGATCAGGCTGGACATGGAACTAAAAGCAACATCATTAGGCAAGCGCCTGGCGCAACATCCGTACGACAAGGTTGTCCTACTCAACGCCGGGGTGAAAGTTTCCGGCGAACGCCACGAATATCTTATTCCATTCAATCAGTTGCTGGCCATTCACTGCAAGCGCGGCCTGGTGTGGGGCGAGCTGGAGTTCGTCCTGCCTGCCGATAAAGTCGTGCGTCTGCACGGTACGGAATGGGCTGAAACTCAGCGCTTTCATCATCATCTGAATTCTCTCTGGCAGCAGTGGAGCACAGAGATGAGCCTGGTGGCTGAGCAGGTATTGCAGCAGGTTTTGGCGGATATCGCGGAGAGTCAGGAGCAAAAAAAATGGCTGACCCGCGCCCAGACGGCGGGGATGCAGCAGCGCATTCAGCAGGCGCTGACCGCGCTGCCACTGCCTGTTTCTCGTCTTGATGAGTTTGAAAACTGCCGCGAGCCGTGGCGCAAATGTAAAGCATGGCTGACGGATATCGATCGAAGCCGACTGGCGCACAACCAGGCCTGGACGGATGAGATGCTGGCCCAGCACGCTGAGTTTTTCAAAAATATCGAATCGTCGCCGTTAAATCCGGCTCAGGCGCGTGCGGTGGTGAACGGAGAGCACTCGCTGCTGGTGCTTGCGGGTGCGGGCAGCGGTAAGACCTCTGTGCTGGTGGCGCGAGCTGGATGGTTGCTCGCCCGAGGTGAAGCAACGGCGGATCAGATTTTGCTCCTGGCCTTTGGCCGCAAGGCGGCGCAGGAGATGGACGAGCGCATTCAGGAACGTTTGCACACGCGTGATATCAGCGCGCGAACCTTCCATGCGCTGGCGCTGTATATTATCCAGCAGGGCAGCAAAAAAGTGCCGGTTATCAGTCAGCTGGAAAACGACACCCAGGCCAGGCTGTCGCTGTTTGTCACCACATGGCAGCAGCAATGCAGTGAGAAAAAGGCGCAGGCAAAAGGGTGGCGGCAGTGGCTGGAAGAAGAGTTGAACTGGACTGTGCCGGAAGGCAGTTTCTGGCAGGATGAGAAACTGGCGCGCCGTCTCGGTTCGCGCCTCGATCGCTGGGTGAGCCTGATGCGCATGCACGGTGGCTCACAAGCGGAGATGATTGAGAATGCGCCAGAAGAGGTGCGGGCCCTGTTTTCCAAACGCGTCAAACTGCTAGCCCCGCTTCTCAAAGCCTGGAAATCAGCGCTGAAAGAAGAGAATGCTGTGGATTTCTCGGGGTTAATTCATCAGGCAATTATCATCCTCGAAAAGGGGCGTTTCGTGAGTCCGTGGAAGCATATTCTGGTGGACGAGTTTCAGGATATCTCCCCACAGCGTGCGGCGCTGCTGGCGGCGCTGCGCGCGCAAAACAAACACACCTCACTCTTCGCGGTGGGCGATGACTGGCAGGCAATTTACCGCTTTAGCGGCGCGCAGCTGTCGCTGACCACGGCGTTCCACCACTATTTTGGCGAGGGTGACCGCAGCGATCTCGACACCACGTACCGTTTTAACTCGCGCATCGGCGAAATCGCCAACCGCTTTATTCAGCAGAACCCCCATCAGCTGGTGAAACCCCTGAACAGTCTCTCCGCCGGGGATAAAAAAGCGGTGACGCTGTTGCCCCAGGATCAGCTGGAACCCTTGCTTGATAAGATGAGTGGGTATGTCAAAGCCGAGGAGCGGATTTTGGTGCTGGCGCGTTATCACCATCTGAAACCGGCGATCCTCGAGAAAGCCGCCACGCGCTGGCCTAAGCTCACGCTCGATTTCATGACCATTCATGCCAGCAAAGGGCAACAGGCAGATTACGTGATTGTACTGGGGCTGCAGGAGGGGAGTGACGGCTTCCCGGCACCGGCTCGGGAATCGGTGATGGAGCAGGCGCTGCTGCCTGTGGTAGAGGATTTCCCGGATGCAGAAGAGCGACGTCTTCTGTATGTGGCCATCACGCGCGCACGGCATCGCGTCTGGCTGTTGTTTAACAAAGACGAACCCTCACGCTTCGTGGAGATCCTGAAGAATATCGATGTGCCGGTGGCGAAGAAGCCTTAAGGGTAAAAGCCGGGACAGGCGGAGCCGCCGCCCGGCAAACACTTACTTCAAGCGCTCAGCCAGATAGCGCGGATAATCCGGAATCAGGATCTCAATCGGCGCGTTGAACTGCGGTGACTCAATAATAAAGTCCGCAGTAGAGAGGTTAGTGGCGACCGGGATATTCCAGACGGTTGCCAGGCGCAGCAAGGCCTTCACATCCGGATCGTGCGGCACCGCGTTCAGCGGGTCCCAGAAGAAAATCAGCACATCAATTTTCCCTTCCGAAATCTGCGCGCCCACCTGCTGGTCGCCACCCATCGGGCCGCTCAGCATGGCGTTCACGTTTAATCCTGTTTCACGTTGGATCAGATTGCCGGTGGTGCCCGTTGCCGAAAGGGTGTGCTTTTCAAGCAGGGCCTGGTGGCGCTGAACCCAGTTCAGCAGCATTTTTTTGCAGTGATCGTGCGCGACCAGAGCAATGTGTTTGCGCTCTGGCAGGGTACGTGTCGTCAGTTCCATAATCTCTTTCCGTCAGGTTCAGGTTAACTGGCTACACGATGACGGGAACCGCCTGAGGCTGCAAGAGAAAGGGCAAAAAAATGCGGCTTAAGACGAAGGTTGTTGCTTTGCCCACTGTAAAAATCGCGTGCGGGTGTCGGGATCGGCCTGCTGGAACCAAAATTTGAGACGCTGCTCGGTAAGCGTCTGCGACTGCGGCGGAATCACGTCCAGCTCCGAAACACCGGACAGCAGCGTGCTGTCATCCGCCATCATGGTTGCAAATTTCGGCAACGACGCCGTTTTACCCGCTTTGTTATAGCGCTCCGTATCCGCTTCGTAATCCAGCCCCTTCGGCGTTTTGGTGAGGGCGAGAATATCCAGTTTCACCGGAATGGGCATCGCATCGCCGTCGAGTAATTCCAGTTTCGGTGCGGCCTCAAAAGCGTCGGACTCTTTTTCCGTTTCCAGCCGCGGTAGATTAAAATTAACCTGACTGATCTTCTGCGTGTTGAAGCTCACCACCAGCGGCGGGGAGATATAGAGACGTTGTTCGTGGTTGGAGAGGCGAATGTTTTTTTCGACGCGAAAGACGATCTGGTGCGGCCCGTTATCCAGCTCAATGCTGTCGGCACCGCGCAGGAGCGAACTGGACACTTTTTTACCGTCCAGCACCAGCAGATCGATGTCGGTAGATAATCGCAGCGTCGTGGCATATACGCAGACCGGCATCAATAATGCAATCACAGCAGAGGCAATGCCGGTCTTCATAGGATGCTCCTGTCGAAAAGTCTTTCGTCGTAATAATGTATCTAAATTTTTCGATAAACACGTTTACTAACATATAGACATATTCCCGGGTTTTGCCCTCATACAGATGTATGGGATGAATGGTTGCCTGATGTGCTTTGACGTACACTTAAAAAAAAGCCAGGAGAAACATTATGAAAGAGAACGATATTGTCAGCATTCTGACCTCGACCCATACCATTGCGCTGGTGGGCGCCAGTGATAAACCCGATCGCCCGAGCTATCGGGTGATGAAATATCTTCTCGACCAGGGCTATCACGTCATCCCTGTTTCACCAAAAGTCGCGGGTAAAACTCTGCTGGGGCAGCAGGGGTACGCCACCCTTGCGGATGTGCCTGAAAAGGTGGACATGGTGGATGTGTTCCGTAACTCCGAGGCGGCCTGGGGTGTGGCGCAAGAGGCGATTGCCATTGGCGCGAAAACCCTGTGGATGCAGCTGGGCGTAATTAACGAACAGGCGGCCGTGCTGGCGCGCGATGCGGGATTAAACGTGGTGATGGATCGCTGCCCGGCGATCGATATTCCGCGTCTGGGTCTGGCGAAGTAATAAAAAAAGCCCGAGCGATTCGGGCTTTTTTCAGGTTAGTTCCGCAGGCGCGGGGCCTGGAGCTGTTTGCGGATGGTCTGGGCCAGTTCATCCATTGAAGGCTGCTCCGGATGTTCCTTTTGCAGTTCACTGCTTAACTGCGCTTCGGCGAGATAAGTGTGAACCGGCTGGCCATCGTCGTCTTCCATGACCACATGGTACCAGGGTGCGGCGCGAAGCTCGGCGTTTACCGCCAGCTCATCCGCTGACGGTTCATCAAGGGAGTATTCCGGGTCAATATCCACCACCACACCCAGATACCCTAACAGGGAGTGGCGCACCTGCTGGCCGATACCGTATTTGCTGGCAATCATAGTCACCTCCCGGGAAATGTTACTTACATCAGATGTATGGGCAACATTCCACTTTTCAAGCTACATGACGCGACAGGCAAACCCTTTCAGATACAGCCCTTCCGGGTAGGTAGCGATCACCGGATGATCGGCCGCCTGACGGAACTGCTCTATAAATTGTACATCACGGCCCGCATCTACAGCGGCATCTGCGATCAGTTTCTGAAATAAATCGGTGGTCATCAGGCCTGAGCAGGAGAAGGTCAGCAAAATGCCGCCTGGATTGAGCAGCTGAATGGCAAGCATGTTGATGTCTTTATAGCCACGGCAGGCGCCCATCAGCTGGCTTTTGTTTTCCACGAACTTCGGCGGGTCCATCACGATGACATCGAATTTCTCCCCCTGATCGCGGTATTTGCGCAGCAGCTTGAACACGTCATCGCGGACAAATTCGGCTTTGCTCAGATCCAGCTTGTTCAGCTCAACGTTCTGTTTCGCCACGTCCAGCGCTTCCTGCGAGGTGTCGACGCTGACCACCTGGCTGCACCCGCCCATCAGTGCCGAAACGGCAAATCCGCCGGTGTAGGAGAAGCAGTTCAGCACGCGTTTATTCGCAACGTACTGACGCGTCGCCAGGCGGCTGTCGCGCTGATCGAGGTAATAGCCGGTTTTATGGCCACCCTGGATGTCGACGTACAGCTTCATACCATGTTCTTCAATAGGCAGCAGGGCAGGCGGCAGTTCACCGGTGACCGGACCTTGCGTCAGCTCCATACCCTCTTTTTTACGCACCGCGACATCGCTGCGATCGTAAATAGCGCAGTCAGGGTAAAGGCCCTGCAGGGCACTGATTAACGCGGCGCGCTGATACTCTGCGCCTGCGCTCAGGAGCTGAAGCACCAGGAAGTTGCCGAAGCGGTCGATGGTCACGCCCGGCAGACCGTCGGACTCGCCGGCAATCAGTCGATAGCTGTCCAGCCCGTCACGTTTCGCCAGCCAGTCACGCCACTCCTGCGCCTGCTGTAAACGGCGGGTGAAGAAGGCGATATCGATGGTTTCGTCTTTATCAAAGCTCCAGACACGCGCACGGATCTGTGAAGCAGGCGAGTATGCGCCGCGCGCTAACCATTTCCCCTGATGGTCAACAATATCGATGGTTTCACCGAGGCTGGCTTTCCCTTCCATGCGGGCAACGGCACCAGAAAACACCCAGGGATGACGGCGCAATAATGATTTCTCGCGCCCTTTGGCTAACACTAAACGTACACTCATAATTTGCTATTCTGTTGATTCAATGAATTGGCGGCCATTTTCCCGAGTTCAGTGGGGAAATGCAACGCGCCAGACAGGATTAAGGGGAACGATGATGTCAAAAGTCTGCACAATCGCCTGGGTTCACGGCACCGTTCAGGGCGTCGGGTTTCGCTACAGTACGCAGCGCGAAGCGTTACAGCTTGGGCTGACGGGCTATGCGCGCAATATGGATGACGGCAGCGTGGAGGTGGTGGCCTGTGGTGACGCTGAGCAAGTCGAAAAACTGGTCGCCTGGCTGAAAGCGGGCGGGCCACGCAGTGCGCGGGTTGAAAAGGTATTAACCGAGCCGCATCAACCCGGCCGCGACTATGTGGATTTCGGTATTCGCTATTAAATACACTTCACGGGCTTGGGCAAACCGGCGATTTTGGTCGCCTGTTTCGCTGGCCCTTTCGGGAACAGGCGATACAGATAGCGGCTATTGCCTTTCTCTTCGCCAAACTTGTTGGCCATCGCCTTCACCAGCATACGGATGGCGGGAGAGGTGTTGAATTCCAGATAAAAGTCGCGCACAAAGCGCACTACTTCCCAGTGCTCCGTCGTCAGGGTAATAGCCTCTTTCTCGGCAATCACCTCTGCAAGGCCTTCGCTCCACAGGCTGCTCTCTTTCAGATAGCCGTCGTTATCGGTTTCTATCTCTTTACCTTCAAAGCTCAACATAGTCATTCACACGTCAATCGAAAACCCGCGCAGTGTACCAAAAAACAAAGCCCCGCATAAGCGGGGCTTGATTCGACGCACTGTCTGTTAATCGCGGCTGGCGAAGCCCAGGATGCTCAACAGGCTGACGAAGATGTTGTACAGCGACACATACAGGCTCACGGTAGCGCGAATGTAGTTCGTTTCGCCGCCGTGAATGATGTTGCTGGTTTCATACAGGATCGCCCCGGAGGAGATCAGGATGAACACCGCGCTAATCGCCAGGTGCAGGGCAGGCAGCTGCAGGAAGATGTTTGCCACCATGCCGACCAGTACAATCACAATACCCGCCATCAGCATTCCGCCGAGGAAAGACATGTCTTTACGGGTCGTCAGGACGTAAGCGGAGCAGCAGAAGAACACCAGTGCCGTACCACCCAGCGCCATGCCAATCACATCACCCATGCCCGCAGACAGATAGGCGTTGAGGATCGGTCCCAGGATATAACCCAGGAAGCCGGTGAAAGCGAACGCAGACAGAATACCAATCGGTTTGTCAGCGGTTTTGTAGGTCAGGAACATCAGACCATACATGCCCACCAGTGTCAGAATCAGGCCCGGAGACGGCAGCATCAGCACGGTGCTGGCCGTTGCGGTAATGGCGGAAAACGCCAGGGTCAGGCTGAGCATGAAATAGGTATTGCGCAGCACTTTGTGGGTGCTGAGTAGCGATGTGCGGTCGCGTGAAGAACTAATAATACGATCCATGAGTCACTCTCTTATGACAGATGTAATTAACGGCAAGAATAAGAAAGGTCTTGCCAGTTACAAAGTGGTTTTACCCATCTTTACTCAGCACCTTAAGGCCTGTGCTGGTGCTTTGTTTCAAAGAAATCCATTTCAACAGAATGAATATCGGTTTGACGAATTTAATCAGATCAACATCTTATAGGTTACTGAAAAATATTGCCTTATTTATCTTTGAGCGTTAAGAGTGAATACGCATCGTCAAAAACCCACAATAAGGCGAAACAATGAAATCAGCATCACGCACTCACTTTACACTCTCTTTACTGACGGCAGGGATCTTGTGCGCCAGCACAATGGCCTGGGCGGCCAGTGTACCAGCAGGAACGCAGCTGGCAGAGAAACAGGAACTGGTCAGGAATAACGGCAGTGAGCCGGCATCGCTCGATCCCCACAAAGTCGAAAGCGATGTCGAATTCAATATTATCAGTGATTTGTTCGAAGGGCTGGTGAGTGTCTCACCGGCGGGGGAAATTCAGCCGCGCCTGGCAGAGAAATGGGAAAATAAAGACAACACCGTCTGGACCTTCCACTTGCGCCCTGGCATCACCTGGAGTGACGGCTCTGCGATTACCGCTCAGGATATTGTCTGGAGCTGGCAGCGTCTGGTTGATCCTAACACCGCGTCACCCTACGCCAGCTACCCTGGCAACATGCATATTGTGAATGCGACCGATATCGCGCAGGGCAAGCAAAAGCCCGACACGCTGGGCGTGAAGGCGATTAACGACACCACCCTCGAAGTGACGCTGACACAGCCGAATGCGGCGTTCCTCGCCATGCTGGCGCACCCGTCGCTGGTGCCGGTCGATAAAGTGCTGATAAGCCGCTTCGGCGACAAGTGGACCAAACCCGAGCACTTTGTCAGCAGCGGCGCGTACAAACTCTCACAGTGGGTGGTCAACGAACGCATCGTTGCTGAACGTAACCCGCGCTACTGGGATAACGCCCACACGGTGATCAATAAAGTGACGTATCTGCCGATCACCTCTGAAGCCTCGGACGTAAACCGCTACAAAGCGGGTGAGATTGATATCGTCTATACGGTGCCCATTAACCAGTTTGCCCAACTGAAGAAAACGCTGGGCGCAGAGCTGGATGTCTCCCCGCAGCTCGCCACCTATTACTACGAATTCAACACCACCCGACCGCCGTTCAACGACGTGCGGGTGCGTAAAGCGTTAAACATGGCCCTGGATAAGGACATTATTGCCGAGAAAGTATTAGGGCAGGGGCAGAGCCCGGCGTGGGTGATCAGTCAGCCGGACATCGGCGGCGTGAAACTTAAGGCGCCGGAGTACGCGAGCTGGCCAATCGACAAACGCATCGCAGAAGCGAAAAAACTGCTCAGCGAAGCGGGATTCAACGACAGCCATCCGCTCAGTTTCAATCTGCTCTATAACACGTCGGAATCCCATCAGCGTATCGCCATCGCCGCCAGCTCAATGTGGAAGAAAAATCTCGGCGTGGAAGCGAAGCTGCAAAATCAGGAGTGGAAAACCATGCTGGACACCATGCACACGCACAATTTTGATGCCGTGCGCTACGCCTGGATTGCCGACTACGATGACGCCGCGACCTTCCTGAACAATTTCCGCACCGGCGACAGCGAAAACACCAGCCAGTACAGCAACCCGGCCTATGACAAAGCGCTGGTGGATGCGGCGAAAGCGAAAACCACCGAGGAGCGCGGCAAGTTCTACCAGCAGGCGGAAGACCTGTTGGGCCAGGATGTGCCCGCTATTCCGGTGTATCACTACGTCCGTACGCATTTAATAAAGCCATGGGTGGGTGGATTTACGCCGGATAAACTGGGTTATTACTTCACGAAGGACATGTACATCAAAAAGCATTAAGGCGGGAATGGGCTATTTTGTGCTGACAAAATAGCCAATGCGTTGTTATTTCAACCGATTAACATCGTTTTGGCTATTTTTGAAGCAAACGAACACATTGATGCTTTACACGAAGTACGGAGGTGTTTATAGTGCGCCCCATACCGGAAGCGTGGCCGAGCGGTTGAAGGCACCGGTCTTGAAAACCGGCGACCCGAAAGGGTTCTAGAGTTCGAATCTCTACGCTTCCGCCAAATACGAAAAAAGGGGTTACCGAAAGGTAACCCCTTTTTTTTTGCTCTCTTTTCATCAGAATCTTCTTTGGTTCAATCCATAGCCTGTTCAGTCGTCGCCAGCAACTCACGGAAAGGAGAGTTTTAGCCCGATGAAGGGCGGGACGCTACCGATGTGGTTGAATGATGGGAATGTGGATCACTACACGACGAAAGATGTTGCGAGAGCCGGGGGCGCATTCCCGGCTCTCACGAGGCTTTTGTTCAGGCTACGCGCCGGTCACTCCAGTCCCAGCGTGTACTGCGCGATTTTGAAATAGATAATCAGGCCTGTTCCGTCGATAAAGGTGGCGATAAACGGCGCGGATACCACGGCAGGGTCGATGCCGCAGCGTTTTAGCACCATTGGGATCACTGACGAGACAATGGCGCTCCAGAGGGTGATGCACACCAGCGTCAAGCTGACGATAAGCGTAATGTCCATTCCAATGCCCATCATCCAGGCGCGCACACAGCCTGCCAGCCCGAGCGTAACGGCAATCATCACCGAGGTGGTCATCTCTTTACGCAGCACGCGTCCCAGGTCTTTCAGCCCAACCTCACCCAGCGCCATCGCACGGACCAGCGTGGAGGTAATCTGCGTGCCGCTGTTGCCGCCGGTGCCAATGAGCAACGGAATAAAGAACGCCAGGGCGATCGCGGATTCGAGAGCATCTTCAAAATGCTGAAGCACGGTGCTGGTGTAGGCCTCTGCGACGAACAGCAGCAGCAGCCATACGGCACGTTTTTTCCAAAGCTGCACGGCGCTGGTTTCGAGGTAAGGCCGCTCCAGCGGCAGCGTTGCCCCCTGGCGCTGCGCATCTTCTGTCACGTCATCTTCCAGCAAATGCGCAATTTCACGCTCGGTGAGACAACCCACCAGTTTCCCGTGGGTGACCACCGGTACCACGTCAACACCGGCATGGCTCAGCAGGGCGGCCACTTCTGCACGCTCATCGTCGGGTTTAACCTGCAAAAACTGAGAGACCATCAGCGCGCTCACGGCCTGAACGGTATTGGCTTCCTGTAATAACGTTCTGACCGAAATCATTCCAGCCAATCGGCCATTATTTTCAATAAAAATATGCGTTGGAATATCGTCATCTTTTAATTGTGCGAAGAAATGTTCACGCGCCAGCGCGACACATAATGAGGCGTCGAGGACAATAAAATCGGTATTCATATATTGCGCGATGGCGCTGTCGTTAAATGCCGGAAGTGAATTATGGATGGTGTAAGACATAGTGAATTCCCTTTGAATATAATTATCTCTCAGGGGCGAGCAAGACAGGGCATGTCGAAGAGGAGATCCCCACGTCCTGGGTTCAGCACTGTACACCGTATCCCCGAAGGGAAGTTATACTGACAAAGCCTTGATTCGACAGTGCCTGTTTTACCCTGTGTTGTTTCTCTCGAAACCACCAGAGCGATAACGTGTATTTGTACAGGAGCCTCGCCATAACGAGATCGTAGTAAAGCGGTAGGGATAATACGCCAGTTTTTAAATGCTGCTTTAAAATATCAATAATGTTGACGAACGGTTTAGGTTAAATATATTTAATCCGCGTTGAGGTTTTATTTAATTCATTTCATTTTAAATAGCAGATTCCCCTTTCTAAAGAGGCGCTGCGATGGAATGGCTCAATAATTTGCTTAATCATTTTGCACACTATCCGGCGCAACTGTTCGCCTTGCTGGCGGTAATGGCGTTCTGCAAATCAACGGTGTTTGTCTCCTCCATTCTTCCGCCCGCGTCGCTGATGTTGCTGGGTGGGATTACCGTCAGTCAGACAACGCTTTCGCCCGCGCTGGCCTGGCTTGCCGTGGTGATGGGTGCGACGTGCGGCTCAGTGTTGAATTACCATCTGGGGCAGCTTATGGGCAATACGCGGATGATGATGCGCCTGAGTGCAAAACATGCCGATCGCTTTTTACGCATCCAGCATCAGTTAGAGAAAAACAGCGTGGCAGTGTTGTTCACCGCCCGTTTTCTGGCGGTGCTGCGCTACATCGTACCGCTGGCGGCGGGGATGCTCAGAGTGAATGTCGGGAAGGTTTACGCGGTGAGCCTGATCTCTGCCGCCGTTTGGGCGGCGCTGTATGTCGGCGCGGTGATCGGCATCAGCGCCGGGTTTTCTCCCGGAGGGCTTTAGCCGTTCACGCGGATCACACGTTTTCCAGCCACATCATCCATTTACTGGCGATCTGCGTATTTGGCCCGTTTATGCTGATATAGCAGCGCGTCCGCCTTCAGCATTGCCTCCTCGAGAGTATCACCCTCGCGCATCTGGTAGCTCCCCCAGGAGAACGCCACCATTTTTTCCGTATCAATGGTCTGCAAATAACCTTGTATGCGCGCAATCATATCCCGGGAGCGATCAATATTATTGTCGATCAGAATTAAACAAAACTCATCGCCGCCGAGCCGGATTCCGTAATCGCTTTTGCGAATCGACTGAGCCAGCGCGAGCCCCAGGGACTGAATCGCCTTATCACCCATATGATGGCCTAAGGTGTCATTGATTCTTTTGAGTCCATCGCTATCGATAGCCATCACCGTGACCGGAATATTTCTCTCCACCAGTAGCTGAATTTTTTGGTTGAGTTCTGGCGTGATCACTTTGCGGTTATACAGCCCGGTTAACACATCGGTAATATTATCGCGGGAGAGTAATTTCTGACGGATAAACTGTTTGCGGGCATAGCGCAGCAGCATCACGGTAGCCAGGACGTAAAGCAGCACCAGCCAGAAAGTCAAAATCACCACGTAAATCGCATCGAGCTTAACGTGCAGGGTATAGTACTGCGTCATTTCATCTTTATAATTAATCAGATCCAGCGACCTAAGGATCGGCTTATGGAAAATGATATTCCCCCCCGTGGTATTATCCGTGACATAGAGGGAAAGGAATTTCCACAATATTGGGCGGTCAGGGGTAATAAACGATGTGGCCAGATCGTGAATATTAATGTCGGTGATCAGCAGGCCTTTTATTTTTCCATCAAAAAATACGGGCTTGATCATGCTAATAATATTTCTCCTGGTATAGGCATCTTTATAAATGTGCGTCACAATATTTTCGCCCTGGATCAGATCTTCCAGCGCGTTATCATCTATCGTAATGGTGGTCGGGTTATTTACGAGATTGATTCTTTCCCCGTCGGCCACCAGCCAGTTACCAAAGGTGTAATCAAACGTGTTCACCAGATGGTTGATGTAAATATAGTTGTTTACGAGGTCAATATAATATCGGGTGCTATTAAACGCGTAGCCCGTGTAGTTGGAAAAAGTGTATTTTGACGAGGCTACAGTCTCCGTCATATTGATGACAGGCAGGGCGGGCACATCCTGACCCCAGGCTTCGCAGGCGGTATTTCGCGTCTGAAGGGTCCCCTCCAGAAGGATGGTCGTTCTCGCCACCAGATTAAAGCCTTTGATCTCGCCAACAGTTTCAACATTCTTGCAGAGCGATTTTACTTTTTCTTTAGTATTCACGCCTGAGGCCGCTTGTTTAGAAAACGCGCGAGATAAACGATAGGCGATATCCTCATTAATAAATTCTTCATGGAAAAGGGCCGATTTCCCGTTCTCGGCAATGTAACCCATATAACCATGAAGATTCTTTACTTCATGTGAAATTAACGTTGCGAATATTGACGTTGTGCAGGCAATGATAATTATCGTTGCAGTGATATATTTACGTTGTGACAAGAAGGTTAATTCCTTTGTAATACCACCTAAGACTATTCGTAAGTATAACATTGAAACAGACTATTATTCAGCGAAGTTATATTTGAATGCTTATTAAACCAGGCGCGATATACCGGCACGAATTCCGCTATATCGCGCCTGTGAAATTACAGACTCCCGGTTCCGCCATCCACCAGCAGGTCGATCCCCACGGTATAGCTGGACTCATCGGAGGCGAGATAGAGCGCCGCTTTCGCCAGTTCCTGCGGCGTACCCATACGCCCAAGTGGGACCAGGCTTGCGATATCCCCCTGCAGTGCTTTCTGTGCCTCTGCGCTCAGCCCCAGTTTGTTCAGCGCCGGGGTTTCTACCGGACCAGGGCTTAAGCCGTTCACGCGAATACCACGTGGCAGAAGTTCCGCAGAAAGTGTCCGCGCCAGCGACAACAGACCTGCTTTACTGGCCGCGTACACGCTGCTGGTGGGTAAGCCGATCCGCGCGCTTACCGATCCGCACAGGATCACCGAAGAAGGGTTATTCAACAGCGGCAGCAGGGCCTGCACCAGAAAGAACGGGCCTTTGAGGTTAATGCCCATCAACCGATCCCACGCCTCTTCGCGCCACTCTTCCAGCAGCCCGTGCGTCACATCACCGGCGTTGATAAACACCGCATCCAGTCGCGGCCAGCGTGCGGCGAGGGTATCTGCCAGCTGTATCTGTTCCGCAATATTCCCCGCGTCGGTGGCGATCACCCAGGCGTTGTCCCCCAGCACGCGCTGGGCCTCGGCCAGAGTGTCCGGGTTACGTCCGGTCACCGCGACGTGTGCTCCTTCGGCGATGAACGCCTGTGCTGTCGCCAGACCGATGCCGCTGGTACCCCCTGTAATAAGCGTATATTTACCTGCTAAACGACCCATGGTTATCTCCTGAAATGTCACTGGAGAAAGCACTATAGAAACGTTAGTATCCAAAAGAAACTAGGTACCATTTGGATACTAATGAGGCGAAGGGTGTGCTATGGCGCAAACAGGCGAACTAACCTGCGAAAAAAATTCTGCGACGGAATCCTGTCCGATGACGCAGTTTGTGAATTTGATTTCGGGCAAATGGGCAATCCCCATTCTCTATCGTTTGATTGTGCTGAACAGCCCGGTGCGTTTTGGCGATTTGCTGCGCGCCGCCGCCCCCATCACACAAAAAGAGCTGACCAAACAGCTGCGATTATTTGAACAGCGTGGGCTGGTGTCGCGCACCATTTATCCGGAAATCCCGCCGCGGGTGGAGTATCAGATCACGGCGTTAGGGTTGACGTTACAAAGCGCGCTCTCTCCGCTGGCCGCCTGGATGCGGGAGTACGGCGACCAGCTGGAGCGCTAGTTTAACGACTGAAATAACGTGGGGCCGGGACGCCGGTGCGCGCGCTGTTGAAGAGGGCCAGACGCGCCTCTTCATAGTCCTCCCACAGCTGCACATCGTGCATTGGCGGGATAGTAATCAGTTCACCCTGCTCCAGCCCGGCCAGTGCCGCATCGACCATATTGTCGGTGGTCATCACCGATCCTTCCGGCAGATCGTTCATCGAGACACCCGAAATTTCCCAGATTTCAGTCGCGGTGGCGGCAGGTAACACGGTCTGAATCCGCACGCCGCTGTCGGCAAACTCTTCCTGCAAACCGCGCGTAAAGTTGAGCACCCACGCTTTGGTGGCGCTGTAGAGCGCGCTGCCCGCACGGGCGTGGATCGACAGCACCGAGGCGATATTGATCAGCGTACCGCGACGGTTTTCCGCCAGACGTGGAAGAACCGCGAGCGTCAAACGCATCAGCGCAGTCGTGTTGAGAGTATTGATGGCCTGATGCGAGGCGGCATCACTGGCGAGGAACGGTGCCATTTGCGCCGTGCCTGCATTATTGACCAGCGTGTCGATGGCGGTATTACTGTGCAGTACTTCCTCGACGGCGCGGATCCCCGTCTCTTGTGTCAGGTCAGCAACCAGAATCTCGACGTTAACGCCATAGCGTTCACGCAGTTGCGATGCCAGCGCGTTCAGACGATCTTCCCGGCGGGCGACCAGCACCAGGTTGATGCCCCGCGCAGCGAAACGATCGGCGTACACCGCGCCAATACCGGATGATGCCCCTGTGATCAACGCGGTCGAGTGTTGAGTTGTCATTGCGTGTTACCTCAAAGCGGAGTGAGTTAATGGTTTCAATATGAAACTGAATCAACTGTGAGATATTTGGTTTTATAATGCAACCAATTTGCGGAGATTATTTTTATTCTGCGGTCAGAAGGAGGACGAAGGTACGGCTAATGTATTGAAAATAAGGGCTAAGACAGTTTTGGGACCACCTCGTCCGGCGTCAGTTCGCGACCATCGTGCGCGATAAGCGCCAGCTTACGCAGCGGCTGACGGTGTTCGGCATCCACCAGCACGCTTCCCAGCTCGTTTTCCGCGAACAGAAATTCATTGCCCCACTGGGACAACGCCACCAGCACTGTCTGCAGGGCACGGCCTTTTTCGGTCAGGACATACTCCTGCCAGGCGCTGCCGTCGGAGGCGGGCTGCAACACCAGAATCTCTTCTTCCACCAGCAGCTTGAGGCGCGTGGCAAGCATATTTTTGGCGATGCCGAGGCTTTTCTGGAACTCCCCAAAGCGCTTCAGCCCGCGCAGGGCGTCGCGCACAATCAGCAGCGACCACCAGTCGCCGATAATATCGAGCGAACGGGCGACGGGGCAGGTACTCTCTTCAAGACGGGTTCGTTTCACAGTCACTCCTGAGGTTGATAGTTTTATTATAAAACCTTTTTTCGCCCGCGTAAAAAGAGATAACTATCAGTTTGAGAAATGGTTCCCGGAAATATGTCATCAATCTGTCACAATCACATCGACGATAATAATACGTGAGGAACAAGGGATGAGAAAAACACTACTCGCTATTGCAGTGGCTGGCACCGTAACACTGACCTCTGGCGTTCAGGCCCAACCGGCCCCGGAAGGCTATCAGTTGCAGCAGGTTTTAATCATGAGCCGCCACAACCTGCGCGCGCCGCTGGCGAATAACGGCAGCGTGCTGGAGCAGTCCACGCCGGGCAAATGGCCGGAATGGGAGGTGCCGGGCGGGCAGCTCACCACCAAAGGCGGCGTGCTCGAAGTCTATATGGGCCATTACATGCGTGAATGGCTGGCGGAGCAGGGGATGGTGACCACTGGCGAATGCCCACCGGCTGACGCGGTCTATACCTATGCCAACAGCCTGCAACGTACCGTCGCGACCGCGCAGTTCTTTATCACCGGGGCTTTCCCTGGCTGTGATGTGCCGGTGCATCATCAGGAAAAAATGGGCACCATGGACCCGACCTTTAACCCGGTGATCACCGATAATTCGCCGGAGTTCCGCGAAAAAGCGGTCAAAGCGATGGAGACCGAGCGCCAGGGCATGAAACTGGATGAGAGCTACAAGCTGCTGGAACAAATCACCCAATACACGGATTCCCCGTCCTGCAAAGAGAAAAAAGAGTGCTCTCTGACCGAGGCTAAAGACACCTTCACCGCCGATTATCAAAAAGAGCCGAGCGTCTCTGGTCCACTTAAAGTGGGCAACTCGCTGGTGGATGCCTTTACGCTGCAGTATTACGAAGGTTTCCCGCTGGATCAGGTGGCGTGGGGCGAAATCAAGACGGACCAGCAGTGGCGCGTCCTGTCACAGCTGAAAAATGGCTATCAGGATTCTCTATTCACCTCCACGGAAGTGGCGCGAAATGTCGCCAAACCGCTGGTGAAATATATCGATAAGGCACTGGTCACCGATCAGGCGAAAGCACCGAAAATCACCGTGCTGGTGGGGCATGACTCCAACATCGCATCGCTGCTGACGGCGCTGGATTTCAAACCTTATCAGCTGCCTGACCAGCACGAACGCACGCCGATTGGCGGGAAAATTGTCTTCCAGCGCTGGCATGATAAGAGTGCGAATCGTGACCTGATGAAAATTGAGTATGTCTATCAAAGCTCAGAGCAGTTGCGAAACGCCGATGTGCTGTCGCTGAAATCTCCGGCGCAGCGTGTGACGCTCGAACTGAAAGACTGTCCGGTGGATACCAACGGTTTCTGCCCGATTGATAAATTTAATACGCTGATGAACGACGCGGCGAAATAAGTAAAAACCCCCCGCTTCGGCGGGGGGCAACGGTCAGACGTTTTTACGTTCGATGGTTTGCTCGCCCCAGAAGAGCGAGTCTTTGTCTGTTTTGTCGAAGGCACGGACCAGCACTTCATCGCTCCCGTCCTCCCAGATTTTCTCCGCCAGCTTCTCGTCATATTCCGCGACTTCAAAGATCGCCTCGGCAATTTCTGGAGAGGTATTGCGTAAACTTGCCCACTCACCGACGTGATGAGCTTTGGATTGTTGAGTTGGCATGCTTGTCCTCCTGTTGAGGTTAACCGTTCAGTTTTTTCGCGAGGCCCGCGACGTGCTCACCCTGATAACGGGCGATGGCCAGCTCTTCCTGGCTTGGCTGACGCGAACCGTCGCCGCCAGCAATGGTGGTCGCCCCGTACGGTGTCCCGCCGCGCACCTGTGAAACATCAAACAATTCTTGCGCACCGTAGCCAATCGGCACAATCACCATCCCGTGATGGGCAAGGGTAGTCCAGGTGGAGGTGATCGTCTGCTCCTGGCCGCCGCCGGTCCCGGTTGAGCTAAAGACGCTGGCCAGTTTGCCGTACAGTGCGCCTGACGCCCACAGCCCACCGGTCTGATCCAGGAAGGTACGCATCTGCCCGGACATGTTGCCAAAGCGCGTTGGGGTACCAAAGATGATGGCGTCATAGTCGGCCAGCTCTTGCGGGGTTGCCTGCGGCGCATTCTGTGTTTTACCGCCCGCTTTTAGAAACGCCTCGGCGTTCATGGTTTCCGGTACGCGTTTCACCACGACCTCAACACCATCCACTTTACTTGCGCCTTCCGCCACCGCATGAGCCATGGTTTCAATGTGTCCATACATGGAATAATAGAGCACCAGAACTTTTGCCATCTTGCATCACTCCTCGATTGTGGTTTCTGGCAGCGAATCGCTGCGTTCTTTTAAAGATAAGACGCCACGGCCAGACTGCAAACCTGAAAGCCATTTCTTTGATTTATAACAAGATATCTAAGACGATTCCTTGTAGCAAAATGAAACATTTTTAAGAAATCGTGTTTCCTGAATGATAAGAGGAGCTTATTGGTCTCGCTTTCGCGATCTCACACGAATGGCTGATTTCATGTTGCAGAATATTACCGTTTACTGGCCGGATCGGCTCATTCCACTAAGCTTAGTTTCACGCGACGCAGACAAAGGTACTGACCTTGTGTCGTCAGGTGAAAGAATCCTCTTTTACTGAATGCAGTATGATGTCTAATGTTTCATATTCTGGAGGTTCGAGATGGCAAACCATCGTGGTGGGTCAGGTAATTTCGCTGAAGACCGTGACAGAGCATCAGAAGCAGGTCGTAAAGGTGGCCAGCAGAGCGGGGGCAACTTCAAGAATGACCCGCAGCGTGCATCTGAAGCTGGCAAAAAAGGGGGCAAAAACAGTCATGGGAGCAGTAATAAGAGTTAGCGTCTCCCCATTTCAGTGTCACCCAACCTGAAATATCCCCCTGCCGCCGGGTTTCCCGGCGGTTTTTTCGTTTCATGACATTGAACTGTAACCAAAGCCATCGCACACTAGCGGATTGACTCTTGTTGCAGGTAGCTCATGTCCTCCTCTCGTTACGCCTTTTCCATCAAACCCCAGGAAGCGATCCTGATTCTGATCACCATGTTCTGGGGCGGTACGTTCCTCGCGGTGCAATACGCGGTAACGCTCAGCGACCCCTTTTTCTTCGTCGGGCTGCGTTTTGCCACGGCGGCGATTGCGGTGGCGCTGATTTCACTGAAAACCCTGCGCGGTCTGACCCTGAAAGAGCTACAGGCTGGAGTGGCGATTGGCGTTGCTATCGCGATGGGCTACAGCCTGCAAACCTGGGGTTTACAGACGATTCCCAGCAGCAAATCGGCGTTTATTACCGCGATGTATGTTCCGCTGGTGCCGCTGCTGCAGTGGCTGTGTCTGGGCAGAATGCCGGGGCTGATGTCCTGCGTGGGTATTGTGCTGGCGTTTATTGGCCTGATCCTGCTTGCAGGACCGGGTGACAACCTGCTGGCGATGGGGCCGGGTGAAATCATTACGCTGATTGGCGCGGTGGCGATCGCGGCGGAAATTATTCTGATCAGCGCCTGGGCCGGAAAGGTCGACGTTAAACGCGTGACCGTCGTGCAGCTGGCGACGGCCTCAATAGTGGCCTTTATCGCGATGGTGCCTGCGGGCGAATCGGTGCCGCCGATGTCCACCGGGCTGGTGGTTGTGGCGCTCGGTCTGGGGATTTTCAGCGCCATTATTCAGGTGACAATGAACTGGGCGCAGCGCAGCGTTTCGCCCACGCGCGCAACCGTCATCTATACCGGTGAACCGGTCTGGGCCGGTATTTTTGGCCGTCTGGCGGGCGAACGCTTGCCGCTGCTGGCGCTGTTAGGTGCGGCGTTTATCGTGCTGGGTGTGCTGGTCAGTGAGTTAAAGCTAAAAAAGAGACGTCGAGAAGCGGCCGATCTGACCCTCGAATAACGCGGTATTGCACCTGAAGCGCGGCCATTCACTCTGCCAGCGCTATCCTGTGCCGGGTAAGGCGACGCGCCATTACCCGGCACAAACCTTCTGTCAGGAATCCTGACGCACCACTTCAGCCTGAGTAATTTCAGCCGTGTGCCGACTCAGCAGCGCATTCAGTAAAATTGCGCCAAAGGTCGCCGTCCCAATCCCGCCCAGAGTAAAGCCGCCGAGCGTCAGCGCGAAATCCCCTGCGCCGAGCACCAGCGTTACGGCGACCATAATCAGGTTGCCGTTCTGGTTGAGATCTACACGGTTCTGCACCCAGATGCGAGCGCCTGCCACGGCAATCAGACCAAACACCACAATCGACGCTCCGCCAATCACCGGCGCCGGAATGGTGTGGATCAGCGCCCCGAATTTCGGAGAAAAGCCCAGCAGCAGGGCAATCACCGCCGCGGCGACAAACACCAGCGTGGAGTAAACCTTGGTCACCGCCATCACGCCGATATTCTCCGCGTATGTCGTCACGCCGCTGCCGCCCACGGCGCCAGAGAGCATCGTGGCCAGCCCGTCACCCACGAACGCGCGCCCCATGTACGGGTCCATGGTGCGCCCGGTCATTCCAGCGACCGCTTTGAGATGGCCTAAGTTTTCCGCTACCAGAATCACTGCGACCGGTGCGATAAGCATCATCGCTTGCCCGCTAAAGGTGGGGGAGGTGAGGTGCGGCAGACCAAACCAGGCGGCGTTTTGCACCAGCGTAAAATCGACCGGTTTACCCAGCCCCAGCACGCTGGTCATCAGGGCATACACCAGGCAGGCCGCGATCAGCCCCACCAGGATCAACAGCCGCTGAATCATTCCTCGGGTAAATACCGCGACCAGACCAATGCACAGCACCGTCACCGCCGCCATCCAGCTATCAAAAGACGAGCCAGAGACGCTTTTCACCGCGATAGGCGCGAGATTCAGGCCAATCGCCATCACCACCGCCCCGGTCACGACCGGCGGCATCAGGCGTTCGATCCAGTGGGTGCCGACCTTCATCACCACCAGGCCAATCAGGGTGTAGATAAACCCGCAGGCGATAATGCCGCCGAGGGCGATACTGAGATTGGGGTTGATACCCTGGCCGTTATAGCCCGTGGCGGCGATCACCACACCGACAAAAGCGGCACTTGAGCCAAGGTAGCTCGGCACGCGCCCGCCAGTGATGAAAAAGAACAGCAGCGTGCCAATCCCCGACATCAGGATCGACAGATTCGGATCAAGCCCCATCAGAATGGGCATCAGCACCGTCGCGCCAAACATGGCGACCGCATGCTGAACCCCCATCACCACGGTGGGTAGGACGGGAAGCCTCTCATCCGGCGCGACCACGCCGCGTTCAGTGGAGGTCGAGGTTAACTGCCAGTGGGGAAAACTGAACAAGGCCATGAGCTGTCTCCTTAAGGAGGGTTAACAGGCGGGTCGCAGGAGTGCGTGATAGCCGCGATCAAACCACACCAGTCCCTGCGGCGCGGGGTGGCGGGTAATGGAGACAATGTCGCAAAACAGAATGTCGTGGGTACCGACGCTGACCACCTGGCTGATGCGGCAGTCAAACGACGCCAGAGCCTCCTCCAGCCGTGGGCAGCCCGTTTCACCGATCTGCCAGTTTGCCGCCGCGAAGCGATCCGCCATCGGCGTTTTCCCGCCGAACAGGTTAGACAGCGGCTCTTGTCCGGCGCAGAGGGTATTGACGCACAAGGTGCGGTTTTCGCTAAACGTCGGCCAGACGGACGCGCCGCGATTCAGGCACACCAGCAGCGTCGGCGGTGAGTCGGTCACGCTGCACACGGCGCTGGCGGTAAATCCCGCCTGTCCGGCAGGGCCATCGGTGGTAATGATATTCACCGCCGCGCCGACGCAGGCCATCGCGTCGCGAAAGGTTTGTTGATTCGGTACGCTCATGTTTGCTCCTTACGCCAGCCCGCAGGCATCTTCAAAGGTCAGACGCGGCAGTCGGGCATAGACTTTGCTCGCATCGCCATACCCGATATTGATCAGCAGATTGCTTTTCAGACCGGTGCCGGTGAAAAAGGCTGCATCCACTTTTTGCGGATCAAAGCCGGACATTGGCCCGGTATCCAGCCCCAGAGCGCGACAGGCGAAAATCAGATAGGCCGCCTGCAGGGAGCTGTTGCGAAACGCCGTCTCCTGGGCGAGTTCCGGGCTGGTGGTAAACCAGCTGCGGGCATCGCCGTGGGGGAACAGTTCAGGTAAACGCTCATAAAATTCGCTGTCCCAGGCCACGATCGCCGTGACGGGGGCGGCGAGGGTTTTTGCCAGATTGCCGCTGGAGAGGGCCGGCGCCAGTTTCTCTTTGCCTTCGGGCGTGCGAACAAACACGATCCGCGCAGGGGAACAGTTGGCGGAGGTCGGTCCCCATTTCATCAGGTCGTAAATCTCACGCAGCGTCTCATCGCTGACCGGAATATCCTGCCAGCCGTTGTGCGTTCGGGCGTCGGTAAAGAGGGTTTTCAGCGCGCTCGGGTTGATGGCTTCGCTCATGGCGGCTCCTTATAGCACTTTTTCACGCGTATGCAGCAGGCTGGCAAGCCCGTTCAGCAGCAGCGTATTAAACGTATCGGGATCGGTGACGTTGCAGGCATGTCCGCCCTGGCGCATCACCACTTTTTCACTGTGGGGCAGCGCGGCGTGCAGCGCAGACGAACAGACGGCGGGCACCAGCAGATCGTCTGCGGAGCAGATCACCTGCACCGGGCAACGAATCCGCGCCGCATCCCGGCTAAAATCCGCCTGTTTCAGGGCCTTAAGCCGACGCAGCAGATTCGCTTTCCCCTGGAAATGGGCGAGCGCCAGCGCCTCTTCGGCCTCCATGCGCGGGCCACGGGCCGCCATCCAGTCTGCGGGGTAGAGAAACAGGGGCTGCGCCTCCACCCAGGCCTGCGCGCCGCCCGCATGCAGCAGACGCTCGCGGATCTGAAAGCAGCGGCGGGTATGGGCGTTTAACGTTAGCCAGCCGTTGATGGACACCAGCGCGGTGAGCGCCTCAGGGTGATCGAGAGCTAACTGCAGGCCGACCAGCGCCCCCAGCGCGTGGCCTACCACGCAAAAGCGCGGAATGCCTGCCTCTGCCAGCGCCAGATAAAGCTCCTGCGCCATCTGCGCGAGAGAATAGCCCTCAGGCAACGCCTCGGAATTATTCCCGGTCCCACGCTGGTCGTAGCACACCACCTGATACTCATGCTCCAGCACTGCCAGCTGCGGCAGCCAGTAGCCACCCGCGCCGCCCAGCCCGGCAATGAGAACCACCACCGGCGCACCGGTGTACGGAGGCGGAGAAACGGATATTTTCATGGCAACCTCATTTTCCGATATGCGCAACGGTGGCGATTTCGACCAGCGCCTCGGGCTTTACCAGTCCGCACTGGATGCAGAATCGTGCCGGTTTGTCGCCGGGGAAAAACTCGGCGTAGATTTCGTTAATCGCGGCGTAGTTTTTCCAGTCGGTGATAAAAATGCTGTTGAAGGTCACGTCCTCCATCGTTCCACCCGCCGTTTCGATAACGCTCCTGATGGTCTCGAGAACGTGGCGGGTTTGCGCCTTTGGGTCGTCGGGATAAACCACGTTGTTGTGCTTATCAAACGGCAGCGTGCCGGAGACATACACCACGCCGTCGGCGAGCGTGCCGGGTACAAAGGGCGCAATCGGCGTGCTGGTGCCTGCGGGAATGATCACGGATTTCGGCATAGTGTGGCTCCTCAGGCGATACGGGCTAACGATGGCGGGGAGACGGCATCGCAAAACTCGGCGACGGTGCTGACCCAGCCAAAAAAGGTTTCGATATTGAACAGGGCGGCCTGCTGCGCGAACTCCGGCCCGGCCTGGTGCGTTGCGTCTGCCAGCACCACGCCGAAATACTCCAGGAAAAAGCCGTCGCGCAGGGTCGATTCCACGCAGACGTTGGTGGCGATCCCGGTAAAGATCAGATGGCGAATGCCTCGACTGCGCAGCAGGCTGTCGAGCGGGGTGTTGAAAAAGCCGCTGTAACGCGGTTTGGGCAGCACGATATCGCCGGGCTGCGGCACCAGCTCATCCACCAGCTGGTAATCCCAGCCACCTTTTGCCAGCAGTTTGCCCTGCAGCTCCGGCTGCTTGCGCATGGTTTTCAGCGCGTTGGATTTGTGGAAGTTAGGCGAGCCGGGGCCACCGGCTTCCACGTACTGATCGTCCCAGCCGTTCTGGAACCAGATAATCAACATGCCCGCCGCGCGGGCGGCGGCAACGGCGGTGTTGATATTGTCGATCACCGGGCGGGTGGCCGAGACGTCAAATCCGGCCAGATCCAGATAACCGCCCTGGCTTGCGTAGGCGTTTTGCATATCCACCACGATCAGCGCGCTCTGCTCAGGCGCAAAGGTGATGGCTTCCGGGCGAGCGTGTAACGTCGTCATTACGCGACCTCCCTGGTGACGGCGGGAATATGTGCGCGGCAATGCATTAGCGGCTGAATGCGCTCGCCAAAGGTTTCCACGCCGGTAAGGAAATCGTCAAAGGTCAGCAACACGCCTTCGGCACCGGGCACGCTGGCAACTTCATCGAGCATTCGCGCCACATTGGCGTAAGAGCCGACCAGCGTGCCCATGTTGATGTTGACCGCGGAGGTCGGGTCTGCCATCTGGCGCACGTTGGTGTCCGACCCGGAACGCGTGTCTTTCTGGCTCTGTTCCGTCAACCAGCTCAGGGCTTCTTCATCGGCTCCGGCTTTGTAGTGCTCCCATTTCGCTCGCGCGGCCTCGTCGGTTTCGTCGGCGATCACCATAAACAGCACATAAGAACCGACCTCGCGCCCGGTCACTTCCGCCGCTTCTTTCATCCGCGCTGCAGTCGGTGCGAAAGCGGCCGGGGTGTTGACGCCTTTGCCGAAGCAGAAGTTGAAATCTGCGTGCTGCGCCGAGAACGCCATGCCTGCGTCGCTTTGTCCGGCGCAGATCACTTTCATCGGCGTGGAGGGCTGCGGGCTGACGCGGCAGTCGTTCATGGTGAAGTAATCGCCCTTGAAATCGCTCTTGCCGGTGCCCCACAGATCGCGCAGTACCTGCACGTACTCGGTGAGATAGTCATAGCGGCGCGAGAAATACTCATCGCCCGGCCACAGCCCCATCTGCTCGTATTCCGGTTTTTGCCAGCCGGTCACCAGATTCACGCCGAAACGACCGCCGGAGATAGAGTCAATGGTCGACGCCATACGCGCCACAATCGCCGGGGGCAGGGTGAGAGTGGCGGCCGTTGCATAAATCTGAATGCGCGAGGTTACCGCCGCCAGACCCGCCATCAGGGTGAAGGACTCCAGATTGTGATCCCAGAATTCGGTTTTACCGCCGAAACCGCGCAGCTTGATCATCGAGAGAGCAAAATCGAAATGGTAATGCTCCGCCTTTTGCACAATGGCTTTGTTCAGCTCGAAGGTCGGCATGTACTGCGGCGCGTGGGAGGAGATTAGCCAGCCGTTATTGCCGATAGGGACGAATACGCCAATTTTCATCACGAACCTCTCTTCAACTCAGTGTGGGGTGAAAGTCAGACGTGGCGCTGCATCCTGCATTTCCTGTTCAGCCTCGTGATGGTGGTTTTGCAAAGGGAATGCCAGTTTTGAAAATGGCTTTGTTATTAGTGTGTTAACTGATGGTTGTTAAAAAGATGCCGGTAAAAGTGGACTAACTGGTCAAAAGCGATGCACACAAATCAGGCAGTTATGCGCGATTGAGGTGCAGAATGTCGTGAGAAGCGAGGGGTTTTGCTATGCTGAACGCACATCAACAAGGAGAGCAGGCATGACACAAGGCGCAGTGCAAACAGCAGGTAAACGTTCGCGGGCGGTGAGCGCCAAGAAGCAGGCCATTCTGAAAGCCGCACTGGAGACCTTTTCCCGGTTCGGCATTCATGGCACGCGTCTGGAGCAGGTGGCGGAGCTGTCCGGCGTGTCGAAAACCAATCTGCTCTACTACTACCCGTCGAAAGAAGCGCTCTATGTCGCCGTTCTCCAGCAAATTCTCGATATCTGGCTGGCGCCGCTGAAAGCGTTTCGCGAAGAACTGACGCCGCTGGTGGCGATCAAAGAGTACATTCGCCTCAAGCTGGAGGTCTCCCGCGACCATCCGCAGGCGTCGAAGCTGTTCTGCATGGAGATGCTGCAAGGTGCGCCGCTGTTGCAGGCGGAACTGACGGGGGATTTAAAGCAGCTGATCGACGACAAATCGGCCATCATTGCGGGTTGGGTGGCGAGCGGAAAGCTGGCGCCAATCGATCCGCAGCACCTGATTTTCATGATTTGGGCCTCGACCCAACACTACGCTGACTTTGCCAGTCAGGTTGAAGCCGTGACCGGAAAAACGCTCCAGGATGAAGCGTTTTTCCAGAGTGCGGTGGATAACGTGCAGCGTCTGATTATTGAAGGGATTCGCCTGCGTTAATTGCCTGGCGGCAGCGGGCAGCTTAAATCGCCTTCTTCGCACTGCATCAGCGAGGCCAGAAACGCCTCGCGCTCGACGGTTTTTTCCGTCATGCACTGATTAATGATCATTGGCTGGATGCTGCCGCCTTCGGTGCCGGAACCGGCAAAGGCACAGTCGGCATCACGCAGTCCAATCCACGCCAGCTGGGCCTTTTTCAGTAAATCACGCTGGGGCGCGGCAGCACGCTTCATCACGGCCTGGTACGTCTGATTCAGTTTTTTATCTGCCGCCTGATATTGCTGGGCAGTGCAGGTGTTCAGATCGGTCTGGGTGGTCGCACTGGCACACTCATCCGCCAGCGCATTAGCGCTGAAGAGCAATACCGCGCCGGCAATCAATACTCGTTTCATTTTACCCTCCGTATAAAAAAGCCGGACGCGCTACGCTTATCCGGCCTACGGGTTCATTGTAGCTATACGATTAGCCGATTGTCATCAGGCTGGCGTTACCGCCTGCGGCCGCCGTGTTGACGCTAAGAGAGTGCTCAACGTACAGACGCTCCAGCAGCAAATTGGTTTCACCGCGTGCGAAGCCCTGCACTGACACAATCGCGCCGTCGCGCGCCGCTACTTGCTCGCACAGCTCACGCAGCTGATCGGAATCGCCGTGGTAAATCACGGCGTCGAAGGCCTGTGTGGTGATCACGTCCGGTTTCGCGAAGGTGATGCGCGCAGACACCTCTTTCGGCAGCTGTTTAGCGAGATCGCGGTGCAGACCGTCCTCCGGCCACAGCACTTCACAGCCCGTTGCCGCAGCGGCAGCCAGCTGGACCAGCGCGTCCTGTTCGTTGTCGGCGATGCACAGCACGCGCTCGCGCGGCATCAGCGTCCAGGTGTTGCGCTCACCGGTTGGGCCGGGGAGCAGACGCTGAGTACCGGCCTGCGCCTGTTCGCCATACTGCTGGCACAGGGCGTGCAGTTCCGGGCGTTTTTCCGCCCATTTGGTCAGCGCCTCCAGCGGCTGAGTCAGCAGCGTTTTCAGCTGCGCATCCACCGGACGTTCCGCATCCTGACGCGCCAGGGTCACGCCGAGGGCGTTCTCCGGACGGTTCGCCAGCAGACGATACAGGTAGAGCGGGCCACCGGCTTTCGGACCGGTGCCGGACAAGCCTTCGCCGCCGAACGGCTGCACGCCGACCACCGCGCCCACCATGTTGCGGTTGACGTAGAGGTTGCCGACTTTCGCGCTGCCCGTCACCTGAGCGATGGTTTCGTCGATACGGGTATGCACGCCGAGGGTCAGACCGTAGCCGGAGGCGTTAATCTGATCGACCAGCGCCTCGAGGTTGTTGCGGCTGTAGCGCACCACGTGCAGCACCGGGCCGAAGACCTCTTTTTTCAGCTCGTCAAAGCTGGAAAGCTCAATCAGCGTCGGCGCAATAAAGGTTCCGGTGTTCCATTCGCGTGCGTCTTCGCTGTTCTCGCGAACCGCCTGGAAGACCGGACGGCCTTTGGCACGCATCGCCTGAATGTGCTGTTCGATATTGGCTTTGGCTTCGGCGTCAATCACCGGGCCAATGTCAGTGGTCAGTCGGCCTGGGTTACCCATCCGGCATTCTGCCATCGCACCGCGCAGCATTTTCAGCGTGTGGTCGGCGATATCATCCTGCAGGCATAGCACGCGCAGGGCGGAGCAACGTTGACCGGCGCTATCAAAGGCCGAGGCCAGCACGTCCACCACCACCTGCTCGGTCAGGGCGGAGGAGTCGACGATCATCGCGTTCATCCCGCCTGTTTCGGCGATCAGTGGCGTCGGACGCCCCTGCGGATCGAGACGGGTGGCGATGTTGCGTTGCAGCAGCGTTGCCACTTCCGTGGAACCGGTAAACATCACACCACGCACGCGGTTGTCAGAGGTCAGCTGAGCGCCGACGGTTTCACCGCGACCCGGCAGAAGCTGTACCACGCCTGCCGGAACACCGGCTTCGAGCAAGATCTGAATACCCTGAGCGGCAATTAGCGGCGTCTGTTCAGCGGGTTTCGCCAGCACGCTGTTACCGGCGGCAAGCGCGGCAGCAATCTGGCCGGTAAAGATCGCCAGCGGGAAGTTCCACGGGCTGATACAGACCACCGGACCCAGAGGGCGGTGAGTTTCATTATCGAAATCGTTGCGTACCTGACCGGCGTAGTAGTGCAGGAAGTCGACCGCTTCGCGCACTTCGGCGATGGCGTTGCTGAAGGTTTTCCCGGCTTCGCGCACCAGGATGCCAATCAGCTGTTGCATCTGGTCTTCCATCAGCACGGCGGCGCGTTCGAGGATCGCGGCACGCTCCTGCGGCGGCGTTGCGAACCAGATTGGTGCATTGTTGACGGCGTTTTCCAGCGCCAGCTCGACTTCCTGGGCGGTGGCTTCGCGGGCAAAACCGACAATATCTTTCGGTTCGGCCGGGTTGATCACCGGCTGCATGTCGCCTGCGTCAACGGGCTGTTCAAGAATCGGCTTCGCCTGCCATTTCTGCAGGGCGCTGTTGAGCAGGGCGGAGGAGAGGGAGGCCAGACGGTGTTCGTTTGCCAGATCCAGACCCGCTGAGTTGGTGCGATCGCTGCCGTACAGTTCACGCGGCAGGGCAATTTTCGGATGCGGCAGGCCGAGCTGGCCCTCCTGCGCTGCCATTTTTTCCACGGCCTGCACCGGATCGGCAACCAGTTCATCGAGCGGCAGCGTGGTATCGGCAATACGGTTGACGAAGGAGGTGTTCGCGCCGTTTTCCAGCAGACGACGCACCAGATAGGCAAGCAGCGTTTCGTGTGTGCCAACCGGAGCATAGATACGGCACGGTCGGTTCAGTTTGCCTTCTGCCACTTTACCGGTGACCTGTTCGTACAGCGGTTCACCCATGCCGTGCAGGCACTGGAACTCGTACTGGCCCGGATAGTAGTTTTGCCCGGCCAGGCTGTAGATCGCCGCCAGCGTATGGGCGTTGTGGGTGGCGAACTGCGGGTAAATCAGGTTCGGCACGTTAAGCAGTTTTTTCGCACAGGCGAGGTAAGAAACGTCGGTATAGACCTTACGGGTGTAGACCGGATAGCCTTCCAGCCCCTCCATCTGCGCACGCTTGATTTCGCTGTCCCAGTACGCGCCTTTCACCAGACGGATCATCAGGCGACGGCGGCTGCGGGAAGCGAGGTCAATCAGATAATCAATCACAAACGGACAGCGTTTCTGATAGGCCTGAATGACGAAGCCGATACCGTTCCAGCCCGCCAGCTCTGGCTCGAAGCACAGTTTTTCCAGCAGATCGAGGGAGATCTCCAGGCGGTCGGCCTCTTCGGCATCGATGTTAATCCCGATATCGTACTGGCGCGCCAGCAGGGTCAGGGATTTCAGGCGCGGGTAGAGTTCATCCATTACGCGATCGTACTGAGCGCGGCTGTAGCGTGGGTGCAGGGCGGAGAGCTTGATGGAAATCCCCGGCCCTTCGTAAATGCCGCGACCGTTCGAGGCTTTACCAATCGCGTGGATCGCCTGCTGGTACGAGACCATATAAGCCTGCGCATCGGCGGCGGTCAGGGCCGCTTCACCGAGCATGTCGTAAGAGTAGCGGAAGCCTTTATCCTCCAGCTTGCGGGCGTTGGCCAGCGCTTCGGAGATGGTTTCACCGGTGACGAACTGCTCGCCCATCAGACGCATCGCCATGTCCACGCCTTTGCGGATCAGCGGTTCGCCGCTCTTACCGATAATGCGGTTCAGGGAGCGGGAAAGGTTGGCTTCGTTATGGGTGGAGACCAGTTTGCCGGTAAACAGCAGGCCCCAGGTGGCAGCGTTGACGAACAGCGATGGGCTGCGGCCAATGTGCGAGTGCCAGTTACCGTTGCTGATTTTGTCGCGGATTAATGCATCGCGCGTGGCTTTGTCCGGAATACGCAGCAGCGCTTCCGCGAGGCACATCAGCGCCACGCCTTCCAGCGAGGAGAGGGAGAACTCCTGCAGTAGCCCCTGCACCATACCGGCGCGACCACTGGCGGATTTCTGATTACGCAGTTTGTCGGCGAGCTGATACGCCAGGCTGTGCGCCTGGGACGCAATCGGCTCCGGCAGACGGGCCTGCTCCAGCAGCATCGGCACGGCGTCGGTTTCGGCGCGACGATACGCGGCGGTGATCGCGGCGCGGCTCACGGACTGCGGCAGGATCTGCTCGGCAAAGTCGAGGAACGGCTGGTGGTTCTCTTCGGCGATGGCGGCGGCGTCTTCGCTTTCGTTGGCGGCACCCGCCAGCAGGGCAGGCAGTTCCGGTAAGTCGTCTTCGTTTTCCAGACGTTCCAGATAATTAAAAATGGCCTGTTTAATCAGCCAGTGTGGCGTGCGGTCAATGCGGGTTGCAGCGCTCTTAATCCGTTCGCGGGTCGCGTCATCCAGCTTAACCCCCATGGTGGTCATGCCCATGCCAGTAACTCCTGTTGATCTTTAGTGATGTTCGTTCGTTAGCGTGAAATATCCACCATGTTGCAACTTTGTGCAACCGTGTTAAATGTGACCTGGACTGCAAGCTGAAAAATGAATGGATTGTTAACGATAAGTAAGCTGGTAAATACGATGAGATTCTGCGTGTGAAGCCCGTTTTTATGCGGCACTTAACACTTTTAAAAGGTGCAACCCGTAAAAGCGTGAGCGAGTGCAACCTATACGAAAGACCTATAAATCCAGGGATGAATTTGATGTAAATGCAGTGTTAAATCATTTGTGCATGTGGAGCGCTTACGGCAGGATACGCGCGCCCAACCGAAATACACTCATGATTATCACGTTCCGATAATCGAATAATAAGGCAGCCCGGACGGCTGTCGCTCGATATTTTTGGAGATTTTAAATGGCTATTAGCACACCGATGCTGGTGACATTTCTCGTTTATATTTTTGGCATGATCCTGATAGGGTTTATTGCATGGCGTTCGACCAAAAACTTTGACGACTATATTTTAGGTGGGCGTAGTTTAGGGCCCTTCGTGACCGCGCTGTCAGCGGGCGCATCCGACATGAGCGGCTGGCTGCTGATGGGGTTACCGGGCGCGATTTTCATCTCCGGGATTTCTGAAAGCTGGATTGCCATCGGCCTGTGTATCGGGGCATGGATTAACTGGAAACTGGTGGCCGGTCGTTTGCGTGTTCACACCGAAGTGAACAACAACGCGCTGACGCTTCCGGACTATTTCACCAGCCGTTTCGAAGATAAAAGCCGCGTACTGCGTATTATCTCCGCGCTGGTGATCCTGCTGTTCTTCACCATTTACTGTGCGTCCGGGATTGTCGCCGGGGCTCGTCTGTTCGAAAGCACTTTCGGCATGAGCTATGAAACCGCACTCTGGGCCGGTGCTGCAGCCACCATCCTTTACACCTTCGTCGGTGGCTTCCTGGCCGTCAGCTGGACGGATACCGTGCAGGCGAGCCTGATGATTTTCGCCCTGATCCTCACCCCGGTGATTGTGATTATTACCGTCGGCGGGTTTGGCGATTCGCTGGAAGTGATCAAGCAAAAGAGCATTGAAAACATCGATATGCTCAAAGGGCTGAACTTCGTGGCCATCATCTCACTGATGGGCTGGGGCCTGGGCTACTTCGGCCAGCCGCACATTCTGGCGCGTTTCATGGCGGCGGATTCTCACCACAGCATCGTGCATGCGCGTCGTATCAGTATGACGTGGATGATCCTGTGCCTGGCGGGTGCGGTTGCGGTCGGCTTCTTCGGCATTGCGTACTTCAATAACAACCCGGCGCAGGCGGGGGCGGTGAACCAGAACGCCGAGCGCGTGTTTATCGAGCTGGCGCAGATTCTGTTTAACCCGTGGATTGCCGGGATTTTACTGTCGGCGATTCTGGCGGCGGTGATGTCGACCCTGAGCTGTCAGCTGCTGGTCTGCTCAAGCGCTATCACAGAAGATCTGTACAAGGCCTTCCTGCGTAAAGGCGCGAGCCAGAAAGAGTTGGTGTGGGTCGGACGCTTTATGGTGCTGGCGGTGGCGCTGGTCTCTATCGCGCTGGCCGCAAACCCGGAAAACCGCGTGCTGGGCCTGGTGAGCTACGCCTGGGCGGGCTTCGGTGCGGCCTTTGGTCCGGTGGTGCTGTTCTCTGTACTCTGGTCACGCATGACCCGAAACGGCGCGCTGGCGGGGATGATCATCGGTGCGGTGACGGTTATCGTCTGGAAACAGTTCGCGTGGCTGGGCCTGTATGAAATCATTCCAGGCTTTATCTTTGGCAGCATCGGGATTGTGGTGTTCAGCCTGCTGGGGAAAGCGCCGTCGGCGGCTATGCAGGAACGTTTTGCCGAAGCGGATGCGCATTACCACACGGCACCGCCGGTAAAGTTACAGCCTGAATAAGCGTTAACAGGTGTTCAAAGCCGGGTAAGGCGTCGTCGCCGCCCGGCTTTTTTTCTGTCAGAACTGCACGCACACCGGCTGATCAACGCGCATCACCGACTCCTGCGCAAACCGAGATTTGTAGATCCCGCGTAATGCTTCGATATTGCTCTCGCTCTGAGCATCTTTCCCGTGGATCAGCATCAACGCTTTGCTTGGCTCACGCGCCACTTTCCCGTCATTGCCCAGCCACTGTCCGCGCGCATCAAACACCGTTAAGCCATCGCGAAAACGCGGCGTCACGTCCTGATCGACAAACTGCTGCCACTCCTGCCCGGTGATGGCGGCACCCGCCGGACGATTCAGACCGAAATAGAGCGTGGTTTGCTGCATCTGGTTATCCACTTTGCAGGTGGCATCAGGAGCCGTATGCGAGGGGGCGTTACAGCCGGCCAGCATGAAAAGTGCGGCAACCATAAGCCCTGTTTTGATGGTCATTGTTCGCTATCCTCATTGTTATTATTGCAAGAAAAAGCCGGGTGGCGCTAACGCTGACCCGGCCTGCATATCATCTGTTCGACAAACGGTGTTAAAGCACCAGCCCCGCAAAACTTGCCGACAGCAAGCTCACCAGCGTCGCGCCGTACACCAGACGCAGACCAAAGCGAGACACCACGTTGCCTTGCTTCTCGTTCAGCCCTTTGATCGCCCCGGCCACGATGCCGATAGAGGCAAAGTTGGCGAACGACACCAGGAAGATAGAGAGAATGCCCAGCCCGCGCGGTGTCATTTGACCGGCAATTTTTTGCAGCTCAATCATCGCCACAAATTCATTCGCCACCAGTTTGGTCGCCATAATACTGCCCGCGTTCAGCGCATCACTCAGGGGAATGCCCACTAGCCACGCCAGCGGATAAAATACATAGCCAAGGATCTGCTGGAAGCTCATTCCAAACAGGCTGGAGAAAAGGGCGTTGACGGCGCTAATAAGGGCAATAAAGCCAATCAGCATCGCCAGAATAATCATCGCCACTTTAAAACCGGCCAGAATATACTCGCCCAGCATCTCAAAGAAGCTCTGGGATTCGTGCAGTTTTTCCAGTTTGATTTCCGGCTCGGCTTCCGGGCTTGCCGGGTTAATGACCGACAGAATAATAAAGGTGCTGAACATATTGAGGATCAGCGCCGCGACCACGAATTTCGCATCGAGCATGGTCATATAAGCGCCGACGATCGACAGGGAAACGGTGGACATCGCCGTTGCCGCCATGGTGAACAGACGACGAGACGAGAGATCGCCGAGCACCCCTTTGTAAGCAATGAAGTTTTCCGACTGGCCGAGAATCAATGAGCTGACGGCGTTAAAGGATTCCAGCTTGCCCATGCCATTCAGTTTTGACAGCAGGGTGCCGATCAGACGAATAAAAATCGGCAGAATACGCCAGTGCTGGAGAATACCGATCAGGGCAGAAATAAAGATAATCGGACACAACACGCCAAGGAAAATGAACGCCAGCCCTTTTTCACCCATTCCGCCAAAGACAAAATTGGTGCCCTCCGCGGCAAATTTCAGCAGGGATTCAAAGAAACCGGAGACATATTTAATCACGAAGAGACCGCTTTCGGCGTGCAGGAAAAAGAACGCCAGCGCAATTTCAATCACAATAAGCTGTAAAACATAACGAATACGAATTTTTCGGCGGTCGAAACTCACCAGCCAGGCGAGCGCAAGAATAATGACCAGCGCCAGCAGGAAATGAACAAAGTTATACATTTTGAATTTTCAGCAGGTAAACGAAGCGCTTATTTAGCCATAGGGCACGGGAACCGTAAATGGGCATTTACGTTATAAGTTATATACATAACGGTAACGATCGTAACTATTAACCGGCGATGGATTTACAACTGGTCATCAAAACCTGACACAATTCGCTTGTTTTTCTTTCTGCCGTAATGATAATCACTATCACAGTTATTTACCTTTCTTTGCACCAGTTGACCGCGATAAACATTTAAGGTGTCGGCATGTTTGTTCCATTTCTCATTATGTTACGTGAAGGGCTTGAAGCGGCCTTAATTGTCAGTCTGATTGCCAGCTACCTGAAGCGCACCCAGCGCGGCCGTTGGATTGGTGTGATGTGGATTGGCGTTATTCTCGCCGCCGCACTCTGTTTAGGTCTCGGGATCCTGATTAACGAAACCACCGGTGAATTCCCGCAAAAAGAGCAGGAGCTGTTCGAAGGAATAGTGGCGGTGATTGCCGTGGTGATCCTCACCTGGATGGTGTTCTGGATGCGCAAAGTCTCGCGTAACGTCAAAGTGCAGCTGGAGCAGGCGGTCGATCACGCGCTGCAAAAGGGCAACCACCACGGCTGGGCGCTGATTGGGATGGTCTTTTTCGCCGTCGCCCGCGAAGGGCTGGAGTCAGTCTTCTTCCTGCTGGCGGCGTTCCAGCAGGACGTAGGGATCTGGCCGCCGCTCGGCGCGATGCTGGGTCTCGCCACCGCGATTGTGCTGGGATTCATGCTCTACTGGGGCGGCATTCGCCTGAACCTTGGCGCGTTCTTCAAATGGACCAGCCTGTTCATTCTGCTGGTCGCCGCCGGGCTGGCGGCAGGGGCGATTCGCGCCTTCCACGAGGCGGGCCTGTGGAACCACTTCCAGGACGTTGCGTTCGATTTCAGTAATACGCTCTCCACCCACTCTCTGACCGGCACCCTGCTCGAGGGCATCTTCGGCTATCAGGAAACGCCGAGCGTCAGCGAAGTGGCGATGTATTTCATCTATCTCATTCCGGCGCTGGTGCTGTTCTTTATGCCATCACGCCCCAGTACTCAGCCGTCGCGTACTGCGCCCTGAAGTGCTTCGTGTTGTTTATACATACTTTTAGAAAGGGAAGGGTCATGGCAATTCAATTTCGACGTACTGCATTACAGGCAGGTGTGGCAGCGCTGTTTGCGTATGCATTCTCAGCGGGCGCGGCAGATGTTCCACAGGTGAAAGTCACCGTGAACGATAAACAGTGTGAGCCGATGACCATCACGGTCAACAGCGGTAAAACCCAGTTTATCATTCAGAACCATAGCCAGAAGGCGCTGGAGTGGGAAATCCTCAAAGGCGTGATGGTGGTGGAAGAGCGTGAAAACATCGCGCCAGGCTTTACCCAGAAAATGACGGCTAACCTGCAGCCGGGCGAATATGACATGACCTGCGGCCTGCTGACCAACCCGAAAGGCAAGCTGATCGTCAAAGGCGAAGCCACGGCGGATGCGGCGAAAGGCGAAGCACTGCTGAGTCTGGGCGAGGCGATCACCGCCTATAAAGCCTACGTGACCAAAGAGACCGCAGACCTGGTTGCCGGTACCAAAGCCTTTACCGACGCGGTAAAAGCGGGTGATATCGAGAAAGCCAAATCTCTGTACGCGCCAACGCGCCAGCACTACGAGCGTATCGAACCGATTGCCGAGCTGTTCTCTGACCTCGACGGCAGCATCGACGCCCGTGAAGATGATTACGAGCAGAAAGCCGCCGATCCGAAATTCACCGGCTTCCACCGTCTGGAGAAAGCGCTGTTTGGCGACAACTCCACCAAAGGGATGGAGAAGTACGCGGAGCAGTTGAATACCGACGTGCTGGATCTGCAAAAACGCATTAGCGAGCTGGCTTTCCCGCCGTCAAAAGTGGTGGGCGGCGCGGCTGGCCTGATTGAAGAAGTGGCGGCCAGCAAAATCAGTGGCGAAGAAGATCGTTACAGCCACACCGACCTGTGGGACTTCCAGGCGAACGTTGACGGCGCGCAGAAAATTGTAGACCTGCTGCGTCCGCAGCTGCAGAAAGACAACAGCGAACTGCTGGCGAAAGTGGATGCCAACTTCAAGAAAGTGAATACCATTCTGGCGAAGTACCGTACCAAAGACGGGTATGAGACTTACGACAAATTGACGGACGCCGACCGGAATGCGCTGAAAGGGCCAATCACGACGCTGGCGGAAGATCTGGCACAGCTGCGTGGCGTACTGGGTCTGGACTAAGCATTATGAGTAAACATCACGAAATCGACGTCGCAGAACCGTCGCGCCGTCGATTGTTAAAAGGGGTGGGGGCGCTTGGCGGCGCGCTCGCTCTGGCGGGGGGGTGCCCGGTGGCGCATGCGGCCAAACCGCAAAGCGCGCCGGGAACCCTCTCCCCGAATGCACGCATGGAGACGCAGCCGTTCTACGGCGAACATCAGGCCGGGATCCTGACGCCACAGCAGGCGGCGATGATGGTGGTGGCGTTTGATTCGCTGGCGAGCGATAAAGCGGATCTGGAACGTCTGTTCCGTTTGCTGACGAAGCGGATTGCGTTTCTGACGGCAGGCGGCCCGGCGCCGGAAACGCCGAACCCGCGGATGCCGCCGATGGATTCGGGTATTCTGGGGCCGTTTATCGCCCCGGATAATCTGACGGTCACGGTTTCCGTTGGCGAGTCGCTGTTTGACGCCCGCTACGGGCTTGAGAAACAGAAACCGAAAACGCTGCAAAAGATGACGCGTTTTCCAAATGATTCTCTCGACGCCGCGCTCTGTCATGGCGATCTGCTGATCCAGATCTGCGCCAACACCCAGGATACGGTGATCCACGCCCTGCGCGATATCATCAAGCACACGCCGGATCTGCTCAGCGTGCGCTGGAAGCGGGAAGGGTTTATCTCCGATCACGCAGCGCGCAGCCAGGGAAAAGAGACGCCGGTCAACCTGCTCGGCTTTAAAGACGGAACGGCCAACCCGGACAGCCGAGATGCGGCGCTGATGAAAAACGTGGTCTGGACCACGGCGGATCAGGGCGAACCGGCGTGGGCGGTGGGCGGCACTTATCAGGCGGTGCGCATTATCCAGTTCCACGTGGAGTTCTGGGATCGCACGCCGCTGAAAGAGCAGCAAACCATTTTCGGTCGTGACAAGCAGAGCGGTGCGCCGCTGGGCATGAAAAACGAACACGATGTACCGGATTACGCAAAAGATCCGGACGGCGATACCATCGCGCTCGACAGCCATATTCGTCTGGCGAACCCGCGAACGCCGGAAACCGAGTCCAGCCTGATGATGCGTCGCGGTTACAGCTATTCGCTGGGGGTGACCAACTCAGGGCAGCTGGATATGGGCCTGCTGTTTGTCTGCTATCAGCACGATCTGGAGAAGGGCTTTTTAACCGTGCAGAAGCGGTTAAACGGCGAGGCGCTGGAAGAGTACATAAAACCTATCGGCGGCGGGTATTTCTTTGCTCTGCCGGGCGTGCGCGATAACACCGCGTATCTCGCACAAGGGCTGATCGAAGCCTGATTATTCTCCCCGCCACCCGCGCGGGGAGATTATTTTTTCCTATGACCCTCACTGTTATATTTCTGTCATATTTCTGTATGAGACTGAACTCAGCTGCAGGGCGAGCCTGAAAAAAGTTGCGTTAAGGTAAAAAAGATGTTGCATTTGTGATAAATCCTGATGTACTTAATATAAGACAGCGGTAGTTCCCGGCAGTGATAACGATTCACTATGGAGATCGCGAATGGTTGGGTCCTGTACTGGACAAGTTAAACATAACAACCGCAGCACCCGGCGCGGAGGCTCTGACTCCGGCAGCGATTTCTTCACCACAAAATTCTCCTCCCCAATACCTCAAAAGAACTTATCCGGCGTGCAGAACGGTGCGCGTAGCCGTTTTGCATCGTCATTCCAAAAGGCAAGCAAGGGCTTACAAGGAAGCCAAACCTCAGATGTTCGTGCGCATAATCGCGCTGCCAACGGCGCGTGTGATGAATACCAACAACTCAAGGTGCTATCCATGGGAAGACAAAAAGCAGTGATCAAAGCTCGTCGCGAAGCAAAACGTGTGCTGAGACGGGATTCACGTAGTCATAAACAGCGTGAAGAAGAGTCGGTCACCTCGCTTGTGCAGATGAGTGGCGGCGTAGAAGCAATTGGCATGGCGCGAGACAGCCGTGATAACTCCCCAATTGCCGCCCGCAATGAAGCTCAGGCGCACTACCTGAATGCTATCGAGAGTAAACAGCTGATCTTCGCAACCGGTGAAGCCGGATGCGGGAAAACGTGGATAAGTGCTGCCAAGGCGGCGGAGGCTCTGATTCATAAGGATGTGGACAGAATTATCGTCACCCGTCCGGTATTGCAGGCCGATGAAGATCTCGGCTTCTTGCCCGGCGATATGTCAGAGAAGTTCGCCCCGTATTTCCGGCCTGTCTATGACGTGCTGGTGAAACGCCTGGGGGCTTCTTTTATGCAGTACTGCCTGCGACCAGAGATTGGTAAGGTGGAAATCGCGCCGTTCGCCTATATGCGCGGACGTACATTTGAAAATGCGGTCGTCATTCTCGACGAGGCTCAGAACGTGACCGCAGCGCAAATGAAGATGTTTTTAACGCGCCTCGGGGAAAACGTGACCGTTATCGTCAACGGCGATATCACCCAGTGCGACCTGCCGTCGGGTGTCAAATCGGGCCTGAGCGATGCGCTGGCACGTTTTGTGGAAGATGACATGGTTGGGGTGGTGCGTTTCAACAAAGATGATTGCGTACGCTCGGTTCTGTGCCAGCGCGCACTGCTTGCCTACGACTGAATTTGCTGCTGATGACAAAGCCCGGGAAACCGGGCTTTGCTTTCTGGGGAACCGAAACGACAGACGAAAAAAAAGCCCGCATTTTCATGCGAGCTCTTCTCTAAATATGGCGGTGAGAGAGGGGTTCGAACCCTCGATACGTTGCCGTATACACACTTTCCAGGCGTGCTCCTTCAGCCACTCGGACACCTCACCGTATTGTTTCGCTGCCTGACCTCTCGGGGGCAACGGGGCGCTACTATAGGGAGTTGCGCTAAAACGGTCAAGCAAATTTTATGCCCGAGTGGCTGTTCGGTTAAGCAATAATCACCTCTGCCGGTTTACGCTCACATCTGACCAAAACGACCGGAATTAAAATCACCGATCGCCTCTGCGATCTCGGTTTTGGTGTTCATCACGAACGGACCGTAACCGACAATCGGCTCGTTTAACGGCTCGCCGGACATCAGCAGCACTTTTGCGTCACGGGTGGCCTCAAGGTGCAGTTTATCCCCGCTCTGGCTCAGCACCACCAGCTGGGCTTCACCGGCTTCGGTGGTGCCATTCACTGTGATGCTGCCTTCGACCACCACCAGCGCCGTGCTCCAGCCATCCGGCTGGTTCAGGCTCAGATGACCGCCCTGATGCAAGGCAATGTCCCATACGTTGAGGGGCGAGAAGGTGCGCGCCGGGCCTTGTGTATCGCCATACTGACCGGCAATCACCCGCAGCTCGCCGCTGTTATCGGGCAGCGCCACGACCGGGATCGCCGCTTTGGTGATGCTCTGGTAGCCCGGTGTGGCCATTTTGTGCTTCGCCGGAAGGTTGACCCACAGCTGCATCATCTTCAGCTCACCGCCCTGGCGCGAGAAGGCATCGGCGTGAAACTCTTCATGCAAAATGCCCGCACCGGCGGTCATCCATTGCACATCGCCCGGACCAATCACGCCACCTTTACCGGTTGAATCGCGATGCTCTACGTCGCCGGAATAGACAATGGTCACCGTTTCAAAGCCGCGATGGGGATGCTCACCCACACCGCGTTTCACGCCGTCGCCGGGGAAGACGTGCGGGCCTGCATAGTCCAGCAGCAGGAAAGGGCTGAGGGCTTCGCCGTGAGTCTGGTAAGAGAACATTGAGCGTACCGGGAAACCGTCGCCCACCCAGTGGGGACGCGGTGCGGTATAGACGCCAGTAACCTGTTTCATGTTTTTCTCCTGCTGTTCGGTTGATGTGTATTAGCTTATATTCGACATTAATAACCCGGTAGAGTGTGAAATTAATGCTCACTGTTCCATAAACAGGACGATGGAGGCGAAATGCAGGATCTCAATGATTTTGCGTGGTTTGTGAAAGTGGTGGACCACGGCGGATTTGCCGCAGCAGGACGGGCCTGTGATTTACCAAAATCCCGCCTCAGCCGTCGTATTGCGCAGCTTGAAGAGCGGCTGGGCGTGCGATTAATACAGCGCACCACGCGGCAGTTTACCGTCACCGACATCGGCCATACCTTTTATCAGCACTGCAAAGCGATGCTGGTGGAAGCGGAGGCGGCGCAGGAGGCTGTTGCCGCTTTACAGGCAGAGCCGCGCGGAATGGTGCGCATAACCTGTCCGGTTACGCTGCTACATGTCCATATTGGCCCGATGCTGGCGCGATTTATGGTCCGCTATCCGGGCGTGAATCTGCAGCTGGAAGCCACCAACCGGCGCGTGGATGTGGTGGCGGAGGGGATTGATGTGGCAATTCGCGTAAGGCCACGGCCTTTTGACGATAGCGATCTGGTCTTGCGTGTGCTCGCCGATCGCGGTCACTGTCTGGTGGCGAGCCCGCAGCTGATTGAACGGCTGGGTACACCGACCGCGCCTGCTGAACTCAGCCAGTGGCCCGGACTGAGCATGGGGGCGGGCAAGCAGGTTCACAAATGGGCGCTGACCGGGCCTGCGGGCGCGAAGGCGGAGATCCACTTTACGCCGCGTTATATCACCTCTGATATGCTGGCGCTGCGCGAAGCGGCATCGGCTGGTGTCGGCGTGGTCCAGTTACCGGTTTTAATGGTCAAGGAGCAGCTGGCGCGCGGTGAGCTGGTCAGGGTACTGAGCGAGTGGGAGCCGCAGCGGGAAGTCATTCACGCCGTGTATCCTTCGCGGCGCGGACTGTTGCCTTCTGTGCGCACGCTGGTGGATTTTCTGGCCGAAGAATACGCGCGGATTGTCGAGGAGTAGACCCAAACGACAGACGAAAAAAAAGCCCGCATTTTCATGCGAGCTCTTCTTCAAATATGGCGGTGAGAGAGGGGTTCGAACCCTCGATACGTTGCCGTATACACACTTTCCAGGCGTGCTCCTTCAGCCACTCGGACACCTCACCGTATTGTCATCCCGTTGTTGCTGGGACGGGCGCTAATGTAAGTAAAAGGGGCATCGCCGTCAATCAACTTTTTCAGTTATTTGGCGTGTTTAGATAAAGTTTCAGCAATGTGATTCCTGAATGTGCTGAAAGCGCTTTTTTTATCATCAACACACCCTGCGCAATATTTGTTATCCTGATAATCCTCTTGAAAACACATATAAAACATCGCAATAAAAAGCAGGAGTCATTTATGGATATCATCTTTTACCACCCGACGTTTGTTACCCCTTACTGGATTAAGGCGCTGTCGACAGCCATTCCGGGCGCGCGCGTGCGTGAATGGAAGCGGGGTGATAACGAACATGCGGATTATGCGCTCGTCTGGCATCCGCCGGTGGAGATGTTGCAGGGGCGCAATCTGAAAGCGGTCTTCGCCCTCGGCGCGGGCGTGGATTCCATCCTGAGCAAATTAAAAGCGCATCCGGAAATGTTGCCAGAACATATTCCCCTGTTCCGCCTCGAAGATACCGGGATGGGCCAGCAAATGCAGGAATACGCGGTGAGCCAGGTTCTGCACTGGTTCCGCCGTTTTGACGACTATCAGGCGCTGAAGCAACAATCGCGCTGGGAACCGTTAGCCGATTATCAGCGCGAAGATTTTACCGTCGGGCTGTTGGGTGCGGGCGTGCTGGGTTCAAAAGTGGCGGAAGCCCTTGCGCCGTGGGGATTCCCGCTGCGCTGCTGGAGTCGCACGCGAAAGACCTATCCTGGCGTGGAGAGCTTTGCCGGTCATGACGAACTGCCGGCCTTCCTGAAAGGGACGCGCGTGCTGATCAACCTGCTGCCAAATACGGCAGAGACGGTCGGGATTATCAATCAGGATCTGCTGAACCAACTGCCGGATCAAAGCTATGTGATGAACCTGGCGCGCGGCGTGCATCTGGTGGAAGCGGATCTGCTTAACGCGCTCGACAGCGGTAAGCTGAAAGGGGCGATGCTGGATGTCTACAGCCGTGAACCGTTGCCGGAAGAGAGCCCGCTGTGGGCGCATCCGCGCGTGGCGATGACGCCGCATATTGCCGCTGTCACCCGCCCGGCAGAAGCCGTGGATTACATCGCCCGCACGATAGCGCTACTGGAGCAGGGGAAAGCCGCGACCGGACAGGTCGACAGGCAGCGAGGCTACTAACCGCAACCCGGCTTTTGCCGGGTTTTTGCTGATATTCGCCGGGTATACCTGCTATCCTTGGGGTAAAACATCAGAGGAGAGAGAGATGTATCCCGTAGACCTGCATATGCACACCGTCGCCAGCACCCACGCGTACAGCACCCTTCATGACTACATCGCGCAAGCCAAACTGAGAGGGATTACGCTTTTTGCGATCACCGATCACGGCCCGGATATGGCTGATGCGCCGCACTACTGGCACTTTGTAAATATGCGCATCTGGCCTCGTCTGGTGGATGGCGTGGGGATACTGCGCGGCATCGAGGCGAACATTAAAAATACGGACGGCGAGATCGACTGTACTGGCCCAATGCTCACCTCTCTGGATCTGATTATCGCCGGTTTTCATGAGCCGGTGTTTGCTCCTCAGGATAAAGAGACCCACACTCAGGCGATGATCGCGACGATTGCCAGCGGCAACGTCCACATTATCAGCCACCCTGGCAACCCGAAATTCCCAATCGACATTCAGGCGGTCGCCCAGGCGGCGGCAAAACACCGCGTGGCGCTGGAAATCAATAACTCCTCCTTTACCCACTCGCGCATTGGCAGCGAAGCTAACTGTCGTGCAGTGGCGGCGGCGGTGCGTGATGCTGGTGGAATGGTGGCGCTGGGCTCTGATTCCCACACCGCCTTTACGCTGGGGGAATTTGGCGAGTGCCGGAAAGTGTTGAATGAAGTCGGGTTCCCGGAAGAGCGTATTCTTAACGTTACCCCGCGTCGGATGCTGGATTTCCTCGAATCGCGTGGCATGCCACCGATCGCTGAATTTGCTGAACTTTAATACAGTCATGGAATAAATAAATGAACGAGTTTTCAATCCTTTGCCGCGTACTGGGCACCTTGTACTATCGCCAGCCGCAAGATCCGCTGCTGGTTCCGCTCTTTACGCTGATTCGCGAAGGTAAGCTCGCGGACAACTGGCCGCTGGAGCAGGACGAGCTACTGCAACGCCTGCAAAAGAGCTGCGATATGCAGCAGATTTCGGCGGATTACAACGCCCTGTTTGTGGGCGAAGAGGGGCGCGTTTCACCGTATCGCTCTTCCTGGGAAGAGGGGGCGACGGAATCTGAAGTGCGCGCGTTCCTCTCCGAGCGCGGTATGCCCCTGAGCGATGCGCCTGCCGACCATATCGGCACGCTGCTGCTGGCGGCCTCGTGGATTGAAGATCACGCCGGTGAAGATGAAAGCGAAGCTCTGGAAACGCTGTTTGGCGATTACATTCTCCCCTGGTGCGGTGCTTTCCTCGGTAAGATTGAAGCCCACGCCACATCTCCTTTCTGGCGCACCATGGCACCGCTGACCCGTGAAGCGATCTCCGCCATGTGGGACGAATTACAGGAAGAGAACGAAGAGTGATTTAAATCACATATTCAATGTAACGATACATTTTGATTTGAACAAAATGTGCTCGTGATCTCATTTCACTGGCGCGTATCTGATAAGATGCGCGCCATGAATATATTACTTTCCATTGCCATTACGACAGGGATCCTCTCCGGAATCTGGGGATGGGTTGCCGTGTCTTTGGGACTGCTCAGCTGGGCGGGTTTCCTCGGCTGTACCGCCTACTTCGCCTGTCCGCAGGGCGGACTGAAAGGGCTGTTTATCTCGGGCTGCACCATGATGAGCGGCGTTGTCTGGGCATTGATTATCATGCACGGCAGCGCGCTTGCGCCGCATCTTGAGATCGTCGGCTATATGATGACCGGCGTAGTGGCTTTTTTGATGTGCATTCAGGCAAAACACCTGCTGCTCTCTTTTGTTCCTGGAACTTTCATTGGCGCATGCGCGACCTTTGCCGGGCAGGGCGACTGGAAAATGATTATTCCGTCGCTCCTTCTGGGACTGGTGTTTGGCTACGCGATGAAAAACAGCGGACTGTGGCTGGCGGCCCGGCGAGAGCGGGCGCAGGAAAACGGCACGGTATTGAGCAAATAAAAAAGCGAGGCCTTAGCGCCTCGCTTTTTCGTTGTGCTTTCTGAATCAGGATTCTGGAGGCACCGACATTTCGCGGTATTTCACCAGCACCTCATTTTTCACGTCATTTTTATTCTGCAGATCCCACAGTCCACGATCGATCCCGTCGTTAATCAGGAAAATAACCCCTGTTTCGATGGCCGACATCAGACACATCATCACCGGTTCATTCGAGGTGTAGCCGATTTCACCTTCCAGCAGACGCTGGTAGTCGATGAAGCGGAAGACACCGGCCTGAACTTCATAGGAGAGAATCGTTTTGCTGGTGGTGACCGATGACAGCACTTCACCGGTGCTCACGTTAACCACGCGCAGGTTGACGGCAATCTGGTCGAGCTGATACTGCGTGTCCGCTCCGATACCGAAATAACGCGCCCCAACACCGCCCGATTTCACGTTACTTTCGTAGCCGATAATCGAGCCTTCAACCATAACGTTTGCGGCAACCAGCGACTGCAACGGTACGCGGTTATTAACCTCAACGGTGCCGTTTTCCTGTGCTGCACGAATGATTTTGCGTTCGTTCAGCAGGTTTTGCAGCCCCTGGCGTTCCAGAGGAATAAACCAGCGTGAATCCTTGAGCGCAGTCACCAGCATGGCGGTGGCACTTTGTGGAACAGCCGTCGAGAAGTTACTTGCCGGATACGGTTTGAACTGGCCCGTTTCATCCTGAATATTATAAACCGAGACAAATATCTTACCGGTCGGTGCCGGCAGATGCGTCAGGTCGCGATAGCTTTGCGCCCGGGGCATCAGCGTGGGTTTAGCGGCTTCTTTAGGTGGAGCAGTTAAACAACCGCTCAATAAGCACACTGCAACAAGAATCAGTAAGCGCTGCATGATTGTTGTCCTTATTTCGTGGTTGTTTAAAAATCAGTTGAATCGGTTGCGAGACCCGATACCTGAATGGTGGACGTTTTGCCCGTTTTCCGGTCGGTCACATTCAGCTGCAGTTGCCCGTCTTTATTGGCAATATCGACAATAAAATCGTTGGTCACCATGCGGCCTGGTTTGCCGGTATTAATATTCGTGAGCAAGCCACCTAATATTTGCGACTGAATAGCCTGAGTGAAGTTATCCAGTGCAGACGGTGTTTCAATACCAAAGTCATCGTTATAGCTGGGGTCTTTATAGGAGTTTTGGGCCTGGGCTTCATTGAGCATAAAAGCCCCGTTATTTGGATTGCCACCAAAGTTTGGGTTACGGAACTGGAAAGTCATATTCCCGGCCCAGCTTAACGGTGCAATCAGCATTAACGAAATCACTGTGTGTGCGAGACGCATTACAGCCTCCGGAGATTAATATCGCTAGAATTCATCTTTTGCTAAATCGCCAGTGCTCAGTAGAGCCTTATCGATTTGCAGACGATTTACCGCTTCTTCAGTTTGTGCCAGTGCAAAACTGATGTTTTTGTCAAAGTCTCTTTTCGTTGGGAATAAAAATGTCTGGTACACCACGTCCTGATTAACCGTTATGGTGATCCAGCTTCCCCATCGAGCACTGGGTCGCTCATTGATTGTTAAGTTGCCAGGATAATCACTTTCCCATTTGTCGCTAAATGCCCGATAAAAATCGTGGCCGATAGATGAGACGGTGTGGTCAGTTAATAATCCGGGCACTTCCACTTCAACAGCGTGAAGATTTCCGGCAGCGAGCAGAAAGCCGACTGCCGCGATCCAACTCGACGTGCGTTTCATGTTATTAACGCCTGAGGTTATCGTTTGCCCATGAAACAGCCTGAGTCCTGTTTTTAACAGCTATCTTCTTGAAAAGATTATAGAGATGTGTCTTCACTGTATTTTCGCTGATAAATAACGAACGGGCGATTTCAATATTTGAAGAACCAATGCGTAATTTATTCAGAATCTCTTTTTCGCGATGCGTCAGCAAAGCCGACTCTGAACTGTTATAGCGATAATTTCCGGAGTGAGTGATGAGGTAGCTGGCCAGTTTCTGTGAAAAGTAACACTCTCCACGCAAAATACCCTGCAACCCTTCCACCACACGCGTCTCGTCTTCAGTGACGTAAAAGACGCCGTTGATATGCGGCCAGCTTTCAATATCCCGGAAAGGATACTCATCAGGTGTATTCAATAATAACACGCGGATATTATTGTTTTTCCTGCTTAAGTTATCCTGCCAGTAATGGATAAGCTTTTTATCAGCTTCCATCATATCGAAGAGAATGATGCTGCCAGGAGCAATATCATCATAAGAACGTTGAATATTGTGCAATTTCCCGTTCAATGACAGAGACTGCTTCAAATGTTGTAATAAGGCTGTCGCTTGTAAAGAAGGCTTTGTGATCAACAGTAATGTATGACCATGTAAACTATGGACTTCATTAAACATGATGAAACCCCACTTTTTTATAACACCTGGCAGCTGTCCCCCGATATATTCGGGGGACACCAGAAGTACTGACAGATGTTGCACTGCTGTGTGTAGAATCAGACCATAACCTCCAGGAGGAGGTAAATATTAAAAATAATTCGTACTGCTGATTTCAATCTAGCTATTACGATTTTTAAATCAAGTGTTAATGGTGTAACGGAATGTAAAAATTGATATTAATTTGTGAATTTGAAGCGTTTTAAAAGTTCAGTAATGATAAAAAAGTTGTACATGATAATAATGCTGCACACATTTTAAAAATCATACAAATTATTGCAATCAGTTGATTTTAATATCAATTGATTATTTTGTGTTTACTCGTAACAGGTATGAGTGAGATGAAAAGTCTAAGACTTTGCATGCTAACAGAAAGCTCTTAAGAAATCGTACGTCTTGTGACAGAGGTGTCGCGGAATGTTGTCGGCGAAGCGCGAAGGGCAGACGCGACGGGGGCGATAAGCGCTTCCTTAACGAAGCGCAAACAGGCTGTAAAAATAATATTTAAAAAACTAACTTACGCTGCCGACTGGTAATTTTGGCATTAATTAATACTTTGAGGTGACCCATTAAATAAAAATAACACTCGCGGGTGAGATATTTAAATTGTTTCGGTAGACATACTCTTCATCGTAACGCGGCGTTAACAAAAAACGAATCGCGTTAACACCAAGCCATTTATTTATTACCAGGTCCAGGTGACAACATGAAAAACAGAACGTTATTTATGATGTTTACATTACTGGGTGCGCCTGGGTTAGCGATCGCGGCAGGTCCGGATTTGGCAGTCTCGGAATATAACTTCGCGATTAATGAATTAAGCAAGTCTTCATATAATCAGGCAGCCATTATTGGTCAACAAGGTTCAGGTAATAATGCTGACGTTCGCCAGGGCGGTTCTAAATTACTGTCCGTTGTTTCTCAGGATGGCGGGAACAACCGAGCGAAAGTTGATCAATCAGGGACTTATAACCTCGCTTATATCGATCAGTCCGGCAACGGCAATGATGCGAGTATTAAGCAAGGGGCTTTTGGTAATACCGCGATGATTATCCAGAAAGGCTCGGGTAACAAAGCGAATATTACCCAGTATGGTACGCAAAAAACAGCAGTTGTAGTACAGAGACAGTCGCAAATGGCAATTCGCGTTATCCAACGCTGACTATTTACGACGACTTAAATCAATCCGATGGGGGTTTACCATGAAACTTTTCAAAGTGGCAGCAATTGCAGCAATCGTAGTTTCTGGCAGTGCTCTGGCTGGTGCGGTTCCACAATATGGCGGCGGCGGTGGTGGTTGGGGTGGCGGTAATAGCGGCCCGAACTCAACTCTGAGCATTTACCAGTACGGTGGCGGCAACTCAGCTGTTGCCTTGCAAACTGACGCTAAAAATTCTGACCTGACTATTACTCAGCACGGCGGCGGTAACGGTGCTGATGTAGGACAAGGTTCTGATGACAGTTCCATTGACCTGCTGCAGAAAGGCTTTGGTAACAGCGCAACCCTCGATCAGTGGAACAGTAAAGACTCCACCATCAGTGTTAAACAGTTCGGCGGCGGCAACGGCGCGGCAGTGGACCAGACCGCTTCCGGGTCAACTGTAACTGTGCATCAGGTTGGCTTCGGCAACAACGCGACTGCGCATCAGTATTAATTTCGAATCTGTACTACAAAAAAACAGGGCATTTGCCCTGTTTTTTTTCGGGAGTTTATCATGCACACCTTATTACTCCTTGCTGCGCTCTCGAGCCAGATCACCTTTAAAACCACCCACGACGGGGATATGACCACCATCATTCCTCAGGTTATTTTGACTGAACCCTGCGTGTGTCAGGTGCAAATTATTTCTTCTCGGGAAGGGCTTGGGGGACAAAGTACGTCTAGCCAGCGCAGCACCCTCTCTATTCCCGCGAATCAACCGATCGATTTAACCCGTCTGAGTCTGAATATTAACCCTAAAGATTCCGTGAGAATTGTCGTTAATGTCTCTGACGGGCAATCGCTTCATTTATCGCAACAATGGCCGGGTTCTGAATGAAATATTCACGAAATCAATATATTGGATAATTTGGCGGTTCCCAATGAATGTTTCTATGATTTGAATAAGGAATGCGTGACCCCTCAAGGATGATTTCTCATTGAGGAGCCAACCATGGCAGCGTCCATAGTAAAAAGTATTATTTCAGCAGGTATTGTTGTTTTATCGGCACTGACTCCAGCATTAGCTGCAACCACGGTTAACGGCGGTGTGATTCATTTTAACGGGTCGATTGTGGAAGACCCGTGTGAGATTTCACCACAGCATAATCAGTTTGCGTTGTCATGCCCGCACGAAGGACGCGTGCAAACCACCCAGGTAAGTTACGGTGATGCCCTGCGGGGACATAACCCTTACCCAGATGTCGCCACGGTAAGTATGAAATATATCAATCCGGAAAAAACGTTGGCAGTGTTATTAGTCAACTATCGCTAGGCCAGAGCCCTCCCGTTTCACGACCGGAGGGCTTTTCTTATCAATTACTTCTTCCCAACTGACCGCTGCTATACACTTAACAAAGAGATCGGTAGTAGAGGGTTAGATATGAGACCGCACATTGAAGTTGTCCTCGGGGACATCACCACGCAGCACGTTGATGTCATTGTCAATGCCGCCAATCCATCCTTGATGGGCGGTGGCGGTGTCGACGGTGCCATTCATCGTGCCGCCGGGCCACAGCTGCTGGAAGCCTGTAAAATTGTTCGTCAGCAGCAGGGTGAGTTAGCGCCAGGACATGCGGTGATTACGATTGCAGGCGATCTGCCTGCCAAAGCAGTTATTCACGCGGTAGGCCCGATCTGGCAGGGCGGAGAGCATCATGAGGCGCGAAGCCTGGAAGATGCCTATCTGAATTGTCTGCGTCTGGCGGCCGCCAATGGCTATCAAACTATCGCCTTCCCGGCGATCAGCACCGGTGTCTACGGTTTTCCCAAGGCTGCTGCGGCGGCCATCGCGGTGACGACGGTTTCAGACTATCTCACCCGCAAGCCGTTACCGGAACGGGTATACTTTGTTTGCTATGATGACGAAAATGCCCGACTTTACCAACGACTCCTTACCCAGCGAGGAGAGGATCTCGACGCATAACACGCGACTCGGGCGTGCTATCGCGCCCGTCAATGCCGAACATCCGGGGATGTGTGGGCTGCTTCCTCTGGATGACAGCCTGGACGCGTTTGCCTGCCGCTACAGGCTTGCAGAAATGGCCGAGAAGACGCTGGATGTGCAGTACTACATCTGGGAAGACGATATGTCGGGGCGTCTGCTGTTTTCCGTGCTACTCGCTGCGGCATCGCGCGGCGTGCGGGTCAGGCTCTTGCTTGACGACAACAATACGCAGGGACTGGATGCTATCCTGCGCTTGCTTGATTCCCATCCCAATATCGACGTCCGGCTGTTTAACCCTTTCTCTTTCCGCACCCTGCGCGCGCTGGGTTATCTCACCGATTTCGCCCGACTTAACCGCCGAATGCACAATAAAAGTTTCACCGTCGACGGTGAAGCGACCATTGTGGGGGGCCGAAATGTCGGGGATGCCTATTTTGGGGCAGGGGAGGCGCCGCTCTTTTCCGATCTGGATGTGATGGCCATCGGGCCTGTGGTGGCGGATGTCACGGACGATTTCGAACGCTACTGGAACAGCGCCTGCGTCTCGCCCCTGAAGCAGGTGCTTGAGCTGTCGGAGGAGGAGATTGAAATGCGTCTCCATCCGCCGGAAGAGTGGTATCAGAATGACATTACCCAGCGGTACCTGGATAAACTCGAGTCCAGCCAGTTCATCACCCGGCTTGAAGCGCGCAATTTGCCGCTTATCTGGGCGAAAACTCGTCTGCTCAGCGATGATCCGCGTAAGGGGCTAGGGCGGGCGAAGCGCCATTCCCTGCTGCCACAGCGTCTGCTGGATGTTATGGGCTCGCCGGTGGAACAGATCGATATTATCTCGTCCTATTTTGTCCCGACCCGCGCCGGCGTCGCGCTACTGCTGCAAATGGTGCGCAAGGGCGTCAAAATCGCGATTCTTACCAATTCACTGGCGGCAAACGATGTGGCGGTGGTGCATGCGGGGTATGCCCGCTGGCGCAAAAAACTGCTGCGTCACGGGATTGAACTCTACGAACTGAAACCGACGCAGGATTTTGTCCCAGGCCTTCGGGACCGCGGCCTGACGGGGAACTCCGGGTCAAGCTTACATGCCAAAACCTTCAGCATTGATAACGAAAAAGTGTTTATCGGCTCGCTGAATTTTGATCCGCGCTCGACGATGCTGAACACCGAAATGGGGTTTGTCATTGAAAGCGAAACCCTGGCGCGCCTGATCCACCGACGTTTTCTGAAAAGTCGTCAGCATGAGGCGTGGCAAATCCGGCTGGATAAATTCGGGCGTTTAAACTGGGTGGAGCAAAAAGAGGGCGATGAGATTGTCCTCAAGAAAGAGCCGAAAACGCGCTTCTGGCAGCGGGTGCTGGTGCGGCTCGCCTGGTGGCTGCCGGTGGAGTGGCTGCTGTAGACGCGCCGGAAGCCCGGCGCGACGGGGACGTTAAGCAGCTTTGACGCTCTCCGCTTTGTTTTGTGGTTTACCGGAAAACAGGAAACGCAGCAGGGGAATTCGCAGATGAATTTCGTACAGCAGGATGGCAATCCCCACTACAAACACCAGACCGGTGAAAAAGCCTAATGCGTTAGAACGAATGTGCGGGGTGATATATGCACCAAAAAAGAGCGTCAGCGGATGGTGAACCAGATAGATAAACAGCGACGCGTTGACGAAATAGGTCACCCGCGCGGATTTAAAGTTCAGCAGGCGATGCCCCAGCGCAAAGACCACGTTCACCATCCATAGCCCCAGCAGCATCGTAATCACGCTTTCTGTTTCGTACATCCACGCATCGCCACTCCCATAACGCTGATTGAGCAGATAGGCCGCAAATGCCAGGGCTGAACCGACGGCGCACCATGGCGATGGCGTGGTGAACAGCGCTTTGAGCTTCGGTGAGATGAACGCCAGCGCACCCAGCATAAAGAAGGGGATGTAGAACAGGGTTTGCATCACGACGAAGTTAAACAGCCCATCGCTCAGTACTGGCGGATAAACCATAAACAGAATACGGCGAATCGCGCCGTAAGCGATACCCAGCACCAGGAAGAGCAGGGAGAGCTTGCCATAGGTGAGGTGGGGGAAATGCGATTCGTGATGTCGGCTAAGATGGCGGCGCAACTTGCTGAAAATCCATAGGCTCACGGTCGTCATCACCACCAGCACCAGCAGGAACCACAGGTGCGAAACCAGCTCCCAAACCAGGGTGTTGTATTTCTCATACAGCGACAGATTTTGCCAGTTATCCGCTTTGCCTTTTACGTACTGCAACATGATGAACTGGGGCAGTGTCAGCAGCGGGATGGCGGTCAGCATCGGAATGCCGACGCGCTCGACGCGCACTTTCCACCAGCGCTTCATCGGATAGCGCAAAAACAGCATGTAGGAGAAATAGCCAGAAATGACGAAGAACACCTGCATGCGGAAGGAGTGAATAAAATCGTTAAACAGTGTCAGCCACCATGAGGGCTCTATACTGTTAACGTGCCAGGTGTGGCTGGAGTAAATCAGTGAGATGTGAAATGGGATCCCCAATAGCATCAGCCATGCCCGGATCGAGTCGAGGAAATATTCACGTTGTACAGGTACAGTGGTCATATAACTTTGTGCATTCTCAGACTTTTCGCCTTATCCATAAGGCTAATAGTGGTTACATTCGAAGCCAACCCTACACCAAGACCGACACCCTGTCTCCAGGATAAGCACGCAAAGTGAAGAGTGGGTTCTTCTCGTTGCTTAATCCATGAGCCAGCCGCTGAACAAAGCAGTGATAATGTTGTCGGATTGCCTGAATTTCCAGTAAAATGGATCGGATCGAATTAAGCACACAAAGGGGGAAGTGCTTACTTATTATGAAACATAAACCACAAATGATGAAAATGCGTTGGTTAGGTGCAGCAGTATTGTTGTCACTGTATACCTCTTCTGCATGGTCTTTTTCCATCGATGATGTCGCAAAACAGGCAAAATCGCTGGCCGACAAAGGCTATGAGGCGCCAAAAAGTAACCTGCCCTCCGTTTTCCGCGACATGAAATATGCGGACTATCAGCAGATCCAGTTCAATCACGATAAAGCGTACTGGAACAACATTAAAACCCCGTTCAAGCTTGAGTTTTATCATCAGGGTATGTATTTCGACACCCCGGTTGCCATCAATGAGGTGACGGCCACTGCGGTGCGTAAGATCAAGTACAACCCAGATTATTTTAATTTTGGCGATGTGAAACACGATAAAGACACCGTTAAAGACCTGGGATTTGCAGGCTTTAAAGTGCTTTACCCCATCAACAGCAAAGATAAAAACGACGAAATTGTCAGCATGCTGGGGGCCAGCTATTTCCGCGTGATCGGTTCCGGCCAGGTTTACGGTCTCTCTGCGCGTGGTCTGGCAATCGACACGGCGCTGCCGTCGGGTGAAGAATTCCCGCGTTTTCGTGAGTTCTGGATCGAGCGTCCAAAACCGACGGACAAACGCCTGACTATCTACGCACTGCTGGACTCCCCGCGTGCGACCGGTGCCTACCGTTTTGTGATCATTCCAGGTCGTGACTCGGTTATCGACGTGCAGTCCAAAGTTTACCTGCGCGACAAAGTGGGCAAACTGGGCGTTGCGCCACTGACCAGTATGTTCCTGTTCGGGCCGAACCAGCCCTCTCCTGCGACCAACTTCCGCCCGGAACTGCACGACTCCAACGGCCTGTCTATTCTTGCGGGCAACGGCGAGTGGATCTGGCGTCCGCTGAACAACCCGAAACACCTGGCGGTCAGCAGCTTTGCGATGGAAAACCCGCAGGGCTTTGGTCTGCTCCAGCGCGGTCGTCAGTTCTCTCGCTTTGAAGATCTCGACGATCGTTACGATCTGCGTCCAAGCGCCTGGGTCACGCCGAAAGGGGATTGGGGTAAAGGGAAAGTCGAGCTGGTTGAAATTCCAACCAACGATGAAACCAACGACAACATCGTCGCTTACTGGACGCCGGATCAGCTGCCGGAAGCCGGCAAAGAGATGAACTTCAAGTACACCATCACCTTCAGCCGCGATGAAGACAAACTGCATGCGCCGGACAACGCGTATGTGATGCAGACGCGTCGCTCAACGGGCGATGTGAAGCAGTCGAATCTCATTCGCCAGCCTGATGGCACCGTGGCATTTGTGGTCGACTTCGCCGGTCAGGATATGAAAAAACTGACGCCGGATACGCCTGTCACGGCGCAAACCAGCATCGGTGACAATGGTGAAATCGTTGAGAGCACCGTGCGTTACAACCCGGTAACTAAAGGGTGGCGTTTAACCCTGCGCGTAAAAGTGAAAGATCCTAAACAGACCACTGAAATGCGCGCTGCGCTGGTCAATGCCGATCAGCCGCTGAGTGAAACCTGGAGCTATCAGCTACCTGCCAATGAATAATACATCTGAATATATCGATGCCATGCCGCTGACAGATATTGAGAAAGCGGCGCTGCCTAAGAGCGACATCCGCGCGGTTCATACCGCGCTGGATGGCGAGCATCACGAATTTAATCGTGATGACGATACGCCACTGGGATCCGTCAAGGCGCGTCTGGAGCAGGCCTGGCCGGATTCGCTGGCAGAAGGGCAGCTGGTTAAAGACGATGAAGGGCGCACCCAGCTGCAGGCTATGCCGAAAGCGACGCGCTCTTCCATGTTCCCGGACCCGTGGCGCACCAACCCGGTGGGCCGCTTCTGGGATCGTCTTCGCGGTCGCGATGTGGCACCGCGCTATTTGTCTCGCCTGACCAAAGAACAGCAGGCGTCTGAGCAGAAGTGGCGTACCGTCGGCACCCTTCGTCGTTACACCCTGCTGGTTCTGACCCTGGCGCAAACCGTGGTCGCCACCTGGTACATGAAAACCATCCTGCCTTATCAGGGCTGGGCGCTGATCAATCCGGCCGACATGGTAGGACAGGATCTGTGGGTCTCCTTCATGCAGCTCCTGCCGTACATTCTGCAAAGTGGGATCCTCCTGCTGTTTGCGGTGTTGTTCTGCTGGGTCTCCGCCGGTTTCTGGACCGCGCTGATGGGCTTCCTGCAACTGCTGATGGGGCGTGACAAATACAGCATTTCAGCGTCGACGGTCGGGGATGAAGCCTTAAATCCCGAGCACCGCACTGCGCTGATCATGCCTATCTGTAACGAAGACGTTGACCGCGTATTCGCGGGCCTGCGCGCGACCTGGGAGTCTGTAAAGGCGACCGGCAACGCCGAGCATTTCGACGTCTACATCCTGAGCGACAGCTACAACCCGGACATCTGCGTGGCTGAGCAAAAAGCGTGGATGGAACTCATCGCGGAAGTGCAGGGCGAAGGGCAGATTTTCTACCGTCGCCGCCGTCGTCGTGTGAAGCGTAAAAGCGGTAACATCGATGACTTCTGCCGCCGCTGGGGTAATCAGTACAGCTACATGGTGGTGCTGGACGCCGACTCCGTGATGACCGGTGAGTGTCTGACTGGCCTGGTGCGTCTGATGGAAGCGAACCCGAACGCCGGGATCATTCAGTCATCGCCGAAAGCCTCCGGTATGGACACGCTGTATGCGCGCTGTCAGCAGTTTGCCACCCGCGTATACGGCCCGCTGTTTACCGCCGGTCTGCACTTCTGGCAGTTAGGTGAATCCCACTACTGGGGCCACAACGCCATTATTCGTGTACAGCCGTTCATCGAACACTGTGCGCTGGCACCGCTGCCGGGCGAAGGCTCGTTTGCAGGTTCCATTTTGTCTCACGACTTCGTGGAAGCTGCGCTGATGCGCCGAGCAGGCTGGGGCGTGTGGATTGCCTACGATCTGCCTGGCTCCTATGAAGAGCTGCCGCCGAACCTGCTGGATGAGTTAAAGCGTGACCGCCGCTGGTGTCACGGCAACCTGATGAACTTCCGTCTGTTCCTGGTCAAAGGGATGCACCCGGTTCACCGCGCCGTTTTCCTGACGGGGGTCATGTCTTATCTGTCTGCGCCGCTGTGGTTTATGTTCCTGGCCCTGTCGACCGCACTTCAGGTTGTCCATGCCCTGACCGAACCGCAGTACTTCCTGCAACCGCGCCAGCTGTTCCCGGTATGGCCGCAGTGGCGTCCTGAACTGGCAATTGCGCTGTTTGCATCAACCATGGTGCTGCTGTTCCTGCCTAAGCTGCTGAGTATCATTCTTATCTGGTGCAAAGGATCGAAAGAGTTTGGTGGCTTCTGTCGCGTGACGCTTTCCCTGCTGCTCGAAGTGCTGTTTTCCGTGCTGCTGGCCCCGGTACGTATGTTGTTCCACACGGTGTTTGTGGTCAGCGCGTTCCTGGGTTGGGAAGTGGTCTGGAACTCGCCGCAGCGTGATGATGACTCCACGCCGTGGAGCGAAGCCTTTATGCGTCATGGCTCGCAGATGCTGCTGGGTCTGGTGTGGGCTGCCGGAATGGCGTGGCTGGATTTACGCTTCCTGTTCTGGCTGGCGCCGATTGTGTTCTCGCTGATCCTGTCGCCGTTTGTCTCCGTGATTTCCAGCCGTTCAACGGTAGGGTTACGTACCAAACGCTGGAAACTGTTCCTGATCCCGGAAGAGTACTCCCCGCCGCAGGTGCTGGTGGATACCGACAAGTATCTGGCAATGAACCGCAGCCGCTCGCTGGACGATGGCTTTATTCACGCGGTGTTTAACCCGTCGTTTAACGCCCTGGCCACCGCAATGGCAACGGCGCGTCACCGTGCAAGCCAGGTGCTGGAGATCGCCCGCGATCGCCACATCGAGCAGGCGCTCAACGAAACGCCGGAAAAACTGAACCGCGACCGCCGTCTGGTGCTGTTAAGCGATCCCGTGACAATGGCGCGTTTGCACTACCGCGTATGGTCCTCTCCGGAGAGATACTCTTCGTGGGTGAACTACTACTCGACGATAAAGCTGAACCCGCTGGCCCTGAAGGCGAAGTAAGCCGAACGAAAATAAAAATACCGGCCAAGGCCGGTATTTTTTTATATGAGGTTTGAATGCGAATACTCATCGTGGTGATGATGGCGCTGCTGCTCAGCGGCTGCGGCAGCATTATCAGCCGTACCATTCCCGGTCAGGGCCATGGCAACCAGTATTATCCCGGTGTGCAATGGGACGTTCGTGACTCCGCATGGCGTTATGTCACGATTATCGATCTGCCGTTCTCGCTGGTCTTCGACACGCTGTTACTGCCCATCGACGCCCAGCACGGCCCTTACGAATAGGGCTGATTAACGCTCGTCCCACTCATCCGCTGCGGTTTGCCCCTCTTCGGTATCCAGCGGAGGCTCAAGCTGAAACTCACCCTCATCCCATTCATGGAGGGTGTTTTCTTCCTGCCACTCCTGACGCAGCTCGATCTCTTCATAATCACCGTCGAACACCGCCTGAGCTGCTTGACCACTCAGCACGGGCAGGCATTCACCGTCTTCCCCCTCGTCTGCAAAGAATTCGGCCTGCCACATGATATCGCCATCCTGCAGGACATATTTTTGGATATTGAGTTGTTGGATGTCCGCATCCTCTTCCTCGACGTTGGTGTTGTCGGCGAGGAACTCTTCACGGGCGGCATCAATCGCTTCTTCCAGCGTGGCATACATGGTCATCGGTTTCTCCCTGTGATTCGCAGTGGTGTTCAGGGAAAGAATAGCTGATTCTCTGATTTTGCAAGTATGAATGGGGCAATAAGTTGTCAGGAGGATGCATTCAGGGCAGGCCGCGAGGCGCGGGCCAGGCTCCACCAGGAGTAAATGGCGTTAAAGAGCACGACGCTTGCCGTCACAATAAAGACCGCGCGGAAGCCAAAGCTGGCGGAGATCCCGGCCCCGACCAGTGGGCCGGTGACGTTACCAATATCGCGAAACGACTGGTTATAGCTGAAGATTCGCCCGGCGATTTGGTTTGTCGAATTGTAGACCAGCAGGGTTTGCACTGCCGGAAGCAGTGCGCCGTCAGCGGCGCCCAGTAAAAAGCGCAGCACGCCGAGTTGCCACGGCGTTTGGACGAAGGACATCGGGATCAGCAGCAGAACCGAGATCACCAGCGCGGCAATCAGGATCTTCTCCGGGCCGATACGATCGCCGAGCTTCCCGAGACGCGGTGCGCTCAGCAGCGCCGCAACGCCCGGTACGGAGGCAATCATGCCGCTGATAAACGCGATATTGCTGACATTCCCGGCCAGTTCGCGCACGTACAGCGTCAAAATCGGGGCGATCGATCCGGTCGCCACCTGGATAATCATCGTCGTCACGAACAGGCTCAACACCAGCTTCGGGTTTTTCAGCGAGCCGATGACATCGCGCGCATGCAGCATCTCTTTTTTCGACACCGGCGTGAAGTTTTCGCGAATAAAGAACGCCGTCAGCAGGAAGCAGGCAAAGAGCACGCTGGCGGTGATGAAAAACACGGGGCGCAATCCGTAGGTATCGGCCATCAGCCCCCCGGCGAGCGGGCCTAACAGTGCGCCGCTGACGCCGCCGGTCGATAAGGTGCCGAGCGCCCAACCGCTTTTATGGCGAGGAATTTGTGTGGCGATAAGGGCGTTAGCGTTAGGGACAAATCCACCTAAAAGGCCCAGCAGCGCGCGCAAGATCAGGAACTGCCAGATATTCTGCGCCATCCCCATCAGCACCATGATAATCGCCATCCCGAGCGCAGAACGCAGCAGCATGATCTTGCGCCCCTTGCGGTCGGCAAGCCCGCCCCAGAAAGGGGAGGCAATGGCTGAGAACAGGAAAGTGATACTGAAAACCAGACCGGACCACATATTCAGTGCGCTATGGCCCGTCACGCCGAGTTGCTCGACATACAGCGGCAGGAAAGGCATCACCAGGCTAAATCCGGCTCCGGTTAAAAAACAGCCGAGCCAGGCCACGACGAGGTTACGTTTCCAGTTTATGGGGGCATCTGAGGGCGACATAGCATTCCGCATTGCGATAAAAGACGATAGTAAGCTTGCTAATTATGCGCCTGGGGGATGATTGCTGCAATGCGAAGGGCTTTTAAAGCTAAAAGCGATGCGGCCTGAACGACCGCATGGAGGTTAGTTAGTAGCGGGAAGGCATGCCTTGTGGACGCGTCTTAAAGCGGCGATGCAGCCACATATACTGCTCCGGCGCGTGCATGATGCATTGCTCAATGATGCCGTTCATCCAGCGGGCCGTGGTTTCTGCATCATCCAGCGGCGGTGTGCGCTCTGGCTCAAGCATCATCAGCTCGTAGCCTTTTCCGTCTGGTTTACGACGCGGAACAAAAGGCACAACGGCGGCTTTAGACATCCGGGCCAGCATCCAGGTACCGGTGGTGGTCGCCGTTTCCTGAACGGCAAAGAATGGGACGAACACGCTGGATTGCTTGCCGTAATCGTGGTCAGGGGCATACCAGATCACTTCGCCGTTTTTCAGCGCGCGGATCATCCCTTTGAGGTCTTTACGGTCGATCATGCTCTTATTGGAGCGCATACGGCCCCAGGTTTGCAGAAGATCGATCACCGGATTATCGTTCGGGCGATAGACGCCGATGCCGGGAGCCTGCATGCCAAACATCCTTGCGCCTATTTCGAGCGTCAGGAAGTGAATGCCAATCAGCAACACGCCGGTTTTTTCCGCCTGCAGGGTATGCACTGGCTCCATGCCCGTTCCGGTCACGTCAAACCAGCGCGCCATGCGTTTGTCGGGCCAGAACCAGGCCATTCCGGTTTCCATCAGACCCATGCCGACAGATTCGAAATTCTTGCGCAGCATCCGCTCGCGCTCCTGTGCGCCCATGTCTGGAAAACAAAGTTCCAGATTGCGGTTCGCAATCTTGACGCGTCGTTTCATAAAGCGCTGAGCGAGATGACCAAGACCGCAACCGATGCGATAGATCACCGGATAGGGAAGTTGCACCAGCAACCATAAAAGGCCGATGCCGGCCCAGGTTGGCCAGTAACGTGGATGAAGCAACGCCGTTGAAAACTGAGGTAATCGGGTCATGTCTTTCCTGTCTTTTTCGTCCTTATGCCAGCATTCTCGCATTTTTTAAATACATAACCAAAACGAAAGGGCGCCAAATGAACGCTTTTGCAGCAATTGTTGCTACTTTATTTTCTGGATGAGGGAAATGTAGCGCAAAATGTGGGGATGTAAATTCTCATTGTATGCTATATGATGCCGCCGATTTTCTTTCTCTTAACGATTGCAGGAACCGTACACCATGCCAGTGTTACACAACCGCATTTCGAATGAGACCTTGAAAGCACGCATGCTGGCGGAAACCGAAGCGCGTGTAACCATCTCATTCTACAAATATTTTACCATTGAAGAGCCGCAGGTCACCCGCGACGCACTCTATAAAGCCTTTGAAGCGCTGAAGGTATTTGGCCGCGTTTATCTGGCCCATGAAGGGATCAACGCGCAGATCAGCGTGCCAGAAAGTAAAGTAAACGCCTTCCGCGATTTTCTTTATGGTTTTGATCCCGCTCTCAACAACGTGCGCCTGAACGTTGCCCTCGATGATGACGGGAAATCCTTCTGGGTGCTGCGCATGAAAGTGCGTGAGCGCATCGTGGCCGACGGCATCGACGATCCGACGTTCAACGCCGCTGATGTCGGCGAATATCTGAAAGCGGCAGAAGTGAACGCCATGTTGGACGATCCTGATGCCGTGTTTATCGATATGCGCAACCACTACGAATATGAAGTAGGCCATTTCGAAAACGCGCTGGAAATCCCGGCCGACACATTCCGCGAGCAGCTGCCGAAAGCCGTGGAGATGATGCAGGAACACAAAGATAAAAAAATTGTGATGTACTGCACCGGCGGAATTCGCTGTGAAAAAGCCAGCGCCTTTATGAAACACAGCGGTTTCAATAAAGTCTGGCATATCGAAGGCGGGATTATTGAGTACGCCCGCCGCGCGCGTGAGCAGGGCCTGCCGGTGCGTTTTATCGGTAAGAACTTCGTCTTTGACGAGCGTATGGGCGAGCGCATCTCCGAAGATGTGATCGCGCACTGTCATCAGTGCGGTACGCCGTGTGACACCCACACCAACTGCAAAAATGACGGCTGCCATCTGCTGTTTATTCAGTGTCCGAGCTGTGCCGAGAAGTTCAGAGGCTGCTGTAGTGAGCTGTGTAGCGAAGAGAGCGTACTGCCTGAAGAAGAGCAACGTCGTCGTCGCGCAGGGCGAGAAAACGGCAACAAGATTTTCAATAAATCGCGTGGTCGTCTGAATACCAAACTGGGCATCCCTGACCCGGAATAAATGAGAAATCCCGGCGCAAAATGCGGCCGGGATTTTTTTATCAGGACTTCTGTTGCACGCCTTCCACAGAAATAATCAGATCCACTTCCTGCGATGCCGGGCCTAAATCGGTGGTGATGTTGAAATCTTTCAGACGGATTTTACCCTCAGCCTCAAAGCCAGCGCGTTTGCCGCCCCACGGATCATCCCCCTGACCAATGAGTTTCGCATCGAGGGTGACAGGCTTCGTCACGCCGTTCAGGGTCAGATTGCCGGTGATATCCAGATCATCGCCATCCTTTTTCACTTCCGTTGAGGTAAATGTCGCCTGCGGGAATTTCGCCACGTTGAGGAAATCCGCGCTGCGCAGATGTTTATCACGCTCTGCGTGGTTGGTGTCCAGGCTGTTGGTATTGATGGTCACATTCACTTTATCTGCGGCGGGATTTTTCTCGTCAAAGGTAAAAGTGCCGTCGAAATCTTTAAAGGTGCCGTACAGCCAGCTGTAGCCCAGATGCTGAATACGGAAATTCACGAAGGCGTGCTGGCCCTCTTTATCAATTTTGTAATCAGCGGCCACGGCGGAGCCTGTGACAAATACCAAAGAACCTAACGCGATACCCAGCAGGTGTTTTTTCATTTTATGCTCCAGAGTCTACAGACGATCGGCCCAGCATGCGCTTGAGCGTGGCGTCTTTATCGATGAAATGATGTTTAAGGGCCGCAAGGCCGTGCAGGACAGAAAGAATCACGACGCCCCAGGCAAGCCAGAGATGCACCTGGCCCGCCAGATCGGCCTGGGAACCGGCATCCGCCAGCGTGGCCGGAACCTCAAAGAGACCAAAGACGCTGATCGGTTTACCGTCGGCGGTCGAAATCAGATACCCGCTAATTAAAATGGCAAACAGCAGGCCATACAGGGCGATGTGAGCGGCGATGGCGCTCAGTCGCGTCAATTTGCTGTAGCTTTTTAGCGCCGGTGGAGGAGGGGAAATGTGACGCCAGACGATACGGACCACCAGGCTCATCATCAACAGGATACCAATGCTTTTGTGCAGTTCAGGCGCCTGGTGATACCAGCCGTCGTAATAGCTTAGCGTCACCATCCACAACCCTAAGCCGAACATGCCATAAACCGCGAGAGCAATTAACCAGTGCAAGCACATGGATATTATTCCATAGCGTGCAGAAGAATTACGCAGCTGCATAATGATGACCATCCCTAATTAATTTGAAGAGTAAAAATGGCCTGTGAAAAGGTTTATTGCAACTGATATTTAAGCATTAGGAATATTCATTTTTCTATTTCAATATTTTTGATTATGTTACGCGATTCTGATTCAATTCATTCGTGTTTAAGTGGCTGTTCTTAGGTGGGAAAGGGTTTTCTGGGGTTGTGTGGCAATCAAAATATTTGCGGCCAGATTAAGGTAATATAAAGTATTGTCAATTATCGTCAGCGTGTCTTTTCAGAAAAATACAATATAAATAACATCGATGATGGCAAGCATTGACCATAGAAAAATATAGAGCATCAAATGCTCGCGAATATTGTTTACCAGATAATCAAAGATCCTGCGCATTATCTCTGCCCGACGATATAAAGAGAAAGGCCCCGACGGGTCGGAGCCTGAAAAGAGGATTATCCGCCAAAACGCGCGAGAGAGAAGGGGGCCAGATCAAACTGCGGAGTGATGCCCTGCGCAAACTGAGCGGCGATTTCACCCAGCACAGAGGCGAATTTAAACCCGTGTCCGCTTAGCCCGGTGATCAGCAGCGTATTGTCGTGGCCCGGAAGCGTATCGATAATGAAATCTTCATCCGGAGTGTTGTCGTACGTACAGGCGGCACCGTACAGCAGCCCGCCGACGCCTGGCAGCACATTGCGCAGGAAGTTGAACGCCTCGGAACCATCGCCCGGCACAGCACCGAACGCTTCACGCTCCTCCGGGGAGGAGATGATCTGCCCGCCGTTATGCTTACCAATCTTGAGCGCGTCTTTTTCAGACGGGAAGCCGTAAAACTGATCGCCATTCGGCAGCTCGCCGGTAAAGGCCGGGAATTTATTCTGGGTGCTGAAACGCCCGTCGGCCTGGAACCAGGAGAAGACTTTACGCACCGGCTGAACCGGCAGCTCAGGCATCAGTTTCGTGACCCATGTCCCGGCACTGACCAGCAGGCGGGAGGCGGTATAAGGCCCTTCCGGCGTCTCAACGGTAACACCGTCGTCACTATGCTGGATGGCCGTGACCGGGCAGTTAAAGAGCTGAGCACAGCCCGCTTTTTCCGCGAGGGAGACCCAGGTTTTGATGGCGGTTTCGCAATGCAGTACGCCGGAGTTGGCTTCAAAGAGCCCGATGTAATCCTCGGGAACGGTGATCTCTGGCCAGCGTTTCATGACGGCGGCGGCGTCGAGGCGCTCCACGTCGAGATTGAATTCGCGGGCACTGTGCTCCACGTTCGCCAGGAATTCCGAGTGCGCAGGACCGAGATTCACCACGCCTGTGCGCTCGAAAATTTTATCTTCGGTCAGGGCTGATAATTCATCCCAGAGTTGTTGCGCCCGCAGTACCAGCGGAACGTAGCGCTCGCCTTCGCCATAGGCATGGCGGATTAGGCGGGTGTCGCCATGATGGCTCCCCTCAGCATGCGGAGGAAGGTGGGAATCAATCATCAGGACGTTCAGGCCAGCAAGGGTTGCGTAATAACCCGCAGCAGAGCCGACGGAGCCGCTGCCTAAAATAATCAAGTCGTATTTCATGAGAATCTCTTAAACCAGGACTTAAGTTTGCAGAGTAAATAAGATGAAAGGCTTATTCAAGGGAGAAATAAATGAGGCACCCCTTAGGTGCCTGTTGAGTGAATGTAGGGCATAAAATTAATGCCGACGATACTCATTTTCCTGGTAGTCGCCAGACTCTATTTTGGCAATGCCTGCCTCTAAAATAGAAATAAACTGACGGGCGACATCTGTGGTCAGCCACAGTGTCTGTCCAACTTCCGCTTCTTCACGGCTAGGCTGATTCGGGGTCTGGTAGTGCAAACGCAGCATCAGCGCATCGTAGCTGTCTACGGTACTGATGTCCCATCCGACAAGTGGATGAGTCTGGATGACTTCATTATTCTTTTCCATCATAACCCCCGTAATACGTGTGAGAAGACAACGACTGTGAGGTTCAATGCGTGTTTTTCTGAAGCAACTTCAGTATATCAATAAATAAGGGATATGAAGGGAAAAATAAACAGGCGGCAACCTAAATTTCTGCTTTTTAGGATTGTTTGAACAATAAAACGCCATCTTATTCACGTTTTTTTAAGAAGATACGCAATTAATTTGAACTTATTTAATCGGCATAAAAAAAGCCGGGGCGACCCGGCAAAAAATGACAATGAGGGAGTTTGAATTAATCGGTGATGAACCAGTCGTCGGCGCTTTCCCAAGTTTCTTGCAGGATTTCGCTAATGCGATCTTTATCCTCTTTTGCCCCACCGAGGACGGAAAGATTGTTCGCGGAGGCGTAACGGACGGTGACAGCCCCTTCTTGATCGGGGAACGTGCTGTTGATGCGACGGGAGAGTTCTCCGGCCAGCGCATCCAGCGCGCCAGCAGGCAAAGTGGTTGTTTTGGCGATAGTCACTTCGATACGCATAATTGCCCCCTGTGTAATATACTGTGTATTTATACAGGCATTATATTGAACTTACAACAGGGGGCGATAAAAAATTACTGTTTAACCGTCCAGTTAACGGTTTCACCGGCCAGGAACGGGATCAGCGTGTCGTCTGTCAGGGCGATAGTATCGACGACCTGGCTCTGTTTGCGTTCCAGCTCGATAAAGGTTTCATTCACCGGCAGGCCGTAGAAGCGTGGACCGTTCAGGGAACAGAAGGCTTCGAAGTGCTCCAGCGCGCCCATCTCTTCAAATACCGTGGCGTAGCTGGCCAGCGCCGTTGGGGCGTTGAAACAGCCCGCACAGCCGCAGCTGGCCTCTTTACGGTGACGCGCGTGCGGGGCGGAGTCGGTTCCGAGGAAGGCGCGGGTAAAACCGCTGGCGACGAGTTCACGCAGCGCCTGCTGGTGGATATTGCGCTTGAGGATCGGCAGGCAGTACAGGTGAGGGCGCACACCGCCGACCAGCATGTGGTTACGGTTGAACATCAGGTGCTGAGGGGTGATTGTCGCGGCGAGCAGATCGTTGCCGTCGCGCACATACTCGGCAGCATCTTTGGTAGTGATGTGCTCAAAGACCACTTTCAGCCCCTGCAGACGCTGGCGCAGCGGTTCCATCACGGTCTCGATAAAGCGCGCTTCGCGGTCAAAAATATCGATGTCGGGGTGCGTCACTTCGCCGTGGATAAGCAGCGGCATGCCCAGTTTTTCCATGCGTTCCAGGACCGGCATAATGGCATCCGTGCTGGTCACACCGTGGCTGGAGTTGGTGGTGGCATTGGCCGGGTAGAGTTTGGCGGCAGTGAACACGCCTTCATTAAAGCCGCGTTCGACTTCGTTCGGGTCGAGCGAATCGGTGAGGTAGCAGGTCATCAGCGGGGTAAAATCATGGCCTGCCGGAACGGCGTCGAGAATGCGCTGACGGTAGGCAATTGCGGCATCAACGGTGGTGACTGGTGGAACCAGGTTAGGCATGACAATCGCGCGGCCATAGATTTCGCTGGTGTAAGGGACAACGGTTTTCAGCATGTCGCCATCGCGCAGATGGATATGCCAGTCGTCAGGGCGGCGGATTTTCAGAACCTGGGGATGTGCAGTCATTGATATGCTCCGGCTTATCAGGAATCAGTCATAAGGATGGCTGTTTTTGCCGGACACAAATCATAAGGGGAAACGTTTTCGTTTGCACACATTTCCGTTAAATAGCAGTGTAAAAAAAGGGCGCACACGGCGCCCTCTCGGTTAATTCGTAAACGGGATGATAATTTCACCCGGTTTCACTTCAATCCCCTTGGCGTATTTCTTCGCCAGCGCTTCACCTTTGCTTCTGTCCTCGCTCAGCACATAGGCAGGCTGCTGATTGAAATAGTTCCGCAGCGACTGGTTCAGATACGGCATCAGGGTTTGCAGCACCGGTTTCATTTTCTCCGGCGTCACTTCGGCATCCACGATCTCCATTTCCTGAAGATAGATGGCCCCTTTCTCTTTGTTAAAGACCGGCAGCGCTTTCAGTTTCAGCTTAATGTTCGCTTTCTGGCTGCCAAACAGGGAGTTCATATCCAGTTTGGCGTCGCCGGAGAGCGTGACTTTATTCGGCTCTTCGCGGCCAATCTGGCTGACGAGTTGATTGAGTACGATATGGGCATCGGCAACGCCGGGCACACCGATATCTTTGGAGAAGTTATTGTGTTTTTCCAGCGCCTGATTAATTTCCTGCTCACTAACGCTGTATTGCGTAAGCTGGTTACAACCGACCAGCAGGCCGCTGATAACTAACGCAGCAGCAATGACAATCTTTTTCATGGGGTTCCTCAACATGATGTCGGCGCTCTTGTCCTGACGCCTCAGTATGTCAGGGGGGTATACCAGTTACCAGCAGAAAAACCTGATATTCGTGGGCGAAAGTGGACCTTCCGCCCGTCGGAATACGTGCTCAGACCATCAGGCCCCAGGTTCGAGCATCCCACTCGCGCTGCGTTTCGGGCTGAACTGCCACCACAGGGCGATGAGGGTGATAAAGCCTACAACGCCCAGCATTACCCACGGCAATTCCGGTTGATTCAGCGCTTTCCCTGCATCGAACAACCAGCCGCCACCGGCGTATCCGAGCGCACCGCCAAAGGCCAGCCCCAGTCGGCTAAAGCCCATATAGCTGCCGCGCGCACGCGGATCGGCAAGCCCGGCGCTGAGGGTTTCACGCGCCGGTTCGGCAATGATCGACCCAATGTAGAAAGTGCAGATCAGAATAAAGAGCTGTTGTAAGGTGCCGACCAAACCAATCGGCATCATGCTTAACGTCATCAGCAGCAGGCCCGCCATCAGGCGATGCTCAAGACGAAAACGTTTTTCGCTCCAGCGCGCGATAGGGTAGAGAAGGGTCAGCGACAGGCAGGCTTCGATGGCGTACATCCATTTGACGGCCGCAGGCGAACCGGCAATATCGTTGACCATAATGGGCAGCATCAGCATTACCTGCACCGCCAGCATGTAATAGCCCGTCAGCGTCAGTACGTAGGTGACGAAACGTTTATCGGCCAGCACACGGCCCAGCCCTTCACGCACGGGCGCTTTCACCGTCGAGAGTTTCCAGGCGGGCAGCAGCCAGGCGTTAAATGCCGCGCAGAGGATAAAGAGCACCGCGCCGGTTGCGCACACCAGACGGAAATCATACTGCAACAGCCAGCTGCCGAGCAGGGCGCCAACCACCGCACCGGCGCTGTCCTGCATCATCAGCAGTGAGAAAAAACGCCCGCGATGCTGTGGGCGAATCAGTTTCACGACCAGCGCGGTACGCGGCGGATCAAACAGCGTGCCGCCAATCCCGGAGAGGAAACAGGAGAACCACAGCAACCAGGGATCGTGCGCAATACCCATGGTGGCAAATCCGGCGGCCCGCAGCAGCATGCCGGTGACAATCATCGGTTTTGCGCCGAAGCGGTCGGCAATCGCGCCGCCAAACACGCCAAGTCCCTGCTGGACAAACTGACGCAAGCCCAAAGCGATACCGACCATTAATGCCGCCCAGCCCATTTGATCGACAAAGCGAATGGAGATCAGGGGGAAGACGACAAAAAAGCCGAGCACGACCAGCATGTTATCGACGAGCAGAAAATATTTGCCCAGGCTCCGGGCTTGCGATACGCGAGACATTTTCCCTCCAGGGAAAAATCACGTCATCCTGCTGACGGCCCCGAAAAGGCAGTCTGAAGGCTTAAGTGTAGAGAAAGATGAGCACGCTAATATTCTGCGTGGTTGCGAGGCGTTTTCCCACACCGCCAGCGACAATATTTTTTTATCAAAAGGGTGGTTTGATTCAGCTTTTTAATCGAATTTTGTGAAATCTGTGAAAAAGGGTATGTCACTGTTTTCACAGAAAGCACCGGCGCAGGTATAGTAAAGCTAACAGGTAGAGCAGAAGTAACGGGAAGGAGTGGTAACGATGTTTGGCTATCGCAGTAACGTGCCAAAAGTGCGCCTGACAACAGACAGACTGGTCGTTCGTCTGGTGCATGAGCGTGATGCCTGGCGTCTGGCGGATTATTACGCCGAGAATCGCCAGTTTTTAAAGCCCTGGGAACCCGTTCGGGATGAAAGCCACTGCTATCCCTCCGGCTGGCAGGCTCGCCTGAGTATGATTGCCGAATTCCACAAGCAGGGCAGTGCCTATTATTTCGCGTTGCTCGACCCGGAAGAGAAAGAGATCATCGGGATCGCCAATTTCTCGAACGTGGTACGCGGATCGTTTCACGCCTGTTACCTCGGCTACTCCATCGGCCAGAAATGGCAGGGCCAAGGGCTGATGTTTGAAGCCCTGACCAGCGCAATCCGCTATATGCAGCGCTCTCAGCACATCCACCGCATTATGGCCAACTATATGCCGCACAATCAGCGTAGCGGCGATCTGCTGGCGCGGCTTGGGTTTGAAAAAGAAGGCTACGCGAAAGATTATCTGTTGATCGACGGCGAGTGGCGCGACCACGTGCTGACGGCGTTAACCACCAAAGAATGGACCGCAGGTCGCTAAGGAGCACCCATGAAATATCAGTTAACTGCCACAGAAGCGCGGGTGATTGGCTGCCTGCTGGAAAAACAGGTCACGACGCCAGAGCAATATCCCCTGTCGGTCAATGCGGTGACGCTGGCCTGTAACCAGAAAACCAACCGTGAGCCGGTGCTCAACCTGAGCGAGCACGAGGTACAAGAGCAGCTGGATGCGCTGGTTAAACGCCACTATCTGCGCACCGTCAGTGGGTTTGGCAATCGCGTCACTAAATATGAACAACGTTTTTGCAATTCCGAATTTGGCGATCTGAAACTGAACAGCGCCGAAGTGGCGGTGATCACAACCTTGCTGCTGCGCGGGGCGCAAACGCCGGGTGAATTACGTTCCCGCGCCGCACGAATGCATGAATTCAGTGATATGCAGGAAGTGGAGCAGACGCTGGAAAATCTCGCTTCCCGCGAAGATGGCCCGTTTGTGCTACGCCTGGCGCGTGAGCCGGGCAAACGCGAAAGCCGATATATGCATCTTTTCAGTGGCGACGTTGAAACCCTCATCAATGTGGTAGAAGCAGTTTCGCCCGCTGAGGACGAGAGTCTTGCTGCACGAGTCGACGCGCTGGAAAACGAAGTGGCGGAACTCAAGCAGCGCCTCGACTCCCTGCTGGCGCATTTAGGAGACTAACGGTGACAACATTACGCATTGGCGTGGTCGGCCTCGGCGGGATCGCGCAGAAAGCCTGGCTGCCGGTTCTGGGCGCGGCGACCGACTGGACGCTGCAAACCGCATGGTCCCCGACGCGGGAAAAAGCGCAGCGAATCTGCGATACCTGGCGAATTCCTTATGCTGCCTCCATGGCGGATCTGGCGCGCGACTGTGACGCGGTATTCGTTCATACCTCGACCGCGACGCACTATCAGGTGGTGAGCGAATTGCTCAATGCCGGTGTTCACGTTTGCGTCGATAAACCGCTGGCCGAGAATGTGCAGGACGCCGAGCGTCTGATTGAGCTGGCGGCGCGCAAAAATCTGACGCTGATGGTCGGGTTCAATCGCCGGTTCTCGCCGCTGTATCAGGATCTCAAATCCCGGCTTGGCGCGGCGGCATCGCTGCGTATGGATAAGCATCGCACCGACAGCATTGGCCCGAACGATCTGCGCTTTACGCTGCTGGATGATTATCTGCATGTGGTCGATACGGCCCTGTGGCTGACCAACGGTAATGCACAGCTGAAAAGCGGCACCCTGCAAACCAACGATCAGGGGGAGATGGTGTATGCCGAACACCATTTCGCGGTGGACACCATTCAGGTGACCACCAGCATGCATCGTCGTGCGGGAAGCCAGCGCGAATCCGTGCAGGCGGTCACCGACGGCGCACTCATTGATGTGACCGATATGCGCGAATGGCGTGAGGAAAAAGGGAGCGGGGTGGTGACGCGGCCAATCCCTGGCTGGCAAAGTACGCTGGAGCAGCGCGGGTTCGCCGGTTGTGCGCGTCACTTCATCGAGTGCGTGCAAAATCAGACGGTTCCTGAAACTTCGGGCGAACAGGCGATTCTGGCGCAACGCGTCATTGAAAAGCTCTGGCGCGAGGCGATGAGCGAGTAGAAACTGTTTAACCCCTGTAACATCTGCGGATAGTAATTCGCTTAAATACGGGTAGACTAAGCGCACTTTTCACGCCTGCTATGCAGGCGTTTTGCCGTGTGGTTGTGGAAATTCACGTTAATGAACTTATTAAAATCGCTGGCAGCAGTCAGCTCGATGACCATGTTTTCTCGCGTGCTGGGTTTCGCGCGCGATGCGATTGTGGCGAGAGTGTTTGGCGCGGGGATGGCGACTGACGCCTTCTTTGTGGCGTTCAAGCTGCCGAACTTACTGCGCCGAATTTTCGCCGAAGGGGCGTTCTCCCAGGCGTTCGTGCCGATTCTGGCGGAATACAAAAGCAAGCAGGGCGAAGACGCGACCCGCGTGTTTGTCTCCTATGTCTCGGGCCTGCTGACACTGGCTCTGGCGATTGTCACGGTGGTCGGGATGCTGGCCGCGCCGTGGGTGATTATGGTGACCGCGCCGGGCTTTGCCGATACGGCGGATAAATTCGCCCTGACGACGCAGCTTCTGCGCATTACCTTTCCTTATATTCTGCTGATTTCGCTGGCGTCGCTGGTCGGGGCGATCCTCAACACCTGGAACCGCTTCTCCGTCCCGGCGTTTGCACCGACGTTTTTAAACGTCAGCATGATCGGTTTTGCCCTGTTTGCGGCACCGCACTTCCATCCGCCGGTGCTGGCGCTGGCGTGGGCAGTCACCGTCGGCGGCGTGCTGCAGCTCGCTTATCAGCTTCCGCATCTGAAAAAGATCGGCATGCTGGTGCTTCCACGCATCAACTTCCGCGATGCGGGTGCGATGCGCGTGATCAAGCAGATGGGCCCGGCGATCCTCGGCGTGTCCGTGAGCCAGATTTCCCTGATTATCAACACCATTTTCGCCTCCTTCCTGGTGTCAGGTTCCGTGTCGTGGATGTACTACGCCGACCGCTTGATGGAGTTCCCGTCCGGGGTGCTGGGCGTGGCGCTGGGGACGATTCTGCTGCCGTCGTTGTCGCGAAGCTTTGCCAGCGGCAATCATGATGAATACTGTCGCCTGATGGACTGGGGTTTACGCCTGTGCTTCCTGCTGGCGCTGCCAAGCGCCGTGGCGCTGGGGATTCTGGCGAAACCCTTAACGGTTTCATTGTTCCAGTACGGCAAATTCAACGCGTTCGATGCATTAATGACCCAGCGCGCACTGGTGGCGTATTCCGTCGGCCTGATGGGGCTGATTGTGGTGAAAGTGCTGGCGCCGGGCTTTTATTCGCGTCAGGACATCAAAACGCCGGTCAAGATTGCGATTGTGACGCTGGTGATGACCCAGCTGATGAACCTCGCGTTTATCGGGCCACTGAAGCACGCGGGTCTGTCGCTGTCGATCGGTCTGGGGGCCTGCCTGAACGCCGGGCTGCTCTACTGGCAGCTGCGTAAGCAGAAGATTTTCACGCCGCAGCCGGGCTGGATGAGTTTCCTGGTCCGTCTGGTGATTGCGGTGGTGGTGATGGCGGCGGCACTGGTCGGGATGATGTATGTGATGCCGGAATGGTCCCTGGGCACCATGCCGTATCGTCTGCTGCGCCTGATGGCTGTTGTGGTCGTGGGGATTATTGCCTACTTCGCTACACTTGCGGTGCTCGGCTTTAAGGTGAAAGAGTTCGCTCGCCGGACGGCATAAACGACTAAAGGGGAGTTCACCAAAGGGTGCTCCCCGTTTCCCACTTCATCTCTTCACTGAAGCGTTAAATCGAAATCTTCTTCCCGCCACCGCGTGAGCTGGATGTCTGGCCATTGGCGCCATACAGCCCCGGCTCCTGATGAGGTTTTAACACCTCAAGCGCCTGCTGGTTGCGTTCAATTTGCCCCTCTAACAGCCAGCCGTTGTGCTGGTTGAGATCGCGAAGGTGCTGCGTTTTTTCTGTGATGGTCTGCCAGCGCTCAACGATATCGTCGTTGGCGCTGCGACGTGGATCTTGCTCCGCGCGGCGCTGCTGCTCCAGATAGTCCAGGGTAGCCAGCAGCGAGCTTTTATCTTCAGTAATGCGCTGCAGAGCGCTGCCGCTGACATAGCCTGCGGATAACTGTTGTTGCTCGGCATCCATCACCGTCTTCAGATCGTTCAGGACTACCGTCATTTGATCCAATATTTCTGACAGTCGACTCATACGGTTATTTACTCTGAAGGAAGTTCTGCGTTTCGTTAATCAGCGCATCAGCGATTTTGCTGGTGTCCATTTTCAGTTCGCCGTTACGAATCGCGGTTTTCAGCGCTTCGACGCGCTCCATATTGATATCGTTCGTGCCTGGCTGCATCAGTTTTGACTGTGCATCACTTAACGTGACGCTGGTGCTGTTGGCCGTGGACGATTTTTCCAGACGCGCTTTAAGGGCTGGCGCGTCGTTCGTTTCGCGAGGTTGTACAGTGCTAACCGGCTTCAGGGGCGATGTACGATCAATGCTCATAGTGTTGTCCTCATAGAGGTTCGCGGCGTTGGCGCCTGATATAATCATCTGATGATTATTTATCGGCAGCTGCCGCGATATCTTTAAAAAGATTATAGGTTAATCAGAATATTCCCATCAGAACCGACGGTTCCGCTAACCACCTGACCTGAAGACATCCTAACGCGTGCGTTTTGGGCGACCGCAGCGTTGTTCAGCGCCTGGCCTTCGCTATTAATGCTAAAGCCATCTCCGTTCGCCACCACCATCACGCGCTGTCCGGCTTTAATGCGCCACGCCTGGCGCAGCATAGATAGCTGGATGGCCTGACCTGGCGCCAGATCGCGCAGGCTCACCGAATCCTGTGCCTGGTTAATATCCAGCATGGTGCGCGGCGGAAGTTGATCCAGGCGTCCGCGCTTTAATTCTACATGAGCGGGCTGTAAAACGCTGCCGCGTGCGATGGGCTGAGCGGCGACAACATAGTTGCCTGTCGCCTGAACCATAACCTGCAAAAAGCGTTTCTCATTATTGCAGCGGGCCAGCACGTTCACATTACCCCACAGCCGGGTACCGCCGCTGATGGTGAACGAGGGTTGTTCGCAAGTGGGCAGGAGATTCGGCTGCGTTCGAATATCGACTTTGACCTCATCGCTTAACCCCGCCAGACGCTCAGCAAAAAAAGCGGTCAGCAACACATTCAGCCCCAGCGCTGAAGACTGGGTACTGAACAGCAGTAAGGTAACGGCAAGGCCATTTTTGAACGTCAGCATCTCACTTTCCCGCGGTTCCTGGATTTAACAGGATTTTACCCCTAAGGCTTTCCCATCAACGCAACAAATAGCGACGCATTTTGCGTTTATTCCTTCGATAAGGAAGACGGGTTGAGATTTAAGCTACATGCTGAAATTTCGCCATCAGCGGAGGAGACATGCTCGATAAACTCGACGCCGCGTTACGTTTTCAACAGGAAGCGCTCAATCTGCGCGCCCAGCGGCAGGAGATCCTGGCCGCCAATATCGCGAATGCCGACACCCCAGGGTTTCAGGCGCGCGATATTGATTTTTCTACTGAGCTTAAAAAAGTGATGGAGCGTGGTCGGGCCGAAGGGACGGGTGTTGCCCTTGCGCTGACCTCTTCACGCCACATTCCCGCTCAGGCGATGACTGCGCCGTCCACCGATTTACTTTATCGCATTCCTGACCAGCCATCCCTGGACGGTAACACCGTCGATATGGACCGGGAGCGCACCCAGTTTGCCGATAACAGCCTGCAGTATCAGATGGGGCTAACCGTGCTCGGTGGACAGATTAAAAGCATGCAGAGCGTCCTGCAGGGGGGCAACTAATTCATGGCCTTACTGAATATTTTTGATATCGCGGGTTCAGCCCTGACCGCGCAGTCTCAGCGTCTGAACGTCGCCGCCAGTAACATGGCGAACGCCGACAGCGTGACCGGACCCGACGGTCAACCCTATCGCGCCAAACAGGTGGTCTTTCAGGTCAATGCTGCGCCGGGCGCGGCAACCGGCGGTGTGAAAGTGGCCGATGTGGTTGAGAGCCAGGCCCCGGACAAACTGGTGTATGAGCCAGGCAACCCGCTGGCGGATGCGAGCGGCTACGTGAAAATGCCAAACGTCGATGTGGTCGGCGAAATGGTGAACACCATGTCAGCGTCGCGCAGCTATCAGGCGAACGTTGAAGTGCTCAATACCGTGAAGAGCATGATGCTCAAAACGCTCACTCTCGGCCAGTAAAGGAGACACGAATGTCCATCGCCGTCAATGTGAATGACCCGACTAACTCCGGCGTCGCCAGCACCAGTGGGGCCACTGGCTCCAGCTCGCTGACCGGTAACAGTGCTGCCGATCTACAGGGCAGCTTTTTGACGTTATTGGTTGCGCAGCTGAAAAACCAGGACCCAACGAACCCGATGCAGAACAACGAACTGACCACGCAGCTTGCGCAGATCAGTACCGTGAGCGGCATCGAAAAGCTCAATACCACGCTGGGTTCCGTTTCCGGTCAAATCGACAACAGCCAGTCTTTGCAGGCCGCCAACCTCATCGGCCACGGTGTGATGATCCCAGGGACCACTATCCTGGCAGGGACCAGCACCACCGACGGAAGCAGTACCACCACGACCACGCCATTTGGCGTTGAGTTGCAGCAACCGGCCGATAAAGTCACCGCCACCATCACCAATAAAGACGGTGTTGTGGTGCGCACGATCGACATTGGTGAGCTGAAAGCGGGCGTTCATACCTTTACCTGGGATGGCAGCCTGACGGATGGCACAACGGCACCGAACGGTTCTTACAAAGTGGCGATTTCTGCCAGCAACGGGACGACTCAGCTGGTGGCTCAGCCGCTGCAATTCGCTCTGGTGCAGGGGGTGATTCGCGGCTCTGATGGTAACAAACTGGATTTGGGTACTTCTGGGACCACCACGCTCGACGAAGTTCGGCAGATTATTTAAGCCTTAACACTTATCAGGAGTAAGTCATGGCCTTTTCTCAAGCGGTCAGCGGCCTGAATGCTGCGGCCACCAACCTGGACGTCATTGGCAACAACATTGCCAACTCCGCGACCTACGGTTTTAAATCTGGCACAGCATCTTTCGCAGATATGTTCGCCGGTTCCAAAGTGGGTCTGGGCGTTAAAGTTGCGGGTATTACCCAGGACTTTACCGATGGCACCACCACTAACACCGGCCGTGGGCTGGATGTGGCCATCAGCCAGAACGGTTTCTTCCGTATGGTCGATGAAAACGGTTCTGTTTTTTACAGCCGTAACGGTCAGTTCAAACTCGACGAAAACCGTAACCTGGTCAACATGCAGGGTCTGCAGCTGACGGGCTATCCGGTTGCGGGTACACCGCCTACGGTACAGACCGGTGCGAACCCGCAGGCGATCTCAATTCCGAACACGCTGATGGCGGCGAAGTCCACCACCACCGCGTCTCAGCAGATCAACCTGAACTCCACCGATGCGACGCCGACGGTGACACCGTTCGACCCGACAAACGTCGATTCTTATAACAAAAAAGGGACCGTGACGGTCTTTGACAGCCAGGGTAATGCGCACAACATGAACCTGTTCTACGTCAAAGACACCGCTGCGAACAGCTGGAAAGTCTATGCGCAGGATGGCAGCGTGGCGGGCAGCACCCCCTCTCTGGCCACAACGCTGACCTTTAACGCCAGCGGCGTGCTGACAGGCGGTGGCCAGGTCAACATCACCACCGCGACCATGCCGGGCGCAACCCCTGCAACCTTCGCGATGAGTTTCACCAACTCCATGCAGCAGAACACCGGTGCGAACAACATCGTGGCAACTAACCAGAACGGTTACAAGCCGGGCGACCTGGTGAGCTACCAGATCAACGATGACGGCACTGTCGTGGGTAACTACTCCAACGAACAGACCCAGGTTCTGGGCCAGATCGTGCTGGCGAACTTCGCTAACAACGAAGGTCTGAAATCCGAAGGCGATAACGTCTGGTCTTCCACTCAGTCCTCTGGCGTGGCGCTGCTCGGCACCGCCGGTTCCGGTAACTTCGGTACGCTGACCAACGGCGCGCTGGAAGCATCCAACGTCGATCTGAGTAAAGAACTGGTGAACATGATTGTCGCGCAGCGTAACTATCAGTCGAACGCGCAGACCATCAAAACTCAGGACCAGATCCTCAACACGCTGGTCAACCTGCGTTAATCGTCTAACGGGATGATGTAATGGATCACGCAATATATACCGCGATGGGCGCAGCCAGCCAGACGATGAATCAGCAGGCTGTGACCGCCAGTAACCTGGCGAACGCCTCAACACCGGGCTTTCGTGCGCAGCTGAATGCGCTGCGCGCCGTGCCGGTGGAAGGGCTGTCGCTGCCAACGCGTACGCTGGTTATCGCCTCAACGCCGGGTGCCGATATGACGCCTGGTCAGATGGATTACACCTCGCGTCCGCTGGACGTTGCACTCCAGCAGGACGGTTGGCTGGCGGTGCAAACGGCTGATGGCTCAGAAGGCTATACCCGCAACGGTAATATCCAGGTGGATGCCAACGGTCAGATGACCATTCAGGGGCATCCGGTGATTGGCGAAGCGGGTCCGATTACGGTGCCGGAAGGCTCGGAAATCACCATCGCGGCGGACGGGACCATTTCGGCCCTGAACCCCGGTGATCCGGCGAACACCATTGCCCCGGTCGGTCGACTGAAGCTGGTCAAAGCGGAAGGCAATGAAGTGACGCGCGGCGATGACGGGATGTTCCGTCTGAGCCAGGCAGCACAGGCAACGCGTGGCCCGACCTTGCAGGCTGACCCAAGCATTCGCGTGATGTCCGGTGTGCTGGAAGGCAGTAACGTCAAACCGGTTGCAGCCATGACCGATATGATCGCCAGCGCCCGACGTTTCGAAATGCAAATGAAGGTTATCACAAGCGTGGATGAAAACGCCGGCCGTGCTAACCAACTGCTGTCTATGAGTTAACAGGATTTCTTATGATCAGCTCTTTATGGATCGCGAAAACGGGTCTCGACGCGCAGCAAACCAATATGGATGTCATCGCCAACAACCTGGCGAACGTCAGTACCAATGGTTTTAAGCGTCAGCGTGCCGTGTTCGAAGATTTGCTTTATCAAACCATTCGTCAGCCGGGCGCGCAGTCGTCCGAGCAGACCACGCTGCCGTCAGGGCTGCAGATTGGTACGGGTGTGCGTCCGGTTGCGACCGAACGTCTGCACAGCCAGGGCAACCTGTCCCAGACCAACAACAGCAAAGACGTGGCAATCAAAGGCCAGGGTTTCTTCCAGGTGCAGCTGCCTGACGGAACCTCAGCCTATACCCGCGATGGCTCGTTCCAGGTGGATCAGAATGGTCAGCTGGTGACCGCCGGTGGTTTCCAGGTTCAGCCTGCGATCACCATTCCGGCTAACGCCCTGAGCATTACCATCGGACGTGACGGTGTGGTCAGCGTGACTCAGCAAGGGCAGGCCGCGCCTGTTCAGGTTGGACAGCTGAACCTGACGACGTTCATGAACGATACCGGTCTGGAAAGCATTGGTGAGAACCTCTACACCGAAACCCAGTCCTCCGGTGCGCCGAATGAAAGTACGCCGGGCCTGAACGGTTCCGGGCTGCTGTATCAGGGCTATGTTGAAACCTCTAACGTCAACGTGGCGGAAGAGCTGGTGAACATGATCCAGGTTCAGCGCGCGTATGAAATTAACAGTAAAGCAGTGTCGACGACCGACCAGATGCTGCAAAAACTGACGCAACTCTAAGGTGTAGCCCGGTGCGGTAAACCGCACCGGCTCCCTGTTTTCGAAGATGAAGGCAATGCAAAAAAACGCGGCGTTTCGTTATCCAATACTGACAGTCCTGGCCGTTACCCTCAGCGGTTGCGCCTTGATCCCGTCAAAACCTTTGGTAGAGGGTGCGACTACCGCCCAACCCGTTCCCGGCCCGACGCCGGTGGTGAACGGCTCCATTTTCCAGTCCGCACAGCCGATTAACTACGGTTATCAACCGCTGTTCGAAGACCGTCGCCCGCGTAACGTCGGCGATACCCTGACCATTGCGCTGCAGGAGAACGTCAGCGCGAGCAAAAGCTCCTCGGCGAATGCCAGCCGCGACGGCAAAACCAACTTTGGTTTCGATACCGTTCCGCGCTATCTGCAGGGCCTGTTTGGCAATGCGCGTGCCGATGTGGAAGCCTCTGGCGGTAACAGCTTTAACGGCAAAGGCGGTGCCAATGCCAGCAACACCTTCAGCGGTACGCTGACGGTAACCGTTGACCAGGTTCTGGTGAATGGCAATTTACACGTAGTGGGTGAAAAACAGATCGCCATCAATCAGGGCACTGAATTCATTCGCTTCTCCGGTGTGGTTAACCCTCGCACCATCAGTGGCACCAACACCGTACCGTCCACCCAGGTGGCGGATGCGCGCATTGAGTACGTCGGCAACGGCTACATCAACGAAGCGCAGAATATGGGCTGGCTGCAACGCTTCTTCCTTAATTTATCGCCGATGTAAGCGAGGTGACCTATGTTTAAATCCCTCTTCGCAATGGTGTTGGTCCTGGTGGCGACATGCGCCCAGGCTGACCGCATTCGCGATCTCACCAGTGTACAGGGCGTACGTGAAAACTCATTGATAGGCTATGGCCTGGTGGTTGGCCTGGACGGAACGGGCGACCAGACCACCCAGACGCCGTTTACCACTCAGAGTTTAAACAACATGCTGTCCCAGCTCGGGATCACCGTCCCGACGGGCACCAACATGCAGCTGAAAAACGTGGCGGCGGTAATGATCACCGCATCCTACCCGGCCTTTGCGCGCCAGGGGCAAACCATCGATGTGGTGGTTTCTTCAATGGGTAACGCCAAAAGTCTGCGCGGCGGCACGCTGCTGATGACCCCGTTAAAAGGGGTGGACAGCCAGGTCTACGCGCTTGCACAGGGTAACATTCTGGTCGGTGGCGCGGGTGCATCGGCGGGCGGCAGCAGCGTGCAGGTGAACCAGCTGAACGGCGGGCGTATCACTAACGGGGCGATCATCGAGCGTGAACTGCCAACGCAGTTTGGCGCCGGGAACACCATCAACCTGCAGCTGAATAATGAAGACTTCACTATGGCGCAGCAGATTGCCGATACCATCAACCGCAGCCGTGGTTTTGGTAGCGCGACGGCGCTCGACGCACGTACCGTGCAGATCCGCACCTCGACGGGCAGCAGCAACCAGGTGCGCATGCTGGCGGATATCCAGAATATGGAAGTCAACGTTCCGCTGCAGGATGCCAAAGTGATCATCAACTCCCGGACCGGGTCCGTGGTGATGAACCGCGAAGTGACGCTGGACAGCTGTGCCGTGGCGCAGGGCAACCTCTCCATCAGCGTGAACCGCTCGGCTAACGTTAGCCAGCCGGATACGCCGTTTGGTGGTGGCCAGACGGTAGTGACGCCACAGACGCAGATTGACATGCGCCAGAGCGGCGGCTCGCTGCAAAGCGTGCGCTCCAGCGCCAACCTGAACAACGTGGTTCGTGCGCTGAACGCGCTGGGGGCGACGCCGATGGATCTGATGTCGATTCTGCAATCCATGCAAAGTGCAGGATGCCTGCGCGCCAAACTGGAAATCATCTAATGCTCGGCGATAGCAAACTGATGGCAAGTGCGGCCTGGGATGCCCAGTCGCTCAACGATCTGAAAGCCAAAGCAGGCACCGATCCGGCGGCGAACCTCCGCCCGGTTGCCCGCCAGGTGGAAGGGATGTTTGTGCAGATGATGCTGAAAAGCATGCGTGAAGCGCTGCCGAAAGATGGCATGTTCAGCAGCGACTCGACGCGACTCTACACCAGCATGTATGACCAACAGATTGCCCAGCAGATGACCGCCGGTAAGGGGCTTGGCCTCGCCGATATGATCGTGAAACAGATGCAGGCGGCGCAGGGTGTTCAGCCCGATGAGCAAACCCAGCAGGTGCCGATGAAGTTTGATCTTGAAACGGTGACCAGTTATCAGAACCAGGCGCTGACGCAGATGGTGCGTAAAGCCATGCCGAAACCGACCGCCAGCAGCGATGAGCCGCTGTCGGGCGACAGCAAAGACTTCCTCGCTCAGCTTTCGCTCCCGGCGCGTCTGGCCAGTGAGCAGAGTGGGGTTCCTCACCACCTGATTCTGGCGCAGGCCGCGCTGGAATCCGGCTGGGGGCAGCGTCAGATCCGCCGTGAAAACGGCGAACCAAGCTTTAATATTTTTGGCGTCAAAGCGTCGTCAGGCTGGAAAGGGCCGACCACGGAGATCACCACCACCGAATTTGAAAACGGTGCGGCGGTGAAGGTCAAAGCAAAATTCCGCGTTTACAGCTCCTATCTTGAAGCCTTGTCAGATTATGTCGGGTTGTTGAGCCGCAATCCGCGCTACGCTGCGGTTACGCAGGCCGCGACGGCGGAGCAGGGGGCGCAGGCGTTGCAGAACGCAGGCTACGCCACCGACCCGCAGTATGCCCGCAAACTGACCGGTATGATTCAACAGCTTAAAGCGATGGGTGAGAAAGTCAGCAAGGCTTACAGCACCGATACCGAAAATCTGTTCTAAGGACTCAAGTTTGCGCGCGCGATGTCGATAATCCTAATCAGGACTCGTGTCTGAAAGTTTAAAAAGGAACCTCAATGTCCAGTTTGATTAACAGCGCTATGAGTGGCCTCAGTGCGGCACAGTCGGCACTGAACACCGTCAGCAACAATATTTCCAGTTACAACGTGGCCGGGTATACCCGTCAGACCACGGTGCTGGGTGCAGCGAACAGTACATTGACCGGCGGTGGTTGGGTTGGCAATGGTGTTTATGTTTCGGGCGTACAGCGCGAATATGATGCGTTCATCACCAATCAGCTGCGTGCAGCACAGACTCAGAGCAGCGGCCTGACCACGCGTTATCAGCAGATGTCGAAAATCGACGATGTGCTGTCTGATACCACTAACTCCCTGTCCACCACGCTGCAGGGCTTCTTTACCAGCCTGCAAACGCTGGTGAGTAACGCGGAAGATCCGGCGGCGCGCCAGACTGTTCTCGGCAAAGCGGATGGCCTGGTCAATCAGTTCAAAACGACCGACCAGTACCTGCGCGACCAGGATAAGCAGGTAAACACTGCGGTTGCGACCAGCGTGGATCAGATTAACTCCTATGCCAAACAGATTGCGAATCTGAACGATCAGATTTCACGTCTGACCGGCGTGGGCGCAGGGGCTTCCCCAAACAATCTGCTCGATCAGCGCGATCAGCTGGTGAGCGAACTGAATCAGATCGTGGGTGTGGAGGTCGCGGTACAGGACGGCGGCACCTACAACGTCTCATTCGGTAATGGTTACACCCTGGTTCAGGGCAGCACGGCTAACCAGTTAGCGGCGGTACCGTCGAGCGCTGATCCTGCGCGCACCACCGTGGCGTATGTGGATTCCCTCGCCGGTAATATCGAAATTCCCGAGAAGGTGCTGAACACCGGCTCATTGGGCGGTCTGTTAACGTTCCGCGCAGAAGACCTGGATAAAGCGCGTAATACGCTGAACCAGCTGGCGCTCTCGTTTGCTGACGCCATGAACCAGCAGCACGAGAAAGGCTTTGATGCCAATGGTGATGCGGGCGGCAAATTGTTCGATATCGGCTCTCCAGCGGTGACCGGCAATAGCAAAAACAGCGTGCCAGGTGCGGCCGTCACGGCCACTATCGCGGACAGCTCTAAAGTTCAGGCGACGGATTATAAGCTTGAATTTAACGGCACTGACTGGACCGTCACCCGTAGTTCTGACAAAACCTCATTTACGGCTACGCCAGATGCCAGCGGCAACATGACGTTTGATGGGGTTACCGTGAATGTCAGCGGTAGCGCAGCCACGAAAGACAGCTTTACGGTGAAACCGGTAGTTGACGCTATCGTGAACATGGATCTGCTGATCAGCGATGAATCCAAACTGGCGATGGCGGGTTCGGCGACGGGTGGTGAGAGTGATAACCTCAACGGGAAAGCGCTGCTGAATCTGCAAAGCAGCAAAGTGGTCGGTGGCAACAAGACCTTTAACGATGCTTATGCCTCACTGGTCAGTACCGTCGGCAGCACCACGTCTTCACTGAAAACCAGCGCTGCGACCAAAACAAATGTGGTGACGCAGCTGAGCAATCAGCAGCAGTCTATCTCCGGGGTTAACCTCGACGAAGAGTATGGCAACTTGCAGCGTTTTCAGCAGTATTACCTCGCGAATGCGCAGGTTCTGCAGACTGCCAGTACGCTCTTTGATGCGTTAATTAATATTCGCTAAGGCCGAGGTGAACGATGCGTATTAGCACCCAAATGATGTACCAGCAAAATATGCGTGGGATCACTGAGTCCCAAAGCAAATGGCTGGGGTATGGCGAGCAGATGTCCACCGGCAAACGCGTGAACCGTCCGTCGGACGATCCGATTGCCGCGTCGCAGGCCGTTGTACTGTCTCAGGCCCAGTCGCAGAATAGCCAGTTCGCTCTCGCGCGTACGTTTGCGACGCAGCGCGTGTCGCTGGAAGAGAGCGTGTTAAGCCAGGTGACGACGGCAATTCAGTCTGCGCAGGATAAAATCGTGTATGCGAACAACGGCTCCCTGAGTGATATCGACCGGGCGTCTGTGGCAACCGATCTGCAGGGTATTCGCGATCAGCTGGTCAACCTGGCCAATAGCACCGACGGCAATGGTCGTTATATTTTTGCGGGCTTTAAGACCGACACCGCACCGTTTGATCAGACAGACGGCAGCTATAACGGTGGCAGTACGGCGATCACTCAGCAGGTGGACTCTGCACGCGATATGCAGATTAGCCATACTGGCTCGGAAGTGTTTGAAAAGTTTACCAGCAATGCCAAGCCAGAGCCTGACGGCAGTGCCCAGGAAACTAACCTGTTTAAGATTCTGGATAACGCCATCGCTGCGCTGAACACACCGGTAAGCGGCGACCAGGCTAAGACAGATGCACTTGTGGCAAATATCGATAAAGCCAACCGTGGACTGAGTAATTCCCTGGATAACGTACTGACCGTGCGTGCCGATCTGGGTACCAAACTCAACGAACTCGATAAACTGGATGCTCTGGGTGATGACCGCGCGCTGGGTCAGACTCAGCAGATGAGTGATCTGGTGGACGTGGACTGGAACGCGGCGATTTCGTCTTACACCATGCAGCAAGCAGCACTTCAGGCCTCTTATAAAGCGTTCAGTGATATGCAGGGGATGTCTCTGTTCCAGCTGAACAAGTAACATTTTGACCTTTTAGAACATGTCTTGAAACTGGATATGTTTTGTCTGCCCAACCCGGCGTGCCGGATTGGGCTTTTTTTTTAGCGATTTTGCGCCTGCACGCAGACCAGCCGCGCGCTTTCTATTAAGCGGATCAGCACTGCCGCCGCACCACACACCGTTGCCAGCATCACTACGCCTTGCCAGCCCGCCAGGGCGTACACTTTGCTCCCCAGCGCCGAGCCGAGCGCCATCCCGATAAAGACCACCGTAAACAGCAGCGCATTGAGCCGCCCACGCGCCTGGGGTTCGAGGCTATAGACCAGGTTCTGATGGGCGACCAGGCTGGACTGCAGCCCCAGGTCGAAACCGATCGCGGAAATCGCGATCAGAACGAGTTGCCCGTGGGTGCCCAAAGCGGGCATTAAAAACATCAGCGCAAACGAAATAGTCACCAGCGCGGCACCCAGTTGGGTCACTCTGCCTGCACCGAGTTTATCCGCCAGGCCTCCGGCCAGCGGGGCGGCCAGCGCACCTGCAGCACCGGCAATCCCAAATCCACCAGCAACCGCGCTACCGAGGTGATAGCGTTCCAGCAGCATCACCGCCAGCGTCGACCAGAACGCGCTAAAGGCAATAGAGAGAAAGCCCTGGGCCAGCGCCGCACGACGCAGGGCCGGGTAGCGACGCCACAGATGCTCCATCGAGCGCATCAGGGCCGGATAGCTGAGCGTAGAGTGAACCGCAAAACGCGGTAACACAGCCCACATCACCATGCCGATCAAGGCGATGCTGACGGCGGCAAGTTGATACATTACCCGCCAGCCGAACGCTTCACCCACCACACCGCTGACAGTACGCGACAGCAGAATACCCAGCAGCAGGCCGGTCATTACCGTCCCGACGGTTTTTCCCTGTTTGCCTTCCGGGGCAAGAATAGCCGCTGCCGGTACGATGTCCTGCGCCATGGTTGCCGCCATACCAATAAGCAGACTGGCCAGCAGTAACGAGTGAAGCTGCCCGGTCAGGCTACAGCCCAGCAAAAAGAGCGCCAGTGCTGCGCTTTTAACAAGAATTAAGGTTCGGCGATCGTGACGGTCGCCGAGCGGCAGCAGGAAAAGGATGCCAAGGGCATAGCCCGTCTGCGTCAGGGTCGGCACCAGTCCCATCCCTTCGATACTGAGGTGTAAATCGGCACCCATTAACGGCAACAGCGGTTGAGCATAATAGATGGACGCAACGCTAAACCCGGCGCCAATGGCCAGGATAAAAATAACCCAGCGGCTGGTGGCCTGGGTAAGGGTGGCAGTGTTCATTTGATGTACCTCATTCATGGAGTGAGGCTATTTTTGTGCATTCAGGCTTGAGGCGGTAGCCAGCGGGATGGTAAAACGGTTATACGTTAAACGTATCATCAAATAATCATGAAGCGAACAGAGCGTATAGACAGAGTGGAACTGATGCGCACCTTTGCGCGTATCGTGGAATCGGGATCGCTCTCTACTGCAGCACGGCAGCTGGGGACCACGCAGGCGACCGTTAGCCGACGCCTGCAGTCGCTGGAAACCCTCCTCGGCGTGCGTTTGCTGTTACGCACCACCCACGCCACCAAGCTCACCGATGACGGCGAGCGTTGCTATCAGCATGCCCGAAAAGTGATCGACAGCTGGCTCGCGCTCGAAGATGAGGTGGGGCAGTCGGAGGATGAACCTGTCGGCACCTTGCGTGTGCGGGCGCCCCATGCGTTCGGGCAGGAACAACTTCTGGCACCACTGAGCCAGTTTTTGATGCGCTATCCGCAGCTTTCTGTCGACTGGATGCTATATGACAGATCGGCGGATTTTCTGAGTGATAACATCGACTGCGCGATCCGCGTAGGGGCGGAGATCGACCCTAATACGGTATCGGTGCTGCTGGCCGAAGTCCCGCGCTGTGTGGTCGCGGCGCCCGAGCTACTGGCTCGTCATGCCATGCCTGAGGTCCCCGACGATCTCACTGCGCTTCCCTGGATTGCACTCAACACCTTTTATCATCAGCATATTGAGCTGTTTGACGGAGCTTCGCCGCAGCCTGCGCGAGTGGCAATTTCGCCGCGTCTGAGCACCGACAGCCTGTATGTGACACGCACCATGGCGTTGAATGGATTAGGCGTGGCGGTGGTCTCGAGCTGGACCGTGGAACAGGACATCCGCGAGGGAAGGCTCGTGCCTCTTTTGCCGGGCTGGCAACCTGCTGCGCTGCCGGTGCACCTGGTTTATCCGTGGTCGCGCTATTACCCGGCACGATTGAGGCGTTTTCTGGAAATGATGCGTGAGGTGATGCCAGAAATCGTCGGAATGCGAAAACCCCTCCCGTAAAAAAGTCAAAAAAAAAGCCGACCACGAAGGTCGGCTTTTTCATTAGAACAGCGAGTTATTCAACCGGATTCGGGCGAGTCGCCGGAGCCGTTGCCTGGTGAGTGGCGCTATGACCACCTGCAGAACCACGACCGTCGAAATCGAACGCAGGGCGTACCCAATCGCTATGACGTGGTGCTTCTGGCACGTATTCCGGTGCTGGCGCGCGAGTCATCGGTGCGGTTGCATGGTGATGCTCAGCAACGACAGCGACAACAGGCTCTGGTTTCACAACCGGTGCGGGAACCGGTGCTTGTGGAGCCGGGGTAACATCGACAGGTTGCTCAGCAACCGCTTCAGTCACTATGTCTTCTTCAACCACCTCGGCTGCCGGTTCTGCGTCTTCTACAACCTGTTCAGCCACCACAACATCTTCTTGCGCAATGAACTGAGGCTGCTCGTCGACAGGCGCGGCAATCACTTCCGGATGAGTTGTCTCGATCTCAGCGGTTTCAACAACCTGCTGAGGTTCCGCGACTGGCTCGACGTCAACGACGGGCTGAGATTCGGCCACGATCTGCGGTGCTTCTTCAACGACCACCGCAGTGGCTTCGGCAGCGGCTACAGGTGCAACGATTGGCTCAACGGCTTCTGCAGCGACGTTTTGCTCTTCAACCTGTTGCTCCTGAGGACGGGCAACCGGGTAGCGGATCCAGACTTTGCCGGACGCCATTTCTGGTGACGCACAGGCGACAGTCAGAGGCATCGGAGACTGAGTCGGGTAGCGCTCGTCACGGTAACGACGACGACGCTGACCGCTCACGCGCAGGTGACGCGGAGAGCGACGGGAACGGCGCGGCATACCGTTGTTATCACGCGCTTCGCCATTGTCATCATGCTCAGCGACCGTATCGACAACCGCAGGCAGGTCCAGTTTTGCCAGCTGCGTGTTCTGAGCGGTTTCAACAACCGGCTCAGCGGCGGCAACGGTAGCGACTTCGGCCTGTTCAGATGCAAAGCGAACTTTCTGCGACAGTTGACGCTGCTTACGGCGCGGCATCACCTGAACGCGTTCTTCCTGATCGGCATCCTGTTCAACAGGTGCTTCGGTGTTGACAACTTTCGCTTCCTGCTGCGCCTGACGTTTATCGTCATTGCGACGGCGGTTGCGTTCGCGACGTGGCTGCTGCTCGTCACGCTGTCTGGTTTTTTCAGACTCATCGCCCGCCTGCTGGCGAATTTCGCGATCTTCCACATTCTGCTGCTGTGGCTTCTCGCGACGGTTGCGACGATTATCTTCGCGCGCTTCACGACCTTCATTGTTGTCGGAACGGTTATCGCGCTCACCACGGTTGTCGCGGTCGCCACGATTATCGCGGTTGTCACGACGGTCACGATCGTTACGATCGCGGCGGTTGTTCTGACGCTTACGACGATCCTGCGGACGCTCTTGTTTCTCTTCTTTCGGCGCAACTTTTGGCTGCTCCGGCTGAGGCTCTTCATCGGCGAACATTTTCTTCAGCGCACTGAAGAAGCGGCCCAGCAGACCTGGTTCAGCAGGCTTATCACTGGTTTCAGCAGGTTTCTGCGCAGTGGCTTTCGCCGGCGCTTTTTCCTGAACAGGAGCCGGTGGGGCTTCTGGCATGATGAAGGTCGCCAGCGCCGGTTGTTCTGGCAGCTTGCGCTCGGCCGGTTCTGCATCAGACGGCATCGCCATCTCTTCTTCATGCAGTTTTGGCAGCAGGTAGCTCAGGGTGCTGGTCTCTTCGCCTTTGCGCACGCGCAGGACGGAGTAGTGCGGGGTCTGCATCTGATCGTTTGGTACGATGATGCAGCGCACGCCGCCCTGACGGGTTTCAACGGCACTCACCGCTTCACGTTTTTCGTTCAGCAGGTAGGAGGCAATTGGCACCGGAACAATGGCGTGAACCTCTTTGGTATTCTCTTTCAGTGCTTCTTCTTCGATGAGGCGCAGAATAGAGAGGGAGAGAGATTCGTTGTCGCGCACGGTACCCGTACCGCTACAGCGCGGACAGACGTGGTGGCTTGATTCACCCAGCGACGGGCTCAGGCGCTGACGAGACATCTCCAGCAGGCCAAAGCGAGAAATATGGCTGATCTGAATACGTGCACGATCCTGACGCACCGCTTCACGCAGACGGTTCTCAACGGCGCGCTGATGGCGAACCGGAGTCATGTCGATAAAGTCGATAACGATCAGGCCGCCCAGGTCACGCAGACGAAGCTGACGGGCAATTTCATCTGCGGCTTCAAGGTTGGTGTTGAAGGCAGTCTCTTCGATATCGCCGCCGCGGGTTGCGCGTGCGGAGTTGATGTCGATGGCGGTCAGCGCTTCGGTGGAGTCGATAACGATAGAACCACCGGACGGCAGACGCACTTCACGCTGGAAGGCGGACTCAATCTGGGATTCAATCTGATAGTGGCTGAACAGTGGAATTTCACCGGTGTACAGTTTAATTTTGCTGGTGAAATCTGGACGGCCCAGTGCAGCGATGTGCTGGCGAGCCAGCTCAAGCACTTTCGGGTTATCAATCAGAATTTCGCCGATGTCCTGACGCAGATAATCGCGGAAAGCACGGACGATAACGTTACTTTCCTGGTGAATCAGGAACGGAGCCGGGCGGCTTTCTGCGGCTTTCTGGATAGCTTCCCAGTGCTTCAGACGGAAGCCTAAGTCCCACTGCAGCGCTTCGGCAGATTTGCCTACGCCTGCGGTACGAACGATAAGGCCCATGCCATCAGGCAGTTCGAGGCTTGCCAGCGCTTCTTTCAGCTCGGTACGGTCGTCGCCTTCGATGCGGCGAGAGATACCGCCCGCACGCGGGTTGTTCGGCATCAGCACCAGATAGCTGCCTGCCAGGCTGATAAAGGTGGTCAGCGCAGCGCCTTTGTTGCCGCGCTCTTCTTTATCAATCTGAACGATAACTTCCTGGCCTTCGCGCAACACATCTTTGATGTTCGGACGACCGTGGGAGTTGTAATTGGCAGGGAAGTATTCGCGGGCAATTTCTTTAAGAGGAAGGAAACCGTGACGCTCAGCGCCGTAATCGACGAATGCGGCCTCAAGGCTTGGTTCAATGCGGGTGATTTTGCCTTTGTAAATGTTCGCTTTTTTCTGTTCGTGTCCAGGACTTTCGATATCCAGATCGTACAGACGCTGCCCATCCACGAGGGCGACACGCAACTCTTCTTGCTGAGTTGCGTTGATTAACATTCTTTTCATCGTAACTTACTCATTATTCTTACATTGACGACTAAGCTGCGGGCAAGGTGACGCTTTCCGGGGTTTGAACCGATGGCCTCGTGACTATTGACGTCGCCAACCTCACGGTTGTCGCTCGCTTAAGAGGCGCAAAGTGTCGGTTGCCTGTATTTCATACGGAAATACAGCGCAATTATCAGGGGAACAGCCTGGGAACACTCTCCAGAGAAGATTCCATTTACCGGTAAGTACTGCAACCCGCAGCCCGCTAACTGTCTGAAAGATCAATACGTCTTACGCCATTGCTGCGTGGATGATCGGTCAGACAAAATGGGTCATTCCGTCGACATCCTTACTTAACCAGGATTTAACACGGAAAACGGATTCATTATTCCATTGCTAACCCGGTTATAGCAAGATGACTTTTACCATTTATCACCCGGTTACTCACAGTTTCTCCACTTCAACGAGAGGATTGGTTTAATAACCACCAAATCGATTGCGCGTGAACAAACCTGCCCGGGCAAAAGTAAATATAAGCATAGAAAAATGAGTGGCGCTAATGCGTATCGATATTTAGAATCGCCAACCATGAAAACAGAGACTCCATCCGTAAAAATGGTTGCTATCGCCGATGATGAAGCGGGGCAACGAATCGATAACTTTTTACGCACCCAGTTGAAAGGCGTGCCAAAAAGTATGATTTATCGCATCTTGCGTAAAGGCGAGGTGCGGGTAAATAAAAAGCGCGTAAAACCTGAGTACAAGCTCGAAGCGGGCGATGAAGTGCGTATTCCGCCAGTGCGCGTCGCTGAACGTGAAGAAGAGGCGGTTTCGCCGCATCTGCAAAAAGTCGCCGCGCTGACTGACGCTATCCTTTATGAAGACGATCATATCCTGGTGCTGAATAAACCCTCCGGCACGGCGGTGCACGGCGGCAGCGGTTTGAGCTTTGGCGTGATCGAAGGCCTTCGCGCCCTGCGCCCGGAAGCACGTTTCCTCGAGCTGGTTCACCGTCTGGATCGCGATACCTCTGGTGTGCTGCTGGTGGCCAAAAAGCGCTCGGCGTTACGTTCGCTGCACGAGCAGCTGCGCGAAAAGGGCATGCAGAAGGACTATCTGGCGCTGGTGCGCGGTCAGTGGCAGTCTCATGTGAAAGTGGTGCAGGCACCGTTGCTGAAAAACATTCTGCAAAGCGGTGAGCGCATTGTGCGGGTGAACAGCGAAGGTAAACCGTCTGAAACTCGCTTTAAAGTAGAAGAGCGTTACGCGTTTGCGACACTGGTGCGTTGTAGCCCGGTGACCGGCCGTACCCACCAGATTCGCGTGCATACGCAACATGCCGGACATCCCATTGCGTTTGATGACCGCTACGGCGATCGTGAGTTTGATAAACAGCTGGCCGGAACGGGGCTGTCGCGTCTCTTCCTGCACGCTGCGGCCTTGAAATTCACCCATCCTGGCACAGGTGAAGTGATGCGCGTCGAAGCGCCGCTGGATGACCAGCTGAAACGCTGTCTGAAAGTGTTACGCGGTTAAATATAGGCCGGGTGGCGCTGTGCTTACCCGGCTTACCAAAACAGGGCCGTTTACGGTCAGGCAGAAAGCGGATTGAAGTGCTCGCGTCTGAGCATCTGGCATAACGCAATCAACGGTAAACCGACCAGCGTATTTGGGTCGCGCCCGTCCAGTTTTTCAAACAACGCAATCCCCAGACCTTCACTTTTGAAGCTCCCTGCGCAATTAAGCGGGCGCTCTTTGCGCACATAATCCTCAATCTCCTGATCGCTCAGGTGGCGGAAGTGAACGTCAAAGGGTTCGCATTCCGTTTGCAGATGGCCCGTGGCGGAGTTGTAAAGCGCAAGGCCGGTGTAAAAGGTAACAATGGTGCCTCGGGCTTTCATGAGCTGCAGGCGCGCGTTCTCTTCGGTGTGAGGTTTACCCGTAATTTCACCGTCGAGCACGCAAACCTGATCGGAGCCTATAATCAGATGGTTGGGATAGCGAGCGGCCAGACTTTGCGCTTTTTCCTGTGCCAGACGCAACACCAGATGACGCGGAGATTCAGCGTGATGCGGCGTTTCGTCAGCGACGGGGGCGGCACATTCAAACGGGATCCCCAGCTTTTCAAGCAACGCGCGGCGGTATGACGAAGTGGAAGCAAGCACGAGATTTGGCATATTTTTTTCACCAGATATAGCGTATCGATGCCAGCCATTTTAAACTACAGGCCGCAATGTGTGCGAATAATTGGCAAAAGGCAGCCCTGGTTGCCTTTTTCTTTGACTCTATGACGTTACAAAGTTAATATGCGCGCCCTATGCAAAAGGTAAAATTACCCCTGACTCTTGACCCGGTTCGTACGGCTCAAAAACGCCTCGATTACGAAGGTATTTATACCGCCGATCAGGCTGAACGTATCGCCGAGTTTGTGGTCAGTGTGGACACTGATGTGGAATGCTCCATGTCGTTCGCTATCGATAACCAGCGCCTGGCCGTTCTGAACGGTGATGCAAAGGTCACGGTAACGCTCGAGTGCCAGCGTTGCGGGAAACCGTTCACACGTCATGTTCACACAACGTATTGTTTCAGTCCGGTTCGTTCTGACGAACAGGCTGAAGCACTCCCGGAAGCGTATGAGCCGATTGAGGTTAACGAATTCGGTGAAATCGATCTGCTTGCAGTGGTTGAAGATGAAATCATCCTCGCCTTGCCGGTAGTTCCGGTGCATGATTCTGAACACTGTGAAGTGTCCGACGCGGACATGGTCTTTGGGGAACTGCCTGATGAAGCGCAAAAACCAAACCCATTTGCCGTATTAGCCAGCTTAAAGCGTAAGTAATTAAGGAGTAAGGTCCATGGCCGTACAACAGAATAAACCAACCCGTTCCAAACGTGGCATGCGTCGTTCCCATGACGCGCTGACTGCAGTTACCAGCCTGTCTGTAGACAAGACTTCTGGTGAGAAACACCTGCGTCACCACATGACTGCCGACGGTTTCTACCGTGGCCGCAAGGTAATCACTAAGTAATCACGCGCTACTCAACGAATTTTACCGTGCGGGACGCCTGCATCGTGAAAGACGAAGAGTAAACGTGATGAAGCTTAGTGAGGCATTCCCCGCGAAAGCGGGGGATACACCGAACCGGGCAGCGAAGATACCTTGACACGTCTAACCCTGGCGTTAGATGTCATGGGAGGAGATTTCGGGCCTTCCGTGACAGTGCCTGCAGCATTGCAGGCACTGAATTCTAATTCGCAACTCACACTTCTTTTAGTCGGCAATCCCGACACCATCACGCCATTACTTGCAAAAGCTGACTTTGAACAACGTTCACGTCTGCAGATTATCCCTGCGCAGTCAGTTATTGCCAGTGATGCCCGGCCTTCGCATGCGATCCGCAATAGCCGCGGAAGCTCAATGCGGATTGCGCTGGAACTGGTAAAAGAAGGGCGGGCTGAGGCCTGCATCAGCGCCGGAAATACCGGTGCGCTGATGGGACTGGCGAAATTAATGCTCAAGCCCATTGAGGGGATTGAGCGTCCTGCGCTGGTGACGGTGTTGCCGCATCAGCAGAAGGGCAAAACGGTGGTGCTCGATCTGGGCGCTAACGTCGATTGCGATAGTACGATGCTGGCCCAGTTTGCCATTATGGGCTCGGTGCTGGCAGAAGAAGTTGTGGGAATTGTGAATCCCCGCGTTGCGTTGCTGAATATCGGTGAAGAAGAGACCAAGGGTCTTGATAGCATCCGTGATGCCGCAGAATTGCTAAAATCCATGCCGTCAATCAACTATATTGGCTATCTTGAAGCTAATGAATTATTGACCGGAAAGACCGATGTTCTGGTGTGTGACGGGTTTACCGGCAACGTAACGTTAAAGACGATGGAAGGGGTGGTTCGAATGTTCCTTTCCCTGCTCAAATCGCAGGGCGAAGGCAAAAAAAGGTCCTGGTGGCTGATTTTATTAAAGCGTTGGTTACAAAAAAGCCTGGCGCGGCGATTCAGTCACCTCAACCCCGACCAGTATAATGGCGCCTGTCTGTTAGGATTGCGCGGCACGGTGATTAAGAGTCATGGTGCGGCCAATCAGCGAGCCTTTACCGTCGCGATTGAACAGGCAGTGCAGGCGGTGCAGCGACAAGTCCCTCAGCGGATTGCCGCTCGCCTGGAATCTGTATTAGCTAAAAGTGACTGAGCGTACATGTATACGAAGATTTTAGGTACCGGCAGTTTTCTGCCTGAACAAGTGCGAACCAACGCCGATCTGGAAAAAATGGTCGATACGTCTGACGAGTGGATTGTCACCCGCACAGGTATTCGTGAACGCCGTATCGCCGGTCCAGATGAAACAGTAACCACGATGGGCTATGAAGCGGGCCTTCGCGCGCTGGAAATGGCAGGTATTGATAAAGACGAGATCGGTCTGATCGTGGTCGCGACTACATCCGCACCTAACGCCTTCCCAAGCGCAGCCTGTGAGATTCAGGCTAAGCTCGGCATTAAAGGCTGCCCGGCGTTTGACGTAGCAGCTGCCTGCGCAGGTTTTACCTATGCGCTGAGCGTTGCCGATCAGTACGTGAAGTCTGGCGCGGTGAAATATGCGCTGGTGATTGGTGCAGACGTGCTGGCACGTACCTGCAACCCGGAAGATCGCGGAACGATCATTATTTTTGGTGATGGTGCGGGCGCTGTACTGTTAGGTCAATCAGAAGAGCCGGGCATTATCTCGACGCATTTGCATGCCGATGGTCGCTATGGCGAGCTGCTGACGCTGCCTAACGCCGATCGCGTGAACCCGGACAGCTCCATTTACCTGACCATGGCAGGCAATGAAGTGTTCAAGGTTGCGGTCACGGAACTGGCGCACATCGTCGATGAGACGCTGGAAGCGAACAATCTGGAGCGCTCTGCGCTGGACTGGCTGGTGCCGCATCAGGCGAACCTGCGTATTATCAGCGCCACGGCCAAAAAGCTGGGCATGTCCATGGATAACGTTGTTGTGACCCTCGATCGTCATGGCAACACCTCTGCGGCGTCGGTACCCTGCGCGTTTGACGAAGCGGTACGCGATGGACGAATTAAACGAGGCCAACTGGTCTTGCTTGAAGCCTTTGGTGGCGGTTTCACCTGGGGCTCCGCGCTGGTTCGTTTCTAATTAAGGATTAAAAATGACGCAATTTGCTTTTGTGTTCCCGGGTCAGGGTTCTCAGTCGGTTGGGATGTTGTCTGAATTAGCGGCACAGTACCCGATTATTGAAGCGACTTTCCGTGAAGCATCAGACGCTCTGGGCTACGATCTCTGGGCGCTGACTCAGCAGGGTCCGGCGGAAGAGCTGAATAAAACCTGGCAGACGCAGCCTGCATTGCTTACCGCATCCGTTGCGTTGTGGCGTGTCTGGCAGCAGCAGGGCGGTAAAGCGCCTGCGATGCTGGCAGGTCATAGCCTGGGTGAATATTCTGCACTGGTATGTGCGGGCGTCATTGGTTTTGCCGATGCCGTGCGTCTGGTCGAAATGCGTGGCAAATTCATGCAGGAAGCGGTTCCGGAAGGGACTGGTGCGATGTCCGCCATTATTGGTCTGGATGATGCTTCGATTGCCAAAGCCTGCGAAGAATCAGCCGAAGGGCAGGTCGTTTCACCGGTGAACTTCAACTCACCGGGCCAGGTTGTCATTGCGGGCAACAAAGAAGCCGTTGAGCGTGCAGGCGCAGCCTGTAAAGCGGCGGGCGCGAAGCGCGCACTGCCACTGCCGGTGAGCGTCCCGTCTCACTGTGCACTGATGAAACCGGCTGCTGAAAAACTGGCGGCTGAGCTGCAAAAGATCACTTTTAACGCACCAACGGTTCCGGTTGTGAACAACGTTGATGTGAAATGCGAAACGGCGCCGGAAGCGATTCGCGATGCGCTGGTTCGTCAGCTTTACAGCCCAGTGCAATGGACCAAAACCGTTGAGTTTATGGCTGCGCAGGGCGTTGAGCACCTGTATGAAGCAGGCCCGGGTAAAGTCCTGACCGGTCTGACCAAACGTATTGTTGATACCCTGACGGCATCGGCTCTTAATGAGCCAGATGCCCTGTCAGCGGCACTCGCGCAATAAAAGAGGATTACCATGAGTTTTGAAGGAAAAATCGCGCTGGTAACGGGCGCAAGCCGCGGTATCGGACGTGCAATTGCTGAGACCCTGGTCGCGCGTGGCGCGAAAGTCATTGGTACTGCGACCAGTGAGAAGGGCGCTCAGGCGATTAGCGACTATTTAGGTGCGAACGGTAAAGGTCTGATGCTGAATGTGACCGATGCTGCATCTATCGAATCTGTTCTGGAAAATATTCGCGCAGAGTTTGGCGAAGTGGATATTCTGGTAAATAATGCCGGTATCACTCGCGACAACTTACTGATGCGAATGAAAGACGACGAGTGGGACGATATCATCGAAACCAACCTGTCATCTGTATTCCGTCTGTCAAAAGCGGTAATGCGAGCTATGATGAAAAAGCGTCATGGCCGTATTATCACTATCGGTTCTGTGGTTGGTACCATGGGAAATGCTGGTCAGGCCAACTATGCTGCGGCGAAAGCGGGTCTGATTGGGTTCAGTAAATCGCTGGCGCGCGAAATCGCGTCACGCGGGATTACTGTAAACGTTGTTGCTCCGGGCTTTATTGAAACGGACATGACGCGTGCGCTATCTGACGATCAGCGTGCGGGTATTCTGGCGCAGGTTCCTGCGGGTCGCCTCGGTGGCGCTCAGGAAATCGCCAGCGCGGTTGCATTTTTAGCCTCTGACGAAGCGAGTTACATCACTGGTGAGACTCTCCACGTCAACGGCGGGATGTACATGGTTTAACCACGATCGAAAATATTTGCGTTATTAGGGCGAATGGCCTCAAAATAACGTAAAATCGTGGTAAGACCTGCCGGGATTTAGTTGCAAATTTTTCAACATTTTATACACTACGAAAACCATCGCGAAAGCGAGTTTTGATAGGAAATTTAAGAGTATGAGCACTATCGAAGAACGCGTTAAGAAAATTATCGGCGAGCAGCTGGGCGTTAAGCAGGAAGAAGTTGTGAACTCCGCATCCTTCGTTGAAGACCTGGGCGCAGATTCTCTTGACACCGTTGAGCTGGTAATGGCTCTGGAAGAAGAGTTTGATACTGAGATTCCGGACGAAGAAGCTGAGAAAATCACCACCGTTCAGGCTGCCATTGATTACATCAACGGTCACCAGGCGTAAGTGAACATCTCCAGGCGGTCATTCGACCGCCTGAGTTTTATCTTTTTTAGTCCCACGAATCCTTTTTTTTATCCCTCCCTGGAGGACAAACGTGTCTAAGCGTCGTGTAGTTGTGACCGGACTTGGCATGTTGTCTCCTGTCGGCAATACCGTAGAGTCCACCTGGAAAGCTCTCCTTGCCGGTCAGAGCGGCATCAGCCTAATCGACCATTTCGATACTAGCGCCTATGCAACGAAATTTGCTGGCTTAGTAAAGGATTTTAACTGTGAAGAGATCATCTCGCGCAAAGAACAGCGCAAGATGGATGCCTTCATTCAATATGGAATTGTCGCTGGCGTTCAGGCCATGCAGGATTCTGGCCTTGAGATTACGGAAGAGAACGCAACCCGCATTGGCGCCGCTATTGGCTCCGGGATTGGCGGCCTTGGCTTGATCGAGGAAAACCACACCTCTCTGGTGAATGGTGGCCCGCGTAAGATCAGCCCATTCTTCGTTCCGTCCACGATTGTTAACATGGTGGCTGGTCACTTGACCATCATGTTTGGCCTCCGTGGCCCAAGCATTTCTATCGCAACTGCCTGTACGTCTGGTGTGCATAACATCGGTCAGGCCGCGCGTATCATTGCTTATGGTGATGCAGACGCTATGGTTGCCGGTGGTGCTGAAAAAGCCAGTACTCCGCTGGGCGTTGGTGGTTTCGGTGCGGCGCGCGCGCTGTCTACCCGTAACGACAATCCTCAGGCTGCGAGCCGTCCGTGGGACAAAGACCGTGATGGTTTTGTTCTGGGCGATGGTGCTGGCATGATCGTACTTGAAGAGTACGAACACGCGAAAAAGCGTGGCGCGAAAATCTATGCAGAAATCGTTGGTTTCGGCATGAGCAGCGATGCCTATCACATGACCTCTCCGCCGGAAGATGGCGCGGGTGCGGCACTGGCGATGGTGAACGCGATTCGCGACGCAGGTCTCGAGCCGGGCCAGATTGGCTATGTTAACGCCCACGGCACCTCGACGCCTGCAGGCGATAAAGCAGAAGCTCAGGCCGTTAAGTCTGTATTTGGTGATGCTGCCAGCCGTATTATGGTCAGTTCCACCAAATCCATGACCGGTCACCTGCTGGGTGCTGCAGGTGCAGTAGAGTCCATCTACTCCATCCTGGCCCTGCGCGATCAGGCTGTTCCGCCAACCATCAACCTGGATAACCCGGATGACGGTTGCGATCTGGACTTCGTTCCACACGAAGCGCGCCAGGTGAGCGGTCTGGAGTACACGCTGTGTAACTCCTTCGGCTTCGGTGGCACCAACGGTTCTCTGATCTTCAAAAAGATCTAAGTTCCGCTGCCCGGTTGCGATAAATGAAAAGGTCCGCTTGTCGGGCCTTTTTTATTCGGTTTTCTTCCCTTGTCCTACATTATTCATCCTGCCAAACTATCGGGTCACGAAAAAGGAGCCTCCATGTTCTTAATCAATGGCCAGCAGCAGGATTATCTTCCCGCGAGCGACAGGGCGACCCAGTTTGGCGACGGCTGCTTCACTACGGCACGCATTGTTGAAGGCGAGGTCTGTCTGCTTGCCGCACATCTTCAGCGTCTGCAAATGGCCTGCGAAAAGTTGCTGATCCCGTTTACTCACTGGGCAGAGCTTCAGCGTGAAATGATCGACCTGGCTAAAGGCAACCCTCGCAGCGTGCTAAAAGTGATTATCAGCCGGGGGGCGGGCGGGCGCGGCTATAGCGGGGCAAGTTGCCTGAACCCCACTCGAATCCTCTCTGTTTCAGCGTATCCCACCCACTACGACATATGGCGTTGCGACGGCATCAGCATGGCGCTCAGCCCGGTTCGCCTGGGCCGTAACCCCTCGCTTGCAGGGATAAAACATCTCAACCGACTTGAGCAGGTGCTGATTCGCGCTCATCTTGAACAGTCAGACGCCGATGAGGCGCTGGTTCTTGACAGCGAAGGTCTCATTACGGAATGCTGTGCGGCCAATTTACTGTGGCGACAGGGTAATGACGTATTCACGCCAAAGATGGATCAGGCCGGTGTGAATGGCATCATGCGACAGTTTTGTTTGCAGCATCTGGCACACTCCGGTTTTCGCGTTGTCGAAGTTCACGCAGGCGAAGAGGCACTGCGGGATGCCGATGAGGTCGTCATCTGCAATGCGTTAATGCCCGTCGTGCCGGTTCGAGCTTATGCCCAGAAGCAATGGTCGTCGCGTGAGTTGTACTCGTTTTTAGCCCCACTGTGTGAGCAAACAAGATAGTCATGAAAAAAATGTTGCGCTTTGTCCTCCTCCTTATCGTCGTAATGGCTATTGCTGGCGGCGTGGGAGTCTGGAAAGTTCGTCAGATGGCGAACAGTCACATTCTGATTAAAGAAGAGACCATATTCACGCTGAAAGCGGGTACCGGGCGCCTGGCGCTGGGCGATCAGCTTTATGGCGATAAAATCATTAACCGCCCACGAGTATTCCAGTGGCTGCTGCGTCTTGAGCCGGAGCTTTCGCATTTTAAAGCCGGGACCTACCGCTTTACGCCGGGCATGACGGTACGTGAAATGCTTGAACTGCTGGAAAGCGGCAAAGAGGCGCAATTCCCGCTGCGATTCGTCGAAGGCATGCGCCTGAGCGACTACCTCAAACAGCTGCGCGACGCGCCCTACATCAGTCATACGCTAAAAGATGACCAGTACGCGACCGTCGCCGAGGTGCTGAAGCTCGAACATCCCGAGTGGGTGGAAGGCTGGTTCTGGCCTGATACCTGGATGTATACCGCAGGCACCACCGATGTCGCCATTCTCAAGCGCGCACACAAAAAAATGGTTACCGCCGTTGAGAAAGCGTGGGAAGGGCGTGCGGAAGGTCTGCCGTATAAAGATCAAAACCAGTTTGTCACCATGGCCTCGATTGTCGAAAAAGAGACGGCCGTCGCCAGCGAGCGCGATCAGGTGGCGTCAGTCTTTATCAATCGTCTGCGTATCGGCATGCGGCTGCAAACGGACCCGACGGTGATTTACGGAATGGGTGAGAACTACGCCGGGAAGATAAGCCGTAAGGATCTGGAAACGCCAACGGCGTATAATACCTACATGATTAGCGGTTTGCCGCCAGGCCCAATCGCGACGCCGAGCCAGGCATCACTTGATGCCGCCGCACATCCGGCGCACACACCGTATCTCTATTTTGTGGCTGACGGAAAAGGGGGGCATACCTTTAACACCAACCTTGCCAGCCATAATCGCTCTGTTCAGGACTATCTGAAGGCACTTAAGGAAAAAAATGCGCAGTAATTACATCGTCATAGAGGGGCTGGAAGGCGCCGGGAAAACTACCGCACGTAACGTGGTGGTCGACACACTGAAAGAGCTGGGCATCGGGGAGATGGTTTTCACCCGCGAGCCGGGCGGGACTGTGCTTGCCGAGAAGCTGAGAAGCCTGGTGCTGGACATCAAATCCGTCGGGGACGAAGTGATTTGCGATAAAGCCGAAGTGCTGATGTTTTACGCCGCCCGCGTGCAGCTGGTCGAAACGGTAATCAAACCGGCGCTGGCAGAAGGGCGCTGGGTAATTGGTGATCGTCACGATCTCTCGACCCAGGCCTATCAGGGCGGTGGGCGCGGTATCGATCAAGCTATGCTTGCAACGCTGCGCGATGCCGTGCTGGGCGATTTCCGCCCCAATCTGACGTTGTATCTGGACGTCACCCCAGCCGTGGGCCTGAAACGCGCCCGCGCGCGCGGTGAGCTGGATCGTATTGAGCAAGAGTCCCTGGATTTCTTTAACCGCACCCGTGCACGCTATCTCGAACTGGCCGCGCAGGACAGCTCGATTCGTACCATTGATGCGACCCAATCCCTTGAGGATGTCACCCGTTCGATTCGCGAAACGGTCACTGCGTGGGTACAGGAGCAGCAGGCATGAAATGGTACCCATGGCTGCGTCCGCACTTTGATCAGCTGATTAGCAGCTATCAGTCCGGTCGGGGGCATCATGCGTTACTGATTCAGTCGTTACCCGGCATGGGTGATGACGCCCTGATTTATGCGATTACGCGTTTTCTGATGTGTCAGCAGCCGGAAGGCAGTAAAAGCTGTGGCAAATGCCGCGGCTGCCAGCTGATGCAGGCGGGGACGCACCCGGACTACTACACGCTGGAACCGGAGAAGGGCAAAAGCTCACTCGGGATCGATGCGGTGCGTGAAGTCAGCGAAAAGCTGTATGAGCACGCCCGTCTCGGCGGGGCGAAAGTGGTTTGGCTGAAGGATGCGGCGCTGCTGACGGAAGCTGCCGCGAATGCGCTGCTCAAAACGCTGGAAGAACCACCGGTGAACACCTGGTTCTTCATGTCCTGCCGTGAGCCGGGCCGATTACTGGCCACATTGCGCAGCCGTTGCCGACTTCACCACCTCGCCGCCCCCCAGGAATCATGGGCGTTAAGCTGGCTTGAACGGAAAGTGACGGTGTCACAAGATGCGGCGTTAACCGCGCTGCGCCTGAGCAGTGGCGCACCTGCCGCCGCCCTCGAACTGCTGCAAAAAGAGACCTGGGCACAGCGAGTGCAGCTTTGCGATGCCCTGAGCGGCACGCTGGAGAGCCGGGACTGGCTAAGTCTGTTAAGCGTGCTGAACCACGAACACGCGCCCGCACGGCTGCACTGGCTGGCTTCTCTGCTACTGGACGCCCTCAAATTACAGCAAGGCGCACAGCTTCTGAGCAATACCGACGTTTGGCCGCTGGTCAATACGCTGGCGAATCAGCTGTCGGGGGCCATACTCCGTGCGATCTTCCACGACGTCAGTGTGTGCCGCGAACAACTTTTAACCGTAACCGGCGTGAATCGCGAGCTGTTACTCACGGACCTGTTACTGCGTACGGAACATTACCTGCAACCAGGCACACAGCTGCCTGCTTCCCATCTCTGAGAGAGACATCATGTTTTTAGTCGACTCACACTGCCATCTCGATGGCCTGGATTATCAATCACTGCATAAAGACGTGGACGACGTACTGGCGAAAGCTGCCGCCCGCGATGTGAAATTCTGTCTGGCGGTCGCCACCACTTTACCGGGATACCGCGCAATGCGCGATTTGGTGGGTGAGCGCGATAACGTGGCCTTTTCCTGCGGCGTGCATCCGCTCAATCAGGATGAAGAGTATAACGTTGAGGATCTGCGCCGTATGGCAGCGGAAGAGGGCGTGGTCGCGATGGGCGAAACCGGGCTGGACTATTTTTACACGCCGGAAACGAAATCCCGCCAGCAGGCGTCCTTTCGCAACCACATCCGCATCGGACGCGAGCTGAACAAGCCGGTTATCGTCCATACCCGCGATGCGCGCGCCGATACGCTGGCGATCCTGCAGGAAGAAAAGGTGACGGATTGCGGTGGCGTACTACACTGTTTCACAGAAGACAGAGAAACAGCGGGCAAGCTGCTTGATTTAGGGTTTTATATCTCGTTTTCCGGGATCGTGACGTTCCGTAATGCTGAACAACTGCGTGATGCCGCGCGTTATGTGCCTCTCGACCGCATTCTGGTGGAAACAGATTCTCCTTATCTGGCACCGGTGCCGCATCGCGGTAAAGAGAACCAGCCAGCAATGACGAGAGATGTGGCCGAGTACATGGCCGTCCTGAAGGGCGTCAGCCTCGAAGAGTTGGCACGTGCCACCACGGAAAACTTCGCTAATTTGTTCCACATCGCCCCCGCCCGCCTGCAATCTGTTTGAAACACCTGTTTTTTTTAGGCTCGTAATTAATAAACAAAGCGAGTAAAGTTCACCGCCTTATTTAGGGCGGTGACGGTGTTTTTAGACATATCTGGAAATGCTTTTTGTAAATTACTGAAAGTTTTTCGATCGTCTGAGGCTGAAACGTGATAGCCGTCAAACAAAGTCACAGGGATTTATTTTACTCTGTGTAATAAATAAAGGGCGCTTAGATGTCCTGTCCACGGCGCGGTTCTCCCCCCGTGCCCATGCGTGAAAGCGTAAAAAAAGCACAAATACTCAGGAGCACTCTCAATTATGTTTAAGAATGCATTTGCTAACCTGCAAAAGGTCGGTAAATCGCTGATGCTGCCAGTATCCGTACTGCCTATCGCAGGTATCCTGCTGGGCGTCGGTTCTGCAAACTTCAGCTGGCTGCCAGCCGTAGTTTCACACGTGATGGCCGAAGCAGGCGGTTCTGTTTTTGCTAACATGCCGCTGATCTTCGCTATCGGTGTCGCTCTGGGCTTCACCAATAACGATGGTGTATCTGCTCTGGCTGCGGTTGTTGCTTACGGCATCATGGTGAAAACCATGGCTGTGGTTGCGCCACTGGTTCTGCATTTACCTGCTGAAGAGATCGCAGCGAAACACCTGGCGGATACCGGTGTTCTCGGCGGTATCATCTCCGGTGCTATTGCAGCCTACATGTTTAACCGCTTCTATCGCATCAAGCTGCCTGAGTATCTGGGCTTCTTCGCGGGCAAGCGCTTCGTACCGATCATCTCTGGTCTGGCTGCGATCTTCATGGGCGTTGTGCTGTCCTTCATCTGGCCTCCGATTGGTACGGCTATCCAGACCTTCTCTCAGTGGGCTGCATACCAGAACCCGGTTGTCGCGTTCGGTATCTACGGTTTCGTTGAGCGCTGCCTGGTACCATTTGGTCTGCACCACATCTGGAACGTTCCATTCCAGATGCAGATTGGTGAATACACCAACGCCGCAGGTCAGGTATTCCACGGTGATATCCCACGTTACATGGCAGGTGACCCAACTGCAGGCAAACTGTCTGGCGGCTTCCTGTTCAAAATGTACGGTCTGCCGGCTGCTGCGATTGCTATCTGGCACTCTGCTAAACCAGAGAACCGTGCAAAAGTGGGCGGTATCATGATCTCCGCAGCGCTGACCTCGTTCCTGACCGGTATCACCGAGCCGATCGAGTTCTCCTTCATGTTCGTTGCGCCGATCCTGTACGTTATCCACGCGATTCTGGCAGGCCTGGCATTCCCAATCTGTATCCTGCTGGGTATGCGTGACGGTACATCCTTCTCGCACGGTCTGATCGACTTTATCGTTCTGTCCGGTAACAGCAGCAAACTGTGGCTGTTCCCAATCGTTGGTGCGTGCTACGCAGTGGCGTACTACACCATCTTCCGCGTGCTGATCAAAGCACTGGACCTGAAAACGCCAGGTCGTGAAGATTCTACTGACGATGCGAAAGCGACCTCTACCAGCGAAATGGCTCCTGCTCTGATTGCAGCATTCGGCGGCAAAGAAAACATCACTAACCTGGACGCGTGTATCACTCGTCTGCGTGTGAGCGTTGCTGACGTGGCTAAAGTTGACCAGCAGGGTCTGAAAAAACTGGGCGCAGCGGGCGTTGTTGTTGCAGGTTCGGGTGTTCAGGCAATCTTCGGGACTAAATCCGATAACCTGAAAACCGAAATGGATGAATACATCCGCAGCAACTAAGTTGTGACCTGGGGAGACTAAGGCAGCCGAATGGCTGCCTTTTTTATTGGCCAGCCTACGCTCACTGGCGTTGCGTTTACCGGGCATATGGGATGTGTAGATCGGGTAAGCGTAAGCGCCACCCAACGTTTATCCCGATAAAAAAGGGAGCCTTTCGGCTCCCTTCGTATTCACGGCTAAATCACGGCGAACTTAGAAACTGTAGCTTCCGCTCACAGAGAAGTTACGCGGTGCGCCATAGACTCCGTAAGTGCCCAGGTAATCATAATACTCTTCGTCAAACACGTTGTTCAGGTTGCCCTGAACCGAGAAGTTTTTGGTGACCTGATAGCGGGTAAAGAGATCGACTACGGTATAGCCATCCTGAGTAATCTGCTTCACGCCGTTCGGGCCGTTGTCGATATCCTGCCAGGTTTTGTTCTGCCAGCGAGCGCCACCGCCCACGGTCAGCTCAGGCAGCATTGGCAGCTGGTAGCGCGTAAACAGTTTCAGTGATGTACGCGGCTGGCCTGGGTTTACTGCGGCGCCATTCTCATCATCTGCAATGTAACGGCTTCCACCGAAGGTCAGCTGCCAGTTATCGGTTAACGCGCCGTTCAGTTCAAATTCGATACCTTTACTGACGGTACCATCAACAGATTTATATGCCGACTGGCCGCCGGAGCCTGGGATCGTCGTTCCAGTATTAACGGCCACGTTGTCCTGCTCGATACGGAAGACAGCAACCGTCGCGGTCAGACGGGTATTGAACCAGTCGCCTTTCACACCGGCTTCATAGCTCTTACCGGTGGTCGGGTCGATAAACTTGCTGTTGATATCGCGCTGGCCCGTTGGCTGGAAGATAGAGGTATAGCTCCCGTAGACCGACCAGGTATCGTCGATGTCATAGATCAGGCCCGCGTATGGCGTGACGTCATCGAACTTCGCGTTGCGGATTTCGTCCGGTTGACGCTCCAGATTGTACTTCGCGCTCCACTCGGTGTAACGCGCGCCGAGGATAAGGTGCAGCGGATCGGCCAGTGACAGGCGGGTGGCGCCATAGACTGATTTCTGGCGGATGACGTCACGCTGATAGAGCGAGAAGCCGGACCAGCTCGGATCAGCCAGTTTGCCGTTGTAATCGTAAATGCTGCCGACATCCATCAGGCCATAGTTATCGTTAACCGGATAGGAGTTGTCATAGTTATTGCGCTGACGGCTGTAGCTGCCGCCAAACATGACTTCGTGCTGACGGCCCAGCAGCTCATAGCCGCCGCGCACGAACGCATCCACAGAGTCCTGTTTACGTTCGCCCCGGTTCCAGCCGCCCCAGGCGCCGTACCAGCTGGAGGCATCGTACAGGCCGGTTGTTTTATCCGGATAACCGTCGATGTACATCAGTTTGCTGTCAAAATTGGTTTCCGCATGCATGGCGTTAACTTTGGCTTCCCAGCCGTTATCAAAGCGCTGCGTCAGGTTAGCGAAGACCTTGGTAGAGTCGTTATTGGAGTAGGTCCAGTCGGCCGCCGTGTTAAAGCCGCGACGGAAATTGGTTTTGCTGCCATCGCTGAACATGGACGGAAAACCGCCCCAGGTCGGGCTGTCCTCTTCGCTCTCCTGGTAATCATAGCCCAGGGAGAGGGTGGTGGAGTCCGTAATGTCTGCGTCGAGGATCCCGGAGACAAATTTCTTACGGTAGTGGTTACGTTCAACCCAGGAGTCGCGGTCTTCGTAACCGGCGATCACGCGCCCGCGCACATTGCCGGATTCCGTCAGCGGCGCCTGCAGATCCATCACGTAACGCTGTTTGTCCCAGCTGCCGTAGGTGGCGGAGACGTTGCCTTTGAACTCTTTGCTGTCGGCGTGTTTACGCACCATATTGACGTAGGCAGAGGGGTTACCCGTTCCGCTCATCAGGCCGGCTGCGCCGCGCACCACTTCGATTTTGTCGAAAATGGCCGTGTCGCCTGCGGTATCACCAAAATTCCAGCGGTTATCGAGGAAAGTGGGCATATCTTCATAGGCAAAGTTGCTGATGAAGAAACCGCGAGAATAGAAGTTGGTACGGCTGGTATCGATGCGTGACGCACTCACACCGACGGTGTTATCCAGCACCGCGCCAATGGTGTTCAGCTCCTGATCCTGCATACGCTGCTGGCTCATTACGCTGACCGACTGGGGAATATCACGCGGAACCAGCAGTAATTTGGTGCCGGTCGTGGTGGTTTTGACGCTGTAATCCTTATCCTGCGCGCTATTCTGGTCTTGCGCGTTATCAGCCCCGTCAACGACAACGGTATCTTCTGGATTCGTTTCAGCGAAACTTGCGGTCGGCATCAATGCCATAGCAATACAGGCTGCCAGCAACGAAGGTGTTGCGACAGACTGACGTTGCCCATCCCTGGTGTGATTAATGAAAGACATTATCAAACCCTTTCTGAGTGAATGGTAATTTTTTTGCCCCAGTCCCGATAACGGTCGGAGGTCATTTCTATGTTGAAAATGCGCATGAAAATGCAAATGCGAAATATACGCATTTGATTTAACCGTGTAAACAGATGTAACCATTGCCACTGAAATTATGTTTCAGTTCATTCCGGGGGGTGAATGGTCAATCAGCGACCATCCATTGAACGTTAAAGAAAGAAATAACGGGATAAGGTTGAAAGGACAGGAGAAACTCGCTCATACTCTTGTGTTGTGTCACGGGCAATTGCCGTATGTCAGCCTTTGCCGGTCACGCCACGCCAGATTAAACCAAAAAGGAAAACGTCATGGCTGAAGAAACCATTTTCAGTAAAATTATCCGCCGTGAAATCCCGTCGGATATCGTGTATCAGGATGAACTGGTCACTGCTTTCCGCGACATTTCGCCTCAGGCTCCGACACACATCCTTATTATCCCCAATATTCTGATTCCGACCGTTAATGACGTGAAAACTGAGCATGAAGTGGCATTAGGCCGTATGCTGACGGTAGCAGCGAAAATTGCTGAGCAGGAAGGGATTGCCGAAGACGGATACCGTCTGATCATGAACTGCAATCGTCATGGTGGGCAGGAAGTTTATCATATTCACATGCATCTGCTGGGCGGTCGTCCGCTGGGTCCGATGCTGGCGCATAAAGGTCTTTAACATGCAAAGAGGGCGTATCGCTGTTCTCCTCCTGGCGATGGTAATGGCGGGCTGTAGCTCGCGTCCCGCGATCCCGGTCAGCGACGAACAGACGCTGGTGATGGAGTCGTCGGTACTGGCTGCGGGCATCACCGCAGAAGCACCGTCGCTGACGGTCAGTGAAATTCAGCCGTCGGCGTCCTCTACGCTCTATAACGAACGACATGAGCCTGTCACCGTCCACTATCGGTTTTACTGGTATGACGTAAGAGGCCTCGAGATGCATCCACTTGAAGCGCCGCGCAGCGTCGTTATTCCGGCGAATTCGTCGGTCACGCTTTATGGCAGCGCTAATTATCTGGGTGCGCATAAGGTCAGACTTTATCTTTATTTGTAAGGGGTGAACCTTGATTAAAAATTTGGGCCGTTACGCGCTCGTGACTGCTTTTGCGCTCTTCCTGTCGGGATGTATCACCCGTACGGAACAGCAACCCGCGCCCGTTGATGAGGCTAAACCGGGCACTGAACAGCCAGTGACCCCGACGGAGCCGGTTCCAACGGTGCCGTCCGTGCCAACCATTCCTGAACAGCCAGGGCCGATTGAACATCCGGATCAAACCTCGCAGCCTGCGCCACGCGTTCGCCACTATGACTGGAACGGCGCGATGCAGCCGATGGTCGGCAAAATGCTGCAGGCACAGGGTGTTACCGCAGGCAGCGTGCTGCTGGTGGACAGCGTGAACAACCGCACCAACGGTTCGCTGAATGCCGGTGAAGCCACCGAAACCCTGCGCAATGCGCTGGCGAATAACGGCAAGTTTACGCTGGTCTCCGTGCAGCAACTGTCGGTTGCGAAGCAGCAACTGGGCCTGTCACCGCAGGACAGCCTGGGCTCGCGCAGCAAAGCGATTGGTATCGCCCGTAACGTTGGCGCGCAGTATGTGCTCTATTCCAACGCCACCGGCAACGTCAATACGCCAGCCCTGCAAATGCAGCTGATGCTGGTTCAAACGGGTGAGATTATCTGGTCAGGTAAAGGTGCCGTTACACAACAATAACGTCACGCGCGAAACGATCGTTTCGCGCTACTTCCCTCAGTATCGCCTTGTCGCGCCGCAAACCCACGCCGGGTTTAGCGGCGCGAGTTGCATTATTGAACAGGGCGAGCGCCGTCTGGTGTTGCGTCTGCGCCACGGTGCGAGCGGGCCCGCGTTCTGTTTTCGCCGTCAGTACCACGCTTTATGCCGTCTGCCTGCCGATCTGGTGCCAAAGCCGCACTGCTTTCATCGCGACTGGATGGCGGTGGAGTATCTTGTGGGCGAGATCAAAAGCGAGCTTCCTGATACCCAAACCCTCGCAGGCATGCTGTATTATCTGCACCGGCAATCCCGTCTGGGCTGGCGAATTACCCTGTTACCGCTGCTCGATGCCTACTGGCAAGGGGCCGATCCCGCCAGACGCACACCGTTCTGGCTGGCTACGCTAAAACGTCTGCGTCAGCGCGGCGAACCGCAGCCCCTGCGGCTGGTGCCGTTGCATATGGACGTTCATGCCGGAAACATTGTGCATACGCCGGCAGGGGAGCGGCTGATCGACTGGGAATATGCCGGTGATGGCGACGTAGGGCTTGAGCTGGCGTCCATATGGATGCCGACGGAAAACGCCCGCCAGGAGTTTATCGATGTCTACGCCAAAACGGCGAACATCGATGCGCATCACCTGAAAAAGCAGGTGCAGCGCTGGCGGCCCTGGGTACTGATGATGATGGCCGGGTGGTTTGAATTACGCTTTCAGCAATCAGCTGACAAACAATTTATCGCGCTGGCAGATGACGTCTGGCGTCAGTTACAAACTAAAGGATAAGAGAGGTTCGTGTGGGTCCAGTAATGTTGGATGTCGAAGGGTATGAACTGGATGCGGAAGAGCGCGATATTCTGGCGCATCCGCTGGTGGGTGGGCTCATTCTGTTTACCCGCAACTATCACGATCCCGCGCAGCTGCGCGAGCTGGTGCGTCAGATCCGTGCGGCGTCCCGTAACCATCTGGTGGTGGCGGTCGATCAGGAAGGCGGACGCGTTCAGCGTTTTCGCGAGGGCTTTACCCGTCTGCCGGCGGCGCAATCTTTTGCTGCACTGCTGGGAACGGAGCAGGGTGGCAAGCTGGCGCAGGATGCAGGCTGGCTGATGGCGAGCGAAATGATCGCCATGGATATTGATATCAGCTTTGCGCCGGTGCTGGATGTCGGGCATATCAGCGCGGCGATTGGCGAGCGTTCTTACCATGAAGATCCGCAGATCGCCCTGGCGATGGCAACACGTTTTATCGACGGAATGCACGACGCCGGTATGAAAACCACCGGGAAACACTTCCCGGGGCACGGCGCTGTGACGGCGGATTCCCACAAAGAGACGCCGCGCGATCCGCGCCCTGAGGCGGAGATCCGCGCCAAAGATATGTCCGTTTTCCGTTCTCTCATTACTGACAACAAACTCGACGCCATCATGCCCGCGCATGTGATTTACAGCGACGTCGATCCGCGTCCGGCCAGCGGCTCTGCGCACTGGCTGAAAACCGTGTTACGTCAGGAGCTGGGCTTTAACGGCGTGATTTTCTCCGACGATCTGTCGATGGAAGGCGCTGCCATTATGGGCAATTATGCCGAGCGCGGTCAGGCGTCGCTGGATGCGGGTTGCGATATGATCCTGGTCTGCAATAATCGTAAAGGGGCGGTTAGCGTGTTAGATAACCTGTCGCCGATCAATGCTGAACGTGTTACACAATTGTATCATAAAGGTTCATTTAGCCGTCAGGAGCTGATGAGCTCGGCTCGCTGGAAGACGGTGAACGCTGAGCTTGAAGCACTCAATGAGCGCTGGCAGGCACACAAAGCAGGTCAATAACCCCCTCCTGGAAGGCGTCGTATGGTGAGGAAACAATGATCATTTATTTGCACGGTTTTGATTCGAACAGTCCTGGTAATCATGAGAAAGTGCTGCAACTGCAGTTCATCGACCCGGACGTGCGGCTGATTAGCTACAGCACGCGCCACCCGAAACACGATATGGCGCATCTGCTCAAAGAAGTGGACAAGATGCTGCAGCTCAACGTCGACGATCGCCCGCTGATTTGCGGTGTGGGACTCGGCGGCTACTGGGCAGAGCGGATCGGCTTTCTCTGCGATATTCGCCAGGTGGTGTTCAATCCGAATTTGTTCCCTAACGAGAACATGGAAGGCAAGATCGACCGCCCGGAAGAGTACGTGGATATCGCCACCAAATGCGTCAATAACTTCCGCGAGAAGAACCGCGACCGCTGCATGGCGATCCTCTCCCGCAACGACGAGGCGCTGGATAACCACCGCGCGGCGGAGCTACTGCACCACTATTATGAAATTGTCTGGGACGAAGAACAGACCCACAAATTCAAAAATATCTCCCCGCACCTTCAGCGCATCAAAGCCTTCAAGACCCTGGGCTAAACCCCCTCTGAACGACTCCAGGCCCGGCCGCGCAAGCGAGCCGGGCTTTCTCTTTTGCTACAATTGTACGAATTTAAATCATCAAAACTTGATTCATATCAATTTTGGTATGACCAATGCGCCTGGCGTGTTATTCTCAATGCACCTGAATGGTTTCAGTGCTGTAACCTGTTGTTAATTAAGGGTTATTACCATAACTTTTAATTAACAATTGGTTAATAATTTGAGGGGGTCACATTGACTACGCCATTGAAAAAGATAGTAATTGTAGGCGGCGGCGCAGGTGGGCTGGAGCTGGCTACGCAACTCGGCAAAAAGCTGGGCCGTGGCAAAAAAGCCAAAATTACGCTGGTCGATCGTAACCACAGCCATCTGTGGAAACCGTTGCTGCATGAAGTGGCCACCGGTTCACTGGACGAAGGTGTTGATGCCCTGAGCTATCTGGCGCATGCGCGTAATCACGATTTCCAGTTCCAGCTGGGCTCCGTGATGGATATCAACCGCGAAAGCAAAACCATCACCCTGGCCGAGCTGCGTGACGAGAAAGGCGAGCTGCTGGTGCCTGAGCGCAAGCTGCCGTACGACACGCTGGTGATGGCGCTGGGAAGCACCTCGAACGACTTCAACACGCCAGGCGTGAAAGAAAACTGCATCTTCCTGGATAACCCGCATCAGGCACGTCGTTTCCATCAGGAAATGCTGAACCTGTTCCTGAAATACTCCAACAACCTCGGTGCGAGCGGCAAAGTGAATATCGCGATTGTCGGCGGCGGAGCGACGGGCGTTGAGCTTTCAGCGGAACTGCACAACGCGGTGAAACAGCTGCACAGCTACGGTTACAAAGGGCTGACCAACGACGCGCTGAACGTGACGCTGGTCGAAGCGGGTGAACGCATTCTGCCTGCGCTGCCACCGCGTATTTCCGGCGCGGCGCACAACGAGCTGACCAAAATGGGCGTGCGCGTTCTGACGCAAACCATGGTCACCAGCGCCGATACCGGCGGCCTGCACACCAAAGACGGCGAGTATATTCAGGCCGATCTGATGGTCTGGGCGGCGGGTATTAAAGCACCTGATTTCATGAAAGAGATTGGCGGGCTGGAAACCAACCGTATCAACCAGCTGGTAGTGGAGCCGACGCTTCAGACCACACGCGATCCGGACATCTTCGCCATCGGCGACTGCGCCTCCTGCGCACGTCCTGAAGGTGGATTCGTGCCGCCGCGCGCGCAGGCCGCGCACCAGATGGCAAGCCTGGCGCTGCACAACATTCTGGCGCAGACCAAAGGCAAAGCGATGAAGTCCTACGTCTATAAAGACCATGGCTCGCTGGTCTCCCTGTCTAACTTCTCCACCGTGGGCAGTCTGATGGGTAACCTGATGCGCGGCTCGATGATGGTTGAAGGGCGTATCGCGCGCTTCGTTTACATCTCGCTGTACCGTATGCACCAGGTGGCGCTGCACGGTTACTTCAAGACCGGGCTGATGATGCTGGTAGGCAGTATCAACCGCGTGATCCGTCCTCGCCTCAAACTGCACTAATCTTTCAGTCCCTCCGGCTCCCGGAGGGACTTTTTAGCATTTCCTGCTGACAATCTTCGTCAGAGTGCTTAAGAGTTCTCTGAAACGCGTCCCTTTTCATTTTACCTCTCTCTTTTTGAGCGTTATTCCGATTGGCGAACTCACTCTTCGATTGCAAAATTGTTACCAATAGCAACAAAGGAGGAAGCCCCGTGAATAAATCTATGTTGGCGGGTATAGGGATTGGCGTGGCTGCAGCGCTGGGCGTGGCAGCAGTGGCCAGTCTGAACGTGTTCGAACGCGGCCCGCAGTATGCTCAGGTTGTTTCTGCCACCCCGATTACCGAGTCGGTGAAAACCCCTCGTCAGGAGTGCCGCAACGTGGCGGTAACTCACCGTCGTCCGGTACAGGATGAAAACCGTATCGCAGGCTCAGTGCTGGGTGCGGTTGCGGGTGGTGTGATTGGTCATCAGTTCGGTGGGGGACGCGGGAAAGATGTCGCGACCGTCGTCGGCGCACTGGGTGGCGGCTATGCCGGTCACCAGGTTCAGGGCGCGATGCAAGACAACGACACCTACACCACGACGCAGCAGCGTTGTAAAACGGTGTACGACAAATCAGAAAAAATGCTCGGCTACGATGTGACCTATAAGATTGGCGATCAGCAGGGGAAAATCCGCATGGATAAAGATCCTGGCACGCAGATCCCACTCGACAGTAACGGTCAGCTGGTTCTGAATAACAAGGTGTAAAAAAAGCGGTATTATTAATTTGGCTCCTCAAACGCTCAGGCTGAGGAGCCTTTTTTTTGCCCGTCAGAAGGTCAGGGCGTAGTTCAGACCGAAGGTGCGTCCACGGCCTTTATACTCGTACAGCGCCGCATTCCCGTAGGTGGGGCTGTAGAGCAGCGGAGCGCGCTGTCCCCAGACGGTGGTGTACTCTTTATCCAGCAGGTTTTCGACGCTAAACGACAGTTTACCGAGCGGAAGCTGGTAGCTGCCGATGAAATCAACGGTGTTATAACCGTTCAGCTTATTGCCCGCCGCATCGCTCAGATCAAAGGCTTGCTGCGTTTGCAGGCGCAGCGCCCACGGCTCCGGTGCCCAGCCGACGTAGGCCGTCGCTTTGGATGGCGACGCCTGAGTCACATCCCATTTTTCCCAGGAACCGTTGGTTTTAATCTCTGACTTCAGGACGTTAACATTCCCGCCGAGACTCCAGTCGCTCTCAGGAATGAAGTAATCCACTGCGCCTTCCACACCGTAGATGCGCCGCTTCTGCGGATTCACGTCGATAGTCATGTCGGCGCGGTTGATATCAATGGATTTATCCGACAAGGAGTAATAGGCCGCAATCTGTGTGCGCAGCTGATCGCCCGTAAAACGCCAGCCCAGCTCGTAGGAATCGACCTTAATCCCTTCAAGCTTCGCATCGTTCGGGTTAACGCTTTTCAGCAGCGCCAGATGGCCCTGGGCATCAGGTTTGCTATAGCTACCGTTACCGTAATATTTTCCCGGGTCAGGCAGTTCCACGCCCTGAGAGAAGTTAAACCAGACCTGCTGACGTTCGGTCAGGTGCGCCAGGATCCCGGCGTTAAACAGGAAATTATCGTAATCCGTTTTCCCGCCCGGAATAGCATCCGCAGAGAGTGCGCCGCCTTTGGCAATGGTCTGCTGCTGGGTATAGCCGATGAAATCATCGACGCGGTTTTCCGTCCACTGATAGCGCACGCCGCCGCTGAGGGTAAACACCTCGTTGATGTCATAGCTGTTTTGCAGGAACGGAGCGAAATTGGTGATGCTGTAGCCCGGATAGCGCCCCGTGCTGTAGGCCGACTGATTATTCATCCCGCCGGAAGGGACGGAATCGGCGAGGTCGAAGAACATCTGGTTGGAATCGAAGGTTTCATGGTCGGCATCAATACCCCAGGTGAGCTGCCAGCCGTCGAGCGGAGTGCTGTTCAAGGTCAGCTTCGCACCGTACTGATCCGTGTTCTGCTCGGAGGCGGAGAAACTGGTAATGTCACCTTTGGCCACCGTCGGGAACGGGTAAAAACGCAGGGATTCGTCGCGATAATAGATCTGCCCGACCAGCTCCTGGCCCCAGAAATCCGTGTCGGAATATTGCAGGCTGATGAGATGACGCTCGGTGCCAGGAATACGATCTGAGCTAAAGCCTTTGGACGTGCGGGCCGTACCGTTCCCAGTCACGGCGCTCATGTTCTTGTCCAGATAAAGCCCGTAATCGTCGTCGCCCTGGCTTTTGTAATACTGGGTCACCAGCTGCAGCTGACGGGTCTCGTCAATTTCAATGGTGCCGGTTCCCATCACATCCAGACGATCGGAGTGCTGCAAACCCGTCTGGGTGTTGTCGAAGGTCAGCGCATCGCCATTGCCATCGTACCAGCCGCCGAAGCGCTGATACGCCACAGACAGACGGCCCGAGGCGTTATCATTGCCGCCGCTGACGGCCGCCGCCACGCGCTCGTCGCGATCGTCACTGTTGTTAAAGCCGCTTTTTCCGCCCAGTTCCAGATCAACCTGGGTCTCCGGCTGACCTTTTTTGGTGACGATATTGATCAGCCCGCCGGTACTCCCGCCGCCGTAGAGGGACGTCGAGCCGGAAATAACTTCGATATGTTCGATATTAAACGGATCAATGGAATCGAGCTGGCGGCTGTCGGTACGCGAGGAGTTCAGCCGTACGCCATCAATCAGCACGACGATCGCGCGACCGCGCATGTTCATGCCATAGTTGGTGCGTCCCTGGCTGCTGACGTCCATCCCCGGAATCAGCTGGCCGAGAATATCTTTAAACTCTTTCCCGCCCTGAACCTGCTGTTCAATCTCCTGACCTTCAATGATCCACGTGGTCTGCGCCATTTCAGCGACGGTGCGGTGGCTGCGGTTGGCGCTGACAACCAGATTTTCTTCGTTCTTTTGTTCTGCATACAGCGGCATCGCGATGGCCAGCAGGACAGGGTTGAGCACCCAGAGGCTCTTTTTCATCATCATTCCTTGTTGAGCTTTTGCTCTTTGTTATCGGCAGGTCAAATCACACAATGGAAACATTGTGAAACAAATGTAAACGCGAATTTTGCCGATAAAGAGTCTCATTATCAACCCGCTGAAATAAGAGGGTTTACAGGGGATAACGTGAAAACGAGAGGGAGAAAAGGGGAAGGAAAAAGAAAAGGGCGGTTGCCCGCCCTGATAATCAGAGTTTCAGCAGTTCAGGCCACAGGCGCAGCGTGGTGCGAGAAATGCTTTGCAGCTTTTCAAGGCTTGCACCTTCACGCGCGCTGATGGACATCCCCTGCAGGACGCAGCTTAAAAATTGCGTCAGTTCGACGGTATCGCAGTGAGCCGGAATTTCACCCCGCTTTTGGCGTTGGCTTAAAAACGCGCCTAGGGTCTCTTCCTGCATGGCGTGGCGCGATTTCACGGTATTCGCAATGTCTTTCGATGCGGCGGCAAGCGTGGCGGAGGTGTTAATCATAAAGCAGCCCGCAGGCGTGTCTTTGCTGGTAAAGCAGGCGGAGATAGCCGCGAAATAATCCTGCAAAGCCTGTTCAACGGTTTTCTCTTCGCAGAACAGCTGAGCTTCATGTTTGGCCGCAAAGCGCGCGATATAGCGATCCAGCACTGCGCGGAACAGGCCTTCTTTGTTGGTGAATTCTGCATACAGCGTGGGGGCTTTCGCACCTGTCGCTTCGACCAGGTCGGAGAGCGAGGTGGCTTCATACCCATGCTGCCAGAAGAGTGTCATGGCCTTATCGAGCGCCGCATCCCTGTCGAACACTTTCGGTCGGCCACGGCTTTTTTTTGCGCAACTCGTGACGTCGGTTGTCATGTGCCGTTGTACCTGTGTTGGTTTGTTGAATGATCATTATAAAAATAATAGCCCGCGCCGACCAGCACTCATTTCACAAAAATAAATTAATCATATGGTTATGAAAAATAAGAGGTTTAAAATTAATTTAACGGTCGTTATAAAATTATGTTGACGTGTGACCTGGATCACACCTATCATTTACCTATCGATCGTTAAGTAAATAACTAGCGACCTCCCAAATTCATCTGTTAAAGGCTAATTATCATGAAAACCATCAATACCCTCATCGCTGCTGCTGTACTGAGTTCTCTGTCATTTGCCAGCTTCGCGGCTGTCGAAGTGCAATCCACCCCTGCTGACCAGCAGAAAGTGGGCACCATCTCTGCCAACGCAGGGACCAACCTGAGCTCACTGGAAGACCAGTTAGCGCAGAAAGCCGACGCCATGGGCGCGAAATCTTTCCGCATCACCTCTGTGACCGGTCCGAACACCCTGCACGGTACTGCGGTTATCTACAAATAAGCCTGGCTTAACCCTCATAAAGCCACTGCTAAAAAAAAGGCCCTGCGATTTCGCAGGGCCTTTTTTGTCTCTTGTGCTTTAAAGCGCTTGCTGAGCCACGTCGTGATGCGGCGTCACATCCACCGGCATACCCGAGCGCACGTCCATCGCTTTTTCCATCACCGCGCTGTCCGCGCGCGCTTTGAAGTTTTGCATCGCTGCGTTCAGGACAATCGGCAGCGTTTGCGGATCGTCGCCAATGTTTTTTGACAGCGGCTGGTGGACCTCCACCAGACGTTTTCCGCCTGGCTCTTCCGACACTTTTATCGGCGTATTGATGATATTGACCTTCGTGCCTGGGGTAATCACGCGGAACAGCGTCTCGATATCGCCGTCGCGCAGGCGAATGCAGCCTGAGCTGACGCGCATGCCGATGCCAAAGTCCGCGTTGGTTCCATGCAGCAAATAGACGCCGCCGTAGGCCGCAAGGCGAATCGCGTGATGGCCCATTGGGTTATCCGGACCTGCCGGAACCACAGCGGGCAGATCAATGCCCTGGGCTTTATAGCGCGCGCGGATATTGGCCGTCGGCGTCCAGGTTGGGTTGGCGCGTTTATCCGAAACGGTGGTCACCATGGTTGGCGTTAAGGTGTCGCCGCCCAACTGACCAATTCCGATAGGGTAGACCGTCACCTCATTTTTACCCGGCGGGTAATAGTAGAGGCGCAGTTCGGCGAGGTTAATCACCAAACCTTCGCGCGGCGCGTCAGGTAACAGGGTTTGCAACGGGATAGTCAGCACGCTGCCAGGGCGTGGCACGTAGGGATCAACGCCCGGGTTAGCCTGCAATAACGCCAGAAAACCGACGTTATATTTTTTGGCTATCGCCTCCAGCGAACCGCCGTCATTTTCTACGACGTGAAAACGGTTTTCGCCCACCAGACGACTTCCGGCAAGGGGCAGCGGCCAGGTATTCGCACGCGCGGGCAGGGCGAGGGCGACGGTCGCCGCGAGGGCAATCAGGGTTATCCAGCGAGTAAAACGCAGAGTCATCATCACTCAATTCCATGGAAATACTAAGGTTATTGTTATTCAAAAGTTAATTGATGATTATGACCAGGGGGCGTGTCGGGAAATCAGGAGAAGTGCAAAGAGTTTGTAAATTAATGGCCGGACGGTGACATCGCCGCCCGGCCACGAGGTTATGCCGCCGCGTTCTCTTCGAGCTGGCGCATAAAGTTACGGACCCATTCCATCCGCGTTTTGCGGTCGCTCAGTTCTTGCATGAACTTCAGACGCGTCGGGCCATCAAGGCGGAAGTGTTGCGGTTGCTTCTGCAGCAGGCCGATGAGCCACATCGGGTCGACGTGGTTCTTCTCGGCAAACTCAATTACACCGCCTTTATCATTGCCTTCCAGCTTGCGAATGCCCAGTTTCTGAGCCAGCTGGCGCAGACGCGCGATATCCAGCAGGTTGCGCGCTGCATCCGGCAGCAGGCCAAAGCGGTCGATCAGCTCGACTTTGATCTCCTCCAGTTCCGCCTCATTTTTAGCGCTGGCGATGCGTTTGTAGAATGACAGGCGCGTGTTGACGTCCGGGATAAAATCGTCCGGCAGCAGGGATGGCATCCGCAGTTCCACTTCCGTTTGCTGGCTGGTGAGATCTTCCAGCGACGGTTCGCGTCCCGCTTTCAGCGCATCGACGGCGTTTTCCAGCAGCTCCATGTAAAGCGAGAAGCCGATGGTTTCCATCGATCCGCTCTGGTCTTCGCCGAGCAGCTCGCCTGCGCCGCGGATCTCCAGATCGTGGGTCGCCAGTGCAAAACCTGCACCCAGATCTTCCAGCGAAGCAATGGCTTCCAGACGCTTTTGCGCGTCAGTGGTCATCGCTTTCGGGTGTGGCGTCAGCAGCCAGGCGTAGGCCTGATGGTGAGAACGCCCGACACGACCGCGCAGCTGATGAAGCTGCGCCAGGCCAAAGTGATCGGCCCGTTCGATTATGATGGTGTTCGCCGTCGGAATGTCGATCCCGGTTTCGATAATGGTGGTACAGACCAGCACGTTAAAACGCTGGTGATGGAAATCGTTCATCACCCGTTCCAGCTCGCGCTCGCGCATCTGGCCGTGGCCGATGGCAATGCGCGCCTCTGGCACCAGCTCCGCCAGCTTATCCGCCGCTTTCTGAATATTTTCCACGTCGTTATAGAGGTAGTACACCTGGCCGCCGCGCAGGACTTCACGCAGGATCGCCTCGCGCACCACCAGGCTGTCGTACTCGCGGACAAAAGTTTTCACCGCCAGACGACGGGCCGGTGGAGTGGCAATGATCGACAGATCGCGCATCCCGCTCATCGCCATATTCAGCGTACGCGGGATCGGGGTCGCGGTGAGGGTCAGGATATCGACATCCGCGCGCATCGCTTTGATGCGCTCTTTGTGACGCACGCCGAAGCGGTGCTCTTCATCCACAATCAGCAGGCCCAAATCTTTCCACTTCACGTCGCTTTGCAGCAGCTTGTGGGTGCCGATAAGAATGTCGATTTTACCTTCGCTGGCCTGCTCCAGAATCTGCGTCTGCTCTTTGGCGCTGCGAAAACGCGACAGCATCTCAATGCGCACCGGCCAGTTGGCAAAGCGGTCGCGGAAGTTGTCGTAGTGCTGTTGCGCCAGCAGCGTGGTGGGCACCAGCACAGCAACCTGTTTGTTGTTTTCGACGGCGAGGAAGGTCGCGCGCATCGCCACTTCGGTTTTGCCGAAGCCGACGTCGCCGCACACCAGACGGTCCATCGCCAGCGGCTGACACATATCGCTTAAGACAGCGTTGATGGCCTGAGCCTGATCCGGCGTGGTTTCAAACGGGAAGCTGTCGCAGAACAGCTGATACTGATCTTTATCGTGTTTGAAGGCATAGCCGGATTTCGCTGCGCGCTGGGCGTAAATATCCAGCAGCTCGGCCGCCACATCACGCACTTTTTCGGCGGCTTTCTGCCGCGCGCGGGTCCAGGCGTCGCTGCCCAGTTTATGCAGCGGAGCACTCTCTTCCGCGCCACCGGCGTAGCGGCTGATCAGATGCAGGGAGGAGACCGGAACATAAAGTTTTGCGTCACCGAGATAGGTGATCATCAGATATTCGGCAGTGATCCCGCCCGCTTCGAGGGTGGTCATTCCCGCGTAGCGCCCCACGCCGTGCTCCAGATGCACAATCGGCTGGCCGACGTGCAGCTCGGCCAGGTTGCGAATCAGTGTGTCCGGGTTAATGGTGCGACGGTTGTCCTGTCGACGACGCGCCACGCGCTCGCCAAGGAGATCGCTTTCGCAGATCAGCGCCCGATTATTCAGGGTATCGATAAAACCGTGCTCGGCAGAGCCAATCATCAGATAGCGGCCGTTATCGGCGGCTTCGTCGAGACGCAAGATCCGTTTTGGCGACACTTTGATGCGCGCCAGCAGTTCGCCGAGCGCCTCGCGACGGCCTTCACTTTCGACCGAGAAAATCACCGGGCCGGTAAAGGATTCGAGAAACTTGCGCAGATTATCCAGCGGCGATTTTTGCTGCGCCTGAACGGACAGGTCCGGCAGCGTCTTAAACGCCAGGTTAGTGTTCGCGGCTTTGTCCGGCAGACTCTCCGTTTTGAGCTGTACGCGCGGCCATTTTTTCAGCTCTGAAAACAGCTCGTCGGTGCGTAACCACAGCTGCTCCGGCGGCAACAGCGGGCGCATCGGGTCGACGCCACGGTTTTCAAAACGGGCGCGGGTTTCGCTCTCAAAGCGGGTGGCGCTGGCGTCGAGATCGCCGGTATTGACGATCAGGGTTTTGGCCGGGAAATAGCTGAACAGGGCCGGAAGCGGCTCGCTAAAGAACAGCGGCTGCCAGTATTCAATGCCTGCGGGCAGGGTGCCTTTGCTCACCTGCTGATAGATATGCTCGGCGTCACGCTTCACATCGAACTTATCGCGCCACTGGCTGCGGAACAGTTCGATGGCGGTTTTGTCCGTCGGGAATTCGTGGGCAGGCAGTAAATTGATCGCCTCGACCTCTTCCAGCGTGCGTTGGGTGTCCGGGTCGAATACCCGCAGGCTGTCGATTTCATCATCAAAGAAATCCAGACGGTACGGCTGATCGCTGCCCATCGGGTAGAGATCCAGCAGCGCGCCGCGCGTGGCGTATTCGCCGTGCTCCATCACCTGGTCGACGTGGCGATAGCCTGCGCTGTCGAGCTGCGCACGCAGGGCATCGCGCGACAGGCGCTGACCTTTTTTCATCACCAGTGCGTGGCCGTGCAGGTAGCTGTGCGGACACACGCGCTGCATCAGGGTATTCACCGGCACGATCAACACCCCGCGCTGCATCGACGGCAGCTGATAGAGGGTGGAGAGGCGCGAGGAGATAATCTCCTGATGGGGGGAAAAACTGTCGTAGGGCAGGGTTTCCCAGTCGGCCAGGTTAAACACCAGGCTGTCGGTAAACTGGCGGATCTCGTCGTGCAGACGGAGCGCGTTTTGCATATCGGGGGCAACCAGCACCACCGGGCCCGCGTGGCGCTCAGCGATCTCTGCGACCAGCGTGGCGCAGGCGGCGCCCGTCAGTTCGCCTAGCTGGCGCTGGTCACCCGCTTTGCCGGGCAGGGAGTAACGGTATTGTTCAGGCATGGCTTGTCAGAATCTCTTATGGATATATACCCTAAACACAGTATTGGGGCATATCACTGATACGCAATGTCTTTATTATCCTTGATCGTTTTACATTAGCAAACCGGAACCGCACACAGGGTGAATTCGCCCTCGAATGAGGGCGAGGGGAAGCATTATCGGGTCGCCTCAATCGGCGCGAGACGGGCGGGAGGGGCAAAGAAAAGGTCGCCAAACAGCGCGCTGGAGACTTTTCGCGCGCCCAGTCCGAACAGCGTACAGACCATCAGGCTGACGAACGGATAGACCAGAATCAGGGTCAGTTCCGCCCAGACCGGCCAGTTGCCGCCGTTAAGTTCGCCAATCAGGAACAGGCTAAAACCTTCGATCAAAATGCGATGCGTGGTGTAGATCGCAATGGTGTTCGAGCCGACGACGTTCAGCAGATTATTCGGGTGGACGGCGTAACGCTGCTCGATGCTGTAAAACAGTTTCATAATCAGCAGAATCGACAGGAGTGACAGCAGCAGGGGAACGTTGGCAAACCACAGCACCACGGAGATCCCACCGAACGCCACTATCGGCAGCCAGTAGCGGCGTATCACCATCCCTTTCATCCACTCCATCAGCTGCGCGCCGTACCAGGCACCGAGACTGTAGTAGATCATGTTACGCACCACGCTGTTCATTCCCCACCAGGGCAGCGGCAGGAAGTTGATCGCCACGCTCGCCAGGGCCAGCACCGCGAGCACCGGCAGTTTCCAGCGGCTGAGCAATTTACAGAGGGTGAAATAGACGATCAGCGCATACAGATACCAGAGGCTGGTGCTGGCGGTGAGCATGCCGCGAATAAATTCGCTTATCGAACCGGCGTAGGCGGCGTTGGAAGAGGTGGCTAATTCACGCTCCGGCGCAAGCCAGGCGTTGATATGGCTCAGCGCCTGCCACTGCAACACGCCCCACAGCGCCAGTACCCAGACGATGCTCCAGATCCGTTTGTCGAAGCTGACCCGCCAGCCGACGTCATCAATGTAGCGACGAATCAAATAGCCCGAAATGAAGAAAAACACCGGCATGCGAAACGGTGCGAGATAGAGATTAAAATAGACCCAGCATTTGGCGAGCAGACCGGAAAGCGGATGCTGTAGCCCGCTTAGATGAGGATAAAAGGTGATCACCGAGTGGTAAATCACCACCAGGCAGATGCACAGCCCTTTTATCTGATTAATCCATAATGCTTTTTGTTTCATCGGTCTTTAATACCTGTTTTGCCATAAAGAAGGCGTTAATCCTGGGCGAACCGGCGTTAGATGTAATCAGTAAGAGTCTGTATCAGGACGATTTTCAGAAAAGGTGGAGAAGGGCGCGGGTGTAATGAGAGGCCGATCGGCAAGTAGCCTGATGATTTTTCTTGTTTTTTCGCCAAAATCATTACCAAAGCTTACGGTTTCAGTCATTTACGCTTAACGGATTCGCTTATATACTCGTGGGTCTGCTATCAGCAACCAGACGGATTTCATGTACCAACCTGTCGCACTCTTTATAGGCTTACGTTACATGCGTGGGCGCGCCGCGGACCGCTTCGGTCGCTTTGTCTCCTGGCTTTCCACTATTGGCATTACGCTTGGCGTGATGGCTTTAGTGACGGTTCTGTCCGTGATGAATGGCTTCGAGCGCGAGCTGCAAAACAACATCCTGGGACTGATGCCGCAGGCGGTTCTCTCTTCCTCTCAGGGCTCCATCAATCCGCAACAGCTGCCCGAAAGCGCCGTAAAGTTACAGGGCGTCAGCCGTATTGCGCCGCTGACAACGGGTGACGTGGTGCTGCAAAGCGCGCGCAGCGTGTCGGTGGGGGTGATGCTGGGCATCGATCCGGCGCAGAAAGATCCGCTCACTCCGTATCTGGTTAACGTCAAACAGACCGATCTTGAGCCAGGCAAATACAACGTTATTCTCGGCGAGCAGCTCGCCGGACAGCTTGGCGTCAACCGTGGCGATCAGCTGCGCGTGATGGTGCCGTCGGCCAGCCAGTTCACCCCGATGGGGCGCTTGCCGAGCCAGCGCCTGTTCAACGTGATCGGCACCTTCGCCGCTAACAGCGAAGTCGACGGCTATCAAATGCTGGTGAATATTCAGGACGCCTCCCGTCTGATGCGTTATCCGTTGGGTAACATTAGCGGCTGGCGTTTGTGGCTCAACGAACCGCTGAAAGTGGATGTTCTGAGCGAGCAAAAACTTCCGGAAGGCACCAAATGGCAGGACTGGCGCGAGCGTAAAGGCGAGCTGTTCCAGGCCGTGCGCATGGAAAAGAACATGATGGGCCTGCTGCTGAGCCTGATCGTTGCCGTTGCCGCGTTTAACATCATCACGTCGCTTGGCCTGATGGTGATGGAAAAGCAGGGCGAAGTGGCGATCCTGCAAACCCAGGGGCTGACGCCGCGCCAGATTATGGCGGTGTTTATGGTTCAGGGGGCGAGCGCCGGGATTATCGGGGCGCTGCTGGGTGCCGTACTGGGTGCGCTGCTCGCCAGCCAGCTCAATAATTTGATGCCGATTATCGGCATTCTGCTCGACGGTGCCGCACTGCCGGTGGCGATCGAGCCGCTGCAGGTCGTGGGTATTGCGCTGGTCGCGATGGCCATTGCGCTGCTCTCTACGCTTTATCCTTCCTGGCGCGCCGCCGCCACTCAACCCGCTGAGGCTTTACGTTATGAATAAGATCCTGTTGCAATGCGACAACCTGTCCAAACGCTATCAGGAAGGCACCGTGCAGACCGATGTCCTGCATGAGGTCAGTTTCAGCGTAGGCGAAGGCGAGATGATGGCGATTGTCGGTAGCTCCGGCTCGGGCAAAAGTACCTTGCTGCACCTGCTGGGCGGGCTGGATACGCCGACCTCCGGCGATGTGATCTTCTCCGGCCAGCCGATGAGCAAAATGACGTCGACGGCGAAAGCCGATCTGCGTAATCAGTCTCTTGGCTTTATCTACCAGTTCCACCACCTGCTGCCTGATTTCACCGCGCTGGAAAACGTCGCGATGCCGCTGCTGATTGGCAAAAAGAAACCGGCAGAGATCAATACCCGCGCCAGCGACATGCTGAAAGCCGTTGGCCTCGGTCATCGCGGGAACCATCGTCCGTCTGAACTTTCCGGTGGCGAACGCCAGCGTGTGGCGATTGCCCGTGCGCTGGTGAATAACCCGCGTCTGGTGCTGGCGGACGAACCGACCGGTAACCTTGATGCGCGCAACGCAGACAGCATTTTCCAGCTCCTCGGCGAACTGAACGCCTCCCAGGGAACGGCGTTCCTGGTGGTGACCCACGATCTGCAGCTGGCGCGACGCATGAGCCGTCAGCTGGAGATGCGTGACGGTCGTCTGACGGCGGAACTGACCCTGATGGGAGCCGAGTAATGGCGTCATCGTTATCCTTATTGATCGGTATGCGCTTTAGCCGTGGCCGCCGTCGCGGCGGCATGGTGTCGCTGATTTCCGTGATCTCTACCGTGGGTATCGCGCTCGGCGTGGCGGTGCTGATCGTCGGCTTAAGCGCGATGAACGGCTTTGAACGTGAGCTGAATAACCGCATTCTGGCGGTCGTTCCGCACGGCGAAATTGAACCGGTGAATCAGCCGTGGACCCACTGGAGCGAGGCGCTCACGAAAGTGGAAAACGTGCCGGGCATTGTGGCCGCAGCACCTTACATCAACTTTACCGGCCTGGTGGAGAGCGGAGCGAATCTGCGCGCCATTCAGGTGAAAGGGGTGAATCCGCAGCAGGAAGCGCGTTTGAGTGCGCTGCCACAGTTTGTGCAGAACGGCGCGTGGGCGAACTTTAAAGCGGGTGAGCAGCAGATTATCATCGGCAAAGGTGTCGCGGATGCGCTGAAGGTGAAGCAGGGCGATTGGGTGTCGATCATGATCCCGAACGCCAGTGCCGATCACAAACTCCAGCAGCCGAAGCGCGTGCGTCTGCACGTGACCGGGATTTTAGCCCTGAGCGGTCAGCTCGATCATAGCTTTGCGATGGTCCCGCTGGACGATGCGCGTCAGTACCTGGATATGGCCGACAGCGTCACCGGTATCGCCATTAAGGTCAACGACGTCTTCAACGCGAATAAACTGGTGCGCGACGCCGGTGGTGTGACCAACAACTATGTCTATATCAAAAGCTGGATAGGCACCTACGGCTATATGTATCGCGATATTCAGATGATCCGCGCCATTATGTATCTGGCGATGGTGTTGGTGATTGGCGTGGCCTGTTTTAACATCGTCTCGACGCTGGTGATGGCCGTTAAAGACAAGAGCAGCGACATTGCCGTTCTGCGCACGCTGGGCGCTAAAGACGGTCTTATTCGTGCCATTTTCGTCTGGTATGGTCTGCTGGCGGGTCTGTTTGGCAGCCTCTGCGGCGTGGTGATCGGCGTGGTGGTTTCTCTGCAGCTGACGCCGATTATCAACGGCATTGAAAAGCTGATTGGACATCAATTCCTGTCGGGTGACATCTATTTTATTGACTTCCTGCCGTCTGAGTTGCACTGGCTGGACGTTATTTATGTGCTGGTTACAGCACTTTTACTGAGTCTGCTGGCAAGCTGGTATCCAGCGCGTCGCGCAAGCCGAATTGATCCGGCGAGGGTGCTAAGTGGCCAGTAATTACGTCATGATTTAGCGGTTTTCGGGCCGCCAAATCAGAAAGAGGAATGCGTTATGTATTATGGATTTGATATTGGCGGCACTAAAATTGCGCTCGGCGTATTTGATGAACAGCTCAAATTGCAGTGGGAAACCCGTGTACCCACGCCACGCGACAGTTACGACGATTTTCTGAACGCGATCGCCGCCCTGGTGACCGACGCAGACACCCGTTTTGGTGTGAAAGGCTCCGTGGGGATTGGTATTCCGGGGATGCCGGAAACCGACGACGGTACGCTCTACGCCGCCAACGTGCCAGCCGCCAGCGGTAAACCGTTGCGCGCCGATCTCTCTGCTCTCCTTGAACGCGATGTGCGTCTCGACAACGATGCCAACTGCTTTGCCCTCTCCGAAGCCTGGGACGATGAGTTCCGTCAGTACCCTTTAGTCATGGGACTGATTCTGGGGACGGGCGTCGGCGGCGGGATTATCATTAACGGCAAGCCGATTACCGGTCGCAGTTATATTACCGGTGAGTTCGGCCATATCCGCCTGCCGGTGGATGCGCTGGAGGTGGTCGGGCGTGATTTTCCCCTGACCCGCTGCGGCTGTGGGCAGCACGGTTGCATTGAGAATTATCTTTCCGGTCGCGGGTTTGCATGGCTTTACGAACACTTCTATCATCAGAAACGTGAAGCGCCGGAAATCATCACCTTGTGGGAGCAGGGCGATGAACAGGCCCGCGAACACGTTGAGCGCTATCTTGATCTGCTGGCGGTGTGTCTGGGCAATATTCTGACCATTGTCGATCCCGATTTACTGGTGATCGGTGGCGGGTTATCCAACTTTTCGGCGATCACGGAGCATTTGTCCGGGCGACTGCCCCGACATTTGCTGCCGGTCGCCCGCGTACCGCGTATTGAACGTGCGCGTCATGGGGATGCCGGAGGCATGCGCGGTGCGGCATTCCTTCATCTCACCCGCTAGTTATACGAGGTTTTTATGCTGTCGCGTCGGTTAGGTCGACTGAGCCGTTTTCGCAAAAATAAACGCCGCCTGCGTGAGCGCTTACGCCAGCGGATTTTTTTCAGAGACAGGGTGATGCCAGAAGGTATGGAAAAGCCAAGAGTCGTGGTACTGACCGGGGCGGGGATTTCTGCCGAGTCCGGGATCCGGACGTTTCGCGCCACGGATGGATTGTGGGAAGAACATCGCGTCGAAGACGTAGCAACGCCGGAAGGCTTTGCCCGTAATCCTGAGCTGGTGCAGACGTTCTATAATGACCGCCGCCGTCAGCTACAGTCGCCGGAGATTGCGCCCAATGCAGCGCATCTGGCACTGGCGAAGCTGGAAGAGGCACTGGGCGACCGCTTTCTGCTGGTGACGCAGAATATCGATAACCTGCATGAACGCGCCGGGAATCACAATATCATCCACATGCACGGCGAGCTGCTGAAAGTGCGCTGCGCGTGGAGCGGTCAGGTCCTCGACTGGACCGGTGATATCACGCTCGATGACAAGTGCCATTGCTGCCAGTTCCCGTCACCTCTGCGTCCACACGTGGTGTGGTTCGGCGAAATGCCGCTGGGTATGGACGAGATCTACAGCGCGCTGGCAATGGCAGATGTGTTTATTGCGATTGGCACGTCAGGGCATGTCTATCCGGCGGCAGGTTTTGTGCATGAAGCACGGCTGCACGGTGCGCACACGGTTGAGCTGAATCTGGAACCGAGCCAGGTCGGCAGCGAGTTTGAAGAGAAACAGTATGGTCTGGCGAGCGTTGTGGTGCCAGATTTTGTCGAAAAGCTCTTGAAGGGATTGTAATTTTCCCGGCCCTCTTCGTAGGGAAGAGGGCCGGTTAACGCTATCGGCCTGCTTTTAACTTCTGATAATACTCTTCATAAATGCGGCTTGCGTCGCCCACATCGTTTTGCCATTCGCCTTTCTTCACGGTTTCCGCATCCGGATACAGTGATTTATCGTTCGCTACCTCAGGGCTGAGCAGCTTGCGTGCCGCCAGATTTGGCGTCGGATAGCCAATGGTTTCCGCCACCTGTTTTGCCACCTCAGGGCGCAGCAGGAAGTTAATCAGCTTCATCGCACCGTCGACGTTTTTGGCGTTAGACGGAATCGAAAGGCTGTCCATCCAGAAGATCCCGCCTTCTTTCGGCCAGACGACCTGCAGCGGCGTACCGGCCTGACGCGCGACGTACGCAGAACCGTTCCACACCATCCCCAGATTCACTTCGCCTTCCATATACGGGTTAGCCGGGTTATCGGAGTTAAACGCTGCTACGTTTGGCATCAGCTTTTTCAGCTCGTTATAGGCCGCTTCGATCTCTTTCGGGTCGGTGCTGTTACCGGAATAGCCCAGTTTGCGCAGCGCCATCTGGAACACTTCGCGCGCATCGTCCGTCAGCAGCAGGCTGCCTTTGTACTCCGGTTTCCACAGGTCAGCCCAGCTGGTGACGGTTTTCGGGTCGATCTCGTCGCTGTTCACGCCGATGGCGGTTGCGCCCCAGATGTAGGGGATAGAGTAATCATTATTCGGGTCGAACGGCTTGTTCAGCATCTCCGGATCGAGGTTGCCGAAGTGGGTTAATTTCGTCTTGTCGATCTTCTGGATCATGCCCTCTTTGCGCATTTTGTCGACGAAATAGGTGGAGGGCACCACTACATCATAGGCGCCGTCTTTGTAGGTTTTGAGCTTGGCGTACATGGTTTCATTCGACTCGTAGGTCGAATAGATCACCTTGATCCCCGTCTCTTTGGTGAACTGTTCAAGCAGGCCTGGCGGCACATACTCGGTCCAGTTGTAGAAGTAGAGCGTCTTACTGTCGTCCGCGTGCGCGGCGCTCATGCCGATTGCGAGAGCACCTGCCGCGAGCAGGTGGCGTGACCATTTTTTCATTTTAACGTCCCCTGAGATTTCGTTGTATCACGAGCAATAATCTGGCTGGCAATCACCATCACCAGCGATAACACCAACAGAATCGTCGCCAGCGCGTTCACCTCCGGTGACACACCGACTTTCACCATTGAGTAGATTTTCAATGGCAGAATTTCATAGCTCGGCCCGGTGACGAAGGAAGAGACCACCACGTCGTCCATCGACAGCGTGAAGCTCAAAAGCCATCCGGCAGCGACCGCAGGCATTGCCAGCGGCAGAATGATTTTGCGCAGAATGGTCATCTCACTCGCCCCCAGATCCTTCGCCGCTTCGAGCATTCGCACGTCAAAGCCCTTCAGTCGCGAGTAAACCGTCACCACCACAAAGGGCAGGCAGAAGGTGATGTGCGAAAAGAGCAGCGACCAGAAGCCAAGCTGCAGGCCGATGAGCATAAACAGCACCAGCAGTGAAATCGCCATCACGATATCCGGCGACATCATCACCACAAACAGCATCCCGCTGACGAAGGGTTTACCACGAAAACGGTAGCGGTAGAGCGCCACGGCGGTCAGTGAGCCAATCAGCGTGGCGAAGGTCGCCGACGCGATCGCCATCGTCAGAGAGTGCTGTGCCGCCTGCAACAGGCTGTCGTTGTTCATCAGCAGGCTATACCAGTTGGTGGTAAAGCCCTGCCAGTTGATCCCGAAACGTGAACTGTTAAACGAGTTCACGATCAAAATGATAATTGGAATATAAAGATAGGCGTAAATGGCGGTCATGAAACCGCCACGCAGCAGACGACCGATCATTCGAGATCTCCCTGTTTATTCAGCCAGCGGGAGGCGCGCCAGTAGACGAGTAGCATCAGGCCCATCACCACCGTCAGCGTAATGCTGGTGGCAGAGCCGAAAGGCCAGTCGCGAATGTTCAGGAACTGACTTTTTATCACGTTGCCGATCAGCAGATTTTTCGCACCGCCCATCAGATCGGAGACGTAAAATAGCCCCATCGCCGGGAGCATCACCAGCAGGCAGCCGGCAATAATACCCGGCATGGTCAGCGGAATGATTATCCTGAGGAAGGTTTGCAGTTTGCTGGCACCCAGATCGCGTGCCGCTTCGAGCAGCGGTTTGTCGAGCTTTTCGATACTGGAGTAGAGCGGCATCACCATAAACGGCAGCAGAATATAGACCAGACCGATAATCACCGCGCTCGGGGTAAACATGATGCGGATCGGCGTATCAATCACCCCCAGCCACAGCAGAAACTCGTTCAGATAGCCTTTGGTACTGAGGAAAATCTTCAGGCCGTAGATGCGAATCAGTGAATTGGTCCAGAAGGGAACAATCAGCAGAAACAGCAGCAGCGGACGGACTTTTTGCGGCAGCCGGGCCAGAAACCAGGCGAAGGGATAGCCCAGCACCAGGCAGGCGAGAGTCGCAATCAGCGCCATGTTGAGTGAATGCAGCAGGACCTCAAAGTAGAGCGGGTCCAGCAGGCGTGCGTAGTTATCCAGCGTAAAGACCAGCTTGACGAAACTGGCGTCGTCGCGGGTCAAAAAACTGGTACCAATGATCATCAGGTTGGGGAGGAAAACAAACAACACAAGCCAACCCACGATCGTGGCGATCACCACATTCTGGAATTTACTGGTGTTCTTCATCGGCCAGCACAACCTCCCAGCTCTCTACCCAGTTAACGACCATTTTCTGATCGAGCGGATGGTCAAAGTCCGGATCGTCCTCGTTAAAGAACTCGCTGACCATCACCATTTTGCCATTCTCCAGCTCAACCACCGACTCCAGCGTCATCCCTTTGTAGTTACGCTCGCGGATGTAGCCAATAAGGCCTTCCGCCTCGGCGGTGTCGTGGATTTCATCGACGCGCAGATCTTCCGGGCGTAGCATCACGTTGAGTTTCTGGCCCTTTTCGACCGCAAAATTAACGTAAATATTGCACTCGCGACCTTCGACGCTGGCGCGCACGCGCTGCTCGTCGAGACGCTCAATGACCGTTGCGTCGAAGATATTGATCTCGCCAATGAAGCTGGCCACAAACAGGTTTTTTGGCTCCTCGTAGATTTCACGCGGCGTGCCATCCTGCTCGATCTTGCCGTCGCGCATCACCACGATACGGTCCGACATGGTCAGAGCCTCTTCCTGATCGTGGGTGACGAATACAAAGGTAATGCCGAGCTTACGCTGCAACGCTTTCAGCTCGTTTTGCATCTGTTTGCGCAGCTTGTAATCGAGTGCGGAGAGGGACTCATCCAGCAGTAGCAGGCGGGGTTTGTTGACCACGGCGCGCGCAATGGCGACGCGCTGTTGCTGCCCGCCGGAGAGCTGATGCGGTTTGCGCTGGGCGAACTCGTCGAGCTGAACCATCCGCAGGGCGTCGTTCACCCGTGGGGTAATCTGATCGGCAGGGGTTTTCTGCATGCGCAGGCCGAATGCCACGTTTTCGAACACGGTCATGTGCGGGAAAAGGGCGTAGCTCTGGAAGACGGTATTAACGTGACGATGTTCAGCGGGAACATCGGTGATGTTCTGATTTTCGAGATGAATATGGCCGTTGTCGACACTTTCCAGTCCGGCAATCAGGCGCAGAACGGTTGTCTTGCCGCAGCCCGAGGGGCCTAGCAGCGTGAGAAACTCACCGTTATTGATAGTCAGGTTAAGATCGTCAATGACGGTTTTACCATCGAAACTTTTGCTGATCCCCGACAGAAGAACCAGCGGTGACAGTGTTCCCGGTTGTGTATTCAATTTTTGGCGCTGTCCCATATAAACGCGTCGGTGGGTTTACCGACTGCGGGGTTTGTGTGTAACCACCTTGGTGACTCTTAATGAGGGCGGTCATTCTACGGCAAACCACTGAAATCACCAATCCTTGTGACTGATTGATAAGCTACATTTATTAACGAATCACGACAAAATCGAAAATATTCTCGTTTACGGGATAAAAGTGACCTGACGCAATATTTGGGTTTTGATGCTTACTGATAATGTTGTCACAAAAAGTGAGGGTGACTGCATGGAAAAATTACTTGAGCGTTTTTTACAGTACGTTTCGCTGGATACCCAATCTAAAGCGGGTGTCCGACAGGTGCCGAGCACCGAGGGCCAGTGGAAGCTTTTAAACCTGCTGAAGGATCAGCTGGAAGAGCTTGGTCTGGTCAATGTGACCTTAAGCGAAAAGGGCACTGTGATGGGGACGCTGCCGTCGAACGTAAAAGGTTCGGTTCCGGCGATTGGCTTTATTTCTCACGTCGATACGTCACCTGATTTTAGCGGAAAGAACGTTAATCCGCAGATTGTCGAAAACTACCGTGGCGGCGATATCGCACTTGGTATCGGTGATGAGGTGCTCTCGCCGGTGATGTTCCCGGTGCTCCATCAGCTGCTGGGCCAGACGCTGATCACCACCGACGGTAAAACGCTACTGGGCGCCGACGATAAAGCCGGTGTCGCGGAGATCATGACGGCGCTGGCGGTGCTGAAAGGCAAAAACATTCCGCACGGTGATATCCGTGTGGCCTTCACGCCAGACGAAGAGGTGGGCAAAGGGGCGAAACATTTCGACGTTGAGGCTTTCAACGCGAAGTGGGCCTACACCGTTGACGGCGGCGGCGTCGGAGAGCTGGAGTTTGAAAACTTTAACGCGGCTTCGGTGACCATTAAAATTGTCGGCAACAACGTGCATCCGGGGTCGGCGAAAGGGGTGATGGTCAACGCGCTTTCGCTGGCCTCGCGAATTCATGCGGAAGTCCCCGCTGAAGAGAGTCCGGAGCAGACCGAAGGCTATGAAGGCTTCTATCATCTCACCAGTATTAAAGGCACGGTGGACAGTGCGCAGATGCACTACATCGTTCGCGATTTTGATCGCAAGGCGTTCGAAGCGCGTAAGCGTAAGATGATGGAGATCGCCAAAAAGGTCGGCAAAGGGCTGCACCCGGATTGCTACATTGAGCTGATCATCGAGGACAGCTACTACAATATGCGCGAGAAGGTGATGGAGCATGCGCACATCCTGGATATCGCCCAGCAGGCGATGCGCGATTGCGACATCGAACCGCAGCTCAAACCCATTCGCGGCGGCACCGACGGCTCGCAGCTCTCCTTCATGGGATTGCCGTGCCCGAACCTGTTTACCGGCGGCTATAACTACCACGGCAAGCACGAGTTTGTGACGCTGGAAGGGATGGAGAAAGCGGTAAAAGTGATTGTGCGAATTGCGGAGCTGACAGCGAAGCAGTGAGAGAAACAGTGCCCGGTAAGCAAAGTGCTACCGGGCACTTGTGCACTCAGTCCTCGAAGAACCAGTACCCGCTGTTCACCAGCGCCGCCAGCATGGCGAGGAATGAAGGATCTTCCAGCGCATCGCCGAAGGTCTCAGCATTCAGAACCATATGACTCGCCAGCGCTTCCAACGCAGGACGGTGCGGGGAATCGAGCTTCTCGCCATTGACGAAGATATCGTCGCCAATGCGCAACACGCGCAACCCACCCAGACGGACCAGCGAATCACCCTGTTGCAGGGCATCATAAATCTCATCTGGCTGATAAGGCGGCTCGGCAGGAGCGACATCCAGCTCGTGACGCGACTGGCTGACAAACTCCCCAAACCACTGACGGAAATGCTCCGGCTCGTTAATCAGGCCCAGCATCATTTCGCGCAGTTTATCCAGCTCCTGCGGCAGAATGTCGGCAGGGTGCTCGCGCGCAGGAACGTCCGGATCGCTGTAGCGATGGCTGCCCAGCTCGCGCTGCAGGACATAATCAGCAAAACCGCTGATCATCTCGCGCCCGCTCGGCGCACGGAAACCCACTGAGTAGTTAAGGGAGTTTTCCAGGGAATACCCTTCGTGCGGGAATCCTGGCGGGATATAGAGGATATCGCCCGGCTCCATCTCTTCGTCGATAATACCTTCAAACGGGTCGACCTGGAGCAGGTCCGGGTGCGGGCAGTGCTGTTTCATCGGCACTTTCTCGCCCACGCGCCAGCGACGGCGGCCGGTTCCCTGAATGATAAACACATCGTACTGATCGAGGTGCGGGCCAACGCCACCGCCTGGTACAGAGAAGGAGATCATCAGATCGTCCATGCGCCAGTCGGGCAGGGCGCGGAACGGATGCATCAGGGCTGCGGTCGGCTCATGCCAGTGGTTCACGGCCTGTACCAGCAGTGACCAGTTGGTCTCGCCGAGGTGATCGTAGCTCTCAAAAGGACCGTGGCTGACCTGCCATTTTCCATCCTGGTGGCTCACCAGGCGGCTGTCGACTTCGTTTTCCATGGCCAGTCCGGCCAGTTCATCCGGGGAGATGGGGTCGACAAAATTGCTGATCCCGCGTTTCAGAACGACAGGGCGTTTTTGCCAGTAGCGTTCGATAAACTCGGGCCAGTTTAGTGTTAAGTGATAATCCATAATTATATTTCCGCAGGCTCTTACTGACTCGGATTATAACGGAAGCGTAAGAGCCTGCGCGCGAGAATCTCGCTTTTTTCACATTCAGTACTAACTATCGTCAGAAGAGGGGTGCTGACGCCCAAAAATCGCCACCATCCGCGCGCCGCCCAGCAGGCTATCGCTGGTTTCGATGCGCCCGGCATACTGATCGACAATCTCCTGCGCGACGGATAGCCCCACGCCCTGACCAGGACGCAGCGTGTCGGCGCGTTGGCCACGATCAAAAACCACGTCGCGTTTGTTCTGCGGAATGCCGGGGCCGTCATCTTCGACGATAATGTGCAGCTCGTCATCGGTCTGATGGGCGGAAACTTCGACAAACTCCAGGCAATATTTGCAGGCGTTATCCAGCAGATTGCCCATCACTTCCATAAAGTCATTCTTCTCGCCGACGAAACTGATCTCAGGCGAAATATCGAGGCTAATGTTCACCCCTTTACGTTGATAGACCTTATTCAGCGCTGACGTCAGGCTGTCCAGCAGGGGGGCGACGGGGTGCAGTTCTCGGCTGAGCAACGGGCTGCCCGAGCGCATACTGGCGCGGTGCAGGTAGTAACCAATCTGCTGGGAGATGCGGCTGATCTGTTCCAGCATCACCGGCTCGGCGTCGTCCACGCTGAGCTTTGAGCTGCGCATGGATCGCAGCGTGCTCTGCATCACCGCAAGGGGCGTTTTCAGACTGTGAGTGAGATCCGTCAGCGTGGTGCGGTATTTATCGTAACGCTCACGCTCACTTTTCAAGAGGCGGTTAAGGTTGCGCACAAGGCTTGTCAACTCGCGGGTGGTCTGCGGATTGAGTTTATCCCGGTTGTGCTCTTCGAGTTCGCGAACCTCTTTCGCCAGCGATTCGATAGGGCGCAGGCTCCACCAGGCGGCGATCCACAGCAGCGGGATCACCAGCAGCAGGTTAGCTGCCAGAACATACACGAACCAGCTCCAGACCATATAGGATCGTTTCAGCTCAACGGGAATGGTGTCGATCACCACAATCGTGAGCTGCGGCATATCCATGGTCGCCGGATAGAGATTGATCGCCACCGAGTGCGTCATCTCTGTATCGTCGTCATCCGCGCGGATTTCGTCGAGCTGACGCTGCATGGAGGCATCGTTGCCGAGCAGGGAGCTGGTGGAATTCAGGTCGGCCTCAATTTCGTGGAAGCCGTTGGTTTTTAGCCACTCTGGACGAATACTTTTTTCCAGCCACGGGACATGTCGTTGCGCCCACAGCAGTTTGCCTTTCTCGTCGTAGATCAGCGCCATCGTCGGGCTTTGCCGGTCCAGGTTTTCCGGCATCTCCACGCTGATGCGATTATTTTCCCATTTGGCCAGAGTGTAGAAGAGATTGCTCTCGCCGCGCAGCAGGCGGAAGGTGGTTTTATCAAAGCTGACGCTGTAGCCAACCAGCGCCACCATGCCGTAGGCGAGGGAGAGGATCAGCACCACCGCGGCGGTAGCCAGTAAAAAGCGGACCCGCAGCGACAGCGGCAGTAAATGGCGAAGGATTTTCTTCATTTAGCGTAGTTCAAACAGGTATCCCTGACCCCTGACCGTGGTGATGACATCCTGCGGATATTGCGCCTGGATTTTTTTACGTAAACGCCCCATCAGCACATCAATGGTGTGGCTCTCGCGCAGTTCGGCGTCAGGATAGAGCTGGAGCATTAAAGAATCTTTGCTCACCACTTTGCCGCTGTTGCGGATCAGCGTTTCCATAATGGTGTATTCAAACGCTGTCAGCTTAATGACTTCGTCATTGATGGAGAATTCGCGACGCGAGAGATCGACCTGGAACGGAGGAAGAGAGATCACCTGTGACGCCAGACCGCTGTTACGGCGCATCAGGGCCTGCATACGGGCAGACACTTCTTCGATATGGAACGGCTTGGTCACGTAATCGTCGGCACCCGCGCTGAGCACTTCGACCTTGTCCTGCCAGCCTTCGCGGGCGGTTAAGACCAGCACCGGAAGGGAGACATCATGGCTGCGCCAGCGGCGGATCAGCGACAGACCATCTTCGTCCGGCAGCCCCAGATCGACGATGGCAATATCAGGCAGGTGTTCATTGAGATAATAATCCGCCTCTTTTGCGTCTTCCGCGTCGTCGACCTGATGCCCCATTTCCTGAAGCTGAACTTTCAGGTGATGACGTAGCAATGCATTATCCTCAACAACCAATACGCGCATCATCTCTTCTCCCTAAAATTAATGGTATGAATAGTTTAACGCTGATTATGTTGTTGTGGGGATAAACATTGAGTAAACCGCAGAGGAAGGAACCCTCTTTCCGGGCGGAAAGAGGGTGAGGGGAATTACTTCAGCTCATCAACCATAGCAATGGCGCGACCGATGTAGTTCGCCGGCGTCATTGCTTTCAGACGCGTTTTCTCTTCTTCTGGCACATCCAGACCGTCGATAAACTGCTTCATGCCTTCGGCGTCCACGCGCTTGCCGCGGGTCAGCTCTTTCAGTTTTTCGTAAGGTTTTTCAATGCCGTAACGACGCATCACGGTCTGAATCGGCTCTGCCAGCACTTCCCAGTTGTGATCCAGTTCGTCCAGCAGACGGTCACGGTTCACTTCCAGTTTGCTCACACCTTTCAGGGTGGACTGGTAGGCGATCAGCGCATAGCCGATGCCGACACCGAGGTTACGCAGCACGGTGGAGTCCGTCAGGTCACGCTGCCAGCGGGAAACCGGCAGTTTGCTCGCCATGTGTTGCAGCAGGGCGTTCGCCAGACCCAGGTTGCCTTCGGAGTTTTCGAAGTCAATCGGGTTCACTTTATGCGGCATGGTGGAAGAGCCGATTTCGCCCGCGATGGTTTTCTGTTTGAAGTGGTTCAGCGCCACGTAGCCCCACACATCGCGATCGAAGTCGATCAGGATGGTGTTGAAGCGCGCGATGCAGTCAAACAGCTCGGCGATGTAGTCGTGCGGCTCGATCTGGGTGGTGTACGGGTTCCACTGAATGCCCAGAGAGGTCACGAACTCTTCGCTGAACTGGTGCCAGTCCACTTCCGGGTACGCGGCGATGTGGGCGTTGTAGTTGCCAACCGCGCCGTTGATTTTACCGAGGATCTCAACCTGCTCCAGCTGACGATACTGGCGCTCCATGCGGTAGGCCACGTTTGCCATCTCTTTACCCATCGTCGACGGTGTGGCTGGCTGACCGTGGGTACGGGAGAGCAGTGGAATATCACGGTATTGCACGGCCAGGTCTTTCACCGCGTCGATGATTTTGCGCCAGTAAGGCAGCACCACGTCCTGGCGCGCGGTAGAGAGCATCAGCGCGTGAGACAGGTTGTTGATATCTTCTGAGGTGCAGGCGAAGTGGATGAACTCAGACACCGCGTGCAGCGCCGGAACGCTTTCTACTTTCTCTTTCAGGAAGTATTCAACCGCTTTTACGTCGTGGTTGGTGGTGCGCTCGATGGTTTTAATACGCGCCGCGTCTTCTTCGCTGAACTCCGCGACGATTTTATCAAGGTAATCGTTTGCCTGGGCGTCAAAAGCAGGAACTTCCTTGATTGCTGCCTGGGTAGCTAACTTTTGCAGCCAGCGCACTTCAACCTGTACACGGAACTTCAGCAGACCATATTCGCTGAAGATCCCGCGCAGCGCGCTGACTTTATCGCCGTAACGTCCATCGACAGGGGAAACGGCGGTCAGTGAGGATAATTCCATAATTCGCAACTCCGGGAGGTTAACAATGAGCAAGAATTTGTTTTGCCTGAGTCGTCAGGCGATTACGAGAGAACATTAACTGCAGTCGGCCACCGCCAACCTGTTGCCACAGCACGGCGGCACGAATCCCGGCCAGCAGTGAGGCGCGAACTTTCGCCTGTACCTGCGGGCTTTGCAGCACGGCAGGGGAGCCGGTGACCTGGATGCGTGGCCCAAGCGGGCTGATGACATCGACATAAATCGCGGCCATCGCACTCAGCAGGGTTTCGGACTGCAAATCAAAATGGTCGAGCTGACGCTGCAGCCCGGCGATGCGGTTGCCGAGCGTATCCATCGCACCTTTCGCGCTGTTGAGCTTACGCTCCAGCACCATCAGGCTCAACGTGTAGCGGGTCAGTTCTGCATTCAGCCCCTGGCGGTTGCTGGCATTGAGCACGCCGAGCAGGGTTTCGAGACCGAGGCGAAGATTCGTTTCACTGCCACCGAACACCCCGAGCGTAGAGCCGGGGTTAAGGTCGATAACGCTGTTGAGCGAAACGTGCAGCGCGTCAGCATCGCAATGACCCTGATGCGCCAGCTGTTGCACCAGACGGGCTGACTGGCAAATTCCTGCCAGTGCCAGGGTGATGTCATAATAATTCTTCGCCACACAGGCTCCTTTTGGTGTGCAATCGGTTTAAACAGCGGCCAGCGGGAGACGCTGTTCAATGATCCCGCCGCCGAGGCAGATTTCGCCGCTGTAGAAGACGGCGGACTGACCAGGCGTAACGGCAGAGACAGGCTCGTCGAAACGCACTTCGATGCGTTCGTCATCAATGGCCGTTACGGTGCAGGGGATATCAGTCTGACGATAGCGGGTTTTCACCGTGCAGCGCAGGGTGCCGGTGAACGGTTCGCGATCGACCCAGTGCAGCTGCTGGGCAATAAGGCCGACGGACATCAGACGCGGATGTTCGTGCCCCTGAGCCACAACCAGAATATTGTTTTCAACGTCTTTATCGACCACGTACCACGGCTCTTCGCTGCCGTCTTTGGTGCCGCCGATGCCCAGCCCTTTACGCTGGCCGAGGGTGTGATACATCAGACCCTGATGCTCGCCGACGTCATCGCCGTCCACGGTGATAATTTTGCCCGGCTGCGCAGGCAGATAGCGGCCGAGGAATTCGCGGAATTTACGTTCGCCGATAAAGCAGATGCCGGTAGAGTCTTTTTTCTTCGCGGTAATCAGATCCAGATCTTCAGCGATTTTACGCACTTCCGGTTTTTCCAGTTCACCGACCGGGAACAGGCTTTGCGCAATCTGCTCGTGGCCCAGGGTGTAAAGGAAGTAGCTCTGATCTTTGTTACCGTCGAGACCGCGCAGCAGCTGGCTTTTGCCATCCACATCGGCGCGACGCACGTAGTGGCCGGTCGCGATAAAGTCCGCGCCCAGATCTTCGGCGGCGAATTCGAGGAACGCCTTGAATTTGATCTCTTTGTTGCAGAGGATATCCGGGTTCGGAGTGCGGCCCGCTTTGTACTCTTCGAGGAAGAGTTCGAACACGTTGTCCCAGTACTCTGCAGCAAAGTTTACGGTATGCAGCTCAATGCCGAGTTTGTCGCACACGGCCTGCGCATCCGCAAGATCCGCCGCAGCCGTGCAATATTCCTCGCCATCATCTTCCTCCCAGTTCTTCATGAACAGGCCTTCCACCTTATAACCCTGCTGTTGCAACAGGTAGGCGGAAACGGAGGAATCGACACCGCCGGACATGCCGACGATTACTTTTTTCTGGCTGTTATCTGACATGGAATACTCACGACATTGAACTTAAAGGCGGCGTATTCTATCACGCGCCCCCGGTGTTGGCACCCTCTGTAAACGGCCAGTTAAATTCCGCGATCACCTCAAGCGGCAAGCGGCTGCCAGACTGGTAGCAACGAATACTTTCGGCAACCAGCGGTGAGCGGAGGTTTGGGGCATTCAGGATCTCCTCAGCAGTGACCCACAGGCAACGATCGATGTCGTCATCGTGCGGTTCAGTGGCGCACATTTCGTTAAGTTCGACGACGAACAAAAAGCGCAGGAAGGGGGTGCGATCGGGGGCGATCCACTGATGCAGACGAACAAAGTGTTGCGGCTCGGCATGAATGCCGGTCTCTTCCCACAGCTCACGGCGGGCGGCCTGCACCAGCGTTTCGTCGGCTTCGAGATGGCCTGCAGGCTGGTTCCACAGCGCTTTCCCGTTGATGGTCTCTTCTACGACCAGAAATTTTCCTTCGGCGTGAACTACGCAGGCGACGGTAACGTGTGGTTTAAACATCTGTTCTCCTTAGATTGAATCGATCGGAATCTCTCGCCACTCACCGGACGCCAGCGTGTCCAGCGTCAGGGAACCCATCGCATAGCGTATCAGACGCAAGGTTGGGAAACCGACATGCGCTGTCATGCGTCGCACCTGTCGATTCCGTCCTTCGTATAAGGTGATTTTCAACCAGCTGGTGGGGATAGTTTTGCGCTCGCGAACGGGCGGATTGCGCGGCCACAGCCACTGCGGTTCCTCGACCCGTTCAACACCTGCGGGCAGGGTGGGGCCGTCATTAAGCGTAACGCCATTGCGCAAAGCCTCTACCGCATCCTGCGTCGGCTCGCCTTCCACCTGCACGTAGTAAATTTTGCCGGTACGTTTGCCAGGCTGAGTCAGCTGCGCCTGGAGCTGACCGTCATTGGTGAGCACCAGCAGCCCTTCGCTGTCGCGGTCCAGACGGCCTGCGGCGTAAATTCCTTGTAACGGGATGTAATCTTTTAGCGTGCTGCGTCCCGCCTCGTCTGTGAACTGCGGCAGCACATCGTAGGGTTTATTGAAGATAACCAGCCGCTTCGGTCCAGTGTCAGGCTTTTTTTTGGCGTTGCGTCGGGTGCTGAATCGTTCAACTTGGTGATTTCTAAAAGAAGTTTTGTTCATAGTGTTTTCAGAATGAATGTATTCACGCATTATAACGGAAATTCATGAGTGATTGGCGCGAGCCAGATATTCGAGTAGTATGAGGTCGCATATTACAACTCATTAACAAAAAACCAGAAGCGCTCGAAGGAGAGGTTAATGGAAAGCAAAGTAGTCGTTCCGGCGGAAGGTAAGAAGATCACCCTACAAGATGGCAAACTGAACATCCCTCACAACCCAATCATTCCTTTCATTGAAGGTGATGGTATCGGTGTGGATGTGACGCCAGCCATGATTAAAGTGGTGGATGCCGCCGTACAGAAAGCCTATAAGGGCGAGCGGAAAATTTCCTGGATGGAAATCTATACCGGCGAAAAATCTACCCAACTGTATGGCCAGGATGTCTGGCTGCCAGAAGAAACGCTGGACCTGATTCGTGATTACCGCGTTGCCATCAAAGGCCCGCTGACTACCCCGGTCGGTGGCGGTATTCGTTCCCTGAACGTGGCACTGCGCCAGCAACTTGACCTGTACGTATGTTTGCGCCCGGTGCGCTACTACGCAGGCACGCCAAGCCCGGTGAAACACCCTGAACTGACCAACATGGTTATCTTCCGTGAAAACTCCGAAGACATCTATGCGGGCATCGAGTGGAAAGCCGACAGCGCCGAAGCTGAAAAAGTGATCAAATTCCTGCGTGATGAGATGGGCGTGACGAAGATTCGTTTCCCTGAACATTGCGGCATCGGCATCAAGCCGTGCTCCGAAGAAGGCACTAAACGCCTGGTTCGTGCAGCCATCGAATACGCTATCACCAACGATCGTGATTCCGTGACCCTGGTTCACAAAGGCAACATCATGAAGTTCACCGAAGGCGCTTTCAAAGACTGGGGTTACCAGTTAGCGCGTGAAGAGTTCGGCGGTGAGCTGATCGACGGCGGCCCATGGGTGAAAATCAAAAACCCAAATACCGGCAAAGAGATCGTGGTCAAAGACGTGATCGCCGATGCGTTCCTGCAGCAGATCCTGCTGCGTCCAGCTGAATACGACGTAATCGCTTGTATGAACCTGAACGGTGACTACATCTCCGACGCCCTGGCAGCCCAGGTTGGCGGTATCGGTATCGCCCCAGGCGCAAACATCGGTGACGTGTGCGCACTGTTCGAAGCAACCCACGGTACAGCACCTAAGTATGCAGGCCAGGATAAAGTGAACCCAGGTTCCATCATCCTTTCCGCAGAAATGATGCTGCGTCATATGGAATGGTTCGAAGCCGCAGACCTGATCGTTAAAGGTATGGAAGGCGCAATCAACGCCAAAACCGTCACCTATGACTTCGAACGTCTGATGGAAGGCGCTAAGCTGCTGAAATGTTCAGAGTTTGGCGACGCGATTATCGCGAACATGTAATCCAGATTCTGGGTTAAAAGAAAGCGGGAGCCGATGGGCTCCCGTTTTTTTATTCACCGTAAAATCTGCCCCAAAACGATCGCCATATTCCTCTCTTTTCTCCCCGTTTTTAGGCGATATCTCTGTTAATGACTTGCATCCAGCCCTCTGTAAAAACGTGTTGCATTTTACTGATCAAAAACCCTGGTGAATCACTCCCGGCTAGCTACGCTTAAACAGGTAACCGATATCGGGAGGGGTTATGCTGACTCATTCTGAAGCCAAACGGTGGGCATCGATAATGCTGAAATCGGCATTATGCGATGGTATGAATACTGACGAGATTTCCCGACAGGTACACCTGGTCTGCGATCATCACGGGCGAGAGTGTCTTGAGGAGTTAATTGAGGAAATCTTAATTGAAGCAGGACGAATAGGGCCTAAGCACAGCAATGGCGAAATTCACCATCACTGAGCTTCAATATTCTGCTCATCGTATCATCCATCATGATGTCTCTTGCTGGATCCGGGAGCTTCCGCTCCCGGACAGCCCGTCTTAGTAAACCTCTTTCACTTTGAAAAGCGACACAGAGTGTGACAGCAAGTTTGCCTGCTCGTTGACCCCCGACGCGGTGGTGGCCACTTCTTCCACTAACGCGGCGTTTTGTTGCGTGACGTGATCCATCTGGGTGATTGCGATACGAATTTGCTCCACCCCACGGCTTTGCTCTTCCGACGCCAGCGCGATGTTTTCCATCATCACATTGACCTTACTGACGGCTCCGCTGATATCCAGCATGGTCTGGCTGGTTTTATTGGCCAGTTCAGCCCCTTCTTCAATATACAGGCGCGATTCGTTGATGAGCGTGGTGATCTCTTTTGCAGAGTCCGTACAGCGACGGGCGAGGTTTCTGACTTCGCCTGCGACCACGGCAAAACCGCGCCCGGACTGGCCTGCACGCGCTGCTTCTACGGCGGCGTTCAGGGCCAGAATGTTGGTCTGGAAGGCAATGCTGTCGATAACGCTGATGATCTCAACCATCTTTTGAGCGCTCTGACTGATGGCGTCCATCTTTTTCATCATGCCGCGCATCTGCTCTTCGCCTTCGTTGGCAATTCCGGCGGCGTTTTGCACCATCTGTGCCGCCTCAAGGGCATTATCGGTATTCATTTTCACCGTGGAGGTGATCTGTTCCATGCTCGCCGCGGTTTCGACTACGGCTGCGGCCTGCTCTTCGGTACGCCGAGAAAGATCGTTGTTGCCGGATGAAATCTCCTGCGTGCCAATATTGATGGACTCAACGCCCTGACGGATAGAGACCACCGTCGAGTTCAGTTCAGCCTGCATGGTTTGTAAGGAGGCGAACAGCAAGCCAATTTCATTATTGTTAGCGACGTGAATATCTCCGGTCAGATCGCCTTTACCGATAAATTCAAAATGCTCAGCCACTTCCTGCAGCGGCAGGATTAACATTTTCCGCATCCAGGCGTTGATAACAAAGAACAACACGGCGGCAAGAATCAGTAAGGCGATCATCACGTACAGGGCAAATTGATAAGAACTGTTGCTGTAACTAATGACGCCATCCAGATTACGCTGCGTGGTATCAATATAAGAGTGATATTCATCATCCCAGGCCTGACGCACCTGCAGGGTGGTGTCGAGATATTTGGCGAGCGCCAGTTTCAGTTCCTGCGGATCATTAATATTAATCAGCAGGCCGGAGTTGTGAGCAATGACGGCTATTTGCTGGTCGTAACGGTCTTTCATTCTTGCGCCCACTTCCGGATGAATGGTGGAAAGCCCCGGGATTTGCACAAACAGCTGGAATTGCTCAGCGGCGGTCTGCATCTCTCTGCGGATACTGGCCTGAATAGCAGGTTCATCAATATCATCGCCGTGGGTTTTCGCTTGCGAGGCCGAGTCAATAATCACCCGCGCGCGCAATATGGCATTACGCACGTTGTTGAGCGCTTTTTGTTCTCCGGCGTTATAACTTAATGTCTGAATATCATTATTGCTGCGGTGGAGGAAATAGAGTCCCAGCCCGCTGGAAAGAATGAGCATAAGCGTAAAAGTCGTCAGAACGATCAACAGCCCGACTCTGATTTTAATATTTTTCACAGTAAACCCCTTTATAACCTGTAACGAAATACCATTAATGTTGGAAGGGTTATCGGCAGGGGTAAAAGGGGCTTGATTGAGAGAAACATCAAAATCAGTCCAAAACCAAAATATGATGTTTACTGTTTTTTCTGAGGGGAAACGCAATATTTAAACTTGATGATCCGGATGCGTATCCCGGGCGAGGGGGGCAACGGCGCAAAAAAAAGCCCACTAAAAAGTGGGCAAGAAATACTGGAAGCAATGTGAGCAATGTCGTACTGAATACCTGAGTGATTTGCTCAACTATTCAGTGTTGAGAAAGATAATCTTTCTCAACTAAAGTTGCAACCCCATCTTTTGTGTGGTGCGTGATTTTTTTAAGTGCTGATAAAATGTGCAAACAGGCAGCGTGATCCCTATCACAAATATCATTTTGGTGATCCTGTGCTATCCTTTTCTGTGTCGTTGATTTAATGACAAAAAACCATACAGAGAGGAAAGCTATGGGAATTTTATCCTGGATTATCTTTGGGCTTATTGCGGGGATTCTGGCGAAGTGGATCATGCCGGGCAAAGATGGCGGTGGGTTCTTCGTGACAGTAATACTGGGGGTCGTGGGCGCCGTGGTCGGCGGCTGGATCAGCACCCTGTTCGGTTTTGGTAAAGTCGATGGCTTCAATATCGGCAGCTTTGCTGTTGCGGTAGTGGGTGCGCTGGTGGTTCTGTTTATCTACAGAAAAATCAAAAGCTAACAGCGTTCACCATCAAAAAAGGCTGCCAAAGGGCAGCCTTTTTAGTTTTCCGGGTTCACCACCAGCCAAGCTGGGTACCCGCCACCGCCACGACCGCGACGATCAACATAATGATGGTTGTCTTACGCATTTATGCCCCCGGCGCGGCGTAACCGCCGACAAAAAACCACGTTAAAAATACCACTGCCGTTATAAAAATAACGACCGGGAAAACAATTCCGATCCTCATCACATCACCTCTAAGGTTTCCTTGCCCGCAGAGTGTACGGGGTTACTCATCCGGGAGAAAGCGTGTTTTGCTTTTGCCTTTTTTATCCAGGTACATGGCCGTATCCGCCGCGCGCAACGCGCTGTCTGCATCGGTACTGGCAGGATCCACCGCCACCACGCCCAGGCTCGCGCCAGGGTAGACCAGGTGTACGTTTCCAAGCCAGTACTCTCCGGCAATCGACGCGCCAAGCTGCGTGCGCAGAATATTGATTTGCGTATTATCGACCGCTTTTTCACCCTTACTCAGGCAGGCCACTAAAAACTCATCGCCGCCGAGCCGCCCGACGATGTCGTCTTCGGTTTGGCCGTCGATCAATCGCTTACCGACCTCAACCAAAAACTGATCGCCCGTCTCATGGCCGTAGCGATCGTTGATGAGCTTAAAATCATCAAGATCGATGTAGGCGATGATGGCATTGCGCTTGAGGTGGCGCGCCAGCGAGAACAGGGTATTGAGATTATCAAAAATCGCCCGGCGGTTGGGTAAACCGGTTAACGCATCCGTATAGGAATGCGCGATCAGCGCCGCGTTCGCCTCGCGCAGCTGAATAACCAGCGACTCTTTTTGAATGTACTGCGCAATCAGCCCGGCAAAAAGCTGCAGAACCTGCTCGGCCCGGTCGCTTAAGGTCTGTTTTTGCGTGCTGGCCGCACAGAGGGTGCCGTACAGCGAACCATCTGCAAGATGAATAGGAATACTCACGTAGGTTGTGATGCCCAGCGCTTTGGCGGCGTCGCAGTCGGCCCAGCGTTCCGCGACCTCATTACTGAAAAAAGAGTTGCTATCGATGGCGCGCTTACACAGCGTATCGCCCCACGGCACGCTCAGCCCTTCTGGGATCTGCATCTGCTTACTGTTGCGGGCGTAAAGAATATGCTGCAAACGCGCATTGATATCGACTTTCGTCAGATAGGTCGATTCCATCTCGGTGACAATCTCCAGCATTTCCAGGAGCTGTCGAACCAGGCTTTCAAGGGATTGTTCTGTTGCAAGGGTTTCTGAAACACGGGCAAGAATAATATCCGACATGACGTGGGTAAACTCCCATGCAGAAGACGCCAGTATCTGCATGTTGTGCTGAATTTTTCGGCTGGGGCATAGTAAAACACGAATACAGGAAATTTTATATATTGTCGCGGTACGCGTGGCAGGGCAGGCGAAAAAAAGCCCCGCACAGGCGTGCGGGGCAAAGACATCTTGATTACGGAATGATGTTCTCTGGTCATTGAGAACGCAGCCACTATAGGGTGAAAAAGTGCAGGTTTAATGGAGAAATCATGGAGAAAACGGCGAAGTCCCGGTACGCTTTAGACTTTGCAAACAGAAAGGACAACCCCATGCGATACCTGCTGCTGGCGATGGCTCTGCCATTGGCCGCCTGTTCGACCCCGCCCGACGCGCCGAAACCTCCGCAAATCGGTATGGCTAATCCTGCTGCCGTGTACTGTGTGAAGAAGGGCGGAGAGCGCGTTCCGGTACAAAGTCCGCAGGGCGTGCGCACCGAGTGCAAACTGCCGGGCGGCGAAGTGATTGATGAGTGGGAGTTGTTCCGCCGCGATCACCCAACGCCTGCTGCGTGACAGGGCAGGAGCGACTGCGATACACTTCTCTTTAAGAATTATCTCAGTCCGTGTGGCTGATAACAGAGACCGCGAGAGAAGTATGTTTCAGTTAAAACCGGGCAGCCTGTGCATGGTCATCGGCGCCCGCACTGCCGCCGGGCGGCGCAATATCGGCAAATCCGTGGAGCTTTTTGCGCTCTGCAAGCCAGGCCTGCGTTTCCTGAACCCCGTTAACGGCGTGATGACCGAGCTGCCTGCCAGCGCCGATCGCGCTCTGTGGCTGGTCACCGGCGATGTTTACGCCGTTGATAATCAGCATGGTTTTGCCTTTGTGCGCCCGGAACATCTGCTGCCGCTGACGCCTGATGATGCGTCACACATCCTCGACGAACTAACCTTCAGCTAACTGGTGCAGCCAGTCGGCCAGAACCTGAGCGTGGTTCTGCCGCGTGTTCTTCGCGCCGTAGAGCAGCGTCAGGGTCTGGTTTTTCCCAAGGGCAGCCACGCGTTGCCCTTCGTCCTGATGCTGCGCCAGCTCCTGCAGATAGGCCTCGCGAAAAGCGGCGAAATCAATGGTTTCGCTGTGAAAGGCTTTGCGTAACTCGCCGGAGGGCGTCAGGGCTTTACACCACTCATCAAAAGCCAGCGCCTCTTTCTTGACGCCGCGCGGCCAGAGCCGGTCGACCAGAATGCGATAGCCGTCGTTTTCGGCTGGTGCGTCATACACCCGTTTACACTGAATCATTGTCTCTCTCCTCAACCCAGGCGATCAGCTCAGCAAGCTGGTTATCGGAAAATACCTGAATACCGTGTTCACGTAACAGTGCGGCGGCGACGCCCATCCCTGCGCGTTTTTGCCCGCGAAAGCTGCCGTCGTAAATCAGCTCGCTGCCGCAGGTAGGGCTGCCGTCGGTCAGCAGGGCGGCGCGGCAGTTCCCCTCCTGGGCTGCACGTAGCGCAAGCCAGGCGGCAAGCTGATAATGCGCAGTCACATCGCGACCGTCACTTTCCAGAATGCGCGCGCGGCCCGCCATCACCTCATTTCCGCCGCCTGAGACAATCTCTGCGGGTAAACGCGGGATCGACAGACCTGCTGCCAGCTCCGGGCAGTGCGTCACCAGTCGTTGCTCTTGCTGCCAGCGCCTGAGGGTGTCAGAAATAGCCGCTTTCTCGCTGCCGTTATAGCGAACCTTGTAGCCCATCAGACACGCGCTGACCAGAATTTTGGTTTTCATGAGGTTTCAGACTACCCGAAATCAGGGGATAATACGCTATCACTATACCACCTGAATTTTTGCCCCTCCAATTTAAGGTATTGTGAACCCTGCAAAAGATCGGTAGGCTGAGGTTCCTTATGTTATCTGATAATTCTTTGGCATATGGAACCTCTCATGGAACTCTCCCCGGTAAAAGACACACTTCGCATTGCACTTGTTGGTGACTACAACCCTGATGTCATTGCTCACCAGGCCATTCCGTTATCCATCGATGATGCGGCGGCCGTGCTGGATTTAACGGCGGATTACGACTGGATCGCCACCACCGAGCTGACCAGCCCTGAAGATTTAGTGGGCTACGACGCGATCTGGCTGGTGCCGGCAAGTCCGTATAAAAATGTCGACGGGGCGTTTATTGCTGCGCGTTTTGCGCGTGAAAATAGTATTCCGTTTCTAGGAACCTGCGGCGGGTTCCAGCATGCGCTTATTGAATATGCGCGAAACGTGCTGGGCTGGAGCGATGCGGCGCATGCGGAAACCGATACCGACGGCAGAATGGTGATTGCCCCTCTGACCTGCTCGCTGGTGGAAAAAACCGATACCATCGAACTTCGTGCTAACACGATTATCGCCAAAGCCTATGGCCGGGAAGAGATCGAAGAGGGGTATCACTGCAACTACGGCGTCTCTCCGGCGTTCGCGAAAGAGCTGGAAAGCGGCGATATGCGCGTAACGGGCTGGGATGAACAGGGCGAGATACGCGCGGTAGAACTGGTGACGCATCCGTTCTTCGTTGCCACGCTGTTCCAGCACGAGCGCGGTGCGCTGGCGGGGCGTCCTGTACCGCTGGTACAAGCCATGCTGCACGCCGCTCGCAGCTAAACGGGCAGGCCATTCGGCCTGCCGTCAGACTCAGTGGGGCGTGATCTCGCGGTCGCGCCCGGCAAGCACACCGCAGACCGCCATCACCACGCCAGCCAGCGCACAGGCGATAAGCGGGATCCGCCAGTCACCCGCGGTGTCGTGAATTTTCCCCATCAGCGGTGGACCACAGGCCGCCAGCAGATACCCGACCGACTGCGCCATTCCGGAAAGTGCCGCAGCCTGGTGCGCCGAGCTGGCACGCAGTCCGATAAAGGTCAGGCCAAGAATCATCGTCGCGCCGGAACCAAATCCATAGACAATCGTCCAGAGCACGGCCTGATCCGGCACAAACCAGAACCCGGCGAGACTCACCGCGCACATCAGCGCCGATAACCCGGCGATACCGCGCTGGTCTTTCAGTTTATGCAGCAGCAGCGGCACGGCAAGCCCCGGCGCTGCGGTCGCCAGCTGCAGCAAACCGTGCATCGATCCGGCCTCGGTTTCGCTGTAGCCGTGGCTGAGCAGAATTGCCGGCAGCCAGCCGATAATCACATAGTAAATCAGCGAGTTAATGCCGAGAAACAGTGTCACCTGCCAGGCCAGGGCCGAGCGCCAGATGCCACGGTTGTGCAGCGCCCGCGCATTGCTTAAGGAGGCGGTATGTTTTTGTCGCCACTGGGGCAGCCACAGAAGCGTGGCTAACAGCGGGAACACCATCAGCATCAGCAGCGCGCCGTGCCAGCCCGCGCCGCTCAGGGCCAGCGGAACGATCATCGCTGAACCCAGCGCCGCCGCCGCGCCCATGGTCAGGGAGTAGGCACCGGTAAGCTTTGCCACCTGGCCTGGAAAATCACGCTTAATCAGGCCGGGGAGCAGAACGTTACCCAGCGCAATTCCGCAGCCGATCACCCCGGTGCCGATAAACAGCAGCGCAGCGGAGGGCAGCGAACGAAGGCCAATGCCCACGCAGATGAGCAGCATAGCGAAAAACAGGCTGCGCTCCATGCCGATCTTCCGCGCCACACCGGCGGCGAGAGGGGAAATCAGCGCAAATGCCAGCAGCGGCAGAGTGGTCAGCAGGCCAGTCTGGGCAGTCGTCAGGCCGTAGTCGTGACGAATCATGTCCAGTAAAGGGGCCGCACCGGTAAAGGTGACGCGCAAAGTGGTGGCAATCATCAAAATACCGGCAATCAACAGCAGGCGATCTTTGCCGGAAGAGGGAATAGCAGTAGTCATGGTTTTCTCTGACAACGTAACGAGGGCACACAATACCCGTTTTCCACCCTGTTTAAATCAAGCTAAAATGACACTTTATCGCTAATATCGGACAACTTTATGCAAGGTCTCGGACTTGACGGCTACGATCCCGACAGCCAGCACGATGCGGCCGTGGCGTTTCGCATCCGCGTGGTGGAAGACGAACAGCGCATTCCGCGCCACCAGCACCGTAAAGGTCAGTTGATCCTTGCCCTGCGCGGGGCCATCACCTGCGAAGTGGAAAACGCCATGTGGATGGTGCCCCCGCAGTACGCGGTGTGGATCCCAGGCCAAATCCCTCACAGCAACAAAGCTACGCCCGGCGCGCAGCTCTGTTTTCTGTTTATTGAGCCGGGCGCGGTGACGCTTCCGGAACGCTGCTGTACGCTAAAAATCTCCCCGCTGGTGCGCGAGCTGATCCTGACGCTGGCGAGCAAATCCCGCGAGCAGCTGTTGCTCCCGTCCACTTCCCGGCTGGTTGATGTGCTGTTTGATGAAGTCCCGCAGCAGCCGCAGGAGCAGCTTCAGCTGCCGGTTTCGCCGCACCCTAAAATCCGCATGATGAGCGAAACCATGGCTGAGCAACCCGCCGAGTGGCAGACGCTGGCCCAGTGGGCGAGCCACTTTGCCATGAGCGAGCGCAATCTGGCGCGGCTGGTGGTGAAGGAGACGGGCCTGAGTTTTCGCCGCTGGCGTCATCAGCTGCAGTTAATCGTCGCGCTACAGCTGTTGATCGGCGGCAAATCGGTCCAGCAGGCGGCGCAGTCACTGGGATATGACTCCACCACCGCGTTTATTACGATGTTCAAAAAAGGGTTGGGGCAGACCCCCGCGCGCTATATCGCCAGCCTGTCTACGACTTCCCAATAAACAGGGACACCAGCCCGGCGGCGATCAGCGGGCCGACCGGCACGCCGCGGAACAGCGCCACGCCGAGCACCGTCCCGACCAGCAGACCGGCGACGAGAGAGGGTTGCGAACTCATCAGCGTTACCCCGCGCCCACCGAGCCAGGAGACAAACACCCCCACGGCGATGGCCACCAGCGATTTCCAGTTCACAAAGGAGTGTAGAAGCGTCGAGGCCGGGAGCGTACCGCTGGCGATGGGAGCCATCACCCCGATGGTCAGAATGATGATCCCGATGGTCAGGCCCTGTTTTTCTATCCACGGGAAGAAGGTGTTGAGCGGGGTTACGCGTACGATAATTAACACCAGGATCGAAATGGCCACCGTGGTGTTGTGGCTGACAAAGCCCAGCGCAGCCAGCGCCAGCAGGATCAGCAGGGTAGGGTCAAACATGAGGGGTATCCTTGCCAGAAAAAAGTAAGCCTGCTTACTTTACCCTCAAAGGCGAACGTAAACAGGCTTTTATCGACAAATCCCCCATTTTTGGGCAGCTGCCCGAGGCTAGCTCACTAACACCTTCACCAGCGGGCTACCGTCGCGAATAAACACCGGAATCGTCTCCAGCGCCGCGTCGACCGTCACGCGTTCGCCGCCGCGATATCGCTCGCCGTTTAAAGCGATCCAGTGATTTCCAGCGGGAAGCCAGACGTCACGCTGGCGCTGCCCGGCGTGCATCACAGGTGCAACCAGCAGATCTTCACCGAACAGATACTGATCTTCCGTCTCCCAGCTCTGTTTTTCCTGCGGATAGTGCCAGAACAGGGGGCGCATCAGCGGGTCGCCGTGCTGATGGGCATTCTCATACAGAGCATCAATGTACGGGCGCAGTTTTTCACGCACTGACAGCCAGTGCTGCATGATAGCGAAGTTCGCTTCGCCGTAGCTCCACAGCTCGTTGGGCGAGCCGCTGTTGCACTGAGGAATGCCGTCGCGATAGCGCTCTGGCGGCTGGATTTGCGGCTCACGATAGCCGTGCATGCGCAGTACCGGACAGAAGACCGCCCACTGGAACCAGCGAATCAGCAGCTCGTGGAATGCCGGATCGGTGACGTTTCCGCCCTGGAATCCACCGATGTCCGTGGTCCACCATGGAATGCCCGCCAGCCCCATATTCAGGCCGGCGGCCAGCTGGTTGCGAAACGCGTGGAAGGATGAATGCACATCGCCGGACCACGCCAGCACACCATAGCGCTGACTGCCCGCCCAGGAACACCGCACCAGATTGACGATATCGCGCTCGCCGTTAGCGGTTAAGCCGTCATAGAAGCCCTGCGCAAAATCGCGCGGATAGCGGTTGCCCACCTCCAGCACCGGGCCGGCGTGATAGCGGTAATTATCAAAATCGTAGGCGCGGTATTCTGGCTCGGCTTCATCCAGCCAGAACAGTTTGATGCCCAGATCGTAGTAGTTTTTCTTGACGGTCTCCCAGACAAACTCACGTGCCTGCGGATGGGTCGCGTCGAAAAAGGTGGTGTTGCCCATAAAGTCGAGATTCACCTGCACGCCGCGCTCGCTGCTGACCAGCCAGCCTTTGGCTTTCATCTGCGGGAACAGTGGGCTGCGCGCTTCAACGGTCGGCCAGACGGAGACCATCAGCTCGATGCCCATTTCAGTGAGTTCATCCACCATCGCTTTGGGATCGGGCCAGTCGACCGGGTCGAAACACCAGGTGCCCTGATTCGGCCAGTGGAAGAAATCAATCACCATCACAGCGAGCGGCAGGTTGCGACGGCGATATTCGCGCGCCACTTCCAGTACCTCCTGCTGGGTGCGGTAGCGCAATTTGCACTGCCACAGGCCGCTGATAAAGGCCGGGGCAGGCGGCGGAGTGCCGGTGGCGGTGACATACTGGCGGGTGATCTCCGCGATGCTGTCGCCTGCGGTGATCCAGTAGTCCATCTCCCCCGTGACGCGGGCGCGCCATTCGGTCTGGTTTTTGGCAAAGCTGACTTCCCCAATCGCCGGATTATTCCACAGCACGCCGTAGCCCAGATTCGACTGCATAAAAGGCACGCTGGCCTGAGAGTTGCGCTGGGCCAGTTCGAGGGTACAGCCTTTCAGATCCAGCCAGGGCTGCTGATACTGACCCATACCGTAAATACGCTCCTCAGGGCGCGATTCAAAGCGCACGGTGAGCTGATACTTGCCGCCCGCCAGCGGTTTGAATTCGCGACCGTCGAGTTTCAGGGCGCTGACATATTTATCCTGGCTCTTTTCGCTGGCTCCAATCCCCACCGTTGAGCGCTGACGCCACATCTCCTCCAGCAGCAGCTCACCGCGCTGGTTATAGAATGCCAGCTGGCCTTTCAGATTCAGGGTGGCGGTGATGTTGCCGTTGCGCAGCGTCAGGCTTTCGTTCTCCGCGGTGATCTCCGCGGTGCAAGGGGCCGCTGGCAGGAGTGCCTGTAACGCTTCGCTGAAGTCCGGCGAGCAGGTGGCCCTCACGCGCAGGCTGTTTTTACCCCACGGCTCGATGCGCAGGATCTGCCGCTCAAAGCGCCACTCGATACTGTTGGTATGTTGAATGAGTTCACTCATGGTTAATGCGTCCTTTTACGAAAGACTGTGTTTGGCAAGGTTGATGGATTGCATGGTGCGGTCGTCGAGCTTGTACCAGCGCAGGGTGGCAAATGCGCACAGGGAGAGAATGCCCGGCACCACGGTAAAGAGGGCGATGATGCAGTACATGGCGGTGGAGGTTTGCTCCGGCGCGTTAGCCACATAGCCGCTGAAGCCCAGCGTCCAGCCGACGATGGCACCGCTGATGGCCATTCCCAGTTTGAGCACAGCGAGGAAGGTCGAGAAGATCACGCCGTCCATGCGTTTGCCCTGTTTCCATTCGCCGTAATCGGCGACGTCAGCCATCATCACCCACATTAAGGTGGTGGTGGCCTGATATAGGGTGGAAATAATGAAGGTGAGCGGTACCAGTACGACGACCATTTTCGGCGCGAAGAACAGGGCAATACTCAGCACGCCCGCCAGCACCGCGCAGTAGCCAAACATCTGTACTTTGCTGTAGTTTCGCGTCAGGCGTTTTGCCAGCGCGCTGCCCGCCGCTTTACCGAGAATATGCGCGCCGAGCATCCACATAAAATAGCTGGCGCTGCCGAGATAATAGGTGACGAAATACATCATCGCCCCTAGACGAATAACCCCAAAACCAATATTGGTTAATACCAGAACGGCAACCACGCGCCACTGATCGTTGCGCAATAAATCGCGTAATTCAGCCAGATAATTATTGTGCGTCGCGGGGGCGTTAATACGCTCGCGAGTATTAGCAAAACAGATCCAGAACATAATGACCGCAATCGTCGCCATTATTGCCATCGCCCAGCGATAACCGAGTAATTTATCGTCGCCGCCGAGAAATTCAGCCAGGGGCATCATAAAGAAGGTGGATAACGCACCGCCGAGGGTGGCGAGGAAAAAGCGATACGATTGAAGGGAAATACGCGCTTCGTTGTCCGGGGTAATCACTGCGCCCATCGAGCAATAGGGGATATTAATGGCGGTATACATCAGCATCATCACCGTGTAGCTGATGGTGGCAAAAATCATTTTGCCGTGAAGATCCAGCGACTCCGGCACGGCGTAGGTGAGCAGACAGCTGGCACCAAACGGCAGGGCCAGCCACAGCATCCACGGGCGGAATTTACCCCAGCGGGTACGGGTGCGATCGGCAATATAGCCCATCGCCGGATCGATAATCGCATCTGCCGTTCTTGCCAGCAGAAACATGGTTCCCACAAAGGCGGCGGGCAGACCGACGACATCCGTATAATAAAAGGTCAGAAAGATAATAACGTTATCCAGCCCAATATGGCTCGCCATATCACCTAACCCATAACTGATTTTCTCTTTACGGGAAATTGTATTGCTCATGTTATTCACCTTGCCAGTGTAAGGTTTATTTGCGGGTGTTCTTGTATGCAGTGTTAAGCAGGCCGGGGGGGTTAACAATTACGAGATTTGGCAATGGACTTATGGAAATCCTTTTTCGTGATACCGGTAACAAATTATTGTGATATGGGTTGTATTTATCGCGAGGGGATTATTTTCACCAGAATCGTTTCAGCTTATTCGTATTCATCGGGCTGACCTGAATCTGTCATATCATTGTCATCTGTGGGGATTAAAAAGAGATGAACGTAGCAAAAGGGGAATCAACATGAACGATCACATGTTTGTTGAAACGCTGATTATCTCGTCGTCGTTTTTTACCATTGCGATAATACTGGTGGCCTCAGTGATGTTTCTGGAAAAAGGCGGCTGACAGAACTGCCAGCCGGGAAGCTCAGGCGCGGCGAAACGCCACCAGCTCAGGCTGGGCGATGCGCAGGTAGTCATGGGTATTCATAATGACCGATTTTTCCAGCAGACCGGCGTTAAAGGCAATCTCATCGTAACGCTCGAACAGCAGGGGATCGGCAACCAGCGTCAGGTCCGGATGAAAGCTGAACGGGGGAATTGCCCCGAAGGCGCAGGCGGTTAAAACGTCCACTTCCGCCGGGCTTGCAAGCGAAGCTTTGCTCCCGCCAAAATGGCTGGCTAATTGACTCAAATCGGCCTGCTGATCCGCCGCCAGAATCGCCAGCACATGTTTTTTCACCCCGTTACCCTTAACTTTACAGACCAGCGCTTTCGCCCCCTGGCCAAGCGCCGTGCCGCGAATCTCGCTCACCGCTTCGCATTTTCCTACCGCCGCATGTTCCACCACGCGATATTGCGCGCCCTGGTCAGATAACAGTGCGATCAGCTGCTGGTGGGTGGCGGAGCCTTTTATCTCGTCTGACATGATCGATATTTCCCTCGGGTTGTTAAGTCGTGCGACTACATTAGCACAGTGTATTTTAAGAGCATTAATTTCAAGAAACCGATAATGCCCACGCGTGGGCTATTTTTACGCCTGCGCGATATTTACCAGGGACATGACAGATACGGACATTTAACAGGCTATGCATGAGTGAGAGGGCGGATAGGACGCTTATCGCGGGAATAATGGTGTGCATTATGCCGAGAGGTAAAAATCTCGACTGTATCAATGTGAGCCAGTAAATAAAACAGCCAGCGTTTGGGCGCTGGCTGTGGGTTTATGCGTTACTGGTACTTTGCGTGTGGAACAGTTCGCGGAAGACCGGATAAATATCATCCTGATCGCGGATATGCTGCATGGCAAAGTTATCGAACATCGCCTGCAGGTGTTCATATTCCCGCCAGAGCGTTTGATGCGCGCGCCGGGTAATTTCGATGTAGCTGTAATACCGTACCACCGGCAAAATTTTCTTCGCCAGAATTTCGTGACAGAGCGGGGAGTCATCCGCCCAGTTATCGCCATCGGACGCCTGCGCGGCATAAATATTCCACTGCGCCGGGTCATAGCGCTCTTTCACCACTTCATCCATCAGCTTCAGGGCGCTGGAGACAATGGTCCCGCCGGTTTCCTGAGAGTAGAAGAACTCGTGCTCATCCACCTCTTTAGCCTGCGTGTGGTGGCGGATATAGACGACATCCACGTTCTTATAGGTTCTGCTCAGGAACAGGTAGAGCAGAATATAAAAGCGCTTCGCCATATCTTTGGTGGCTTGATCCATCGAGCCGGAGACGTCCATCAGGCAGAACATCACCGCCTGGCTGGAAGGTTCCGGACGTTTCTCGTAGTTCTTATAACGCAGGTCAAAGGTGTCAATAAACGGCACACGCTCGATTTTTGCCCGTAGTTCTGCTATCTCTTTGCGCAGCCGTTCTTCCTCCAGCAGTTGCGCAGGCTCGCTGTTTTCAACGGTCTTAAGGCTGACCTCCAGCTCGCGCAGTTCACGACGTTTACCCGCCGTCATCGCGGTGCGTCGGGCCAGCGAGTTTTGCAGGGAACGCACTACGCTAATATTTGCCGGAACGCCGTTGGCGGTATAACCGGCGCGGTGGGTTTTGTACTCGTTAAGCTGACGGTGCTGATTTTTTTTCAGGTTTGGCAGCGCCAAATCCTCGAACAGCAGATCGAGATACTCATCTTTGGAAATCTGGAAGACGAACTCATCCTGGCCTTCACCGTCCTGACTTGCTTGCCCCTGACCGCTTCCTGAACCGCCGCCGCCCTGCGGGCGTTCAATGCGATCGTTCTGCACAAAATGGTCGTTACCTGGGTGTACGCGATGGCGCAAGCCGCCCCGTCCCTGATGGAACATCGGTTCGCTAATATCATCCGTCGGGATAGAGACGGACTCGCCGCTATCCACATCGGTCACCGAACGTTTGTTGATGGCCTCGGAGATCGACTGTTTAATTTGCGCTTTATAACGGCGCAAGAAGCGCTGGCGGTTCACCGTGCTCTTGTTTTTGCCGTTAAGACGCCGGTCAATAAACCAGGTCATATGCCCCCCGTACTGCATTGCCAACTTTCGCACTCCCTGTTTGCCGGATGCGCTGCGCTTATTCGGCTAACGGAAGGTTGTCGTTGTCGGCCCGATGGCGAGAAGCCACCGGGCACTTTTGTTAAGACGATTTACGTACGCGCAAATACCATTCGCACAGCAGTCGAACCTGCTTGCGGGTATAGCCTTTCTCCATCATGCGGTCGACAAAATCGTCGTGCTTTTTCTGCTCGTCGGTTGAGGTTTTGGCATTAAACGAAATGACCGGCAACAGCTCTTCGGTATTCGAGAACATTTTCTTCTCAATAACCGTGCGCAGTTTTTCGTAGCTGGTCCAGTTCGGGTTACGTCCGCTGTTATGCGCTCTGGCGCGCAGCACGAAGTTCACGATCTCGTTACGGAAGTCTTTCGGATTACTGATCCCGGCCGGTTTCTCAATTTTTTCCAGTTCCGCGTTCAGGGATTCACGGTCAAACAGCTGGCCGGTATCCGGGTCGCGGTATTCCTGATCCTGGATCCAGAAGTCCGCATAGGTGACATAACGGTCGAAAATGTTCTGTCCGTATTCGGAATAGGATTCCAGGTAGGCGGTCTGGATCTCTTTGCCGATAAACTCGGCGTATTTCGGAATCAGATAGCCTTTGAGGAACTCAAGATACCGTTCCGCCAGATCCTGCGGGAACTGCTCGCGCTCAATCTGCTGCTCCAGAACGTAGAACAGATGTACCGGGTTGGCCGCCACTTCGGCGTGATCGAAGTTGAACACGCGGGAGAGGATTTTAAACGCGAACCGCGTGGACAAGCCGTTCATCCCTTCGTCGACACCGGCGTAATCGCGATACTCCTGATAGGACTTCGCTTTCGGATCGGTATCTTTCAGACTTTCGCCATCGTAGACGCGCATCTTCGAATAGATGCTGGAGTTTTCTGGCTCTTTCAGACGCGACAGAATCGAGAAGCGCGACAGCGTTTCCAGGGTTCCCGGCGCGCAAGGGGCATGCACCAGCTCACTGTTGTTAAGCAGTTTTTCGTAAATTTTGATCTCTTCGGAGATCCGCAGGCAATAAGGCACTTTGACGATGTACACACGGTCAAGGAACGCCTCGTTGTTTTTGTTATTACGGAAGGTGACCCACTCTGATTCGTTCGAGTGCGCCAGAATGATCCCGTTGAACGGCAGGGCGGAAATACCTTCCGTCCCGTTGTAGTTCCCTTCCTGGGTGGCGGTCAGCAGCGGATGCAGCACCTTAATTGGCGCTTTAAACATCTCCACGAACTCCATCACACCCTGGTTGGCACGGCACAGCGCGCCGGAATAGCCATAGGCATCCGGATCGTTTTGCGCGTGGTGTTCCAGTTTACGGATATCGACCTTACCGACCAGCGCGGAGATATCCTGGTTGTTCTCATCGCCCGGCTCGGTCTTGGCAATCGCAATCTGCTGCAAAATGGATGGCCAGACTTTTACCACGCGGAATTTGGTGATGTCGCCGCCAAACTCATGCAGGCGCTTCGCCGCCCACGGCGACATGATCGTGCCGAGATAGCGGTTCGGGATGCCAAACTCTTTGTCCAGAATTTGGGCATCTTCCTGAGGATTGAACAGGCAGAGCGGATGATCATTAACCGGGCTGCGTTCTCCGTTGGCGCTAAGAACATAGATCGGCACGCGCTGCATCAGTGATTTCAGGCGCTCTGCCAGGGACGATTTACCGCCACCGACCGGGCCTAATAAGTAAAGGATCTGTTTCTTCTCTTCCAGACCCTGAGCCGCGTGTTTCAGGTACGAAACAATCTGCTCGATGGCGTCTTCCATGCCATAAAATTCTTCAAAAGCGGGGTATCGTGCAACCACACGATTCGAAAAGAGACGGGAGAGCCGTGGTTCGAGGGCAGTGTCGACCATGTTTGGCTCACCGATAGCCATCAATAGCCGTTCTGCCGCATTGGCATAGGCACTGCGATCTTGCTTACAGACAGCAAGAAACTCCTGCAGTGTGAACTCTTCGTCCTTGGCAGCTTCATAGCGCTGGCGATAGTGATCGAATATATTCATGGCATGCCGTCCTTTCGTTTTTTAGCACAGGAAAAGAGCCGTTCGTATGAATAGTGGAGGCTCCTGGAAGCGTCTTCACCCCCGCACCTCAGTACCAGAGCAGCAACCCGTGTGCCAGGTCTTGTGCTCTCAACCGCCGGGCGTACAGCAATTCATCTTCCTAAAATTAAGCGTAGATGGCATTTGCAAAACTTGCATGCCTCCAGAATCTAATTTCAATGACATATCAATAACTCATCCAAAAAATCTGCGGCGAGATTCAGGATAAAACGTCGACTTTCACTGCCTCGTCACATAAATGAAAGCCTCCGGTCATCTTAAATGATGAAAATAATCGGTTAATTAAACTCATTAGCGGGCAAAAAATTTTGGGATGTGTGGGCAGGGCGGTTACACTTCACTCGCTGATTATTTGACTACAGGAAAGAATGGATTGTGACCAAACTCAAACTTCTGGCATTGGGCGTACTTGTCGCCACGTCCGTTAGCACCGCTCACGCGGCCGATCAGTGGTCCGTTGGCGCAGGCGTCGGCGTTATCAACAGCCCGTATAAACAGTACGATCGCGACGTTTATCCGGTGCCAGTGATCACTTATGAAGGCGATAACTTCTGGTTCCGCGGCCTGGGTGGTGGTTACTACCTGTGGAATGACAACACAGATAAGCTCTCCATCATGGCGTACTACAACCCGATGCACTTCAAACCGGGTGACAGTGACAGCCATGCGCTGCGTCAGCTCGATAAACGCAGAAGCACCGTAATGGCGGGGCTTTCCTATGTTCACAACACCCAGTATGGCTTCCTGCGCACTGCGCTTGCGGGCGATACGCTGGACAACAGCAACGGGTTTATCTGGGATCTGGCCTGGTTGTACCGCTACACCAACGGCGGCATCACGCTGACGCCGGGTATCGGTGTGGAGTACAGCAGCGAAAACTACAACGACTACTATTATGGGGTGTCCCATAAAGAGTCTAAACGTAGTGGCCTGAACAGCTATGACGCGGATGACGGCTGGAACCCGTACCTGGAACTGACCGCAAGCTACAAGTTTGCAAGCGACTGGAACCTGTACGCCTCTACCCGTTACACCCGTCTTAGCGATGAAGTGAAAGACAGCCCGATGGTTGATAAATCCTGGGCCGGTCTTTTCTCTGCGGGCGTGACCTACAGTTTCTGATTGTGCACTTTTACGGTGCATTCTGTGCATGACAACGGGGCGCTTGCGCCCCGTTTGCTTTATGGTGGTGCGGAGGAAAACAGGAGAGAAACATGTCAGATAAAACCGTGACTTTTGCTGACCGTTTTACCTTGCCGGCGATGGGGCAGGGAACCTGGTATATGGGTGAAAACGCCGGTCAGCGGCAAAACGAAGTGGCTGCACTGCGAGCGGGCATCGATATGGGGCTGACGCTCATCGATACCGCCGAAATGTATGCAGATGGCCGAGCCGAGGAGGTGGTGGGCGAGGCGATCAAAGGCCAGCGCGATCGCGTCTTTCTGGTCTCCAAGATCTATCCGTGGAATGCGGGCGGGAAAAAGGGGATAGCGGCCTGCGAGGCCAGCCTTCGTCGTCTCGGCACCGACTACATCGACCTTTACCTACTCCACTGGCGGGGAAACTACGGTCTGGACGAGACCGTTGAGCTGATGCAGACATTGCAACAGCAGGGCAAAATTGGCCGCTGGGGTGTGTCCAATTTCGACCATGACGATATGCAGGAGCTGTGGGGCGTCGACGGCGGTGCGGAGTGTGCCGCCAATCAGGTGCTTTATCATCTGGCCTCGCGTGGCATTGAATACGATCTGCTTCCCTGGTGTCAGCAGCAGTCGATGCCGGTGATGGCCTATTGCCCGCTGGCGCAAGCCGGACGGTTACGCTCTGGCTTGCTCAATCATCCCGCTGTGAATGACATCGCGCAACATCATCATGCCAGCGCCGCACAGGTGCTTCTGGCGTGGGTGATTAGCCACCAGGGTGTTATCGCCATTCCAAAAGCGGCGTCGATTGAACATGTGAAAGAGAATGCAGGCGCGTTGGCGTTAACGCTTTCGGCGGAAGAACTTGCGCGGCTGGATGCAGCGTTCCCGGCACCGGGGCGTAAAACAGCACTGGACGTGGTGTAACGAAATTTCCCCGCTCCGCGCAGAGAGGGGAAACAGGATTAGCGTTTAACGATTTTGATGGTCTGACCCAGGCGGGAAGGTTTATCCGCGCTGGTTTTCTGCGGTGCGGTGACGCACGCGGTTTCGACGCAGACAAAGGTTTTATACCCGTCGTCCGGTACGTCAGCCATGCTCACAGAGAGCGCCGGGCCTGGGTTCCAGCCCACCACATTGCTGTGATGGTGGTGAACCACTTCAATACCACGGTTGAGCGCCGCATCGTGTATCACGCTGCAGGCTTCCGGGTTCAGATAGACGCGGTCGGTACGATCCGGGAAGGTCTGCACGCCGTCGCTCAGTTTACCTTCTTTCGCGTTATCCACTTTATCGATAAAGCGATCGCCAAAGCCGCTCACTTTCACATCCGCAATGTCACCGACGTTGAAATAGGTGTGCAGTGCAGAGGTGGTTTCAAACTCACCGTGCGCTTCCAGCTCAATTTCACAGGTTTGACCCAGTTTGAAGCGGGCATACAGCGTGAAGTCATGCGGCCACAGCGCGCGAGTTTCGTCGTTGCTTTGCAGTTCGAAGGTCAGCACGGCGCCATTATCATCTTCGTTGTGCGCTTTCAGCGTCCACTGTTGGTTACGGGCAAAACCGTGCGCTGGCAGGCCTGCTTCAGCGGCAGGGCCAAACCACGGCCAGCAGATAGGAACCCCACCGCGAATCGCCGCCCCTTTTTTGAAAGAGGTCGCCGCGCTCAGCCACAGGCCTTCTTCTTCGCCTTCTGGTTTCCACGAGAGCAGGTGGGCGCCATTGAGGGCCACAGAGGCTTTCACGCGCGGGTGATCGACGACAATAATATCCGCGCCATCAATCTGGCGGCGGGAGAGTACAGGGGTAAGTTGTTCGACTACTGGAAGTGCAAAAATTTTGTGAATCATTACGCAATCCTCTGTCTTTAAGCATAAAAAAAGGCGACCGAGGTCGCCTTTTTGGATCAGTATCTCATCTCAACTTATTTGGAGATGTGAGCGATCAGGTCCAGTACTTTGTTAGAGTAGCCAGTTTCGTTGTCGTACCAGGAAACCAGTTTCACGAAGTTGTCGTTCAGTGCGATACCTGCTTTAGCATCGAACACAGAAGTGCACACTTCGCCGTTGAAGTCGGTAGAAACAACGTCGTCTTCGGTGTAACCCAGAACGCCTTTCATTGCGCCTTCAGAAGCAGCTTTGATAGCTTTCTTGATTTCTTCGTAAGACGCTGCTTTTTCCAGACGAACGGTCAGGTCAACAACGGATACGTTTGGAGTAGGAACGCGGAACGCCATACCAGTCAGTTTGCCATTCAGTTCTGGCAGTACTTTACCTACTGCTTTAGCAGCACCGGTAGAGGATGGGATGATGTTCTGAGCTGCGCCGCGACCGCCGCGCCAGTCTTTGTGAGACGGGCCATCAACGGTTTTCTGAGTTGCGGTGGTCGCGTGAACAGTGGTCATCAGACCTTCGATGATGCCGAAGTTGTCGTTGATAACTTTTGCCAGCGGAGCCAGGCAGTTGGTGGTGCAGGATGCGTTAGAAACGATGTCCTGGCCTTCGTATTTGTCAAAGTTAGCGCCTTTAACGAACATAGGCGTGTTGTCTTTGGAAGGACCAGTCAGAACAACTTTCTTCGCACCAGCGGTGATGTGTTTACGCGCAGTTTCGTCGGTCAGGAAGATACCCGTTGCTTCAGCAACAACATCAACACCGATTTCGTTCCACTTCAGGTTAGCTGGATCTTTTTCAGCAGTAACACGGATGGTTTTGCCGTTAACAACCAGGTGGCCGTCTTTCACTTCAACGGTGCCATTGAAACGACCGTGAGTTGAGTCGTACTTCAGCATGTACGCCATGTATTCAGCGTCCAACAGATCGTTGATACCAACGATTTCGATGTCAGAACGTTCCTGAGCAGCACGGAAAACAATACGGCCGATACGGCCAAAACCGTTGATACCTACTTTGATAGTCATATATTCCACCAGCTATTTGTTAGTGAATAAAAGGTTGCCTGTAAAATTACAAAAACCTTACGCAGCGTCAAGCGGAATCGTGTCAATCATTGCGACAAATCAATCCTGCGCATAACCTTTGTGCGACTGACAGCCTCACTTTCCCTTTGAGCTAGCAACCACATGGGGGCTGCGCCCGGGATTTTAAAGGGCTATCAGGATAAATATGTGAGCAAGATCACAATTGCCTGACTGCCGTACCGCAACGCATAAGTTTAGAACAAAAGTTCACACTTCAGTGTTAATGTTTTGTTAGAATTCGCGATGAAAGGTATCTGTTTCTACAGCGAGATCTGAGCATATGTCGAATCAACGTAACCCTGACGAACTCAAAAAAAATCTAACAGAAATGCAGTTCTACGTGACGCAGAACCACGGAACTGAACCCCCATTCACCGGGCGTTTGCTGCACAATAAGCGCGATGGCGTCTATCACTGTCTGGTGTGCGATGCACCGCTGTTTAATTCCCAGTCAAAATATGATTCTGGCTGCGGCTGGCCGAGCTTTTACGAGCCTGTCAGCGACGAGGCCATCCGCTATTTAACGGACTCTTCACACGGTATGCAGCGCACAGAAATCCGCTGCGGAAACTGCGATGCTCATCTCGGACACGTTTTCCCGGATGGACCACAGCCTACGGGTGAGCGTTTCTGTGTAAATTCGGCGTCGATGAGCTTCTCTGATGACGAAAATGGCGACCAGACCAAAGGTTGAAAAACCGATTCAGCAAATTATTCCATCACAGCGGATTTCTCATGAATATTGATGACATGATTAACAGTATGACGCCGGACGTGTATCAGCGTCTGGTGACAGCCGTAGAACTGGGGAAATGGCCAGATGGCGTGGCGCTGACGGCAGAGCAAAAAGAGAACAGCCTGCAATTGGTGATGCTGTGGCAGGCGCGCAATAACAGCGACGCACAGCACATGACCATCGACACGAAAGGCCAGATGGTGATGAAGAGTAAGCGCGAGCTGAAGGAAGATTTTGGCATCACGCCAAAACCGATTGCGACGATGAAAATGCAGTGACCACAGGCCGGGCAAGCGCTAACGCTGCCCGGCAATGGAGTTAGTGCTTAATCCCTAACGACGTTGCTAACTGCTTCGCCAGCTGGTTGTGGTCGTCCGCGCCATACTCCCAGAACATCGCGCCACCCAGACCTTTCTCTTTGATGTACTGCGCCTTCAGGTCGACCGAACGCGGGTTTTCGTACGACAGAGCGAACAGTTCCTTGCCCTCCGCCGATTTCACCGACAGCCACGGCACTTTCGCCTGATCGTCCCAGTGCTCGGTAAAGCGTTTTTGCGGATCGTTAATCAGCTTGCTGACAATATCGTTGTACTTCACGTAGGTATCTTTGGTGAGGTCATAGCCCAACGCCTTGAACAATCCGATCTCCTGCGCACCGAAGTACGGCTGTGTCACCGGGTTTTTCTCAGCATCTGTTTTTGTCCAGTCGATGCCTGGCTCCACGCTGCGTTTTGGCACGCGCCCGTAAAAACCAATCCCTAAATTCATCTGCTCAGGTTTCAGCCCGGCAGCGAGGTAGTTGTTGACCACAAAATCAGCGCTGTATTTGTCCGCTGCGGCCACAGTCGGCCACTTAGTGGAGTCATACAAATTCGAGTTAAAATACTGCGTGCCGTAGGCCATATCGTAGGTCATCAGATTGATGTAGTTCAGATACGGCGCGATCGCTTTGACGTCGACCCAGCTTTTTGGGCTTTCCGCATTCGCCCCCAGGGCGACAGTCACCAGCTTCTCTTTCGGCAGCGCTTCGCGGATCTCCTTCAGCAGGGCAGTGAAGTTGTCTTTATCGGCGGGCTGCTTATCTACCAGACCCCACGCACCGTTCACCGGGTACTCCCAGTCGAGATCGATGCCATCAAGTCCGTAGGTCGTGACGATCGCCTGCACGGAGCGAATAAACACGGCACGGCTCTCTTTACTATCCGCGGCGCCGGAGAATCCGCGCGCGCCCCAGCCGCCAACAGAGAGCAAGACTTTAAGCTGTGGGTTTTGCTTACGCAGTTCAGGGATTTTATGCAGATCGGCGGTTACCTTCGGCGAGAGCCAGATTTGGTGCAGCTTACTGGCGTCTTTCAGCGCGGCGTTGGTTTCACCCGCTTCGTTGTTATAGATAAGACCAAACGAGTAATTGAGGTGGGTAATCTGGCGAACATCCAGCTTATCGATGTCACCTCCCGGCCCGGCAGTCACATCGCCGCCACCGTTGAAGTAGCCGACGGACATCAGGTCAGCCGCAAAAAGGGCAGGAGCGCAGAGCAGGGGTAAGGCTGCCATCACAGGCAATAGATTCATAACGTATCCTCTTTGACTAAAAAAAAGTACGTCACATCAGGGATGTGACAAAAAATAGCCAAATGAGGATAGCAGTGCCGCTTCGTTGAATCTGCGAGAGAGGTTGAATTTTTGTTATACCGGAAACAAAAGGCTGTTAACGACAGGAAACGCAGCGCGTAACTGTCCGGAAGCGGAAATGGCGAGCCCAAAGCTAGAGTGAGGCTTGGGAAAAACGGTGAGGCGTCAAAAATTTGGCCGGGCAGCATTGTCATACCCGGCCAGGAATGCAGGATTACTTCTTATCAATCATCGCTTTCAGATTGGCAAACGGGTTGTATTTCGCTTCCCCGACGCTCTTCTGCGCATCTTCACCCGCGACGACGGTGGAACCGTACAGGTCGGCTTCCGTGTATTTGGAATGCTCATGATCGTGGCAGAACAGGCATAACATCTCCCAGTTGCTGCCGTCTTCCGGGTTATTGGAGTGATCGTGATCGATATGGTGAACCGTCAGCTCACGCAGGTTGGAATAGACAAATTCGCGGCTACAGCGACCGCATACCCACGGAAAAAGCTTCAGTGCCTTTTCACGGTAACCGACTTCAAGCCGGGCATAGTTTTTTGGGATAAAAGCCATAAGAGTGGCCCTCCTGAATAAGATAAAAAATGGGAACCGCGCTTACGCCTGCGTCTCTTGCCAGTCGGAGAGGGTGTACAGCGTCGCACCAGCAGTCGACATCTCCATAAACGCCAGCGCGCTATCCTGCGCCTGAATATTCACGCCGCGACAGCCATCGGTGATGACGCTGACGTTATACCCCAGTTTTAGCGCATCGAGGACGGTGAACTTCACACAGTAATCCGTCGCCAGCCCCATCACGATCAGCTCGCCGATCTCATGATGGCGCAGCCACTCATCGAGCGCGGTTTTCTGCCGATGACCGTTGTCGAAAAAGGCGCTGTAACTGTCGATATTCGGATTTTCGCCTTTATGAAACACCGCGTCGATGGCCGCTTGATTTAGCAGCGGATGCAATTCAGCCCCTTCGGTCTGCTGAATGCAGTGATCGGGCCAAAAGGTTTGCGCCAGACCGTCCAGCTCGCCCTGGGTAAACGGCTCGACATTGTGCTGGCTGGCAAAGCTGCCGTGATCCGCCGGATGCCAGTCCTGGCTTGCCACCACCGCCTCACCGCGCGCTTTACACCACGCAATCAGCGTATTGGCAACATCCACGGTGCTATCACCACCGGCTACCGCCAGCGCGCCACCGGCGCAAAAATCATTTTGCAGATCGACCAGCAGCAGGGCACGTTGCTTCATAACACTCTCCTTATTCGTCCGGCGTCAGTTCGCCGCGCAGGTTTTGCATCATCGCGGTACGCATCGACTGCACGTCCAGATCCTGACTGAGTAAGTAATGAAGTTTAGTCAGGGTGGCCTCGACCGTCATATCGAACCCGCTGATCACCCCGGCATGCGCCAGCGCGTTGCCCGTGGCATACCCCCCCATATTCACTTTGCCGGACATGCACTGGGTGAGGTTAACCACCAGAATGCCGCGATCGCTCGCTTCCTGCAGCTCTTTCAGGAACTCGCCGTTCTGCGGCGCATTGCCCACGCCGTAGGAGCGCAGGATCAGCGCTTTCACCGGCTGTCGCAGGAAGTTGCGCACCACGTCGGCAGAAATCCCCGGATAAATCGTCACCACGCCAATCGGCTGTGGGGTGATCGGGTGAACAATCAGCTCGCCCGCGGTGTGCGGTGCCGGTGGTGTGCCCAGACGACGAATATGAATACCCGCCTCCAGCAACGGCTGCAGGTTTGGCGACGCAAAGGCATCAAAACCGTCGGCATGTGCTTTGGTGGTACGGTTCCCGCGATAAAGTCGGTTGTTGAAGAACAGCGACACTTCATTGATCGGGTAATTGGCGGCGACATACAGGGAGTTGAGCAGATTGATCTGCCCGTCGGAGCGCAGCTCCGCCAGCGGGATCTGCGAGCCGGTCACGATCACCGGCTTGCCGAGGTTCTCCAGCATGAAGGAGAGCGCAGAGGCCGTAAACGCCATGGTGTCGGTGCCGTGCAGGATCACAAAGCCATCGTACTCGTCGTAATGGGCTTTGATATCTTCTGCGATATGCTGCCAGTCTTCCGGCGTCATATCTGAGGAGTCCATCAGCGGATCGTACTCGTGGATGGTGAAGTCTGGCATCTCCTGGCGGTGGAACTCGGGCATCAGCGCGAGCTGGCGCTGAAGATGACCGGAGACAGGAATATAGCCATTTTCAGAGCGCTGCATACCGATGGTCCCGCCGGTATACGCCACATAAATCGATTTCTTCTGCATGATAGTGTGTTCTTGTGCTTCAAAGAAAAATCCCCCCTTCGCGAGAAGAGGGGACAGGGTTTTTAGCGAACGTTAGCGCAGGTGAGGCAGAACGCGTAACGGTTTTGCGGATCGTTAAAGGCGGCGAGCTTATCGCTCTCGGCTTTTACAACGCTTGCAGCGCTCGTCACTGGTGCAGGCAGATAGGCCTGAATCGCAGCAGGCAGCATCGCGCGCACCGAGCCGGACATGCTGTTCATCACCATATCCACAAACGTCGGCTCATCCTGATAATACGCAATGTGCCACTGTTTCAGTTTTGCCAGTTCGGCGGCTTTCGCGACGGCGTCATCAAAGTCGCCCAGGCTGTCGACCAGCCCATTGTTCTTCGCATCCTGGCCGGTCCAGACATGGCCCTGCGCGATTTTATCCACCTGCTCCGGCGTGGATTTACGGGAATCCGCCACCAGCGTGATAAAGCGCTTATAACCGTTCTCAATGCTGAGCTGCATCATCTGCGACACTTCCGGTGGCAGGGATTTGGTCACGGCCACATCCGCGAGTGGTGACGTCGCAACGCCATCCGTATGCACACCCAGATAATCAAGGCTGTTTTCAACGGTATTAATGACGCCGAAGATACCGATAGAGCCGGTTAACGTACTCGGGTTCGCCACGATGTAGTTCGCTGGTGTGGAGATCCAGTAACCGCCGGATGCCGCCATACCGCCCATCGACACCACCACCGGTTTGCCTGCAGCACGCGCGGCGGCCAGTTCCGCACGGATCACTTCCGAAGCGCTGACGCTGCCGCCAGGGCTGTTGACGCGCAGGACAATGGCTTTCACTTTCGGGTCCAGACGCGCATCGCGGATCTGCGACGCGGTCGTGTCACCGCCCACGTTCCCCGGCGTCTCTTCACCGTCCATGATCGCACCGTTGGCAAAGACCACGGCCACGCTGTCACCCGTCTCGCTCGGTTTTTTCGGCGTGTAATCGTAGAGGCTGATGGCGCTGTAGTTCTTGTCTTCTTTGCTCCAGCCAAACTGTTTGGTCAGCGCTTTTTCGATCTCTGCGCTGGAGCCGAGGGTGTCGACCAGTTTGTTATCGAGCGCGTATTTCGCCGTATCGCCGCCGACCTTAGTCAGGCCATCCAGCATCGCCTGAGCACCCGGGAAGACCTGCTCAGGGGTAATCTGACGGTTCGCAGCGACGGTGGCGAGATAGTTCTGCCACAGCTCACCGATCCAGCGGCTGTCCGCTTCACGGGCGGCAGGGGACATATCATCGCGAATAAACGGCTCAACGGCCGATTTATAGGTCCCGACGCGGAACACGTGCGTGGTGACTTTCAGCTTATCCAGCAGCGATTTGTAGTACAGCCCGTTGGTGGCAAAACCGTGCAGATCGACGGTGCCCTGCGGGGAGAGCCAAATCTTGTTGGCAAAGCTCGCCAGATAATATTGCCCCTGGCTGTAGCTGTCGCCCACGGCAATCACCGGTTTACCGCTGTCGCGGAATTCACGCAGCGCTTTACCGATGTACTGCATCGACGGCTGGTCGCCCCCGGCGAAGTTTTTCAGGTCCAGCACGATGCCGGTAATATTGCGATCGTCTTTCGCCTGACGAATAGCGTCGACGATATCAAACAGGGAGTTTTCCTGCATACGATCGGAGGTGGAGCCAAGCAGCTGGCGGCCAATCACGCCCAGACGATTGCTGGTGGACGGCTTATCGACAATCACACCGGTGATGTCGAGCAGCAGGGCGCCGCGCTCGGAATGCTGCGCCTGGTTACTGCTGCTGATGTGCATCCACAGGCCCACACACACCAGAATCAGGAAGATGAAGAAGATATTCATCACCAGTTCGCGGACAAAATTGAGCAACCGCCACGTCCATTTAAAGAAACCGGCAAAAATTCGCCAAAGGGTTCGCATGTATTCTCCCAAACCAGATAATGACCGTTTCCGTCGCGACTGGACGGCAATGTGAGGTTATCGTAATGACCCAACCGTCACTTGTCAGCAGGAATCGCCCACTGCGCTGTAACAAATTCTGCTGTCGTGTTAATTTTGTGAGCAAATTTGAAGACAGGAGTGAATCAATGGACGCACTTGAACTGCTGGTTAACCGTCGTAGCGCTTCTCGCCTGGCGGAACCTGCGCCTGCGGGCGAACAGCTGGAAAACATTCTGCGCGCCGGTATGCGCGCCCCGGATCACGGTACGCTCTCGCCGTGGCACTTCTTCATCATTGAAGGCGAAGGGCGCGACCGTTTCAGCACCTTGCTTGAGAATGGGGCGATGGCCGCCGAGCAGGATGAAAAAGCGATTGATAAAGCGCGCAATGCGCCGTTTCGCGCGCCGATGATCATCGCGGTGGTGGCGAAATGTCAGCCGGAACATAAAGTGCCGGTCTGGGAGCAGGAGATGTCTGCAGGCTGCGCGGTGATGGCGATGCAAATGGCGGCTGTGGCACAGGGCTTTAACGGCATCTGGCGCACCGGCCCGCTGACCGACAGTCCGGTGGTGCGCGAAGGGCTCTCCTGCGCCCAGCACGATAAAATCGTTGGCTTCCTCTACTTAGGTACGCCGCAGCTGAAAGCCTCGACCACCATTACAGCACCCGATACCGCCCCGTTCGTCACCCGTTTCTGATAATCGCACTAAACTGTCTGGATTATGAGCAAGCGTCGCATAATTCAGACAGTCATACTTACCTCATCACGGAATGAGCGCTACCATAGCGCGATTGCAATGACAGGAGATGTCCATGAGCGAGCAAACCATTCGTTTAACGCAATACAGCCACGGAGCGGGTTGCGGTTGTAAAATTTCCCCGAAAGTGCTGGAAACCATTCTGCACAGCGAACAGGCGAAGTTTGTCGACCCGAACCTGCTTGTCGGCAACGAAACGCGTGACGATGCAGCGGTATACGATTTAGGAAACGGCACCAGCATTATTAGCACCACCGACTTCTTTATGCCGATTGTCGATAACCCGTTTGATTTCGGGCGCATCGCGGCGACCAACGCCATCAGCGACATCTTCGCGATGGGCGGTAAACCGATCATGGCGATTGCTATTCTCGGCTGGCCGATCAACACCCTGGCGCCGGAAATTGCCCGCGACGTCATCGAGGGTGGCCGCTTTGCCTGCCAGCAGGCGGGGATCGCTTTGGCGGGTGGGCACTCCATCGATGCGCCAGAACCGATCTTCGGCCTCGCCGTCACCGGCGTCGTACCGACCGAACGCGTGAAGCGCAACAGCACCGCGCAGGAAGGGTGCAAACTGTTCCTCACTAAGCCGTTGGGCATTGGCGTGCTCACCACCGCTGAGAAAAAATCCCTGCTCAAGCCCGAGCATATCGGTCTTGCCACCGACGTGATGTGTCAGATGAACCTGGCGGGTGCGGCGTTCGCGAATATCGACGGCGTAAAAGCGATGACCGACGTCACCGGTTTTGGCCTGCTCGGCCACCTGAGCGAAGTTTGCCAGGGCGCGGGCGTGCAGGCGCAGCTCTGGTATCAGGACATTCCAAAACTGCCTGGTGTGGAGGAGTACATCGCACAGGGGGCGGTGCCGGGCGGTACGCAGCGTAACTTTGCCAGCTACGGTCATCTGATGGGCGATATGCCGACGGAGTGGCGCGATCTGCTGTGCGATCCACAAACCTCCGGCGGCCTGCTGCTGGCAGTCACGCCTGAGGCGGAAGCCGAGGTCAAAGCTACCGCCGCAGAGTTTGGCATTACCCTGAGCGCCATCGGCGAGCTGGTCAGCGCGCGCGGCGGCCGTCCGATGATTGAGATCCGTTAATTCGATGCGTTTGTTTATTGCGGAAAAGCCGAGTCTCGCCCGAGCCATTGCCGATGTGCTGCCCAAGCCGCATCGCAAGGGCGACGGCTTTATCGAATGCGGTAACGGGCAGGTGGTCACCTGGTGTATCGGTCACCTGCTGGAACAAGCGCAGCCGGATGTCTACGACAGCCGCTATGCGCGCTGGAATCTCAACGATCTGCCGATCGTGCCGGAGAAGTGGAAACTGCAGCCACGTCCTTCGGTCACCAAACAGCTTAACGTCATCAAACGTTTTCTGCATGACGCAGAAGAAGTGGTTCACGCGGGTGACCCGGACAGGGAAGGGCAACTGCTGGTGGACGAAGTGCTCGACTACCTTGAGCTGGCGCCGGAAAAACGTCAGCAGGTGCAGCGTTGTCTGATTAACGATCTTAACCCGCAGGCGGTGGAGCGCGCCATTACGCGTCTGCGCGCCAACAGCGAGTTCATCCCGCTGTGCGTATCTGCCCTGGCGCGTGCCCGCGCCGACTGGCTGTATGGGATCAACATGACGCGCGCCTACACCATTCTCGGGCGTAACGCCGGGTATCAGGGCGTGCTCTCAGTCGGGCGCGTTCAGACGCCGGTGCTGGGCCTGGTGGTGCGTCGCGATGAAGAGATCGAAAACTTCGTCGCCAAAGATTTCTTCGAGGTGAAAGCGCATATTGTCACCCCGAAGGATGAACGTTTTACCGCGACCTGGCAGCCGAGCGACGCCTGTGAATCTTACCAGGACGAAGAGGGGCGGTTACTGCATCGTCCGCTGGCGGATCACGTGGTCAACCGCATCAGCGGCCAGCCAGCGATGGTCACCAGCTATAACGATAAACGGGAATCAGAACCCGCGCCGCTGCCGTTTTCGCTGTCGTCGTTACAGATTGAAGCGGCTAAACGCTTTGGTATGAGCGCGCAGAACGTGCTCGATATCTGCCAGAAGCTGTATGAAACCCACAAGCTGATTACCTATCCGCGTTCAGACAGCCGCTACCTGCCGGAAGAGCATTTTGCCGGGCGACATGCGGTGCTGAATGCCATCGGCGTTCACGCCCCGGATCTGCTCCCGCAACCCGCCGTGAACCCGGAAACGCGCAACCGCTGCTGGGATGATAAAAAAGTCGACGCGCACCACGCGATTATCCCGACGGCGCGCGCCAGCAACGTCAATCTGAGCGAGAACGAAGCGAAGGTGTATAACCTCGTGGCGCGCCAGTATCTGATGCAATTTTGCCCGGACGCGGTGTTCCGCAAATGCGTAATTGAGCTGGAGATCGCCAAAGGTAAGTTCGTCGCCAAAGCGCGTTTTCTGGCGGAAGCGGGCTGGCGCACACTGCTCGGCAATAAAGAGCGCGATGAAGAGAACGACGGCACGCCGCTGCCCGTGGTCGCAAAAGACGACGAACTGCTGTGCGAAAAGGGCGAAGTGATTGAGCGACAAACGCAGCCGCCGCGCCACTTTACGGACGCCACGCTGCTCTCTGCTATGACCGGGATTGCCCGCTTTGTGCAGGATAAAGATCTGAAAAAGATCCTGCGTGCGACCGATGGATTAGGCACAGAAGCGACGCGCGCTGGGATTATTGAGCTGCTGTTCAAGCGCGGTTTCCTAGTCAAAAAAGGGCGCTATATCCACTCGACGGATCCGGGCCGGGCGCTGATTCACTCGCTGCCTGAGCTGGCTGCGCGACCGGATATGACGGCGCACTGGGAATCTATCCTGACCCAAATCAGCGAGAAGCAGTGCCGCTATCAGGACTTTATGCAGCCGCTGGTCGGCACGCTGTTTGAGCTGATCAATCAGGCGCGCAATACGCCGGTGAAATCTTTCAGAGGAATGGTGGCGCCGGGCGGTGGGGACGCGAAGAAAAAGTTTAAGAAGAAGAGTGCGGCCTGACGCCCTCTCACAAGGCGCGGGCGAAGATATAAAAAACGGCAACTCTGTTGCCGTTTTGCTTTTATCAACCAGACCAGTAACGGTTTAAATCACCCCTTGCCCGATCATTGCATCGGCGACCTTCACAAACCCGGCGATATTCGCGCCGCGTACATAGTTGGTCTGCTCCGCTTCTCCGCCATACTCCACGCAGGCGTGGTGAATATCCAGCATGATGTGATGCAGACGGGCGTCCACTTTTTCGGCTTTCCAGCCCATACGCGCGGCGTTCTGCGCCATCTCCAGGCCAGACGTCGCCACGCCACCGGCGTTGGCCGCTTTACCTGGCGCAAACAGCACACCGGCTTCCAGGAACAGATCGGTCGCTTCGATGGTCGTCGGCATATTCGCGCCTTCCGCCACGGCTTTCACGCCGTTTTTGATAAGCGTGCGGGCGGCGTCCACATCCAGTTCGTTCTGCGTGGCGCACGGCAGGGCAATGTCCACCGGCACCGACCACGGCTGCTTGCCTTCCAGATAGGTCAGGCCAAACTCGCGGGCGTAATCGGCGACGCGACCGTCGCGGCTGGCTTTAATTTCGCATAGACGCGCCAGTTTTTCCGCCGTGAAACCGGCTTCATCCACCACCGTGCCGCTTGAGTCCGAGGCTGTCACCACGCGCGCGCCAAACTGCATCGCTTTTTCAATGGCATACTGCGCGACGTTACCGGAGCCGGACACCGCCACGCGCATCCCTTCAAAGCTCAGACCGTGGCGTTTGAGCATCGCTTCAGTGAAGTAAACCAGCCCGTAACCCGTCGCTTCCGGGCGAATCAAACTCCCGCCAAAGGACAGCCCTTTGCCGGTAAACACGCAGGCGCTGTTGTTGGACAGTTTTTTCATCATCCCGGCCATAAAGCCCACTTCGCGCCCGCCCACACCGATATCGCCCGCAGGCACATCCGTATCAGGGCCAAGGTGACGATACAGTTCCGTCATCAGCGCCTGGCAGAAACGCATCACTTCGCCTTCGCTTTTGCCTTTCGGATCAAAATCGCTGCCGCCTTTGCCACCGCCCATCGGCAAGGTGGTGAGGGCGTTTTTGAAGGTCTGCTCAAAGCCGAGGAACTTCAGGATCGACAGGTTCACGGAAGGGTGGAAACGCATTCCGCCTTTGAACGGGCCGATGGCGGAGTTGAACTGTACGCGCCACGCGCGGTTCACCTGCACCTGATTTTTGTCATCCACCCACACCACGCGGAACTGAATCACACGTTCAGGTTCAACCAGACGCTCGAGCAGAGACATCTGACGGTAACGCGGGTTTTCTTCGAGGAATGGCCACAGGGTGGTCATGACTTCACGAACGGCCTGTGCAAACTCGCTCTGATGCGGGTCGCGTTGTTGAACATGGGTAAGAAATGATTCCAGAGAGCGTGTCTGTTCCATAGCGATAAGAGCCTCTTATGACGATTTTTTTAATTTTGTGTGTTGTGTGGGTGATTTGTGGTCGTTTTCGACTATACCACCCGTACCGCTTTGCGTGGCAAGGGAAAATTTACCGGGAAAGTGAAATTAATCAGCGGCCTTGTGTCATAACTAAAAACGATGATGCGCTAAAGATTCAGCGGCAAACAACCGTTATATACAGATCATCCTTCAGGCACCTACACGAGTCAGCCCTGGGTATGCTCCGGTTTGCTGGCTTGATGCAACTTGAATGATTTTGTGTATAGTCATGATCAGCAGATAAAAGGAATCTTTATGAACCGCTACCTAGTAACCGCTCTGTTTGCTCTGTTATCCACAGGGGCCCAGGCTGATCGTATTCGCCCGGACGTGGAGGTCAATGTGCCGCCAGAGGTGTTCAGCTCCGGCGGTCAGCGCGCGCAGCCCTGCAATCAGTGCTGCATCTATCAGGATCAAAACTATTCGGAAGGTGCGGTGGTGAAGGCCGACGGCGTGCTGCTGCAGTGTCAGCGCGATGAAAAAACCATCAGCACGAACCCGCTGGTGTGGCGGCGCGTAAAAGGATAAAGGCTTCCAGCAGGGGAATATCGGCGGGCGCTAAATCATAGGCGAACGCCTCCTGCGGCGTACACCACACCAGACGGCTGTGATAGTGCGCGACCACGTCGCCCCTAAAGGACGGAACGTGCCACGCGTGGAGATGAATCAGCCGCCCGGACACTTCGCGCTGGTGGCTGGCAACATACTGCACAGGGAGTGCCTCAATCCCCAGCTCTTCGCGCAGCTCGCGGATCAGCGCCTCGGGCTGCGTCTCACCGGCTTCGACTTTACCTCCGGCGAACTCCCACATTCCCGCTTGATCGGCCTGCGCGGGGCGTTGCGCGAGGAGAATTTTGCCATCCTTTTCAAGGATAGCGGCAACAACATCGAGAGTTTTCAGCATGGTCGTCAATAATTACAGTTGAAAAACGACATATTATCGTCGCCTTTCAAAGAGTCCAGCCATCAGGAGAGTCCGGTGAAAGAAACATCCGCCTGGGTCCAGCCCGTAGAATCCCTTCCCGCCAGTCTGAAACCCATCGCCGCCATGCAAAAAAAACATTTTGGCGTGGTGCTCAATCCCACCCGCTGGTGGGGAAGAATGCCGCGTCTTTTCTGGCTGGTGGCGCTGTTTGTCGGTTTTCTGGAGAGAAAAAAAGCGCGCCTGAACCCAGCCCTGCGCGCGCTGCTGATGACCCGCATTTCGCAGCTCTGCCACTGCGCATTTTGTATCGACGCTAACAGCCTGCGCCTCGCCGAGCGCTGCGGCGCGCTGGATAAAGTCCAGGCGGTCAGCGAGTGGCGTACATCCGCGTTATTCACGGCAGAAGAGCGTGCCGCGCTGGACTATGCCGAGGCGACGACGGCCACGCCGCCGCAGGTGACGGAAGCGATAAAATCCGAACTAAAGCGCTTTTACAACGACGAAACCATTACCGAAATGACGGCCCTGATTGCGTTTCAGAATCTCTCGGCGCGTTTTAACGCTGCGCTGGAGATCCCGTCACAAGGGCTTTGTGACGCCTTCAAAGGTCAGCCTCATGCTTGACAGACATCTGCATCCGCGCGTTAAACCTGCGCTCAACCGCCTGGTGGCGGTCATCGATAAGCCTTTTATCACGCCGGATGGCGTGACGCTTGCGGGCTTTGCCCTCGGCGTACTGGCACTGCCATTTCTGGCCCTCGGCTGGTACCCGGCGGCGCTGGTCGCAATTGTGCTGAACCGCCTGTTCGACGGGCTGGACGGCGCACTGGCGCGGCGTCGCGGCCTGACGGACGCGGGCGGTTTTCTCGATATCGCCCTCGATTTTCTGTTCTATGCCCTGGTCCCTTTTGGCTTTGCGCTGGCGGCACCGATGGAAAACGCGCTCGCCGCCGCCTGGCTGCTGTTTGCGTTTATCGGCACCGGGAGCAGTTTTCTGGCGTTTGCGGCGCTGGCGGCGAAACACAATATCGACAACCCAGGCTATGCGCACAAGTCGTTTTATTACATCGGGGGATTAACGGAGGGGACGGAGACCATCGCGCTGTTTGTGCTCTGCTGCCTGTTCCCGGCGCACTTTGCGCTGTTTGCCTGGATCTTTGGCGCGTTGTGCTGGCTCACCACCACAACGCGCATCTGGAGCGGGTATCAGACGCTGAAAACCCTGAAATCTTAAAGCGTGCTTTCCGGCGTCAGCGGACCCGTGGTGATCGGATTTTGTGGATGGCTGCTCCACTCGTACCAGCCGCCGTCGTAAACCGAGACGTTTTTCCAGCCCATGGCGCGGGCGTACATAAAGGTTTCTGACGCGCGCCAGCCGGTGCCGCAGTAAAAGGCGACGTGCTGATCCGGCAGGATGTTCCAGGCTTTCCACATCGCAGCGATATCCTCGGCGCTGCGCATGGTGCCGTCCGGGTTGTGGAAATCTTCCATATGCGTCGCATCGCTGCCCGCATGGCCCCAGCGCGCGCCTGCGATTTCACCTTTTGGCTTGATGTAGCTGTAGCCGCTGGTTTCGCCGGTGAATTCCGGCCAGGAACGAATACTCACCAGCGAGGCATCCTGGCGATGCACCATCCCGCGCGCCTGTTCCATATCCACCATCAGCTGCGGCTGCCCCGGGATCGGTGCGCCGAAATCATCCGCAGGCGTCACTTTCGCAGGCAATCCGCGCTCGACCGGCAGACCGGCGTCGGACCAGGTTTTCCAGCCGCCATTCAGCAGACGCACAGCTTTCACACCTGCGTAGAGCATGATCTGCGCGACGCGCGCCGCCGCATAGACGTCGCGACCGTAGAGGATCACGGTGGTGTCGTGGCGAATGCCCTGTTTTGCCAGCAGCGCTTTCAGTTTGTCGTCGGAGACTTTATTCCACAGCGGCTCGCTTTCGACGTCGTTGGTATCGATATAACCCGCACCCGGAATGTGATTCAACAGATAAAATTTCGGTGCGCCCCAGGCGGCTTCGATAATTTTATAATCGCCCGCAGGCGCCGCCGCGACCTTTTTTCCCTGCATCATCTGATGCAGCCATTCGGGATAAACCAGTTGCTCGAAATGAGGAAGACGTTGCAGACGTTCGGCACTTTGCAGCGCATCGCCAAGCACTGAAATGTGTTGATAACCGGCTTTGGCAAGGCGCGCTTTCACGGCCTGGTTGTCGTTATCGCTGCCGTACAGGGCGATAGCGGATGTCGGGGTGAGGTTATGCTGTTTTGCCCAGTCACTGAGCTGCTCATCGCTCATCACCTTCAGCCAGCTGGCTGACAGATTCAGCGCGGCGGGCTCATGCCCGGAGGTGCCAGACAGGGTTTGCGGCCAGCCGTTAAAAAATGCGCTGGCGCGGGTATCGATCACCGCGCCGTGCTGCTGTTGCAGCTGTGCAAGCGTCAGAGAAGGGGCCATATTAGCGGCAAAAGTGGAAACACTGGCAAGACAGAGCGCCAGCACGGTCAGTTGAGAAACACGTTTCATCGAAAAACCTGACATCATATAAAAGGTGCGTCATTTTCGTCTTCCCCTAAACAGAATTCTTTGCGTTAGCACAGGGTTTACTGCCAGTCGGACAGCTGAATCACACGTCCGCCCGCCGGAATGTCCTCTTCATCGTGCGTAACCAGCACTACCGGAATATTCAGGGCACGAACCTCAGCGAATACCCACTCCCGAAACGTCACGCGCAGGGATTTATCCAGACGACTAAAAGGCTCATCCAGCAACAGCGCGCGCGGCTGCGCCAGCAGGGCGCGCAGCAAACTGACGCGACTGCGTTCACCGCCCGACAGCGTGGCCGGATCGCTGGCATAAAATCCGGCCAGACCGGCGCTGGCAAGCGCCTGTTCAACCCGCTCGCGGCGCGCCGTGCGGATCTGCGCGGGAAGCGCCAGCATCAGGTTCTGTCCGACGCTAAAGTGATCGAACAAGAGCGCGTCCTGGAACAAAATGCCGATCCCGCGTTTTTCAACCGGGCGAATATCGAGCCGCTGATCGTCAAGCCACAGCTCGCCATGAGCGTGAAAATCGGTGGAGAGTGCGCCCACCAGCCAGGCAAAAAGGGTCGATTTTCCGCTGCCGGAGGGACCCATCAGCGTCAGAATTTCCCCGCGCGCAACGCTGAAATTGGCATTGCGCAGCAGCGGTTCGAGGGTGAGATTTTTGACCGTCAACATTACCGTAACCCCTGTCGATAGTAGCCAGCGAGCCGCGATAAACCGGCCGCCAGCCCAAACGCGGCGGCGGTAAGCGCCAGTAGCCATAAGGCCTGGCTCGCCAGAATGGCGCTGCTGCCGCCGCTGCTAAGGGCCACCGCTTCGGTGGTCAGCGTGGCAAATCGTCCGGCGCCGAGCCACAGCGTCGGCAGATACTGCGCCATGCTCACGGAAAACCCGGTGGCAAAAGCAATCAGGATCGGGCGCACCAGCAGCGGGCATTTGATTTTAAAAAACAGCTGACTGCGCGACAGCCCGAGGGTTTTAGCGATCAGGATCAGGCGCGGATCGAGCCTGCGCCAGGCCGGCTGCAGCACCAGCAGCGTCCAGGGCACTACCCACAGCAGATGCCCCCACAGCACCGCCAGAAAGCCGCCGTCAACGCCCAGCGCGAGCGCCAGACGGTATTGCCCGGCGACGAGGGGCAGGGCGGGCAATGCCAGCGGCAGCCACAGCCAGACCGCTCCGTGCGACGGACCCCACTCCAGCCAGAGCAAAATAATCGCCAGTGCAATCAGGGCGGAAAACAGAGCAAACGAGAGGCTGGCGTGAAACGGCGCGAGATCAAATTCACGGTACTGCGCCAGCAGGAGCAGCGCTCCGGCACACAGCAGCCCGCTGAGTGGCAGCAGCCAGCCAAGCGCCATTCCCGTGACGGGCGGACCGGCGTTGTGGCGGTGACCGGACGTGGCGGGCAACGTGCGTCGCCAGGCTTTCCAGAGCGCAGACCCCACCGCGGCAAACAGCGTCAGCAGGAGCAGTAAAACCAGACACAACAGCGTGCCTTTGATTTGCTGCTCCGTATCGCCCTGGCTCAGCCACTGCCAGGCCAGCACCGCCAGTGTCGGCGGATTGCCCGGCCCGAGAATGATGGCGATATCTACCACCGACAGAGACCAGGCCACCACCGCCAGCATCACTGCGCCCAGTGCCGGGGCAATGGTCGGCAGAACCAGCCAGAACAGCCCCTGAATGCGGGAATAACCGAGGCTTTGCAGCACCACCATTTTCTGCGCCAGGATCTTTTCCGGCAGCACTGCATAAATCGCCCACAGCACGAAGGCACTCTCTTTCACCGCCATTGTCGCACCAAGGCCTATTCCATAGGGATCAAACACTGGCGAACAGGCGCTACAAAGCTGATAAACGGCACCGCCTTCGGCAAAAAGCAGCAGCACGCTGGTGGCGAAGGCGACATGCGGCACGGCGAGTAACCATGGCAGGCGGCCATTCATCTGCTGCCAGCGCTTGCCGGGCCAGAGCGCAGACAGGATACAGAGCGCAATAAAAAGCGAACCGAGGGTGGCGAGGGTCGTTGAGACCAGGGTAGCGATCAGCGCCTGCGGCAGCTGCGGATCGCGAAACAGGGACTGCCACCCGGCGGCTGAAAATGCAGGGGACAGGAGCATGGCGGTGGCGGGCAACAGCGGCGCGTAAATGGCCGCCATTGCCAGCCACACCAGCCAGCCTAGCGGGTGCCGTAGCGACGCAGCCATTCCTGCTCCAGAGCATTCACCCATGCCGCGTGCGGCTCAGGCAGCATGACGGGTAAACCGACCGGGATAAACTGGCGCAGGGCGTGAGCCTGATCAGCGGGCAGTTTTTGCGGGTCCAGCACACTCGGATCGCCCCAGATTTTCGGGTCGGCTTTACGACGTTGTGCGGGTGGAGACAGCAGGAAATTCGCCACCACTTTTGCTCCGGCGCTGGCGCTGCTGTTGGCAGGAATCGCCACGAAATGAACATTGCCAATCATTCCGCTGGCAAAGCCGAAACTTATGCTGTCTGCAGGTAACTCGCCGCTGTCCACCTTCTGCCGGGCATGCGCCGGGTTAAAGGTCAGGGAGAGATTCAGATTGCCGCTGGCGAGTAGAGCATCCATTCGTGCCGGTGACGGCGGGAAATCTTTCCCTTCGCGCCAAAGCAGGGGATGAAGCTGGTCGAGATAGCGCCACAGAGGGGCGGTTACCGCGTCAAATGTTTGGGGATCGGGCGCGGTTTTTAGCGCATCAGGTGTTGCCGTCAGGTTCAGTAACAGCTGTTCCAGAAACGCGGTGCCAGTAAAATCGGGCGGGCGTGGATAGGTCACTTTACCGGGATGCTGTTTCGCGTATCCGAGCAGGGCGGAAGGATCGCGCAGTGGCTCAGGCAACAAAGTCTGTCGCGAGATAAACGTCAGTTGCGCCGCGCCCCACGGGGATTCGGCACCGTCGGTGGCGATGGCAAAATCCTCAGTCACTGGTTTGGTGGTATCGACATACCGCCAGTTGGGGAGCATTTGCGCCCAGCCGCTTTGCAGCAGATTCGCCTGTTTCAGCGTGCGGAAGTTCTCGCCGTTGACCCACAATAAATCGACCGAACCTTGGGTGGTCCGCCCGGCGCGGGATTCCGTCTGGATACGTTTGACCGCATCGGCGGCATCCGCCAGATGCACAATGTTGAGGGTAATGGCGTAGTGAGTTTTCATCTCATCGCTTACCCAGTCGAGATATCGATTCACCGCCGGATCGCCACCCCAGGCGTTAAACCAGACGGTCTGCCCTTTGGCTTCCTGTTGAACGGTTTGCCAGTCGCTGGCGGCGAGCGCCGGGGTTGCCAGCAGCAGCCCGGTCAGAAACACGCAATAACGCACACGGCGCATAATGCCTCCCTGTTAATGAGATGAAGGGGTGAAGCGAGAAAACAGCCAGCGAGCGATCAGCGGCAATAACCCTAACAGTGTAAAGGCGATCAGCACTCCCGGCGACAGAATATCGCGCAGAGAGGTCAGTTGCCCCAACTCGCGCCCGGCATTGAGGAAAACCACGGTCGCGGGCAGCATCGCCAGCTGGCTAACCCACCAGTAACGCGCCACGCCGAGAGAGGTCAGCCCGCAGAGCAGATTGACCAGAAAAAACGGGAACACCGGCATCAGGCGCAGGGCAAAAAGATAAAACGCGCCATCGCGTTTCACCCCTTCATTCACCGTCTGCATCGGTTTCGCAAAGCGGCGTTGCACCCAGTCGCGCAGCACATAGCGGCTGGCGAGCATTGCCAGTGTCGCCCCCAGCGTCGAGGCAAAAGAGACCAGCACCATCCCCTCCCAGAAGCTGAATAATGCGCCACCAAGCAGCGTTAACAGCGCCGCACCAGGAATCGAAAAGGCGGAAATCAGCACATACAGGGCGAAATAGAGCGCGGCACTTTGCACCGGGGCGCGGTCGACGTTATCCAGCAGCATCAGCCGATGGGCGCGGATCGCATCCAGGGAGAGAAATCCCGGCGGCAGTTGCGTGATGAGCAAAGCAAATGCGCCCAACAGGGCGCACAGGAAGAGGATTTTTGACGCGTTCACCGGCACTTACAGCTTGAATTTCGCCCAGACCGGCGCGTGATCGGACGGTTTTTCCATGCTGCGAATATCGTAGTCGATCCCGGTTTCGATGCAGCGCTCGGCCAGAGGCTGGCTTGCCAGCAGCAGGTCGATGCGCAGGCCACGGTTATCGTCGAAGCCTTTTGAGCGGTAATCAAACCATGAGAAGCGATCCTGTGTCTCCGGGTTGGCGGTGCGGAAGGTGTCGACCAGGCCCCAACTCATCAGGCGATCCATCCACTCGCGCTCTTCCGGCAGGAAGGAGCATTTACCGGTGCGCAGCCAGCGCTTGCGGTTGTCTTCGCCAATGCCAATATCCAGGTCCGTCGGGCTGATATTCACGTCGCCCATAATCAATACCGGATTCTCTTTGTTCAGCTCGGTGTTCAGGTAATCCTGCAGATCCTGATAGAACTTCGCTTTTGCCGGGAATTTGGTTGGGTGGTCGCGGCTTTCGCCCTGCGGGAAGTAGCCATTGATAACGGTGATATTACCCAGCGGGGACGGGATCTCGGCCATGATAATGCGGCGCTGTGCTTCACCGTCATCGCCAGGGAAGCCGCGGCGGACCGAGACAGGCGTCTCTTTGGTTAACAGCGCCACGCCGTAATGGCCTTTCTGACCGTGATAAAAGACGTTGTAACCCAGCTTCGTAACGTCTTCCAGCGGGAACATATCGTCGTGAACTTTTGTCTCCTGCAGGCCGATCACGTCAGGTTGATGTTGTTCAACAATGGCTTCCAGTTGGTGAGGGCGGGCGCGCAGGCCGTTGATATTAAAAGAGACAAATTTCATAGTCGCTGCCAGTGCAAGGTGAATAGTGCATGGATGGTAGCAGAATTTGCGCCGCCTGTTACCGGGTTAGACCAATAACTGCAACAGATCCTGCCGACGGTGCAATTTTTGCACCATTTCGACGCGCCTTGCCCTCAAAAGGGGCGTAAACGGTCAATAAATTTCGCGAGCGATCACAATTCCAGAATTATATTTTGCTTGTGAATAATATTTCTCGTTTTCGTCCCGCGAACCGCCGCTTATCGTAAAAATATTCACTTAATATGCATTAACAGTGAATAACTCCATATCCTAACTCATTGATATTCTGTCCCGGCAATCCGTTTATGCATTTTTATCGCTGGCTGGCACGAACTCTGCAATCTACATTCACAGTGCAAACACTCAAATATTTAACATTTAAACAACTTATTATTTACCGGATGAGGTCGCTATGTCTCTGTCAATTACGCGTGAAAATTTTGATGAATGGATGATGCCGGTTTACGCTCCGGCGGCTTTTATTCCGGTACGCGGGGAAGGCTCACGCCTGTGGGATCAGCAGGGTAAAGAGTACATTGATTTTGCAGGCGGTATTGCCGTGAACGCGCTGGGGCACGCACACCCGGCGCTGCGCCAGACCCTCAACGATCAGGCGGCGAAGTTCTGGCATACCGGTAACGGCTACACCAACGAGCCTGCGCTGCGTCTGGCGAAAAAGCTGATCGACGCGACCTTTGCCGAGAAAATTTTCTTCTGTAACTCCGGTGCTGAGGCCAACGAAGCGGCCCTGAAGCTGGCACGCAAATATGCCCACGACCATTTCGGCGCGCAGAAAAGCGGGATCGTGGCGTTCAAAAATGCCTTCCACGGTCGCACGCTGTTTACCGTCAGCGCCGGTGGGCAGCCCGCTTACTCCCAGGATTTTGCCCCGTTACCGCCGGACATTCGTCACGCGGTGTTTAACGATCTTCAGTCCGCCAAAGCGCTGATTAATGACGACACCTGTGCGGTGATCGTCGAGCCGATGCAGGGCGAGGGCGGTGTGGTTCCGGCAGATAAAGCATTCCTGCAGGGGCTTCGCGAGCTGTGCGATCAGCACAACGCGCTGCTGATTTTTGATGAAGTGCAAACGGGCGTTGGCCGTACGGGCGAGCTTTACGCCTACATGCACTACGGCGTCACGCCGGATGTGCTGTCGACGGCGAAAGCGCTGGGCGGCGGCTTCCCGATTGGCGCGCTGCTCACCACCGATAAATGTGCCAGCGTGATGATCGTTGGCACCCACGGCACTACTTACGGCGGTAACCCGCTGGCATCCGCAGTGGCGGGCCAGGTGCTGGATATCATCAATACGCCAGCGGTGTTAAACGGCGTGAAGCAGCGTCACGATTGGTTTGTTGAGCGCCTGAATGCGATCAACAGCAAGGTCGGCATGTTCAAAGAAATTCGTGGGCTGGGGCTGTTAATTGGCTGCGAACTGACCGCTGAATTTGCCGGAAAAGCTAAACTTATTTCACAGGAAGCAGCAAAAGCGGGTGTGATGGTGCTGATTGCAGGCGCGAACGTGGTGCGTTTTGCCCCGGCGCTGATCGTCAGTGAAGAAGAGATCACCACCGGTCTGGATCGCTTTGCGCTGGCCTGTGAACAGGTGAAATCCGGGGTGTCATCATGATGGTCATCCGTCCCGTTGAGCGCGGCGATCTCGCCGGGCTTATGCAGCTTGCCGGTAAGACGGGAGGCGGGCTGACCTCGCTTCCTGCCGACGAAAAAACGCTGTCGGCGCGCATCGAGCGCGCCATCCATACCTGGCAAGGGACGGTGCCGAAAAGCGAACAAGGATACGTCTTTGTTCTGGAAGAGACGGATACAGGAACCGTGGCCGGGATCTGCGCCATTGAAGTGGCGGTCGGCCTGAATGAACCCTGGTACAACTATCGCGTGGGGACGCTGGTTCACGCGTCGAAAGAGCTGAACATTTATAACGCGCTGCCGACGCTTTCACTGAGCAACGATCACACCGGCAGCAGCGAACTCTGCACCCTGTTTCTCGATCCGGCCTGGCGCAAAGAGGGCAATGGTTATCTGCTCTCTAAATCGCGCTTTATGTTTATGGCTGCCTTCCGCGACCGCTTTAATGAAAAAGTGGTGGCGGAGATGCGCGGCGTGATCGACGAAACCGGCTACTCCCCGTTCTGGGAAAGCCTCGGCGAGCGCTTCTTCTCGATGGAGTTCAGCCGCGCGGACTATCTGTGCGGCACTGGGCAGAAGGCGTTTATCGCCGAGCTGATGCCGAAACATCCGATCTACACCCATTTCCTCACCCCCGAAGCGCAGGCCGTGATTGGCGAAGTCCATCCGCAGACGGCACCCGCGCGCGCGGTGCTGGAGAAAGAGGGTTTCCGCTATCGGAACTATGTCGATATTTTTGACGGTGGCCCGACGCTGGAGTGCGATATCGATCGCGTTCGCGCCATCCGCAAAAGCCGTCTGGTGACGGTCGTCGAAGGGCAGCCTGCGCCAGGTGAATTACCAGCCTGCCTGGTGGCGAATGAACAGTACGATCATTTTCGCGCCATGCTGGTCCACGCGAATCCAAAATGTGAACGACTGGTGCTGACCGCAGCCCAGCTGGATGCCCTGAAATGTAGCGCAGGCGACACAGTGCGCCTGGTGCGACTCTGCCCCGAGGAGAAAACAGCATGAGTTTATGGATTAATGGCGACTGGGTGACGGGTGAAGGCGAACGCCGCGTGAAAACCAACCCGGTGGGTAAAGAGGCGCTGTGGACGGGTGCAGATGCCAGCGCTGCGCAGGTGGAACAGGCCTGCAAAGCCGCACGCGCTGCGTTCCCGGCGTGGGCCAAACAGCCGTTTAGCCTGCGTCAGGCGGTCGTTGAGAAATTCGCGTCACTGCTGGAGACCAATAAAGTCGAACTGACCAGCATTATCGCCCGTGAAACCGGCAAACCGCGCTGGGAAGCGGCGACGGAAATCACGGCGATGATTAACAAAATCGCGATTTCGGTGAAGGCGTATCACACCCGCACCGGCGAGCAGCACACGGAGATGGCCGACGGTGCGGCCACTCTGCGCCATCGCCCGCACGGCGTGCTGGCAGTCTTCGGCCCCTATAATTTCCCCGGCCATCTGCCGAATGGCCACATTGTGCCTGCGCTGCTGGCGGGAAACGCCGTGATCTTCAAACCGAGCGAGCTGACGCCCTGGAGTGGCGAAGCGGTGGTCAAACTGTGGGAACAGGCGGGTCTGCCGCCGGGCGTGCTGAACCTGGTGCAGGGCGGGCGTGAAACCGGTCAGGCGCTGAGCGCGCTGAGCGATATCGACGGGCTGCTGTTTACCGGCAGCGCGGGGACCGGCTATCAGCTGCATCGCCAGCTGGCGGGCCAGCCGGAAAAAATTCTGGCACTTGAAATGGGCGGCAATAATCCGCTGATCGTTGAAGATCCTGATGATATCGACGCCGCCGTGCATCTGGCTATTCAGTCGGCGTTTGTCACCGCCGGGCAGCGCTGTACCTGTGCGCGCCGCCTGCTGGTTAAACGCGGCGCGCAGGGCGATGCGTTTCTGGCGCGCTTAGTGGAAGTGAGCGCGCGGCTAAAACCTGATGCGTGGGACGCCGAGCCGCAGCCGTTTATCGGCGGCCTGATCTCCGAACAGGCGGCGCAGAACGTGGTCAACGCCTGGCGCGATCACGTGGCGCGCGGCGGGAAAAGCCTGCTTGAGCCGATGCTTGTCCAGCCAGGCACGTCGCTACTGACGCCGGGGATTGTGGAAATGAGCGCGGCGAGCGATGTGCCGGATGAAGAGACCTTTGGGCCGCTGCTGTGCGTCTGGCGCTATGACGATTTCGACAGCGCGATTGCGCTTGCGAACAATACGCGCTATGGCCTGTCGAGCGGCCTGATTTCACCGGATCGCGAGAAATTCGACACGCTGCTGATTGAAGCGCGCGCCGGGATTGTGAACTGGAATAAACCCCTGACCGGTGCGGCGAGCACTGCGCCGTTTGGCGGCGTGGGCGCCTCCGGCAACCATCGCGCCAGCGCCTGGTATGCGGCAGATTACTGCGCGTGGCCGATGGCGAGCCTCGAAACTCCTGCGCTGACTCTGCCAGAAACCCTCAATCCGGGGCTTGATTTTAGTAAAGGGGATGGCCATGAAAGCGCGTGAGGTCAACTTTGATGGGCTGGTGGGGCTGACCCACCACTATGCCGGGCTGTCGTTTGGTAACGAAGCCTCGACGAAACACCGCTTCCAGATGTCGAACCCAAAGCTTGCGGCGAAGCAGGGGCTGCAAAAGATGAAAGCCCTGGCCGATGCCGGTTTCCCGCAGGCGGTGATCCCGCCGCAGGAGCGCCCGAACGTCGAGGTCCTGCGCCAGCTTGGGTTTAGCGGCAGCGATGAACAGGTGGTGGAAAAAGCCGGTACTCAGGTGCCGCATCTGCTGTCGGCGGCCAGTTCGGCGTCGTCGATGTGGGTCGCGAACGCGGCCACCGTCGCACCCTCGGCGGATACCCTGGATGGCAAAGTGCATCTCACCGTCGCCAACCTCAATAACAAATTCCATCGCGCGACGGAGGCGGTGACCACCGAGCGCGTGCTGCGCGCCATTTTCAGCGATGCGGAACGTTTTAGCGTCCACGAGGCACTGCCGCAGGTCGCCATGTTTGGCGATGAAGGGGCGGCCAACCATAACCGTCTGGGCGGCGATTATGGCGATCCGGCAACGCAGCTGTTTATCTATGGCCGCGACGAGAGCGGTCACCATGCCCCCGTGCGCTATCCGGCGCGGCAGACGCTGGCGGCAAGCCAGGCGGTGGCACGGCTCAATCAGGTGAATCCGGGGCAGGTGGTGTTTGCCCAGCAGAATCCTCAGGTGATCGATCAGGGTGTGTTCCACAATGACGTGATCGCCGTGTCGAACCGTCAGGTGCTATTCTGTCATGAACAGGCGTTTGCTCAGCAGGATAAATTGCTGGCAAATCTCGCGGAGCGCGTTCCGGGCTTTACGCCGATTCAGGTTCCGACGCACGCCGTGAGCGTGCAGGATGCGGTGGAAACCTATCTCTTTAACAGCCAGCTGTTGAGCCGTGAGGATGGCAGCATGATGCTGGTGCTGCCGCAAGAGTCGCACAACCATCAGGTTGTATGGCGCTATTTGAGCGAGCTGGTGAAGGCTGATAATCCCATCAGCGAGCTGAAGGTTTTCGATCTGCGTGAAAGTATGGCTAACGGCGGAGGGCCAGCCTGTTTACGTCTGCGCGTCGTCCTGACACAGGCAGAGATGCAGGCAGTAAACCCCGCAGTAATGATGAATGACACGCTGTTTAACACGCTGAATAACTGGGTGGACCGCTATTATCGCGACCAGCTGACGCAGGCGGATCTGGTCGATCCGCAGCTGCTGCGCGAAGGGCGCGAAGCGCTGGATGACCTGACCACGATCCTGCAGCTCGGTTCGGTTTATCCGTTCCAGCGCTAAGGAGAGAGCATGGAGAATTTACTGGCGCTGACGCTGGCCGATGAAACACCCGCTGAAAAAGAGGGGGAAGGGGCGTCGTTTCACTGGAAATGGCATGGGCGCGGGCTGCTGGAAATGACCCCGTTTGAAGAGAGTGGCCGCGCGCTGGTGCTCTCGGCAGGTGTTCACGGCAACGAAACCGCGCCGGTGGAGATTGTCGATCTGCTGATCCGCGCGCTGTATCACGGGGATATCCCCCTGCGCTGCCGTGTGCTGGTGGTGCTCGGGAACCCTGCGGCGCTGGCGCACAACAAACGCTATCTGGAGAGTGATATCAACCGGATGTTTGGCGGTCGCGCGGCGCAGTTTGCACCCTGTGAGGAGACGGCACGCGTGCCGGTGCTGGAAAACGCCGTCAGGGAATTCTATGCGACAGCCGGCCCGGACCGCTGGCATCTGGATCTGCACACTGCTATTCGGGCGTCGTATCACGTGCGCTTTGGCGTGTTGCCCCAGCGCGAGCAGCCCTGGGATGAACGGTTCCTGGATTGGCTGGGCGATGCAGGACTCGAAGCGCTGGTGTTCCATCAGTCGCCGGGCGGCACCTTTACCCATTTCTCCTGTGAGCATTTCGGCGCGTTGGCCTGCACGCTGGAGCTGGGCAAAGCGCTGCCGTTTGGGCATAACGATCTGACGCGATTTGCCCCAACGCATCTGGCGCTGCGGGCGCTGCTCGCGGGCGTTGAGCCTGAGCCGCATACCGAAGCGGTTGAGCGCTATCGGGTGGTGCAGCAAATCACCCGTCGCAGCGATGCGTTCCGGCTGCACATGGCGGCGCATACCCTAAACTTCACGCCGTTCCGCCAGGGGATTTTGCTGGCAGAAGATGGCGATGAACGTTACGAGGTGGAGAAAACGACGGAGTACGTGCTGTTCCCCAATCCGGCTGTGGCCTTTGGTTTGAGGGCGGGATTGATGCTAGAAAAAATAGGCTGAGCCATAATTTCCCGCGTCTGACAGGGGGCGGGAAATTATCTATTATGGCGATCGCGTAAAGTTTACAGATTATTCCTGGATACCTGCTTTATTATTAATCTCCAGTTCGCTATACTCTTTCACAATCTCTTTAAAATCAGCTAATTGAATATTTTTGTTTCAACTCTCCACGCTTTATCCTTAATTCCTCCACATTTGGTTATAAATTGTTTTTTACACTTTCATTGTTTTACCGTTGCTCTGACTAATTGACGATAAACCCCGTAAAGTTAATCTCGTCAACACGGCATAGCGCCGAAGAATAACTGAAAGTAAGGAAAACAATTATGCGTAAATTAACTGCACTGTTTGTTGCTTCTACCCTGGCTCTGGGCGCTACCAGCATGGCGTTCGCTGCGGATACCGCGACCACGACCGCTGCACCTGCTGAAGGCAAAATGATGCATCACAAAGGCAAGCCGGGTATGCATCACGACATGATGTTTAAAGACCTGAACCTGACGGATGCACAGAAACAGCAGGTACGTGACATCATGAAAAGCCAGCGCGACCAGATGAAACGTCCGCCGCTGGAAGAACGCCGCGCAATGCATGACATCATTGCCAGCGACAGCTTCGATAAAGCGAAAGCCGAAGCGCAGATCGACAAAATGGCCGAGCAGCACAAAGCCGGTATGCTGGCCCGCATGGAAACTCAGAACAAGATCTACAACATTCTGACCCCGGAACAGAAAAAGCAATTTAATGCCAATTTTGAGAAGCGTCTGACAGAACGTCCGGCGCCAGAAGGTAAAATGGCTCCGCCTGCTGAATAACAGCACAACATATTAAGACCGCCGGAAACCTGTTCACAAAAGCGCATTCGCTGTGGACAGGTCCGGCGGTTTTTTCTTTCACACCCTCTTGTCTCGCGCTGCCATCACGGTATGCTCCTGTAGTCGGTTCAGAGAATGCTTAACAGAGTCAGGGCGTTAGAGTTTTTTTCACCATGAGCCTAAGGCCCCTTTGCATTGCTGCCGATAATACGTCTGTGATTACCTAACGATAACAATCAAGACAGCGACGCTATTGATATTGTCGCTCTGGTGCGATTGCGCCTTTCAGGAGTGGTGATGGAGTTTTTTGATATCCGCAAAATGCCGGTGAATCTCTGGCGTAATGGGGCGGGTGAAACCCGTGAGATTTGTTGCTTTCCCACTGCGACCCGTGATTTTCACTGGCGCGCCAGTATTGCTTCTATCGCCAGCAACGGCGAATTCTCTCTCTTTCCCGGCGTCGATCGGGTGATTACCCTGATTGAGGGCGGCGAAGTGACTCTCGATGCGGGCCAGACCTTTTGCCATACCCTGAAGCGTCACCAGCCATTCAGTTTTGCGGGCGACCATCCGGTGAAAGCGAAGCTCACGGAAGGGCAGATGTCGATGGATTTCAATATCATGACGAAGCGCGATCGCTGCAAGGCCAACGTGCGGGTGGCGGATCGCACCTTTACCACCTTCGCCTCGCGCGGCGGCGTGGTATTCGTTCTGAGCGGTGCCTGGCAGTTGGGTGACAAATTCCTCACCGCCGATCAGGGCGCCAGCTGGCAGGATGGCATTCACACCCTGCGCTTACTGGAATCAGAAGGAACGCTGCTGTTCAGTGAGATTACGTGGCTGCCGGGTCACTCAGTTCAATGATTTCATACTGCCCGGAGAGCAGCGGCTTACAGAGAATTTTGTAGCCGTCCTGATCAAACCCGGCAGGCGTGCGCAGCAGGGCCGCGGCGTCGTTTAACGTGTCGACGGCCCCCAGCCACAGCCAGTTGTGAATAATGTGGTAGTGGGTGATGGCGTTGCTGGTCTCTTTCAGCGCAATGGCGCCTTGCCACGGCCAGCAGGTTACGCTGATCGCCGCCAGCCCGGCCTTTAATCTCATCTGATGATCTTCCACACTCTCCTTGCCGCAGCACGCCCCGGCGCAGCGTTTCAGCGCGGAACGAAAACAGGCGCGCCCGCGCGTAAGCGACTCCAGACCTAATAACCCGTAGCAAAGTTTCTCTGCATCAGCGAGAGATTGCAGCGCCTGCAACGCCGCGCGGCGGTTGGCAAACAGGCCGTATAAATTCGGCGCGTGGGAGAAATCAATCTCACGGGCGTAAACCACCTGCGGTTTGCCGTCGGTGATTTGCAGCGAGCACAGCTGGCGGTTGCGACGTAGACGTTTATTGAACAGCGGCTGCTGTTCTTTGATCAACCGGGCTTCGAGCAGCAGCGCGCCCAGCTCCCCGGCGGTTTGCGTCCAGGTGATGCGCCGCGACTGGCGCAGCATCGCGGCCTCGTCGGGCGTGCGTAAATGCGATAACACCCGGCTGCGGATATTGACGCTTTTACCGATATAGAGCGGCATCGCTTCGCTTTCGCCATGAAAGAAATAGACGCCAGGCTGTTTCGGCAGTGCCTCAAGCCAGGGGCGAAGATGTTCGGGATATTCGTAGATAGCCCCCGCTTCAAATTCAAGACGCGGGGCAGATTGACGCCTGCTCACAAAAGACTCCTGATACTGTTCAGGCATACAGTGTAGCAAAGAGTTAGTGGTTAAAAAAGAGGCGGCTTCGTCTGGCGGGCTGTGTGCGTAGGGCTTGCGGCCATCGCAGGGGTAAAAATAGGCCGGGTAAGCGTAGCGCCACCCGGCATTTTGCTGGGGGAATCAGCGCTTCCAGAAGTCGTCGAAGATGGTAATCGGCGTGCGTCGCTTGTGCTCGGTTTTCAGATACCAGCCTTCAATAGTGCGGGCGATACTCTCATCAAGCGTTTTGCCTTCCAGATAATCGTCGATATTGTCGTACGTCACTCCCAGCGCCGCTTCATCCGGCAGGGAAGGGCGATCGTCTTCCAGATCGGCGGTCGGCGCTTTCTTATAGAGGTGCTCCGGGCAGCCCAGCGCGGCAAGAAGTTGCTTACCCTGGCGTTTATTGAGGCGGAAAATCGGGTTGATATCGGTACCGCCATCGCCGTATTTTGTGAAGAAACCGGTGACCGCTTCCGCCGCATGATCGGTGCCGACCACAACGCCTTTGGTCATACCGGCGATGCTGTACTGGGCTTTCATGCGCTCGCGGGCTTTTTCGTTGCCGCGAATGAAATCGCTCAGCTCAATGCCGGCCTCGCGCAGCGCCTGTTCGCTGGCTAATACCGCGCCTTTGATGTTCACGGTGAGCACGCGATCGGGCTGGATAAAGGAGATTGCATCCTGGCAATCCTGCTCGTCGGCCTGGACGCCATAAGGCAGGCGCACGGCGATAAACTGCAGCGCGTCGTCACCCGTTTCCTGACGTAATTCTGAGATCGCCTGCTGGCACAGTTTGCCGGTCAGGGTAGAGTCCTGACCGCCGCTGATGCCAAGTACCAGTGACTTCAGGAACGGATACGTTTTCAGATAGGATTTCAAAAAATCGACGCTGCGGCGGATTTCTTGATGAGCATCTATCGCAGGCGTTACGCCAAGCGCATGAATAATCTCTTGTTGCAGAGCCATTACGCCCTCCATTAGCAAAAACGAAGCAGAATGAGTATCCGTTAAAACTAACCTTTTGGGCGTAAAACGACAAGGATCACAGTTACGAGTGAGGCAAATTGCGACGATTTAGCAGGTTATCGTTGTTTTATTAGAATTTTCCGAAAAACATCCCGCTTCGCAGACAAAGTTGAAGAATCGAATTTTTTATCCCATGCTTAGATAACACGCTGATAAACAAGAGGACGGAAAATGAACAAGAATGTAGCGGGAATTTTAAGTGCAGCGGCGGTATTGACTATGCTGGCGGGCTGTACAGCTTACGATCGTACAACCGATCAGTTCACACAGCCGGTAGTTAAAGATGTGAAGAAAGGGATGAGCCGTGCGCAGGTAGCGCAGGTGGCTGGCAAACCTTCTTCCGAAGTCACTATGATCCACGCACGTGGGACCTGCCAGACCTATATTCTGGGTCAACGTGATGGTAAAGCAGAGACCTACTTTGTGGCTCTGGACGATACAGGACACGTGATCAACTCAGGTTATCAGACCTGTGCTGAGTACGACACCGACCCACAGGCACCTAAGGCGCAATAACCTGCTTGCCTGAGCAATGTAACAAACCGGCCAATGTGCCGGTTTTTTTATGCCTGCAATAATCTTATTTCTTTGCGCGAATTATTTGCCTAAACTGTGAGGGCAGTCAAAACGACAGGTCAAGGAGAGACAATTGTGACTCGTGCTGAATTATCCGCTCCCTATGCCTTGCCGTATACTCCATTCAATGACAAACAACAGTAACACTCACCAGCGGGCTGAAGGGCGATGGTGAGGGTCATACAAGAGGGAAGTTGCTATGGAAAAGAAACATATCTACCTGTTCTGCTCTGCGGGCATGTCAACGTCACTACTGGTTTCCAAGATGCGTGCGCAGGCAGAAAAGTATGAAGTTCCTGTCGTTATCGAAGCGTTTCCCGAAACGCTGGCAGGCGAAAAAGGTCAGGCCGCGGACGTGATTTTACTGGGTCCACAGATTGCGTATATGTTGCCAGAAATCCAGCGTTTATTACCGAACAAACCTGTAGAAGTGATCGATTCTGTGCTGTACGGCAAAATTGATGGTTTAGGTGTACTTAAAGCTGCAGTCGCCTCAATTAAAAAAGCTGCCGCTAATTAAAATTTAAATTTTTCCCGTCAAAGAGTTATTTCACACACTTACGCCGCAATATTTGTTGCGGCATTTAAGGGTAATTTCTATGAGTCAAGTTATTAGCTCTCTTGAAAAGGTACTCCTTCCTTTTGCTGTTAAAATAGGAAAGCAGCCCCACATTAATGCGATTAAAAATGGCTTTATTAAATTAATGCCGTTGACCCTGGCCGGCGCCATGTTCGTATTAATTAATAACGTCTTTTTAAGTTTTGGCGAAGGCTCGTTTTTCTATTCTATGGGCATTCGGTTAGACGCTTCCACCATTGAAACCCTGAATGGCTTTAAAGCCATCGGTGGCAACGTGTACAACGGTACGTTGGGCATTATGTCGCTGATGGCGCCTTTTTTCATTGGTTCTGCGTTAGCGGAAGAGCGTAAAGTCGACCCAATGGCAGCCGGTCTGTTGGCTGTGGCGGCCTTTATGACTGTGACACCTTACAGCGTTGGTGAAGCCTATGCCGTCGGTGCAAACTGGCTGGGCGGTCAGAATATTATTTCCGGGATGGTGATTGGCCTGATCGTGGCGGAAATGTTCACCTTCGTGATTCGTCGCAACTGGGTCATTACCCTGCCAGATAGCGTGCCGTCTTCCGTATCGCGCTCTTTCTCGGCATTAATCCCAGGCTTCCTGATCCTGTCCATTTTCGGTGTGCTCTCCTGGCTGCTGGCAAACCACGGCAGCAACTTCCACCAGATCATCATGGACTCTATCTCCACGCCGCTGGCATCAATGGGCAGCGTAGTGGGCTGGGCTTACGTTATCTTTAACTCCCTGCTGTGGTTCTTCGGCGTGCACGGCTCACTGGCGCTCACCGCGCTGGATAACGGCATCATGACCCCATGGGCGCTGGAAAACATCGCACTGTATAACCAGTACGGTTCCGTAGAAGCGGCGATTGCTGCCGGTAAAGAGTTCCACTTCTGGGCGAAACCGATGCTGGATTCCTACATCCTGCTGGGTGGTTCAGGGGCGACGCTCGGTCTGATTATCGCTATCTTCATCGGCTCACGCCGCGCGGATCATCGTCAGGTGGCGAAACTGGCACTGCCATCAGGTATCTTCCAGATTAACGAACCGATTCTGTTTGGTTTGCCAATCATCATGAACCCGGTCATGTTTATTCCGTTCGTGCTGATTCAGCCGATTCTGGCCGCCATTACGCTGGCTGCTTACTCGATGGGCATTATCCCGCCGGTAACGAACCTGGCACCGTGGACGATGCCAACCGGTCTTGGCGCCTTCTTCAACAGTAACGGCAGCATCGCCGCACTCTGCGTGGCACTGTTCAACCTGGGTGTATCGACGCTGGTTTACCTGCCATTCGTGGCGGTGTCGAACAAGGCTCAGGCGGTCATTGATGAGCAGGAAAGCGAAGAAGACATCGCTAACGCACTGAAATTCTAAGAGGTCCGGCGCGGGGAAACCCGCGCCTGTAAAAGGAGAGAAATGATGTTTGATTTGGATACTATCGTGGCAGACGAGGCCGTTGAGAACGATCTTGAAGAAGTAGTGATGGGGCTTATCATTAACTCCGGACAGGCACGCAGCCTGGCGTACAGCGCACTCAAACAAGCCAAGCAGGGCGATTTCGCCGCAGCGAAACGCATGATGGATCAGTCGCGCACGGCGCTGAACGAAGCACACCTGGTACAAACTAAGCTGATTGAAGGCGACCAGGGAGAAGGTAAAATGAAGGTGAGTCTGGTGCTGGTTCACGCCCAGGATCATTTGATGACCTCAATGCTGGCTCGCGAGCTGGTGGCTGAGCTCATTGAGCTTCACGAGAAAATGCAATAAGTCAGGCCGCCGGAGGTAAACACGATGGAAATTAAAACCGCACTTGAGCAGCAACTGTTTAACGGCAAGAATTTTCACGTGGTTATCTATAACAAAACGGAAAGCGTGAGCGGTCTGCATCAGCATGACTACTACGAGTTCACGATTGTTCTGACCGGGCGCTACTACCAGGAGATCAACGGCAAGCGCGTGCTGCTGGAGCGCGGCGACTTTGTCTTTCTACCGATGGGGTCGTATCACCAGAGCTTTTATGAATTCGGGGCGACGCGCATTCTGAACGTCGGTGTGAGCAGACGTTTCTTCGAGAAACACTACTTACCCCTGGTGCCATTCTGCTTCGTGGCATCGCAGGTGTATCGCATTAAAAACGAGTTTATGACCTGGATCGAAACGGTTATCGCCTCGCTGAACTTCCGGGACAGCGAATTCGATGAGTTTATTGAAACGGTCACGTTTTATGTGATGAACCGCCTGCGCCACCATCGCGATGAGCAGCAGGTGATCGATGATATTCCGCAGTGGCTGCGGACTACCGTAGAGTTAATGCACGACAAACATCAGTTTGGCGATAATGCGCTGGAGAACATGATTGCCCTGTCGGGTAAATCGCAGGAATATCTCACCCGCGCCACCCAGCGTTATTACCAAAAAACACCGGTGCAAATCATTAACGGTATTCGTATTAATTTCGCCAAAAAGCAGCTGGAAATAACCAATTATTCGGTCACCGATATTGCTTATGAATCGGGTTACAGTAGCCCGAGCCTGTTTATTAAAACCTTTAAGAAATTCACTTCATTCACGCCTAACAGCTACCGTAAAAATTTAACGGTAATGAATAATTAATTGACTCACGGCGAAGTAGCTCGCCAGGAATATTGACTTAAACGCTTGCCCAAAATAGCGGGAATGCCACGCTATACTTTGCAGGCGGTTAACCTGATACGCTAAGGGAGATATTATGCAAAAGAAATTGAAAGTCGTAACCATCGGCGGCGGCAGCAGTTATACCCCGGAATTGCTCGAAGGTTTTCTGAAACGTTATCATGAACTGCCGGTCAGCGAATTATGGCTGGTGGATGTGGAAGAAGGGCAGGAGAAACTCGATATTATTTTCGAGCTGTGCCAGCGCATGGTGCAGAAAGCCGGTGTCCCGTTAACCGTACATAAAACGTTAGATCGTCGTCAGGCGCTGAAAGATGCCGACTTCGTGACCACCCAGCTGCGCGTGGGCCAGCTGAAAGCCCGCGAACTGGATGAGCGTATTCCGCTGAGCCACGGTTATCTGGGGCAGGAAACCAACGGTGCGGGCGGTCTGTTTAAAGGCCTGCGCACCATTCCGGTGATTTTTGACATCATCAAAGATGTGGAAGAGATCTGCCCGCAGGCGTGGGTGATCAACTTCACCAACCCGGCCGGGATGGTCACGGAAGCGGTTTATCGCCACACCGGATTCAAACGGTTCATCGGCGTGTGCAACATTCCGATTGGCATGAAAATGTTTATCCGCGATGTGCTGAAATTGACCGACAGCGACGATCTCTCCATCGATCTGTTCGGCCTGAACCACATGGTCTTTATCAAAGATGTGATTGTCAACGGAGAGTCACGCTTTGCCAAACTGCTGGACGGCGTGGCCTCGGGCCGACTGACCGCTGGCTCGGTGAAAAACATCTTCGATTTGCCGTTCAGCGAAGGGCTGATTCGCTCCCTGAATTTGCTGCCGTGCTCGTATCTGCTCTACTACTTCAAGCAGAAAGAGATGCTGGCCATCGAAATGGGCGAGTATTATAAAGGCGGGGCTCGCGCGCAGGTCGTGCAGAAAGTCGAAAAACAGCTCTTTGATTTGTATAAAGATCCTCATCTTAACGTCAAACCGAAAGAGCTTGAGCAGCGCGGCGGGGCGTATTACTCCGATGCGGCCTGTGAAGTCATTAACGCCATTTACAATGACAAACAGGCTGAGCATTACGTGAACGTGCCGCACCACGGGCATATCGACAACATCCCGGCAGACTGGGCGGTTGAAATGACCTGTATTCTTGGGCGCGACGGGGCGAAACCGCACTCTCGCATCACCCATTTCGACGACAAAGTGATGGGCCTGATTCACACCATCAAAGGTTTCGAAATCGCAGCCAGCCATGCGGCGCTGAGCGGGGAATTTAACGACGTGTTGCTGGCCCTGAACCTGAGTCCGCTGGTCCACTCCGACCGCGACGCAGAATCCCTGGCCCGCGAAATGATTCTCGCCCATGAAAAATGGCTGCCAAACTTTGCGGCCACGGCTGAGAAGCTTAAACAACGCTGAGAGGAACAGAGATGGAAAATCTGTTGATCGTGAATGCCGATGATTTTGGACTCTCCAAAGGGCAAAACTACGGCATCATCGAAGCCTGTCGCCACGGGGTGGTCACATCGACCACCGCGCTGGTCAACGGCGAGGCGATTGAACATGCCGCAGCATTAAGCCGCGATCTGCCGAAGCTGGGCGTAGGGATGCATTTCGTGCTGACGCTCGGGATGCCGCTTTCCCCCATGCCGGGGCTAACGCGCGACGGGGTGCTGGGTAAATGGATTTGGGAGATGGCGGAGCAGGGCGCGCTGCCGCTCGACGAAATCGCCCGCGAACTGGATTGTCAGTTTAATCGCTTCGTCGATCTCTTTGGCCGCGAACCGACGCACCTCGACAGCCATCATCATGTGCATATGATCCCGGCGATTTTCCCGCTGGTGGCCGAATTTGCGGCGCGTAAAGGTGTGGCGATGCGTGTGGACCGTCAGGTGCTGGCCCTGCACGATTTGCCGCTCGGCCGTGCGCCGACTACCGAGGGTTTCAGCAGCGAGTTTTATGGCGATGCGATCAGCGAAGCGCTGCTGTTGCAGGTACTGGATGGCTCGGCTTCGCGCGGTGAACGTTCGCTAGAGATCATGGCGCATCCGGCGTTTGTCGATAATACGGTGCGCAAAAGCGCCTATTGCTGGCCGCGTCTGGCGGAACTGGACGTGCTGACGTCGCCCTCGCTGAAGTATGCGATTGCGGAACGTGGGTATCGTTTAGGGACGTTTAGCGATTTGTAAGAATAGCCGGGTAGGCATCAGCCTACCCGGTAGTTTGTTATGCCGGAATCGCTGAAATTTTAGCGCTTCGTGACCACACCCGGTGCGCCGCCATCAGATCGAACAGCTGATCCATAAACGGTGCGCCGACTTTATCTCCCTCGACAATCCCTTCCTCACCTTTTTCTGCCACTTTCAGCAGCGATTTAAACTGACGCGCATCGCCCGCCAGCGCGACAGGTTTCAGGTGTTTATAGGCCTCCAGCAGATAGTAGGCCGCATCGCCATTGGTGAGCAGGCTCTTAATATCGCCGCCCGGCACAATCACGGCATCCACGGTGAGGGACGGTGATCCGGCGAACGTTGCGGCGATGGGCAGGACAGAGCCATCGTCAGCCTTCACTTCGCCCATGCGGGAGTAGAGCAGTTTCGCGTGCACGCCTTTCGACTTCAGCGCTTTCAGGATCGCCAGCACATCTTTGGCAATGGGTTTGTCGTTAAGCAGTACCGCCACCACGCGGCCCTTAATCGTACCGCCCGGCACGGCATAAAGACTCAGGGAGGCATCTTTTTTCAGGCCGTTGACCTCTTTCGGCGGCGCCGTATTGCGCTGCTCATCGGTGAGGGTTAGCCCTAAATTATCCGCCACGCCCTGGGCGAGCTTAATGTCGATATGCGCCAGGTGATCGACCACCCGTTCACGAATGTATTCACGCACCACTTTGCTTAACTCAAAGCTAAAGCTGCCGATGATATGTTCCTGCTCAACGGGCGTCTGACTGTTCCAGAACAGGCGAGGATGGGCGTAATACTCGGCAAACGATGGACTGCGCTCGCGGATTTTGGTCCCTTCCACACGCTCCTGATAGGACTCGAAGCCACCGCGTTTTGGCCCTGGCGGGGTTTCGCGCGGCCAGTTATCGTTGATCGAGTTCGGTTCATAGTTCGCCGGGTTGGTGTCGATATCCTGGCGGTGCATCCCGTCGCGCTGGAAGTTATGGTACGGACAGGTCGGGCGGTTAATCGGAATTTCGTGGAAGTTCGGCCCACCGAGACGGCTGATTTGCGTGTCGGTATAGGAGAACAAACGCCCCTGCAGCAGAGGATCGTTGGTGAAATCCAGCCCTGGGACGATATGCCCTGGATGGAACGCCACCTGTTCGTTTTCCGCAAAGAAGTTATCCGGATTACGGTTGAGCACCATTTTGCCCACCAGCTGCACGGGCACCAATTCTTCGGGGATCAGTTTGGTAGGGTCGAGCAGATCAAAATCAAACTTGAATTCATCCTCTTCCGGAATGAGCTGTAACCCCAGTTCGTATTCCGGGAAATCGCCCGCTTCGATGGCTTCCCACAGTTCACGACGATGGAAATCGGGATCGCGCCCGGTCAGCTTTTGCGCTTCGTCCCACACCAGAGAGGCTTTACCCGCTACCGGCTTCCAGTGGAAACGCACGAACGTTGCTTTGCCTTCGGCATTAATCAAACGGAAGGTGTGAATGCCGAAGCCTTCCATGGTGCGGTAGCTGCGGGGGATACCGCGATCGGACATTGCCCAAATCACGTTGTGCAGCGTTTCCGGCTGGAGCGAAACATAGTCCCAGAAGGTGTCGTGGGCACTTTGCCCCTGAGGAATAGCCCAGTGCGGCTCAGGTTTGACCGCATGGACGAAGTCCGGGAACTTGTGGGCGTCCTGAATGAAGAACACCGGGGTATTGTTGCCGACAAGGTCAAAAATACCTTCTTCCGTATAGAATTTGGTGGCGAAACCACGGATATCGCGCACGGTGTCGGCTGAACCGGCGCCGCCCTGTACCGTGGAGAATCGCACGAAGACCGGGGTCACTTTATCCGGGTCGGAGAGGAAATCCGCTTTGGTAATATCGCTCAGGTTTTTGTAGGGCTGGAAATAGCCATGGGCGGCAGAACCGCGTGCGTGAACGATACGTTCCGGGATTCGCTCGTGGTCAAAGTGGGTGATTTTCTCCCGCAGGATAAAATCTTCCAGTAGGGTCGGGCCACGGCTTCCTGCACGCAGGGAGTTCTGGTCATCGGCGATGCGCACGCCCTGATTGGTGGTGAGCGGGAAACTCTCGCCGCCTTTGCGATGCGGCTCCAGTGAATGCAGTTTTTCGTTGCCCGTATCCGGGGATTTGAGGCTACCCGGCGCGGTAGGTTGCTCTCCTGGGGCTGACGGCGACGGCGAAGGGCGATGGGAGCCATCTTCCGGGGCCAGCGAGTCCATACCAGGTTTTGATTCTTCGTCGCCGTGGATCGGTGACTGATGATGTTTATCGGTCTTGTCTTTTTGATGCGACATTGCACTCGTCTCCTGGGTTTCATTGCTGAAATACGGTCGTTGTGGCGAAAAGCCCCATTAACTATAGAACAATGTGACAAACAACCTGCCAGACTGAGACTTTTCGGGTTAAAGGCACCGCGAGAGCGGGCATACCGCATCCAAAGCGCGACGCGTCAGGGGGGAATCGGCTATGATAGGAATTTCCTGCTTCCAGAATTTGCTTTAGTGAACCAGTGCTTATGAAACCATTTCGTCAACAAAACCGTCGTGTCATCAGCTACGTACCCCGCGTCGAACCAGCGCCGCCAGACCATGCCCTAAAAGTGGATGGCTTTCGCGACGTCTGGCAACTGCGGGGAAAATACGTGGCCTTTGTCCTGATGGGGGAGCATTTTCGCCGTTCCCCGACGTTTACGGTTCCGGAATCGGCCCAGCGCTGGGCCATGCAAATCCGCCAGGATGGGGATATTGAGTAAACGCAGAGATAAAAAAAACCGCCAGAGGCGGTTTTTTTATTGGGTGCGGTAAACGATTAACGATGCGCCAGTTCGGCGTTCTCATCGCTATCGAGGATCGCTTTGTCGGTCTGCTTCAGCCACTGGCTGGTGAGCGTCCCGGCAGTCATAGAACCGTTGACGTTGAGCGCGGTACGGCCCATGTCGATCAGCGGTTCGACGGAGATCAGCAGCGCGACCAACGTCACCGGCAGGCCCATCGCAGGCAGCACGATCAGCGCGGCGAAGGTGGCACCACCGCCAACACCTGCCACACCAGCGGAGCTTACGGTGACAATACCGACCAGCGTTGCAATCCACATTGGGTCGAGCGGGTTAATCCCGACGGTAGGAGCAACCATGACGGCCAGCATTGCCGGGTACAGACCCGCACAGCCGTTCTGACCAATGGTCGCGCCAAATGAGGCGGAGAAGCTGGCGATTGACTCTGGTACACCCAGACGACGGGTCTGCGCTTCAACGTTCAGCGGAATAGACGCGGCGCTGGAGCGGCTGGTGAAGGCAAACGTCAGCACCGGCCACACTTTGCGGAAGAATTTCAGTGGGCTAACACCGTTCACACCCAGCAGAATGCCGTGGACGACAAACATGATCATCAGGCCGAGGTAAGAAGCGACCACGAAGCTGCCCAGTTTGATGATGTCCTGCAGGTTAGAACCGGCAACCACTTTGGTCATCAGAGCCAGCACACCGTACGGCGTCAGCTGCATAACCAGACGCACCAGCTTCATCACCCAGCTCTGCAGGGTGTCGATGGCGGTCAGTACGCGCTGGCCTTTTGGCGCATCGTCTTTCAGCAGTTTCAGCGCGGCCACACCCAGGAAGGCAGCAAAAATCACGACGCTAATAATGGACGTCGGATTTGCGCCTGTCAGGTCGGCAAACGGGTTTTTCGGCACGAAGGAGAGCAGCAGCTGAGGCACGCTCAGATCGGCCACTTTACCGGCGTAGTTGGTCTGAATAGCGGCCAGGCGCGCGGTTTCCGCGGTGCCCTGTACAAGCCCTTCTGCGGTCAGGCCAAACAGATTGGTGACCAGCACACCGACCAGCGCGGAAATAAGCGTGGTGAACAGCAGAGTGCCGATAGTCAGGAAGCTGATTTTACCCAGCTGAGAGGCGTTATGCAGACGGGCAACCGCGCTCAGAATAGAGGCGAAGACCAGCGGCATGACGATCATTTGCAGCAGCTGTACATAGCCGTTACCGACCACGTTAAACCACTGAATAGAATCTTTCAGAACCGGGTTATCAGAGCCGTAGATCGCCTGCAGTGCCAGACCAAATACCACACCCATTCCCAGACCGACGAGTACTTTTTTTGCCAGGCTCCACTGCTTGTGACGCGTCTGCGCCAGCAGCAATAGCAAGACAACGAACACCACAATGTTCGCGATAAGTGGAAAATTCATCCCCGTTCTCCTGATTTATAATCCGACCAGTATATTCCGATCATGTTGGCGCAAGATTATCAGAAGTGTGATGTGGCGCTTATATCCAAATGGAATGGATTATGACAAATGCAACTATTTTGTCTGTTTATTGTTCAATCTGGTGATGAATAAAGCGATTGAACTGAAATTGCAGGGAATTGATCATGTGTGAAGACCAGCGAACTGCACCATTTTCGGGCAGGGTCTGAGGCATCCAGACGGAATAGGCGAAGAGCGCCATGCACAAGACGCGCTCCAGCTGGTTGCCTTTTTGCGGGGCCAGAATCGGAAAACGGAAACGCCAGCGGCAGGGCCAGAGCAGCGGAACGCCGGCGGGGGTTAACATATCGGCCAGAATATGGCTTAGGTAGCCGAGCACCATCCCCTGAATCGCGTCGGCGGGAACAATCCAGCTTTCGGGGATCTTAAGATAGAAAAAGGTCAGCAGAATAAAGACCGCCAGCAGGCTGTGGGTGAACCCGCGATGACCGAAGGCTCTGGCGATGGGTTTGGCGATCCATTTCAGGCGCTGGCCGAGAAATGACTTGGGATGATCAATATCTGGCAGTAAACAGGTGAGGACCGCAGAAGGAACAATATGCCACCAGTCGCCCTGTGCCAGAACAGGGGTAAGCTCAGCGTTTTTGGCAAACACTGCGCAGGCAATAGAAAAAAGGAGGTGGCCTTCCGCCGTCATGATAAAACCCACGAAACTGTCAATTCATACAGTATAGGGTTTTTGTACAGTAGGCGGAAGAGGTTACGGTGTAACTCTTTGTCACAAACTGGCGCTAGCGCGCCAGCCAACCCCCATCGACGGCGAGCGTATAGCCATTGATATAGTCAGAGGCGTTTGAGGCAAGGAAAACCACCGGGCCTTGCAGGTCTTCAGGATTTCCCCAGCGCGCAGCAGGGATACGATCCAAAATCTCTTTACTGCGCTGGTCGTCGTCACGTAACTCTTGGGTATTGTTGGTCGCCATGTACCCCGGTGCAATCGCATTGACATTGATCCCGTGCGCTGCCCACTCGTTTGCCAGCAGGCGCGTAATCCCTACTACACCGCTTTTCGAGGAGGTATAAGACGGGACGCGGATCCCGCCCTGGAAGGAGAGCATCGAGGCGATATTCACAATTTTGCCGCCTTCGCCCTGAGCAATAAACTGACGCGCAACCGCCTGAGAGAGGAAAAAGACCGATTTCAGGTTCAGGTTCATTACGTCATCCCAGTTTTTTTCGCTGAATGACAGGGCATCTTCCCGACGGATGGTTCCGGCGTTGTTGACCAGAATATCGACACGGCCCATTTCGGCGACCGCTTTTGTCACAATCGTTTCAATCGCGTCCTTCTGGCTAAGATCGGCCTGAATCGCCATAAAGCGGCGGCCCAGGGCTTTGACTTTTTTTGCGGTCTCTTCGGGGATTTTACGGTTCACCCCCACGATGTCACATCCCGCCTGCGCCAGTCCCAGCGTCATTCCCTGGCCTAAACCGGTATCGCAGCCGGTGACGATGGCTACTTTTCCCGCCAGATTAAAGGCATCCAGTATCATATCAACCTCAGAGTGTAGGGTTATTGTCATTCTGAAGATAAGAATAGGAGCCGCTGGCAGGAATTACAAATAAAAATGAAATGATGTTTCAAAAATATTATGGTGGTCATGTTTTCGGGCAACAGGGCGTTGCCCGAACCAGAGGGATTACCCGCGCAGATGCTCTGCGGTCAAATCGGCAAGGGTGGCCAGTTTGACGTCCGCCAGTGCAAAGCGTGGATCGTGCTGGCCTTCTTCGGCAGGGACCACAATGGAGCGCATACGGGCTGCTTTCGAGGCAATCATGCCGTTAACAGAATCTTCCAGCGCCACGCACGCGAGTGTGTCGACGCCCAGTTTTGCAGCGCAGTCCATATAAACCTGCGGATGGGGCTTGCTGTAGGGCAGTTTTTCCGCCGAGGCCAGCGCGTCGAAGCTTTCGCGCAGGTCGAACATCTCCAGCACTTTTTCCAGCATGTGCAGCGGTGATGCGGACGCCAGGCCCACTTTCAGCCCCTGAGCTTTACACAATGCGACGGCTTCGCGCGCGCCCGGCAGCAGGGGGCGGCTCTCTTCAACGAGGGTGATGGCGCGGGTGATAATGCGGTCGGTGACGTCCTGACGGCTTGGGCCATTCCACGGCTGGTGGGCAAACCACAGCTCAACAACCATATCAATGCGCAGCCCCAGCGTATCCGGCAGCTCGTTACGGCGGCTAATATCCACGCCAATGCTGGCCATAACATCCAGTTCGGCACGATCCCAAAGCGGTTCGGAATCGATTAACAATCCATCCATATCGAAAATGGCAGCAACAATCTGGCGCGGGGTCGTCATAACGCTATCTCCATTCATACGTTTTCAGCATAAAGTCACTCTAAAGTTAAGCAGCAATTTAGCATAATTGGCCTTAAAGAACGGGCGAAATTCGTAAGCAGAAGGTAAACTTAGGCTCTAAGTGAGCGTCTTACTGAAGGGGAACTGATGACGTATCAACAAGCTGGACGCATCGCGGTGCTAAAACGTATTGCCGGATGGGTAATTTTTATTCCGGCGGTGATTTCCACGCTAATCTCCGTGCTGAAATTCATGTATGAGCACAGCGAAAAGCAGGCAGGTATCAATGCGGTTATGCTTGATTTTGCTCATGTTATGATTGAGATGATGCGCTTTAACACGCCATTTCTTAACTTCTTCTGGTACAACTCGCCGACGCCCAATTTTCACCAAAGCCTGAACATCGCGTTCTGGATAATCTTTGCGCTGATCTTTATCGCGCTCGCTCTGCAGGCATCCGGCGCGCGAATGAGCCGTCAAACGCGTTTTCTGCGTGAAGGGGTGGAAGATCAGCTGATACTGGAACAGGCGAAGGGCACTGAAGGGCTGACCCGCGAGCAGATTGAATCGCGAATCGTGGTTCCGCATCACACCATTTTGCTGCAGATTTTCCCGCTATACGTACTGCCGGTGATTATCATCGTCTGCGGTTACTTCTTCTTCTCGTTACTCGGTTTTCTGTAACGCGCTGCGGGTGGCCTTGGCCACCCGTTTACGCTGTTACGCCGCTAAAACACGCTCCAGCGCACGTTGCGCATTCACCAGATGTTCGCCGCCAAACAATATCGCACGGTTCAGCAGGGTATAGAGCTGGTAAAGGGGCTGTCTTTCGAGGAAGCCTGACGGCAGGGGCGAAACGGACTGATAGCCATCGTAGATTTGCGGAGGCTGTTCCGGATGCAGCGGCAGCATAGCCAGATCGCATTCGCGGTCGCCCCAGTAGCAGGCAGGATCAAAGATATAAGGCCCGTTCGGCCCCAGCGCACAGTTTTCTGACCACAGATCGCCATGTAACAGCGACGGTTGCGGCTGGTGAGAAGCCAGGCGCTGCTGGACATGCTCCACAATCGCATCAATATTGCCAAACTCTAGCCCTTTCTCCGCCGCAAGCTCCAGCTGCCAGCCGATGCGCTGCTCGGCAAAGAAGGTGGACCAGCGACGCTGCCAGGCGTTGGGCTGAGGGGTCGTCGACAGGTCGTTGTCAAAATCGAGACCAAACTGTGGCTGATCGCTCCACTGATGCAGGCGGGCAATCTGCTGGCCTAATAAAAAGGCGTTGTGCGCGTCCAGCGGACGGGCAGGGAGATAATCCATCACCAGAAAGCTGTAATCGCGATCGCTGCCCAGCGCCCAGACCTGCGGCACGGAGACGGTTTTGCTGCGCGACAGTAATTCCAGCTGATCGGCTTCGGCGGTGAAGATGGGAAGCAATTCCCGTTCATCACATTTCACGAAGAAATCGCGTCCCGCGAAGCGCAGATGCCATGCAGCGTGGATCTCACCGCCTGGCAGCTCGTTACGCTGCTCGATCTCCCCGCCGCCCAGTTGCTCGTTTAAAAGATGACTGATAGCCTGCCACATGATGATTCTCCCATGTTGTCCGCCAGATCATAAAGTTAGCGCATAAACGCTGTTCAATAATACGAGCTAACGCACACCTGAGCCGTCAGGATCACTTTAGGGCATTTATTGTTCTCTTTTTTGCCACTCTTCCCAGGTTTTCACGTCAATATCTGCTTGTTTAGCGATCGAACTCTCAATCAGACCACTTGCCAGCGCTTTCACTTCATCAACGCTGAGGGGACTGATCAGCCCGAATGTATTCGTGCCCAGATCGTGGACGTTGCCTTCGTCATCCGTCAGCGTCAGCAGGAAGCCGCCACGCGTCAGGTGGTTAGTGATCTCGTTGAGTTCTGTCAGCGAGTCTTCATGAAATTTGATGGTCACGACGTAGCGGGTGATGTCACCACTGCTCATATTTCACCTCTTTGTTATCTTGAAAGTTTTCTTAGCATAGCCGATCGCGCCAGTTTGGCGACTTAATGCGCTTCCCTCCGTTATGGAGGGAAGCCATTTTTAGCTCTGGGAAAGGTAATTCACGATTTTTTGCGTGTCTTCGAGGGAGCACAGGCGCGTGCCGTGATTAATGGTGGCCGCGCTACCCGCCGCGACGCCGTAGCGCGTCATCTCCAGCAGCGATGCGCCTTGCGCCAGTTTTAAGGTCATCGCACCGACCATACTGTCACCGGCACCGACGGTGCTCTGGCTTTTCATCGGCGGTGGAACGACCTGCACCGAACCGGTTTCATCGACGGCGAGGGCACCCTGCGGCCCCAATGAGACCACCACGCGATGCGCTTTCCCGCTGCGCACCAGCTCCTGGGCGGCGGAGCGAACATCATCGGGCTGCGTTAACGGGCGCTTGACCAGCGCGCTCAACTCTTTTTGGTTCGGTTTGATCAGTTCCAGACCGCCGGATTCCAGAGCGGCAGTCAGCGCATCGCCCGAACTGTCGACGATGCAGCGCAGGCCTTTGTCTTTCGCCGCGCGAATCAGCTGGGTCAGTTTTTCACATTGCACGCCAGGGGGCAGGCTGCCGCTAATCACCAGCAGGGCACCGCTTTCAATGGCGAGCACTTTCTGTTCCAGCTGGCGGAATTCATCGTCATCCAGCATGGCGCCGGGCATGACGAAACGGTACTGCTCGCCGCTGGATTCGACGTGGACATGCAGGTTCTGGCGCGTCCAGTCTTTTGCGTCGACGGTATCGACAGCCACCTGTTCATCCGCCAGCAGCGCCACCAGATGTTCACCGGTGGCACCGCCCGCCGGGAAGATCGCCGTGGCTTGACCACCAAGATGGGTAATGGCGCGCGCCACATTAATCCCCCCGCCGCCAGGCTCGAAGACGGGCGTGCTACAGCGGAGTTTACCTTCAGGATAAATCTGCGGCGTGAGGGTGGCGCTGTCGAGGGAAGGGGAGAGCGTCAGTGTATAAATCTTGACCATTGTGACCTCCTTTTAGCATTGGCTCAGGTAAGCATGGCACAAAAGGCGAGAAGGGAAAGTAAATAACAGTATGATTTTAAATATAAATGTTTAGACGTTCTGTGCGTTTTTAATATGAATTAATTAACGATTTGAGATCGTTCTTATTCAAAAAATGAAATAAGAAATCATTGCTATGTTATATGAGCCTTTTTATAATTTGTTACCTTTCTATGGATGCCTTGTCATTGATCCTCAAGAAAGTTTCCGAGACCGTGATGGTCTCTTTTTTTGTTGTACGGACTCCTTTATAAATGAAGCTCTTGAAGACAGTACCTGCCGCATTGATGCTGGCGGGTGGCGTGTTTGCCTCGATGTACGCAGCCGCTGACGATACCGTTTTTACTGTCATGGATGACCCATCCACTGCGCAGAAACCGTTTGAAGGTAACCTTAACGCGGGCTATCTGGCGCAATCAGGTAACACCAAAAGCTCCTCCCTGACCGCAGACACCACAATGACCTGGTACGGCAATACCACCGCCTGGTCCCTGTGGGGTAACGCCAGTAACACCTCATCTAATGACGAGCGCTCCTCTGAGAAATATGCAGTGGGTGGCCGTAGCCGTTACAACATGACGGATTATGACTATCTTTTCGGCCAGGCAAGCTGGTTAACTGACCGCTACAATGGCTATCGCCAGCGTGACGTCTTCACTGCGGGTTATGGTCGTCAGTTCCTGAATGGCCCGGTCCACAGCTTCCGTTTTGAATTCGGTCCGGGTGTACGTTACGACGAGTACACTGACGGCGATACCAAAACGCAGCCGCTGGGTTATGCATCCGGCACTTATGCCTGGCAGTTCACCGATAACGCTAAATTTACCCAGGGCGTCTCCGTGTTTGGGGCTGATGATACGACACTGAACTCTGAAACCGCGCTGAACGTGGCGATCAACGAACACTTTGGTTTAAAAGTGGCGTACAACGTGACCTGGAACTCGGAGCCACCGGCTTCCGCACCAGAACATACCGATCGCAGAACGACCGTTTCTTTAGGCTATAAAATGTAATATTCGCGGGCCGATATATTATCGGCCCGTATTTTTATTTTAACAAAGCGTGCTATTAAATATTGAACAGCGTTTTAAATTAATACCTCCGCGTTATTCTCCATAATTTCTTCATAATTCCCCTCGGCGATATACATTCAATTTATTTGACACGATTTGATAAATAAATTGACTAGGCAAAAGTGTGATCCAGATCTACACTGTGAGTACAGGCATTAATTGCCTCACGTTGTACTGCATTAATTCAGATATAGAGAAGAATCATTATGAATAAAATCAAAAATGCTGCAGCAGCAATGGTGCTTTCCGCACTGTCATTTGGTGTATTTGCTGCTGATTCAGTAACCCAACCTGCCAGTGACACCACCAATCAAATCGGTATCACCCGCGCTTCTGATGTTGAAGCGGGTTCTAACATCGCGCCGGGCTCTCAGTCTACCGGTCAGTCAATGAATGACGCCTTTGATGTGCACAAACTGGTTGCGGGTGAGTGGTCTTAATATTATTGGATCACACCAGCAGTGAAAAAACCGGATGATGATGTACCGGTTTTTCGCATTATGCGAACCTGAAAATTATTTTATGTCGGAAACAGCGCTTACAGGCGAATGGACAATATTGCTGTCATATTAATAAATGCCGCACCACTGCATGTTACTCACTACACGTCATAAACGTGAATTAATACCCCAGCACACTACACGCCCCAGATCATTGCTGCCCAGCGTAATAAAAGCATCGCACCGCAGATGGCGAGTAATACCACCACCATTTTCCAGTGTTTTTGTGCAAAGCGTTTTGTTGGCATAACCCGTTCCCTCGTCAGTTGATAACGTGAGTCTATCAAAAGCTGTTATGCAGTGTCAGCCTTGGGGGTCAAAACCAGTGAAACTTATCAGCCAGGATCATGACCAGCGCCGCTGCTGAAACAATATTCAGTACCACTACAGTTCTACTGGAAACATTCATGTAACGCCCCTTACGTTGTCAGGACCAGTTCAAGATTAGCTCAGCAAAATGGGATTGCGAGCGCTACCCCCTAAAACTCATACAAATGTATGAGAGACATCAATCTGGTCGCAGAGGGTGCATTCACCCTTTTTTTAGTGTTACCATCAGGGTGCAGAACGTAAATCAGCCTTTGTCTGATTCGTCACTGTTCCAGACTGCGAGCCAATTTGACGATTGTTGGTCAGATGGTGTTGCAATCTATTGATAAAATACGATTATTTTCTTTGTATATGCTCTTATGTGTGGGGCATCACTGCAAATAAGGATATAAAATGCCTGTAATTACTCTTCCTGATGGCAGCCAACGCCATTACGACCACGCCGTTAGCCCGATGGATGTTGCCCTGGACATTGGTCCTGGACTCGCAAAAGCGACCATCGCTGGCCGTGTTAATGGTGAACTGGTTGATGCCTCCGATCTGATTGAAAACGACGCTCAGCTTTCCATCATTACCGCGAAGAACGATGAAGGTCTTGAGATCATTCGTCACTCTTGTGCGCACCTGTTAGGCCATGCCATCAAACAGCTCTGGCCAAACACCAAAATGGCGATCGGCCCGGTGATCGACAACGGCTTCTATTATGACGTTGACCTTGACCACACCCTGACCCAGGAAGATATCGACGCGCTCGAAAAACGTATGCACGAGCTCGCCGAGACCAACTACGATGTCATCAAGAAAAAAGTCAGCTGGCACGAAGCGCGTGAAACCTTCGTGAAGCGTGGCGAGAACTATAAAGTTTCTATTCTTGATGAGAACATCGCGCATGATGACAAGCCTGGCTTGTATCATCACGAAGAATACGTCGACATGTGCCGTGGACCGCACGTGCCGAACATGCGTTTCTGTCATCACTTCAAACTGATGAAAACCGCTGGCGCTTACTGGCGCGGCGACAGCAACAACAAGATGTTGCAGCGTATTTATGGTACCGCGTGGGCAGATAAGAAGGCCCTGAGCGCCTACCTGCAGCGTCTAGAAGAGGCCGCAAAACGCGACCACCGTAAAATCGGTAAGCAGCTCGACCTGTATCATATGCAGGAAGAGGCGCCGGGTATGGTCTTCTGGCATAACGACGGCTGGACTATCTTCCGTGAACTGGAAACTTTCGTGCGCTCCAAGCTGAAAGAGTACCAGTATCAGGAAGTGAAAGGCCCGTTCATGATGGACCGTGTACTGTGGGAAAAAACAGGCCACTGGGACAACTACAAAGATGCGATGTTCACCACCTCTTCTGAGAACCGTGAATACTGCATCAAGCCAATGAACTGCCCAGGCCACGTTCAGATCTTCAACCAGGGTCTGAAATCCTACCGCGATCTGCCGCTGCGTATGGCGGAGTTCGGTAGCTGCCATCGTAATGAGCCATCAGGCGCACTGCATGGTCTGATGCGTGTTCGTGGCTTTACTCAGGATGATGCGCACATTTTCTGTACCGAAGATCAGGTGCGTGATGAAGTCAACGCCTGTATTCGTATGGTCTACGATATGTATAGCACCTTTGGCTTCGAGAAAATCGTCGTCAAGCTCTCAACTCGTCCGGAAAAACGTATCGGTAGCGACGAGACCTGGGATCGTGCAGAGGCGGATCTGGCAGTTGCGCTGGAAGAGAACAATATCCCGTTTGAGTATCAGGTGGGTGAAGGCGCATTCTACGGTCCGAAAATTGAATTTACACTGTATGACTGCCTCGATCGCGCATGGCAGTGCGGAACAGTCCAGCTGGACTTCTCCTTGCCGCAGCGTTTAAGCGCCTCCTATGTGGGCGAAGACAACGAGCGTCAGGTGCCGGTAATGATTCACCGTGCAATTCTTGGGTCTATCGAACGCTTTATCGGCATTCTGACTGAAGAGTTTGCAGGCTTCTTCCCAACCTGGCTCGCGCCGGTGCAGGTCGTGGTCATGAATATCACCGATTCTCAGGCCGATTACGTTAAAGAATTGACGCAGAAACTGCAAAATGCGGGCATTCGCGTAAAAGCGGACTTGAGAAATGAGAAGATTGGCTTTAAAATCCGCGAGCACACTTTACGTCGGGTACCTTACATGTTGGTCTGTGGTGATAAAGAGGTGGAAGCAGGCAAAGTTGCCGTTCGCACCCGCCGTGGTAAAGACCTGGGTAGCCTGGACGTAAGTGAAGTGATTGAGAAGCTGCGACAAGAGATTCGCAGCCGCAGTCTTCAACAACTGGAGGAATAAGGTATTAAAGGCGGAAAACGAGTTCAAACGGCGCGCCCGAATCGTATCAACAGCGAAATTCGCGCGCAAGAAGTTCGCTTAACAGGTCTGGAAGGCGAGCAGCTTGGTATTGTGAGTCTGAGAGAAGCTCTGGAAAAAGCTGAAGAATCCGGAGTAGACTTGGTCGAAATCAGCCCTAACGCCGAGCCGCCAGTTTGTCGTATTATGGATTACGGCAAATTCCTCTATGAAAAGAGCAAGTCTTCTAAGGAACAGAAGAAAAAGCAAAAAGTTATTCAGGTTAAGGAAATTAAATTCCGACCTGGCACCGACGATGGCGATTACCAGGTAAAACTCCGCAGCCTGGTACGCTTTCTGGAAGAGGGTGATAAAGCTAAGATCACGCTGCGTTTCCGCGGTCGTGAGATGGCTCACCAGCAGATCGGTATGGAAGTGCTTAATCGCGTCCGTGACGATCTGAGTGAACTGGCAGTGGTCGAATCCTTCCCATCGAAGATCGAAGGCCGCCAGATGATCATGGTGCTCGCTCCTAAGAAGAAACAGTAAGGCCTTCAAGTAGCAATTCCTGTGGAGCCTACGGGCTTCGCAGGTTTTGTTCGCCTATGTTTCGTTTATTAACAATGCGAAGTGGAAGTTATTAAAATGCCAAAAATTAAGACCGTACGCGGTGCTGCTAAGCGCTTCAAAAAAACCGGTAAAGGTGGTTTTAAGCACAAGCACGCTAACCTGCGTCACATTCTGACTAAAAAAGCTACCAAGCGTAAACGTCACCTGCGTCCTAAAGCCATGGTTTCCAAAGGCGATCTGGGCCTGGTAATCGCGTGCCTGCCGTACGCATAAGTCGTAAACGTTTATTAACCTTTTTTAACTTAGAATAGATACAGGAGAGCACATATGGCTCGCGTAAAACGTGGTGTAGTTGCCCGTGCACGTCACAAGAAAATTTTGAAACAAGCTAAAGGCTACTACGGTGCGCGTTCTCGCGTATACCGCGTTGCCTTCCAGGCTGTTATCAAAGCTGGTCAGTATGCTTACCGTGACCGTCGTCAACGTAAGCGTCAGTTCCGTCAACTGTGGATTGCGCGTATCAACGCAGCAGCACGTCAGAACGGTATTTCTTACAGCAAATTCATCAACGGCCTGAAAAAAGCCTCTGTTGAAATCGACCGTAAGATCCTGGCTGACATCGCAGTATTCGACAAATTAGCGTTCACCGCTCTGGTCGAAAAAGCGAAAGCAGCACTGGCATAAGCCAGTTGAGAGAGGGGGCTTTGCTCCCTCTTTCATTTCCACCCCCTTCGGGATGAATGAACACACAAGGTAACGCAAGCATGAATGCTGCTATTTTCCGCTTCTTCTTTTACTTTAGCACCTGAATTCAGGGGGCTTGCGCGTGAAAGATGAAACGAAAAACAGCGCCAGAAAGCCTCCTGATGGAGGCTTTTTTTGTTTCTACCGCTTATGAATATCGCCACATAACGAGGAAAACCATGTCACATCTCGCAGAGCTGGTTGCCAGTGCAACGGCAGCCATTAATCAGGCCTCAGATGTTGCCGCATTAGACAATGTACGCGTCGAATATCTGGGCAAGAAAGGGCATCTGACCCTGCAAATGACAACCCTGCGTGAATTGCCGCCAGAAGAGCGCCCGGCAGCGGGTGCGGTGATTAACGAAGCCAAAGAGCAGGTTCAACAGGCACTGAATGCGCGCAAATACGATTTAGAAAGCGCCGCGCTGAATGCCCGTCTGGCCGAAGAGACCATTGACGTCTCCCTGCCGGGGCGTCGCATTGAGAATGGCGGTCTGCACCCGGTCACGCGTACCATCGACCGCATTGAAAGTTTCTTCGGTGAGCTCGGCTTTACCGTGGCGACTGGCCCGGAAATCGAAGATGATTACCATAACTTCGATGCCCTGAACATTCCTGGTCATCATCCGGCACGTGCTGACCACGACACTTTCTGGTTTGATGCCACCCGTCTGCTGCGCACCCAGACCTCTGGCGTGCAGATCCGCACGATGAAAGAGCAAGAGCCGCCGATCCGCATCATCGCGCCGGGCCGCGTCTATCGTAACGATTACGACCAGACGCACACCCCGATGTTCCATCAGATGGAAGGCTTGATCGTTGATAAGAACATCAGCTTTACCAACCTGAAAGGCACGCTGCACGACTTCCTGCGTAACTTCTTTGAAGAAGATCTGCAGATTCGTTTCCGTCCGTCCTACTTCCCGTTCACCGAACCTTCTGCTGAAGTGGACGTGATGGGTAAAAACGGCAAATGGCTCGAAGTGCTTGGCTGCGGCATGGTCCATCCAAACGTCCTGCGTAATGTCGGTATCGATCCGGAAGTCTATTCCGGCTTCGCCTTCGGTATGGGCATGGAGCGTCTGACCATGCTGCGTTACGGCGTGACCGATTTGCGCGCATTCTTCGAAAACGATCTGCGTTTCCTCAAACAGTTTAAATAAGGGCAGGACAGAACAATGAAATTCAGTGAACTGTGGTTACGCGAATGGGTGAACACCACGCTCGACAGCGAAGCGCTCTCTAACCAAATTACCATGGCTGGCCTTGAAGTGGACGGCGTTGAGCCGGTTTCCGGCGCATTCAACGGCGTGGTTGTCGGTGAAGTGGTCGAGTGCGGCCAGCACCCGAACGCCGACAAACTGCGCGTGACAAAAGTGAACGTTGGCGGCGAGCGTCTGCTCGATATCGTCTGCGGCGCACCAAACTGCCGACAAGGTCTGAAAGTGGCTGTCGCCACTGTCGGCGCGGTTCTGCCGGGCGATTTCAAAATTAAAGCAGCCAAACTGCGCGGCGAGCCGTCAGAAGGCATGCTGTGCTCGTTCTCCGAGCTGGGTATTTCCGACGATCACAACGGCATTATCGAACTGCCCGTTGATGCGCCGATTGGCACTGACATCCGCGAATACCTGAAGCTGGATGACAACACCATTGAAATCAGCGTGACGCCAAACCGTGCCGATTGCTTAGGGATTATCGGCGTGGCGCGCGACGTTGCGGTGCTGAACCAGACCGAACTGAACGTGCCGGAGATCGCACCCGTTGCGGCAACCATTACCGACACGCTGCCGATTCAGGTCGAAGCCGCTGACGCCTGCCCGCGCTACCTTGGTCGTGTGGTTAAAGGCATTAACGTCAAAGCGCCAACCCCGCTGTGGATGAAAGAAAAACTGCGTCGCTGCGGAATTCGTTCTATCGATGCGGTGGTTGACGTAACCAACTACGTTCTGCTTGAACTCGGCCAGCCGATGCATGCATTCGATAAAGATCGTATCGAAGGCGGGATCGTCGTGCGTATGGCGAAAGAGGGTGAAACGCTGGTTCTGCTGGACGGCAGCGAAGCCAAACTGAATGCCGATACGCTGGTCATTGCTGACCACACCAAAGCGCTGGCCATGGGCGGCATCTTCGGTGGCGAGCACTCAGGCGTTAACGACGACACGCAAAATGTTCTGCTGGAGTGTGCATTCTTCAGCCCGCTGTCTATTACCGGCCGCGCACGCCGCCACGGTCTGCATACGGACGCTTCTCACCGCTACGAGCGCGGTGTTGATCCGGCACTGCAGTACAAAGCGATGGAACGTGCGACTCGCCTGCTGATCGATATCTGCGGCGGTGAAGCAGGTCCAGTGATTGATGTGACCAATGAGTCTGCGCTGCCTCAGCGTGCGACCATCACGCTGCGTCGTAGCAAGCTGGATCGTCTGATTGGCCATCACATTGCGGATGCGCAGGTGAGCGATATCCTGCGCCGTCTGGGCTGTGAGGTTACCGAAGGCCAGGACCAGTGGCAGGCCGTTGCACCAAGCTGGCGTTTCGATATGGAAATCGAAGAAGACCTGGTGGAAGAAGTGGCTCGTATTTACGGCTACAACAACATCCCTGACGAGCCAGTACAGGCCGGCCTGATGATGGGCACCCATCGCGAAGCCGATCTGTCCCTGAAGCGTGTGAAAACCATGCTGAATGACAAAGGCTATCAGGAAGTGATCACCTACAGCTTCGTGGATCCGAAACTGCAGCAGCTGATCCACCCAGGCCAGGAAGCCCTGATTCTGCCAAGCCCGATCTCCAGCGAAATGTCCGCGATGCGCCTCTCCCTGTGGACCGGTCTGCTTGGCACCATCGTGTATAACCAGAATCGTCAGCAAAGCCGCGTGCGCATCTTCGAAACTGGTCTGCGCTTTGTGCCTGATACCCAGGCAAATCTTGGTATCCGTCAGGATCTGATGCTGGCTGGCGCTATCTGCGGCAACCGCTATGAAGAGCACTGGGATCTGACCAAAAACAGCGTTGATTACTACGATGTGAAAGGCGATCTGGAGTCAGTTCTCGAACTGACCGGTAAACTTTCTGAAATTGAGTTCCGCGCAGAAGCCATTCCAGCCCTGCATCCGGGCCAGAGCGCTGCCATTTATTTACACGGTGAACGCGTTGGTTTCGTTGGTGTTGTTCATCCTGAGCTGGAACGCAAACTCGACTTGAATGGCCGCACCATGGTGTTTGAGCTGGAGTGGAATAAGGTCGCAGACCGCGTGGTTCCTCAGGCTCAGGACGTTTCGCGCTTCCCGGCGAATCGCCGCGATATCGCCGTTGTGGTCGCTGAAAATGTGCCCGCAGCAGATATTTTGGCCGAATGTAAGAAAGTTGGCGTAAATCAGGTAGTTGGCGTAAACTTATTTGACGTGTACCGCGGCAAGGGCGTAGCAGAAGGTTCTAAGAGCCTTGCTATTAGCCTTATCCTTCAGGATACCAGCCGTACACTCGAAGAAGAGGAGATTGCCGCTACCGTTGCCAGATGTGTAGAGGCATTAAAAGAGCGATTCCAGGCATCATTGAGGGATTGAACCTATGGCGCTTACAAAAGCTGAAATGTCAGAATATCTGTTTGATAAGCTTGGGCTTAGCAAACGGGATGCCAAAGAGCTGGTAGAGCTATTTTTCGAAGAGATCCGTCGTGCTCTGGAAAATGGTGAGCAGGTAAAACTCTCCGGTTTTGGCAATTTTGATTTGCGAGACAAAAACCAACGTCCGGGTCGTAACCCGAAGACGGGGGAAGATATTCCCATTACAGCCCGCCGCGTGGTGACCTTCAGACCCGGCCAGAAGTTAAAAAGCCGTGTCGAAAACGCAACGCCCAAAGCAGAGTAATATGAACTAACCCAAAAAGGCCGCAATCGCGGCCTTTTTTCTTTGCGCGAAGGCATACCCACCGTAAAATCAACATCATCACTCACACGAAAACCGAACCCATGCTCGATTTTGCCCGTCAACAACACCGTTCCGATCTGCGCTGGCTGCTGGCACTGATGACAATTCTGCTCGCCATTTTTGCCGTGAGTCTGTGCGCCGGAGAGCAGTGGATCGGGCCAGAACACTGGTTGAGCGATCAGGGCAAACTGTTTGTCTGGCAAATTCGCCTGCCGCGCACAGTAGCTGTCGTGCTGGTCGGTGCGGCGCTGGGGCTGTGTGGCACCATCATGCAGGCCTTATTTGAAAACCCACTGGCGGAACCGGGGCTGCTCGGCGTCTCCAATGGCGCAGGCGTCGGCCTTATCGCCGCGACGATGCTGGGCAGTGGAAGCCTTTCTGGCTGGGGCGTGAGCCTTAGCGCCATCGCCGGTGCGCTGCTTATCACCGTGATTTTACTGCGCTTCGCCAGACGGCATTTATCGACCAGCCGTCTGCTGCTGGCCGGCGTCGCGCTGGGGATTATCTGCAGCGCCTTAATGACCTGGGCGGTCTATTTCTCCACCTCATTCGACCTGCGCCAGCTGATGTACTGGATGATGGGCGGTTTTGGCGGCGTGGACTGGCGGCAGGGCTGGCTGATGGCGATACTGATGCCGGCGATTCTGTGGGCCGCTTTCCAGGCGAAACCGCTAAACATGCTGGCGCTGGGTGAGATCTCTGCCCGCCAGCTGGGCCTGTCGATCGGCCTGTGGCGCAATGTGCTGGTGGTCGCTATCGGCTGGATGGTTGGTGTCAGCGTCGCGCTGGCCGGGGCCATAGGTTTTATTGGCCTGGTGATTCCCCATATGCTGCGCCTCGGTGGGATTACCGATCATCGTACTTTACTGCCCGCCGCCGCCATTGCAGGCGCGGCAACGCTGCTGATTGCCGATATTATTGCCCGTCTGGCCATGAGTGCCGCCGAGCTGCCGATTGGGGTCGTGACCGCAACACTGGGCGCGCCCGTATTTATCTGGCTACTATTAAAGGCGAGTCGCTGAACTCTTTGTAATAATTGAATATTATTCAATTTGGCATAACGCCGGGGGCACCGTGGGGGCACTCCGCTAAATTTTCCCGTTTAACATGTCTATCTGGTCATCGTTCATCCGCACGATCCATTTTGAATATACGGTGTAAACCATACGCGCATTTTTATGCCCCATCTGGCTGGCAATGAACGATGGATTTGCGCCAGCTGATAGTAACCAGCAGGCATATGTATGCCGGGTGTGGTAGGGACTACGATACCTTACGCCTGATTTTCTCATGGCGCCCGGCCATGTCAGGTTTATCGTGCTCTGTGAATAATGTCTGCTCATTTCCCCTTCATCATGGTTGGGCACGAAGCAGAATCTCAGGCTTTGCTTTTCAATTTTCCCACGTTCGCGGTGGTAAAAGTCGATCTCTGCGGGCACCTTATTGCCAGTAAGTTCGAATTGCCTCGTTAACGCTTCCAGCGCCGGTTTTAACAGCTTTACGGTCCTCACCCCGGCGTTTGTCTTCGGTGGACCAAACTTCTTTGTGAGCGTCATTGTACGCTTAACATGGACCTCGCCATTTTTTAGATCGACATCCTCCCAAGCCAGACCGGTCAATTCACCATGACGTAGGCCGGTATAGACGGCAAACGACCAAAGGTTTAAATGCTGACCCTGCCAGTGCTTAGATAGCTCCTGAAATTCTTCTTTCAGCAATGGGTCTGGATCAAGTTCAGATGTCTTCAGACTCTTTATGTTCTCAAACGGCTTGTGCTGGATGTAGTTACTCTGGTGAGCGAAGCTGAGCATTCTGCATAATTGCCCCATGAAGGCGTTAACAGTTCTGACGGTGCGTTGCCCATCGGATCTGGCCTTAAATTCCCCTTCAAGTAATTTCTTCCTGTACAACAACATATCGTTTAGCTGAATTTCTTCAAGAGAAGTGCTTTCTCCGATAATTTTCGTGAAGAGAGTACTGACCGAGCGAGTAATCATCATCGTTGCCGGGTTGATCTCCACCTCTTTCACTGCGTGATATGCATCGCACAGCTCTCCAAAGGTTAAGACGCTCTTAACGGGCGCCGAAAACTTCTTAAGTGCTTTGCTCTCCGGAAAACGCTCTTCGTATTTGAATGTACCCAGCTGAATTTCAGCGCATATCAGTGCTCTAAGATTGCCGGCCTTTTTGATGTTGGAATTGTTCACTGCCCAACCCTGCAAAACTTCCCTGCAGCGAATATTCTTATACTTGAATGATATCCTCAGTTTACCGTTGTGGATTTCAACACCGGTAGGAAAGCCTGCCATTACGCGTCCTTAATGAAATGGTTTATTTTGGGGTAGTTGTACCAGGCAAGTCCTTTCTCGGACTCTGTTCTGCCATCGGCGGTAACGTATTTAAAATGGATGCCGTTGACCCATGATTTAAGACGGTAGCTCTTGATTTGCCCACTTGAGAGCCCAGTTCTTTCGGTGAGTTTGGCCTCAACAATCCACTCTTCGTTAAAAATTACCTGTGACATAGTTCACCTCAGGTAACCGGCATCAGTATAAAGATGCCGGTTAAAAATAATTGATATTCCGATATCAGGAGGCCTGACCGGGTAAGGAACGGAGCCGACGCATGCCGGTCATTGCTGTGGCCACATAGCTCGTCTTGCGATTCACCACCTCAACCCAGACCTTCACGCCTTCAACTTTCACCGTGTAAGTCTCTTTCATCTTGCTGCGCCCATAGTTGCCGTACCTTTGCTGGTGGGCGGCGAGTGCGATGTCACATGCCTGGCGAGCTAAAGGGGATTGCTTACTGCCTCGATTGATCAGTCGCATGTAGTCTCCTTAAGGGGAGGGTTGCCCCCTCCCAGTCTCGTTAGGCCACGTATTCCGGTTTCATATCCGCCAGGGTGATGCTGAACTGGTCATGCAGTTCGTCGCCCAGGTGACGCTTTGAAGATGCCAGGACATGCTCGGCTTCCGCGAACCGCTCTGCTGCATTCGGCTCGTCGGGCTGGGGCAGGGAGTTGATCGCCGCTTCAACCTTATTGCGAGCATCCACAAGGTAGTAACGCTTCACGGCTTTGTTTTTCAGCTCGGTGAACAGGGCAGATCCCAGTGTTGCTTTTACGTTCTCGATGTCGGCACGAAGAGCTTTTGCACTATCGACATCCTGAGCTGCTTCGATGCGATCCCGGAAATCATCGGCTAGAGTATCGATGTTGGAAGCCGACACCTGCGCGCTTTGAGTGGTTGTTACGTTGTCACCTGAGATATCAGCAAGGGTTACGTGCTGGGCCGGGGCCGGATTTACTTCGCGCTCAACGCGGCGATCGTCCAGTTCATCAGGCGTATACACACCGAGGATTACATCAGGGCAGAACAGTCTCGCCCAACGCTTGACGGCCAGATACGCGAGTTGTTGTCGAGGATCATCAGCCCAAAGGGTGGAGTTTCGGGTACGGGCCTGAGCCAGAAGTAAATCAAGTTCTCTAGGCTTATCTTCACCTTTCAGGGTTGCGCGGATAATGATGCCGATCCCAGCTTCATCAGCCATGGTCCAGCCCGGGACGCGGTACTCGCCTTTGTCGCCTTTACGGATATGGAATTTTCCAACAACTTTTTCCCATGGCCCGTACCACTCATATTCAAAGCGGCTTGTGAGCACGCCACTACGCGAAATGACGGCATTAACAAGTTGCGCTTCATATCCGAGGACACCGTTAATCAGGTGGGTCTTCTGCGCTACAGCGAAAGGATTCATTTGCCACTGCGCCGCCTGCATCGCTACAGCCATGCAATCAGCCTGATTGCCCTGCAGGTGCTTGGGAACCGTCGCGGCACCCTGAGCCATAATCTGCGCGAATGAACTGATGGCGGTAAGGTACTGTGAGTCGAAAAGGGCCACGTTGGAGTTAACAACGGAATTCTGGTCGGTAACGGTCACGTTAGTGTTTTGCATAGTTCCCCCTTATGCCTGAGTACGCAGCGCTTCAAGGCGACGCAGATCGAAGTCGTTCAGTTCGTCGGTGTAATCGGTAGTGATCGGCGCTGGCCACTCGCCAGTGTCGAAACCGGTGGCGATAGCTCGCATCGCTTTGCGATACTCGAGCATGCCTAATTCCAACAGTTCTGCGGATGCCTCGATAATGGCGATCCAGTGGTAGTTCTCGTCTTTGTTGACGAAAATCCAGAAGAACTGGTCCAGCGCCGCGGTTTCGCAGTACATGGCCGCGCTCAGGTGGTAATCGCGCTCGATGATTTCCCGATGAAGTTTGGCACGCAGACCTTCCTGCTTAACGTTCCACATGCTGATGGTTTTCAGATCGGCACCGATACGCACTCCGTCCAGGTCGATCTCGAGGTCAGGGCGCACACGAACTTCCAGACCGGTCTCCTCGTCAAAGCCGAAGTAGCTCACCTCAACGGCACGGCTCGGGTGTTGGAGCAGCATTCCTGCGGTCGGGTGCGCCAGCAGCGAAGATTGAATAGCCAGTGCGGTTGCCAGTTGCTGGCGCGTAACCAGGATTTTGTCACCCGGATTATCCCGCCATGCATCGAGCAGTTCGTCAGCGAATACGGCATCGGGTTTGACGGATTTCACCGCCTGGATCATGTCGGCTTTGGTACCGGATACTTTCAACGGAACAGGCTTCTGTGCTTCCAGCGCAACCAGATCGGGATTGACCAGTGCCAGTTGCTCGAGTAGTGCATCGCGACTACCGCTGGTTTTTACCGGCGCAGGTAGGGTGGCGTTGTATTCTTTGATACAGGCCTTCATCGCTGCTGCAGTCTGCTTCTGTTCAGGTTCAATGCGCTGGAACTCAGCCGGCAGCGCCATGTAGCTCTGTGCGGTTTCCTCCAGGCTTGCGCCCAACGGCAGCTGAGCGGGTAGAGTTGCGTTATGTTCTTCCAGCAGCACTTTGATATCGTCAGCACTCAGCAATGCTGGAAGACTGGCATTATGCGCATCGATAAACTCACGCAGAGTAGAGGCGGTAGTGAACGCACCTGCTGGGATCTCCGGCTCCACGCTGAATTCTTCTTCGAGATTTTCAGGTTGTAGCGCCAGAGCATGAACCAGGTTACCCATATCCAGTACTTTTGACGGCGCGCGCTGGATAGTCTTGGCGACGTGGCGCGCGTTGAAATACATCAGGCTCACACGGGCATCTTTTACCTGCGTGCTGCTGATCCCGTTCGCGGCGTGGTAAACGTTGTTTGGCAGACCTTCATAACGACCTGGCTCGAAGAATGCCGGGTATTCGACAGTGGGTTCATCCTGCTGCGCTTCTGGCTGTCTGGGGTCTACCTCCGGCGCGTCCAGCTTGATTTCTGATGCGGTGTCGCTCGCGAGGCTTGGGGCCGCGGCGGCCAGAATATCAGTTGGTGCTACGGTATTTGTTTGTTGATCAGCCGCATCAGCGCCTTCGCCTGGTGATATCGCATCAATAACTTCGACTTTCTCTGGCTCAGTCTTTTCCATCTGCACACTGCTGGTGGTCTCCAGGTTAACCGATGAACGGCCATCTTTTTCTGGTCGTTTTTCGTTCATCAAGCCATCGATGGTGAACATACCATCGCCGAGCTTTTCAACATGCGGCTGTTTTACAGGCACATCAGGGTCAATAACTGGCGCAGTAAGCGGCAGCAACTCGACAGCAGAGTTAAATTCAGCCGTCATGGTTTTATTCACAAACTCAAGATGAGCCGCTGGCGTGTGGTGGATGTTTTCTGGCGCGATGCGGATCAGGTTGAAGATTGCCGCACGGTTCACCGCTAGTATGCCGGGCTGATTACGCAGGATGGCGCTCCATGATTTCCATGGTTCTTCTTTCTTCGCCACGATTTCTTTGGCACGTCGTAACACGCTCGAAGGAATTTCGAAGTGGTGGAAGTCCATAGGCAGTAGGGCGCATGCGATCTCAAGATCGAGGGTGTCCAGAGTGTGATGCGCGCCTTCGCCGCGATCCGTTACATAGCTACCGTCTGCATTGGTCCCAGAATCAGTGCGCTGAACATTACTGATGCGATTACCGGTACCCCATTCGCGAACGAGAATGCCGCGATCGATATAATCAGTCGCCGCCCAGATTCTGGTGAAACGGAGAACCAAAGCGAGTTCGTGACGCTTATCCTTGCTGAACACTTTGCGAATAGCATCGGTATAGCGCCACAGGTCTTTGGTATCGTAACCCTTAACCTCTTCGCAGTTTTCTGCCGCCAGCAGCAGGTTCTGGACGTAGCCGTTGTCAGTGTCCATCTCCAGCGCGCTGATACCTTCGTATTCTTCGCGAGTTAAGTGGTGGCGCAGTTCGTCGGCGGTAAACTGGGCGAGTAGCTGCTTGCGGAAGGGCATACGAACGACTGGATAACGTGTGGTTTCGTCATCATTCTCGTCAATCTGGATACCGTTATCAGGTTTGAGATCATGACCAGTTGTAACGTCGGCGTCGCTGGTGCTTTCTGATTTGAGAAGAGCAAGCTTGCCGCTTCTCCACTCTTCAACTAACTGATTGCGGTCGCCGGCATCTGCTCTCGCCCAGTCAGCCATGAATGCAGCGATAATTTCAGTTTCGTGCGCTTCATCTGGCGCGAAGACCTGCTTTATCGCCTGAACGAGTTTCCACTCAGCGTTCAGGCTGAGCTCGGCAATTTCAGGGATGTCGTTCTTCGCCAGCAGCAGGTTCTGGAGATAAGTGTTGCCTTCATCCAGTGACATTTCGCTGGCAGCCAGCTGCTGCTCTTTAGTGATGTGTGACTGGTATTTGTCGCTGGTCAGGTGGACGGCATAACGAACCGCTGGAGTGCGGTTTTCAAGCGGGACACTCTCGACGGTAGTTTCGACTTTAACGGTAGTTTCCGGTGCGGCAAAGTTGTCCACGGGTCCAGTAGACTCAGCACCAGCCTTTGGCAACCAAGTGCGTCCATCGTCCTGCAGTTCGTAGCGTTTGCACCAGGTGTAATCCACGGTACTTTCTTCCGTGAGGTCGTTATACACCGGGAAATCGGTGCGAACCGGTTTGGCGTAATCCTTACCGCGTCCGGTTTCAATACCGGCATCTTCCAGCTCAACATCGAGCTGCAGGTTTGCACGGGCTTCTGATTTAGCAGTGAACCAAATCACTGCGTCTTCTTTGCCGGATTTCTGCGTAGCCTTAACTACATAGAAAAATTCCATGTGAGATCCTCTTTTTTGGATGTAAGATCCCCGGGCCAGAGATAGCGCCCATTGGGTTAACTTTGGTTTTGTGTAGTTTTCCGGTGGAACTTTGGTCGGTGTCACCGGACGTACGGGCCGCCTTGCGCGGCTTTTACGTTAGCTTTCGTGGGCCATCTGGTCGTACGAAGCACAGCGTTCAGAGCAATACTCTTTTTCTTTTCGCGCCAGCTGTGCGCCGTTGCGATAGAGAAGGGTACTTTTGACTACTTCCTCCGGTTCAACCGGCTTGCTGCAGTACCCGCATTTCGTTGAGTTACACATCTGGATTCCCCTTTTGCGCCAGCAGGTAGCACAGGCGGCGAAGAATCACCTCGAAGAAATTCAGCTTTACTGCCTGTTGCCGTGATGGCTTACGTGCGTAATCAGTCACTTTGATCTCCTTGTAATGCCTGTCTTTTGACCACATCAGGCTCGGTGGATCCTGCTATTCCCCAACAACAAGGATTCGTTTAATCTGGATATCCCCAGCAACAAGAAGAGTATTCGTAGTGATTGCCGAACTATCAGCTGCCATGGCCGCCATAAAAGAGACCGCAGGTTTAGCCAAAGTCATCAACGACGCAAAAACTGATGCGGAAGTTAAAGCTGCCACGATTGAACTTCAGAACAGGTTAATTACACTTCAGGCGGAGTGCTTCTCTCTCGGTGATGTGATCCGTCAACGTGAAGAAGAAGCAATGCTTCTCAAAGCAAAAATTGCAGAGTACGAAGATTTTCAATCCCAGACTGAAGGTTATGTTTTCAATCAACTTGAATCTGGTACGTTTGTGTATTCGAAGGAGCAGATTGTGGGTGAAAAGAAGGTAACAGTGCATCTTTGCCCACAGTGTTTTACAAAGAGAATAGTATCGATACTTCAGCCTACTGGAGAGCCGTACTATAACGCTCATGCCAGATGCTATTTTCACCAATCTTTTTGCCATAATTGTAATGCCTCTTACTCGATGAATACCTCTAACTACACTCTTGATGCCAGCTGGATTAGCTAACATTCAGGGATACCCAGATTTTTAAAGAGCGAAGCGTCCTGCTGGGCGCTTTTCTTATGCCTTATCGCCGGCCAGCGGAACGTTTACACCTGATGCGCGTTAATCTCTCCACCTCATCCGACTCTTCATATGCCGTCGGCGGCTACTTCGTGGGCGTCCTGCCTTAGTGGTTCGTAGTGCGTCTTGGTGATAATGATTAAATCACTGGTTTATATTTATGTCAATCATGGGTTTTGTTTGGTTGTAAATCGATGGCTTACAAAGCTGATTTAGCGACGTGTCCAGCGAAACGTAGGCAAAAAAAGTAACTTTTTAAAGCATCAGAGAGTGGTTAGCGGGGAGGAAGGATGGAGATAGAGTGGATTGTGAGCAGTTATAAAAAAACCGGCACACAGGCCGGTTTTAATTTGTTATTTCAATTGGAATGGGGCTGTGTATTCGTTTGAGGTGCAGGTGCAGGTGCAGGTGCAGGTGCAGGTGCAGGTGCAGGTGGCGAGATGCTCTGCGGTACTTGGATTACTATAGGCTGCGGGGCATCCGGCTGCACTTTCGACGTATTACCAGACATAAGGTTGGCACCAAATCCTACCAGCGCTATGACTACAGTTATGATTACACCAAATATCGTCAGTTTTGTTGATAACCCCGACTGGATACCAGATATAGCTGTACTTACTCCTGCGATAGCAGTGTTCATGCCATTCATTTGGCTTTGAACACCTTCTAATCTTCCGTTTGTAGCTTCCGCTTTACCTTCTATGTTGGCATTCAGGGCGTTGATAGAGATGGTAAGCTGAGAAATTTTTTCGGAGTTATCTTTACTCCATTTTTCCATTTCGCTACGCAGATCAGAAGCAATGGCGGAAACTTCGGCCTTGTTTTTATCCAAATGTGCCTGTAGTTCTTCACGGCTCATTCCAGACATAGTAATTGCCTCCTTTTGAGGAGCTTCCTTTTCTCCTTGTGGGACAATGTAAGACTCATCTTGGGTATCTTCATCACTTGGGACATCGATATAGAGTATTTCACCACTTGAGTCTACACGAGAATCGTCACTTGCTCCCATTTTCTTTTTGGCATTTCGTTCTGTGACACTATATACCTGCTGAGCAACCATCATAAAGGTTTCGCGGTCTGACTCAGGCATGACCACTGTAAGTGGCTTATCATCCTGACCTTCCGAGTAACTCAGACGAATAGTGCCATGAAGAGTTTTGCATTCTTGATCCATAGTATTACCTATGCTTTATGATTTTCTAAAAACTCTTCAATGTTTTGTATAAGGCCTTCAAGTTGACTTTTGTGCATATTTACTGAACAAGAGTGTTGAAGTTCAGTCTCCATGGCCACCTCAACTTGCACACTACCTTGATTTTTGTCGTTTACACTTTTTATCACAGGTATAGCTCTTGTAGTCATAAATTGAATACTGACAATATCTTTGTTGACAGGATGGGGGATGATATTACCGAACTCAGCACTATGTTCCTGAAAAGACTCTGTTCTTGGCAGTCGAGACATTTTTTCTGACATGTGGATCCTCATTACTGTATGAACGCTTGTTAAAGCAAGTTTGGATAATTGTTATGAATTACATATTGTGACAACTAAAGGAATATCAATCCTTGTTGTAGGACTTAGGCAAGAGAAGCGCAGACAATGTTGCGTCGTAGTGCTCCATATCGAGCCTCAATCACTACCTTTGTTTCGCTTGCTCATATATTTTTCATACATTTCATCAAGTTCTTTCAAGCGAAGGGCAAAAATCCGTAGCATGTTCTGTTGTTCATCTTCTGGGAATTGTCGATAGAGCTCCAGTAAGCGTTGTTCGTTCGCCTTGAGTCCGTCTGTTTCACTAACGCCTTCCCCTAGTAGCCAGGCGACAGAAATGCCAACTGCGTCGGCTATGGCCAGTGCTGATTTTTTACTAATCACTCCTTTTTTGAACCAGCCGTTAACGGCTTGAGGGGTGACTCCAGCTATGCGTGCCATGTCTGCTTTAGTAACGCCGCGCTTGTTGATCTCAGTTAGGCGTTCTACCAAAACAAGGTTGGGTTCTTCTTTTCTCATATAGTCATTGTAAATACTTGGTTTACACACACAATAAACCCAAGGTTTGCATTAAATGTAAATCTGTGGTTTACTTTTATTGATGATAAGTAGGAGAAATACATGTCCGCACTAGATAAAGCAATTAAAGTCGCTGGTTCAGCTAGAAAACTCAGCATTGCACTTGGCGTAACGAGTATGTCGATAAGTCATTGGAAGAATCGCGACCAAGGAATCGTTCCGCCAAGCTACATATTTCTCATTTATAAAATGACGGGTGTAACTCCGCATGAACTACGCCCAGATCTCTACCCAAACCCCACCGACGGTTTACCTAAACAGGAGCCTTAACAATGCAAACTGTTTCATTTCAACAGAGTAGCAGAGCTTGCTCTAATCCACTGATATTCCCATGTCATGAAAGCGAGCCTACTTATCGGACGATAGAGCATCGCGATATCTGCTCTGCGGTTCGGGCGTGGGCAGCAGCAGAAGGGCGCGTGGTTGTTGCACTTCAGATTCAAAAAGCGGCGGAAGAATTTCAACTTGATGGAGTGGATTTCTCAGGCCAAGCCGATGTCTGGAACGTGAAGCTGTTCCGCTGGCTCGACAACAAAGAAGACTCCGCATCGTACCGAAAGAACGTCGAACGGCTGGTGCCAGCGATCATGTCCGTATTACCGCTTCGATACCGCGATCGTGTTGTAAAGAACGACTCGTTTGCCTACCGCATGGCCAGGTTGGAAAAGGAAGTAAGTGAGGTGAAGCAAGCTCTGATGCTCGATGCACCGAAGAAGGAAAAACTGAAGGAGTTAGGCGAGGGGATTTTTGAAATGTTCCGTGTCGATCCGGACCTTACGGCGCCGCTGCTGGCGATGGTCACCACCATGTTGGGTGCAATGTGAAGACTTCAGAAAAGGCGAAAGCCGCGGTGCTCGAACACCAACGGCTTTCAGGTGCAAAAACGGAGTGTAATTGCGGAGCTAAGTATGTCAAACACAGCTGAAATTATCAATTTCCCCCACAGAACCGAACAACCGGGAGGTCGTATGGCCGACCTGTCGAACGGGTATACCAAGGTCGCTAACGAGATCCAACAGCTTAAGCCTCGTCTGAGAATGTCAGGCCGGGAGTGGCAGTGTTTTGAAGCGGTGATCTGGCTTACCTACGGCTGGAATAAGAAACAGGACCGAGTTACGAACACGGTGATCGCCGAGCTTACAGGGCTGAGTGATTCCCATGTTTCTGATGCGCTTAAATCGCTTGCAGAACGCAAAATTATCTTCAGTCAAAAGCAGGGTATGATGAAAATTGTCGGTATAAATACTGACCTTTCCGCCTGGATTTTGGACAAACCGAAAACGGGAAAAGTCTTCCCGAAATCGGGAAAAATGTTACCGAAAACGGGAAAAATCTTCCCGGAAACGGTAGACACCCAAGACTATAACAAGAACAGTAGTAAAAGATCCTCGTCTCGGAATTCTGAAGAATCCCGAAACCAGAAAACTCAAGAGTTTCTCTCTCGCCACCCTGAAGCTGCCGATGGGATATACACTCCGGCAGGTAAATCATGGGGAACGGCTGACGACCTCAAGGCCAGTCACTGGATTTACGACAAGCTTCTCACCGTTAACGCCTCGTTATCCGAACCAAACTGGGCTGAATGGGCAAACACCATCAGGCTGATGCGTGTCCAGGACAATCGTACCCACTACGAAATCTGCGACCTGTTCCAGTGGGCCAACAGAGACGAGTTTTGGAAAGACAACATCCTGAGCCCTTCGAGTTTGCGCAAGCAGTGGGATCAGCTCACCACCAAACGACTGCGCGCAACCGGAGCGGCAAAACCATCCCGGGGCAGCATCGACCTGCATAACACCGACTGGATTTGCGGGGTGCTGGAATGAAAAACCTTGCCGAGGGTATTCGCAATTTTGACCGCGAACAGGCCCGCCGCATGGCACACAACATGCCTGAGCAGTACACCGAGCGAGAACAAACGCAGCAGGTGGCGCAGATTATCAACGGGCTGTTCGTACAGCTGGCGGCCGCGTTCCCCGCAAGCCTGGTTAATCGCAGCCAGGAGGATGTGAACGAGATCCGCCGACAGTGGGTGCTGGCCTTCAAAGAAAACGGGATCACCACCCTGGAACAGGTTGAAGCGGGCATGCGCATCGTGCGGCGCCAGGAGCGACCATTCCTGCCATCGCCTGGCCAGTTTATCAAGTGGTGCAGGGAAGGGCACTGTGTGCTGGGGATCACCACTGCTGACGTTATGGCTGAGTACTGGAAGTGGCGCAAGCTGGTGTTTCGGTACCCGAGCAGCGAGCAGTATCCTTGGCCGAAGCTGGTTTACTACCACATTTGCCTCGAGCTGCGGCGCCGCGGAACTGATGGGCAGCTGTGTCACAAAGAGCTTGAGCGCGAAGCCAGTGACATTCTGGATATGTGGGAAAAGCGTGTGCTGGAAGGTAAGCCAATCCCACCGGTACGGCGCGCGTTGGCAGCGCCACTGACCCCGAAAGGGCCAACGCCAGCTGAGCTGCTTAAAGCGAAGTATGAGCGCATGAAAAATTCTTAGAAACCGCAGTAACTCTTGCTAAGCCTGCAAAGAGTTGCTAAAGAAAACCTATCTCTTTTGTATAGGCTGTAGAGTTACAACCGGATGCCTTTTAGGTGGGAGACGAATATAATGTTTCCAGCCGGAAAGCGTATTTATGAAAGTGTTTTCTTCACTGGATGATATTTCGGAATGTATCTAGGCTGTGCTTACGATCCTTTTTAAAGTTTATGGTGGTGGTGCCATTATGCAGTTTGCTCTATAGCACCGTTTAAACCTTTGTACGAAGAAACTGTAATGGCAAAGAAAAGTAAATCTAAAAAGAACCTATTGGCGAAAGCTGCGCGGATGGAAGAACGAGCGAAAGCTCAAAAAGTTATGTCTTCTTTAAATCTCACGATGGGGCATTACAAAGGAGGGGTAATATATGATCTGATATTACGCCAGCTTCGCGCAGGCTTAAGTTTTGAACAAACTCAAAGCTCTGTGAGAGATAGCAACCTTTTGGAAGAGGCGCGCCAAGGGGAAGCGAAGATACAACAGAAACTGACGGAGCAAAGACTACATGCTCGGCGCATGAATGAAGCGAATAAAGCCTTTAACTTGCTTAACATTACTCATAGGCAACATCGAGGAACTGAAATCTGGGATATGGCAAAAGGATTCGCTAAACTCGAATATACCAGTACTCAAATTCTTGAGCGGTTGCAGGATCATCCTGTAGTTCAAGAGTCCCGCAGCCGAACCCGCGAAATCCGCGAAGAACACGAACGTATTGCTGCAGAAAAGCATGAGGAGCGCTTGCGTACGCGGGTTGATATGCGTGACGTCTTAAAGTATCTGGCTGAGAAGAATGGAAGAAGCTACACCCCGCCAGCTATTCCTGAAACCAAACATCCCAAAACGGTAAGTGTGACAGACAAGCCGCTGCAATATAAGGGAACGGTAAGCGCACGGTTACTGGGTGGCAAACCATCCACCAGCACCGAGAATCCACGTACATATGATTTGCCGAACATGCCCAATAATGCTAGAGGGATAAATACGGTTCGCCTTGCTGATGCGCGGGCGCTTGTGGGAGTGCGTTACGCTGATTTTCTTAAGTATCATATCCATCATAAAGACAATGGGCTGAACGCACTCGAACAGGCAAAAATTTTTATGAAGCAATTTGCTCCGGCAGTTGCTACGCAAGATCCGGCCAATGATCCAGCTATCTTCCCTGATGTTAGTAATGTGAATTCGGATAAAATTCCTGCAGTGGTTGTCCCTGAACCGGTCAAACGAACCTGGTCGAAAGAAGAGAAGCAGAATGCTCGCGACAAAGCGCAAGACGCGGCGCGAGAAGCCCGATATCAGAGTGACCCGCAGCATATTATTGACCCAGTGATCGTGAACGGTACCGAATACCGCAGCACCTGGCATGCAATGGAGTCGCTCGCAATAGGTGAAGATGCCGATGCCCGCCGTTTCCGTCGTGAGATCAAGGTTAAAGGGGAGGCAATTTGGACATATGAGGGCGAGCAATACCGTTTTGAACTGAAAAACAAACGGCCACAACAAATCACCGCTATCCAGGAAGAAGAACAGGATCTTATTGACATTGAATTAAAGGCTAGTGGTCGCGTGGCCGAAATATTCTTGCGTGATCCCCGTGCACAAGCTGTTTTCCGTAAACTGGTATTAGAGAATTTTGGGGAGCGCTGTGCGGTGTCACGTAAGCGTTTAGGCGGCGTACTTGAGGCAGCGCACATTGAAGGTGCGGCTGTAGACGGCTGCTATAACGCTAGCAATGGCGTGCTCTTGTCGCCTACCTTTCATAAGTTGTATGACCGCCATCTCATGGGCATAAATCCGGAATCTATGACTGTGCATTTTGCGTCAGGCATTGAATGGGAAGAATATGAGGGAATTGTGATCACGCCATTACGATATCGCTTAGATAAAGCTCGCTTAGCTGCACGCTGGGCACAGTTCAAAGGAAAACATTGATTATTGTTATTACCATACCGGAGGTTACGCTAGACAGTATTTCGTTCTCTCCGTCTGGTTGTGATAAGCGCGGAGGAGGGGATATCGCCCACTGACATAACGTGATCATTGCGGAAATTTCTAACAATTTGGCTTGGCAATTTGTGACTACATTCAAATACCTTGAGCAGGCAAGATATAAATATCCACTGCTAAAGACTTTTATCAAAAAAGCAACCTACCTGTTTAAATGACTTGATGTACATTTTGTGCCTTTAAATCGTTGCAAAAACTGGGCGATAGGGTTATAAATGCACTGTATAAACATACAGTGATGTGGCGCGAGGTAAATTATGAAAGTTGAGTTAACCATTGATCGTACAAAGAATCTTCCTGATGGAGCTATACCAGCTTTTGAGACAGAATTACTGGGACGCCTCACCAAACAGTTTTCAGATTGTAAGCTGACTATTAGGCGCGCCAGCAATGATGGACTTACCGTTTTTGGAGGAGACAAGATAGAAGTTGAAGAGATACTCCAAGAGATTTGGGAAAGCGCCGACGAGTGGTTTTATTGACCGCATGAGTTTAAAGGGGCAGTTTAAAAGTATATCGCTATTTGTATAGCTGCTCCCAATAACTATTAACTGCGTCAATATGTCGCTTTGGGGGAAATAGTGAGCAGTACTAATACCATTACAGCTGATGACCATTGGTATGATGTGGTCAGAAGGGCCGATAAAGAAGTGATTTATAGCTTCCCGGCTGATGGAAGATATCTTGTTTATCGCGTAAATGGATTGGTTTCATTGCGTCCTCTCCTTGAGGATGAAGAAATCTTTACCCTCAACGGGTTTATGCAGTTTGCTACACGTCTGGGCTACCGGCTCATCCCGCCGTCTGATATTATTCTTTCATAGGCCTGAACAACCTATACCTGATGCGCCACGGAGAAAACCATGGCGCTCGAACTACAACTCATTAAGCACCACACAGGTATTCTGATCCCGGCCACACCCGAGACCAGCGATATTCTGCAATCAAAAATTAAGCTCGGCGACGTTCTGGTTGCTGAGTTCAAGCGGGTCCGAAACCCGGCATTCCACCGGCGCTTTTTCGCGCTTCTCAATCTCGGTTTTGAATACTGGGAACCTACCGGCGGAGCTATCTCCAGTAATGAGCGCAAGCTTATTAACGGCTACGCTAAATTCCTCGCAACCTATGCCGGGAATGAAAGCGCGCTGATCGATGCTGCTGAGCAATATTTGGAACAGGTCGCCAATCGCCGCATCACGAATGGTATCAGTCTTTGCAAGTCCTTCGATGCATACCGCTCCTGGGTGATCGTCGAGGCAGGGCACTTCGACGCCATCCAACTGCCCGACGGCACTCTTCGAAAACACCCTCGCAGTATCTCTTTTGCCAACATGGAAGAACTCGAGTTCCAGCAGCTCTACAAGGCTGCGCTCGATGTCCTATGGCGCTGGATTTTGTCCCGTTCATTCAGCAGTCGCGATGAAGCCGAAAACGTAGCCGCGCAGCTGCTTGGTTTTGCGGGGTGATGGCGATGAAATACTCCTATTTCCATCACACCGACTGCAGCACCGAACAGGCCGACGAATTGCTACGGCGCTATAAAGCGCGGGGCGTGCGTGTTGAGCGCAGCTTAAACCCGGATTTTGTCACCTGGACCGTCAGTGCGTTCCTGCCAACAACAAACATCCCAGCGCGCCCTGATAGCCGCTGGCGTAAACGGATGTGGGGGTAAAGTGAATACATATCAAATCACATTACCCTGGCCGCCGAGCAACAATCGCTATTACCGACACAACCGAGGGCGTACGCATATAAGCGCCGAAGGCGTCGCCTACCGGAACGCCGTGGCCATTATTGTTCGCAAAAGTCTGCTGAATATCCGCACGGCCTCACCGCTCAAAATGCGTATTGAATGCCACATGCCTGACCGCCGGCGCCGCGATCTGGATAACCTGCAAAAAGCTGCATTCGACGCTTTAACCAAGGCGGGTTTCTGGGTGGATGATTGCCAGGTTATCGATTACCGCGTTGTGAAAATGCCGATCGTGAAAGGCGGCCGTCTCGAAATGACTATTACAGAACTTGAGGCCCCATGAGTCCAGAGCTGGTCGAAATACTCCGCATACGTTGGCAACGTCTCCGCGTTTATCGGCGTCCCGGTTCGGTGCTGGTGGACTATCGCATCCTCCGTAACTTTATTCGCATTTACTACATGGCAGGAGCTGCTGAATGAATCTTGAAAACACAGTGAAATACCACTTCGCAAAATCCACGCTGATCAGCGACTCTCCGCGCGCAACTGCCTCAGATTCTTTGACCGGCACGGATATCATGGCTGCCATGGGTATGACCCAAGAACGGGCTGCGATGGGTTACAGTGCCTTCCTGGGCAAGATGGGTATCAGCAATAACGACCGGGAGAGGGCGATTGAACTGCTGGCCGAGTATGCACTGACCAAATGCGATAGCGTAGCGGCCCTGCGCAAACTGGACGTCGGAGTTAAACCGCTGGTGATGCGCCAGCTGGCCACCTTTGCTTTTGAGGACTATTCTCGCAGCGCCGCCAGCGTGAAGCAGTGCGAATGCTGCGCTGGGCAGGGGTTCATTGAGGCTGACGTGTTTACGATGAAATCGCACTACACCATGAAACTCCCTCAGTGGGCAAAAGACCTCAAGCAGTCTCCGAGTGATTTTGAAGTTAAACGCCAGGTGAAAGAGGTTGCGCGTGTTATCTGTTCAGCCTGCAATGGGAAAAAGGTGATTAGCTGCGCTTGCGGCGATTGCCGGGGCCGCGGTAAAGCGGTTAACAAGGTTCTCACTGATAAACAGGGCGTGCCGGTTCTGGCCGATTGCAAACGCTGCAGTGGGCGCGGCTATGAGCGAATCCCTTCGACTGAGGCGTATGCAGCTGTTTGCCAGATAACTGATGCCATCACGCTAGATACCTGGAAGAAATCCGTTAAGCCATTCTACGATCAGCTAATCAACAAGTTCGATGTCGAAGAGGCATGGGCAGAGGAGCAACTTAAACAGATAACAAAATAGGGCGTTATTTTATCGTGAGCTATTTACTTTTCCCGAATCTGTGGTAATTTTGCTCTAACGATGGGTTATTGCCTTCGTATAAAGCCCTGCGGTTAACACCGTGGGGCTTTTTTATGTTTTTCCAGAGCACACTTCTGTACCTGTGTGATTCTTCCGTAATTATCTTTTAACTAAAATCGCTTTACCATCTACGTGTGATTCGATTTTATATTGTCTTAATTTTTTAATGGCCGATATGGACCCTGCTCCAGTCGCAATCGCAATTGCTGCCGTGGTTGCTGGTAATCCAATGCTGGCTACTGCAGCCGGTGCAGCAATCATTGATAATGCGGAGCTAGTTCCTCCCGTCGCGGGTGTCATAGCAAATGCTGCATACGCGATGCTAATTGCGCCAATAGCAATAGCCCATGTAACTGCGCCGCTGGCGACGATTTTTACAGTACCCTTCGTTATATCACCAGTGACTTCTATTTTGTTTGAACCACAGGCTATTGCGTTTGCAAGGTCTTTGTAAGTAGAGACTGTCTGCATAAAAATTTCCCAGAGTAAATGTTCATATCATTATCGGTAGAACAATCCCTCAGCTTTAGCCATATCGACTAATCATCTTAAAACTTTCAACACCCGCTAACTACGCGAGGTGAGAGCATGTATCGCATGGACAAACTAACAACGGGTATTGCTTATGGGGCATCAGCCGGGAATGCCGGATTCTGGTTGTTCCAAGTGCTCGATAAAGTCAGTCCATCTCAATGGGCTGCTATAGGTGTGCTAGGGAGTCTCCTCTTCGGCCTACTTACGTATCTGACGAATCTGTATTTCAAAATCAAAGAAGATCGGCGTAAAGCCGCGAGAGGTGAATGATGTCCCCAGCACTGCGAAACAGCGTTATTGGTGCCGGGAGTGCGATTGCCATCGCCGCTGCGCTAATCACCGGGCCAACTGGTAACGATGGCCTTGAGGGAGTGAGTTACAAACCCTATCAGGATATCATCGGCGTCTGGACCGTCTGTTATGGGCATGCAGGAAAGGACGTCATGCTCGGTAAGACTTACACTGAGTCTGAGTGTCGCGCGCTACTCAATAAAGACCTGAACAATGTCGCCCGCCAGATTGACCCGTATATCCTGAAGCCAATTCCCGAAACTATGCGCGGTGCGCTTTACTCGTTCGTATATAACGTTGGCGCCGGAAATTTCAAGACATCGACGTTGTTGCGGAAAATTAACCAGGGCGACCAAACAGGCGCGTGCGATCAGCTGCGGCGCTGGACTTATGCTGGCGGCAAGCAGTGGAAAGGGTTAATAACGCGCCGTGAGATTGAGCGCGAAGTCTGCATGTGGGGCCAGAAATGAGCCGATTAACCGCAATCATCTGCACTGTCGTTATCTGTCTGCTGGTTTCCATGGCATGGGCGATTAATCACTACCGCGACAACGCCATCACATACAAAGACCAGCGCGATAAGGCGACTGAGAAACTCAGCCTGGCGAAGGCCACCATCAAAGATATGCAGACCCGGCAGCGAGATGTCGCTGCACTGGATGCTAAATACACGAAGGAATTAGCCGATGCGAAATCTCAGCTTGAAGATCTGCAGCGTTGCGTTAGCTCTGGTAAGTGTGGGCTGCACGTCAACGCCAGATGTCCCGCTAATGGAACGGCCGGAACCGGCAGCCTGGGCGATGCTTCCGGTCCCCGACTTACTGACTCCGCTGAACGGGATTATTTCACCCTCAGAGAGCGAATCGTCACAGTGACTAAGCAAGTCGGATATTTACAGGACTACATCAAATATCAGTGTCTGAAATAAAAATATTTTCGAGTGGTTATGACTATTCATGGCTATTGAAACGCGCTCATAGCTATTAATAGGTGAGCTATATCTAATTGAAATTAAATGATTTAATCAAGCCTCGCATTCGTGGGGCTTTTCATTTTGCGGTGCCAACCCGCACAAAGAACTGCCGACCGAAACGGTAGAGCATGTGCCTGCGATAACTGCCAGATCCTGATTGGTTATCGCATGTTCGATGCAAGTAAAACACACCGAACCCTAACCTGTGAAATGAGCCTTTGGAGACGTCAGTTTAGTGCTGGCGAGCTTTCGGTGGGCTGGCGTTTCAATTCGGCAAAGGTTCATCTCACAAGTAAGGAAAACGCTATGAATAATCCGTCAATTATTCCAGCCTTCGATTTTCGCGAAATGGTCACGACCCTCGATAACAAGATAATCACCACATCACTCAAGGTGGCGGGCTACTTTGGTAAGCGACATAAAGACGTTTTGCGCGCCATACGTAACCTGAAATGCTCCGATGATTTCACCCAGCGCAATTTTGCGCCCATTGATTTCATTGATAAAAATGGCGATATTCAGCCGATGTATAACATCACCCGGGACGGATGCATGATGCTTGTAATGGGGTTCACTGGCAAAACAGCCGCCGCAGTCAAGGAGTGCTACATCAATGCCTTTAACTGGATGGCTGAGCAGCTGAGCCGAAGAGTTGCCATGGGCGAAGAAATGCAGCACCGCTACGCCATCAAAGAAACTCGTTCAAAACTGAAAGGAACAATCGGCAGCCGGTTGATGAATGAGCGCAAGAAAGAGAAGCGCGTTCTAGCCGTGGAGCATGAACACATCATGCAGGTCACCCAGCCTGACTTGCTGATCGGATAAGCCATTACAAAGCTCGTCTGCGGGTGGGCTTGATAAAGGCGTTTATACGATTAAATTTTTCTGCTCCGGTGCCGATAACTTTGGTAAATGAAAGCAGGGGGGTTTATGGCAAGTGTTGTTAACGAATTGAAAAAACATGGGCATTACTCGACTCGAACGGTTGAAGAAAATAATGAGGCTCTGGATTTACTGGGAGCTGGATTAGTTAAAACCTCCAGTGGTGGATCGACTATTGTTGGTGGAGTAAGCATCCCAATATTTAACTGTACAGCGACAGCCAAGTTCAAAAAACTTGCCAAAGATAAAAAAATCTAACCGCTCTAGGGCGGTTTTTTATTGCCATCAACGACTCGGAAGTGTCTAGATTATCCGTGGAGATTCAGACCGGACAGCTTAAAACAGTTCCACTTTGTGCCTGTGGATGGTTCTTAGTGCGAGAAACATACTTTTCTATTAAGGACATTTCGAGATTCGCAACAATAATCATAAAACCCTATAATGATGAGGAGGCTTTATGAGCGATAACCGTCCTGTACCGTGGCCGTTTGAAAGTGAGTTTGTATCACCTACTATTGACGAGCTGAAAGGCAGAGTTTGCCGGTTTGTTCGGCGAAGTGATCTAATCACTCAAGAAGTTATTCCGGGGAGAGTAACGTTCTATCTTGAGGACGATTACCGCCTGGTAGGGGTAATCGTAGAACCAGATTTACCAAGCGAGTAAGTTCTGAATAAAATTGCCAGATGCATAATCAAAAAGGCCAGTATCTGCTGGCCTTTTTAGCCATAAATTATTTCTTTAGCCAAACATTTTATATAGTGATTATTTGAAAGTGTTACATTGAAGTTTCAGGATGCTGTGCGGCAATCTTATAGCAATTATCTCTGACTTGTCGTGCTAGAACTAATCCCGCCTCAAATCTACCAGAGGCAGTCGAGTCATCTGCAGAATTTAAGTAGACATTGTAAAGCTGCATTACGATAGCTTGGTACGCTTGATTTATTGCTTCATTAGTTGAATTTCCAGGCATCATTTTTCTCCGGTTGAACCATACATACTATATACCTCGGACTGGCACTACACACTTCAACCATAAAGTTCCTATAAGGATTAATCTATAAGGACAAAGTATGAATAAACCGGACTGGGGCGTGCTTCAGCAACGGTTCCTGTCCGAACATGCCGCAACCGGCGTATCACCAAAGGAGTGGTGTGAAGCGCAGGGACTGAACTACGCTACCGCCCGTCGATATATCAAAAAACCTTCTGCACAAACTGCGCAAAAATCTGCGCAGAAAAAAATGCGCACTGCGCAGAAAGAACAAAGCGCAGAAGTGCTGGTGGATGATGAAGAACTTACTGCTCAGCAGCGAATATTTGTCGCGGAGTATCTGAAGGACAACAACGCCACTCGGGCTGCTATCCGAGCTGGGTACAGCAAGAAAACCGCGCGGGAGCAATCAAGTCGGCTGTTATCAAATGTTAAGGTTGCGCGGGCTATAGCTCGACAGCAGAAAGCCTCCATTGCGCGCACGCTTGGCAGTGCCGATGAAGTCCTCGCGCAGATGTGGCAGCTCGCCACTTTCGATGCAAATCAGCTTTCGCAGTATCGCCGCGGTGCGTGTCGTTACTGCTGGGGCTTCGGTCATCACTACCAGTGGCGGGATGCCGTAGAGTTTGATGAGGAGCTTGCTAAGGTTGAAGGACGAGAAGAGGCAAGACAGCCTGAGGACACCGGCGGCTATGGCTACGACCACAACCGGGAACCAAACCCCGCGTGCCCACGCTGCAACGGTGATGGACTTGGCCAGGCTTACTTCCCTGATACACGCAAACTTCCAGCGATATCCCGGCTCGCTTATTCCGGTGTGAAAGTCGGCAAGAACGGCGTTGAAATCACAGCCATCAGCCGTGAACGCATGTTTGAAGCGGTGATGAAGCGTCTTGGCCTGGCAGATAGTGAGTTCGCGCAGAAGCTGCAGCAAATCGAAATCGACCGCCGTCTTCTGGAGATCGAGAAACTCCGTAAAGAGCTGGCCGGTGATGGTGAGGGCGATGAACCAACCCCAGTGCAGATCAATATCAACGTAGTGGATGCGAGGGCAGACGATGGGGATCAGCCCGACACTTAACATTCCTCAGGCGCGCTTCCTCGCGATGCAGCATAAGTTCAAAGCCTACGTTGCCGGTTTCGGTTCTGGTAAAACGTGGGTGGGTTGCGGCGGCATCTGCAAGGGAATGTGGGAGTTCCCGAAGATTAACCAGGGCTACTTCGCGCCGACGTACCCTCAGATCCGCGACATCTTTTATCCCACCGTTGAGGAAGTTGCCCACGATTGGGGCCTGAGCGTCAAAATCAATGAGGGGAACAAAGAGGTCCATTTCTACGAAGGGCGGCGTTATCGCGGAACAACGATCTGCCGCTCGATGGAGAAACCCGGCTCAATAGTCGGCTTCAAAATCGGAAACGCGATGGTGGATGAGCTGGACGTTATGCCGGCGGCAAAAGCGCAGCAGGCATGGCGAAAAATCATCGCGCGTATGCGTTACAACGTTCCGGGTCTGCGAAACGGTATTGATGTCACCACAACACCGGAAGGCTTCAAGTTCGTCTATCAGCAATTCGTGAAGGCGGTGCGGGATAGGCCTGAACTGGCTGCCCTGTACGGATTGATTCAGGCCAGCACGTTCGACAATGCGAAGAACCTCCCTGACGATTACATTCCGTCATTGCTCAGCTCATACCCGGACGAGTTGATCCAGGCCTATCTGCGCGGCAAGTTCACTAACCTGAACAGCGGGACGATTTACCACACCTTCAACCGTAAACTTAATAACTGCACTGACGAGATTCAGGACAACGATCCACTGTTTATCGGCATGGACTTCAACGTGGGGAAAATGGCTGCGATTGTTCACGTGAAACGCAACAGTCTGCCGCGCGCCGTTCGTGAGCTGGTGAAGGTCTACGACACCCCGGCGATGATCAAACGCATCCAGGAGGAGTTCTGGCGATACGAGGATGGCCGCTACGTTAAAAGCCGGGAGATTTACATCTATCCGGATGCCTCAGGCGATTCCCGCAAATCGCAGAACGCCAGCAAGACCGATATTGCTCAGCTTAACGACGCCGGATTCAGCGTTATCGTCGATGATGCCAACCCGCCGGTTAAAGACCGCATCAACTCGATGAACGCCATGTTCTGCAACGCTAACGGTGAACGCCGGTATCTGGTGAACGTCCAGAACTGCCCGGTCTATACCGAAAGCCTCGAGCAGCAGATATGGGCGGCAAACGGCGAACCGGATAAATCAGCAGATAACGATCACCCCAACGACGCTGGCGGGTACTTCATCGTGAAGGATTACCCGATCGTGAAGCCAGCCTACTCAATCACCATGGACACCACTTTCTGATATGGCAAACGACGACATCACCTGGGTTCGACCAGAACACCGGGCGGCTTCTGCTGCCTGGCGGAAATACCGCGACTTCTGCAAGGGGGCTGAGGCGGTTAAGGATGCTGGCAATAAATATCTGCCGTTCCTCGATCCGACTGATAAATCCTCGCGCAACCGTAAGCGCAACGAGGACTATCTGAGCCGCGCGGTTTTCTACGCCATTACGGGCAATACGAAAATAGGCTTGCTTGGGTTGGCGTACCGGAAAGATCCGACGTTCAGTGGTCCCGAAAAGCTCATGTATCTGCTGAATAATGCAGATGGGGCGGGGACGAGCATTTATCAGCAGTCTCAACTGGTGACTGAAAACGTGCTGGAGGTTGCGCGAGACGGCATTTACGTCGATTACGCTGAGGCCACCAACGAGGCAATCATCCTTCGCTATCCGGCTGAAAACATTATCAACTGGCGAACGAAGCGCATCAATGGGCGCGATCAGCTGGTGCTGGTGGTGCTGCGTGAATGTGTCGAACAACCGGATGGTTACGCCTACAAAGATGAAATCCAGTATCGCGAGCTGGCGCTGCAAGAGGGGAAGTTTATCTGTCGGGTATGGCGCCGAAGCGGCGGAACCGCCAGCGGGACTTATACCATCGACAGCGAGTACCAACCCAAACCCAAAGGGATGGATTACTGGGATGAAATTCCGTTCACCTTTGTCGGCGCGCAGAATAACGATCCGACAATAGATGATTCCCCGCTGGCGGCGCTGGTGGAGATTAACCACGGTCATTACCGCAACAGTGCGGACTATGAAGACAGCGTGTGGTTCTGCGGGCAGGTTCAGCCGTACATGACTGGGCTCGACACGGGCTGGCGAGATCACCTTGAGAAGAAGGGCGTGAAAATTGGTTCCCGATCACCGCTTTTGCTTCCCAAAGAAGGCTCGTTTGGTTATGCCCAGGCGCAGCCGAACATGCTGGCTAAAGAGGCTATGGACAGTAAGCGCGATTACATGGTGCAACTGGGCGCCCGACTGATTGAGCAGAACGCCACGGCGAAGACTGCAACGCAGGCGAGCGGGGAGCAAACTTCATCCACATCGGTGCTCGGTATCTGTGTATCGAACGTATCCGAGGCCTATACCCTGGCGCTGGGCTGGTGCGCTAAATACCTAGGACTCAAAGATGAATCTCCTGCTTACACCATCAACCAGGAATTCATCGCGAAGGTGGCCGAGTCCGGTATGGTCACTGCGATCGTGAACGCCTGGCAGTCTGGCGCGTTGCGCGATACCGATATGATTCGGGCATTGCAGAAGCTCGATCTGATTGACCCGGCAGATAATCCTGATGATGTGATCGATGCGCTTCGCAACCAGGCACCCACAATGACAGGAGGCTAGCATGCCAACCGTCAACGAAAGCCTGCGTGACGAGGCGATTGGGCATTCGATATGGCTCAGCCGCTACGCCACGGGCGTGGCAAATCGGATGGTGAAGTTGTTGAACGAGACGGACGCAGACCTGTCGGCGCGGCTGCTGGATGCGTTGGACCGATTACCTCCGGAGAGCTTCACCGTTAACCGGCTGGAAAGCTTGCTGGGCAGCGTGCGGCAACTGAATCATCAGGCCGTATCTGCAATGCAGGCTGGGCTGGAAAGTGAGCTGGTGGCGCTGGCAAAGAACGAAGCCAGTTATCAGTTGAGCCTGTTCGATTCCCTCCTGCCTTCGCAGGTACTCTCCCGATATCCGCTGCAGGGCATTACGGCTGACATGGTCTACGCCGCGGCGATGGTCCAGCCCTTTCAAGGGCGGCTCCTGAGTGAGTGGGCGAGCAATCTGGAATCGGACAGACTAACGCGCATCCTGAACACCGTGCGCCGTGGCTACATGGCAGGCGACACGGTGGAAGCGATTGCTCGAAACGTTCGTGGACACGCCAACAAGGACTACCGCGACGGCGCGCTCCAAATGAGCAGGGCGAATGCCGCCAGCATAGCTAAAACTGCAATAAATCATCTGGCCGCGACCGCGCGTAACAGCTTCACCAGCGCCAACAGCGATGTCGTGAAAGGTAAGCAGTGGTTATCCACGCTGGACAACAAAACCAGTCACGACTGTATCGTTCGCGATCTGCTGCGTTACACCCTGGACAATAAGCCGGTAGGGCATAAGGTGCCTTACCTGCAGGGACCCGGGAAAATTCACTTCTGCTGTCGTTCAACCGAAACGCTGATCCTCAAGTCCTGGCGTGAGCTCGGCATTGATACAGACGAAATGGACGAGGGCACCCGCGCCAGTATGGACGGGCAGGTCCCGGAGAAAACCACGTATCTGGAGTGGCTCAAACGTCAGCCGGCGCAGCGGCAGGATCAGGTGCTGGGCGCAGAACGCGGGCGTCTGCTCCGTGCCGGTGAAATTGATATGGGTGACATGTTCACCGATAAAGGCGAGTGGATCACTCTGGATAAACTCAAACAGCTATCAGCGTCTGATAACTGACAAACATCACTTACATCACGCCCTGGCACCCGCCGGGGCTTTTTTATGGGCGAGGCCCGGCAAAATCCCGAGGGGACATTATGTTAATCCGAAATATGCTTCTGAAATTTTACGCTCCCGAAAGCGGCGGTGAAGGTGGTGGCGGTGGCGGTGTCGAAATCACACCGGAAATCCAGAAGCTGATCGACGAGCGTGTGACCAGTGAAGTCACCGGTCTGAAAACCAAAAACTCTGAGCTGCTTGGCACCATCAAGCAGCAAAAAGAGAACCTGTCCCGCTTCGATGGTATCGATCCGGACGCCGTACGCGGCATCCTGCAGCGTTTCTCCGACGATGAAGAGGCAAAGCTAATCGCCGCCGGGAAAATTGACGAGGTGCTGGATAAACGCACCGAGCGTCTGCGCGCTGATGTCGATAAGCAAATCAAGATGGCTAACGAGCGCGCGGATAAAGCCGAAGCGTTTTCCAACAAATTCCGGGATCGCGTTCTTGGCGATGCTATCCGCTCAGCTGCCGCTAAAACTGGCGCGCTACCGGAAGCTTCTGATGACCTGATCCTGCGTGCTAAAGGCACTTTCAAGCTCAACGACGAAGGCGAGGCCGTAGCGGTTGATGCGAATGGCGATGTTCTGTTCGGAAAAGACGGGAAAACCCCGCTTAGCCCACTTGAGTGGGCGGAGTCTCTCAAGGAGACGGCTCCACATCTGTTTCCTCGCGCCGAAGGCACTGGCGCGGGCGGGCATAAACCGAACGGTGGCGGCAGCCTGAAACGCTCCGAAATGAGCGCCAGCAACAAGGCGGACTACATCCGCAAGCATGGCCAGCAGGCCTTCCTCAAACTTCCGAAATAAGGGATTTACCCTATGACGACTGTTAATACCGATCTGATTATTTATGACGACCTGGCGCAAACCGCTTTTCTGGAGCGCCGCCAGGACAATCTGGAGATTTTTAACGCCTCCTCCAACGGGGCGATCCTGCTGGACAACGAACTGATTGACGGAGATTTTCGTAAGCGCGCGTTCTACACGGTTGGCGGCTCCATCGAATCGCGCGATGTGAACTCTACCGACAAAGTAACGGGCAAAAAAATCGGCGCGGCCGAAGCGGTATCCGTTAAAGCGCCATGGAAATATGGCCCTTACGAAACCACCGAAGAAGCATTCAAACGCCGTGGCCGCTCCGTTGACGAGTTCTCTGAGGTGATTGGCACCGATGTGGCTGACGCAACGCTGGAAGGCTACGTTAAGTACGGTCTGAAGGCGCTGACAGCTGCAATCGGTGCCAACGCTGAAATGGTGGTGACCGCTGACATCGAAACGGATGGCAAAAAGACCCTGACGCGCGGCCTGCGTAAATACGGCGATAAGTTTAACCGTGTGGTTCTGTTCGTCATGCACTCCGCCACTTACTTCGACATCGTGGATGAGGCGATCGCCAATAAAATCTACGAAGAAGCGGGCGTGGTTGTGTACGGCGGCCAGCCGGGCACCCTCGGTAAACCGGTTCTGGTTACCGACACCATGGACGCCGACGCTATTCTGGGATTGGTGACCGGGGCGGTGACCGTGACCGAATCGCAGGCACCGGGTTTCCGCTCCTATGACATCAATGACCAGGAAAACCTCGCGATTGGCTATCGTGCAGAAGGTGTGGTGAATGTCGACCTGCTTGGCTACAGCTGGGACACGGCGAAAGGCGATAACCCTGACCTGACCAAAATCGGCACCGCCGGCAACTGGAAGAAGCACTTCACCAGCAACAAATCGACGGCTGGTGTGTTGATCAAGCTGGAATCCGCTGCGGGGGAGTAACGCTGTCAGCGGATAAAACCTCCGCAACTGCTGACAGCACCGACGCGGTCACCATCTCCCTGAAATACACCCACAACGGTTCCGGCGTCTCAGGCAAGACTGTTGCCTGGTCATCGACGGGGGGCACGCTCAGCACCGAGAGCTCGCAGACCGGCTCTGCTGGTGGCGCTACGGTGAAACTTACCGCTGACGCGGCAGGGACCTTTACGGTCACTGGTACGGTTGATGGTATGGCGAAAACCAGCAATGAAATCACTTTCACCGCACCTGCCGGCGAGTAACGCATGGGGCGAAAGCCCCACCTTCGGGATATTTCCATGATCAATACCGATATCACCAGTGGTGGCGTAAACAGCTACGCCAGCGAGGAAGACCTGGCGTCGTTCGCCGAATTGCGTGGCATTGAGCTGCCCGAGAAGCTCTCTCCATTGCTGATAAAGGCGATGGATTACCTTGAAGGGCTTGATTGGGCTGGCGCCAAAGCTGAACCACGACAACCTCTGGCCTGGCCGCGTGTGAATGTCATTCTGGATGGACACGACCTGCCATCAGATGAAATCCCACGCCCGGTTATCACCGCACAATGCATGCTGGCGGTTGAGGCGATGGATGGCGATTTGCTTTCAAGTGTGCGTGAGGCCGCGGTAAAAACTGAGCGCGTAGAGGGTGCTGTCACCATGACTTACGCGGTCGCAGAAGGTGAAGTGTTTACGCCGTCCTATCCGGCGGTAATGGCTATCCTCGGCGGTTTAGCTGGCGGACGCGGCTACGCCATCAATTCCTTTGCGGAGCGTGCTTAATGGCGATCAACTATCAGCGCATGCGCGAGACTGCCACCCGCATGATCAAGCAGAACGGCGTGGCCTACAACGTCACGCGCAAGGGTAAGGTGACCGTTATCGCCGGGGTTGAGCATCGGTCTGAAGATATCCATTTCACGGCGACTGGCGTTAAAACGGAATATCAGCCGGGAGAAATCGACGGTACGGCGATCGAAAGCGGTGACGTCAGGATGGTATTCACCGCTGAGGAAGAAATCTTAACCGGCGATCTGATTGATATTGACGGCAAACAGCACCGCGTTGTTAAGCCTAACCCTGCTAAACCCGGGTCGTTAGTGCTTTGCTACAAGTCGCAACTGAGGGCATAGCATGAGTGAGAATGCCGGATTTATTGCTGATATCAATGCATTCGTTGACAGAGCAAAAACCAATCAAGATGCGGTGGTTCGCGCGGTTGGAATAAGAATCCTTAATCAGCTGGTATTGATGTCTCCCGTCGGTAACCCTGAGCTTTGGGGAATCAATCAGACGGCCACTGCCTATAACCGCGCTGTGTATGACTACAACGAAGCGCAAAGAGCAGACCCTTCCAATCTTACAAAAACCGGACGACTGAAGAAAAAGGCCCGGGTTGTCGATGGGATGGATATCAAAGCGCCGCCTGGCTACACCGGTGGGCGGTTTCGCGGCAACTGGCAGGTGTCATTTGATGCGCCCACTACTGAGGAAACCGGTCGGATTGATAAGACCGGCGATCTCACCAAAGCCGCAGGGAATTACACACTTTCTCTATTCAAAGTAGGAATGAGTTCAATCTACTTCTGCAACAACGTTCCTTACGCCTACCCGCTTGAAATGGGGCATTCCACTCAGGCGCCGGGCGGTATGGTGCGAATAACGGCAGCAGAGTTCCAGCGGTTCTTTGATGAAGCGATCAGGCAGGTGGCGAAGTGATCCCAGATATTGCTGCGGCGCTGGCCGCAAGGCTTGGTGTTTGGGCCGATGCGGAGGGCATCGCGGTCGCCTGGGAAAATGTGCCGTTCACACCGCCTGCCGATGCGATTTACCTCGCGGTACACGACATGCCCGCCACGCCTCGCACGCTCGATCTCGGTCTGCGCTGTCGGGTTTATTCTGGTGTGTACCAGATCAACGTTGTGGCTCCCGTTGGCACTGGCCGCTCAGTTGCTGTGGCGCTGGCGGGTCGAGTGGCTGAGCTTTTCTCGGAAGGGCTGGAAGTTGAAGGTAACGGCTTCATCACTTCGATCAGCGGCGCGCCGGGTATCTTCCGAGGTATTTCGACGGACGTCTCTTACACGGTCCCTGTCAGCCTGAACTACCGGGCAGATATCGTCAGCTAGCCAGCTTCTCACCTTTTCAAACCAGACCGGCCGCGCGCCGGTTTTCTTTTCTTCGAAGGAGTAACTCCTATGGGCTTTGCACTGCCTAACGGCGCTCACGTCTATCTGGCGTCGGGATATGGCCCGGCAATTGCTTTCACTGGCGCGACGAACGCCGAAAACGTGGTGATCACCGTCAGTTCCGCGGAGGAACTTGATGTGGGTGATATCGTCCATGTGAACTGCAACTGGTCCGGAATTGATAACGTCATTGCGAAAATCGATGCAATTGCTGAAAGCGCGGTCACGCTGCGAAATATCAATACCATTAACAAGAACAAATATGCCGTGGGAGGCGGCAGCGGCTCGATTCGTAAGGTGCTGGAGTGGACTGAACTACCACAGATTACAGAGTTATCGAAATCTGGTGGCGATCAGAACACAACACAAATCCAGTTCCTGAGCGATGACCGCCAGCGCAACCTTAACACCTACAAATCTGCTGTATCGCAGACCTACTCGATCGCCCACGATTCCACGCTTCCTGTTTACCCGCTGCTGCGCCAACTGGATGAGGACGAAGAGACGGTCGCGGCTTACATGTACGTTCCAAAGGCGAAAGAAAACCGTTACTGGGCAGCCACTGCATCCTTTGACGACACGCCGGCCACAGCGGTCAATGAGGTGGAGACGGTGAGTGTGGTACTGAACCTTCAGTCGCCGGCGATGACATTCTATAAAGTGACCGAGGCCGCCGCGTAATACCGGCGGCTGCTCCCTTAATGCATGCCTCCCGCGTGGAGGCATTTTTAATACGAGGCCATGATGGCGACTAAATTCACGCTCCAGCCCAAACCAACTTTTAAAGCAAACGTCACGATCCCACGCGCCGGTGATGAAGACGGCGTACTGACCTTCACCTTCAACCACAAGCCGCTTAAAGAGCTGGCCGATCTGGAAAAGCTGGAAGGCAAAACAGCCACGGATTTCCTGATGGAAATCATTGCAGGCTGGGCGCTACCTGATGCGTTCAACGCCGACAACCTCAGTGTACTTCTGGAGAATTACCCGGCGGCAATGAAGACCATTCCGGAAACCTACTACCGTGAACTGATGGGCCAGCGCGAAAAAAACTGATAGCGGTTGCCTCGGCGTTCTATACGCCTGAACCCACGGCAGCCGACCTTGCTCCCTACGGGCTGAGTCCTGACGATTACGATGATGAGATCGTGGATGTATGGCCCGACGTTTGGCCTTCGTTTGTCGTGTTCCAGGCCGTTAGTACTCAATGGCGTACGGGAATGGGCGGCGCGTCCGGGCTTGACTATAACGTTCTGCCCTGGCTGATGCGCCTGTACGACGTCGGCGACGAGGCAACCACGCTTTCGGATATTCGGGTAATGGAAAGCGCCGCGCTAAAAATCATGCATAAAGAGAGGGCGGAATGAGTAACGATATCGCTACCATATCGCTGCGAGTCAATACCAGTGAACTGGAGCGCGGCAGCCGCGAACTGGATCGTTTTCAGGATACCGCTACCGCCGCGGCGGGCAAAGCGGATGATCTGAACAGCACCTTCCGCACGGGTGTCGATAACCAGAAGAAAAACAGCGAAAGCCTCAAGCAGCAGCGCCATGAGCTACAGAACCTGCTGAATAAAATCAGCCCGGTGAACAAAGCGCTCGACGAGCTGGACTCCATTCAGAAAAGCCTGGCGAAGTTTCGTGGTAAAGGGTTGGTGGATGATGAAGATTTCACTCGCTATAACAGCGTGCTCGAGACGACCCGGACGAAACTGGCGCAGGTCATGGAGGCTGAGACGGCAGAGGGGCGGGCTCGCATCGAGCAGGCTCAGGCGGCCCAGCGGGCAGCGGCATCAGGGAAAACCTTCATTGCCTCACTGGAGGAGCAAACTGCTGCGATCGGCAAAACGCGCGCTGAAATCCTTGAGCTAAAAGCCGCGCAGCTGGGAGTAACGCAGCAGGCCGCTCCGATGATCGCCAAACTGAAGGAACAAGAGAACGTCTGGAGGAATGGCGCGATCAGCGCGGGGCAGTACCGTAATGCCATGCGTTACCTTCCGATGCAAATGACCGATGTTGCTACCTCACTGGCATCTGGTATGCCGATATACATGGTTGCCATCCAGCAGGGTGGTCAGCTGCGCGATACGTTTGGGGGAGTGGGTAATGCGCTGAAAGCCATTCTCTCGCTGGTAACGCCGGCAAAGCTGGCTTTAGGGGGAATGATTGGTGTTGCTGGCCTGCTGGTCGCTGCCTGGTATAAAGGTTCACAAGAGGCATCCGAATATAACAAACAGCTAATACTGACCGGCAATTATGCGGGGAAAACTGCCGCACAACTGTCTGCACTGGCAAAGTCTCTTTCTGGTGGCGGGATTAACCAATACGCCGCTTCTTCTGTTCTGGCTCAGGTAGTGGGTTCTGGAAAGTTTGATGCAAACAAGCTTGAGACAGTGAGCCGCGCGGCAGTTGCGATGGAGCAGGCAACTGGTCAGGCGGTGGATAAGACCATCGCTAATTTCCAGAAGCTTTATGCCGAGCCAACCCAGGCATCGCAAGAGCTCAACAATCAGCTGCATTACCTGACGGCGGCTCAGTTTGAATACATTGCTTCTTTGGAACGTCGGGGCGATAAAGAGGCTGCAGGGCAAGCAGCCGCAGATGCCTACAGCCAGGCAGAACAACGCAGAAGCCAGCAGATCCTCGCTAATCTCGGTCTGGTTGAGAAAGCCGCACTTGCAGCCCGCAATGCCTTCAAAGGGATGTGGGATGAGCTGCTTAATATTGGGCGCCCGGAAGCACCGCAAGACATGCTTGCGAGAATGCAGGCTGATCTGGCGGATCGCGAGAGTAAGCTATTGCCTGAACGCCAGAAGATGGGCTACGGCTATAGCTACGACACCAGCTCACAGGACCGAGATTACGATAATCGCCGTAGAGCGCAGCTTGCGGCCATAGCATCGTTGAAAGCCCAGATTAACCCTATGTTGGGTGCCATCACACTTCAGAACGATTTGAACGGTGCTATATCAGCAGGTAAAGAAATTAACGAAGATGCGATAAGTGCCCAGCAGATCATGAATCGCTATCTTGATGCGGGGACTGAAGCCGCTGAAAAGCGCCGTCAGGCTCAGGACGAACTGAATAAAGCCATTGCTGAAAATGCCAAGGCTGCCAGAAACGGGACGGCGACACTCTGGACGGCTGAGGACATTGCCAAAGCGCGAGCCGGGATCGAGAAGCTTTATAGAGACCCCAAAACGCCAACAGCGAAAGGGGAAAACGTCTCGCCCGGTCTGCGAGCTGAGGATTCTGCTCAGTCTGAATTGCTGGCGCTCCAGGCGCAGCTGTATGCCCTGCAGAAGCATAAAGACCTGAACGACACGATCAGTCAGCAGCGTAAAAACTTATGGACCACTGAAGCCAAGTTCCAGGTGCTGGAAGAGGCTTCCCGGACTCGCTCGCTGACCAAACAGGATCAGTCGCTGCTGGCGAGCAAAGACCAGGTGCTTCAGCTGGCGCGTCAGAAAGCACTACTTGGCGACCAGATCTCCGCTCAGGAGCAACTGAACAAGCGGATGGATACTGCGCAGAAATACTCCACGCAGATGTCCGAGAAGCAGGCAGCGTTGACAGGCGGGGCCGGGATGAGCGACCGACAGGCGCAGCGGGAACTGGCTAAAAGTCAGCTTGCCGCCGGCTGGCAGAATTCAGGTGGTTCTCTGGCGGATGATGGCTACCAGAAACAGCTCAAGGCTGCGACCGACTATTACGATGCAGAAGACCAGCTGCGTGGTGACTGGCTGACCGGCGCGAAAAAGGGCTGGAGCGAGTTTGAAGACAGCGCAACCAATGTTTATGGTCAGATGCAAAACATTTCCCAGTCTGCATTTACGGGGATGGCTTCAACGCTCACGGACTTTTTTACTACTGGCAAAGCCAGTTTTACCGACTTCCTGACAACTTTCCTCAAAGGCATTGCTCAGATGCTCGTGCAACTGGCAATGGTTAACAGCATGAAATCAGCGTTTGGAGGGACGGCTGTTGGGGCCTTTTTCGGTTTTTCTCAGGGTGGGCTGGTCCCGGCATTCAACAGCGGGGGCTATACCGGCGATGGTGGAAAATATCAGCCGAAAGGTGTCGTTCATGGTGGTGAGTTTGTGTTCACCAAAGAGGCTACCAGCGCGATTGGTGTTGGCAATCTCTACGCAATGATGCGCGGCGCGCAGGGTTATGCTAACGGCGGTTATGTTGGCAATGCGGCGATGTATGGGCTGCAATCAGCTGGCGCTGGAGGTATCACGGTTCAAACCTCAGTTGTCGTGCAGAACCAGAACTCGCAGCAGCAAACTTCAGGAAATGACGAAGCGATCACCCGGGCTTATAAGCAGACGATCGATCAGTCTGTTCGGGCGGGTATTGCCCGGCAACTCCAGCCCGGAGGCATGATATGGAATGCAACTAAATCACGTTAATGTTGCTTATGCATGTTTTGTCGTTGAGTTAATTCCTGATAGGATTGTTCCTAGTTTTTACTGATGGAATAGGGACATGAAAAAAATAATTGGCGTGATTTTGCTTTCCTTCTTACTTGCTGCTTGCGATAAACCTCAAATTGACTCATCCACTGATGACGCAATGAAATCTTCTATAGCGAAAGTCAGAGAGTCACTTCCGGAGAATAAACGAGAGGAATTTGATAGCGCTCTTAAGGTTGTAGTGTTCAGCAACATTAATATGGCTGACCTAATGCGTGCATCTTCGGAGAGTGACAAAGAAGACATAAGCAAAAAGATGCGCGAACCGTTGGCTGGCAAAACTGGTGAGGAAGTAATCTCTTATGCACAGAAAATAACTGTTGAGAGAGAACTTAAGCAGAAAGAGCAGGCACTTCAGGAAATCAAAGAGCTTGAACAGAAAAAGGCTGACTCCGAGAAGGCCAAAGAAGAGCTAAAAAAAGTACAGGTTTTATCATCTCGATTTAGCCTGGAGCCTGAGGAGTACGGCCAACCTCAGCCTGTAATTAGACTTGTTGTGAAAAATAATTCTGATAAAGCTATTTCCCGGGTGTTCTTCCGGGGGGTGATAGCCAGCGAAGGACGCTCAGTGCCATGGCTGGAACAGGATTTCAACTACGAAATTGCTGGTGGATTGGAACCAAATGAAGAGGCCGCTTGGGCTTTGGCTCCTAATAAGTTTTCTGAATGGGGCAAGATTAATGCTCCAGCTGGCGCAGTCTTCACAGTCACAGTAACGAGAGTTAATGGTGCAGATAAAGAGGCGTTGTTTGATGCATCTGGTTTTACAGAGCAAGATGACAGCAGGCTAGAAGATTTGAAGAAAAAATATCTTTGATCTGTCATCGCTACTCGACCCGCTTCGGCGGGTTTTTTTATGCCCGGAGGAAACGTGGCGATCCAAACATTCACCTGGCGAACCCAGATACAGGCAGGTATGGAGGGCGAGTTTAGTCACTCCACTCGCACAGCATCATTCGGTGATGGCTATGAGCAGATAGCCGGCGAGGGCATCAATCCCGAAAAGCAGTCCTGGCCAATAACCCTCACGGGTAAAAAAGCAGAGATGCTTACCGCTCTGAATTTCTGCCGTTCGCACATCACAAAATCGTTTATCTGGACATCACCTATTGGCGATGCAGGACTTTACCGCGTTGAGGCAGATTCAGTGAAAGCGCAGCCCCTCTCCAGCAAAGTAATGACCATAACCGCTACTTTCAAACAGACATACGCACCATGATCACACAAGATTACCAACGACTCGAACCGGGCAATAAAATTCGCCTCATTGAGGTTGATGGCTCCACTTTTGGTGTCGATGACGTACTGCGTTTTCATGCCTACAACTTGCCCCATGCAGCTGATGAAATTGCCGCTGCTGGTGGGGATGAAACGAAACTTGCAGCAAAGAGTATCTGGTGGCAGGGAAAAGAATATAACGCCTGGCCATATCAGCTCGAAGGGCTTGAGGCATCAACCGACGGCAGCAGTGCACAACCGACTCTGACGGTGGCAAACATCGACAGCGCGATCACTGCGCTCTGTCTGGCCTACGACGATATGCTCCAGGCGAAGGTTACTATTCACGATACGTTTGCCCATTATCTGGATGCCAGAAACTTTCCTGAAGGAAATGCTACTGCTGATCCGTTGCAGGTCAGAAAACGGGTGTTCTACATCGATGGTAAGAACAACGAACTGGCGGGCGAAAGCGTTGAGTTTATTCTCACTAGCCCCATGGATCTTCAGAGGTTAATGATACCGACGCGTCAACTTCACTCGCTATGCACATGGTGTATCCGAAACCAGTATCGCTCGGGTGACGGTTGCGATTACGCCGGCACCAGTTACTTCGACCTAAACAATAATCCAGTAGACGATCCGTCGATTGATGTCTGCAATGGCACGCTTACCGCATGCAGGTTGCGGTTTGGGGAGAATGAAGAATTGCCCTTCGGTGGTTTTCCGGGCACTTCCCTTATCAGGAGCTAATCATGCGTCAGAAAACGATAAACGCCATCATGGCTCATGCTGCTGCAGAGTACCCACGTGAAAGCTGCGGAGTGGTCGCGCAGAAAAGCAGAGTGGAGCGCTATTTCCCGTGCCGTAACTTCTCGGCTGAGCCGATGGAGCAATTCCATCTTTCACCTGAGGATTACGCTGAAGCTGAAGATTGGGGAACGGTGATTGCCATAGTTCATAGCCATCCTGACGCTACGACTCAACCAAGCGAGTTGGATAAAGCTCAGTGTGACGTGACGCTTTTGCCTTGGCATATCGTGAGTTGGCCTGAAGGGGATCTGTGTACCATTCAACCGCGTGGTGAGTTGCCGCTAGTGGGGCGTCCGTTTGTTCTGGGCGTGTACGACTGTTGGGGGCTTGTGATGAGCTATTTTCGCCAAACCCATGGCATTGAGTTGACCGACTATCGTGTGGATTATCCGTGGTGGGAGGACAGTTATTCGGACAATTTCTATCAGGAATGCTGGTATGAATGTGGTTTCCGCGAGTTTGACGGTCCCCCGCAGGCTGGCGATATGGTGATCATGCAGGTACAGGCCAATAAGTGGAATCATGCCGGCATCTTGCTTGAAGGGAATATGCTACTTCATCATCTGTATGGCCACCTCAGCCAGCGTGTGCCTTATGGCGGGTACTGGCGGGAACGAACAATGAAGATAGTTCGTTTTAAGTCTGATGGGGACAGATACTCCAATTAACGCGACTCAATGTGTTAGTTATTGATTTTCAAGATACTTATTTACATGTTAGGATTAATCCGAACAATACTAATGGGAATAAGATTTTGAAAAAACTACTAATTATTTTAGCTGTTCTTACATTGGCAGGATGTGCACGTCCTTATGGGCAGGCAGAAAAGATACTAAATCAAGAAATCGTAACACCCAAAACTGATACACAGCAGACAAAGGTTACTGTTACACGAAATAAACAATTCATTGGTGGCGGAAGTGGAGGAATGTGTAAGTTCCTGGTTGCTATCGATGATAAAGATGTCGCCCTTCTAAGACAGAATCAATTCGTTACAGCTTATTTAACTGATGGTCCTCATAAATTACGAGTCAGTAACGAATGTAATGTTCTAAGCATGGGTATGCGAAAAACTCTTGATCTCGTTGCCGACGGCACGCCACAAGAATATGTGGCAGAAGTTGGTTTCTGGGGGCAATATAGAATGTGGAAAGTTAAGTAAATTCATAAATAAATTTAAGGTCGCTCAGGCGGCCTTTTTTTATGGAGTTAATATGACTGCGTTACTCAATAAAGAGCCTGCCCGAACAATTCGGCTTTATGGCATCCTCGGCGCTACCTTTGGCCGTGAATATAAGCTCTCAGTCGCATCACCCAAAGAGGCCATCCGTGCACTCTGCGTGATTGTTCCCGGCTTCGAGCGCTTTCTGAATACCAGTAAGCAGCGGGGCCTGACTTACGCTGTTTTCAGTGGGAAACGCAACCTAATTTCTGATGAGCTCGATATGGATAAAGGCTGCGATGATATCCGTATCGCGCCAGTAATCATTGGTAGCAAAAAAGCAGGCGCATTCCAGACGATACTCGGGGCGGTATTGGTCGTCGTCGGCGTTGCGATTGGTTACTTTTCTGCTGGCACGCTATCAGCGGCAGGTTATGGGGTAGCGAAGTTCGGTGCTGCGATGATGATCGGCGGCGTAGTTCAAATGATGTCGCCGCAGACGGCCGGCCTTGCCAGTAAGCAGTCTGCTGATAATCAGGCCAGTTACGCTTTTGGCGGTGTAACGAACACCACAGCTCAGGGAAATCCGGTCCCACTTCTTTACGGAAAGCGAAGGATTGGCGGTGCCATTATCTCCGCCGGCATCTACGTGGAAGATCAGCAGTAGCAACGTCGGCACAGCAAGTGTATCTTCTTGAAAGGTATGCTTAAGTAATTGGTGGGTGTTATGGATGGCTATGTCGTAGATTTTCATGATTTGCTTGGCATTCGAAAATTAAACAAGCCGGGACTGAACCGTAAAGCGTTTACTGATTGGGCTGAACAACAGATTTCATCTGGGAGCAGTTCTTCAAGCTTGTTAATACTGGCATCGTTAGGGTTAGATAAAGAAATATCCAAAGATGAGGTGTTTCAGTATTTCGATGCATATATCGACGAAGTAGGTTATCAACTACCAGATGATCACGAGGCGTTTGTTCTGTCTTTACGCCTAACATTTAAAAAGCTTGCTTACCCACTGAGCGAGCATGATCTCTGGAGTGAATTAAGTAAAACCTTTGTCCAATGGTATGACTTGCCTGCGGGCCTGTTAAACCGAGTTGTTTCTTACTGGAGCGCTTTACACGACGACTTTGTAAATAACTATGAAGAAGGTCTTGGTTATTATTACTTAAATCACCAGATACATGGGAATGTTAGGCCACATCAGCAAGCTGATTATATCAAAACTTGTGCTTTGAGATTTCTACGACTCTACGACGAAGCGTATTTTTACAAGTTGTTGCTGAAAGCGTGACCTTCCATATTCAAAACACTGCCACCCACCCACGGGTGGCTTTTTTTATGGGTGAAATATGGTTACAGCAACTGCTATTAAGGGCCGTAAAGGTGGCAGCTCCAGCTCAAGAACGCCGACCGAGCAGCCAGACGATCTACAGTCTGTCGCAAAGGCGAAAATCCTGCTCGCGTTAGGAGAGGGGGAATTTGCTGGCCAGTTGACCGGTAAAGATATTTACCTGGATGGCACTGCACTTGAGAACGCAGATGGTACGCAGAATTTCAGCGGTGTAACGTGGGAGTTCCGTCCAGGGACTCAGGCGCAGAAATACATCCAGGGTATTCCCGGAACCGAAAATGAAATTAGCGTGGGGGCTGAGGTCTCGAGTGCAACCGCCTGGACGCGTACATTCACTAATACCCAGTTGTCGGCTGTTCGCCTGCGCCTGAAATGGCCGTCTCTTTTTAAGCAAGAGAATGACGGTGATCTCGTCGGTTACTCGGTCAACTACGCGATTGACCTGCAGACAGACGGCGGCACATGGCAGACCGTGCTCAATACCAGCGTTACGGGGAAAACGACCTCCGGTTACGAGCGCAGCCACCGTATCGATTTATCGCAGGCGGGCAGCACCTGGACGCTTCGTCTGCGCAAGATAACCGCTGACGCAAATAGCGCGAAAATCGGCGATGTAATGACGCTGCAAAGCTTTACTGAGGTGATTGACGCCAAACTGCGTTACCCGAATACGGCGTTGCTCTATATCGAGTTTGACTCAAGCCAGTTCAACGGCTCCATCCCTCAGATTTCCTGCGAACCTCGCGGACGCGTAATCCGTGTTCCCGATACCTACGATCCCGAGACTCGAACCTACAGCGGTACCTGGACGGGCACGTTTAAGTGGGCGTGGACGGATAATCCTGCATGGATTTTTTACGATCTGGTGGTCACTGACCGCTTCGGCTTAGGTAATCGTCTCACTGCGGCCAATATCGACAAATGGTCGCTTTACCAGGTTGCGCAGTACTGCGATCAGCAGGTACCAGACGGCAAGGGCGGGAGTGGTACCGAGCCGCGATATACCTGCAACGTCTACATTCAGGACAGAAACGACGCCTACACCGTGCTACGAGATTTTGCGGCCATATTCCGCGGTATGACTTATTGGGGTGATGACCAGATTGTCTGCCTTGCGGATATGCCGCGTGATGTCGATTTCAGTTACACCCACGCCAATGTTGTTGACGGTAAATTCACCTACTCCAGCAGCACGACCAAGAGCAGGTACACAAACGCGCTGGTCTCATGGTCCGATCCTGATAATGCCTACGCTGATGCTATGGAGCCGGTTTTTGAACAGGCATTGGTGGCGCGCTATGGCTTCAACCAGCTCGAACTGACGGCCATAGGTTGCACCAGACAATCGGAGGCGAACCGAAAAGGGCGCTGGGGCATTCTCACCAATAATAAAGACCGTGTGGTGACCTTTAATGTCGGGTTGGACGGCAATATTCCACAACCAGGATATGTCATCGCTGTGGCGGACAGGAACCTTTCCGGACGTGATCTGGGCGGAAGAATCGCCAGTGCAAATGGCCGGGTTATCACTCTTGATCGAGCTCCTGGTGCCGCGGCAGGAGACAGGCTAATCGTTAACCTGCCTTCCGGTGTTGCTCAGTCACGCACTATCCAGGCGATTTCAGATAACGCGGTCACTGTCACCACGCCGTATAGCGAAACACCAAACGCTGAAGCTGTCTGGTTGTTAGAGAGTGATGAACTTTACTCGCAGCAATACCGCGTAGTTAGTGTGACGGACAACGATGATGGGACATTTACCATCGCCGGAGCTAATCACGATCCGGATAAATACGCCCGCATTGATACAGGGGCGATCATCGACCAGCGTCCGATAAGTGTTATTCCTCCGGGCAATCAGGCGCCACCAGCAAACATCGTGATCAACTCCTTCTCGATGGTTCAGCAGAATATCAGCGTTGAAACAATGCGCGTCAGTTGGGACCAGGCGCAGAATGCTATCGCCTATGAAGCTCAGTGGCGCCGCAACGACGGGAACTGGGTGAACGTACCGCGCAGCTCCACCACGTCTTTTGACGTACCGGGTATTTACGCCGGGCGCTACCTGGTGCGCGTGCGCGCCATCAATGCTGCGGAAATTTCATCAGGTTGGGGATATTCAGAAGAGAAAACGCTGACGGGTAAAGTGGGCAATCCACCGAAGCCAGTTGGCTTTATCGCTTCTGAAAACGTGGTGTTTGGAATCGAGTTGAACTGGGGGTTCCCGGCGAACACCGACGATACGCTGAAGACTGAAATCCAGTACAGCCAGACCGGGGCCGAAGATGATGCGATGCTGCTGGCCGATGTGCCTTACCCGCAGCGCAAATATCAACAGATGGGCCTCAAGGCGGGACAGATTTTCTGGTACCGGGCGCAGCTGGTGGACCGAACCGGCAACGAATCGGGGTTCACAGACTGGGTTCGGGGCCAGGCCAGCATCGATGTTTCCGACATCACTGATGCCATCCTGGAGGATATCAAAGAATCGGACACGTTTAAGGACCTGATCGAGAACACCGTCGACAGCAACGAAAAAATTGCTGGCATGGCCGAGGACATCAAACAGAATGCCGACGATATTGAGCAGCAGGCGCTGGCCATTCAGGAAAACGCTGATGGTCTGGCTCAGGCAGCTGTGAAGATCGACGAGATTTCTGTATCGATGGATGGAATGACGGGAGGGGTGAAGAACTCCGCTATCGCCATAATCCAGAACGGACTGGCGCAGGTTACTTCGCGTCGATCTCAAACCGTGACGAATGCCGGAAACAGCGCCAGCATCGACCGCATTGACACAACGGTTGCGGATACCAGTTCGGCGGTTGCCCGTGCACTTGTTACGCTGGATGCATCTGCCGGTGGCAATATTTCCAACGCAACCGATCTCACCGAAACCCTGGCTGACTTCACTCAGGCATCTGCAACAAAAATCAATTCTCTGACCGTAACGGTGAATGGACAGACTGCTGCTATCACGCAAACCGCTAATGCGGTTGCTGACATTAACGGCAACATCAGCGCGATGTATAACATCAAAGTTGGCGTGGCCGCTAACGGGCAGTATTACGCCGCCGGGATGGGGATCGGCGTAGAGAACACGCCTTCTGGTATGCAGTCGCAGGTTATCTTCCTGGCAGACCGTTTCGCTGTAACCACGCAGGCTGGCAGCACTGTAGCATTGCCCTTTGTGATCCAGAACGGCCAGACTTTTATCCGAGATACATTCATCCAGGACGGGACCATATCTAACGCCAAGATTGGTAATTACATCCAGTCAAATAACTACGTGGCGGGTTCCGCTGGCTGGAAACTTGATAAAGGTGGCACCTGGGAAAACTACGGCAGTGACGGTCAGGGGGCAAGAAAATCGACCAACGTCACTGACAGTATCAGGGACTCGAATGGCGTTCTCCGCGTGCAAATCGGCAAACTCACAGGGGTGTTTTGATGTCATGGGGTATACAAACATGGGATGCGTCGGGTAAACCCAATAACTACGGTATCAAGCCAGTTTCCGTTGTTGGGCGTATACAACTGGCTGCCGGACAAACATCCGGCAGTTGGTCTTTTACGATTCCCTCCGGAATGAAAGTCGGCTTTGTTCTTTCACTCGATGAAGGAGGGAGCAGCGTAGGTCGGCGCATTGTAGCATCGGGGAACACTATTACCGTAACAGCTGCCTCTACTATAGGTATGGGGAATTATCCGGCATCAAAGTGTGAGGTGGTCATTTTCATGGAGAAATCATAATGGCCGAATTTGGCGCAATGATATTAATGGATAACGGGAATCCCTTTGTAACGCCACAATCAACGCCTTTTTGTCTTTACGGAAAGTACACCTTTAATTCATCCGCTAACGGCAGCTCTCAGCAGGTCGCACAGAATATTGCATTGAACGCAAGTTATCCTGCGATGGTATTTATTAAAACCACCAATACAGCACAGCCCACGCCAGTTATGTCTTACAGGAATGGCGGCAATATCTATGTTGGCGGGGTTAACCCCTATAACCAGAGTTTCACCCTGACAGTATATGTATTTGCCATATTCCCGCAGACATTACCGAAATGGGGTCTGGCTATTTGGGACGCAGCCGGAAAGCTTGTGCTGACAAATGAGTCTCGCGTTTTATCAGACCTGCAGACAGTTGGCACGCCGGGCGCAAACGGGGGGAGCAATATTGACCAGACGCTGAGCGGTTCGTGGGCCGTCGCGCCTGCACAGCTGGGTCAGACCATAATCGTAAATAACTCCACTCAACCTCCTACCATTTACACAATCAATGCGTATTCGTCATGCAGATTCGATGGAACAACTACGAGGGTAAACGCAGGCGGGACTTCAACGGGGACAGGGGCGCCGGGAGGCGGTACAAATACCGGGATTTCATTAACAGCGATAAATACAGCGGCCTATGACTGATTGATCGTTTTGAGCGATCAATAACAGATAATTGATCTATCTAATCAATTATACCCACCTCTTTCATGTTGGTATTGTCTAAGTTCATGAATACCTTGGGATACCATTACATGAATAAGCTACTCATCTGCCTGGCTGGAGCTGTCATGCTGTCTGGCTGCGCTGGCGTACTTGAGAAACAGGAACCAGTTTGCAGTGGCACAGCCATCGTTGGCGGTCAGGAAAATACGGTTCAAATTTACGGCGTTCGCAAACAAAACAACCAGTCACAGTACCGAGCCGGATACCCTTTCAACTGGCGCTGGGTAAGTGCGAACACATTCACTGACACCACCTGCAAATAACCAACCATTTTGAATAACAACCTCGCTCTGGCGGGGTTTTTTATTGCCTGGAGAAAATATGCTTTATAACACTGGCACCATCGCTATTAACGGAAATACCGCCACCGGCACAGGCACGAACTGGACGGCTCCCGCCAGCCAGGTCCGCGCTGGCCAGACGATTATCGTCATGTCTAACCCGGTCCAAATGTTCCAGATTTCAGCAGTAAACAGCGCCACGTCCATGACGGTAACGCCTGCTGCTTCCCCGGCGCTGAGCGGCCAGAAGTACGGCATTCTGGTATCAGACAATATCTCTGTCGATGGCCTGGCGCAGGCGATGTCTCAGCTCATCAAAGACTACGACGAGAATATCGGTGCGTGGGAGACTTTTGCCACAACCACGGCAAACCAGAGCATCACTGTCACCATCAACGGCAAGGCAGTAAGCATTCCAGCGATCGGCAAGTTACTGCAGAAAGGAAGCAATGGTGCACTTGCTGTCGCAGATGGCGGTACCGGCGCAACGACCAAAGAAGACGCTCGCACAAACCTCGGTTTGGGAAGTAGTG
>NZ_CP025699.1:1906423-2049176 GCF_023278595.1 Lelliottia sp. AC1
TGATGAAGTTACGACCCTTAGTGAGCCACCTGCGTTAATGCTGCCTGAGGCAGTTATGCTGTTCTGGCAGGTGATAGGATTTCGAAACTCAAAACTGTCACCGATAAAAGTGTATTTTCCAGCATAGAAAGTGAAATCCCCCTTCCCCATCCCTCCATTCGAATTGCCACCACACAGGATGCGCGCGTCATAATCATTAGTGCCAAGAAAATGGAAATCAATGAAGCTTGCAGAAGAGGTATTTTTCGCTCCAATTTCAAGGCTTCCGAAGTTGACTGTGACACTACTTCCCAAACCGACGTTTTATAGATTGCCTCTCAAGTGCGTGGCCGATAACTTCACCTGATTTTTTGGCAAAAATATTGGGTAAAAAATATGCAGATTGGCTATGTCCGGGTGTCAACAAATGACCAAAATACTGATCTCCAGCGGCAGGCTCTTGAACGCGCAGGATGTGAGCAGATTTTTGAAGAAAAGATGAGCGGAACCGTGGCTAATCGCCCGGCACTAAAAAGGCTGCTTCGGACTTTAAACGAAGGCGATACGCTGGTGGTCTGGAAGCTGGATAGACTGGGCCGAAGTATGCGGAATCTTGTCCTGCTGGTAGACGAATTGCGGCAGCGCGGCATTCATTTTCGTAGCCTCACCGACAGCATAGACACTTCCAGCCCGATGGGGCGATTCATCTTTCATATCATGTCCGCGCTTGCGGAAATGGAAAGGGAACTGATCGTCGAGAGAACGCGCGCTGGCCTTGCCGCTGCGAGAGAAAAGGGAAGGGTTGGCGGTCGTCGCCCAAAATTGACTGCGGAACAATGGGCACAAGCTGGACGACTCGTTGCGAACGGCATCGACCGTAAGCAAGTCGCTTTAATTTACGACGTAGCGGTCTGCACACTGTACAAAAAATTCCCGGCAGGAAAGCCGGATGGCGCCGAACTGTAGGCGGGCGGAAAAATTTACAAAAATATATTTGTCGATGCATGAGAAGGTTACGGGCAAACCGCTTAAGCCTTAATCAGCCAGCTTCATAGCGCACCTTGATCAGAATTTTCCATTCAACTACTGTATATAAAAACAGTGTTGAGGCGTGCATTATGAAGTTGTACAGACCAGCAGAGTTACGTGAAGTCATTGCTATCCCGCTTTTCAGCGACTTAGTGCAATGTGGATTTCCCAGCCCGGCCGCGGATTACGTCGAGCAACGTATCGATCTCAATGAATTGATGATCCAACACCCGAGTTCAACCTACTTCCTGAAGGCTGCCGGGGACTCGATGATCGATGCGGGAATTGGTGATGGTGATCTGCTGGTGGTGGACAGCTCCATCACAGCAGATCATGGAGATATTGTGATCGCCGCAGTGGAAGGGGAGTTCACTGTAAAACGCCTGCAGCTTCGACCGACTGTCCAACTCAACCCAATGAACAGCGCTTACAGCCCGATCATTGTGGGCAGTGAAGATACCCTGGACGTTTTTGGCGTCGTGACTTTCATCGTTAAATCGGCGAGCTGAAGTATGTTCGCGCTCTGTGATGTGAATTCCTTCTATGCATCATGCGAGACGGTTTTCAGACCGGATCTGCGGGGGCGGCCAGTAGTTGTTCTTTCTAATAACGATGGTTGTGTGATCGCGAGATCAGCAGAGGCCAAGGCGGCTGGAATTACCATGGGGGAGCCGTTCTTTAAGCAGAAAGATCTGTTCCGGCGCGCTGGCGTTGTCTGCTTCAGCAGCAACTATGAGCTGTATGCTGATATGTCGAACCGGGTAATGACGACGCTCGAGGAGATGAGCCCTCGCGTCGAAATTTACAGTATCGACGAAGCTTTTTGCGACCTGACTGGTGTTCGCAACTGCCGGGACCTGACGGAGTTCGGCAAAGAGATCCGAGCTACGGTTCTGAAGCGTACGCACCTGACTGTCGGGGTTGGAATCGCGCAGACGAAAACCCTCGCTAAGCTGGCAAATCACGCTGCGAAGAAATGGCAGCGCCAGACAGGCGGGGTGGTTGATTTATCTAATATCGATCGCCAGCGCCGATTACTCGCTATCGTGCCGGTAGAGGACATATGGGGCGTCGGAAGGCGCATCAGTAAGAAGCTGAACGCCATGGGCATCAAAACGGCCCTGGACCTTTCTGAGCAGAGTACGTGGATTATCAGGAAACACTTTAACGTGGTGCTCGAGCGAACCGTTCGGGAACTGCGCGGCGAACCCTGTCTCGATCTGGAAGAGTTTGCACCTGCGAAGCAGGAAATCGTCTGCAGTAGGTCGTTCGGTGAACGCGTTACTGAGTATGAGCAGATGCGCCAGGCTATCTGCAGCTATGCCGCCCGTGGTGCTGAAAAACTTCGGGGTGAACATCAGTACTGCCGCTTTATCTCTGCGTTCGTGAAAACCTCTCCCTTTGCGCTTAACGAGCCGTATTACGGTAACAGCGCGTCCATGAAGCTTCTCACCCCCACTCAGGATTCCCGCGATATTATCAACGCCGCGGTAAAGTGCCTGGACAAAATCTGGAAGGATGGCCACCGATATCAGAAAGCGGGGATCATGCTCGGAGACTTTTTCAGTCAAGGCGTGGCCCAGCTCAATTTATTTGACGAGAACGCACCGCGGGCTGGTGGCGACAAGTTAATGGAGGTGCTGGATCAGTTGAACGCTAAAGGCGGGAAGGGCACGCTTTACTTTGCTGGGCAGGGCATACAGCAGCAGTGGCAGATGAAGCGTGAAATGCTCTCGCCGAGGTACACGACGAGATACGCTGATCTTCTTAGGGTTCGATGAGAATCAAAGCATAAATTGGTCCGCTTAGTGCCAGAAGCGGACCTGTTTGAATAGCCTGGAACGATAGTACCCGTCAGTCTGGAGACTTCTCAGCCTGCTTTGTTGTCATTGTTATACCGCACGAATTACTCATTCATCACTCTTTAACTGATTAAAAGTTTGTTATATGGTTTTATCTAGTGCACTATATAATCATCTACAAGATAACGGATTGGCATATGAGCATGCAGTCACGACAGGAAATAGGGACACAACTTTCGTTTGCCCTCTATGGTGCGGCGAGCCGCATGAACCGGTTACATAAGCCGTTGCTGGACCCGCTTGGGCTAACCTTTCCCCAGTATCTGGTCATGCTGGAGTTGTTTAACGGAACCCCACGCACCGTGGGTGATATCGGGAATAAGCTCGGCATGGATACCGGCACCATTACCCCCCTTCTCAAACGGCTTGAGGCTGCCGGACGCATAGTTCGCATGCGGGATCGCGCTGACGAAAGGCGAGTCCTCATTACTCTTACGGATGACGGGCTCGCTTTGCAAAGCGAGCTGTGGCACGTAACCGAAAAAATCAAATCAGCCTGTCAGTTATCGGATGCGAAGCTCGAGGAGTTACGAGATACCCTCAATAACTTTGCCCATCCCGCTGATAACTGATCATCCTCCACTCAGACAAAAGGTACTGGTATGAAAATAGGCATTATTGGCGCTGGAAACATTGGTGCGACTCTGGCACATAAGCTCTCTGTGCAGGGCCATGAGGTCAAACTGGCTAACTCAAGGGGACCGGAAACAATTGCAGAGATTGCGCGAAGAGCTGGGGCACTGGCGGTTGAGCGTCAGGAAGCCGTACGAGATGTGGATGTCATCATCCTCTCTACGCCCTTTGATAAGCATGCTGAACTGGCTGAACTCTTGCGTGATGTTCCGGAGAGCGTGATCGTCATTGATACGTCTAACTACTATCCCTTCCGCGACGGGGACATTGAAGAGATCCGTGAAGGCAAACCTGAAAGCGTGTACGCCAGTGAAATAGTCAAACGCCCTCTTGTCAAAGCCTGGAACGCTGTTCTGGCCGAGACGCTTAAAGATAAAGGGCTGGTTGCCGGTTCACCCTCACGTATCGCTATTCCGGTTGCCGGCGACAGTACGGTAGCAAAATCTGTTGCACTTGAACTGGTCAGTCAGACCGGTTTCGATGCAGTTGATGCCGGTACGCTTAGCGAATCATGGCGGCAACAGCCCGGCACGCCAGCCTACTGTACTGAGCTAAAAACCGGAGAGCTTGAAGCAGCCCTTAAGGCAGCGGATAAAACTCGCGCTCCACTAAACAGAGATGCGTTGATCAAGGAGTTTATGTCTGCAGGCGAACAACTCACTCATGATGCCATCGTTAAACGTAACCGTGCAGTAACGGCCTGAGCCAAAAAGGGGATGTTATGATTAATTATGAAAAGTACCGGATTGCTGTTCTGGGAACCGGCCATATCGGTAAAACGCTTGCTCGCAGTCTCGCCTCTGCCGGTCACTCCGTTAAGGTTGCAAATTCACGTGGGCCTGAAACGATAGCCCCCGACGTGCTTGAAACGGGCGCTGAAGCAGCCGATGCAGCCAGTGCAGTACAGGATGCACAGGTTGTCATCCTGTCCATACCTATGGCAAAGGTTGCGGATATCGCGCCTCTGATCCGGACATTACCCAGTCATGTTATCGTTGCTGACTCGTCGAACTATTACCCACATCGCGACGGAATCATCGATGGGTTCTCAGATGGTCAGGTCGAAAGCGCGTGGGTAGCGCATCTCCTGAACCGTCCACTGGTGAAGGCCTGGAATGCAATAGGTTCAGATTCTCTCGCTACAAAAGGTAAAGCAGAGGGTACAGCAGGACGTATTTCAATTCCGGTGGCAGGGAATATCGTAGAGCACAAAAAATTGATTATGCGTCTTGTCAGTGATACGGGGTTTGACGCCTTCGATGCAGGTACAGTTGAGGAGTCATGGCGTCAACAACCGGGTGCACCTTGCTACTGTACTGACCTCACATTTGATGAAATGAAGTCAGCGATCGCCGCAACGGAAAAAACACGGCTGCCTGCGCGTCGGGATATTGCTGTTCAGGCAATTCAGGAGCGAATGGGCGATAAGCAATCCAATCCGACTGCAGATTATATTGTTCGATTACACCGGGCTCTTTTTATGTAATCCGTAAGCCATATTTCATTTATCGATGTATGAGCGAAAATGCAAACATCTGCTCTTCGCTCTCAGCGGCCCTAACGAACATTCAGCCGTTTTGCTTCGTGCCAGAAGCGGACGTTGAAAGGTTTCGATCTGACCCGCCCCGAACTCAGACTACGCTTGCTTAAAAATGGTCGTCTGAATTTCGGTTGTGAGGTTCTTACTGAATGCTTAGATTCATTTTCAATCTATTGCGAGGAAATGAATATGAATTTTGCAGAACTCCACGACCAGCACCAACCTCTTCTTATCGCTAACGTTTGGGACGCCGCGAGTGCTGTCGCAGCGCAAAAAGCAGGTTATCAGGTACTGGGAACGTCCAGTGCAGCAATAGCGTCCACCCTGGGATATGAAGACGGGCAGGGAATGCCGTTTAATGAATTATTTTATTTGGTCACTCGTATCCGGGCTGTCAGCAACCTGCCATTGAGCGTTGACATGGAAGCAGGGTATGGTGATTCAGCCGAAGAGATAACAGCCAATCTCAAGCGCCTCGAACAGATAGGCGTATCAGGCGTAAACCTTGAAGACAGCAGAGTCGTTAATGGGGTTCGTCAGCTTGACGATGCATCTGATTTTTCCCGTAATCTGAGAGCAGTATGCAATTTGCTGAGAAGCGAAAATTATAAACTGTTTCTGAACATCCGGACCGACACGTACCTGCTCGGTCATGAAAGCGCGTTGCAGGAAACGTTATTACGGGGTCAGAGCTATAAAGCTGCAGGTGCTGACGGCCTTTTTGTTCCCTGCCTGACGTCAGAGAAAGACATCAGCCTCATTGCAGAGGAAACAGGTCTGCCTCTGAATGTCATGTGTATGCCTGATCTCCCGTCGTTCGGCAGGCTGAAACTAGCCGGGGTAAGCCGCATTTCAATGGGCAATTTTGTTCATTCGGCCATTCAGTCAAAGCTGACTGATGTAATGCATGCGATCCGATCGCATCAGACGTTTGAAGGACTTTTTGTTGATGAAAATTATCGATAAGAATTTGTGTGATGTCTGGTATCAGGCATTACTTGAACGTGCTTCAGAATATACCGGCGTGTTTTTTGTCGGCGTCAAAACCACTGGCGTATTCTGCATTTCAGTATGCCGGGCACGAAAGCCCAAACGCGAAAACGTTGAATTTTATAAAGATGCCAAATCTGCTCTGGCGGCCGGCTTCCGTCCATGTAAGGTCTGCAGACCTGCTGAAAATGCGCACAGCGCGCCATCATTTGTTGAACATGCGCTTGCGCTTGTCAGGCGCGATATTAAATCCCGTGTAGCTGACGCGGAGCTTCGTCAGCATGGAGTCAGTCCGGAGCGGGTAAGGCGCTGGTTCCTGCAACATCACGGCATCACATTTCAGGCTTTCCAGCGAATGCAGCGGGTAAACATTGCCCTGCAGGAGCTGAAAAGCGGACGAGCGGCAACGGACGTCGCGCTGGACAATGGCTATGAATCCCTGAGCGGGTTTGGTTACACCTACAAGCGGCTTACTGGAGCAGCTCCGACTCAGGCAACCCAGGTGATTGTCATTCACAGGTTTACCACTACGCTTGGGCCTATGTTTGTCTGTGCTACAGAGCGGGGAGTCTGCCTGCTGGAATTTACCGATCGCCGGATGTTAGAAACGGAATTTCGCGATCTCCAGCGTTTATTTAACGCCAGAATTGTCACCGGAGAAAACAGCCATACGCGGCAGACAGTCAAAGAAATGAGCGAGTATTTTGCCGGAACTCGCCGACAGTTTGAACTCTCTTTAGATGCCCCGGGCAGTGATTTTCAACAATCCGTCTGGCATGAGTTGCGTGCTGTTCCCTATGGGGAGACCTCACACTATCAGGCGATTTCACTACGGATTCATAAGCCAAATGCCGTACGTGCAGTCGCTGCTGCTAATGGTGCAAACCGGATTGCGATTGTGATCCCTTGTCATAGAATAATTGGAAAAGATGGAAAGATGACCGGTTATGGTGGCGGCATTTCTCGTAAAGAATGGCTCATTGATCATGAGAGAAGCAACATTTGATGATCTGATGGTCCCATTTAGCCAGAAACGTATGCTCCGTCTGAGGGCTTGGTTCTTGTGCCTTTCGAAGGTTTTGCAACTATAGGTCCGCTTCTCGCTCTCAGCAGACCTTCAGCTTTACGTGTTTGTCTGCTGTGTGCCAGGAGCGGACATCTTAGAGACATTTATTAGACTTTAACTATGCGTTTTCTATCCTTGTTTGCTTATGCCTTTCATTATCAGGATTGACATTATTTTATTCCATATCAAATAGATACAATTGATTTTTATCTGTGGAAGGGATGAAAATCGCTGATGCCATATGAAACATTTTAATAATGACAGAATCTGATGCACTTCGTAATGACCTTTATTTAGGGATGAGATATAACGTGCTTCGAAAATAATTAACATTCTCATAACGTTGTTAAGGTTAAGCAAATGAAGCAAGTTGGCATTGTTGGTTGGCGAGGAATGGTCGGTTCTGTTTTGCTACAGCGCATGGTCGAAGAGAACGACTTTGACGATATTTCTGCGCATTTTTACAGCACTTCCAGTGCGGGAGCCGCCGGTCCGGTCATTGGTGGAGTCGGCTATATACTCAAAGATGCTAACTCCATTAGTGCCCTGGCCGAAATGGACATCATCATAACCTGTCAGGGCGGGGATTATACTAAAGCGGTCTATCCTGCATTGATTGCCCATGGCTGGGAAGGCTACTGGATTGACGCTGCTTCAGCGCTGCGGATGGATGAAAAAGCCTGCATTATTCTAGATCCCGTCAACCGCACAAATATTGACCGCGCAGTCAAAGAGGGAATTAAACTTTTTGTCGGCGGCAACTGTTCGATCACGCTGAGTCTTATGGGGCTGACCGGGCTGATAAAGGCAGATCTCATTGAATGGATGAGTGTGATGACGTATCAGTCTGCATCAGGGGCCGGTGCGCAATATGTCCGGGAATTAATTACGCAAAGCGCTTACATAAGCAACCATTTGTCCTCCGATGAACTGGCATCATCAGGTTCAGTGCTTCCTTTAGTCAATAAAGTCAGTGAATTGATTAATAGTACGGAGATGCCAATTCAGAATTTCGGCGCGCCTTTAATGGGCAGCATCATTCCATGGATTGACAGCGATTTAGGTGATGGCAACAGCCGTGAAGAATGGAAAGGTGAGGCAGAAACGAACAAAATCCTCGGCCTTTCTCCCGGAACGATCCCGGTAAACGGATTATGTATCCGCGTCGGCGTGATCCGATGCCACAGTGCAGCAATTACTCTGAAGCTCAAACGTGAAGTCAGTGAAGCAGAATTTGCGGAGCTCGTTACGCATTCCCACCCCTGGGTTAACTATGTGGCAAATAACAAGGAAGAGAGTGTCAGTAAATTGACCCCTGCATACATTAGCGGTTCTCTCCAGGTGGGCATCGGTCGCTACAAGAAAATGGCGCTCAACAATGAGCCAGTCTATTCAGTTCTGACTGTAGGCGATCAGCTATTGTGGGGAGCCGCGGAACCCTTGCGCCGGATGTTGAATATTCTGCTTGGCAGAGTTTGATTCATTTTATTTAGGCAAAAGCACCTGCTCGATAGGTGCTTTTAATATTCAGGATCATGCAATCCAGATGTTAATAAAAATAATCAACAGGATGACGTATGACGACTAAGCCCGCCGCTGAAATTTGTGCAACACAGGGTCTATTCCAGACGCTAAAAACGTTCCCTGCAACAGTCCATGCATTGCTCTTTTTTACGCTCATTATACGGTTCAGCTATTTTATGGCATGGCCGTTTATTGCAGTGATCATGACGCAGAATTACCACATGTCGTCTGTTGCCATTGGCGTGGCGATGACAAGCAGCGCGCTTATCTCCGTAGTGCTCGGTATGTATGGCGGGCAGCTTTCGGACAGGCTGGGACGACGGGTTATTCTTCTACTGGGCTGTGGGTTTTCTGCTGTGGGGTATATGACCCTGGCTTTGGCTACTGGGATGGGGTTGTTTATCACCGGCCTGATGATCATCGGTGTCTGCTTTGCGTGGGTTGATCCCCCGGTGCGTGCTCTGATGAGTGATTTGCTTGGTGACCGCCGCCGTCGTGCACTTGCCCTTCAAATGCGCTACTACCTGATCAACGTTGCAGCGGTGTTTGGCCCGCTGGTAGGAATTGTCTTTGGCCTGACATCTCAGAAGGGGACGTTCCTGATAACCGGGCTGACCTATCTGCCTTTTTTCGTCTACGTGCTGTTGTTTATCCCTGCGGGTAAATTACTGGGCGAGAAGCCGAGTAGCAGCGGTCCAGCGATTAAGCTACATCAGGTGATGAGTATAATCGCCAGAGATAGAATCTACGTTGCTGCTCTGCTGTGCAGCATTTTGTGCAGTGTGGTTTTTATCCATTACGAAGCAGTACTGCCCCAGTACTTACTGCTACTGGACAGCAATGCGGCGGTTAAGCTCATTACCCTGATTCTGGTCACTAATGCCTGCACAGTTTTGGTGTTTCAGACTTTTATAATGCGGTTTCTGGCACAGATAAGCCTGCCAAAACGCATTCTTCTGGGGGGAGCAATTTTCGCATTCTCACAGCTATGCTTTTTTGCCATACGTTCGACGGATATTTGGGTATGGCTGACGGTCACCGGCGTATTCAGTATGGGGGAAGCGATTCTGATGCCGAACCTGAACATTTTACTCGATCAGTTGGCCCCGGCAGAGCATCGAGGAGCCTATCTTGGTGCATCAACGCTGTCTACGCTTGGGCTCGCTGTCGGGCCGTTAATCGGTGGTGTGATGCTGGCGATGACCGGGGCGGGAGTATTTATCAGCACTGCATTGCTCAGCCTGCTGTTGTGCGTGATTATTTACGCCTGTAGCATCAACATGCTGGTACGGTTGCAGGCGTAAATAATAAGGGACAACGGGCGGCAAAGAGTAGGACTAAGCTACAACTTGCCGGTTCGCTGGACTGCAATAATGGCATAGAGATTCAATGGGCTGAACTGCTACATTCTTGCCATAAATGTCCGCTTTTCGCTCAAAGCAGACATGATCGCGTAGTTTTTGTGCATCAGATCTCAGCCTCGATTAACTCCGGCCCCTGATTTCTCGGATTTCCTAAGGCTCGAGTGACCGCATGCCAGATAAACTTGTCGGCAGGCACGACACCGTCGACAATAATCTCCTCCGCTTCCTTTCCGCCAATATCCTGCCTCATCCATTCCCTGGCGGCTTCTGGTGACAGAACAAGCGGACGTCGGTCGTGGATATCGACCAGGCCCTCATCGGCAGCAGAAGTCACAATCAGAAAACCCTCCGCCTCATCGCCGCGTTCAAACGGCGTGCTGCCGATTGCTGCCATGAATATCGGTTTGCCGTCGGTGCGGTAGATGAAGTAGGGCTGTTTCTTATCGCCTTCCTTCTTCCATTCAAACCATCCGTCTGCAAAACAGATAGCCCGGCCATGCTGCCAAAGAGGTTTGAACATTCTGCTGCTGGCTGCAGTCTCTACGCGCGCGTTTATCAGTGGCGGTTTGTCCCACCATCCGGGCGCGTAACCCCAGAATACTGGATCGAGATGCAGCTGCTCGTCACGTTCGCTCAGCAACAAAACTTTAGTGCCTGGCGCCACGTTATACCTGCCGATCGGTTCCGGGTCATAAGCGATATCGCGATCGGCTTCGTCTGCCAGGTACGCCAGATATTCTTCGCGAGTTTGAGCTTGTGCAAAGCGCCCACACATAGAAACCTCCAGCCAGATGTCAGACTGAAAGTATAGGGCAGGGACAAAGACTGCTAAGCTAATGCAGAGAATTTTAGGGGCAAATTTGGGGGCAAAATGTGATGCGGGGGCATGAAAAGGGGCAAGATGCTTTCCGTTATTCTCTGATATTGTCCGTTGCAGAAGAAGCTAATCTATTGGATTGTATGTAAAATTATGATTCACAAAAGATTAGTTGAGCTAGGCTCTTATCTGGCTACTATTAAAGGCCGGACGTTAGATCCGCCCAACCGTAAGACAATCTAAGGGGACGCTATGCAGTACGATATTTTGAATACCGAAGTCACAACCATTGATGGCGAGAACACCACGCTTGAAAGTTACAAAGGTAAGGTTCTGCTGGTGGTCAACGTCGCCTCGAAATGTGGTCTGACGCCGCAGTACGAACAGCTGGAGAACATCCAGAAAGCCTGGGAAAAAGACGGATTTGTGGTCCTCGGATTCCCCTGCAACCAGTTCCTGGGCCAGGAGCCTGGCAGCGAAGACGAGATCAAAACCTTTTGCAGCACCACTTATGGCGTGACATTCCCGATGTTCAGCAAAATCGACGTCAACGGCGAAAACCGCCATCCGCTGTATGAAAAACTGGTCGCCGCAGCGCCTGCTGCCGTCGCGCCGGAAGGCAGCGGTTTCTACGAGCGGATGGCGAGCAAAGGACGTGCGCCGCTCTATCCAGACGATATCTTGTGGAACTTCGAAAAATTCCTGATTGGCCGCGATGGTCAGGTGGTGCAGCGCTTCGCACCGGATATGACGCCGGAAGATCCGATCGTGATGGAGTCCATCAAACTGGCGCTGGCGAAGTAATGACTCAGCTGATGCAGCTCGCGGGCGTCGCGGAGAAGGGAAGGCTGGAACCGGTCAGCGCGGAAATTCGCGCGGGTGAGATCGTGCACCTCGTGGGGCCAAACGGTGCCGGGAAAAGCACATTGCTCGCGCGGATGGCCGGGCTGACGTCAGGCGAGGGCGATATCGTTTTACACGGGCATTCTCTTCATGAATGGTCGCCTGTGTCGCTGGCGCACCGGCGCAGTTATCTGGTGCAACAGCAAACGCCGCCCTTCGCCATGCCTGTCTGGCACTATCTGGCGCTGCATCAGCATGATAAATCCTCGTCATCACTTCTGGATGACCTCACCGGGGCGCTTGGGCTGACTGATAAGCTTACGCGCAACGTCAACCAGCTTTCCGGCGGGGAGTGGCAGCGCGTGCGGCTTGCGGCGGTGATCCTGCAAATCCATCCGGCGGGAAACCCACATGGTAGTCTGCTGCTGCTGGATGAGCCGATGAGCAGTCTGGACGTCGCCCAGCAGGCGGCGCTGGATAAGCAGCTCAGCCTGCTGTCTGGCAGGGGCATTGCCGTGGTGATGAGCAGCCATGACCTGAACCATACGCTGCGTCACGCCCATCGCGTGTGGCTTTTGGCACGCGGAAAACTGCTCGCCAGCGGCCCGCGTGACACCGTGCTCACACCGCCTAATCTGGCGACTGCATACGGGATGCCTTTCCGGCGGCTGGACATCGAAGGGCACAGAATGTTGATTTCTACCGTCCAGGAATAAGCGTTTCTTGCAAGGTTGTGTAATCACAGGCTAAATTACGGAAAGGACAAAAAAAGCAGAGGATTCGTCTGGAAATGCGATTCTGGTTTCTGATCGTGGGCATGTTATTACTTGCAGGATGCAGTAGCCATCGTGCGCCACCCCCTAATCCGCGGTTATCGGATTCAATAACCGTGATAGCCAACCTGAACGATCAGTTGCAAAACTGGCGCGGGACACCCTATCGCTATGGCGGCATGAGCCGGGGCGGAGTGGATTGCTCTGGCTTTGTGCTGATGACATTCCGCGATAAATTCGATCTGCAACTCCCGCGCGATACACGCACGCAGGCCAAAATTGGCACTGAAATAGACAAAGACGATCTGCTTCCCGGTGACCTGGTATTCTTTAAAACGGGGTCGGGAGAAAGTGGCTTACATGTTGGCATTTATGATACCGACAACCAGTTTATTCACGCCTCGACCAGTCGCGGTGTGATGAGGTCTTCCTTAGATAATGTTTACTGGCGGAAAAACTTCTGGCAGGCGCGCCGTATATAGCCGCACTCTCTTCTTTCTTAAGCGCGATTTTGGATAAGTCGCGCTGTTTTCTGACTCATTGCACTTTTGATACATTACGTAACATTAATTAATTCTGTAAGTCCCTGTATTCGTGAATACTGGATATTATTTGATATCCAGGATAAGATTATTTTTAGATTGAGGGAAAAATCTTAAAATATAAAAGGAAAGAATGAAATTAACTCTATTAAAATCAATAAAGTTGAATTGTTTTAGCCGTTGCTCCAGGATGCAAGATATCGTCGTTAACGCGGGGCAGGCTCTATGATTGTCACCCTGAATAATCCTTATCAATCTGAACTGTTATTACTCCCGGCGCGCAATATCGCAGGGGAGCTACAGGGTTTAGAGATCCTTGCTAACTTTGTTAGCGTGGGGTCTGACGTCCGCATCCCTACTGAGCTGGTGAAGCCCCATCTCACTGCAGAAGACGAGTTAACGCTGTTTAAAGAGAAACTCGACCTGCTGGATTCCTGCAAACTTTTTTTTGTGCAGCATCAGCTTATTGCATGGATAAATATTACGCCGGTCATTAGTGAGTATCTTTTAACAGACAGAAATGCCGGGGCAATATTAGATCGTTATCCTTTTCTTGAGTTCACGGTTAATGAGAATTATCCCGGTTTAAATAACGGTAAAGATGATCTCATGCTGGCGAGAATGGCGATCCATTTCCCGATGGTGCTGGCCGACTACGGCGCCGGTGCCGCGTCGAATAAAGCCATTTTTGACGGGCTGTTTACCCGTGTTGCGCTGGATAAAGGGTTTATCCAGCAGCGTGTCGCGGAGTTTTCCTTCGAGCCCTTTATGCGCGCGATCCTTGCACAAATCTCGCCGTACTGCCTGTCGGTGATGATCGCGGGAGTGGATGATGAAGAGGTCCTGCGACGGGTGATGCCTTTCCGTTTTAGTGCCATGCAGGGGAATTTGTGGTCCGCAGTCCCCGCGAGTCAGGTCACCACGCTCGTTCAACGATAACCCTGCCATTCGCCCGTGTTTAAGCACGGGTAAACCCTCTACACTAGAGGCAGGAGGACTTATGACCCTGTCTTTTACTGCTCACTGGCACGATGAACTGCCAGATTTCTACACCGCACTTAATCCAACGCCGCTGACCAACGCCCGGCTCATCTGGCACAACGACAGCCTTGCCAGCGAGTTAGGCATTCCGCCGTCGCTATTCCAGCCCGCGACTGGCGCTGGCGTCTGGGGCGGCGAAGCGCTGCTTCCGGGCATGCAGCCTTTGGCACAGGTCTACAGCGGTCATCAGTTTGGCGTCTGGGCCGGTCAGCTCGGCGACGGTCGCGGCATTCTGCTGGGTGAACAGCAACTTGCGAACGGCCAGACCGTCGACTGGCACCTGAAAGGGGCCGGACTGACGCCATATTCCCGCATGGGCGACGGACGCGCGGTGCTGCGCTCGACGATCCGCGAAAGTCTCGCCTCAGAAGCGATGCACGCGCTTGGTATCCCCACCACGCGCGCCTTATCCATCGTGACCAGCGATACGCAGATTGCCCGCGAAACCTACGAGCCGGGCGCGATGCTGATGCGTATCGCGCAAAGCCACGTCCGTTTCGGCCATTTCGAACACTTTTACTATCGTCGTGAGCCGGAAAAAGTCCGCCAGCTGGCAGATTTTGTCATTCTTCATCACTGGCCGCAGTGGCAGGATGACGCGGACAAATACATCCTGTGGTTCCGTGATGTCGTGGCGCGCACCGCGTCGCTGATGGCCTGCTGGCAAACCGTCGGCTTTGCCCATGGCGTGATGAACACCGATAACATGTCGATCCTGGGCCTGACCATGGATTACGGCCCGTACGGGTTCCTTGATGACTATCAGCCAGATTTTATCTGCAATCACTCGGACCATCAGGGGCGCTACAGCTTTGAAAATCAGCCTGCGGTAGGCCTGTGGAATCTGCAGCGCCTCGCCCAGTCTCTGTCGCCGTTTATTGATGTGGAAGCCCTGAACGATGCGCTGGATCTCTATCAGGAGGTTCTGATGCAGGAATACGGCAAGCTGATGCGCCGCAAGCTGGGGCTGACGACGCAGGAGAAGGGCGATAACGATATTCTGAATGCGCTGTTTGCGCTGATGGCCCGAGAGGGGAGCGACTACACCCGTACTTTCCGTATGCTGAGTCAGACGGAACAGCAAAGTGCCGCCTCGCCGCTGCGCGATGAGTTTATCGACAGAGCGGCTTTTGACAGCTGGTTTGTCACATACCGTGAGCGCTTGCAGCGCGAGGAAATTCAGGACGACGACCGTCAGGCGCAGATGAAAGCCGTTAATCCGGCGATGGTTCTGCGCAACTGGCTGGCGCAGCGGGCGATTGAGCAAGCAGAGCAGGGGGATTACGCAGAGCTGCACCGTCTGCACGATGCCCTACGCACGCCGTTTGCGGATCGCAGCGATGATTATGTCAGCCGCCCACCGGACTGGGGCAAGCGGCTGGAAGTGAGCTGTTCAAGCTAAGGCGCGAGAAACACCTGTGGGGCCGCATTCACTGGATGCTGGCCCACGTGCACCTGCGCCCCGTACCAGCGCGCCAGATCCCCGGCGCGCAACACGCTTTCCGGCGACCCCTGCGACACAATCTCTCCTTCGTGCAATAACACAATCCGGTCGGCCCACAGAGCGGCCAGATTGAGATCGTGCAGCACCACGCAGACGTGCAGATCGCCCTGCGCGGTTAAGGATTTCATCAGGCGCAGCAAATGCTGCTGGTGATAAAGGTCCAGCGCCGAAGTCGGTTCATCGAGAAACAGCCAGCCGCGCGGCGCGCCGTCGCACCATAACTGCGCCAGGGCGCGGGCAAGTTGCACCCGCTGCTGCTCACCGCCCGACAGGGAGGCGTAACGCCTTCCCGCCAGCGGCAGACAGCCGGTTATCTGCATCACCTGATGGATCACTGCGCCTTCCGGCTGCGGCGTCCAGGGCGCACGTCCCATGCCGATGACCGCTTCAACCGGCCAGTCGAAGCCCAGCTGGGTCTGCTGGCGCATCACCGCGCGATGGCGGGACAGCGTCTGCGTACTCCAGGCCGCCAGCGGTCTCCCGTTCAGCACGCACTCTCCCGACGCGGGTTTCAGAAAGCCGGTCAGCAGACGCAGCAGCGTCGATTTCCCTGCGCCATTAGGGCCGATCAGCGCCACCAGTTCACCCGGCTCCAGCGAGAGCGACACCTCACGAATCACGGTCTTGTCTGCTGTGCGGTAAGTCAGTGCCCGCGCGCTAAATTCTTCAGCCATGCTGTTCTCCGCGACGGAAAATGAGCCACAGGAACCAGGGGGCGCCAAGGAGACTGGTCAGCAGGCCGACCGGCATCTCCGCAGGGACGACGGCCGTCCGGGCGAGAGTGTCGGCGATCAGCAGTAAAAATGCGCCCGCCAGCACCGAACCGGGGATCACCGCGCGATGATCCGATCCCAGCCACATGCGCATCAGATGCGGAACCACCAGACCGATAAAGCCGATTACGCCGCTGACGGAGACCGCAGAGGCGACCAGCAACGCGCTACACAGCAGCAACATACGCTGCACCACGCGGACGTCCACCCCCAGGTAGTGCGCCTCTTCGTCGCCCAGCTGCAGCAAATTCAGCGCACCCGCTAACCGCCAGATAATCAGCACCGTCGGGATCATCAGCGAGGTGACGGCCAGCAGCGTCGACCACTGCGCCGACCCCAGACTGCCCATCCCCCACAGGGACAACTGGCGGAGCTGCGCATCATTGCTGACCCACGACAACACGCCAACCGCCGCACCGCACAGGGCGTTGATGGCAATGCCTACCAGCAGCAGCCGCGACAGGGAGCTGTCACGCTGCTGGCTGAGCAGAAAAATGACCAGTGTCGCCGCCAGCGCGCCGAGAAACGCCGCCAGCATCGGAGCGTAAAGCATCAGCAGCGCCGGCAGCGTCACGGGCAATACCACCCACAGCGCCACAGCGCAGGCCGCACCACTGCTGATACCCAGCAGACCGGGGTCGGCGAGCGGGTTACGAAACAGCCCCTGCATCACACAGCCTGCCAGCGCCAGCGACCCGCCAATCACCAGCGCCAGCAGCACGCGGGGGAGGCGAATGGTGAACCAGATCTGGCGCAGCGCGTCATCGGTGCCGTTCCACAGCAGGGTGATCGGCAGGCGCAACGCGCCAAAACCGGTTGCCAGCAGCGTCATCAGCGCCAGCGTCAAGGCCAGCCCCCACAGGGAGAGGGTGATCCGGCGAGGCATCAGGGGAGTTGCTCCGCTTTGTCGCGCAGCTGCTGAATCGCCTGCGGCGTGCGCACGCTAAACCCGAGCAGCGCCATATCGTCAATCTGCAACACTTGCTTATTTTTGCCCGCCGGGGTTTGCGCCAGACCTGGCAGCTTCCACAGATTGTCTTCGCCACCCATCGCGCTCACGCCGTCATGCGAAATCACCACCAGATCCGGCTGGCTGGCAATTACACCCTCCTGCGAAAGCGGTTGATAGCGCGCAAAACCCTGCATCGCATTCTGCAACCCGGCGGCGCGGATCGCCGCATCCGCGCCGGTCTGCTGGCCCGCCGCCATGGCGGTCATCCCGCCGTGGTTGAGAATGAACAGCACCCGTTTATTAAGCGGTGACGACGGCAGCGCCGCCAGTGCCTGTCGCAGGTTTTTACGCAGGGCATCACCCTGCTCAATGCGATGGGTCGCTTCAGCAATCACCCGCACCTTTTCGTCGATGACGCTGAGATCGTTACTGCCCGGCACAGTGACGACCCGGACGTTGCTCTGCTCGACCTGTTTGAGCGCCAGCGACGGCTGAGCCTGCGCACTTGCCAGCACCAGCGTCGGGCGCATCGCCAGAATCCCTTCGGCGTTCAGCTGACGCAGATAGCCCACGTCCGGCAGCGCAGTGGCCGGTTGCGGCCACTGGCTGGTGCTGTCGCGGGCGACGAGCGATGACTCTGCGCCCAGGGCGTAGACAATCTCCGTCACGTCACCGCCCAGCGAGACAATTTTCTCCTGCGCAGCGGCAAAAGCCGTCAGCGGTAGCGCGACAATCAGGGCAAGCAGTTTTCTCATGCGGCCAGCCCTTTTGGCGCCAGCGCGTCGATCTGCGCGCGCCACTGGGTTTGTTCCGGCTGGCCTTCGGTACGCTGGCCGTAAAGCTGGGCGATTTGCGTGCCATCTGCGGCAAACAGCTCCAGACTGGTGACGTGTCCGTCGGCGGTCGGTTTACGCGTGACCCAGGTCTCGGCGATGGTCTCTTCCAGCAGATGCAGGGTGAAGGTCGGGTTAAAGATGTTCAGCCAGCCTTTCATCGGGACCAGTTTTTGCACGGCGCCGGTGAAGATCTGCACGCAGCCACGGTTACCGACAAAGATCATGATCTCGTTGCCATCCTGACGTGCGGTTTCAAGTAGTTGCCCCAGCGCGCTGTTGTCCACTTTGCAAGCCAGATCGTCTCCGACCAGGCGGAACGCCTGCTGACGGCTCAGGTTATGGCGCTTCAGCAGGCTGAAGAACTGATGTACATCGGTCATCGCCCGCCATTCGCTGTCCACCGTATTTCCGTCCACTTCAGCGGCGTGAGCCACTGCATCGGCGGCTTTCAGCGCCAGCGGCGGATTATCGGCAAAGATAAAGCGGGTCAAAACATCACCCCACGCAGAGACATCGGTGTTGTCGGTGGTGTAGACCTTCAGCAGCGCATCGCCCTGATGGTCAAAGAACTGAATGCTCTGGCGCTCGCCGCGCGCGGTGGCTTCGCTGATGTGGAACACGTAGGCCCACTGATTCAGGAACAGGCGCAGATCGAGCGCACCTGGGTTCAGCACCAGCCCGGCGTGGCCGCTGAGATGCTGATTGGTAAAGCTGCCGACCTGCTCATGTACCGCGTATTCGTTGCGGCAAATGCACTTGGTTTCGCCTACCGCTTCGAGCGCGCTGAGGATCTCACGCACTTCACCGTGCAGGCGCCAGGCGTCGTGGCCCACGCGTGCGGAGGTCAGTTCAGCTTCGCTGATGCCCATCATGGCGGCGATGTCGCGGGCGTATTTGCCAGGGTTTTGTTCTTTTAGCTCAATCCAGCGTGTGTAGTGATTCATTGTCTCTTCCTTCCAGATAAGCGCCCCGGCGAGCCGGGGCAAGGTGATTACCACTGATAACTGACGAAAATCTTGCCGTTGCGTCCATCCTGCGGGATGCCCTGCGGGGACCAGTACTCTTTGTCAAAGGCGTTGCCGAGCACCAGCGTGGTGGTGACGCCTTTCAACTGCTCCTGACCCTGATAGCTGACGTAGAAGTCATTCACCGCGTAGCCAGGCTGCTTGCTGTATGAGCTGCTGATGTGCGTGGAGCGATCGACGAAGGTGCCGATCCAGCCCACGGAGAAACCGCTTTGCGCCACCGGTACGTTCAGTTTGCTGGTGACGGTATCCGGGTTAATGCTGGAGATGTATTCGCCCGTATCGGTGTCTTTCCCGCGCGTGCGGTTGTAGGCCATATCCAGGCTGAACAGATCAGCCGAGTATTTCGCCATCACGTCCCAGCCCCAGATTTTGGCGTTGGGTACGTTATAGGACATGGTGGTGGCGGCCGCAAAGTCGACGGTGGTGGAGATGTAATCTTTCGCCTTGGTGTCGAAGTAGCTGGCTTTGAACTCCAGTTCATCGTTGGCAAGCATCAGGTCGTCAAAGCGCAGGCCAAAACCGTACTCCTGCGTTTCGTTGGTTTCCGGGCGCAGATTCGGGTTCGGCACCCAGTAGTTGGTGTAGAAGCTGCCGATGGAGAAGTGTTTGGAATCGTTATACATCTCGCCCATCGTCGGTGCGCGGAACGCCTGCGCGTAGGAGCCGAACAGCATCAGCCAGTCGGCTGGCGTCACGGTTAAGCCCGCGCGGGATGACCATTTATCTGCATCCACATCTTCGTAACCGTCGCTGCTGCCACGGTAGTTGTCATAGCGCGTACCGCCGAGCAGGGTCACCGGCAGGTCGCGCAGGGTGATTTCGTCCTGCAGCCAGCCGGAGCTGAAGTCGATTTTCGCGTCCGGGAAGCCGGTGGTAGATCCGCCTGGGTTCTGCTCCTGACGATAATACTCCCCGCCATAGGTCAGCAGATGCGAGGCGAAGGAGTCGGTGAACAGGCGCGTGCGGTTCTCGACTTTCCCACCTTTGGTCGTCTGCTTGCGGAATTCAGCGGTGCGGTCGACGTTCTGGGCGTTAATGCGTGCCTCGGACCAGTAGACTTTCGCGTTGGCATTCAGCCAGTCGTTCCCCTCCGGCGCGAGAGCGTATGAGAGCTGAGCGTCGCGCTGGATGGTGGAACGGTCGGTCATCGGGTTGCTGCTGTCATCCGCATCGAGGGTCTGCGGGTTTTTAGGCTCCTGCGCGGCGTTGTTGTAGTAGCGCAGGGCACCGCCCAGGGTCTGGGCGCTGTCGATTTTCCAGCTGCCTTTCGCCAGCATGTTGTTGATAGATTCGTCGTTAGGCGCGGTGGACCCGTCGCTCTGACGTAAATCCCCGCGATCGCGGCTGGACCAGGCCACCAGGCCATCCAGCGTATCGGTACGACCAAACGCGCTGGCACCCATGCCAATGCTGTGATCGCCCGTGGCGCCGGTGCCGAAGACGCGGAAACCACTGTTTTTACCGTTTTCGAGCAGATCTTTGGCATCGACGGTGTCATAGGAGATCACGCCGCCCATCGCGCCGCTGCCGTAGAGCAGGGCAGACGGGCCGCGTACCACTTCAATACGTTTGATCAGCGCAGGATCGAGGAAGGTGCTGTTCAGGTGGCCGGTATCAGTCCCCTGACGCACGCCATCCACCAGCACCAGCACGCCACGGCGATCGTACCCGCGCAGGTTCACGTCCTGACCATTGGTGCGCCCTGTGCCGTCGAGCGTAATGCCTGGTACATTGCGCAGCAGGTCGGCGGCAGAGCTGGCGGTCTGTTTATCAGGGGAGGTCGCGTCGATCACGCTGACCATCATTGGCGCTTCAAAGGTGCTCCGGGCGTTACCCGTGGCGGTGACGGTCATCTCTTCTGAGGCGGCAAACGCAGCGCCCGGCAGGGCACTGACAACGGCCAGCGCCAGCAGCGAGGGGCGCAAAGACGCGGAATGCAGGTATGGCATAGCAACTCTCCATTTGGAAATCGAAAGCGCTGGCTGCCTGGGGATCACCTGGGTGGCTGGCGAATAGTTTGGGTATTGTTTATTTAGTGAGAATCAGTTTTCCGGCATGTGTCTGGCGCAGCAGGTAGTGCTGGCCGTCATGCTCAATAATGACCCGCCCCTCGTCGCCCAGCAGAGTCTTGCTGTCGATGCGACGTTCCAGGGGAGCAGGTTTTGGCTGTGTGTCTTCTTGTACGCGCGTTGCCGTGCTGTTAGTAATGCGTGACATAGTGTTTATAAATAACAATCAATGTAACAATGATAATCATTATCAACAAAGTGAAATTTCACGGCAAGCGTTTTTGTGAAAATTTTGTGACGAGATCAATTCTTGCGGATTGAGGACGTTATGCAGAAACGAGATGAGGCCGGGTAAGCAGAGCGCCACCCGGCACAATGGGGCAGGAGATCAGAATCGGGTATCGACCGCTGCCGCCAGTTTTTCCAGCAGCAACGCGCTGTCTTCCCAGCTCAGACACGGATCGGTAATCGACTGGCCGTAAACGATCGGCTGACCGGCCACCACCTTCTGCGTGCCCTCTTTCAGGAAGCTCTCGGCCATAATCCCGGCCACTGCGGTCGACCCGCTGCGGATCTGCTGGCAAATCTCATCGCACACGTCCAGCTGGCGACGATGCTGTTTCTGACAGTTGCCGTGGCTGAAATCCACCACCAGATGCTCAGGCAGGTCAAACTCGTGCAGCGTATCGCACGCCGCCGCGATATCTTCCGCGTAGTAGTTCGGTTTTTTACCGCCGCGCATGATGATATGGCCGTACGGGTTGCCGCTGGTCTGGTAGATGGTCATCTGGCCGTTTTTATCCGGCGAGAGGAACATATGGCTGGCGCGCGAGGCGCGAATGGCGTCGACCGCGATGTGCGTATTGCCATCGGTGCCATTCTTAAAGCCCACCGGACAGGAGAGTGCCGAGGCCATCTCGCGGTGGATCTGGCTCTCCGTGGTGCGAGCCCCGATGGCCCCCCAACTGATGAGATCGGCGATAAACTGCCCGGTCACCATATCCAGAAACTCGGTCGCGGTCGGCACGCCAAGCTCGTTGACCTGCAAAAGCAGTTTACGCGCCAGCTCGATACCGTGGTTCACACGGTAGCTGCCGTTCAGATCAGGATCGGAGATCAGACCTTTCCAGCCCACCACGGTGCGCGGCTTTTCAAAATAGGTGCGCATCACGATTTCAAGGCGATCCTGGTGCTTATCGCGCAGCACTTTCAGGCGCTGAGCGTACTCCATCGCCGCATCGAGATCGTGAATGGAGCAGGGACCAATAATCACCAGTAAACGGCGGTCTTCCCCGTTGAGGATTTTTTCAATGCGTCGACGTGACGCTGTCACGTGTTCCGCCACGCTTGCGGAGACAGGATGGCGCTGGGCCAGTTCGGCGGGCGTCACCAGACTTTCGATACGCGCTGTGCGAAGTTCGTCAGTTTTGTTCATGGAAGTTCTCAGAATTTTTTGCTTCATCGGCAGACTACCGGGAAGTGATGGGCATCACCTTAAACCAATCCCTGCTGAATTCAAGTTCGAGGCCACTCTGCCCCGAAGCGTGAACGCGATGATAACTGAAAATAAACCATCGTACTAGCATATTAGTACATGCGGCGGTTTAACCCCATGATGTCGAGGATTTTCGTGGCGATCTCTTCCACCGAATAGTTGGTGCTGTTCAGCCATGGAATCTGGTTTTTGCGGTACAACGCTTCCACTTCGGAGACCTCCATGCGGCACTGACGCATCGAGGCGTAACGGCTGTTTTCGCGGCGCTCCTCGCGAATGGCGGCCAGACGCTCGGGGTTTATCGTCAAACCGAACAGCTTATGTTGCAGCGGTTTCAGAGCGGCGGGCAGCACGAGGTTGTCCATATCATCGGCGATAAACGGGTAGTTCGCGGCGCGAATACCAAACTGGAGCGCCAGATAGAGGCTGGTCGGGGTTTTGCCGCAGCGCGACACGCCGAGCAAAATCACCTGCGCCTGATCGAGATTGCGCATCGAAATCCCGTCGTCGTGGGCGAGGGTGTAATCGATGGCGGCGATACGCGCGTCATACTTCACCAGATTCCCGGGGTTCAGGCCGTGGGTGCGATGGGCAACGGGTGTCGGATCGAGTTTTAGCTCGCTTTGCAGCGGAGCGACCAGCGCCTGCACGATGTCCTGACAGAAACCTTCGCTTTGCAAAATAATGGTGCGAATTTCGGGGATAACAATGGAATAGAAGACTAACGGACGAATCCCGGTCTGCTGATAAATCGCATCGATCTGCTCTTTCACCGCTTTTGCGCGGCTCTCGTTTTCGACAAACGGCAGCGTGATGCTGTTAATCGCAACGGGGAATTGCGACATCACTGCATGCCCCAGCACTTCGGCGGTGATCGCCGTACCATCAGAAATATAAAAAACGTGGCGATCCACAGCATTATCCATTTTATCCACCCTGAATATCGTACGTAATTGTCTGAAAGCATAAATTAAAAAAGTAAAATACACAGCAAAGAACTTGTCTGATTTATAAATGAAACGGTGTTTTTGATTTTACTGAAAAGTGGATTTCATTTTTAAATTAGTCACTTTGTTTTAAGGGTTTTAGCACGAATCTATAGGAATCATCGGGTTAGCGAATGATGGGAAAGTGTCCGAAAAACTGAAAAATAAAAGTGCTTACACGATTCACCGTTTTTTTGCCGGGAATAAATATGCCAGTATAAATACGAAGTCAGGCGTTACTTACTCCGTTTAAATATCACAAAAGGATTGTTTCGATGTCCAACAATGGCTCGTCACCGCTGGTGCTTTGGTATAACCAACTCGGCATGAATGATGTAGACAGAGTTGGAGGCAAAAATGCCTCCCTGGGTGAAATGATTACAAATCTGTCGGGTATGGGTGTTTCCGTACCGAACGGGTTTGCCACAACTGCCGACGCGTTTAACTATTTTTTAGACCAGAGCGGTGTTAACCAGCGCATTTACGACCTGCTGGACCAAACGGATATTGATGACGTGACCGCGCTTGCCAAAGCCGGTGCGCAGATCCGCCAGTGGATTATCGACACACCTTTCCAGCCGGAGCTGGAAAAAGCGATTCACGACGCTTATAACCAACTCTCTGCTGACGACGCGCAGGCCTCATTCGCCGTGCGTTCCTCTGCCACCGCAGAAGATATGCCGGACGCCTCTTTTGCCGGTCAGCAGGAAACCTTCCTGAACGTTCAGGGCTACGACGCGGTGCTGGTGGCGGTGAAGCATGTCTTTGCTTCCCTGTTCAACGACCGCGCGATCTCCTATCGCGTGCATCAGGGCTATGACCATCGCGGCGTCGCGCTCTCTGCGGGCGTGCAGCGCATGGTGCGCTCCGACATCGGCTCCTCCGGCGTGATGTTCTCCATCGATACGGAATCTGGCTTCGATCAGGTGGTGTTTATAACCTCCGCCTGGGGTCTGGGTGAGATGGTGGTGCAGGGCGCGGTTAACCCTGACGAATTCTACGTCCACAAACCGACGCTGGCGGCCAACCGTCCGTCGATTGTGCGCCGCACCATGGGTTCTAAAAAAATCCGCATGATTTACGCCCCAAGCCAGGAACACGGCAAACAGGTGGAAATCGAGGACGTGCCGCAGGAGCAACGCGACCGCTTCTCCCTGACCGATGCGGAAGTTCAGGAGCTGGCGAAACAGGCTGTTCAGATTGAAAAACACTACGCACGTCCGATGGATATCGAATGGGCGAAAGACGGCCACACCGGCAAACTGTTTATCGTGCAGGCGCGTCCGGAAACCGTGCGTTCTCGCGGCCAGGTGATGGAGCGTTACACCCTGCATGCCCAGGGAAAAATTGTCGCCGAAGGGCGTGCGATTGGTCACCGTATCGGTGCCGGCCCGGTTAAAGTGATCCACGATATCAGCGAGATGAACCGTATTCAGCCGGGCGACGTGCTGGTAACGGACATGACCGACCCGGACTGGGAACCGATCATGAAGAAAGCGGCGGCGATCGTGACCAACCGTGGTGGCCGTACCTGCCACGCGGCGATCATCGCCCGCGAGCTGGGCATTCCGGCGGTTGTCGGCTGCGGTGATGCCACCGAACGCATGAAAGACGATGAGAAAGTCACCGTCTCCTGTGCTGAAGGCGACACCGGCTACGTTTACGCTGATATTCTCGACTTCAGCGTGAAAAGCTCCAGCGTCGATACCATGCCGGATCTGCCGCTGAAAATCATGATGAACGTCGGCAACCCGGATCGTGCGTTCGATTTCGCCTGTCTGCCGAACGAAGGCGTCGGCCTGGCGCGTCTGGAATTTATCATTAACCGCATGATCGGCGTGCACCCGCGTGCGCTTTTGGAGTTTGACGACCAGACGCCTCAGCTGCAAAACGAAATCCGCGAGATGATGAAGGGCTACGACTCACCGAAAGAGTTCTACGTCGGACGTCTGACGGAAGGGATTGCCACCCTGGGTGCGGCATTCTATCCGAAGCGGGTGATCGTGCGTCTGTCGGACTTCAAGTCCAACGAATACGCCAACCTGGTGGGCGGCGAGCGCTACGAACCGGAAGAAGAGAACCCTATGCTCGGCTTCCGTGGCGCGGGTCGCTACGTGGCGGACAGCTTCCGCGACTGCTTCGCCCTTGAATGTGACGCGGTGAAACGCGTGCGCAACGAAATGGGGCTGACTAACGTCGAAATCATGATCCCGTTCGTACGTACCGTGGATCAGGCGAAAGCGGTAGTCGAAGAGCTGGCGCGTCAGGGGCTGAAGCGCGGCGAGAACGGGCTGAAGATCATCATGATGTGCGAGATCCCGTCCAACGCCCTGCTGGCAGAGCAGTTCCTGGAACACTTCGACGGCTTCTCTATCGGCTCTAACGATATGACACAGCTGACGCTGGGTCTGGACCGCGACTCCGGCGTGGTGTCTGAGCTGTTCGATGAACGTAACGAAGCGGTGAAAGCGCTGCTGTCGATGTCCATCCGCGCCGCGAAGAAACAGGGTAAATACGTCGGGATTTGTGGCCAGGGTCCATCGGACCACGAAGACTTTGCCGCATGGCTGATGGAAGAGGGGATCGATAGCCTGTCCCTGAACCCGGACACCGTGGTGCAAACCTGGCTGAGCCTGGCTGAACTGAATAAGTAGTATTGATCGCGCCGTCCCTTTTATTCACAAAGGGACGGCGACATTATTTTCCCCCACTATGCTCCCCGTCACACTTAGCGCAATTAACCAAATATCGTAATCAATCTGTTAATTTCTACAATTGTTAGCCAGCGAAGCGCTGCTAATAATTGAGCCTTACTGCGCATTACCCTACATCTTGCGCAACTGGTTGAAATACGTTTTAACCGATAAAAGGCAATTAACAATGACAATCTCCTCTGTATTACGTACCAAAGATAAAATAGGTTACGGCCTGGGTGATATGGCCAGCGCGCTGGTCTGGCAAACGGCTACCTTATTTCTGGCATATTTCTATACGGATGTATTTGGCCTGCCCGCCGCGATCATGGGTACCATGTTTCTGGTGGTGCGCGTGGTGGATGCCTTTGTCGACCCGTGCATTGGCGCGCTGGTGGATCGCACCCAGACCCGGCACGGGCGTTTCCGTCCGTGGCTGCTGTGGTTCGCCATTCCGTTTGGCGTAAGCTGTCTGATTACTTTTTATGTCCCCGATGTCGGGCCAACGGCGAAAATTGCCTATGCCTGTGTGACTTACACCTTGCTGAGCCTGATCTATTCCGCGATTAATGTGCCGTACTGCGCGATGCCGGGTGCCCTGACGATGGACCCGCGCGAGCGCCATTCCCTGCAATCCTGGCGTTTCGGACTGTCCTTTATTGGCGGCCTGATCGTCACGGTCATCGCCCTGCCGCTGGTCTCCCATTTAGGCCAGGGAAATGTGCAGAAAGGCTATTTCTATGCCATGAGTCTAATGGGCCTGTTAGGCATTATCTTATTCTTCATCTGCTTCTTTATGACCCGCGAGCGTTATTCTCCGCGTAATGATACCTCCGGCTCGATGCTCACGGATTTAAAATTACTGGCCGCCAACAGCCAATGGCGCATTGTTTTTGTGTTTAATATTTTACTGCTGACGGCAGTCGTCACACGCGGCTCCGCCACGATGTATTACGTCAATTATGTGCTGCTACGCCCGGATTTAGTCTTTGCCTTTATCGTTTCCGGAATGGTGGCCTCTTTAAGCGGAGCCTTATTATCTGAACGGTTATTGGGTAAATTTGACCGGGTGCGTGCCTATCAGTGGACGATTATTTCCTTTGTGATATTTGGCGCGTTGATTTTCTTCCTGCCGCCGACGCAAATCTGGCTGATTTTCGGCCTGAACATCATCTTTAGCTTTATCCAGAACCTCACCACGCCGCTGCAGTGGACCATGTTCTCGGATGTGGTGGATTACGAAGAGCACCGCAGTGGTCGCCGTCTGGACGGGCTGGTCTTTTCCACTGCGCTGTTCGCCATTAAATTCGGCCTCGCCCTCGGCGGTGCGGTTGTCGGTTGGGTACTGGGAATCGTGAGTTATGTCCCCGGGCAGGCAATTCAAAGCCCGCAGGTACTGACCACGATCAACGCGCTGTTCACCCTGATCCCGTGCGTGCTGTTTATCGCCATGGTGGTGCTGCTCGCCATTTACAAACTGAACAGCCGCCTGGTGGATTCCATCGCACAAGAGCTTGCCCGCAAGCGCGAAGCGCGCACTGATGCGGGGCAAACCAGCCCGGCATTTCATTCTGCTACACAGGAGTAAAACATGACTGCCATCTACAAGGATGCGGGATATCCCGTGCAAGAGCGTGTCGCCGATCTGCTGGCACGTATGACCCCGGAAGAGAAATTCGCGCAGATGCATGCCTACTGGCTGGTTCTGGATGAGGACGGCAATCACCGTGAGCGCAGCGATCTTAGCGACGAATTTGCAGGCGTGAGCGAACAGGCGGCATTGAGCGAGCGGCTCAAACTGGGCGTCGGACAAATTACCCGTCCGCTGGGGACGCACATTGTGGATGCGCACACCGGCGTGCGCGCGGCAAACCGTCTGCAGCGGATGATGATGGAAGAGACTCGGCTGGGGATCCCCGCGCTGTTCCATGAGGAGTGCCTGGTCGGCCTGCTGTGTAAAGACGCGACGCTGTTTCCCTCCTCCCTCAACTACGGTTCGACCTGGGACCCGGAGCTGGTGAAGCGTGCGGCACAGCAGATCGGCGCAGAGGCGCGCTCGGTGGGCTGTCAGCAGGGGCTGGCCCCGGTGCTGGATGTCTCTCGCGACGTGCGATGGGGGCGTACCGAAGAGACCTTCGGTGAAGACCCGTGGCTGGTCGGGGTCATGGCGACCGCGTATGTCGACGGATTGCAGGGCGAAAAACGCGATCTGCTGGCGACCCTCAAACACTATGTCGGCCACTCTTTCAGCGAGGGGGCGCGTAACCATGCCCCGGTGCATCTCGGTTTTTGCGAGCTGAATGATACGTTCCTGCTGCCGTTTGAAATGGCGGTAAAACTGGCCAACGCCGGTTCCGTGATGCCGGCCTATCATGATATCGACAATCAGCCCGGCCACAGCGATGCCTTCTTGCTCACCACGGTGCTACGCGAGCAGTGGGGATTCGACGGGATTGTGGTGGCCGACTATGGCGGTGTCAGCCTGTTGCATCAGCATCATGGCATTTCCCACGATGCGGCGGAGTCTGCGGCGCTGGCGTTCAACGCCGGGCTGGACGTCGAGCTGCCGAAAGACGACTGCGCTCGTCATCTGGCGGATGCCGTGAAGCGTGGGCTGATTTCGATGGATAAGATCGATGAAATTGTCGCGCGTGTGCTGAGCGAAAAATTCCGCCTCGGTCTGTTTGAGCAGCCGTATGCGCGCGAAGAGAATATCGATCTGCAAAATGCGCAAACCCGACAGGTGGCGCGCGACGTGGCAACCCGCTCGCTGACGCTGCTGGAGAACAACGGCGTACTGCCGCTTGCGGGTAAACCGCGTGTGGCTGTGGTAGGGCCAACCGCAGACGATCCGCTGGCGCTGCTGAGCGGCTACAGCTTCCCGGTGCATCTGATCATCAGCGATATGGTGGAAGAGACGTCGCAGGTAACCACACCGCTTGCCGCGCTGAAACACTATCTGGGCGATGCCCAGGTGCGTTACGCCAAAGGCTGCCACATCATTGAGCACCGCATGGCGGGTGCGCCGGTGTTCCCAGGCGACAGCGGCGGCAAACCGATGCAGCAATCGCCGGTGTCATTCGATACCCGTCTGATTCCACAGGCGGTACGGGCGGCGCAGGACAGCGATATCGTCATCGCCTGCGTGGGCGATCTGGCGGGATTATTCCAGAGCGGTACCGTGGGTGAAGGCTCCGACACCGACAGCCTGAACCTGCCCGGCGTGCAGCAACAACTGCTGGAAGCGCTGGTGGAAACCGGTAAGCCGGTCGTGGTGGTGATGACGGGCGGGCGTCCGTACAACCTGCAGGGGCTGGAAGACAAGGTCGCGGCGCTGCTGCTGGCCTGGGCACCAGGACAGGAGGGCGGCTGGGCGATTGCCGATGTGCTGACCGGGCGCGCGGAACCGCAGGGACGGCTGGTGGTGAGTGTTCCGAAAAGTGCGGGTGCGATGCCGTACTATTACAATCACAAGCTGAAAAGCGGCGGTACGCCGTTCGCCTTCCACTTTGGCTCGCGCTATCCCTTCGGTTTTGGTCTCGGCTGGACGACATTTTCCTGCGATGCACTGCGTTTAGCGAAAACGTCTGTCCCGGTCGAGGGCGAGGTGACGCTGAGCGTGACGGTGCAAAACAGCGGCGAGCGTAGCGGTAGCGAAGTGGTGCAGGTCTATGTGCGCGACCGCGTGGCCTCGATGGTGCGACCGTTACAGGAGCTTAAAGCCTTCCAGCGCGTCACGCTCTCACCGGGTGAAAAGGCGACGCTCACCTTCAGCCTGCCGGTGGATATGTTTAATTTCACCCGCCGCGACGGTAAAAGAGTGGTAGAGCCAGGCGAGTTTGAGCTGCAGGTCGGGCTGTCCTCAGCGGATATTCGCGCTGCGGTGACGGTAAATGTCACTGGCGAGACGCGGGTATTGCCGGAGAAGTGGCGGATGCTGAGTTCGTGTGAAATCGAACGAGCGTAAAAACGAGCGTAAGCAGGGCAAAAAAAAGCCCATCGTGGGAGATGGGCAAAGACTACACACAGCAATTCGTTGTTTCACTCAGGGGATTTCCATGCTTATAAATCAATGCGTTGATTCATAACCGTGACTTAATAGTAGGACATGCGACGTTTTAGCGTCGATCAGATTCGTCTCAATAGTTTAAGAACTATGAAGATTTAGCGCGAGGCGAGACCAGACGAAGCGGGCTGAACCTGAGAAAAGTCTTAATAAAGATTAGGCGTGCTTAAGTGTCAGGCGAGTGACTTCGCCTGACGATACATTACGGGTTGTTCTTGCCGTCAAGCTCTTCGAGATTATGCAGCGCCACTTCAGGGTCGGTGCCTGGCGGTGGAATTTCATGCACCCACGCGGAGAACAGACGCCAGGTCACGGCCAGCAGCACAGGGCCAATAAACAGCCCAATCATCCCAAAGGCAATCAACCCGCCGATGACGCCGGAGAGGATCAGAATCAACGGCAAATCCGCGCCCATACGAATGAGCATCGGACGGATGACGTTATCCATGGTGCCCACCACGCAGCTCCACACCAGCAGCACCGTACCCCAGGTTGTATCACCGCTCCAGTAGAGCCAGATAATGCATGGGACCAGCACCAGCAACGGGCCAAGCTGGACCAGACAGGTGAGGATCATGATGACGGTTAAAATGGTCGCGTACGGCACGCCGCTTATCGCCAGACCAATCCCGCCAAGTAGCGCCTGCACCAGCGCTGTGACAACCACACCCAACGCCACCGCACGAACCGCCTGGGCTGCCAGCAGCACCGCCGCGTCACCGCGTGTCCCTGCGAGACGGGTCGCAAAATGACGTACGCCCTGTGCCACCTGCTCACCGCGCCAGTAGAGCAGGGCGCTGAAAAGCAGCATCAGGGTACAGTGCATCATAAAGTGGCCGATATTGGCCGCCTGGGCGATAAACCAGGTGGTCGTGGTGCCGACGTATGGGCGAACTTTCGCCATGATCGCGCTGCCGCCCATCTCCAGCAGACTGTGCCAGCCGCTGTAGAGCTTCGCGCCGACCAGCGGAATGCTGTTAAGCCACGCCAGATCTGGCACGGTCATCTCACCGCTGGTGATCCCACGAATCACCGGCCCGCTGGTATCGACAAGGCTGTTAATCAGGAGCGCAATCGGAATGATAAAGACCAGAAACAGCAGCAGCGTCATCACCAGAACGGCGGGAGTACGACGACCAAAAAACAGTTTCTGCAGACGTAATAACAGTGGCCAGGTGGCAACGACCACCGTACCTGCCCACGCAAAACCGAGGACGAAGGGGCGAACTATCCATAGACACGCAACAATTATGATGGCTAAAAACAGCACCGACAGCAGTATTTGCGCAACGTCCCTGGGCTGACGAGAAGTGACCATAAATGAAATTTACCTTACATGAAGACCAGACCGGCTGGCCGAAACAGAAAATCGCATCCCTTAATCATTAGTGATTTCAGCGATTTTTGACAGGCGAATTCTGCCCGTAAAACTGATGGGCGTATAAGAAAAAAATGTGATACAACAATTCAAACACAACGCAAACGATTATCCCCGTCATAATTCGCGCACTTGCGGCCTTGTCGCATCGCGGATTATCGAGAGGGCAACAACACTATTTAGGGTCTTCCGTAATGATCCCATTGATTTCTCAGGCACCTGGCGTCGTTCAGCTGGTGCTGACTTATTTGCAAGCACTGGAGCAACAGGGTTTTACAGGTGATACCGCCACCAATTATGCCGACAGGCTGACGATGGCGACCGACAACAGTATCTATCAGTTACTTCCCGATGCCGTCGTTTTCCCCCGTTCCACCGCCGATGTGGCGTTGCTTTCCCGTCTGGCCGCGCAGGAGCGTTTTGCGTCGCTGGTCTTCACCCCGCGCGGTGGCGGGACAGGCACCAATGGGCAGGCCCTGAATCAGGGCATCATCATTGATATGTCGCGCTATATGAACCGTATCATTGAGGTCAACCCGGAAGAGGGCTGGGTGCGCGTCGAAGCGGGGGTGATTAAAGATCAGCTCAATCAGTTCCTGAAACCCTACGGCTACTTCTTTGCTCCGGAATTATCCACCAGCAATCGCGCCACGCTGGGCGGGATGATCAATACGGATGCCTCCGGCCAGGGGTCACTGGTGTACGGTAAAACGTCCGATCACGTCCTGGGCGTGCGCGCGGTGCTGCTGGGCGGGGACATTCTCGACACCCAGGCGATTCCGGTGCAGCTGGCTGAAACCCTTGGGCAGGACAACACGGCGGTCGGGCGCATTTATCGCAGCGTGCTCGAAAGCTGTCGCGATAACCGCCAGCTGATTGTCGATAAATTCCCGAAACTGAACCGCTTCCTGACGGGCTACGATCTGCGCCACGTCTTTAATGACGATCTGAGCGAGTTCGATCTCACCCGTATTCTGACCGGCTCGGAAGGCACCCTGGCCTTTATCACCGAAGCCCGTCTGGATATCACCCGGCTGCCGAAGGTGCGCCGCCTGGTGAACGTCAAATACAACTCCTTCGATGCGGCGCTGCGCAACGCGCCCTTTATGGTCGAGGCGCGCGCCCTGTCGGTGGAAACCGTCGACTCGAAAGTGCTCAATCTGGCGCGGGAAGATATCGTCTGGCATTCGGTCAGCGAGCTGATCACCGATGTGCCTGATAAAGAGATGCTGGGCCTGAACATTGTTGAATTTGCTGGCGATGATGCGGAGCTTATCGACTCACAGGTGCAGATGCTCCGTACCCGACTCGACGAACTGATCGCGCAGGGCGAGGGCGGCGTGATTGGCTGGCAGCTGTGCAACGATCTCTCGGGCATTGAGCGCATTTACGCGATGCGTAAAAAAGCGGTCGGCCTGCTGGGGAATGCGAAAGGTGCGGCCAAACCGATTCCGTTTGCCGAAGATACCTGCGTGCCGCCGGAACATCTGGCGGATTACATTGTGGAGTTCCGCGCGTTACTCGACAGCCACGGCCTGAGCTACGGCATGTTTGGTCACGTGGATGCCGGTGTGCTCCATGTGCGTCCGGCGCTGGATATGTGCGACCCGCAGCAGGAGATGCTGATGAAGCAGATCTCCGACGACGTGGTCGCGCTGACGGCAAAATACGGCGGCCTGCTGTGGGGCGAGCACGGGAAAGGTTTCCGCGCCCAGTACAGCCCGGCGTTCTTCGGCGAGCAGCTGTACGGCGAACTGCGCAAAATCAAAGCGGCGTTTGACCCGAATAACCGCCTGAATCCAGGCAAAATCTGTCCGCCTGCGGGTGTGGACGATCCGATGATGCAGGTCGACGCGGTGAAGCGCGGCACGTATGACCGCCAGATCCCGATCGCGGTGCGTTCCTCCTGGCGCGGGGCGATGGAGTGTAACGGCAACGGTCTGTGCTTTAACTTCGACGTGAAAAGCCCGATGTGCCCGTCGATGAAAATCACCAGCAACCGCATTCATTCTCCGAAAGGGCGAGCGACGCTGGTGCGCGAGTGGCTGCGATTGCTGGCCGATCGCGGCGTGGACCCGCTGAAACTCGAAAGCGATCTACCGGAAAAACGCGCCAGCCTGCGCACGCTGATTGAGCGTTCCAGGAACAGCTGGCACGCCAGTAAAGGTGAGTATGATTTTTCCCATGAAGTGAAAGAGGCGATGTCCGGCTGCCTGGCGTGTAAAGCCTGCTCGACGCAATGTCCGATCAAGATCGACGTGCCGGAGTTCCGCTCGCGCTTCCTGCAGCTGTATCACTCCCGCTATCTGCGCCCGGTGCGCGATCACCTGGTGGCGACGGTCGAAAGCTACGCCCCGCTGATGGCGCGCGCGCCGAAGACGTTCAACTTCTTTATCAATCAGCCGCTGGTGCGCAAACTTTCCGAAAAACATATCGGCATGGTCGATCTGCCGCTGCTCTCCACGCCTTCTCTGCAACGCCAGCTGGTGGGCCACCGTTCGGCCAATATGACGCTGGAACAGCTGGAGGCCCTGAGCGACGAGCAAAAAGCGAAAACCGTGCTGGTGGTGCAGGACCCGTTTACCAGCTACTACGAGGCGCAGGTGGTGGCCGATTTCGTGCGGCTGGTGGAGCGCGTCGGCTATCAGCCGGTGGTGCTGCCATTCTCGCCGAACGGTAAAGCGCAGCACATTAAAGGGTTCCTGACGCGCTTTGCGAAAACGGCGCAGAAAACGTCGGACTTTTTGAACCGTATCGCGCAGCTGGGCATGCCGATGGTGGGCGTCGATCCCGCGCTGGTGCTCTGTTATCGCGATGAGTACAAACAGACTCTGGGCGACAAGCGCGGGGATTTCAGCGTTATGCTGGTGCATGAATGGCTGCCTGCGGCGCTGCACTCTGCCGAGACAAAAGAGGTCAGCGGTGAAGCCTGGTATCTCTTTGGACACTGCACGGAAGTGACCGCGCTGCCGGGTGCGCCTGCGCAATGGGCCTCTATTTTTGCCCGCTTTGGCGCGAAGCTGGAAAACGTCAGCGTCGGCTGCTGCGGGATGGCCGGGACCTACGGCCATGAAGTGAAAAACCACGCGAATTCGCTGGGTATCTACGAGTTGTCATGGCATCAGGCCATGCAGCGTTTGCCGCGAAACCGCTGTCTGGCGACGGGTTACTCCTGTCGCAGCCAGGTGAAACGCGTTGAAGGAAGCGGCGTTCGCCATCCATTGCAGGCTTTACTGGAGATTATGGGATGATCTGGAAACGTACCGTGACGCTTGAGGTGCTCAATGCCATGGGCGAAGGGAATATGGTCGGGTTGCTCGATATTCAGTTTACCCGTATCGGCGAAGACGTCCTTGAAGCCACCATGCCGGTGGACAGCCGTACGCATCAACCGTTTGGCCTGCTGCATGGCGGCGCGTCCGTGGTGCTGGCGGAGACGCTGGGATCGGTGGCGGGTTACCTCTGTACCGACGGGGAGCAAAAGGTGGTGGGGCTGGAAGTGAATGCTAACCACATTCGCTCCGTGCGCAGCGGGCGCGTGCGCGGCGTCTGTCGCGCGCTCCATGCGGGCGGTCGTCATCAGGTGTGGCAAATCGATATTTTCGACGAGCAGGAGAGGCTGTGCTGTTCGTCGCGCCTGACGACGGCGGTGGTTTAAATAAAGGTAAACATCCTTGAGGAATTGTTTTTGGTCAAAAATTGGTCAGTCAGACGTGCTATACTGGTCAGGTTTTGTACATAGAGAGGATGTTATGGATACCGAAATGAGTCCCACCCAACTGGCAGTAGAGTTTTTACGCCGCGATAAGAGCAACCTGTCCCCGGCGCAGTACCTGAAAAAGCTGAAACAGCTTGAACTGGAGTTTGCCGACCTGCTCGCGCTCTCTTCAAACGAACTGAAAGAAGAGATCTACTTTGCCTGGCGGTTAGGCGTTCACGTCCATTAATACTCCCGCTTGTTTAAAAAGGCCGCTCATGCGGCCTTTTTTGTTTTTATCCGTTGAGCGATCGGGTGGCTAAACGTTCACCGCGTCAATCAACCGGGTTTTCATCGACTGATAGGCAGAGGCGGCATAATCTTCCGCCCAGCGCTGATCGTCGATGGCCTCCAGTTTAACCGCGCAGTACTTGGTTTCCGGCGTTTTCGACGTCGGGTCCAGATTATCCTGAGTCAGTTCGTTACAGGCTCCGATCCACCACTGGTAAGTCATGTACACCGCGCCCGGATTAATGCGCTCGCTGACGTTCGCCCGGGTGATCACTTTCCCGCGACGCGAACGCACCCACACCAGCTGTCCGTCTCTTACCCCCAGCGCGTCGGCATCCACCGGATTCATCTGCACCCGACCCGGCTCATCGGCCAGGCTTTGCAGCGCGGCGCAATTGCCGGTCATCGAACGGCAGGAGTAGTGGCCGACTTCGCGTACTGTACACAGCACTAACGGATAGTCTGCGTCCGGCACTTCTGCAGGCGCGCGCCACGGAGCGGCAAACAGCTGGCCTTTACCGTTGGGCGTATCGAACTGATTGTCTTTGTACAGGTAGGGCGTGCCGGGGTGATCCAGCGTCGGACATGGCCATTGCACGTGGCCCATCTCGCCCATTTTTTCGTAGGTGACGCCGAAGAACAGCGGGCAGAGTTCGCGCATTTCGTCCCAAATCTGCTGGTTGGAGTCGTAATGCATCGGATAGCCCATCGCGCTGGCAAGCAGGCTGATGATCTCCCAGTCGCGTTTCACGTTGCCGCTGGCCTCGATTGCTTTACCGAAGCGCTGGAAGCCGCGGTCTGCACAGGTAAACACGCCGCCGTGCTCACCCCAGGAGGTCGCAGGTAACAGCACATCGGCGACTTCGGCGGTTTTGGTCATGAAGATGTCCTGCACCACCACGAAATCGAGCGCCTCAAAGCCGCGACGCACCAGGCCCAGATCGGCTTCGGTCTGGAGCGGGTCTTCCCCCATGATGTAGTAGGCTTTGATTTTGCCTTCCAGCGCCAGGTGCGGCACTTCGGTGATGCGTGTGCCGACCTGGTCGTCCATGGTGTTGACGTCAATCCCCCAGGCGTCAGCAAACTTCGCGCGCACGGCGGCATCCGTCACGTCCTGATAGCCAGGGAACATGTTCGGCAGCACGCCCATATCGCACGCGCCCTGTACGTTGTTTTGCCCGCGAACCGGGCCGACGCCGACGGCAGGGCGGCCGAGATTGCCGGTCAACAGCGCCAGGCTCGACAGGCCTTTCACCACATCCACGGCCTGGCCGAACTGGGTCACGCCCATGCCCCACATCACCGTGGCAGACGGCGCGGCGGCGAAGGTGCGCATCGCCTGACGCACGTCGCGCGCCGGGATACCGGTCAGATGTTCGACCTTCTCAGGCGCGTAATCCGCAACGATTTTACGATAGGCGTCGAGGCCATCGGTGAAGCGCGCGACGTAGTTTTTGTCGTACAACTCCTCTTCGAGCAGAACGTAGCCAAAGGCATTGACCAGCGCCATATTGCTGCCGTTGTTGAGCTGCAAATGCTGATCGGCGATGCGCGCAGTTTCAATGCGACGCGGATCGCAGACGATGATTTTGGCACCGTTTTGTCGGGCTTTGAGCACCCGACGGGCGACGATCGGGTGCGAATCGGCGCAGTTATAGCCGAACACCAGCAGACATGCTGAGTTCTCGATATCGTTTATGGAGTTACTCATTGCGCCGTTGCCGAGCGTCTCCTGCAAACCGGCCACTGACGGGCCGTGGCAGACGCGGGCGCAGCAATCCACGTTATTGGTGTTAAGCACACCGCGCGCAAACTTCTGCATCACGTAGTTGGTTTCGTTGCCAGTACCGCGTGACGATCCGGTCGTCATGATCGCGCGTGGGCCGTGCTGCTCTTTGATGGCTTTCAGTTTGCTGGCGGTGTAGCGGATCGCCTCTTCCCAGGTGACAGGGGTGAATTTGTCTCCTTTGTTATAGCGGATCATCGGCTGGGTGAGGCGAGGGGTGAGCAGACGGGTATCGTTGAGAAAGTCCCAGCCGTAAAAGCCTTTCAGGCACAAGGTGCCCTGGTTGGTGACGCCTTCAGCGGCTTCGGCACGGAGGATACGGTTGTTTTCTACAACGAGATTTAATTTACAGCCTGCGCCACAGTAGGGGCAGATGCTTGCGATTTTTTTCATCAATAACAGACCTGTTAAGAAATGAATTAAGGTATTGCGGAGGTCCGCAATACCAGCATGCGATTCAATATGTTGAATGTGCGTCATCTGACATTACCGCTTAGCAGGTTCTGTGCCAGATTTCATTTCATTGATTTAACAGGAGTTGTTTGGTTTTGAGCGCCTGGCTCGACATGACATTCGACAAAAGTGTCGACAAAAGAAAAGGCCAGTGAGAAACGCAGCAGGGTGCGACGCTCTTCTGGCCTTCGGGGACGAAATCGTTTTTTTAGATATCGTCCATGGTATAGCCAACCACGATTTCGAGGGTTTTGCGGATCACGTCTGCCATCACCACATCGTCAGTGGTTTCAAGGGCGTTAATCAGCCACAGGATAATGGCTTTGTTGGTCAGATGCCCTTCTGACGCCATGATACAGCTCACCGCAGAGGCGAAAAGCGCGGATTCATCGGCCAGTCTGTCGCCTGCATTACGGAAATATTCAGACAGCGCGGTATCATGAAAACCAGTATACGCAGCGGGTTGAACTTGAATATTTTGTCTCATTTATTCTCACCGTAAGGGTTATTGATCGGTTGCTGTTAGTGTATGTTTTTTGAACCGCTGGGCTTGCCATCGCCAAACAGCGGGAAAACATTATCGCTTTGCTCGCTTTTTAGACCGTTCAGATCCCTCTGAGGGCGGGCTCTCTTACGTTGTGCGAACGGCGTACCGCTGGCGCTGATTTCGGCTATCACCGCCGCGAGGGCTTCGCGACGGCGAGGGTCGGCCTCACTCGCCTCCATGTCCCGCAGTCTCCGTACGAGAGACTGCTTGCTGACAGGGCCGTGCTCTTTCAGAAGAGATAAAACCGCCTCTCCAATTAATTCATCTGTTAATTGCTCTATTTCACTTCTGTTCATAACTGCATCTCTGATTGCCGCAGGGTGACGTCACGCCGTGCGGCATTAAGTCAGATCCCCTTTTAAGGGGGTCTGCTGAAGATTGCCAGGTCTTTTTGTGCCTGAAACGTTCCTTCGTCAGAATTGACTTAAAAACCAGGTGATCTGTTAAATGGGTTTGCTATTGGATCTCAACGATCAAATAGCAAACCAATCAATGCATGGTAGTGGCTCTCTTCTTCTGGACCGGACGCCTTATCAAGACGGCTGAGTAACTTGGTGCACAGGTTTTTGCGATTCAAATGACGGCCATCGCTCAGGATCTCTACTACGATCTGTCCCAGGGTTTCTTGCTGAGTAGGTAGCGCAGCTTTCTCGAAGTACTGGACAATCGCATTACCGCTATCGGGAATGTAGCTGTTCTGACGCATGTATCACTCCTGTAAAATTAAGTAGTCAGCTAAGTTACGATTTAAGTTATACGTTTTTTAAAAAGTTGTACATTTTTGATGTACAGTTTTTTACCTTAATTTTAAGCAAAAAGTGCTATTTGTTTTTTATCAGTAAGTTACAATGTGTTTGATTCGATATCAGTACAGAATATATTGTACAAGATGTTTCACTCTGAAATTTCTGTACAAACGCGCGGGGAGGCGGTGGAATCCGGCTGAACTGTTTGAAATGTGAATTATTTGTTAATCAATTAATGTGGTATAACAATGACCTGACCCTCGCGACACGCCGCGGGGGTAACCCTTCTACTCACCAGGACGACTATGCTCACGACAATAATTTACCGCAGCCATCTCTGCGAAAACGTTCCGGTGAAAGCGCTGGAAGAGATGGTCGCGGGAGCGAACATTAAAAACGGGGAATCCGACGTCACCGGGATTTTACTGTTTAATGGAACGCACTTTTTCCAGCTGCTGGAAGGGCCGGAAGAGAGCGTTTTCCGCATTTACGCCGACATTTGCAAAGACCCGCGCCACTACAATCTGGTGGAGCTGCTGTGCGATTACGCGCCGTCGCGACGCTTTGGCAAAGCAGGAATGGAGCTGTTTGATTTACGCACTTATGATCGCCAGGAAGTGCTCCAGAAGGTGCTTGATAAAGGGACAACCAAGTACCAGCTGACCTACAACGATCGCGCATTGCAGTTCTTCCGTACCTTCGTTGAAGCGACGGAAAAAGCCAACTACTACGAAATTCCTGACGGCGATAGCTGGGACTTTATCCCGGACGACGATGTTGCACCGGCAGAACCCCTGACGCTCGACGCATCGGCTGATTGCGGCTTTGCCTTTCAGCCGATTGTCGATCCCTTTGCCCGGGAACTGGTCTCCTATGAGGCCCTGATCCGCACCGCTGACGGCGGCTCTCCGGATGCCTACTTCAATAAATTCTCTGGCAACGAGATTTACGAGGCGGATCTGCAGAGTAAGAAAGTGGCGTTTGCCATGGCCGGCAAGTTACGCCTGCAGGAGCAGGCCTTATCCGTCAACCTGCTGCCAATGACGCTGGTAAATGTGCCGGGCGCGGTGGGATTTCTGTTAAATGAGATTGAAGCCAACGGTCTGGTGCCGGAGCAGATTGTGGTCGAGTTCACCGAGAGCGAAGTGATTTCGCGCTTTGATGAATTTAAAGACGCCGTCCGGCAGCTCAAAAGTGCCGGTATCAGCGTGGCAATCGATCACTTTGGCGCGGGTTTCGCCGGGCTATTACTGCTGGCACAGTTCCAGCCAGACCGAATCAAGATTAATCGCGATCTGGTGGCGGATGTCCATCGCAGCGGCCCGAGACAGGCGATTATTCAGGCCATCATCAAATGCTGTACATCCCTTGAAATCCTGGTGTGTGCCGTGGGTGTCGAAAAGGCGGAAGAGTGGATGTGGCTTGAGTCAGCGGGGATGTCCCAGTTCCAGGGACATCTGTTTGCCAGCCCGCGTTTTGGCGGGATTCCAGCCGTGGCGTGGCCGGAGAAAAAATAGGGATAGCGTCGTAAAGGTTGTACAAATCAGACCAGGTACACGTCATCTTGTACAAAATCGACTTGTACCCTGGTCAATTGTTAGTTATACAATCAGGTTATACAATCTGCTAAAGTTGATCAGGTTTGGTATGGAAGTATTGCGTTTAAGCATGAGGGAGTTAATGGCCTTATACAGTATCGGCGAAGTCGCCGAACGATGCGGAATCAACCCCGTCACACTGCGCGCCTGGCAGCGACGCTACGGTTTGTTGAAGCCGCAGCGCAGTGAAGGGGGCCATCGTCAGTTTGACGAAGAGGATATCCAGCGCATCGAGGAGATTAAACGCCTCATGAAAACCGGCATTTCGGTTGGCAAGGTAAAGGCGTTACTGGAAGTCGGCGTTCCTCTGGTGGACAGCAACTGGATCTCTCTTCAGGAAGAGATGATGACGGTGCTGCGGTTTGCCAGTCCCGCGAAACTGCGACTTAAAATTTCTGAATTCCGTCGCGACCACGCCATAGAAGTTCTCATCGATCACATTTTCATTCCGGTTCGTCAGCGTTTAAGCCTGGATCACAACACCGCTCGACACATGTCCAGCCTGCTGGATGGGGTGCTGATCGATTTCATTGCGATGCTTCTGGCTGAAGCGCGCAAAAAACCGGGCAACGAAGCGTTGCTGATTGGGTGGGATACGGACGATCGTACGCGTTTATGGCTGGAAGCCGGGCGCCTGTCGCAGCAGGGCTGGCATATTGATGTGCTGGCTGAGCCGATCGACTCGCCGAAACCCGAGCTGTTCCCGGGGCAAAAAATATTTGTCTGGACGGGCCATGCGCCGTCAATGCGTCAGCAGGAGCAGTTAGATCACTGGCGGGAACAAGGTTTTTCCGTCTCATTTATCAACGGCTAATCGCCTGACAAGACTAAAAAGGCCCTTTCGGGCCTGTCATATTTGCTGCTTATTCGCGGCTTATTTCCTGCCGACCAATAAACCGATGATCAGCCCGATTGCGCCTGCCGCCATCAGCCCGGTCAATGGATTATCACGAACTTTGTCAGAGACCTCTGAAGCGACGTCTGATGCTTGTGCTGCGTATTTGCGTGCGGCGCCTTTCAGCTGATGTTTCGGTGAATCAACCGCATCGCCAAACTGGGACTGCGCTTCGCCTGCAAATTCATCGGCTTTGTTCAGGGCTTTTTTCGCCAGGCGATCGGCTTCATTCTCAAAATCATGTGATGACATACTTATCTCCTTTTGGTGTCACATAAAGTTTAGTCCCTTATCCCTGACGCGCTGATGATTCGGTGTTTTCCTGGAATGCCCTGTTTGCGTAAATCACAGAACGCCCTGATTTTCGGGTAGTCGTTTGATTCTGAAGATTTTCTAAAACCGATTAAATAAATAGGTATTCCCGATACATATTTTCCCCTTGCGCTGTTCTCACGGTTTTAGCCCATCAAATGCGTTATACATCAAAGCATTAAACAATTTTTTCATAGGCTAATAACCTGCGTCGCAGGGTCTATGCTTAATAAAAGTAGCCAAAAAGGGCGGTTTAGCCGAAAGCCCCTGCTGTCAGGGGGTTGAAGTGATAATCGTTATCACTAACATGGTGTAATGCCCCTGGTGGCTTAACAGATGAGGTGGACCTATGGAATTGCATTCAGAAACCTTTAATCCCGCTGATTTTGCCTGGCGTGGTTTGACGCTGACGCCCACGGCGGCGGCGCATATTCACGAGCTGATAGCGAAGAAGCCGGATATTGTGGGCTTGCGTCTCGGCGTTAAACAGACTGGCTGCGCCGGATTCGGCTACGTGCTGGACACGGTGAGCGTGCCCGAAAAAGACGATCTGGTGTTCGAAACCGACGGGGCGAAGCTGTTTGTCGCACTGCAGGCGATGCCGTTTATCGATGGCACCGAAGTCGATTACGTGCGCGAAGGCTTAAACCAGTTATTCAAATTCAATAACCCGAAAGCGCAGAATGAATGCGGCTGCGGCGAAAGCTTTGGGGTATAGGCGGTACTATGTCTCGTAATACTGAAGCAACTGACGATGTGAACACCTGGAGTGGCGGGCACCTCAACTATAAAGAGGGCTTTTTCACCCACCTGCAAACGGACGAACTGGCGAAAGGCATCAACGAAGAGGTGGTGCGCGCGATTTCGGCCAAACGTAATGAGCCGGAGTGGATGCTCGAGTTTCGCCTGAGCGCGTTTCGCGCCTGGCTGGAAATGGAAGAACCCCACTGGCTGAAAGCACATTACGAAAAGCTCAACTATCAGGACTACAGCTACTACTCCGCGCCATCCTGCGGCAGCTGTGATGACACCTGCGCGTCTCAGCCGGGTGCCGTACAGCAGACGGGTGCCAACACGTTCCTGAGCAAAGAGGTGGAAGAGGCCTTCGAGCAGCTCGGTGTGCCGGTGCGCGAAGGACGTGAAGTGGCCGTCGACGCCATTTTTGACTCCGTTTCCGTTGCCACCACCTACCGAGGCAAGCTGGCCGAGCAGGGCATTATCTTCTGCTCCTTTGGCGAAGCCATTCACGATCACCCGGAACTGGTGAAGAAATACATCGGTACCGTGGTGCCGAGCAACGATAACTTCTTTGCGGCGCTGAACGCGGCGGTCGCCTCCGACGGCACCTTTATCTATGTGCCGAAAGGCGTGCGTTGTCCGATGGAGCTGTCGACCTATTTCCGCATCAACGCGGAAAAAACCGGCCAGTTCGAGCGCACCATTCTGGTGGCCGACGAAGGCAGCTACGTGAGCTATATCGAAGGGTGTTCTGCGCCCGTGCGCGACAGCTATCAGCTGCACGCGGCGGTGGTTGAGGTGATCATTCACAAAGACGCCGAAGTGAAATACTCCACGGTGCAAAACTGGTTCCCTGGTGACGGTAATACGGGCGGCATCCTGAACTTCGTGACCAAGCGCGCCCTGTGCGAAGGTGAAAACAGTAAAATGTCCTGGACCCAGTCCGAGACCGGTTCGGCGATCACCTGGAAATACCCGAGCTGTATTCTGCGCGGCGATAACTCGATCGGTGAGTTCTACTCCGTGGCGCTCACCAGCGGCCATCAGCAGGCCGATACCGGGACCAAGATGATCCACATCGGTAAAAACACCAAATCGACGATTATTTCGAAAGGCATCTCCGCCGGGCACAGCCAGAACAGCTATCGCGGCCTGGTGAAAATCATGCCGACGGCAACCAACGCCCGTAACTTCACCCAGTGTGATTCGATGCTGATCGGCACCGACTGCGGGGCGCACACCTTCCCGTACGTGGAGTGTCGCAACAACAGCGCCCAGCTTGAGCACGAGGCCACCACTTCGCGCATCGGCGAAGACCAGCTGTTCTACTGCCTGCAGCGCGGGATCAGCGAAGAAGATGCGATTTCGATGATTGTGAACGGCTTCTGCAAGGACGTGTTCTCTGAGCTGCCGCTGGAATTTGCCGTAGAAGCACAAAAATTACTCGCGATTAGCCTTGAGCACAGCGTCGGTTAAGGAAAAAACATGTTAAGCATTAAAGATTTACAGGTCAGTGTGGAAGATAAAGCGATCCTGCGTGGGCTGAATATTGACGTCCGTCCGGGTGAAGTGCACGCCATTATGGGGCCAAACGGCTCCGGGAAAAGTACGCTCTCCGCGACGCTGGCCGGGCGTGAAGATTATGAAGTGGTCGGCGGGTCCGTCGAGTTTAAGGGCAAAGATCTGCTGGAACTCTCCCCGGAAGATCGCGCCGGTGAAGGCATCTTTATGGCCTTCCAGTATCCGGTCGAAATCCCGGGCGTCAGCAACCAGTTCTTCCTGCAAACCTCCCTCAACGCGGTGCGTAAATACCGTGGAGAAGAGGAGCTGGACCGCTTTGACTTTCAGGATCTGATGGAAGAGAAGATCAAACTGCTGAAAATGCCGGAAGATTTGCTGACCCGTTCTGTGAACGTCGGCTTCTCCGGTGGCGAGAAAAAACGCAACGATATCCTGCAGATGGCGGTGCTGGAGCCGGAGCTGTGTATTCTGGATGAAACGGACTCCGGTCTGGACATTGATGCGCTGAAAATTGTTGCCGACGGCGTGAACTCCCTGCGCGACGGCAAACGCTCGTTCATTATCGTCACCCACTATCAGCGCATTCTTGACTACATCAAACCGGATTACGTCCACGTGCTGTATCAGGGCCGCATCGTTAAATCCGGCGATTTTACTCTGGTCAAACAACTGGAGGAGCAGGGCTATGGCTGGCTTACCGAACAGCAGTAACGCACTGCAGCAGTGGCATCGCCTGTTTGAAACCCAGGGCGAAACGCGATCTGAACAGGCGCAACAGCACCTGCAGCAGATGCTGCGTCTCGGTCTGCCGACGCGCAAACACGAAAACTGGAAGTACACGCCGCTGGACGGCTTGCTCAACAGTCAGTTTGTCACGCGTCTGGCGGATGTCACGCCAGCCCAGCGCGATGCGCTGGCGCTGAATATTGACGCCGTACGTCTGGTGTTTGTTGATGGGCGTTATAACCCGGAACTGAGCGACAGCACTGAGGGCAGCGGGTTTGACGTTGAGATCAATGACCAGCGCCAGTCTCTGCCTGCGCCGGTGCAGCCTGAAGTGTTCCTGCATCTGACCGAAAGCCTGGCGTCAGGCGTGACGCATGTCAGCGTGAAGCGTAATCAGCGTCCGGCGAAACCGCTGCTGCTGTTGCACATCACGCAGGGGCTGGAGGGCGAAGAGGTGAATACGGCCCACTATCGTCATCATCTCGACCTGGCTGAGGGGGCGGAAGCGACCCTCATTGAGCATTACGTCAGCCTGAATGAGACCAGACACTTTACCGGCGCGCGCCTGACGATGAACGTGGCGGCCAATGCCCAGCTGCATCACATCAAGCTGGCGTTTGAAAACCCGGTGAGCCATCACTTTGCCCACAACGACATGCTGATTGGCCCGGATGCGGCGGCGTACAGCCACAGCTTCCTGCTCGGCGGGGCGGTGCTGCGCCACAACACCAGCACGCAGCTTAACGGCGAGAACACCACGTTGCGCATGAACAGCCTGGCGATGCCGGTGAAGTCGGAAGTGTGCGATACCCGTACCTGGCTTGAGCACAACAAAGGCTACTGTAACAGTCGCCAGATGCATAAAGTCATCGCCAATGACAAAGGGCGGGCGGTGTTTAACGGCCTGATTAACGTGGCGCAACACGCCATCAAAACCGACGGGCAGATGACGAACAACAATCTGCTGCTGGGCCGTCTGGCGGAAGTCGACACCAAGCCGCAGCTCGAAATTTATGCCGATGACGTCAAGTGCAGCCACGGGGCGACGGTTGGACGTATCGACGATGAACAGATGTTCTATCTGCGCTCGCGTGGTATCAACAAGCAGGCGGCGCAGAAGATGATCATCTACGCGTTCGCCGCGGAGCTGACGGAAGCGCTGCGCGATGAAACCCTGAAACAGCAGGTGCTGGCACGCATTGGTCAGCGTTTGCCAGGAGGCGAAGCATGAGTTTTCCCGTAGAGAAAGTGCGGGCGGATTTTCCCGTCCTGACCCGTGAAGTGAACGGTCTGCCGCTTGCCTATCTCGACAGCGCGGCCAGCGCGCAGAAGCCTAATCAGGTGATCGACGCCGAGGCGGAGTTTTATCGCCACGGCTATGCGGCGGTGCATCGCGGTATTCATACCCTTAGCGCCGAAGCGACGCAGCGGATGGAAAACGTGCGCACGCAGCTTGCGACCTTCCTCAACGCCCGTTCACCGGAAGAGCTGGTATTCGTGCGCGGCACCACCGAAGGCATCAATCTGGTGGCCAACAGCTGGGGCAGTGCGCAGGTGCATGCGGGTGACAACATCATCATCACCCAGATGGAGCATCACGCCAATATCGTGCCGTGGCAGATGCTCTGCGAGCGTGTGGGGGCACAACTGCGCGTGATCCCGCTCAATCAGGACGGGACGTTGCAGCTGGCGCTGCTGGATACCCTGCTCGACGACCGTACGCGGCTGGTGGCGCTTACCCAGATTTCCAACGTGCTTGGCACCGAGAACCCGGTGGCCGAGATCATCGCCAAAGCGCATCAGGCCGGTGCGAAAGTGCTGGTGGATGGCGCGCAGGCGGTCATGCATCACGCTACCGACGTACAGGCGCTGGACTGCGATTTTTACGTCTTCTCCGGCCACAAACTGTATGGTCCGACCGGGATTGGCGTGCTGTACGTGAAAGAGGATATCCTGCAGGCGATGCCGCCATGGGAAGGGGGCGGGTCGATGATCGCCACCGTCAGCCTGACGCAGGGCACGACCTACGCTAAAGCGCCGTGGCGCTTTGAGGCCGGGACGCCGAACACGGGCGGAATTATCGGACTGGGTGCGGCAGTTGAGTACGTATCAGCGATTGGGCTGGATGCGATTGCCGAGTACGAACAGACGCTGATGCGCTATGCGCTGGCAGAGCTGGCCAGCGTGCCGGATCTGACGCTCTACGGACCAGATTCGCGCAAAGGGGTTATTGCCTTTAATCTGGGTCAACATCACGCCTACGACGTGGGGAGTTTCCTGGATAACTACGGCGTGGCCGTGCGCACCGGGCACCACTGCGCGATGCCGCTGATGGCGTTTTACCAGGTCCCGGCCATGTGCCGTGCGTCGCTGGTGATGTATAACACAACGGAAGAGATCGACAGGCTGGTGACAGGACTGAAACGTATCCATCACCTGCTGGGCTAAGAGAGGCAAGACATGGCCGCGTTGCCGGACAGAGACAAACTGTTGCGTAACTTTACCCGTTGCGCCAACTGGGAAGAGAAATACCTGTACATCATTGAGCTGGGACAGCGTTTACCTGCGCTCAGCGAAGCAGCACACAGCCCGGAGAACATTATCCAGGGCTGTCAGAGCCAGGTCTGGATTGTGATGCGCCAGACCGACGACGGCGTGATTGAATTGCAGGGCGACAGCGATGCTGCCATTGTGAAAGGGCTGGTTGCCGTCGTATTTATCCTGTATCACCAGATGTCCGCTCAGGACATTGTGGCCTTTGACGTGCGCCCGTGGTTTGAAAAAATGTCGCTGGCGCAACATTTAACCCCCTCCCGATCCCAGGGGCTGGAAGCGATGATCCGCGCAATCCGCTCCAAAGCGTCCAACATTAGCTAAACTAAAAAGACTGCATTCATTCTGTTACGCGAGGTGGCTCCCACCTCGCTGGTTTTTCGGCTTTCTGGCGTTCTGTCAGTGAATAAGGAATCTCAGCATGAAGCGTGCGTCGATAATTACACTTTTACTGCTCAGCACTTTCGGTGGCCTTAATTCTGCCAGCGCGATGGATTATCCGTTGCCGCCAGCGGGCAGCCGCCTTATTGGTCAAAATCAAACCTACGCTATCCAGGAAGGGGACAAAAATTTGCAGGCGATTGCCCGTCGATTTAATACCGCGGCGCAACTGATCCTCGAAACCAATAATACGATTGCACCGGTCTATCCCGCGCCCGGGACGGTGATTACCATTCCGTCGCAAATGCTGCTGCCGGATACGCCGCGCGAGGGCATCGTGGTGAACCTGGCCGAGCTGCGGCTCTACTACTTCCCGCCGGGGGAGAATATCGTTCAGGTTTATCCTTTAGGCATTGGCCAGTTGGGGCTGGAGACGCCGGTCAGCACCACGCGCGTGAGCCAGAAAATCCCGAATCCAACCTGGACGCCTACACCGGGCATCAGAGCGCGTTCTCTGGCGCAAGGTATCAAATTGCCGCCTGTGGTCCCGGCAGGGCCTAACAACCCGCTGGGGCGCTTTGCGCTACGTCTGGGGATAGGCAACGGGGAGTATCTGATTCATGGCACCAGCGCGCCGGACAGTGTCGGGCTGCGCGTCAGCTCCGGCTGTATGCGCATGAATGCGCCGGACATTAAAGCGCTGTTCGCTCAGGCGCGCGTGGGGACCCGGGTGCAGATCATCAACGAGCCGGTGAAGTTCTCCGTTGAACCCGATGGCAGACGCTATGTAGAAGTACATCGCCCGCTGGCTCAGGTCGAAGGGGAGAACCCGCAAACCACGCCAATCGTGTATAACGCGGGCTTTGCGTCCTTTGCGTCGCTGGAGGGTAATGACAAAGTGCTGATTGATAAAGCGCTGTCGCGCCGCGCGGGTATTCCGGTTGCGGTCTCTGCGGGAAACGGCCCATCCGCGTCGGTGGCGAATCCGGTGCTGTCGGTGCAGAACAGTCGCGCATCAGACGCGGTGTCTGAAGGCGAGAAAGAGGTCGTCATGCAATAGGGCGAATAACAGGCAAAAAAAAATGGCGCACAATGTGCGCCATTTTATTAACAGGTACTATTACTTACGGTATTTAGTAGCCTGGTTGTCCAGACGCTGGTTAGCGCGTGCTGCGTCGTCTTTAGCAGCCTGAACGTCAGAACGGATTGCGTTCACGTCGTTGCTCAGCTGGTCAACTTTAGCGTTCAGAGTCTGAACGTCAGAAGACAGTTGGTCGATTTTAGCATTGCTAGAACAACCAGCCAGCATAGTAGAAGCCAGGATTACCGCGCCCAGTACCAGTTTAGTACGATTCATTATTAATACCCTCTAGATTGAGTTAATCTCCATGTAGCGTTACAAGTATTACACAAAGTTTTTTATGTTGAGAATATTTTTTTGATGGGAATACACCTATTTTTGATCGTTCGCTCAAAGAAACAACGAATCTGCCCCTTTTGCCGAAAAAGCTATGTTAAAAAAGACATTTTTCATCGGATTCATCTTAGATAAATCGCTCTTAAATAGAAAAACTCGATTTGCATTTTGAATAAACATGGCTAATGCCATAAATAAAAAAAGCGCCCAGAGGCGCTTTTTTAGCAAATCAATTCGCTTGATAATGATTACAGGACGTGAACAGATGCCGTATTGGTCGTTCCGCTTGGTACCAGCGCACCAGAAACCATCACCACAACGTCACCTTTACGTGCCAGACCACAATCAACCAGCTGCAGAGCCACTTCTTTACCCAGACGGTAGAAATCGTCGGTAGACGCGATCTCTTTCACCAGGTGTGGGATCACGCCTTTGCTCAGAACCAGCTGACGAGCAGTGGTTTCGTTGGTGGTCAGCGCCAGGATGGTGGCGTTCGGGAAGTATTTACGCACGGCTTTAGCGGATTTACCGCCCTGGGTCGCCACCACGATCAGCGGTGCATCCAGTTTCTCAGCGGTTTCAACGGCACCACGGCAAACGGCTTCGGTGATACGCAGTTTACGGCTGTCGTTGCTGTTATCCAGACGGCTGGTCATGACGCGGTCGGTACGCTCGCAGATGGTAGCCATGATGGTCACGGCTTCCAGCGGGTATTTACCTTTCGCGGATTCGCCAGACAGCATCACGGCATCGGTACCGTCGAGGATGGCGTTCGCCACGTCACCGGCTTCTGCGCGGGTAGGGCGTGGGTTTTTGATCATAGAGTCGAGCATCTGCGTGGCAGTGATAACCACTTTACGTGCACGCACACACTTCTCGATCATCATCTTCTGCGCGAAGATCACTTCTTCAACCGGGATTTCAACGCCCAGATCGCCACGAGCAACCATGATGCCGTCAGACGCTTCGAGGATTTCGTCGAAGTTGTTCAGGCCTTCCTGGTTTTCGATTTTGGAGATGATCTGGATCTTCTCGCCGCCGTGGGCTTTCAGGTGCTCACGGATTTCGGTCACGTCGGAACGTTTACGGATAAAGGACGCTGCAACGAAATCAACGCCTTGCTCGCAACCGAAGATCAGGTCTTGTTTGTCTTTTTCAGCCAGGGCTGGCAGTGCGATGGAAACGCCTGGCAGGTTAACGCCCTTGTTCTCGCCCAGGTCGCCGTTGTTCAGCACTTTACAAACAACGTTTTTGCCTTCGATAGCGGTCACTTCCATACCGATCAGGCCGTCATCCACCAGCACGGTGTTGCCAACGGACAGGTCGGTGGTGAAACCTTCGTACGTCACAGCGACGATTTCGTTGTTACCTACAACGGATTTGTCGGTTGTGAAGGTGAAGGTCTGACCCGCTTTCAGGGAGACGTCGTTGCCGCCTTCCAGTTTGATGGTACGGATTTCCGGGCCTTTGGTATCCAGCAGGATCGCTGCTTTTTTACCGGTCTTGCTCATCACGTTGCGCAAGTTCTGAATACGTTGGCCGTGTTCAGCATAGTCGCCGTGAGAGAAGTTCAGACGCATTACGTTCATGCCGGCGTCCAGCATTTTGCTCAGCATCTCTTCAGATTCGGTTTTCGGGCCGATGGTGCAAACAATTTTCGTCTTTTTCATGACAGTCTTAGTCTTTAAGTTGGGAAGGATATGGAAATCTCGCTCCGGGGGCGCACTGCCGCAGAGTCAAACCTGTGTAGCGAAATTTTAAATGACACGCACTAAGGATAGGTGACATCAAATGAGCGTGCAGAAGAAAGTGTGCCTGAGTCTTGGCCCAACGAAGGAGAGGAGAAGTTGTACGTTGTTTTTTGTATTCCAAGCGCTGAAACCATTCACCCAGGGATTAGGCGCGCATTATACGCTGATTTTCAGATAAAAGGAAAATGGAAACGGTGTTTCAAAAAGATTCTGTGCAGTTTCACAAAAGATTGTTATCAACGCGTTAAGGCTAAACGCTATCTTGTTGCGGCAGAGGTAACGTCTGCCGCATTTCGCTTAATTTTTCAGCGCTTGTTCGAGGTCTGCGATCAGATCGTGGGCATCTTCAATCCCGACGGACAAACGAATCAGCTGCGGAACGATGCCGTTGGCTAACCGCTGTTCCAGCGGAATCGACGCGTGGGTCATGCTGTAGGGCTGGCTGACCAGGCTTTCCACACCGCCCAGGCTCTCGGCGAGGGTAAAGAGTTTCAGCTTGCGAATAATCGCGGTGGCCTGTTGCGCATCACCTTTGACGACCACGGAAATCATCCCGCCCGGCAGGGCCATCTGCGTGCGCGCCAGCTGGTAATGCGGATGAGATTCCAGCCAAGGGAACCACACTTTTTCGACCGCCGGGTGCTGCTCCAGCCATTGCGCAATCGCCAGCGCGTTGGCGCTGTGTTTTTCCACCCGCAGGGCGAGGGTACGAATGCCACGCAGGGTCAGGAAGCTGCTAAACGGGTCGAGCACGCCGCCGACGGCATTTTGCAGATAGCCCAGCTGGTCAGCGAGTTCGCGATTGTCGCCCACCACCGCCAGGCCCGCCACCACGTCAGAGTGGCCGTTGAGATATTTCGTCGCGGAATGAACAACGATATCAAAACCCAACTCCAGCGGACGATGGATCACCGGCGAGGCAAAGGTATTATCCGCCACGCTAATGATGCGATGGCGACGCGCAATCTCTGCGATAGCCGCGAGATCCACCAGTTTCAGCAAAGGGTTAGTCGGGGTTTCCACCCAGATCATTTTGGTGTCAGGGCGGATTGCCGCTTCAAGCGCCGACAAATCGCCAGGTTTCACCCAGCTCACCTGCAATCCCGTGCTGCGTTTGCGCACGTTTTCAATCAGGCGATATGTGCCCCCGTAGACATCGTCGATGGCGACGATGTGGCTATCTTTATCCAGCAGCTCCAGCACGGTAGAGATCGCCGCCAGACCGGAGGCAAAGGCATAGCCGCGCGTTCCGCTCTCCAGCTCGGCAATCGCCGTTTCCAGCGCATGGCGCGTCGGATTACCGCTGCGGGAATACTCGTAACCCGTATGTTCGCCGGGAGACGGTTGCGCAAATGTCGAGGTGGCGTAAATGGGCGGCATCACCGCGCCGTGCTGATCGTTAAACTCGCCGCTGTGGACGCTCAAGGTTGCCAGGTTTTTCATCATTATTGTTCCTTAGTGTTGGAGACGGTTGCGCCACACGGTGAGGACATCGCTGCGCGTTATCAGGCCCAGAAAGCGATCGCGGTCGTTAATCACGGCCACGAGACCGCGGTCAAAGATCGGTTTCAGCGCGCTCTCAGAGGCATGTTTGTCGAGCACCTCGACGTTGCGGGTCATTGCCTCGGTGACGGGCAGGGCGAAACGCTCGCCGTCCCCCGCGATATGGCTGACCAGATCCCATTCGTCGACAATGCCCACCACCTGACCGTTCTCTAAAACCGGCAACTGTGAGATATCGTACAGCCGCATACGCGCCAGCACGGTCGCCAGGGTGTCATCCGGGGCGGCAGTAACGGTCGCGCCTTCGTCGTGACGCAGGGCGATATAATCAGAGAGATCGCCGGTTTGCGGGCGGGAGATCAGCCCCTGCTGGCGCATCCAGTCGTCGTTGAACATTTTTGACAGGTACTTATTCCCGCTGTCGCAGGCAAAGGTCACCACCCGTTTCGGTGTGGTTTGCGCCTGGCAATAGCGCAGGGCCGCCGCCAGCAGTGTACCGCTGGAGGAGCCGGCCAGGATGCCTTCGGTTTTTAGCAGGTCGCGGGCGGTGGTGAAGGCTTCGCGGTCGGTGACGCGATAGGCCTGATGCACGCCTTCGATGTGCGCCAGCGGCGGAATGAAGTCTTCGCCGATCCCCTCGACCAGCCACGAACCCGCGTCATGGTGGCGGCCCGACTCCACCTGATCCGCCAGCACTGAACCCGCCGGGTCGGCAAGCACAAACTCCGTGTGCGGAGAGTGCTGCGCAAACCACGCCTGCAGCCCGCCGAGCGTACCGCCGGATCCTACGCCAACCACAATCGCGTCGATCCTGCCGTCCAGCTGTTCAAACAGCTCGGGCGCAGTAGAGGTGCTGTGCGCCAGCGGGTTGGCCTCGTTATTGAACTGGTCAATATAGAAGCTGCCGGGGATCTCCTGCGCCAGTCGCTTCGCGTAGTCCTGATAGTAGGCCGGGTGGCCTTTGTTGACGTCGGAGCGCGTCAGCACCACCTGAGCGCCCAGCGCGCGCAGATGAAAAATCTTCTCGCGGCTCATTTTGTCCGGCACCACTAGCACCAGCGCATAGCCTTTTTGCGCCGCAATCAGTGCCAGCCCCAGCCCGGTATTGCCCGCCGTAGCTTCAATAATGGTGCCGCCCGGTGCGAGCAGCCCTTTGCGCTCGGCTTCGTTGATCATCGACAGGGCCACGCGGTCCTTAATCGAGCCGCCAGGATTCTGGTTTTCGAGTTTTAAAAACAGCGAGCACAGGCCGGTATCCAGCTTGTGCAACTGGATGAGCGGCGTGCGGCCAATCAGTTCAGTCACGGAGTGATAAATCGCCATGGTCTTTTCCTTAACAGAGACATGGCTGGATGATAGGACTATGAAATTTCCTCAAGAAAGAACGTTTCACTGCCTGTTAGAACGGAAAGTAATATAAATGGCTGATTTGGCAGTTAAGACAGCAAGCCGTAAAGTGCTCTGGATGTGAGGATGGCTATATAAGGAGAAAATGCGGCAAAAATGACCGTTTTTGCGCCTCAGGCGCTGCCACATATGCATTGTGCAGATAATCATTGCTGAAAATAAGCTAATCATCCTGCGCCCAGTCGCCACGCCACATATTACTCAGCGTTATAAGACATTCGATTTTGTTCATTTAAAACATCATAACGTCTGATTACTATCGTTTGGACATCCATACTGCTAAACCGCTATATGCGTAACGGATAACGAAAAATAATGATTGTTCTCAGGAATATTTCGAAGGTTTTTGACAACGGAAAAGTGGCACTTACCGCCGTTGATAACGTCAATTTGACGATTGAACAGGGGCAGATTTACGGGATTATCGGCTACAGCGGCGCCGGAAAAAGTACGCTGATTCGCCTGCTGAACGGACTGGAAAAGCCGACCTCGGGCAGCGTGACCATCAGCGGCCAGGAGATCTCTTCGGCCAAAGGCGAAGCACTGCGCCAGGCGCGCCTGAAAATTAGCATGGTGTTCCAGCACTTCAACCTGCTCTGGTCGCGTACGGTCAGGGAGAATATCGCCTTCTCAATGCAAATCGCGGGCGTGCCGAAAGCCAAAATTAACGCCCGCGTTGCAGAGCTGGTGGATCTGGTGGGGCTGAAAGGCCGCGAGAATGCTTATCCGTCGCAGCTCAGCGGCGGGCAGAAACAGCGCGTGGGCATTGCCCGTGCGCTGGCAAATAACCCGGACGTACTGCTGTGCGATGAAGCGACCTCTGCCCTCGACCCGCAAACGACGGATCAGATCCTCGATCTGCTGCTCGATATTAACCGTCGTTTTAATCTCACCATCGTGCTGATCACCCACGAAATGCATGTGGTGCGCAAAATCTGCGACCGCGTGGCGGTGATGGAAAACGGCAAAGTCGTGGAAGAGGGCGATGTCCTCGGCGTTTTCACCCATCCGCAAAAACCGATCACCCAGCAGTTTGTGCGCCAGGTGAGCCAGTACACCGAAGAAGAGGCTTTTAATCCGGAGCTGGCGAACGAGCTGGAAGGCACGGTGATCCGCCTGACCTTCACCGGGCACAGCACCCACAAGCCAATTGTCGGGGAGCTGACCCTGCGTTACGGCCTGCCGTTTAACATTCTACACGGCAAAATGACGCAAACGGCACACGGCGTTTTCGGCCAATTATGGGTGCACGTCGTCGCATCCGAAGAGCAACTGAACAATATCCTCGCCGACCTGAAGCACAGCGATATTGATGGCGAGGTAATTAAACATGGCTGAGACGCTTTTTCCGCACCTGAAATGGGACCAGCTATGGGCCGCCACCCTGGAAACGCTCTACATGACGGCGATCTCCGGCGTCGCGACCTTTGTGTTGGGGATTGTCCTGGGGCTGGCGCTGTTCCTGACGGCGCGCGGCGGATTGTTCCACAACCGCACCGTCTACAGCGTCATCTCGATTGTGGTGAACGTTTTCCGCTCGATTCCGTTCATCATTTTGATTGTCCTGCTGATCCCGTTCACCAAGACCATCGTCGGGACGATTCTCGGGGCCAATGCCGCGCTCCCGGCGCTGATTGTCGGCGCGGCACCGTTTTATGCGCGTCTGGTGGAGATCGCCCTGCGCGAAGTGGACAAAGGGGTCATTGAGGCGACGCGTTCGATGGGCGCACGTCTGAGCACCTTAATTCTTCGGGTTTTACTGCCGGAATCATCACCTGCACTGGTCTCAGGCATTACGGTGACGCTGATTGCACTGGTGAGCTACAGCGCAATGGCGGGGGTGATTGGCGCCGGTGGTTTGGGAAATTTGGCTTATCTGGAAGGATTCCAGCGCAACCACGGTGATGTCACGCTGGTGGCAACGGTGACTATTTTGATCATCGTTTTCATTATCCAGTTCTGCGGCGACGTCATTACTTCACTGTTAGATAAACGATAAAACACACAGGAAACCACATCATGAAAAAGACACTGACACTGATTGCCGCCGCAACCCTGAGCGCCCTGAGCTTTGCCTCCTGGGCGGATACACTGACCGTAGGGGCGTCCAACACCCCGCATGCTGAAATTCTGGAGCAGGCGAAGCCGATTCTGGCGAAACAGGGTATCGATCTGGAGATCAAACCTTTCCAGGACTACATCCTGCCCAACACCGCGCTGGCAGGCCGTGATATCGACGCAAACTACTTCCAGCACATTCCTTACCTGAACAGCGTGCTGAAAGATCATGCGGGCGACAAAGATTATGATTTCGTCAGTGCCGGTGCGATTCACATCGAGCCGATTGGTATCTACTCCAAAAAATACAAATCCCTGAAAGATCTGCCGGAAGGCGGCAAAATCATCATGCGTGATGCGGTCTCCGAAGAGGGGCGTATTCTCTCAATCTTCGAGAAAGAGGGCGTGATCAAACTGAAGCCAGGCATCGATAAAGTGACCGCGCGCATCAGCGACATCGTCGAAAACCCGAAAAAACTGCAGTTCACGCCGAACGTCGAAGCCTCTCTGCTGCCGCAGATGTATAACAACGACGAAGGCGCGGCGGTCGTGATTAACGCTAACTACGCCATTGATGCAGGTCTGGACCCGGTTCACGACCCGATCGCGGTCGAGAGCGGTGAGAACAACCCATATGCGAATATCATCACCGTACATCGCGGCGACGAGAAGAAGAAAGATATCGTGGCGCTGGTGGACGTGCTGCACTCCAAAGAGATTCAGGACTGGATCCGCACCAAATACAAAGGCGCTGTGATCCCGGTAAACAACTAATCCCTGGATATAAGACCCAGGCCCGGCGAGCGATCGCCGGGCTTTTTTTGTATCCATTCTGTTAATCATTTAAGCTGCTCCTTTAAAGCAATGGAGTGGTAGCAATGGGCAATGTGACCAAAGACGACGCGCTTTATCAGGAAATGTGCCGGGTAGTGGGGAAGGTCGTTCTTGAGATGCGGGATTTAGGGCAGGAGCCTAAGCATATCGTCATTGCGGGCGTGCTGCGTACCGCGCTGGCGAACCAGCGCGTGAAACGCAGTGAACTGACAACGCAAGCGATGGAAACGGTGGTTAAAGCGCTGGCGGGGTGAAACGCCAGCGTTTAGCGATCTGCTCAAGCGAGCAGCAGAGCAGGTAATAGACCACGCCGGTAAAGATAAAAATGGCCGCCGGGTAAATCTGCACCCGGTTGTTCACCTGGCCGGCAACGGTGGTCAGTTCCGGCACGTTGACAATAAAAGCCAGCGACGTGTCTTTCAGCAGACTGATAAATATCCCCAACAGAGACGGCAGTATATTGCGCAACACCTGCGGCAGCAGGATCAGCCACAGCGTCTGCTGCGTACCAAATCCCTGCGTCAACGCCGCCTCAAATTGCCCGTCCGGCAATGCCCTCAGCCCGGCCAGCACGGAGTGCATCACGGCGGCCGCAGTAAACCACGCCAGCGCCAGGGTTACGGTCAACGCGCCGGGGAGATCGCCTCCCGTTAAAAGCGGCAGTAAATACCACATCCAGAAAATCACGAAGATCAGCGGGATACCGCGAATCAGCTCGGCCCACAAAAACAGCGTGTTGCGCACGAGGCCCGGAAACCGCCAGGCGAGCGCCGCGAGTGCAATGCCGCCCGGCAGCGCCAGCACCGCGGCTCCCAGCGCCATCAGCAGCGTCAGCAACACCCCGCCAGGTTGACCGGCGGACATCCGTCCCCAGAGCAGATAATCCAGGTTATCGATAATGACATTCAGCCCGGCGATCATGCGTGTTCCCTCCCGGCGTTGATAGCCGCATGACGCGCACGCGGGCGGCGTTTAGTGGACGGCCCAAGCCTCACCAGCAGCAGCCCCAGCAACACGCCCGTCAGCAGATACAGCACGGTGCCGACGGTAAAAGCTTCCAGCGCGTGGGCGTTATAGCTCTCAATCTGGCGCACCTGATAGGTCAGCTCGGCAAAGCCGATGCCGCTGGCAAGAGAGGAGAGTTTCATTAAGTTCAAATACTGCCCGACCACCGGCTGCCAGGCGTTTGCCAGCCCCTGAGGCAGCAGGATGTAGCGGAACAGTCGCCAGGAGGAGAACCCCTGCGCCAGCGCCGCCTGTCGCTGCCCCGATGGTACCGCCTGCAATCCCGAGGCGATCTCCTCGATTAAGAACGCGGAGGTAAACACGCCCAGCCCCCACGCGGAACAGAGAAATTCCGGTGTAAACCACCAGACGTCCCCGGGCAGAATCGACCAGCTGTGATCGGCGTTGATGAAACTGCGAAGTGCCTGCGGCAGCCCGTTCCAGGCCGCGAAATACCAGAACAATAGCTGCACCAGTAACGGCGTGTTGCGAAACAGAGAGACCCACGCCGCCACGAGAGCGTTTCCCGTTTTCCCGCCTGCCAGACGGAGAAGCAAAAGCAGAATGGCGAAGACGCTGGCGATGATCATCCCCGCGAGCGTCACCCACAGGGTGGTCAGAAAACCGGATAACATCCACTGCAAGGGCTGTCCGGTCAGTACCCCTTGCCAGTCGAGGGCGGGCATCAGGATGGCTCCTGATGCAGCGGGTTCAGCACCTTTTGCAGGAACTGTCGGGCGCGAGGATGGTCTGGATGACGGAAAAACTGCTCCGGCGGGGCGGTCTCCAGAATCTGTCCGCCGTCGATGAACACCACCCGGTCGGCGATTTCGCGGGCAAATTGCATCTCGTGCGTCACCACAATCATCGTAATCCCGCTGTGGGCGAGAGCCTTCATCACCTGCAGGACCTCACCAATCATCTCCGGGTCAAGGGCTGACGTCGGCTCATCGAACAGGATAATTTGCGGCGATGAGGCCAGCGCTCTGGCAATGGCCACGCGCTGCTGCTGCCCGCCGGAAAGCTCGGCCGGGTAGTGGCTGGCTTTCTCCACCATCCCGACTTTCTCCAGCAGCGTCAGGGCACGCTCCTGCGCCTGCGGCGCTTTCCAGCCGTGAACATGCTCGAGCGCCAGACTGATGTTCTGGCTGGCGGTCAGATGGGCGTAAAGATTAAATTGCTGGAACACAAATCCCACCCGGCTGCGAAGCTGGCGCAGGGCGGGGCCGGTCAGCTTGCGGGTGGGTTTGTTGTCTATCAGGATCTCGCCGCCGTTGAGGGACTCCAGCTGATTGATGAGGCGAATCAGCGTGGACTTTCCGGAACCGGACGGTCCCAGAATCGCCACCACTTCCCCCGGTTCAATGCGAAGTGAAATGCCTTTCAGCACCTGATGATCGCCGTAGCGTTTGACCACATCGCGGAACTCAACGCTTGCCTGCTCCAGATGTGAAAAATCCGCGGCACGGGCCGCGGAGCGTGAAAAAAGCGCTGAAAGCATATTACTGGGCTTCTATTTTAAAGGCGCGAGGCTGAGGTGAGGCGGTTTGTGGGCCAAACCAGACGTCATAAATCTTAGCGGCGTCGCCGGTTTTCTCAAGATTCACCAGCTCGTCATTCACGACGTTCAACAGCGCGGTTTCGCCTTTCTTCACCCCCACGCCGATCTCCTCTTTACTGAGCAAATCCGGCAGGATTTTAAAATCGGCTTTATCCGGCGCCTGGGCCAGTAAACCGGCCAGAATGGTGCTGTCCTGGGTAATCGCCTGCACGTTACCGTTGCGCAGTGCGGTTAAGGCCAGCGGAATATCGTCGTAAGAGAGCACGCGGGATTGCGGGAAACGCTGGTGCAGCGCCTGCTCGCCGGTGGTGCCTTTCACCGCGCCGATGCGCGCTTTGCTGTAATCATCCAGTTTATCCGCCGATTTTGCCGGAACCAGGAACTGCTGACCGGTCACGAAATAGGGCGTGGAGAAATCAATCACCTGAGCACGTTCCGGAGTGATGGTGATGTCGGCGACGATCAGATCGGCTTTCCCCGACTGCAGCAGTGGAATGCGGTTCGCCGGATTCGTGGCGACCAGTTCCAGCTTCACACCGAGTTTTTTGGCCAGCGCTTTGGCGAAATCGACGTCATAGCCAACGATATCGTGTGTTTTGGCATCGATGGAGCCGAACGGCGGGTTGGCATCAAACGTGGCGACTTTCACCACGCCAGCGGCTTTGATATCCGCCAGCTGATCGGCCTGCGCCTGGGTCGATAAAAGGCCGCCTGTGGTCAGTAAACCGAGCGCCAGTGCGAGTGTGTGATAGTGCTTTTTATGTGTAGCCATAGTTCCCTCAAGTATCCCGTTGTTTTTGTTTTGTCCGGATACGCTCCCATAAGCGTTATCTATCGCCAAATAAGAAAATGTTCTTTGCTATATGCAAAAAGGTATTAGTGAACAGCGTGTTACGGGTAAGTGACGGAAGGCGATGTATTTGCGAATTCTGAAAATAGTCAGCTGATATTGGTATTTCCGTTAAGTCCAGTTTGGGGGTTAACTGAGTTCAGACGCCATCGAGAGGAGTGGGACCATGCAAAACTGGGTGAATACGTTACGGCGGTTTTTTGTCGCCAAATCAGAGACGGAGAACAGCGCGCAACGTGTTATTGAATCGGTGCTGCCGATCGCCAGTCTGTACGGCGTCGACGTCGCCAACATCGACCCGGAGTGGTTCCATGACAAAACACCACGCTGAGCTGCGCCACACGCGCATGACCTACTGGAACGAGCTGTGCAGCCGATACCTGAACGTATCGGCTTTTTTTTGTTCTTAATCCGTCAACCTGCTAAGGTCTAAGGCAAAAATCACCTCGCCTGAAGACTGAATGAACAGCCAAAAATTGATCCGGCGTGCCCTGGTGGTGTGGATAATTGTCTGCCTGCTGAGCAGCGTCCTGCTGTATGCCGAACAGATCCGCCGCCAGTTCTGGGAGCGCGATCGTGAATTTACCGCGCTCTTTTCCGCCATCAGCGCGGTGCTGACGCAAAACGAATCTGTTTTGCCCCTGCTCAATGGCGATGAAGATCTGACGGCGCTGCGCAAAAAATTCCCCCACATTCTGGCTCTGGAAAAAACAGCGGGCCGTGCGCTGGATGCTGCTCGCGTTGAGCCGCTCCGTGACGACCAGTACTGGCTGTACAATCCGTGGCGGCAGATCCGGGTGCGGATCGATCTGCGTCCGCTGCTCGCCGCCACGCACCGTTTTTCCCATCTCTCTATCAGCCTGTCAGCAGCCGATGCGCATCCCTCATCGACGGCGTTCTGGCACTGGCAGCGGGCATTCCCTCAGCATACGCAGCCCTTTACCCTGACGGCGGATGCCGAACCGCACTGGCTGCAAATCTCCTGGGCGCTATTCCCGCTGCTTTTTATTGGCTGGGCGGCCATCGTGGCAGCGGGGAGCGGTGTGCTCTGGCAACGCTTGCAGCGGCAAAACGCCGAGCAGCGAGCCTGGTATTATCAGCACGCGCGGCTGAATACGCTCGGCGAGATCACCGCCGGCATTGTGCATGAAATCAACCAGCCGCTGACGGCGGCGCAGACCTGGATTCAGGGGGCGCAGCGACAGCTGGCGCAGGAGAATCCGCAGGCGGTGGCCCATGCGCTCGGCGCGGCGCTGATTCAGACTCAGCGCATCGGCGAACTGCTGGCGCGCTTTCGTGAACACGTGGTGCAGGAAAAAGTCACGCCGAGCGAGATAGATTTAGCCCAGTGCTGGCAGCATGTGGTGAATTTGCTGGAGCATGAGCGCAAATCGGAGCACATCACCGTCAGCCACGCTTTCCCGTCCGACGCCGCCACCGTGCTGGCCGACAGGCTGTGGCTGGAGCAGGTGTTACACAATCTGCTCAGCAATGCGATTCAGGCCCAGCAGGAGAACGCGCGCGGCTGGGTACACATCACCAGCCAGCGTAAAAACAGGGTCATCGAAATTATCATGACCGACGGCGGGCCAGGGTTCAGCCTGGAGGCGCTGGAGAAGGCGTTTATGCCGTTCTACAGCGGCAGAGAAAAGGGGATTGGTCTCGGGATGACGCTCACGGAATCGCTAATGATGCGCATGAATGGCACGATTGCGCTCGCTAACACACCAGAGGGCGGGGCGCAGATCGTGTTGCAACTGGAACCGGGTAACGGAGCCGCACATGGGTAATGTGGTCTATTTGATTGATGACGACGCCGCCATCAGAGAGTCAATGGCCTTTCTTCTCTCGGGCATGCACTGGGAGGTGAAAACCTTTGCCAGCATCGAGGCGTTCACCGAAAGGTATAGCAGCGACCGGGCGCTCGCGGGCTGTCTGCTGCTGGATATGCGCATGCCGGGCAAAGGTGGGCTGACCTGGCTGGAAGAGGGGGCGTGGCCGTGGCCGCTGCTGCCGGTGATCGTCATGACCGGGCACGGCACCGTTGATGCCTGCCGTCGGGCGTTTCACCAAGGGGTTTTCGAGTTTTTCACCAAGCCGCTCGATGCCGATAAGCTTATCGAAACCCTCGCTCGCGCGTTTGAGGAGAGCCAGCGGCGCACGACCCACTGGCAGGAGGTAAAGCGAGTGAAAGCGCTCTTTGAACAATTGACGGCGCGGGAGCACGAAGTGCTTTGCGAACTGATGGAGGGGCGCAGCAATAAAGAGGTGGCGGCGCGCCTGAATTTATCACCCAGAACCGTTGAAGCGCACCGCGCAGCCCTGTTTGCCAAGCTCGGCGTGAGCAGTCTGGTGCAGGCCATCCGCGAATACGACAAATTGCAATCCGTATAACTACCAGGTGGGCTGCGTAATCAACCGAATACCACTTAACCGCGCATCCCGATAGCATCGCGTTGTCTCCCACATTCGAGGAATTGCGATGAAAACGTTAATGACGGTAGCCGCGCTGGTGGCAGGAATGATGTCGGTATCCGCGCAGGCAGAAACCCTGGCGCAGAAAAATATCTCCCTGACCCAGGCGAATGCCCTGGCGAGCGCGGCGATTCAGGCCTGTAGCGCCAAAAATTACCAGGTCAGCGTGACGGTAGTGGATCGTGCGGGCGTGGTGAAAGCCGTGCAGCGCACCGATAACGCCGGTCCGCATACGGTAAAAGCCAGTGAGATGAAGGCGTTTACCGCGCTCAGCACCAAAAATGCCTCCGGCAAGGTGATGGAAGCCGCACAAAGCAACGCGGGCGCACAGAATATGCGTGACGTTCCAGGCTTCTTGCTGCTGGCAGGTGGTTTGCCGGTGAAAGAGGGCGACGAGGTAATTGGTGCAATCGGTATCGGCGGTGCGCCGGGCGGTCAGTTAGATGAAGCCTGTGCACAGCAGGCGCTGGACAGTGTGAAAAAGTAACAAACGCTCTACGGTGTAGACGTTAAAAAAGCCGGGTAGGGCGAAGCCGCCACCCGGCGTTGACGGTCAGATCTTGCAGGCATCGCCGCAATCATCGTCGGCAACAACCGCCTGCGCTTTCTTGTCTGCATCTTCCAGACGTTCCGCGTTGCGCTCTTGCGCCTCTTCCAGACCGTTAAACACCAGATTATCGAGATCAATTTCCATTATGCACCTGCTGAGTTCAGTTTTGCTGTTGGCAGAGTATAGGATAAAAAAGTCGGTGAAAGTACCTCACCGCACGTAACGCCAATCCCTGCCATACTCTTTCTCTGACGGCTGAGAGGAGGGGAAATGATCACACTGTGCAAAACCTGCGGGACATCCTATGACACCACCACGGGCGCCGTGGAGCGCTGCGCGATTTGTGAAGATGAGCGCCAGTATGTTCCCGTTGGCGGGCAACAGTGGGTGGATTTTGACACCGTTGTCACCAGCCACACCAACAAATGGCAGCAGCTTGAGCCAGGCCTGCTAAGCCTTAAAACCGTACCCAAATTTGCCATCAACCAGCGTGCGATCCTGCTGACCACACCGCACGGCAATATCCTGTGGGATTGCATCGCCACGCTGGACCCTGCCACCCGCGCGCTGATTAACGCGTTGGGCGGGCTGCACGCCATTGCGATCTCCCATCCCCATTACTACACCACCATGCAGGACTGGGCGGCGGCGTTTGACGCGCCGGTTTATCTCCATGCCAGCGACCGGAAATGGGTGATGCGCGACAGCCCGGCGCTGCGCTTCTGGGAGGGGGAAACTCAGGATCTGCTACCCGGTATCCGGCTGCTGCGTCTGGGCGGCCATTTTGCGGGCGGAACGGTGCTGCACTGGGATTGCGGTAGCGGCGTCCTGCTCGCCGGGGATATTTTGCAGGTGACGCCCGGCGCGGACCGGGTGTCGTTTATGTGGAGTTACCCGAATATGCTTCCTCTGCCGGGGGCGGCGGTCAGTGCGATAACCGACCGACTGCGGGAGGTCCCGTTCCAGCGGCTGTACGGCGCCTTTGAAGGACAAAACATCACCGAAAACGCACACGACATCGTCATGCAATCAGGGCAGAAATATATTTCTTGTATGAAGTAAAGCGCGGTGGGTAAACTTCACAAGCGTGATCGCGATCATGCCTAAACTAAAACAGATAAAAGAGACATTGCTATGCAACATATCATTGAAGGTTTTCTCAGCTTTCAAAAAGAGATTTTCCCGCAACGTAAAGAACTCTTCCGCAGTTTAGCGTCCAGCCAGAATCCCAAAGCGCTTTTTATCTCCTGCTCAGACAGCCGTCTGGTCCCCGAACTGGTGACGCAGCAGGAACCTGGACAGCTCTTTGTCATTCGAAATGCTGGCAACATTGTGCCGCCGTTTGGCCCTGAGCCAGGCGGTGTCTCTGCGACGATTGAGTATGCGGTGGTGGCGCTTGGCGTGACCGATATTGTGATTTGCGGCCACTCCAACTGCGGTGCGATGAAGGCGATTGCCGACAATGCGAATCTGGACCCGATGCCGGCGGTGTCCCACTGGCTGCGCTATTCCGATGCGGCCAAAGCCGTGGTGGAAAAGAAAACCTGGGCCACGCCGACTGATAAAGTGAATGGCATGGTGCAGGAGAACGTCTTTGCCCAGCTGAGCAACATCAAAACCCATCCATCGGTGGCAGTGGGGCTGCGCAATAACGCCATCCGCCTGCACGGCTGGGTGTATGACATCGAAAGCGGCGAGATCCTCGCGCTGGATAAAGAGAGCAAAACCTTTATCTCCCTGTCTGACAACCCTCAGGTCTACTTCGAATAACGTTTTCAGGGCGGGACAGACCCGCCCTATATCGCCGGTTAGCCCGGCAACACTTCCAGTTTTACACCCGCCTCGCGCGCCGTCACTGGCAGCAAATCGACCGCCGCCACATATCCGTCCGGATCGAGACAGCGGTTATAGCCTTTGGCTTGCGCCAGAATCTCGTTATCCCAGTAGACGCGTTTACGCTGATCGCCCTGAGTGGTCAGAATGCACTCCACATCACCCCCGATCGCGCAATACTGACGCCAGCTGTTGGCCGGAACGGAAATCACCGAGCGCTCCGGCGCGATCACGCTGACCTCTTCGCCCGCTTGATTCCACGTCACCTTCAGCGACCCTTTGAACACCATAATCACCTGCACGTCCGGGCAGAGATGACGCCCGACCACATGCTCAGCGGCGAGGCGCAGCCATTCGACGGAAAACCCGTGCGGATTCACAATCGCCGGTGCCGAGTGGCGGTCCTGCGACATACCAAAACTAATCACCGGCGCGATCTCTCCGCCGTGGCCCGGCAGAACTGAATCCAGCAGGCCGTCCGCTGACCAGCGGCGATCGTCGCCAGTGACGGCACGCTGACGCATCTCTTCGACAGAATAGTGGCGCAGGGCGGCGATCTCATCTGGCGGCAGCGGCGTTAACAGCTGTGAGGCATCCGGCAGCGTATCGCCCGCGTTCACGTCGATCAGCATATTGTCTTTGCTCAAATACAGCCCGTATTCGCTGGCCGCCGCCAGAATGGACGGATGCCAGATGATCCCCCCGGTGTTATTCCCGCCAAGCACCGTGTAGACCATGCCGCAGGTCTCTTGCGGGCTAACGTTGGTAAAGCCACGGAAAATCCACGTCGGAATCGACAGAATGGCCGGCGCGCTAAACTCGGCCTCGTTTTCGCCGTTCGCCCCCCAGCGAAAACGCCAGGTGCCTTCATGAATCAAAAACACCTCAGCGGTGAAGTGCAGATGCAGGTTATTGGTCACCCCTTTCGGCATCGCCGCTGCGCCAATATTAAAGCCGTGCGGTTCCGGAATATTGACCACCTGCGCCGATGACTGGGTGACTCCCGGCCCGATGAATGAATAGTTCTGCTTCAGGTGCGAGCCGGGCAGTTTGCAGTCGATAAACGCCAGATTGCAGGACACCATCTCATCGGGCGTGATGACGCGGCTTTTGGCCTGCGCCGGGGTGATATGTTGTGCTTTCATAATTTTCTCCTGTTAGTAACCGGATGCGCCCGTGGTGGGAGCGGATGCACCGCGCGCCAGGGCGATAGCTTCCCGCGCGGCGCGACCAAGCTGCATCACGTCGTTGGCGGGGGTGACAAACTGAAAACCCTGGTCGATACGCAGGCGTGCGGCGTCGCCGGAGGTGCAAAAAATCCCGGCCAGTTTTTGCTGCTGGCGACAGCGGCTGACCACCCGTTCGACGGCGGCGAGCATCTCAGGGTGCTGGGATTCCGCGCTGGCGCTGCCGGTGAGGGTTAACGACAGATCGTTCGGGCCGATAAACACGCCGTCCAGCCCGTCGGTTGCCAGAATGGCGTCGAGATTCGCCAGCCCTTCGCGGGTTTCAATCATCGCCAGCGTCAGGATCTCCTGGCAGGCGTGCTGCGGATAATCCGCTCCGCCGTACAGCAGCCCGCGCGCCGGGCCAAACGAACGCACGCCAAACGGCGGATAGCGGCAGGCGGCGACGAAGCGCGCGGCCTGTTCGGCGGTAGAAATCATCGGGCAGATAATGCCGTAGGCCCCGGCGTCGAGCATGCGCATGATTTGCGCCGGATCGTTATGCTGGACGCGTACCAGCGGCACCGCGGGCGTGGCTGACAGGGCCTGAAGCATCGTCAGGGCGCTGGCGAAATCGATCATTCCGTGCTGTAAATCGACCGTCACCGCGTCGTAGCCCTGATGACCGACGATCTCCGCGCTGTAGCTGGAAGGGATCGCCAGCCAGCCGTTGATGATGGGGTACTGTTCCTGAATCAATTGTTTGAGTTTATTGCGTCGCATCAAGGGACTCCTGAATCCACTGGCGCAGCGGCGGGGCGACCTCATCGGGCGCTTCGAGCACCACGAAATGTCCGGCTGTTGGAACCGTTATCCGCCGGGCGTGGGGCGCACTTGCCGAGACCAGTTGGTGATGGTGGGGCGTGCAGATGAGATCGTGCGCGCCGTTAATGATAAGAATGGGGCAGGAGATCGCGCTCAGGGCCTGGCGGTTATCCCGCCGGGAGAGGGCGATCTCCGTCTGGCTGGCAAAGGTGTCGTGGCCGCTCTCCTGCGCCATCTGGCAGACAAGCGCGTGGAGTGGCGCGTCAGCGCGCCGCCCGGGGGCGACATACTTTTGCCACAGGGTGGCCGACAGCCAGTTCGCCAGCCCTTGCTCACGCGCAGCACGAACGGCCTCGCGTCGGGCGGCGGCATTTTCCGGCGCATCGGCAAGGGGATTCACCGACATAAGCGCAAGACCGGCCAGCCGCTCCGGGGCATCGGCCGCTATTTGTAGCGCCACGATAGCCCCAAGGGAAAATCCGGCCAGCAGAAAGCGCGGCGGCAGGTTTTGCAGCAGGCGCTGCGCGGCTTGCGGTGCGGAATCCGCCCCGGTAAGGCTCACGCACATCACGGAAGAGAGCGCCAGGTGCGCCAGCAGCGGTTGCCACAGACGCGCCGTGCAGAGCGTTCCGCCGATCAACACCAGCGGGAGCGCGGTGTTATCACACACTGTTTTGTCCATTTGGCCTCTCATGTGGCAGTCCAGCCGCCGTCGACCATCAGTGCAGTGCCGGTGACCATCGCCGCCGCATCGGAGGCCAAAAACACCACCGGTCCCATCACATCCTCGACGCGTCCGAGACGCCGCAGCTTGATGTTCTCCAGCACATAGCGGCGAAAATCCGGGTCGTCGAGGGACTGGCGTGACAGCTCGGTTTCGATAAAGGTCGGGCACAGGGTATTGACCCGGATACCCGCGCCACCCAGCTCCAGCGCCATGGTTTTGCTTAACCCCTCAAGTGCAAATTTTGACGCGCAGTAGACGCTGCGATTCGGGCCGCCGACATGGCCCATCTGCGAGGAGATATGGATGATGGAACCCGGAATGTTGTGCTCGCGCATCCGCTGCGCCACCCGCTGGCTGAGGAAAAACGTGGCGCGCAGGTTCAGGGTCATCACCGCGTCAAAATGGGTTTCGCTGACGGCGAGGAAAGGCTCGTGACGGGCCAGCCCGGCGCTGTTGACCAGAATGTCGAAGGCGGGCAGTTCTGCGAGCGCCGCATCGACGCGCGAGATATCGGTGATATCCAGCGCCATCGAATGCAGCGTCAGTCCGCCTTCAGCCGCAAGCGCGGCGGCGTGCTCCAGCGTGTGTCGATCGCGGGCGGCAATCCACACCTCTGCACCCGCCTGGGCAAGTGCCACGGCGCAGGCGAAGCCCAGCCCCCTGGAGCCGCCCGTGACCAGCGCCCGTTTTCCCGTAAGATGAAAAGAGGGAGTCTGGGGAAGGGTCATGATGACACCTTTTCCCGAACCGGCGCAGGCGTGGCGTAAGGCACGTCCGTATTCCCGTAGCGGCGAACGCGAATGTTGGCCTGCTCCGCGTGCCCGGCAAAACCTTCCAGCAGCGACAGACGCGAGCAGTAGCTGCCGATTTCGGCGGTGGCTTCGTCACTGAGGACTTTCTGCCAGGTGCAGGTTTTCATGAACTTGCCGACCCACAAGCCGCCCGTGTAGCGCGCCGCCTTTTGCGTCGGCAGGGTGTGGTTGGTGCCGATGACCTTGTCGCCATAGGCCACGTTGGTGCGCGGGCCGAGGAACAGAGCACCGAAGTTGGTGAGATTATTGAGGAACCAGTCGTCGCGATCCGTCATCACCTGCACGTGCTCGGAGGCGATACGATCCGCTTCGGCGAGCATCTCGTCGTAGCTGTCGCAGACGATGATTTCACCGTAATCCTGCCAGGACTGACGGGCGACGTCGGCGGTCGGGAGTTTTGCCAGCAGGCGCTCGATCTCTTTCAGCGTCTCTTTGGCCAGCGTCAGCGAGTTGGTCAGCAGAATTGCCGGTGTCGTAACGCCGTGCTCCGCCTGGCCCAGCAGGTCGGTGGCGCACATTTCTGCATCGACGGTGTCGTCGGCGATCACCAGGGTTTCCGTCGGACCGGCGAACAGATCGATTCCTACGCGGCCAAACAGCTGGCGCTTGGCTTCGGCGACGAAGGCGTTGCCCGGCCCAACCAGCATATCAACCGGTGCGAGGGTGTCGGTGCCGAGCGCCATCGCGCCAATCGCCTGAATGCCGCCGAGGGCGAAGATCTCCGTTGCACCCGCCATTTTCTGCGCCGCGACAATCGCTGGCGCCGGTTCACCGCCAAACGGCGGGGCACAGCTGATAATGCGCGAGCAGCCCGCGACGTTGGCGGTGATTATCGACATATGCGCCGATGCCAGCAGCGGATATTTACCGCCCGGGACATAACAGCCGACGGCGTTAATCGGAATATTTTTATGGCCGAGAATAACGCCGGGGCGCGTTTCGATCTCCAGATCGCGCAGACACTCTTTTTGTGCGCGGGCAAAATTAAACACCTGCTGCTGGGCGAATTCGATATCGTGAATATCCTGGCGGCTGAGTTTTTTCATGCAGCTATTAATTTCGGCGTCCGTCAGGCGATAATCCCGACGGTCGTAGTTATCGAATTTTATCGATAATTCACGGATCGCTTTATTCCCGCGTTTTTCAATATCCGCCAGAATCAGCTCAACGGTTTCACGTATTTGTCGCTGCGCTTCCTGACGTTCCTGCACCGGTTTACTGGATTTAAGTTGATAAGCCACAATGTTCTCCTTTAATACTCGAAATGACAGATGCCCTCCCGGCGAACCGGGATAGTTATTAAATAATGAGCGGGAATTATTCTCGCGCGGAGGCGAGGGAACGGTTGGTGGATAATTCCACCGGCTGACAGGTTTTACGGGAATAGACCCAGCGCACCGAAAGCGGGGTGGCGATGGCCGCTATAATCGAAAGCCCGGCAATAAACAGATACCCGGACGAGAGATTAATGTGTTGCATCATGACGCCCATGATTACCGGCCCGGCAAACATGCCGCAGGAGTAAATAGTCTGGAATAACCCCATGCGGGTGGACTGCTCATCGGAAGTCGTGTTGACCACGCTCAGGGACATGAACGCCGCGAACGCCATACCAAACGAGAAACCGGCCAGCGCCTGCAGAAGATAAATCAGGTACAGATTGCTGGTAAACGGAATGCCAAACGACGAAATCACCTGGAGCAAAATCCCCAGCACCGCCGTTTTGACCAGCCCCAGTCGCTGATAAAACACCGAGCTGCACAGGGCAATCGCCAGGGCGTAGAAGATCAGATGGATGTTACTCAGCAGCGTCAGGATTCCGGCGCGGGCGCCGAGTTGTTCAGCGTAGATGGGGGTAAGGGTGTCGCGGGTGGCAAAAGGAACCAGAATCACGATGGTTGCCAGAATACCGATCAGCCAGACGGAGCGGTCAGCGAGCTGAAGTTTTGCCCCGGCGATACAGGCTTTCAGTGACGGCGCCTGCACCGGATCGTGGACGTCCCGAATGCGGGTGGTCAGGAACAGGGCGAGAAGAGCAGACACACAGGAGACGAAAAATGCGATGTTGTTCGCAAAATAGTGAATCAGTACGCCGCCGATGCAGTTGCCGAGAAACACGCCGATGGGGCCAGCCAGCGCCAGCAGGGCGACAGCCGCCGGGGCTTCTTTGCGATCAAAGTAGCGAATAAACAGAATGTTATACAGCACCCAGGTGGCGGCGGTTACGCCATCGGCGGCTTTCGCCAGATACAGGGTAATGGCATTCGGCTCAAGCCAGGCAATCGGCCAGGCGATGATTGGCAGCACCAGCACTATCTGGATAAAGATTTTGCGGCTCTTCACCACGTCAGAGATGATCCCCAGCGGGAAACGAATCATCAGCGTCGCCAGACCGCTGGCACCCATGATGATGCCCATTACCTGCGGTTCGATGCCCTGATTGATCATCATGGGCGCCAGAAACGCATCGATGCTGTGAATACAGATATAAAACAACACGCTAATGATAAAAAACAGCCGGGCTTCCGGTCGGCGCAACAGTGCTCGAAACATGGTTGTGAACCTCTTAAAAATTAATGGGTTATAACCAATCAAGTACAACGTTTACCGGCTCAGTCCCTCTGATGACATCCCAATTTGCCCGGTACAATTGACGGCATGCATACGTATTCAAAAATTGAAGTTACGAAAAGGTTTCAATTTTGTAAAGGTTCAATATCACCATTGTGAAAAAAATAATTTAGGCTGTTGCATACGCATGCAAAAGTGGTGTAAGACTAAAAAGCACTCACTTCCTGAGGCGCTTTTAACGGGGTGGTTGTCGAAGATGGTATGTTATCTCTTTGAAACACATGGCCTGAATGTGGAAGTGACAGGATAAGGAACCCAGGGTAATGAAGCGTAAGACGTTTGCGGCGGTGACCAGCCAGCAGGTGGCACAGCTGGCAGGGGTGTCGCAGTCAGCGGTATCCCGCACCTTTACGCCGGGGGCGAGCATCTCGCCCGCCACGCGTGAAAAAGTGCTCAAGGCGGCGCGTGAGCTGGGCTATCGCCCGAATGCGATTGCCCGTTCGCTCAACACGGCCCGGTCGCGCATTATCGGCGTGGTGATCTCCTATTTTGATAACCAGTTTTATCCGCAGGTGCTGGAAGCGCTGGCGCAGAAGCTGGATACGCTTAACTACCACCTGCTGCTGTTTGTCGGCGACAGGGACGGCAACGTCGATCGCATTTTCGACCAGATCATGCAGTATCGTGTCGACGGGATTGTGCTGGCGTCGGTGACGCTGTCGCTGGATCTCTCTCAGGAGTGTCTGGCCGCCGGAATTCCGGTGGTGCTCTTCAATCGCAGCGAAGAGAGCGGAATGGCGTCGAGCGTCAACAGCAACAACGAAGCCGCCGCGCGGCAGATTGCTGAGTTCTTGCTCGCCGGAGAGCACAAGCGCTTCGCCTACGTGGGCGGCGTCGCAGATTCATCGGTGAATATCGCCCGCCAGCGGGGGTATCTCGACACGCTCGCAGAGCACGGCGTCACAGACGTAGAGGTGGTGAACGGTAACTATGACGCGCAGCAAACCACCCGCGCGGCGTATTCGCTTTTCACTAAGACGCCTGCGCCAGACGCCATTTTTGTCGCCAACGATCATATGGCGGTGATGGTGATGGACGTGGCGCGCTACGAATTTGGCCTGCGAGTGCCGGAGGATGTGTCGATTATTGGCTACGACGACATCGGGCCGTCCGGCTGGCCGTCCTACGCCTTAACCTCGGCCTCGCAGCCGGTGGAGGCGATGGTGACAGCGACGGTGGAATTACTGATGAAGCAGATCGACAGCGGCAACATCGAGCCTGAACAAATTACGCTGCCCGGTATGCTGGTGGTTCGCCATTCGGCGCGTCGCCCGCGCACGGGAGTCATCGAAAAAGACGGTTTATCTCTGTTCCAGCCTCAGGAGGTCAAATGAGCAGATTGCCGGGCTTCAGCCCCCAGTTCGACTCTATTCAGCAATTTATTCTGACGCTGACCCACGTGGTCTGGGAGCAGAAGGATATCGGTCAGTTGGCGGATTTCTACGCCACGCCGGTGGTGTTTATTACGCCGGAAAAACAGCTTAACGAACTGTCGCAATTTATGCGCCTGACCCTGGAGGCGATGCACAGCTTCCCGCAACGCTCCGTGCTGACGGAAGATATCCTGTGCAGCCACACGCCGGGCGAGGAGTATTATGCGGCGCAGCGCACGGTGGCGTCGATTCGCCATCAGGGGGAGGGATTTTTCGGTGCGCCGACCGGGAAAAATGTCTGGGTGCGCACCTGGGCAGACCGCATTTGCGCCGACGGCGCGGTGCGCCAGGAGTGGCTGCTCCAGGATCGGGCGGCGATTGTCTCTCAGCTGGGGCTGGATATTCGTGAGTTCGCCCGCAGCCTTTCCGCCACGCAGCAGCAGCTTGGCATTGAGCCGGAATCGGCCGAAACCCTCGACGCACGCTGGGCGGGTGGCCCGGAAGGTGATGATATCGACGGGCCGCTGGCGGGAGTGGTGGAACGCTATCTGACCATGTGGGCGGGCGGGAACGGCGGCACGGTGCCGGGGTTGTACCATCCTGCCGCGACGCTCTACGGGCCAGGGCACTGCATGGCCACGGGCGAGCAGGAGATCGGCGCCTGGCTGTCGGGCTATCGCGCGTCGTTTGCGGACAGTGAAACCCAATTGCACCACCTGATTGTGCGCAAAGATCCGAACGAGCCGGTGCGCATCTCCCTGCGCTGGTCTCTGCTGACCTGGCACGATGGCTACGGTAAATTTGGCGCGCCCACCCGTAAACCCATTTCAATTACCGGTATTACCCAGCTCGAATTACGTGACGGTTTAATTATTCGCGAATATTTGGGTATCGATGAATTAGCGATCTGGTCGCAGATTGTGAAATAAATCAGATTGTGAAATAAAAAGGGAGGTTCGCCTCCCGCTATTCTTATTTTATTAACGCTGTATAACATCGCCGTATTAGGTTCTGCGGTTAATTTCTCCATCCATTCCGGGTGCGGGATCCTTTTGTCTGAAAAGAAATGCAGGAGGTCATATGTCTTCAACTGAAGCAACCAATAAAGCTCCAGCAGTACCCGAGAAAAATAATAGCAAACCCGCGCGAGACGAGCCGGTATTACAGGTCGAGCGTCGTGACTTTATTGATCTCGTTCCGGAAAAACGTCCGCGTGCCCAATCATTGCGAGGCTTCGATGATTGCTATACGGATATTGTCGATTATATTGTCCGCTGTACCCATAAAATATGGGATGAGCGTGATGTCGGATTAATTTACACCCATTACACCCACAACTGCGTGTTATATAACGCGTTGGGAACCCTCTATAACCGCGAGCAGGTCGTACAGGATACGCTCCAGCGCTTAATTGCTTTCCCGGAGCGTCGCGGCATGGCGACCCAGGTTATCTGGAACGGCAATGACGTGGACGGTTTCTATACCTCGCATCTGGTGACCGGCAGCGGGCGTCACACCCAGTACAGCCATCTGGGCAAACCGACCAATCGCACCTTTGTGAACCGTACCGTCGCCGACTGTATGATCCACGAAAACAAAATTTACCGTGAGTGGGTGGTGAGCGACAACATGTCGCTGATGAAGCAGCTTGGGCTGAACACCGATGAAATCGCCTTTAACATGGCGAAAGAGCAGTTCGATAAAGGTTTTCGCGTCACCGATATTGGCGAGAACGGCCGGATGCTCGGCCAGTATCCGCCGGATGTGGCCTGTGACGTCTCTATCGCCCACACGGACACCGAAGAGCAGCTTCTGCGCTGGCTGCATGAGATCTATAACCGTCGGATGCTGGGCAAAATCAAAGAGGTGTACGCCCCGACCGTGCAGTGGCACGGCCCGTTAATGAAAGAGCTGTACGGCACGGCGGCGGTGACGCACCAGACGCTGGCGCTGATCGGCATGATCCCTGATGGTGCATGGCTGCCGCAGCATATCTGTTCGAATCCATGCGATGAGGGCGGGGTGAAAGTGGCGGTGCGCTGGATTATCGAAGGCCACCACCTGGGCTACGGCGCGCTGGGCAAACCGACGGGCGAGCGTCTGTTCGTGATGGGCATGTCCCACTACCACATCGTCAACGGCAAAATCGTCGATGAATGGGTGGTGTACGACCACCTGGCGCTGCTGGCGCAAATCAAACTCGGCCAGATGGAGGAGGCGTAATGTCTGCACAAGCGATTACGGAACAGGTGAGCTGGATCAAGCGGCCGCAGGGGCAGGATGCGCAGGCCGACCGTACATTAACGAATAAAGTCAGCGCCATCATCGAGCGCGTCAAAACGGAAGGCGATGCGGCGCTGCGGGCATTTTCGCAGCAGTTCGACAACGTGGTGCCTGAGCAGTTTGAAGTGACGGCGCAGGAGATTGAAAACGCGCTGAACGATCTGGATCCGCAGACGCGGCGCGACAGCGAGTTCGCCATTGCGCAGGTGCGCCGTTTTGCCCAGGCGCAGCTGGCGACCATGCAGCCGCTCGAGGTGGAAACCCTGCCGGGGGTGCATCTCGGACACCGCATTATTCCCGTGCAGACCGTCGGCTGCTACGTACCGGGGGGGCGCTATCCGATCCTTTCGGCACCGGTGATGTCGATTGTTCCGGCAACGGTCGCGGGCTGCGAGCAGATTATTGCCTGTCTGCCGCCCGCCGCTCATCCGGCGATGATTGCCGTCTGCCATCTGGCGGGCGCACATCGGATATTCAAAATCGGCGGGGCCCAGGCGATTGCGGCAATGGCCTGGGGAACCGACAGCGTTCCGGCGGTGGATAAAATCGTCGGGCCGGGCAACGCCTTTGTGAACGAAGCCAAGCGTCAGGTGTTTGGCAAAGTGGGGATTGATGCCCTGGCCGGGCCAAGCGAAATCTTCACCGTCGCCGATGACTGCGCCGATCCGCGTATTCTGGCGGCGGATCTGCTGGCGCAGGCTGAGCATGACGTCCATACCCGCGTCGGGCTGGCGACCACCAGTCGCGCCATTGCCGAAGGTACGCTGATGGAGATCGAACGTCAGCTGACCACGCTGCCGACGGCGGCCACGGCGGGTGAAGCCTGGCGTCGTCAGGGCGAAATCGTGCTGTGTGACACCGAGGAGCAACTGATCGCGTTTGCCGATTTTATGGCGACGGAGCATCTGCAGGTGCACACCCGCGATCCGCACGGCACGGCGGCGAAGATCCGCAACTACGGTTCGCTGTTTATCGGCCAGAACGCCAGCGTGGTGTTTTCGGACAAATGCTGTGGGACCAACCACACCTTGCCGACGATGGCGGCGGCGCGCTACACCGGCGGGCTGTGGGTGGGCGCCTATGTGAAAATCTGTACCCATCAGTGGATTGATGACAAAGGGATTGCAGCGATTGCGGAACCGGCGATACGCCAGAGCCGCACGGAAGGGATGCAGGGGCACCGGCGCGCGGCGGAGATTCGTCTGCGGCCTGAGGCGATTGACGCAATCACCTCGGGCACGCGCGATTAAATCAGCAGCCTGGCCTGGCCCTCCGCCAGGCCTTACTCCTCACTGAATTGCAGGCGACGACGCGCGCGCGACGCGCGTTGGGCGATCGCTTTCGCCATCGACTCGCCAATCTCCGCACACACGGTCAGCCCCTGCACAAAGGGCTGATCGTGCATCAGATACGGCAGAGCACCAAAGGCGATGCGCCCGCGCACGTTGTCGGGTGCCAGCAGGGTGTAATCCTCACCGACATCCGGGATCTCATCGCCGTTTTCCTGTAACTGCTGGCGCAGCGTCGGGAACGGCAGATCTTTGGTCTTCAGTGGTTTTTGTCCGCGGGCATCAATAAAGAGATCGAATTCATAACGCTCTCCCTTCGCCTTAATGATCGTCCTGTCGTCCTGCACATCCCTTTTATAGTCCGCGCCCAGCGCCAGCACGCTGATAATGCCGGCCTCGCGCAGCGCCAGCAGCCGACGAATCGACTGGGAGGGAATGGCCGCATAGTTGTCGATAAAAATGCGCGACAGCCCGGCGTCAAAACGCTTGCGGTCCTTATCCGTCAGATGCGGGACGATCTCCTGCACCACTTCATGCATCCGCAAAATGGTGTAGCGCCAGGGCACCGTGCGTTTATCACGTTTGTTGCGCTCGACCTCATCGAGATTGGATTGCGCCCAGCTGAAGGGATCGTGTTTGTGGCGCTCGGCAAAATAGGCGTCGTGGAAGGTATCGACGTTCAGCGCTTCAAGGCCAATGGCGTGGCTCCACTGTGGATCGGCCAGCTCAAGTTCCTGCGTCATCAGAGTGAACACGCGATCGAGCAGCCCCTCAGATCCTGCGGCGATCGCTTTTTCGATGGCCTGTTCCGTGACGAGGGTGAGCGGCTCGTAGGGGAGAGGGCAGTAAAAATCGGCTTCTGGCAGAATGCCCGAGCGGGACATCAGCACGATGTCGAGCGCATCGCTCCCTTTGTCGAGCCTGAATTCTACGGGCTGATTTTCCGGCTCGATAAATTCACCGTGCTGAATGGCGACCGCCATCGCCGCATCTAACCCGCTGAGGGAGGTGCCCATAATGCCAACGCGACAGGCGCGAATAGTGGCTTCCATCAATCCCGACCAGGGGCTGGGGAAGAAAGAGCGCGTGGATTCCTCTTCGTCCGGCCAGACGTGGCCGGTGGCGATTACCGCCAGATCGTACGTCGCGGGTTCTGACCGGTTCTCCGCCCAGATCTTGACGCCCTGAGGCGTCACCTCCAGGTCCTTAACCTGGCAAGACTCCTGCACCTTGACGGTAAATCCGCGCTGTTTCGCCTGTGCGATCAGCTGTAAAAACTGGTCGCGATAATACTCGCCCAACAAAATGCGTGGCAGGAACTGACGGTCATGAAGGGAGGATTTCTGCACACCGTAGCGTGCCAGGTGTTCGCTGCTCTGGGTAAGCAGCCAGTCGAGATAGGTCGAAAAGAGCGGGGGAATTTCGATGCTGGCGATGTTAGCGAGCATCATCCGCGAGTTATCTTCATCGCTGTAAGGCATGCCAACACCGGCCTCGTCGCCCTGCTCATAGATATCCACGGCCAGTGGCGTCTGATTTTTCAGCAGAGAGAAAAGGGTATAAATGCCAGTGGGGCCGGCACCGATAATCGCAATCTGTTTCATCCATTCTCACCCGTTATTATTGTTTGATTCCTGGAGGGCAACCGGGCACCGACTTCGCTGGGCGTTAACGCCTTTCGCCCGTCTGCCCTCGTCCATTTCTGAGTCATCACCGCTTTTAGTGCCGGATTTCCCGTACATCAAACAGTATATACGCTGTCACTATTTCTATAGCAGAAGCGGGAGCGTTATCAGAAAGCCGTTATCCGTCAGGTTCTCGCCTGTGGGATAAATCACGTCAGGGGATGAAACAGGATTCGCGCAGAGAAGCAGAAGGTTGAGCGGTGAAAATGTAAAATGGGAAACGTCGTCGACAGAGAGCCGCAATGCCTGTTATTAACGGGCTAATCAGGGATATTCTGGAAAGTTGAAAAGGGAGGTAAAGCTGAAGAGGTGTAACCTGAAATGGTGCGTCCGAGTGGACTCGAACCACCGACCCCCACCATGTCAAGGTGGTGCTCTAACCAACTGAGCTACGGACGCACTGTACAGATTTTTTTGATGGTGCGTCCGAGTGGACTCGAACCACCGACCCCCACCATGTCAAGGTGGTGCTCTAACCAACTGAGCTACGGACGCATCATGTTGTCTGTGACAACGGGGTCGAATATTAGCGACAGTGACGGGATGAGGCAAGAGGGAAAATGCAATTTTCTTCCGTATTTCACGCGATTGCTTCATTCCCGCGCAAAATGAAGAGAAAGTAGCCGCCCGTAGACGGCTAGCGGGTAATTAACGCGCAGCGCGTTGCAAAATCACATTCGATGGCTGGCGTTGCAGGAAGCGCATACGCAGCATCATCAGGATCGCGGCGGAGGTTAATCCGATGATAAAGCCCATCCAGAAACCGGCCGGACCCATTCTGTCTACCACCAGATCCGTCAGCGCCAGCACGTAACCGCTCGGCAGCCCGAGCACCCAGTAGGCGGTGAAGGTGATAAAGAAGATCGAACGCGTATCTTTATACCCACGCAGAATACCGCTGCCGATCACCTGAATCGAATCGGAAATCTGATATACCGCCGCCAGCAGCATCAGCTGTGAGGCGAGGATCACCACTTCCGGATTGTCGTTATAAAGCAGGGCGATCTGCTCGCGTAGCAACACGGTAAAGATGGCGGTACAGGCCGCCATGCACACGCCCACCATCAGGCCGGTACGCGCCGCCGTCTGTGCATCGAGCGTCGAACCCTGCCCCAGACGATAGCCGACGCGGATCGTCACCGCCGCCGCAAGGGACATCGGCAGTACGAACATCAGCGAGCTAAAGTTCAGCGCAATCTGGTGGCCCGCCACGTCGACAATCCCCAGCGGGGAGACCAGCAGGGCGACGACCGCAAACAGCGTCACTTCAAAGAACAGCGCCAACGCGATAGGCAGACCGAGCTGCACCAGACGTTTCACCACGCTCATATCCGGCTTGCCGAAACCCGGCTCATTGCGGATATCGCGCATTGAGCGCGCGCGTTTGACGTAAGAGAGCATGCTGGCAAACATGACCCAGTACACCGCCGCCGTCGCGACGCCACAGCCCACGCCGCCCAGTTCAGGCATACCGAAATGACCGTAGATAAAGACATAGTTCACCGGGATGTTTACCAGCAGCCCGATAAAGCCAATCACCATGCCGGGTTTGGTTTTCGCCAGTCCTTCACACTGGTTACGCGCCACCTGGAAGAACAGGTAGCCGGGCGCGCCCCACAGCAGCGCACGCAGATAGCCGACGGCTTTATCGGCCAGGGCCGGGTCGATATTGTGCATCGAGCGAATAATATGGCCCGCGTTCCACAGCACAATCATGATCAAAACGGAGACACATCCGGCGAGCCAGAAGCCCTGACGCACCTGATGGGCAATACGATCGCGTCGGCCTGAGCCGTTAAGCTGGGCGATAACCGGCGTAAGGGCCAGCAGCAGTCCGTGGCCGAACAGAATAGCCGGAAGCCAGATAGAGGTACCGATAGCAACGGCGGCCATATCGGTGGCGCTGTAACCACCCGCCATAACCGTATCCACAAATCCCATTGCGGTTTGAGCGACCTGCGCGATGATCACCGGTATTGCCAGCGCTAATAACTGACGCGCTTCATTCATGTACTTCTGCACGTGAACACCTTTTGTTTTGTTGTTATTTGAGAGACTAAAAAACCCGCCGAAACTGGCAGCAAGAAGAAAAAACAGGGGGAATGCCAGCTATTGTAGCGGGGTTTCTCTATTTATCTAGTGAAAAAATCGCCAGAAAATGCGCTCCGCTGGCAACCTGTTTTTCCAACTGTTATTGTGTTGCGATTAAACGGTGTCACTACCGTTGGGATAATACAGGAGTGGTAAGCATGTTTACTGGTATCGTGCAGGGCACTGCAAAACTGGTGTCCATAGATGAAAAACCTAATTTCCGTACCCATGTGGTCGAGCTGCCGGAATATATGCTCGACGGTCTGGAGACCGGGGCATCGGTGGCACACAACGGCTGCTGTCTGACAGTGACAGAGATTAACGGCAACCGTATTAGCTTTGATCTGATGAAAGAGACGCTGCGTATTACCAACCTCGGTGAGCTGGTGGTGGGCGACATGGTTAACGTTGAGCGCGCGGCGAAGTTCAGCGATGAGATTGGCGGACATTTAATGTCGGGTCATATTATGACGACCGCCGAGATTTCGAAAATCCTGACTTCAGAAAATAACCGTCAGATCTGGTTTAAGGTCCAAGACGCGTCATTAATGAAATACATCCTTTACAAAGGATTTATTGGCGTGGATGGGATTAGTCTGACGGTGGGTGAAGTGACGCCAACCCGTTTCTGCGTACATTTAATTCCGGAAACGTTGCAGCGCACGACGCTGGGGGCGAAAAAACTCGGCCATCGCATTAATATCGAAATTGATCCCCAGACCCAGGCGGTAGTGGATACCGTAGAGCGGGTGCTGGCGGCGAAAGAATTAGCGAGTAAACTGACGTCGGAAGACGAATAAAATAAACCCCGGATATCCGGGGTTTATTTTTTATCGCGCGACCCGCAAACCATGCTCCACGCCACGACTGAACACGACCTGCCAGAGCTGAATATCCCGGGCACGAAACGCGCCCGCACAGGCATTCAGGTAATAGACGAACATCCGCTTGAAGCGTTCAGAATAGTTATCCGCAATTTCCGTCCATGACGCCAGAAAACGTTCGTGCCAGGCCATCAGTGTCGTATCGTAGTCGGCACCGAAATTGTGCCAGTCTTCGACAATAAAGTGCGACTCACTGGCATCGGCTATCTGGCGAACCGAAGGTAAACAGCCATTCGGGAAGATATATTTATTGATCCAGGGATCGACCGAATGATCGGTCTTTTTGGAACCAATGGTGTGTAGCAGGAAAAGACCTTCCGGTTTCAGGTTACGATCGGCAACCGCGAAATAGGTGTTGTAATTTTTGGGCCCGACGTGCTCGAACATTCCCACGGAGACGATACGATCGAACTGATCGTCCAGATCGCGATAATCCTGCAGCAGAATGGTCACATCCAGCCCCGCGCAGCGTTCTTGCGCCAGTTTCTGCTGTTCAGCCGAAATGGTCACGCCCACGACGCTCACGCCGTAGTGTTTCGCCATGTACCAGGCAAGCCCACCCCAGCCGCAGCCGATATCCAGCACCCGCATACCGGGCTGAAGCTGCAGTTTTTCGCAGATTAAACGCAGTTTCGCCTGCTGTGCATCTTCGAGCGTGGTGGCCTCTTTCCAGTAGGCGCAGGAATATTGCATCAACGGGTCAAGCATGCGGCTGAAAAGATCGTTGCCAAGATCGTAATGCTCTTTCCCGACAATCCATGCCCGTTTTTTACTTTGCAGATTCAGCAACCGTGCAGAGGCGATCCGCAGCGTATCCTTCAGGTGGTGGGGGAGCTGGTTTTCCAGCCCGGCGCGCAGAACGTTATGGAAAAACATATCCAGCCGCTCGCATTCCCACCAGCCGTCCATGTAGCTCTCGCCTAAACCCAGCGAACCTTCCTGCAACACGCGTTTGAAAAAATCGGGATGCTTTACCTGAATATCTGAAGGAGCAGACCCGTTAATCGCGATGCCCGCCCGACTCAGTAATTCATTGACGATCCGGAACCAGTTATTGTCCCGAACATTGACTTCTTCTATACACGATGAACTCATAGCTTCTCCATCACGTTGTGTGATCAGAACCTTCAAACAGCGTAGCCGCTTTTTATGGTTTGTGAGAAATCCCACGGTTTTTCCGTGAGGCTAATATCCGACGTAGAACAGAGGAAGGGAGATAACCCTTACCGAAAGGCCTTCCATGGTAAAACGGGAGCACTCCGGCTCCCGTTAACACATAATATTTATCGTATTTATATGAACCAAATTTAGTATAGGCCGCAAAAAAGAGCGATTCAACTGAAAGTTGTTAGCAGCCTAATGACTGAAATGTAACATAATTGCTCGCGCGATTACGCCTGCGACGATTTCGCCTCGGCAGTGTCCTCTGCCAGCGTCTTCACTGAGGCCTGCATGCGATAACCCAGCGCGGCGAGAACCACGGTAGCCAGCATCACGCTGGTGGTGGTCATCAGCGGCGTAGCGATTAACGCAGAGACAATCAGGCTTGCGAGGAAGCACAGACCGAGCTGCAGGGTGTTTTGCAGCGCCGCCGCACGGCCCGTTGCATGAGGGAACGGGCGCAGTGCCTGAGCCACCACAATCGGGTAAATCGCCCCGTTTGCCACGGCCATCACACAGAACGGGATCAGAATTTCAGTCAGCCCGACGTGTGGAATAAAGCCAACCGCCCAGGTACCGATGACGCTTACGGCGAAAAGCACCAGCAGCCACGGCAACATCTGCTGTCCCTGCCATTTTTGCAGCGCGGCGCGGCAGCCGTAGCCCCCCACCAGGAACGCGATGGTCTGTGGAACATAGCTCAGGCCGATCACCGCCGGGCTGTAGCCCATATCATGCAGAATAAACGGCGAACCGGTCAGCCACGCAAAGAAGCTGGCGGAACAGGCGGCGTAGACCAGCACGTTGCCGCGATACGCGCGTGAACGCAGCAGCGACAGGAAAGTGACGCGATTATCGTGGTTTTCAGCCGGTTTCGGCTGGGCAGGTTTTAGCGTGAAGGCCGGTAACATCAGCACCAGCGTGATGATAAACAGGGTGGCGAAAATCGCCTGCCAATCAAAATGCACCAGGATCCAGCTACCGAGCAGGGGAGCCAGCGCCGGAGAAAGCCCGACCAGCGGCATAATGGTGGCAAAAATGCGGTTCACGCGAGACGCGGGATAATAGTCCGTCACCAGCGCCTGCCAGGTGACGGCTGCGGCACACACACCGAACGCCTGGATAAATCGCAGCACCAGCAGCCAGGTGGCATCACGCACCCACAGCATCCCCAGGCAGCCGACGGCAAAAATCGCCAGACCGAGGAGCAGAATCGGTTTGCGACCGTAACGGTCAGAGAGCGGGCCCCATAACAGCTGTGCGAAGGCAAAACCGGCGAGGAACAGACTCAGGCTGGCGCTGATGGCGGCGGCAGGGGTCTGTAAATCGGCCTGCATCGCGGCAAACGCGGGCAGGTACATGTCGGTCGCCAAAAAGCCCAGCACGCTTAAACCGCCGAGCCAGACCAGGAATCCTTTGTTGGGTTGCATTATTTTTTATTTCCTAAAGAGGGCAGGTAATCACTGGCGCAAAGTGTAGGGAGTGCAAACTGCCTTGTGAAACGCTAATATTTGGTGATTGCATTCAAAAATTTTGCAGGCAGAAAATGTGGTCAGAATATTCGTTAGAAGTGGTGGATGCGGTTGCGCGTAACGGCAGCTTTAGTGGCGCGGCCCAGGAACTCCACCGCGTCCCCTCTGCGGTGAGCTATACGGTGCGTCAGCTTGAAGAGTGGCTGGCGGTTCCGCTGTTCGAGCGCCGTCACCGCGACGTGGTTCTGACGCCAGCGGGCGTCTGGTTTTTGAAAGAAGGGCGATCTGTTATCAAAAAAATGATGATCACCCGCGAGCAGTGCCAGCAGATTGCGAACGGCTGGCGCGGGCATCTCGCCATTGCGGTCGATAACATCGTCAAACCCGAACGCACCCGAAAGATGGTGGTCGATTTCTATCGCCATTTCTCTGATGTGGAGCTGCGCGTCTCGCAGGAGGTGTTCAACGGCGTGTGGGATGCGCTCTCTGATGGCAGGGTGGAGATGGCGATCGGCGCGACCCAGGCGATCCCGGTGGGCGGGCGCTATGCGTTTCGCGATATGGGAGCCCTGAGCTGGACTTGCGTTGTTGCCCGCGATCATCCTCTGGCCGCCGTTGCAGGCCCGTTGAGCGATGATACGTTGCGCAACTGGCCGTCACTGGTGCTGGAAGATACCTCACGATCGCTGCCAAAACGGATTACCTGGTTACTGGATAACCAGCGGCGTGTGGTCGCCCCGGACTGGGAGACGTCGGCGACCTGTCTTTCTGCGGGGCTGTGCGTGGGAATGGTGCCGGTGCATTTTGCACGTCCACGCATTGATCGCGGTGAGTGGGTGGCGCTGACGCTGGAAAACCCGTTCCCGGATGCGGCCTGTTGCCTGACGTGGCAGCAAAACGATATGTCACCGGCGCTGGCGTGGCTGCTGGATTATCTGGGAGACAGCGAAACGCTAAACAGAGAGTGGCTGAGGGAGCCGGAATAACCGGCCCCTCGGGAGATCAACGGCGGTAATCGCGGAACGGACCGTCGGCCACGGAACGGCGTTCAATCAGGCGCGGGTGGACTTCAATCGACTGCGACTCTTCACGCTTGCTGACGATGCGGTCCAACAACATATTGAAGGCCGTTTCGCCCAGCGAGTCTTTCGGCTGGTGAATGGTCGTCAGCGCCGGGGTGAAGTAGCGTGCGTTGCGCACGTTATCGTATCCGATCACTGAAATGTCCTGCGGCACGCGCAAACCCAGCTCATCGGCTGCGCAAAGGGCGCCCATCGCCATAATGTCACCCCCGATAAAGACCGCGGTAGGGCGGTGCGACTGGGAGACGATCTGCTGCATCGCGCGGTAGCCGGACTCCGGCTCGAAGTCGCCCTGCACGATCCAGTTTTCTGGCACCGTAATCAGCGCTTCTTCCATCGCTTTCATGAACCCTGCCAGACGGCCTGCGCCGGTGTTGCGCTCCAGCGGACCCGGAATGACGCCGATTTCGCGGTGACCGCGCTCAATCAGGTAGCGACCTGCCATGTAGCCGCCTTCAAAGGCGTTATCGTTGACGGAATCGGTAAAATCAGCGCGGGTATCACCCCAGTCCATTACCACCATCGGAATGTGGCGGTACTCTTCAAGCATGGAGAGTACGGACTCCGGGTATTCAGAACACATCACCAGCAGGCCATCAACGCGCTTTTGCGCCATCATCGACAGGTAAGCGCGCTGTTTCTCCTGGCTGTTCCATGCGTTGCCGAGAATCAGGGTGTAGCCCTTCTGGAAGCAGTTTTTCTCAACCGCTTCGATGATCTCGGCAAAATAGGCGGCTTCGCTGCTGGTCGCCAGCAGGCCGATCGATTTGGTGTGGTTCACCTTCAGGCTACGCGCCACGGCACTCGGGGAGTAGTGCAGCTCTTTGATGGCGGCCCATACGGCGTTGCGCGTCTCTTCCGCAACGAAACGCGTTTTGTTAATTACATGTGATACGGTTGTAGTGGAAACGTTTGCGCGTTTCGCCACATCTTTGATTGTTGCCATTACATGTCACTCCAGACCATATCTTAAACTCCTGAAATACTTAAAGGTAAACGTTTGCCTTCTCTCACCCTTATCTCGCAATGTGAATTGCGATACGCCGGGAAAACGACTCAGAACGTCAGGAGGGGGTCAGTGGCCGGTACGCTTATAAATTTAGCGTGGAATTTTGTCTTATCTTGATGAAAAGGGGAAGAGCAAAAACGGTTATCAGCCTAAATCCAGGAAGATTTTTGGGGTAAACTGTGTAAAAATGAGCAAGCTCACTTTTCGTGGGGTGATTAAAAGGAGAAAAATTGATGAGTACCGATCTGAAGTTTTCGCTGACGACAACCATTATTGTTCTGGCTCTGATTGTCGCTGCGGGTCTGACCGCTGCGCTGCACTGATTCAAGCGGGGGAGAGTTCTCTCCCTCGTCTCCTGCCTGTTCCCTGATTGTTACCCGCACGGCAAAAATCTTTTGCTAATTTGTTAACTTCTCATTTTTTGTGATTAATGTCATGCTTTTGACATCTTAGTCCCGTGTCGCGTGACGACACGGCATCCGGAGTTAATCAATGAAAATCAATTTTCCCCTGCTGGCCCTGGCGATTGGCGCGTTCGGCATCGGCACCACCGAGTTTTCCCCGATGGGGCTGTTGCCGGTTATCGCAAAAGGGGTAGATGTCTCTATTCCGGCCGCAGGCATGCTGATCAGCGCCTACGCCATTGGCGTGATGATTGGTGCGCCGCTCATGACGCTGCTGTTATCGCATCGTGCCCGTCGCAATGCGCTGATCTTCCTGATGGCGATTTTTACCCTCGGTAACGTGCTCTCGGCGCTGTCACCGGATTACACCACGTTGCTGCTGTCACGCATTCTGACCAGCCTGAACCACGGCGCGTTCTTTGGCTTAGGCTCAGTGGTGGCGGCGAGCGTGGTGCCAAAACACAAGCAGGCCAGCGCGGTGGCAACCATGTTTATGGGGCTAACCATCGCCAATATTGGCGGTGTACCGGCGGCGACCTGGCTTGGTGAAGTCATTGGCTGGCGGATGTCCTTTATGGCAACCGCAGGGCTGGGCGTAGTGGCGATGATTGCCCTGTTCTTCTCGCTTCCGAAAGGCGAGGCGGGTGAGCGCCCGGACGTGCGTAAAGAGCTGTCGGTGCTGGTTCGTCCACAGGTGTTGTCTGCTCTGTTAACCACGGTGCTCGGGGCGGGCGCGATGTTTACGCTCTACACCTACATTTCACCGGTACTGCACGATATTACTCACGCCACACCGCTGTTCGTGACGGCGATGCTGGTGCTGATTGGCATCGGTTTCTCTCTGGGCAACTATCTCGGCGGTAAACTGGCGGATCGCTCGGTCACCGGGACGCTGAAAGGCTTCTTAACGCTGCTGATTGTGATTATGCTCGCGATTCCCTGGCTTGCGCGCAACGAGTTTGGGGCGGCCATCGCGATGGTGGTGTGGGGCGCTGCAACCTTTGCCGTGGTTCCGCCATTGCAGATGCGCGTCATGCGTGTGGCGCACGAAGCGCCGGGCCTGTCTTCTTCCGTGAATATCGGTGCGTTTAATCTCGGGAATGCGCTGGGTGCGGCAGCGGGTGGGGCGGTGATTTCAGGCGGGCTGGGATACGCTTTTGTACCGGTGATGGGGGCGATTATTGCGGCGCTCGGTCTGCTGCTGGTCCTGACATCGGGCCGTAAACAGCCGGAACCTGTTCGCGTCACAGAGTAATCAAAAAACGCAGAAGGGCTGCCCCTTCTGCGTCTCATTTATGCCGCGAAGTTCTTCGCCACAAATTCCCAGTTAACCAGCGCCCAGAAGTGCTCAAGGTAGTTCGGGCGAGCGTTACGGTAGTCGATATAATACGCGTGTTCCCACACATCAACGGTCATCAGCGGTTTCGCGCTGGTGGTCAGTGGCGTTCCCGCGTTTGACGTTGAGACGATAGCCAGTTTGCCGTCAGCCTCTTTGACCAGCCACGTCCAGCCAGAGCCGAAGTTCTTAATTGCAGCGTCAGTAAACTTCGCTTTGAAATCTGCAAAGCTGCCGAATGCGGCGTTAATGGCAGCCGCCAGTTCACCGGTTGGTTCGCCACCGGCGTTCGGTGCCAGGCAGTGCCAGTAGAACGTGTGGTTCCAGACCTGAGCAGCGTTGTTGAACACACCGCCGTCAGAACTGCGCACAATCTCTTCCAGCGTTTTACCTTCAAACGCAGTGCCCTTAACCAGATTGTTCAGGTTAGTGACATAGGTCTGATGGTGTTTGCCGTAGTGATATTCCAGGGTTTCCGCCGAAATGTGCGGAGCCAGGGCGTCTTTTGCATACGGTAATGCAGGTAATTCGAACGACATTGCTTCTCTCCTTATTATAGTGTTGCACTGCAATAACCCTATTGAGTGCAAGGATAGAGTAGCAAATTGAAAGGGTATGCAAAAGAGGAACTTACCCTGCCGACGGTGCGGCAGGGCAGGGATTAGCGAATGGTTTTCGGGGTCATTACGCGGCGGGCGCCAACGTAGTGGCGAACCCAGTAATCTTCGCTCAGGGAGGTGATTTGGATATCCTGGCCGCTGCGAGGCGACTGGATAAACTTGCCGTTGCCAACGTAAACGCCAACGTGATCGGCGGTGCCGCGGCCTTGCGTGCGGAAGAAGACCAGATCTCCGCTCTCCAGCTCACCGCGATTCACGGCTGCTGCATCGCGCAGGTGATACATCTCATTCGCCGTACGCGGGATGCGGAACTTCACCAGATCTTTATAGGCGTAATAGACCAGACCACTGCAGTCGAAACCGGTGCGCGGGGAGGTACCGCCCCAATGATAGGGTTTGCCAATCTGCCCCATCAGCTTGTTCATCGCGGTTTTCTGCGCTTTCTGAACGCGCACTTTATGCACCTCAGAGAGCTTCGCAGTTTTACCCACTTTCACGCAGTTCGTTTTGTGGCCTTTCCGGACGGTGCATTTTTCCGGAGCCACTTTTGCAACTTTTGCGGCAGTGCGGGTGGGTTTGCTGCGGGTTTTACTGGTGAGGGCCTTACTGGAGGTGGACTGCTTTCGTGCGGTAGTGGTTTTTTTCTTTTCGCTTTTACGGGTGCTGGTAGGTGTTTTTTTCTTACGTTCTGTGGTTTTCGCCAGATGTGACTTCTGCACGGCAGAGTGCCGCGCCTGCTCCGAGGCGTTAGCCGCTGGCGTGAAAACGAGTGATGTAAACAGTAAAGCACAGAGCGTGATCGAGATTTTTGTTATCCGCGCCACTGAGCATTCCCCTGAATTAGATGTGGGTCATCAATAGTACCCACGTATGATTTACAAAGCCCGTCGATTCTAATCTAAAAATCTGCGAGAAGTTAATAGCATTTATCGGTCTAAAAGTCTGTTTCGTTAGCGAGTGCAAAAAAAAAGTCAGATTGTTGCCGCGTTGTTCACTCCCTGAACAAAACCACACCGGGTGAGGGGGTAAGCTATCTTTGGAATGCAACTTTAGCCGACAACCGTTAAGATATAAGCAGGTGACGAAAATGTTATTTTCCGATGTCTCTCTGACCCGCTACAATGTCAGACGATCGCCGTAACAGAAGTTAAAGGAAGCAAGACATGAGCACGACTATTGAAAAAATCCAGCGCCAGATCGCTGAAAACCCGATTCTGCTGTACATGAAAGGTTCACCGAAGCTGCCAAACTGCGGTTTCTCTGCACAAGCCGTGCAGGCGCTGTCTGCCTGTGGCGAGCGTTTTGCTTACGTTGATATTCTGCAGAATCCGGACATCCGCGCTGAGCTGCCGAAATACGCTAACTGGCCAACCTTCCCGCAGCTGTGGGTTGATGGTGAGCTGGTCGGCGGTTGCGACATTCTGATCGAAATGTATCAGCGTGGTGAACTGCAGCAGCTGATCAAAGAAACCGCTGCCAAGTACAAAACCGAAGAGCCAGACGCAGAATAAGTTCTTTTGCATCAGGCAAAAAAAAAGCGACCTTTCGGTCGCTTTTTTTATTCTTCGCTGTCGCCCATCGGCAGCGGCCAGCCGCCCAGACGCTTCCAGCGGTTCACAATCTCACAAAAGAGTTCTGATGTGCGCTCTGTGTCGTACAGCGCCGAGTGAGCCTGAGTACCATCGAAATCGATGCCCGCAGTAATACAGGCTTTGGAGAGCACGGTCTGGCCCAGTGCCAGCCCGCTCAGCGCGGCGGTATCGAAGGTCACGAACGGATGGAACGGGTTACGCTTGAGCGACGCGCGCTCGGCGGCAGCCATCATAAAGCTGTGATCGAACGTGGCGTTGTGCGCCACCATGATCGCGCGATTGCAGTTGCTGTCCTTCATGCCTTTGCGCACCATTTTAAAAATGGCGTGCAAGGCGTCATATTCACTCACCGCGCCACGCAGTGGGTTCGTAGGATCGATGCCGTTAAAGGCCAGCGCTTCTGGCTGCAGGTCCGCGCCTTCAAAGGGTTCAACATGGAAATGCAGCGTGGTGTCCGGTGTAAGCCAGCCCTGTTCATCCATTTTCAGCGTAATGGCTGCAATCTCAAGCAGCGCATCGGTTTTAGCGTTAAATCCGGCTGTTTCTACATCAATCACAACAGGATAAAAACCACGAAAACGGTCGCACAGACCGGTAAGTTGAGCGTTATCGGACATCAGGGTCTCTTACAAGGGAAAAAAGCAGTGCGTATTATGACAAATTTTGCGAGGCGATGCAGTAAAACAACGGGCGCAGAACGCGCCCGGAGGGATCAATTGCCCAGACCGCGACCGGCGTCTTTGGCTTCAATCAGTTCGATTTTGTAACCGTCAGGATCTTCCACGAAGGCAATCACGGTGGTGCCGCCTTTGACCGGACCCGCTTCGCGCGTCACGTTGCCGCCGTTGCTGCGAATGCGCTCGCACGCTTCTGCCGCATTATCCACTTCCAGCGCGATGTGGCCGTAAGCGGTGCCCAGCTCGTAGCTATCGACATCCCAGTTGTAGGTCAGCTCGATAACTGCTTCGTCGCTTTCCGGGCCGTAACCGACGAACGCCAGGGAATATTTGTATTCCGGGTTTTCGCTGGTGCGCAGCAGCTGCATGCCCAGTACGTTAGTGTAGAAATCGATAGAACGTTGCAGGTTGCCAACGCGCAGCATGGTATGAAGTAGGCGCATATTTTCCTCTTGACCAACTCAATGGCTTATCTTTTTGAACAGAAACGATGTTTTAGTATAGCGGCGAATCATCGCCGCTATCAATGGACAACCGAGGAATTACAGGGAAGGGTAGTCGGTATAGCCTTCAGCGCCGCCGCCATAGAAGCTTTCTGGACGCTGTGGGTTCAGCTCGGCTTTACGCTGCAGACGTGCCACCAGGTCCGGGTTGGCGATGTAATCGCGACCAAAGGCCACGGCGTCAATCAAACCTTTGCCGATCAGATCTTCCGCTTTTTCTGGGGTATACGCACCCGCACCGATGATGACGCCCTGGAAGCGCGCACGCACTTTCTCACGGAATGCCTCAGAGTACGGCTGACCGCCCGCCCAGTCCGGCTCGGACATGTGCAGATACGCGATGCCGCGTTTCGCCAGCTCTTCGATCAGATACAGCGCGTCGGCTTCTTCGTTCGGGCCGTTGTCCACGTTCTGGAACGATCCAATTGGTGAGACGCGGATACCGATACGGTCCGGGCTCCACTCCTGACACACCGCATCCACCACTTCCAGCACCAGACGGGCGCGGTTTTCCACGCTGCCGCCGTACTGATCGGTACGCTGGTTAGAAGACGGGGAGAGGAACTGGTGCAGCAGGTAACCATGCGCAGAGTGCAGCTCGACCAGGTCGAAACCGGCTTCACGTGCATTCGCGACGGCCTGACGGAAATCATTGACGATGCCTGGGATCTCATCGAGTTCCAGCGCGCGTGGGGTAGAGGTATCCACGCGAATGGCATGGCCGTTTTCATCACGCAGTGAGGTGCGGGTTCCGGCGTTCAGGGCAGACGCGGAAACCGGTGCCTGGCCGCCAGGCTGGATGCTGTTGTGGGAGATACGGCCCGTATGCCACAGCTGGACCGCGATGCGACCATCATCGGCATGAACACCGGCGGTGATTTTTTTCCATGCTGCGATCTGCTCTGGGCTGTGCAGGCCCGGTGCGCCCGCATAACCTTTCGCCTGAGCGGAGATTTGGGTCGCTTCGGAAATGATCAGGCCAGAGCTGGCGCGCTGGCGATAGTATTCACCCATCAGCGGCGTTGGGATATCGCCCGGCTCAATGCTGCGCAGACGGGTGAGAGGGGCCATTAATACGCGATTAGGTGCGGTAACCGCACCGATTTTCAGTGGGGTAAATAATTTTTCAGTTGACATCATGACTCCTGAGTAGACCGGTCGACTAGTAGATGAATAAATAAAAACGCCTGTTAAACGCCAGGCGTCGTAATACTGTTCTTCACATGCGCCAGCGCGCTTTCAAGCGGCACGGCGCTGCGGGAAATTTTGGCCTGCAAATTTGCGCCTAACCACAGCGCGTACAACACCTGGGCCTGAGTTAAAGGATCGCCGCTAAAGTTTAGCGTTTTTTCAGCGCGACCTTTTTCCAGCGCCTGAGCCAGCAGGGCGATAACGCCGCTGGCCCCTTTGTCCATCGCGGTGCGCATATCTTCTGACAGATCGCACACTTCGGCGGACAATTTAACGGTCAGGCAACCGCTGATAATGCCCTGCTGACAGAACTGGTTCAGCGTTTCCTGATAGTAGTTGAGCACACGATCACGGTAGCACCCTTCGCCGCTGGCAAAATGGGCGGCGAGACGCTGGTGGTAACTGGCATAGTGCCGCTCCAGCATCGCCACGCCAAACGCTTCTTTGGAGCGGAAGTAGTGATAAAACGAACCCTTTGGCACCTCAGCGGTTTTTAACAACTCGCTCAGCCCCATTCCGGTAAACCCGCGGTGCATACAGAGACGCTCGCCGGTGGCCAGAAGGTGTTCGCGTGTATCGTGTTCAGTATTTTTGCTCATGGCGCTCACTGTAATAGACCAATCGGTCTAATGCAAGTATCACGATTTTCGACAGGTACTGATGAGATCCATCTGCGGATGATAAACCGCTGATTTTATGTTCATCATCCCGAGCACGGTCGAGAACAAATTATCCTGAGACACCTCTGTTTTCGCCGCCCGATCGCGTAAGCACGGCTCGTTGATACTGTAATTGTTCACGTAATCCGGCGAGAGCCAGAACATAAACGGAATATGCGTCTGCTGTGTCGGCGCCAGCATGTACGGCGTGCCGTGCAGATACAGCCCGTTTTCGCCGAGCGATTCGCCGTGATCGGAGAGATAAATCAGCGCGGTGTTCATCGTCGTCTGACGCGCTTTCAGTGCATCAATGGTTTTACTGACCACGCTATCCGTATAGAGGATGGTGTTGTCGTAGGTATTCATCAGCGCCTGGTGATCGCAGTCCTGAATCTGATTGGTGTCGCAGGTCGGGGTAAACTGGCGATACGCTTTTGGATAGCGCTGGTAATAGGCCGGACCGTGGCTACCCATCAGGTGGATCACCAGAACCGAGTCCTGCTGCAGCCCATCGAGCACGTTGTCCAGACGGTGCAGGTTGACGTCATCGATACAGGATTTGTCTTTACAGAACTGATCCAGTTTCCACTGGGTCATATCCGTGTGCGGAATGCGATCGCAGGCGCCCTTACAGCCGCCGTCGTTTTCACGCCACAGCAGATTAATGCCTGCATGCGCCAGCACATCCAGTAAACCTTCCTGATGACGGGCCAGATCGGCATCATATTTTTTGCGCGGCATACCGGAGAACATGCACGGCACTGAAACCGCCGTTTCTGTTCCGCACGAAGACGCCTGCGGGAAGTTAATCATGTTCTCTTTTTTGAGCTGCGGGTTGGTGTCGCGCCCGTAGCCGTTGAGAGAGTAATTTTCCGCGCGAGAGGCTTCGCCAATCACCAGCACCAGCACCGTCTTTTTCTTCTGCGCGAGAATGACTGGCCCTTTCTGGGCGTCCTGGCCGATGCGTACCAGCGTTTGATCGCCTGCAAACCAGCGGTTTTTGCTGTATTTGGCAATGGCGCTGACGTAGTTAGCAGGCGTCACCATTTTGACGATGCTTTTGTTATTGCGAAATAGCGAGGCGTAATCCTTATAGAAGACCGAGGCCACCAGAATAATCACCATCAGGGCACCCAGAATGGCCGCGACGCGCGTAAGCAGCGTGTACCACCATTTCCCGGAACGAATACGAATAAACAGCAGTGCAATGGAGGGTATCAACCCGATCGCCGCGATCCACAGCAGCATTTGCGGCGTGACCAGCGCGGTGGCTTCCTGCGAGTTGGTCTCGAAAATATTCACCATCATGTTCTGATCGATGACGGCGCCATAGGTGAACATAAAGTACGTGGCCCCGGCACAGCCCAGGGTCAACAGAATCATCAGCGGTTTACGGATAAACGGAATATTCAGCAGGCTGAAAATAATCACCCAGCCACAAAACAGAACCAGCGGGACGGACGCCGCAAACAGGAAATCGTGCAGATGCGACGGGGCAATAATCTGCCAGCTGCGTTGAATAAACAGGGCATTGAGGAGAGTAAAGAACAGGGCGCAACCGAGGGTAAATTTAATATCGTTACACTGTAACTTTTTCGCGGACCACATCATTAAGAAACCATTTGTTATATTGATGAGGCGAGTATAGGGAGCGAAGATTAGAGAAACCTTAATGACACATTTCTGTGCTAAAGCCCTTGCAGGCACGGCGTTTAGCGTCTTCACTGAAGGTGTTAAGTGATTTCGGGAGGTGTGTGTGGCAGAGCAACTGGAGTTTTTCCCCATCCAGAGCCCGTGCCGGGGAATTTGTCAGTCGGATGAACGCGGTTTTTGCCGGGGCTGTATGCGCAGCCGCGACGAGCGTTTTAACTGGCAAAAGATGAGCGACGCGGAAAAACAGGATGTCATACGCCTGTGCCGACAGCGTCTATTGCGCAAATTACGCGCAAACAAACCGACCGATACGGAAGAACCTCAGCAGCCTTCACTTTTTTAGCGGCGGATATGCGTATACTCATGACATCACTTCCTTGAGGAAATTGTTATGGTTCAGCGTATTGCCCTTGCCCCGCAGGGCCCAGAGTTTTCGCGTTTTGTCATGGGTTACTGGCGTCTGATGGACTGGAATATGTCCCCGCGCCAGCTGGTCAGTTTCATTGAGGAACATCTCGACCTCGGGATTACCACTGTCGACCACGCCGATATCTACGGCGGCTATCTGTGCGAAGCGGCGTTTGGCGAGGCCATGAAACTTGCGCCACACCTGCGTGAGCGCATGGAGATTGTTACCAAATGCGGTATTGCCACCACCGCGCGCGCCGAAAATGCCCTGGGGCATTACATCACCGACAGCGATCACATCATCAAAAGCGCCGAGCAGTCGCTGGTCAATCTGGCCACCGACCATCTGGATTTGCTGCTGATTCACCGTCCCGATCCCCTGATGGATGCGGACGACGTGGCGCAGGCGTTCCTGTCGCTGCATCAGAGCGGGAAAGTGCGCCACTTCGGCGTGTCGAACTTCACACCGGCGCAGTTCGCGCTGCTCCAGTCCCGTCTGCCGTTTACGCTCGCGACCAACCAGGTGGAAATCTCCCCGGTTCACCAGCCGCTGCTGCTCGACGGAACTCTCGATCAGCTGCAACAGCTGCGCATTCGTCCGATGGCCTGGTCCTGCCTTGGCGGTGGACGTCTGTTCAACGACGAGGCCTTCCAGCCGCTGCGAGATGAACTGGAAACCGTGGCCCGCGAGCTAAACGCCGAAAGCATTGAGCAAGTCGTTTATGCGTGGATCCTGCGCCTGCCGTCGCAGCCGCTGCCGATTATTGGCTCCGGCAAAATCGAGCGTGTGCGCTCGGCGATTGCGGCAGAAGAGCTGCAGATGACGCGCCAGCAGTGGTTCCGCATCCGCAAGGCCGCGCTGGGCTACGACGTACCTTAACCGCGCATTAGCCTGACTTTCCGGTGAAAATGTTGCCCCTGGTCTAAACTTTAGGGGCAAATTAAACCCGAGGAGGTCATATGAAGCGTTTTGCTCTGGCAGTCGTGACGCTGGTTGTGTGCGCAGGTGCGCAGGCAGCCAGCGAAACCGTCGACATGAATCTCGTTACCTCACAAGGGATCGGCCAGTCCATCGGGACGGTGACGATTTCTGAAACCGACAAAGGGCTGAAATTTGCGCCCGATCTCAAAGCACTTCCTCCTGGTGAACATGGTTTTCACGTTCACGCTAAAGGCAGCTGTCAGCCTGCACTGAAAGAGGGTAAAGCCTCTGCGGCAGAAGCCGCTGGCGGCCACTTTGACCCTCATCAGACGGGCAAACACGAAGGTCCGGAAGGGCTAGGCCACGAGGGCGATCTGCCTGTGCTGGTGGTGAACAACGACGGAATAGCCACCGACCCCGTTGTGGCACCGCGTCTGAAAAAACTTGATGACATCAAAGGCAAGGCGCTGATGATTCACGTCGGCGGCGATAACATGTCCGATCAGCCTAAACCCTTGGGCGGTGGCGGCGCACGCTACGCCTGCGGCGTGATCTGATCGGTGATTGTCCCTGGCGGCGGGGCCTGTTCCAGCTGCGACAGAGAACAGTGTAAACGCCAGACAAGAGACGCTAAATCGCGCGCGGCCGGAAGGGGGTGGCGTGCGAGCGTCTCACTGATGCGCTGCAGCTCGGCAAGCGTGACCGCCAGCGGACGTTGCTGCACGCCTCGTTTGCTCATGACATCTCTCAGCAGAGAGATACAGATATCGCGCACCTGCGACAGCGGATCTGAGCGCGTTTCCCACGCTCGCAACTGCCACACCACATGCGAGCAGTTCAGCAGCACTACGCCCCAGCGCAGCAGCCAGCGGCGGGATAATTCGTCCTGACTGTTGTTCAGCTGGCTGACGTGATGATAAACCAGCGACTCGTACTCATTTTCACTCAGATGGGGTTTGCGGCTGAGCTGATCGACAAATCCCGCGCGCAACTCGCGAATGTGGCGTCGGCTTTTGCGCGCATCGGAGCCAGGACGCAGGACCGCAAACGCCAGCCAGGCCAGACCAACACCGAGGATTTTCGCCAGATTATCATTCAGAAAATCGGCGAAATCGTACACCGGTGGATTGGTGACAGAGATAAACGAACCCATAAAGACGATCAACTGCCCCCACAATCCGGCGAGTTTTGGCATCTGCAATTTCAGCAATTGCATGGTCGTGAGCAGCGGAAACAGGAACAGCAGGAACTGCCACAGATCGGTGACCTGCACCATCAGACCGAATTTCACCGCGAAACTGAACAGCGAGAGCAGCACCAGCGTGCGCAACAGCAGCGTGAGGGAGTTGAAGGGGGAAGCCGCTACCGAGTAAAGCACGCAGCTGATTGCCGCCAGAGTCAACGCCGCCGAGCCGGATTCCCACTGCGTCGTAATGCTCCAGGCGCCCACCAGCATCAGGGCGCAAAAGGTGCGAAATCCGCTCCAGAGCGCTTCGATATTATCCGTATGACGGGTCAGCGCCGGGCTGCCCGGCACCGCGAATTCGGTTATTGGCGTTGCTTCCTCAACGGCTCTGATCCAGCGGCTGCTGCGCAGATATAAACGACAGAAATAGAGCAGTCGCTGCCAGAAGGCGCGATGGCGGTAGTCAAACTCATCCGTCGGGGCGAGAGGGGCAACAATCCGCGCCACCGTAAGGATATCGGTTTGCGGGTTAGCGAGCGCCGCCAGCAGACGGTCGATCACTTCCCGCGTGTTTTCCGGCGGATTTGGCCAGTTGAGTAACATCCTGCGCAGGCCGGAGAGGGCGCTGGTCATCCTCAATTGCTGGTGAAGAAGATAGTTCAGCAACGTGTTCTGGCGACGAAAACGGTAATGGCTCCAGAACGCCTGAATACGCAGCAGGTTCATCGTCAGGATCTGCCCGATGACTTTCTCGTGGGCAAGGCGGATCGCGTCGCTGGAGTCAGGCTGCCAGAGTAAACTTGCGTGCTCAAGCAGGCGAGCATGCATGGTTTTCAGGGCGGTGATAAGTGTCGTTCCATCCGAGGTGCTGGGCAGAATCATCATCATCACGCCGCCGCAGAGGATACCGATGATCACTTCGCACACGCGTGCCTGAGCGATATCCCACAGCTCGGTGGTATCCAGAATGTTGACTACCGGAAAGGCGATAATCGCCGCCGTATAACCGGCGAGCTGGAACGCGTAGGCCACGTTGTTGGTAAAATGGGCGCAGGCCCAGGTACACAAGCCCAGCCAGCCGGCCATGCTCAGCAAAAAGAGCCAGGGATCGTTGAGCGTGTGCCCGGCGATAATCAGCGCCGCCGTGGCCCCCAGCAGGCTGCCCGCGACGCGCCCGAGGCTTTTACTGATCACCCCTCCGACGGTAGGAAAACTGACCACCGCCGCTGAGGTCATCGCCCAGTAAGGCTCATCCAGATTCAGATAATAAGCCACCGAAAGGGCCAGACACATGGCGATGCCGTTGCGCAGGGCATATCGCCACTGCGCAGGGGTTGCTTTGAACCACGGCATTTTGCGCCAGGAGAAAGCAGAGAGGTCCATCAGCGCGTTCCGATCGAGACGGTGCAGGTTGTGCCGGAGACCAGCGTGATGTCTGCCGGGAGTTTGTCGAACTCCACGCGGACCGGAACGCGCTGGGCGAGGCGCACCCACGGCACGTTAGGTTTGATGTCGGGCACAAGGCCGGAGTCGGTCTCGACACTCTGATCGTAAATGGCGCGACCAATGCTGGAGACGTGACCCTGTAACCGGGTGGAGCCGCTGTAAAGCGTGATCTGCGCCGGTGCGCCTTCCTGGATATGACGAAGCTTTGTCTCTTCGAAATAGCCGACAACGTAGAACGAGTGGCTGTCTACCAGCGCAAAGACCGGCTGCCCCTGAGTGGCGTAGTTCCCCTCGCGGGTGGAAAGATTGGTTACCCATCCGTCAACGGGTGCTTTAACGACCGTTTGCGTGAACTGCCACTGGGCTTGTTTCAGCGTGGCTTCTGCCACCTCAAGGCTGGCCTGCATAGCTTTGACGTTGATATTCGCGGTATCAAGATCTTCAGCAGAGATAAAATTTTGCGGCAGGTGGCGGCGGCGATTGGCTTCATTGTTGGCTTTCGCCAGGTCGGACTGCGCCTTTGCCAGCTGCGCCTGGGCGTTCAGTACCGCGATATGAAACGGTGTCTCATCGATGCGAAAGAGCACGTCTCCCGCCTTCACCCGCTGGTTATCCTTAACCAGCAAAGACGTAATGCTCCCGGAGACCTGCGGCGTAATGCTGACCTGCTCGGCGCGGACTTTGCCATCGCGCGTCCACGGCGACTGCATGTAAAAATTCCATAGCCACCAGCCCGCGACCAGTGCCAGAGCCAGAACCAACAGGCTGGAGAAATATTTAAGGGTTTTCAGCGACATATTCACCACGCAATCAACAGAGCCAGAGCGAGACAGACAGAAAGGGTAAACAGCGAAAGATCCATCAGCATGGGGTGCCAGATTTCGCCGGAGTACATCCAGTCGCGAAGCAGCCGGTGAGCCACAAGCCAGATCAGAAAGCCGAGCATAACGGCTTTGAAAATTGGGGGAAAATAGACAGACGCACCGACAATCAGGTCCTGAAGGGGTAACCCCGCGGAGCTAGTAGAGAACTTCACGAGCAGAGATCCTTTGCAGTGGTGAGGGGCCAGTGTTAACACAATGAAGTGTCTTCATTAAGTGTAAATGATCCGTTCGGAATTGATGAATGCAGTATTGCATTTGTTTTGCCAATATAAATGCTGCACACTATTCTAAAATCAGTATAATAACTTAGCAAGCTAATTATAAGGAGATGAAATTGGAATCGCCATTAGGTTCTGATCTGGCAAGGTTGGTACGCATCTGGCGTGCTCTGATTGACCATCGCCTGAAACCTCTGGAATTGACACAGACGCATTGGGTCACGCTGCATAACATTCATCAGTTGCCGCCCGATCAGTCACAAATTCAACTGGCCAAAGCGATTGGCATTGAGCAGCCATCTCTGGTGCGTACGCTCGATCAGCTGGAGGAGAAGGGGCTGATTTCCCGGCAAACCTGCGCCAGCGATCGCCGTGCTAAACGCATTAAACTGACGGAAAAGGCAGCGCCTATCATCACTGAGATGGAAGCGGTGATCAGCAAAACGCGGGGGGAGATCCTTTCCGGGATTTCACCGGCCGAGCTGGAACAGCTGATTGATATGATTGCTCGCCTTGAGCAAAACATCAATGAGCTGCAAACCCGCGACTGACGTCATGACAAAGCCTTGCATCGCAAGGCTTTCTTTTTAGCGGTACACCACCACCCGGTTGCGCCCCGTCTCTTTAGCCTCATACATCGCCTTATCCGCACGCTCGACACACTCTTCAGCTGTAACCGCAGATGACGTCGCGGTATACACGCCCATGCTGATAGTGATTTGCTCCGGAAGCTGTCCGTGGGTGGTTTCACGATCGAAACTGCTCAGCAGGATACGGATCCGCTCGGCCACCTGGCGTGCCGCCTCTGACGGGGTATTCGCCAGCAGCAAGACAAACTCTTCGCCGCCAATGCGTGCGGCAATATCCTGAGGACGTACCGAATCCATCAGCAGATTGGCAACAAACTGCAGCACTTTGTCGCCTTGCAGGTGACCGTAGGTGTCATTGATGCGCTTGAAGCGATCGAGATCGCTGACAATCACCGACACGGGTTTACTGGCGCTGGTGGTTCTGAGCAAATGGTTCAAGGATTCGTAGAAGTAGCTGCGGTTGTAGAGACGCGTCAGGGCATCGTGAATCGAGTTCTGATAAGACTGCTGATATTTCAGATGGGAATCGCGGTAGAGACTGAAGACATCGTGCAGCAGGGTAAAAATAATCAGCAACGTGGCGGTCGTTTCAAACAGACGCGAGCTGTACCAGGCAAATCCCCCCACATAATCACTGGCAAACAGGGTGACCAGCGTAATCATATAGCAGACACACAAAAAGCTGCCGCTGACCCAAAATTCATTACGCAGACGCGTGATGACCAGCATGGTGATTAATGTGACAATCCAGAAAATAATCAGAATGAGATTAATCACTTGATTCCATAATATTGTCACCTGCCGGGTGTCATCACTGACAAGATCTATCGAAAGTAATGTGCTGTGGCTCGAATATATCCACGCAAGAGTAATCATTGAAACGGTAAACAGAAATAAACAGATAATAATTATTACATGTACACGGCGCGGTAATACATGATGGCGCAGAGTGTAAAGTACCGCCGCGCATGTGATCAGGAAGGCCATCATCACGTTGCGGAACATGAAGAAAATCATCGCGTCGTTATAATTAATGCGATGCAGGCCGAACGAGGTGAGCCACGCCGGGAAGCTGCTCAGCGTCCCCAGCATCAGCACCGCGGAGCCCGCGAAGGCAAAGGCGATGGCGAGCAGGAAAATCCGGTTTTTATCGCACCAGTATTTCATCAGCATAAAAAAGGCAATAAACAGATGAAAGACTAAAAGAAATATCGTTAGCGTAGGAAAAATTAATGGCGAAAGGCTCGAAATAATACTCTCTGTTTTTAAATAAAGAGTATGTAATATTCCATAAAAGACCAGACAGGCAAGCAAGAAGGAAACGTAGCGGTTTCCCAGATATCGGTGTATCACGATCATACGGTTGTTAACTGACAGATAATACTTTATTAAGAAAAGAAGATGAGCGCGGAGGATAATGTAATGAGAGATGAAATACTTTGCGCGGGAACAAGAGAAGGGGAAGTAATTAATTCACACGATGAATATGTTTTAGCGGATTAATTAATCGGAATGCATCCAAGAGTAATGGATGTGACCCTGAGGCCACATCCATTATGGAATTAGCGTGGGGATACAGTCACCTGGCTACCGTTGCTTGCCAGGACCACACGTTGGCCGCTAGCAAACTGGGTTTTACCCTGTTTCTGCACAACCATGATGGTGTTGCCGTCGTCTTTACGGATTTCCAGCTCAACGCCCTGGGTTTTGTTCATTGAACCCTGAACACCCTGACCCGCTACGCCACCCGCAACAGCACCTGCGGCAGTCGCCAGAGAACGTCCGGTTCCACCACCGACGGTGTTACCCAGGAAGCCACCCAGCACAGCACCACCAATCGCGCCAATCACGTTGTTGTCATCGCCACCCTGGATCTGAACCGGGCGAACGTTAACAACAGTACCGTAAGTGACGTTCTGAACTTGTTTGGCTTCGGAGGCGGTGTAAACGTCACCCGAAAGGGAATCGTTATTCACGCAGCCAGCCAGTGTTAAACCAATCAGTGAAACGCCCAGTACACGTAAAATCATTTGAATCTCCTGTTCACCAACAACGCTCAAACTGAGCATCCGTTATGGCTAAATTATATGGCATTGAGAGCCATAGATCATATCTTTGCACTAACAATAGGAAAATTGTACTTGAATTTGACTTAACGAGACATAAACGGAAGAGGCGGGGTGCTTGAGATCGGACATTGTTAAAAAATATTAGCCGGTCATAGAAATACCCCTTCATTTATGGTGGAGTGGTGACCCCAAGCCCAGATAACCTAAGGAAAGCGCATGAAATCGGGTCGTTATATCGGTGTCATGTCAGGCACCAGTCTTGACGGAGTCGATGTTGTCCTTGCCGCAATTGATGAAAACATGGTGGCGCAGCAGGCAAGCCTGAGCTGGCCGATTCCCGTTGAACTGAAAGAAGCGATTCTGAGTATTTGCCAGGGACAGCAGCTGACCCTTTCGCAACTGGGGCGGCTCGATGTGCAGCTGGGATCGCTGTTTGCCGATGCGGTGCTGGCTCTCATGCAACAGGAAAATCTTCAGCCAAAGGACATCGTGGCGATTGGCTGTCATGGGCAAACCGTGTGGCACGAACCGCTTGGCGACGCGCCGCATTCGATGCAAATTGGCGATAATAACCAGATCGTCGCCAAAACCGGTGTGACGGTCGTGGGGGATTTCCGCCGTCGCGACATCGCCCTTGGCGGGCAGGGCGCGCCGCTGGTTCCTGCGTTTCACCAGGCGCTGCTGGCACATCCGGATGAACGCCGCATGGTGCTGAACATTGGTGGCATCGCCAATTTGTCGATGCTCATTCCTGGGCGACCGGTGCGCGGTTACGATACCGGGCCAGGCAATATGCTGATGGACGCCTGGATCTGGCGTCAGCGTGGCAAAGCGTACGACAAAGACGCGCAGTGGGCGTGCGAGGGAAAAGTCATTATTCCACTGCTGCAAACGATGCTGAGCGATCCTTATTTCGCCGCGCCTGCGCCAAAAAGTACGGGGCGCGAATATTTCAATTACGGCTGGCTTGAGCGCCAGCTGGCGCAGTTCCCGGCGCTGGCCCCGCAGGATGTGCAGGCGACGCTGGTGGAGCTGACGGCAATCTCGATTTCGGAGCAAGTCCTGCTGAGCGGCGGCTGTGAGCGACTGCTGGTGTGCGGCGGTGGCAGCCGAAATCCGCTGGTGATGGCGCGCCTCGCCGGGCTGTTACCGGGAACCGAGGTGACCACTACCGATGCGGCAGGCATCAGCGGCGACGATATGGAAGCCCTGGCCTTCGCCTGGCTTGCCTGGCGCACGGTCGCCGGTCTACCGGGGAATCTGCCTTCCGTTACCGGTGCGCGCGAAGCCAGCGTGCTGGGCGCGATTTTTCCGGCCAATCCGCGGCATAATCAGAGTTAACTGAATTCCAGCCCTGCCCGTTGCCGTTAAAATCGAAAGGAATACAGGAGGGTGACTTCACCCTCCATGACCAGGATAGTCTTCGGAACAGGCTCATGAAAAAACTTCTTCTTACGTTTGCCCCTCTCTTACTCGCGGGCTGTAGCTACTACAACCAGGTTGTCGATCGCCTTAATACCGACACCCTCGAGTATCGCTGTGATGAAAAACCACTGACCGTGAAGCTCAATAATCCGCGTCAGGAAGCCAGTTTCATCTACGACAATAAAATGCTGAACCTGAAACAGGGTATGTCCGCCTCCGGCGCGCGCTACACGGACGGGATCTACGTATTCTGGTCCAAAGGTGACGATGCCACCGTCTACAAACGCGACCGCGTAGTGCTCAACAATTGCGTGCTGCAAAATCCGAAGCGTTGAGATTTTTACAGGGGCGGCGCACAATAGCGCCACCCAATTCTAATTTCAGCTAACGCCATGTCAGATAACGATGAATTGCAGCAAATTGCGCATCTGCGCCGTGAGTACACCAAAGGCGGCCTGCGTCGCCAGGATCTTCCCGCTGAACCCCTCGTACTTTTTGAGCGCTGGCTGAAACAGGCCTGTGAGGCCAAACTGGCCGATCCGACCGCGATGGTCGTCGCCACCGTCGATGAGAACGGCCAGCCCTATCAGCGTATCGTCCTGCTGAAACATTACGACGAAAAAGGGCTGGTGTTTTATACCAACCTCGGCAGCCGTAAAGCTCACCATCTGGAAAACAATCCGCGCATCAGCCTGCTGTTCCCGTGGCATATGCTGGAGCGTCAGGTGATGGTGACAGGGAAAGTCGAACGCCTCTCAACGCTCGAAGTGCTGAAATATTTCCACAGCCGTCCTCGCGACAGCCAGATTGGCGCCTGGGTCTCGAAACAATCGAGCCGCATTTCGGCACGCGGCGTGCTGGAGAGCAAATTCCTCGAGCTAAAACAAAAATTCCAGCAGGGCGAAGTGCCTTTGCCAAGCTTCTGGGGCGGTTTCCGCGTCCCCATCGAGCAGATGGAGTTCTGGCAGGGGGGCGAACACCGTCTGCATGACCGCTTTTTATACCAGCGCGACAACGCCGCGTGGAAAATCGACCGACTGGCCCCGTAATCCTCGAAATTTGTTGTTTTAAGCGCTAGCGCTGGATGGGCTGGCGCTTTATTCTATGTCTCTTTCGCGCTAGGCGAAAAGTCGTGTACCGACAGAGGTGCAGTCGTTTATACATGGAGAATTTGATGGCAAGCAGTAACTTGATTAAACAATTGCAAGAGCGGGGCCTGGTGGCCCAGGTGACGGACGAAGTAGCGTTAGCAGAGCGACTGGCGCAAGGCCCGATCGCGCTCTATTGCGGCTTCGATCCCACCGCTGACAGCTTGCACTTGGGGCATCTTGTTCCATTGTTATGCCTGAAACGCTTCCAGCAAATGGGCCACAAGCCTGTGGCGCTGGTGGGTGGTGCAACCGGTCTGATTGGTGACCCAAGCTTTAAAGCCGCCGAGCGTAAACTGAATACGGAAGATACCGTGCAGGAGTGGGTGGACAAAATTCGCAAGCAGGTTGCGCCATTCCTCGACTTCGATTGCGGTGAAAACTCTGCGATTGCTGCCAACAACTACGACTGGTTTGGCAACATGAACGTGCTGACCTTCCTGCGTGATATCGGCAAGCACTTCTCCGTTAATCAGATGATCAACAAAGAAGCGGTGAAGCAGCGTCTGAACCGTGACGATCAGGGCATCTCCTTTACCGAGTTCTCCTACAACCTGCTGCAGGGTTATGACTTCGCCTGTCTGAACAAACTGCACGGCGTGGCGCTGCAGATTGGTGGCTCTGACCAGTGGGGCAACATCACGTCCGGTATCGACCTGACGCGTCGTCTGCATCAGAACCAGGTATTCGGTCTGACCGTACCGCTTATCACCAAAGCTGATGGCACCAAGTTTGGTAAAACCGAAGGCGGCGCAGTCTGGCTGGATCCGAAGAAAACCAGCCCGTACAAATTCTACCAGTTCTGGATCAACACCGCCGATGCGGACGTTTATCGCTTCCTGAAGTTCTTCACTTTCATGGACATCGAAGAGATCAATGCTCTGGAAGAAGAAGACAAGAACAGCGGTAAAGCGCCTCGCGCACAGTACGTGCTGGCCGATCAGGTCACCAGCCTGGTTCACGGTGAAGAAGGTCTGGCGGCGGCGAAACGCATCACTGCCAGTCTGTTCAACGGCACCCTGAGCGATCTGAGCGTGGAAGATTTCGAGCAGTTGGCGCAGGATGGTGTGCCAATGGTTGAGATGGAAAAGGGCGCCGATCTGATGCAGGCGCTGGTCGATTCCGAGCTGCAGCCGTCCCGTGGTCAGGCGCGTAAGACCATCGCCTCCAATGCCATCACCATCAACGGTGAGAAGCAGGCCGATCCGGAATACACCTTCGCAGAAAGCGATCGTCTGTACGGGCGCTACACCCTGCTGCGTCGCGGTAAGAAGAATTACTGTCTGGTTTGCTGGAAGTAATCACAAGTGTTTGAGGGGCGTGGGAAACCACGCCCCTTTATTTTTTCAGGGTTGTGGTAAGAAAAATGAATAACATCCTCGCCATTCAGTCCCACGTTGTATTTGGCCATGCCGGCAATAGCGCCGCAGAGTTCCCGATGCGTCGCCTTGGGGCCAACGTCTGGCCGCTCAACACCGTTCAGTTCTCCAATCACACACAATACGGTAAATGGACAGGCTGCGTGCTGCCTGCATCGCATTTGACGGAGATTGTGCAGGGTATCGCAGATATCGATCAGCTAAAGCGCTGTGACGCCGTTTTAAGCGGATATCTGGGATCGGCGGAGCAGGGCGAACATATCCTGGGGATCGTTCGTCAGGTTAAAGCGGCGAACCCGTCGGCCAAATTTTTCTGCGATCCGGTGATGGGCCATCCGGAAAAAGGGTGCATCGTGGCGCCGGGTGTGGCGGAGTTTCATGTGCGTCATGCGATGCCGGCAAGCGATATCATCGCGCCAAATCTCATCGAACTGGAAATTCTCTGCGAGCATCCGGTGAACAGCATTGAAGAAGCCGTGACAGCGTCACGTGAGCTGATAGCTCAGGGACCGGAGATTGTGCTGGTAAAACATCTGGCGCGCGCGGGGTTTAGCCCGGACCGCTTTGAAATGCTGCTGGTGACGAAAGATGACGCCTGGCATATCAGCCGTCCGCTGGTGGACTTTGGTGCTCGCCAGCCGGTGGGCGTGGGTGATGTGACGAGTGGTTTACTGCTGGTGAAACTGTTGCAGGGCGCATCTCTGCGCGACGCGCTGGAGCATGTGACCGCAGCGGTCTATGAAATCATGATCGCGACGAAACAGATGGATGAGTATGAGTTGCAGGTCGTGGCGGCGCAGGAGCGTATTGCGAAGCCGGAGCACTACTTTAGCGCGACGCAGCTTTAAAAACAGTGCCCGGCAAGCGCGCAGCGCCGCCGGGCAATGCAGAGATATCTTAGTTCAACCCTTCCGCTTTCAGCGCCGCCGCCACGCCCGGACGTGCCGCCATGCGTTCCATATACGACGCAATATGGCTTAATCCTTCCATATTCAGCTTCACTGCCCGCGCCCAGCGCAGAACCGTAAACAGATAAGCGTCAGCAATGGTAAAGCGCTGGCCGCAAATCCACTGATCGTCTTTCAGGGCGTCATTAACGTACTGCAGTTTTTTCTCCAGCAGGGCACGAACGGTGGGTTTGTACTCTTCAGGGGTGTCCGGACGGAACAGCGGCGTGAAGCCTTTGTGCAGCTCAGTCGCGATGTAGTTCAGCCACTCGAGGGTTTTATAGCGGGAAATGCTGCCCGTCGGTGCCAGCAGATGGCGATCGGGTACTGAATCGGCCAGGAACTGCATAATGGCGACGCCTTCAGTGAGCAACGTGCCGTCGTCCAGCGCCAGAGCCGGAACCTGTCCTTTCGGGTTAATCGCGAAATAATCCTCGCCATTCTCCAGACGCTTTTTCATCAGGTCGACGCTATCGAGCGTGAAATCCTTGCCGCTCTCGCGCAGGGTGATGTGTGAAGCAAGAGAGCATGCGCCTGGTTTGTAGAACAGTTTCATCGGTAACTCCTTTTTGCTGAGATTAAGGCCATGGTAATGCGCGGCAGAATAAAAAAAAAGCCGCTAACGCACAGTTAGCGGCTTCTCTTCAGTCGTTTCCCGATGACAATTACGCGGTAGCGGTATCCGTCGCTTTAGCGGTTTTGTCGTCGTCCTGGGTCATACGATTCAGTTTAGGTGCAGTCAGCAGCATCAGCACGGCGATAATTGCGGTGGCGATACCGATCTGCATGAATACGCGACCGTACACTTCCAGGGAGACCAGAGGGTCGGTGACGTTTTCCGGAACGGCCATCAGGTTTGCAATTTTACCTGCGATGATAGCGGCACCCGCAGTAGTCAGGAACCAGCTACCCATGATGAAGCCCATCAGACGCTGTGGAACCAGCTGTGCAACCATTGCCAGGCCAAGACCTGAGATCATCAGCTCGCCGATAGACTGCAGCGCGTAGCTCAGAATCAGCCAGTTAACAGACACGATACCCGCGTCGGTCGCGAACTTGGTGCCCAGCGGCAGTACCAGGAATGCGCCAGAGCACAGCACCATACCGATGGCGAATTTGTGCGGCATCGGCAGACGGTCGCCCATCTTGTTGTAGATAGCGGCCAGAATCGGGCTACCAATCATGATCCAGAACGGGTTCAGAGCCTGGAACTGCTCAGGTTCGAACGCGATACCCAGAATGGCGTGCTCAACGTTACGAATGGCGAAGAAGTTCAGGGAGGTTGGCATCTGGCTGTACAGCACGAAGAAGACAATCGCCTGCAGCATCAGAATGAAGGCCACAATCATCTTACGACGCGCAGCGCCCTGCATAGCGAACGCTTCTTTCGCGAAGATGCAGATGATACCCAGAGCAACCACGCCCAGTACCGCGCGAGCAACGCCCTGGTTGTGCAGCAGCCAGGTGGCGATGGTGGCGAGGATCACGACGCCCACGATAGTCGCCAGCAGTTTGCCCATGTGAACCGGTTCGAAGTCAGGTTTAGAGCCGTAGTCTTTGACCCAGCGTTTGCAGAAGGCAAAGTTAACCACGGTGATCAGCATACCGACAACGGAGAGTGAGAACGCTACGCTCCAGCCGAACTTCGCTGCCAGCCACGGTGTTGCCAGCATAGAGAAGAAGGAACCGATGTTCACCGACATGTAGTACATGGTGAATGCACCGTCGAGACGCGGGTCATCTTTGCTGTAGCAGGTAGAAAGCAGGGAGGACGGGTTTGCTTTGAACAGCCCGTTACCAACGGCAATTGTCGCCATACCCATGTAGACAACCGCAGCATCGTGACCGGACCACGCAACCAGCGCATAGCCGACAGCCAGAACGATGGCGCCGAGCATGATCACGCGTTTGGTGCCAAGAACTTTATCGCCTAACCAGCCGCCGACAGCGACCAGGCCGTAAACCAGTGCACTGAAAGAGGAGAACAGCGTGATGGAATCCGCTTCGGACATACCCAGTTGTTTAACCAGGTAAACAGCCATAATCCCTTGCAGGCCGTAAAAGCCAAAACGCTCCCATAACTCGATAGAGAAGATGAGATAGAACGCTTTAGGCTGTTTGAAAGCGTTTAAACTTACGCTCTCTTCTGTTGGTTTATTGTTTGCAGTAGACACATATACCTCTTTTTTTACATCCCATATTAACGGGGGTGTTCATAGCGTAATTGACCGGAGTCCATTCGCCTTATAGTTATATTGGGAGGGGAAACGGCGGGTAATGTTCACTATCCTGACCCATCTGGCAAGGTGTTTGTAATACTCTGTTACATATAACCAGAGTGGTATAATACGCGGGTCAGACAAATGTTATTTAGCGTTAAATCTTTCAGCATGAGAATTGGTGGTTTTTTTCACTGCTGAGACCCGTAAAAAAGGGCTGTATGGCGATATGTTCTGCTATATGGTCATTGTGGTAGTGATATGGTCCATATTCTGAAAATCAACTGGTTTAATCTGTTGTGAACGATCGGTCATAGCTTGTTCGCGCAAGGGCTTAGTGGGTTTTTATATACAAAAATCCAACATGACGTTATCAGAGTGATCGCGATCATAGATGTATAGAAAATTTCGCTGACGAAAAAACAATTAACCTGCCAGGGTGTTAATGAACCGAACAATCAAGAGGTCTGAAAGTGAACGAAGCGGATAATAAATGGGCAAAAGGAAGGTTTACGGTTAGACCTTCCTTTAGTAAGGGATTGATATACTGAGCAGAGGAGGCAGGTGACGGAAAGTCAGGCGTACACTTTCTCTTTATATTCGCATAAATCTTCGATAAGACACGAACCGCAGCGGGGTTTACGGGCGATACAGGTATAACGTCCGTGCAGGATCAGCCAGTGGTGGCAATCCACCTTAAACTCCGCCGGCACCACCTTCAGCAGCTTTTCTTCGACCTGTTCGACGTTCTTACCCGGTGCGAAATTCGTGCGGTTACAGACGCGGAAAATATGCGTATCCACGGCAATGGTCGGCCAGCCGAAAGCGGTATTGAGCACCACGTTGGCGGTTTTACGCCCCACGCCAGGCAGCGCTTCCAGCGCGGCTCTGTCTTCCGGCACTTCGCCGCCGTGCTGTTCCAGCAGGATGCGGCAGGTTTTAATCACGTTCTCGGCCTTGCTGTTAAACAGACCAATGGTTTTGATGTACGACTTCACGCCGTCCACGCCCAGCTCCAGCATCGCCTGCGGCGTATTGGCTACAGGGTAGAGCTTCGCCGTCGCTTTGTTGACGCTCACGTCGGTGGCCTGGGCGGAGAGCAGCACCGCGATCAGCAGCTCAAAAGGGGAGTTGAAATTCAGCTCCGTTGTCGGATGCGGGTCGTTATCACGCAGACGAGTCAGGATCGTGATGCGTTTCTCTTTATTCATACAGCCTTCTCAGGGAGTCCTTCCTGCACGCTACGCTCGGCGGCGCGGCGTTTACGTTTCTCATCAATGAGGTATTTTAACGCCAGCATCATACCAAGGCCAATAAATGCGCCCGGCGGCAGCATCGCCAGCAGGAACGGCGTATCCGTGTGAAAGACTTCAATACGCAGGGACTTCGCCCAGCCGCCCAGCAGTGCGTCAGCGCCGTCAAACAGGGTACCGTTACCGAGGATCTCACGCATCGAGCCCAGCACAAACATCGCGCAGGTGGCACCCATACCGATGGCAAAGCCATCCAGCGCCGAGATCAGCGGATCGTTTTTCACAGCGAAAGCTTCCGCGCGGCCCACAACGATACAGTTGGTCACAATCAGCGGAATAAAAATCCCCAGCGACTGATAAAGGCCGAACGCGTAGGCGTTGATCAGCATCTGCACGATACTCACCACCGAGGCGATGATCATCACGTAAATCGGAATACGAATCTCTGAGGGCGTCCAGCGACGCAGGGCCGAGATCGACAGGTTGGTCAGGGTCAGCACCAGCGTGGTCGCCAGTCCAAGGCCGAGGGCGTTCGTGGCAGTGGATGTCACCGCCAGCAGCGGGCACATCCCCAGCAGCTGGACCAGCGCGGAGTTGTTCTTCCAGAGACCCTGGACAATAACCTCTTTAACCTGGCTCATGATTACTCCTCACAGGCGGGAAGATTGTTGATTTGCGCAGGCAGCGTTTCGGCGTACAGCCCCGCGCGTTTCACCGCATTCACCACGGCGCGTGGCGTGATGGTCGCGCCGGTAAACTGGTCGAACTCACCGCCGTCTTTTTTGACTGCAAAGGCGGTGTCATTCTCACCATGAATCACTTTTCCGGCAAAATGTAAAATCCAGTCGCTGAGGCGAAGCTCGATTTTATCCCCCAGCCCTGGCGTTTCGTGGTGCTGCGTCACACGGGTGCCGAGAACCGTACCAGAGAAGTCGGTGCCGACCAGCAGTTGAATCGCGCCAGAGTAGCCGTCCGGTGCGGTCGCTTCCATCACGGCACCCACGGCGGTATCCCCTTTACGGGCGATGAAAACGCGGTGTTCACCTTTGCCTAACTGCGGCGCCTGCACGATAAAGCAGCTTTTCTGCAGGTCATTATCGTAGAAATCTGACGGGATCACCTGATCGAACAGCGCCTTTTGCTGTTTCGATGCCTGTTCATCAATCGTCGTTTTGGTCATTTCATTCACCAGCGCGGTCAGCCCCGTCAGGGCAGCGGCGAAGATCGCCAGCGTCACGCCGTGTTTTTGCATTGTTTTCAGCATGGCGAATCCCTTAGCGGTGGCCATACACGCGAGGACGCGTGTAGTAGTCGATGAGCGGCACCGTGATATTGGCCAGCAGTACGGCGAACGCTACGCCATCCGGATAGCCGCCAAAACTGCGGATCAGCCAGACCAGCAGCCCCGCCAGCGCGCCAAAAATGAGGCGTCCACGGTTGGTGGTCGATGCGGTCACCGGGTCGGTCAGAATAAAGAAGGCGCCCAGCATGGTTGCGCCGGAGAGCAGATGCATCTGCGGGCTTGGCAGCGGCTCGGACGAGAACATCCAGCCGAGCGTGGCACAGATCGTCAGCGTCACCAGGAAGCTCACCGGAATGTGCCAGCGAATCGTCTTCTTCCACAGCAGGAACACGCCGCCCAACAGATAGGCGATATTAACCCATTGCCAGCCAGCGCCCGCCAGCACGCCGCTGTAGATTGGGTACGCCATGATCTGCTCAACGCTGTGACCGGCATGCAACGACGTTTTAAAGGTATCGAGCGGCGTCGCCTGGCTGATACCATCCACGCCCATGCGCAGGGTGGTCATGTCGCCACCCGTTGCCGTGTGGCCGGTGAAGATCACCTGAAGCGCATCCATAAATCCCGGTACCGTTGCGGCAATCTCGTGCGGCGGCAGCCAGCTGGTCATCTGCACCGGGAAGGAGATCAGCAAGACCACATAGCCGATCATCGCCGGGTTAAACGGGTTATGCCCCAGGCCGCCGTACAGCTGTTTGGCAATAATGACCGCGAAAACGGTACCCAGCACCACCATCCACCAGGGTGAAAACGGCGGAATACTGATCGCCAGTAACAGACCGGTGAGCAGGGCTGAGTTATCGGCGAGAATGCGGGGAACAGGCATTTTTCGAAGCTTAAGCACCAGCGCTTCGGCGGCCAGCGCACTGACGCAGCCGAGGACAATCTGAAACAGCGTCCCCCAGCCAAAAAACCAGAACTGCACGGCAATGCCCGGTAAGGCCGCCAGGCAGACCAGCATCATAATGCGCGACGTCTGGCGCTGGTTATGGGTGTAAGGGGAACTTGCGATTCTGAAAACCATTTAATCCTCGTTTACTGCCTGCTGTGCGGCTTTCTTAGCCTGAACGCGTGCAATCGCGGCGGCGACTGCGGCTTTGCGTGGGTCGTCATTGGCGGCGGGTTCGGGGTCCTGCTGGGCCGCTTTACGCGCTTTGGCGCGAGCAATGGCGGCTTCAACGGCGGCTTTGCGCGGATCGACAGGCGGTTCCTGCTCGACGCTCTTTTCCTGTTGCTCCGCTTTACGCGCTTTGGCGCGGGCAATGGCGGCCTCAACGGCGGCTTTGCGCGGATCGACAGGCGGTTCCTGCTCGACGCTCTTGTCCTGTTGCTCCGCTTTGCGCGCTTTGGCGCGGGCAATGGCGGCCTCAACGGCGGCTTTGCGCGGATCGACAGGCGGTTCCTGCTCGACGCTCTTGTCCTGTTGCTCCGCTTTACGCGCTTTGGCGCGAGCAATCGCTGCCTCAACGGCGGCTTTACGCGGATCGCTCTCAGCGTTCGGCTGTGCGTCCTGGGCTTTTTCTGCCTGACGGGCGCGGGCCTGCGCTTTTCGCGCTTCACGTGCGGCGATGGCTTCGCTGTTGTCTGGTTTTTCACCGGCCGGTATGATCACCGGCTGTGCGGCAGAGGCTTTCTTCTCACGCACCCGCGCCAGCGCGGCGTTAATGGCATCCTGATCTTTTTCAGCTGGCTGAACGGCAGCCTTTTTATGACGTTCCTGACGCGCCAGTTTCTCACGCTCAAGACGCGCCTGACGCGCTTCAAAGCGGGCTTTGGCTTCGGCGGCACGTTTGTCTTCCAGCGAAATGGCGTAGATCTCGGCTTTTTCCTGGCGGAAATACTGCACCAGCGGAATGCTGCTTGGGCAGACCCAGGCGCAGGCCCCGCACTCAATGCAGTCGGCCAGATTGTGGGCTGTGGCTTTATCGTGCAGCTGGCCTTTGCTGAACCAGTACAACTGCTGCGGCAGCAGATCGGCCGGACAGGCGTCGGCGCAGGCGCTACAGCGGATACAGCCTTTTTCTTCCTGCTCTTCACCCATCTCGCTTGCGGACGGGGCCAGCAGACAGTTGGTGATTTTGACGACCGGAACGTCCAGCCAGGGCAGGGTAAAGCCCATCAGCGGCCCGCCCATGATGACCATTTGATCGCTGCCCGGACAGAACCCGGCCTGCTCCAGCAAATGACGCACCGGCGTACCCAGCCGCGCCCAGACGTTACCCGGCTGCGAAACGGACTCGCCGGTGAGCGTCACTACGCGTTCGGTCAACGGTTCCCCGTCGATCACCGCGCGTTTCACCGCGTAAGCCGTACCGACGTTCTGCATCAGCACGCCAATGTCAGAAGAGCGGCCGCCGTGCGGAACCTGTTTCCCAGTCAGAATTTGCGTCAGCTGTTTTGCGCCGCCGGACGGGTATTTAGTGGGAATAACGCGCAGGCCAATGTCGTGGCTGCCCGCCAGCACCGCACGCAGCATGGAGATCGCCTGCGGCTTGTTATCTTCAATGCCGATCAGCACTTCGCGCGGCTGCAAAATATGGGCAAGGATGCGAATCCCTTCGACGACCTGCGCGGCGCAGTCCTGCATCAGGCGGTCATCAGCGGTGATGTAAGGCTCGCACTCTGCGGCGTTGATAATCAGGGTCTGAATTTTATCGCCACCACCGCGCAGTTTGGTGCCGGTCGGGAAGCCTGCGCCGCCAAGACCGGCCACGCCGAACTGGTGGATGCGCTCGATCAGGGCTTCGCGGCTCTGGGCGCGGTAATCGCTCCAGCCGTCACGGTCGATCCAGCGGTCTTCACCGTCCGGCTCGATCATGACGCTTAATTCGGCCAGTGCCGAAGGGTGGGGAACCGTGTGGGGGGCAATCGCCACCACTTTCCCGGAGGTCGGTGCGTGGACCGGGAGCATACGCCCGCGTCCAAAGGTCAGTTGCTGACCGCGCAGCACATTGTCACCGACTTTCACGCACAGCTCGCCTTCCGCACCGATGTGCTGTTTCAGCGGCATGACGAACCGGTTTGCTAACGGGATCTGGCGCAGCGGCGTGCCGCTGGACTGGGTTTTCATCTCTGGCGGATGAATCCCGCCGTCGAAATCCCAAATCTTCTCTTTTCTGAACGCAGAAAATAACTTAAACATGGTGTTCCACAGGAATTATACGAACCGGAATGGTTTGAAGATCCCACTTCCAGCTGTCGGGAGTCGTTTCGACCGGACGCAGCTCGATGCATTGCGTCGGGCAGGGGGCCACACAAAGATTGCAGCCCGTACAGAGATCCGCCATCACGGTGTGCATCGCGCGAGTTGCGCCAACAATGGCGTCCACCGGGCAGGCCTGAATACACTTGGTACAGCCGATGCAGTTTTCTTCGTCGATGACCGCCAGCACGCGCGCAGGCTCTTGCGCGCTCTCGTCGCCATCAACAGGCTGCGGATCGACGTTAAGCAGCGCCGCGATTTTTAACATCACGGCTTCGCCACCCGGCGCACAGCGGTTAATTTTTTCACCGTTGCCTACCGCCTCAGCATAGGGACGGCAGCCAGGATAGCCGCATTGCCCACACTGGCTTTGCGGCAGGAGGTCATCGATTTTTTCGACGACAGGATCGCCTTCAACCGCAAAACGGCGCGAGGCGTAACCCAGAATAATGCCAAAAAACAGCCCCAACACGCTGATGGCGGCGATGGCAATCCAGATAGCATTCATTACAACTTCACCAGACCACTGAAGCCCATAAAGGCCAGAGACATCAAACCCGCGGTGACCAGTGCAATGGCGTTACCGCGAAAAGGCGCCGGAATATCGGCAGCGGCCATGCGTTCACGAATAGAGGCAAACAGCACCATGACCAGCGAGAAACCGACCGCCGCGGAGAAACCGTACAGGGCCGATTGCAGGAAATTATGCCCAAGGTTGATGTTGAGCAGCGCCACGCCGAGCACGGCGCAGTTGGTGGTAATCAGCGGCAGGAAAATGCCGAGCAGGCGATAGAGCGCCGGGCTGGTTTTGCGCACCACCATTTCCGTAAACTGCACCACAAAGGCAATCACGAGAATAAACGCCAGCGTGCGCAGATAGATCAGGCCGAGGGGGATCAATATCCAGGTATCAATCCACCATGCGCAAATAGAGGCCAGTGTCATCACGAAGGTGGTTGCCAGTCCCATGCCCATTGCGGTTTCCAGCTTTTTGGAAACCCCCATGAACGGGCACAGGCCAAGGAACTTCACCAGCACGAAGTTATTCACCAGCACAGTTCCGACAAAGAGCAGTAAGTAATCGGTCATTATTTAGCCTGAAATAAAAAAGCCGCCTATTATCGGATAAACCACAACGGGCGACAACAGGATAACTGTAGGGTTATTACGGGTTCACGAAGGTCTTTTTGACCCGGGCGGAACGCCTGAAGTAGGGTGCGAAGAGCGCAGCGGCCAGCAGCGGGAACAGCAGCTGGCGCACAGCCAGTAAGTCTGAAACCGGTGAAAAGGCAAAGGCCTTGATCGCCAACAGCACGGAGATCAGCAGCCAGATAATATAGTGCTTAGGCACTTTCTGACGGCGTTTAAAGAACGCAATGGTCAGCCAAAGGGTGTAATACCACATGGCAATGGCAAAACCGAAGGAGATAAACCACAGCGCAATATTCATTGTGCTCTGGGAGGTCAGATTCTTAAGCGCATACGGCGTCACGAGAGCCGTTGTATACAGCAGCAGCGCAAGCGATGCGCTTAACAAAGCCACCAGTAACCAGGCGAGCGGGGCGAGTAACCAGCCTCCGATTTTTTCTCCAGGCGATGCGGTCATGTTATCTCCCTCAGTCTGCACGAAATGATACCCGGCAAATTTACCGGGGCGTGAGTATATAACATTTCGCGCCGATGGCTACCGTCTTACAGCACGTAGCGCCAAACTGATTTAGGGACTTCGCCGATATTGAACAAACGACCGCCGGAAACCAGCTCTGCGCGACGATGATCGGCAGCGCGGTACATATTGATGATGTCCTGATTATCGGTCAGCGTGTAGTTCAAATGATCAAACAGTTTTTCCAGGCTCTCGAGAGAACTGATCTTGCGAAATTTTAATAAATAATCCTGAACTGTCATTTAATAAGCTTCCATTTTTAAAAGTAAATTTTATCAGTAGGGTAATTCGCTCGAATAATAAACGGATAAATAAAGACGTAAACAACCCACTTAAGGGTTAAGACTAAATTAGGAGTTTTCTTTGAAAGTTTTAGGCGTCGGACGACGCCTGCAGAAGAAGGTTAACTCTGATGACCGTGGCTGGCAACCGGCAACTGACAGGATATGTCACTCTTTTGCCAGCAGAACTTATTTGGTCTGAGACGCCGCAACCGGTTCTGGTGGCTGGTAGTTATCAATATGGCTGGCAACGCCGAGTAAAATGACGGAAACACCCAGGACAACCCATCCTGCTAATTCAACGATTCGATTGATAATTGACGTCATGATTCTTGTTTGTGATTTATCCATAAATACAGATTGAGAATGTTACAGCGCGATTTCCGCTATCGCAAGTCCTTTGGGAACGGTTTCTCTGTATGAATTCAGCAGGTTATATAATTGTAACAAAGACCGCTGGTCAGTCGTGCTGTTTTACTTTTTGTAATCCATTACAAAACGGTTGTGACAGGCTTGTTGATAGTGTGAAATGAGTGAAAGACAAGACGAGAGGCAACGACATGAGTGACAAAATCCGCGTCGGATTAATTGGTTATGGTTATGCGAGCAAGACGTTTCACGCACCGCTGATTGCCGGTACGCCTGGAATGGAGCTGGCGGCAGTTTCAAGCAGCGATGCGTCGAAAGTGCATGCCGACTGGCCTGCGGTTCCGGTAGTGTCTGAACCTAAGCACCTGTTTAACGATCCGAATATCGATTTAATCGTCATCCCCACGCCAAACGACACCCACTTCCCGCTGGCGAAAGCGGCGCTGGAAGCGGGTAAGCATGTGGTGGTGGATAAGCCCTTTACCGTGACGCTGTCTCAGGCACGCGAGCTGGACGCGTTGGCAAAAAGTCTGGGACGTCTGCTGTCGGTATTCCACAACCGTCGCTGGGACAGTGATTTCCTCACACTTAAGGCGCTGATGAACGAAGGGACGCTGGGTGAAGTGGCGTACTTCGAATCCCATTTCGATCGTTTCCGCCCACAGGTACGTAACCGCTGGCGCGAGCAGGCCGGTCCGGGCAGCGGTATCTGGTACGATCTGGCCCCGCATTTGCTGGATCAAGCGGTGAATCTGTTTGGTCTGCCGGTCAGCGTGACGGTCGATCTGGCGCAGCTGCGCCCGGGCGCACAGGCCACGGACTATTTCCACGCGATTTTGACCTATCCGCAGCGTCGTGTGGTGCTGCACGGCACCATGCTGGCGGCGGCCGAATCTGCGCGCTATATCGTGCACGGTACGCGCGGGAGCTACGTGAAGTTTGGTCTGGACCCGCAGGAAGACCGTCTGAAAAACGGCGAACGCCTGCCGCAGGAAGACTGGGGCTACGATATGCGTGACGGCGTGTTAACGCGTGTCGAAGGGGAGGAGCAGGTGCAGGAAACCTGGCTGACCCTGCCGGGGAACTATCCGGCCTATTATGCGGCGATCCGCGATGCCCTGAACGGCACGGGTGAAAACCCGGTTCCGGCAAGCCAGGCGATTCAGATTATGGAACTGATTGAGCTGGGCATCGAATCAGCGAAACACCGCTCGACGCTCTGTCTGGCGTAATAAAAAAGGCCGGCAAATTTGCCGGCCTTTTACTTCTTAGCCTGCGACTTTATCGCGCAGGGCCTGTTTTTCAGCCGCGCTCAAGAACGCAATTTCCAGGCCGTTGATCTGCGCCTGACGAATCTCTTCGCGGCTCAGTCCCGCCTGCGGCGCGGCAACATTATACTCATGAATAATATCGACACCCTGAACTGCCGGATCGTCGGTGTTCAGCGTCGCCAGCACGCCGTGCGCGAGGAACGTCTTCAGCGGATGCTGCGCCAGTGACGCAACGGTGCTGGTCTGAATGTTAGACGTCAGACAGGATTCGATGCCGATGCGCTGCTCGACCAGGAAATCCATCAGCGCCCGGTCTTCAACGGCTTTCACGCCGTGGCCGATACGCTCGGCACCCAGCTCACGAATTGCCTGCCAGATACTTTCCGGACCGGCCGCTTCGCCCGCATGAACGGTAACATGCCAGCCCGCGTCGCGCGCACGGTTGAAATGAGAGAGGAACAGGCTGCCGGGGAAGCCAAGTTCATCACCCGCCAGATCGACGGCGGTGATCTGATCGCGATGGGCCAGCAGCGCTTCCAGCTCCTGCAGACAGGCCGCTTCGCCGAAGGTACGGCTCATAATACCAATCAGATTCGCCTGTACGTTAAACGCCTTACAGCCTTCGCGCACGCCTGCGATAACCGCTTCCACCACGCCGTCGACGGGCAGATTGTGGGTCATCGCCATATAGCCTGGGGAAAAACGCAGTTCGACATAATGCAGGCCATTGCGCGCCGCATCTTCGATATTTTCGAACGCCACGCGACGGCAGGCATCTAGCGACGCCAGCACTTTCACGCCCCAGTCCAGCTTGCTGAGGAAGCTCACCAGATCCGGTTCGTTCGCCGTCACCTGGACGTGGGGAATGAGTGTCTCAACAGTTTGAGCGGGCAGGGACAAATTAAACTGGCGGCCAAGATCGAGAATGGTTTGGGCACGAATGTTGCCATCAAGGTGACGGTGAATATCGGTAAGGGGAAGGCGGGTATCAATCATGGTCGCACTCATTTTCTGGTTAAAGTGCGCCACATTATAAAAACATTTGCGGGTAAAAAGCTATTTGCGCAATGGAATATTCCATTGCGCAACCTGTCAGAGCAGAGAATGAATCCCCGCAATCAGCCGCTCAACGCCCTGTTCCAGTTTACTGCGTGGACATCCTGCATTCAGGCGTACATACCCGTTACCCTCCACACCGTAGGTGTAACCTGGCATGATCGCGACTTTTTGCTGCTCAATGAGTACGTTCTGCAGCGCTTTGTCGTCGATACCGAGCGCACTCAAATCAATCCATGCCAGATAGGTCGCTTCCGGCGGCTGCCAGTTCAGCTGCGGGAATGCAGCGTTGAGTTGCTCAGCCACATAGCGCAAATTCGCCTCCAGATAGGCACGCAGGGCATCCAGCCACGGCTCGCCCTGCTGATAGGCGGCGATATGCGCCGTCAGTGCCAGCACGGACGGAGATGAAAGTCCGTCGCGGCCCTTCAGGGCGTTAAGATAGCTTGCGCGACTTTCATCGTCGCCAATCAGCCCATACGCCCCGGTAAGCGCCGGAATATTAAAGCTTTTGGAGCCCGACGTCAGTAGCGCCCATTTTCTGCGCGCCACCTCGTTCCACGGCGTATGCTGATGGTCGCCCCACACCATATCCATGTGGATTTCGTCGCTGATCACCGCCACATCGTAGCGCGCGCACAGCTCGGCCATGGTGTTCAGCTCGTCGCGCGTCCAGACTTTACCGGTCGGATTTTGCGGGCTGCAAAGCAATAAAATCGTGTTTTCCGGTTTCGCCAGCGCGGCTTCCAGGCTGGCCATATCGCACTCCCAGCCGGCTGTGTTTTTTTGCATTGCGACCGGAACGACGTTGCGATCGTTGCCCTGGATGGCGTTGTAAAACGCATCGTAGGCGGGGGTATGCACCACGATGCCGTCGCCGGGTTTCGACCACACGCGGATCAGCTCGGAAACCATATAAATGACCGACGGACCGTACACCAGGGTGTTCGTATCAATCTGGCTGTGAAAACGCTGCTGGAACCAGTGCGCAACGGCGGCGAGAAATTCGTCGTTTTTCCAGCGGCTGTAGCCAAACACGCCGTGACTGATGCGCTGATTGAGCGCGTCGATGATGCACGGTGCGGTGGCAAAATCCATATCGGAAATGGTAAAGGGCAGCAGATCGTCGGCACCGAAGCGGTCGGCAACGTAATCCCATTGGGTACACCAGGCCCCGTGGCGATCGACGACGGTTGAAAAATCAAACATAGCGCTCGTCCTTAAAGTCAAAACCCCCTTCGCCAGAAGGGGGGTGAGGTGTCAGGCTTCTACCGTTCGCATCAGCGTCGATAGCTCATCTTTAACCGACTGGACCTGCGGCCCAATCACCACCTGCAAATTATGCTGATTTAACTGTACCACGCCGATGGCCCGGTTGGCCTTCAGGGCGTTGGTGTCCACCTTGGACATATCGTTCACCGACAGACGCAGGCGGGTGATGCAGTTATCGAGAGACGTGATGTTATCCGCGCCGCCCAGTGCCGCCAGAATCGCAGGCGTGTTGTAGCCGGATTTACCAACGGTACCCACAACGGCTTGTTCCACGCTGCTGGCGGTATCGGTATCGCGGCCCGGTGTTTTCAGATTAAAGCGGGTGATGGCGAAGCGGAAGATACCGTAGTACACCGCAAACCAGATAGCCGCCACAACCGGCACCAGATACCACTTGGTCGACAGACCGTGCAGGATGCCAAACACCACGAAGTCAATCACGTTGCCGTCGGTGTTACCGATGGTCACACCCAGCACCGCCATCACGGTGAAGCCCAGACCGGTCAGTACCGCGTGAATGAGATACAGCACAGGTGCAACGAACAGGAACAGGAACTCGATTGGCTCAGTCGTTCCGCCTACCACGCAGGCGATGACGCCGGAGATCAGCAGGCCTTTAATTTTATGACGGTTTTCAGGGCGCGCGCAGTGGTACATCGCCAGCGCCGCACCCGGCAGGCCGCCTAAGAAGGCCGGCATTTTACCCTGGGACAGGAAGCGGGTCGCACTTTCAGAGAAGCCGTGGGTGGTCGGGCAGCTCAGCTGCGCCTGGAAGATAGTCAGCGCGCCACTCACGTCGTGGCCGCACACGTCCATCGTGCCGCCCGCTTCGGTAAAGCGAATCAGCGCGACCAGAATGTGCTGTAAACCGAACGGCAGCAACAGACGTTCACCGGTACCGAAAATCATCGGGCCGAAATCGCCTGCGCTGTTGATGATGCGGCCAATGGCCGTAATCCCCATCGCGAAGACCGGCCAGATCAGCGGGATCACCAGACCAAACAGACCCATGACCACCAGGGTGACAATCGGCACAAAGCGGGTACCGCCGAAGAAGGCCAGGGCGTCCGGCAGACGGATATTGTGGAAGCGCTCGTGCAGCATCCAGATAATCACACCGGCAATAACCGCACCGAGGATCCCGGTGTCGATCGACTGAATACCCAGCACGCTCTGAATGTTGTTCGCTTTCAGCACTGCCGCGTCGGTGGTGGGCAGAATACCTTTAGCGGTCAGCCAGAAATTCACCGCCAGATTCATCACCGCGTAGCCGACAAAACCGGCAAACGCCGCCACGCCTTTGTTCTCGCGCGCCAGCCCCAGCGGGATTGCGATACAGAACATGACGGGCAGGAAGCTAAAGGCAAAGGAGCCGACTTTACTCATCCAGATGAAGATCGCCTGCAGCACCGGGTTGCCGAGGAAGGGGATCAGGGTAATGACATCATGGCTGCTGAGTGAGCTGCCGATCCCGAGCATGATCCCGCAAAAGGAGAGCAGAGCCACCGGCAACATAAAGGTTTTACCCAGTTGCTGGAAAAACTCCCACAGCGATATTTTTTGTGCTGCTTTCGCCGTCATAAAACGACTCCTTGATGGTTAAAAGGGTTTTATCTGTTTCATTGTGGCGAGAAGATAAAACGTTTTACCAAACTTTAGTGCGCGCTGAATCACATTCTCATGCTTTAATTAGCAGTATAAATAGAACCTATTGATAAAACGTTTTATCTGACTGCACATCAGGGAGTTGCGCGTTCACATGTCTGTTGCGAAGAAGATCACCATCAATGATGTTGCGCTGGCGGCCGGGGTATCGGTCAGCACCGTTTCGCTGGTCTTAAGCGGAAAAGGGCGCATTTCTCCCGCGACGGGCCAGCGCGTGAACGAGGCGGTTGAGCAACTGGGGTTTGTGCGTAATCGCCAGGCAGCGTCTCTGCGCGGCGGGCAGAGCGGCGTGATTGGCTTGATCGTGCGCGATCTGACGTCGCCGTTTTATGCAGAACTCACAGCCGGGCTAACGGAAGCGCTGGAAGCGCAGGGGCGGATGGTCTTTTTACTCCACGGCGGGCGCGAAGCGGATCAACTGCTCTCCCGGCTGGATATGCTGCTGACGCAGGGCGTGGACGGCGTGATTATCGCGGGGGCGTCTGGCGTGGGGAGCGAGCTGTGCGAGCGCGCGGCGCAGAAGGGCGTTCCGCTGGTATTTGCCTCACGCGCCAGCTATCTCGATGAAGCCGATATCCTGCGCCCCGATAACATGCAGGCCGCACAAATGTTGACCGAGCATCTGATTCGTCGCGGGCATCAGCGCATCGCCTGGCTGGGCGGCAAGAGTTCGTCCCTTACGCGTGCCGAACGCGTGGGCGGTTACTGCTCGACGCTGATCAAATACGGTCTGCCGTTCCACAGCGAGTGGGTGGTTGAGTGCGAATCGAGCCAGAAAAAAGCCGCCGAAGCGATGGGCGCGCTGCTGCGCAGTAATCCCACCATCAGCGCGGTGATCTGTTACAACGATATTATCGCCATGGGGGCCTGGTTTGGCCTGCTCCGCGCCGGACGTCAGAGCGGTGAGGGTGGCGTAGAGACCTTCTTCGACCAGCAGGTGGCGCTGGGAGCTTTTGCGGATGTCGGGGAAAACGCTTTAGACGATCTGCCTATTGTCTGGGCGACAACGCCCGCGCGCGAGATGGGTTACACCCTGGCAGACCGCATGATGCAGCGAATTGAGAAATCAGACGTCCAGGCCGGGCATCAGATCGTGTCGGCGCGACTGGTAACGACGAAATAACGATGTGAATCAATGTGCCGCACGGTTTTGCGGCTTTTTCGCCAGATGAGTCAAAATCGTCTGGCCGATGTAATTACTCCAGTTGAAACTGTTTTGCAGCACAATCACCGCATTTTGATTCTGTTTATCAAAGCCAATGTAACTGGAATACCCGCCAATATACCCCACCTGATAGGTCATTTTCTGGCCGTCCGTCTCATCACTCACCCACGCGATATTGGCGGCCTCTTTGTGCCGATAATAGTAAGTACGGGTGACGTCCTTGAAAGCCTGGTTGATCGCCTTATCCTGCGTCGCGCTGACGTGCGCCCGGGCGTAGGCCGCCAGATCGCGGGCGCTACTGTACAGGCTTGCCGCTGCGGTCATGTTGTGCTGAAAATGCCAGTCCGGCGTCAGTTCGCCACGGCGTATCAATTTGGGTTGATCCCCTGCGTGGCCGAGCGCACGCCTCGGGTATGACGCCAGTATTTCCGGCGTATAGCTGGAGTTTTGCATATCGAGTGGCTGAAATATCAGCCGCTGGGCCAGGGCTTCGATCGATTCCCCCGTCTTTCTGTGCAGAATATAGCCGAGGAGGGCGTAGCCGATGTTTGAATACTGCGGTTCGTGTGAGTCAGGCGCAGAGAAATCGCGCAGGTAATTGAGCACGTTATCGCTGTCGAGTTCTGAATAGAAGTTCTCGCCGGTACTGAAATAGCGCACAAGATTTTCGAGAGTCAACAGATCCATCGGCTGGCGCGGTAAGCCAGAGGTGTGAGTGACCAGCTGCAACAGGGTGATGTTTTGCGCGTCAGCACTTAAGGGTGTGCCTTCGGGCAGTAAGGTCGCGAGCGTATCCGTCCAGCGGAGTTTGCCCTCATTGACTAGCAGGGTCGTGACTTCGGCGGTAACACCTTTGCTCAGTGAGCCGAGTGCAAAGAGGGTATCCGGGCTGACGGGGTACTGGTTTTTTGCGTCGGTTACGCCGTAGCTGTGAAATTCGGTGGGGCCGTTATGCTGAATAATGGCGACACTCATCCCGGTCACCTCTTTTTCTTGCATGTACTGCTGGATCATCGGGTCGATCCCGCGACCGTAGTATCCGACCACAACGCGGGTACTCTTTTGTTCCGGCATATCCATTTGCGATAACGTACTGTTTCCACAGCCAGCTAACACCAACAGGGACAAAAGCAGTAATGGTGTTTTAATGTTCATTCTTAAAAGCTGACTGTGCCGCTGTCCAGGAAAAATAGAGCGCGCAGTATACAAAAATGCGGCCCGGCAGGCGCCTGTTTTTCACGCTTTTAGGCAGAGGGCATCAGGAGGCGGTGATCCAGATCAAGAGCCTTGCCCGCCTTACGAGGCATATTCTGCGCTCCTGTTAAGTTCTGTAAAACGATTACCGCCATGCAACTCTGTAAAACCCTGCTCGCTTTAGCCTTTGTTCCCGCCATCTCCTTTGCCGCCAGCAATATAGAAGTCGGTTTTTCACCGGAAGGGGGCGCCCAGGAGCTGGTGCTCAAAACCATCAATAACGCGACAAAATCGATCCGCATGATGGCCTTTTCGTTTAGCGCCCCGGATATCATGAACGCGCTGGTGGCGGCGCAGAAGCGCGGCGTCGATGTGCAAATCGTGATTGATCAGAACGGCAACGTTAGTGGGAAAAGCCTGCAGGCGATGCGCTATGTGGCACACAACGGTGTTAAGCTCAGAACGGATAATCACTACCGTATTCAACACGATAAAGTGATTATTGTAGACGGGAGTACGGTCGAAACCGGGTCATTTAATTTTGCCAAAACGGCGGAGTTTAAGAATTCGGAAAACGTGATTGTGATTCACAACGCGCCGGATCTGGTGGCGGAGTATCTTGCGCACTGGGAAAACCGCTGGCAGCAAGGGGTGGATTTCTCTGCGTAGAACTGCCGGGTGGCACAGCGCACCCGGCGGGTAGGTAAATGCCCGGCGAACAACGACCGGGCGATACCTGTATTACTGCTGCGGTACTGCTGGAGCCGCAGGTTCAGCCGGTTCCGGCATCCCAAGCGTTGGCATACCAAACATACCGACAAAGTCTTCCAGCGGCATTTTCTGACCGTTTAACGTCACCTGACCATTCGCATACTGCAGGCTGGTGCTAATCACGTTGTCTTCAAGCGTGGTGATGCGGAACATCTGGCCCATGGCCGCCATGCCTTTCACCTGCTGGCTGGCGAGCTTAGCCGCATCGGCGTCGTTATAACCTTCGAGCTTCGCAATCTGGGTCATAAACTCGGTCGCCATATCCATCGGGATCGTCAGTTTGCTGTCGATGGATTTCACGCTGCGATCCACTTCCTGTGCCAGCGTCTGCGCTTCACCGGTCGCGGTGGCCGGATCTTTCAGGAACAGGGACAGGTTGAAGTTGGTTTCGCCTTTGCTGTTTTTCCAGCTCAGTGGGGCGATCGTGATCACCGGCTCGCCTTTCAGCAGCAGCGGCAGGTTGCTTAACAGGGCATCCATCGCTTTTTGCTGATACAGCTCAGGATTTTTGGTCATCAGCTCTTTATCGGCCAGCAGCGCCTGGCTTTGCGCACGATACTGCTGACTGAACTGATGCCACGCCTGGCCGTCGATATTGCCGAGTTTCAGGGTCAGTTTGCTGGAACCCAGATCCTGGCTCTGCACTTTGAGGCTATTCAGGCTGTAATCCAGCTGGCTGTTGACGCTCTTACCGTCTTTGGAGAGATCGGATTTACCGACCAATTCCATCCCTTCCAGAACGGCCATCTCTTTGCCTTCCACGGCAATCGCCATTTTACCCAGGCTGATTTGCTGGTCGCCCATGCGCTCGCCAAAGGTGGTCATACGGCTGTTGCCGTCGGCTTTAAGATTATTGAAGGTCAGCTGAACCTTCTGATTGTATTCGTTAACCGCGTTAACTAGGCCACTTTCCGCCGAGCCGCTCAGGGTAAACACGTTACCGTCGCGATCCGCGTCGAGTTTGAAATCGCCGCCGCTGAAGGCCACTTTCTCGTCGCCTTTTTCATAATTCAGCGCTTTCAGGGCGATATCGGAGCTTGTATCGCCGGCGTAGCTGATGCGTGTATCCACCACAAACGGCGACTCATTTTTCGCCAGTTCAAACAGCGGTTTAGACGCTTCGTTGTTGACCAGCGTGGTTTTTACCGACGCCATGGACGGAATCAGATTGAAATGCTTCAGCTGTGCCAGCGGGAACGGACCGTGATCGACAACTTCGTCCAGCACCACGCTGTGACCGTCTTTCAGCCAGCCGTTTTCGGTGCCCGCAACGGGTTTAACCACCAGTTGCATATGGCTTTTGAAGACGCCGCGCTGATAGTTCTGATAGCTTAATTCCAGCCCGGCTTCCGGCGCCGTGCGTTTGATTTCGCTGTTAGCCTGCGCCACCATCTCTGCCAGACGACTCTCCAGCTGTTTGCCCGTAAACCAGGAGGCGCCCGTCCAGACCACCCCTAATGCGACAACAACACCAACCGCTATAACCGATTTTTTCATCATGATTGTCCATAAAATGAAACCAGGCGGTAAAAACCGCCTGGTGATTAAGTCTTCCACTAGCTTAGCAAGAGAGTCGATAAACTTATAGCTTATTGAAGACCCTTGCCAGGCGGCCATTTCCGCTGATAGCGATCGGGGACTCATTCGCCGCGACAAACGCCGACTCACCTGGTTTGAGCACCAGGCGCTGTTCGCCTTTGCTCAGCACCGCTTCGCCTTCAACACAGAACAGGATTGCCGCGCTCTGCTGTGAGACCGCGGTTTCCGTCGCGCTCAGGTCGTGCAGCGCAAAAGCGAAGTCGTCGACAGGAATCGGGAAGTCCAGCTCTGCGCCGTTTTTCACCGGCTGAGTCAGCAGCTCTGCGGCAGGTTTGGCGACGAATTTGACGTTCGCCACCAGTTCCGGGATATCGATATATTTTGGCGTCAGTCCGGCGCGAAGTACGTTATCGGAGTTTGCCATCACTTCCAGCGCCACGCCCTGCAGATACGCATGCGGGGTTTCCGCAAACAGGAACATCGCTTCGCCTGGATTCAGTTTCACCACGTTCAGCAGCAGCGGAGAGAAGAGGCCGCTGTCGTTCGGGTAGAACTCAGAAATCAGGCGAATGGTCTGCCAGGGTTCACCCTGCTGGTTGTTGAGGGCGGCTTTCAGCACCGCCAGCGCGTGGGATTTCTCGTCATCCTGCATATTCAGCAGGCTGGCAAACAGCTGGCTTAAGCCTGCGGCGTCCGGGTTTTCGAGGAAATGGGCAATAGCATGATGGGCGCCCGCGACCGGCTGCAGCAGCGAAACAATCTCCGAGAACTCGCGGAAGGCGTTCATCGCCAGGAACGGCGTTAACGCGAACACCAGCTCTGGCTTATGGTTCGGATCTTTGTAGTTACGTTCGGCGGCATCCAGTGGGATACCGGCTTTATTCTCTTTCTCAAAACCTATTTCAGACGCTTTCTTGTTCGGGTGCACCTGAATGGAGAGCGGCTGGGCGGCGCAAAGCACCTTGAACAGGAACGGCAGTTCGCCGAAACGCTGGGCCACGGCATCGCCCAGGAGCGTCGCTTTGTCCGCGTCGATCACCTCGCGCAGAGCGCGTACCTGGCCGCTGGCATCTTCAATTTTTGAGCTGCTCTTCGGATGCGCGCCCATCCACAGCTCTGCCATCGGCAGGTTGTCAGGATTGGCGATACCGTAGAGATCCGTTAACGCAGTTTGACTTCCCCAGGCATAGTTCTGCACTGAGTTGATGAGTTTTTGCATTATCAAGCCCTGTTTCAAATGTGGAATTATCTTCGCGTATTAAAGCAATAAACCGCCCGGAAGTAACCTGCGCATGTAAAAAGTCGTACTAGTCTCAGTTTTTGTTAAAAAATTGTGTAGGATAAGCAAACTCGCTTTTAAGCAGGGCAGCGGAACATCTCCTCTTAAATAACCAGACCGAAGCAGTAAGTGAGAGAACAATGTCGAACAAACCCTTTCATTATCAAGATCCTTTCCCGCTGGCAAAGGATCAGACCGAATACTATCTGTTAACATCCGATCACGTCTCTGTCTCTGAATTCGAAGGGCAGGAGATCCTCAAAGTTGACCCGCAGGCGCTGACCTTACTGGCGCAGCACGCCTTCCACGATGCCTCCTTCATGCTGCGCCCCGCGCATCAGCAGCAGGTTGCCGATATCCTGAGCGATCCGCAGGCCAGCGAAAACGACAAATACGTCGCGCTGCAGTTCCTGCGTAACTCCGATATTGCTGCGAAAGGCATTCTGCCGACCTGTCAGGACACGGGCACGGCGATCATCACCGGCAAAAAAGGCCAGCGCGTCTGGACCGGCGGCGGTGACGAAGCGGCGCTGGCGCACGGTGTCTACAACACCTACATCGAAGATAACCTGCGCTATTCGCAAAACGCGGCGCTGGATATGTATAAAGAGGTGAACACCGGCACTAACCTGCCGGCGCAGATCGACCTCTACAGCGTCGACGGCGACGAGTACAAATTCCTGTGCATCGCCAAAGGCGGCGGCTCCGCGAACAAAACCTATCTGTACCAGGAAACCAAAGCGCTGCTTTCGCCGGGCAAGCTGAAAAATTACCTGGTCGAGAAGATGCGCACGCTTGGCACGGCAGCCTGTCCGCCGTATCACATCGCGTTTGTTATCGGCGGGACGTCGGCGGAAAGCACCCTGAAAACCGTCAAACTGGCGTCGACCAAATACTATGACGGCCTGCCAACGGAAGGGAACGAACACGGTCAGGCGTTCCGCGACGTTCAGCTCGAACAGGAGTTGCTGACAGAAGCGCAGAATTTAGGCTTAGGCGCTCAGTTCGGCGGCAAATATTTTGCTCACGATATCCGCGTCATCCGTCTGCCGCGCCATGGTGCGTCTTGTCCGGTCGGGATGGGCGTCTCCTGCTCCGCGGATCGCAATATCAAAGCGAAGATCAACCGCGACGGTATCTGGATCGAAAAACTGGAAAACAATCCGGGGAAATACATTCCGCAGGAGTTGCGTCAGGCCGGTGAAGGTGAAGCGGTGCATGTCGATCTCAACCGTCCGATGAGCGAAATCCTGGCCCAGCTGTCGCAATACCCGGTCTCCACGCGTCTGTCGCTGAACGGCACCATTATCGTTGGCCGCGACATCGCTCACGCGAAATTGCAGGAGCGTCTGGATAAGGGCGAAGGTCTGCCGCAGTACGTGAAAGATCACCCGATCTACTACGCAGGCCCGGCGAAAACCCCGGAAGGTTATGCCTCTGGTTCACTCGGCCCGACAACGGCAGGGCGCATGGACTCCTACGTGGATCAGCTGCAGGCCAACGGCGGGAGCATGATCATGCTGGCAAAAGGCAACCGCAGCCAGCAGGTGACGGATGCCTGCCACAAACACGGCGGATTCTATCTCGGCAGCATCGGCGGCCCGGCAGCGGTGCTGGCACAGGGCAGTATTAAGAGCCTGGAGTGCGTGGAATATCCTGAACTGGGGATGGAAGCCATCTGGAAAATTGAAGTGGAAGATTTCCCGGCGTTTATCCTTGTGGATGACAAAGGCAACGACTTCTTCAAACAGATCCAGTCGTCCCAGTGTTCAGCGTGCGTTAAGTAGTTTTTGTGCCGGGTGGCGGTTTCGCTTCACCCGGCACGACTCACCACAAGAGCGCACAAAGCGCCATACCGTTTTCCTGAAGCAAACAATACTTAATCCAGCATGTGAGCAATGTCCCCCATTTCATTGTTATCAAGGAGAAAGTAATGACAACGCAACGCCGCGAGAAAGATTCCATGGGCGCAATCGACGTCCCGGCTGACAAGCTATGGGGCGCGCAAACTCAGCGCTCGCTGGAACATTTCCGCATCTCGACGGAGAAAATGCCCGTCTCGCTGATCCACGCCCTGGCGCTCACCAAACGCGCAGCCGCGAAGGTCAACCAGGATCTGGGTCTGCTGTCCGCCGAAAAAGCCACCGCTATCATCAGCGCCGCCGACGAAGTGCTGGCCGATAAACACCCGGACGAATTCCCCCTTGCCATCTGGCAGACCGGCTCCGGCACCCAAAGCAACATGAACATGAACGAGGTGCTGGCTAACCGCGCGAGCGAACTGCTGGGCGGCGTACGCGGGATGGAGCGCAAAGTACACCCGAACGATGACGTCAATAAAAGCCAAAGTTCTAACGATGTATTCCCGACCGCGATGCACGTGGCGGCGATCATCGGCCTGCGCGAGCATCTCATTCCGCAGCTGAAAGTGCTGACCCAGACTCTGACGGCAAAATCGCAGGCGTTCGCTGACATCGTCAAAATTGGTCGTACCCATCTGCAGGACGCCACGCCGCTGACCCTCGGGCAGGAGATCTCCGGCTGGGTGGCGATGCTGGAGCACAACCTCAAGCATATCGACCATAGCCTGCCGCACCTCTCGGAGCTGGCGCTGGGCGGTACAGCGGTGGGGACGGGGCTGAACACCCATCCGGAATATGCCGTACGCGTGGCGAAAGAGCTGGCCGCGATCACCGGGCAGCCGTTTGTGACCGCGCCGAATAAATTCGAAGCGCTCGGTACCTGCGATGCGCTTGTCCACGCCCACGGTGCGCTGAAAGGGCTGGCGGCCTCGCTGATGAAAATCGCCAACGACGTGCGCTGGCTGGCCTCCGGGCCGCGCTGCGGGATCGGAGAAATCAGTATTCCGGAAAACGAGCCGGGCAGCTCCATCATGCCGGGCAAAGTGAACCCGACTCAGTGCGAAGCCATGACCATGCTCTGCTGTCAGGTGATCGGCAACGACGTTGCGGTGAATCTCGGCGGGGCGTCAGGCAACTTTGAGCTGAACGTCTATCGCCCGATGGTGATCCATAACTTCCTGCAATCGGTGCGCCTGCTGGCGGACGGCATGGAGAGTTTCAACGAGCACTGCGCGACCGGCATCGAGCCGAACCGCGACCGTATCAGCCAGCTACTGAATGAGTCGCTGATGCTGGTCACCGCGCTCAACACGCATATCGGCTACGACAAAGCGGCTGAAATCGCTAAAAAAGCGCATAAAGAGGGGCTGACGCTGAAAGCCTCAGCGCTGGCGCTGGGCTATCTGACGGAGACCGAGTTCGATACCTGGGTGCGCCCGGAAGAGATGGTAGGCAGCCTGAAGTAATCACTCCGCCACATACAGGTGCAGCCGTGGAATGATCAAGCGCAGCGGCTGCGCCTGAGGTTTATAACGATGCTGAATATTGTCCGCATCATAATTCAGCAGTTCGCCAATGTCTGGCACCATCGCCCCCTGGTCTGCGTCGTACAAGGCAATCAGCGGCGTCGGGCAGGCGTACTGCACCTGCTTTTGTTCTCCCGCATACCAGACGCGCGCAATCGGCTGCACCTTCACCGGGCGTTTGATTTTAAGGCGCGCATCGGCAGGCAGCGCGGCAATATTCTCGTACTCCTGCTCTAACCGCTCAATCCACTGTTCGCGCGACCAGGGCGCCATGGTGCGCGGCGATTTCAGGCTCTTCTCCAGTAGCGACAGCACCTCATTGCGGGTGAAATTTTTGATGATATGTTTGTTCGCCCAGCCAAAGCGCAGGGTCGCCGGATGACGCAGCAGCGTCAGCGTGCGGTAGGCGTTGAGGGTAATCAGGCCCGGCAACTGGCGATGCACCCACTCAAAGCGCGCGGCAGGGGCCAGACCCGACTCTTCGGTTACGATCTTCTCAAACGCGGCTTTAAGGGAATTAATGTGCACAATCTGGCTTTCAAGCTGTTCTCGCAGGGGCGTGTCGCACTGGAGACAAATTACCCCAGGCAGACGCACGGCGGCTTTACTGCTGCGGTTTTCTGACTGCTGCTGAATAAACAGATGGCGATAATGCGCCAGCGTCAGATCCAACGCCTCCTTGCCGATGTGCTGTTTCACCTCAATCACATCCAGCGGATCGTGCTCTGCGCCTTTCACCACGTCCGGCAGGCTGAAAACCCGCGCGGCCAGCAGCCGACAGGTTTTCAGCCGTTCGCTCAGGCTCATCAGTTCGTGTTCTATCTGGTGAAAGGTGGAGTTCAGCCGCTCGAGAAGATCGTAGGTCGCCATAAAACGCTCGCAGTAGTTACAACATACTTATTATATAGCACAGTGCGCCGGGTCAGGCTACGGTGCGGAATAGGTCTGGCAGGGACACAGGATGCTTATCAATTGGGGGTTAAATATACGAAATTTGTATACTTCCCGTCTCTTGCGGCCCCTCGGTTGATCCAGAACAGGTAAAAAGTATGATGAAAACCTAAAATCGTCACACGTTTTATCTACCCCTAAATGGTAAGAGGCAATCCTTGTCCAGACCTGGCCGTATTGTCTGCGCGCTGCTGGCGTGCGCGTCGTTCTTCGCACAGGCAGCAGCCCCCGACGAACTGACAACCGCGTGGCCCGTCAATGTAGGACCGCTCAATCCCCATCTTTATACACCCAATCAAATGTTCGCTCAGAGCATGGTCTACGAACCGCTGGTGAAGTATCAGGCCGATGGTTCGGTCATACCCTGGCTTGCGAAAAGCTGGACCCACACGGCGGATGGCAAAACCTGGGTATTTACGCTTCGTGACGGTGTCACGTTTTCCAACGGCGAACCTTTTAACGCGCAGGCCGCCGCCGAGAACTTCCGCGCTGTGCTCGATAACCGCCAGCGCCACGCCTGGCTGGAGCTGGCCCGGCAGATCACGGATGTTAAAGCCCTGAGCGACTCTGAGCTGCAAATCACCCTGAAAAGCGCCTATTACCCCTTCTTACAGGAACTCGCGCTGCCGCGTCCGTTCCGCTTTATCGCCCCGTCGCAGTTTAAAAATAACGAAACGATGAACGGCATTAACGCGCCAATCGGAACCGGGCCGTGGGTGTTGAAAGAGTCCAGGCTTAATCAGGTTGACGTGCTGGTGCGCAACGATCGCTACTGGGGTAAAAAGCCCGCCCTCCGGCAGATCACCGTGAAGGTGATCCCGGACCCGACGACCCGCGCCGTGGCGTTTGAAACAGGTGATATTGACCTGCTGTATGGTAACGAAGGGCTGCTGCCTCTCGATACCTTCGCCCGCTTCAGCCAAAGCGCACAGTACCGCACCCAGCTTTCCCAGCCCGTTGAAACGATCATGCTGGCGCTGAACTCCTCAAAAGCACCGACGGACGATCTGGCGGTGCGCGAAGCGCTGAACTCTGCGGTGAACAAAAAATCCCTGATCGATAACGCCCTGTACGGCACGCAAAAAGTGGCGGACACGCTGTTCGCACCGTCAGTGCCTTATGCAAACATCGGTCTCAAGCCGCGTGAGTACGATCCAAAGCAGGCCACAACGCTGCTGGAACAGGCGGGCTGGAAGGCCGTGAGCGGTAAAGCCATCCGCGAGAAAAATGGTCAACCGTTGCGGGTAGAACTCGCCTATATCGGCACCGACGCCCTGAGCAAATCGATGGCGGAAATCATTCAGGCCGACATGCGTCAGGTGGGCGTCGATGTGGCGCTGGTGGGGGAAGAGGAGAGCAGTATCTACGCCCGCCAGCGTGACGGTCGATTCGGCATGATTTTCAACCGCACCTGGGGCGCGCCTTATGATCCGCATGCCTTTATGAGCTCGATGCGCGTGCCGTCCCACGCCGATTATCAGGCGCAGTTGGGGCTCGCAGATAAGCCCGTCATTGATAAAGAGATTGGCGAAGTGCTTTCTACCCGCGATGAATCACAGCGTCAGGCGTTATACCGCGATATTTTGACCCGCCTGCACAACGACGCGGTCTATCTGCCGATTAGCTATGTGTCGATGATGGTGGTAGCGAAGCCTGAACTTGGGGTGATCCCGTTTGCGCCCATTGCGTCTGACATTCCGTTTGAACTTATCCAGCCGGTGAAACCCTGATGTGGCGCTATATACTGCGGCGCATATTGCTGCTGATCCCGATGGTGTTCGCCGCTTCGGTGATTATCTTTCTGATGTTGAGACTCGGCACCGGCGATCCGGCGCTGGATTATCTGCGTCTCTCTAATCTGCCGCCTACGCCGGAGATGGTGGCCTCTACCCGCGTGATGCTCGGCCTGGATCAGCCGTTAATCGTGCAGTACGGCACCTGGCTGTGGCGGGCGTTGCACCTGGATTTTGGCATCTCCTTCGCCACCCAGCGCCCGGTGCTGGACGACGTTATGCACTTTCTGCCCGCGACGCTGCTGCTGGCCGGTGCGGCGCTGGTGCTGATCCTGTTGACCTCCGTGCCACTGGGTATTTGGGCGGCGCGCCATCGCGATCGGCTGCCGGATTTCATCGTCCGGGTGATCTCTTTCCTGGGCGTCTCTATGCCCAACTTCTGGCTGGCATTTTTGCTGGTGATGTTCTTTTCGGTTTATCTCAAATGGCTCCCGGCGATGGGCTATGGCGACTGGCAGCATCTGATTCTGCCCGCCGTGTCGATTGCCTTTATGTCGCTGGCGATTAACGCCCGGCTGCTGCGCGCCAGCATGCTGGATGTTGCCGGGCAGCGGCACGTCACCTGGGCGCGTCTGCGCGGCCTGAGCCATAAACAGACCGAGCGCCGCCATATTTTGCGCAACGCCTCGCTGCCGATGATCACGGCGGTGGGAATGCACATCGGCGAGCTGATCGGCGGGACGATGATCATCGAGAACATCTTCGCCTGGCCGGGCGTAGGGCGTTACGCCGTCTCGGCGATTTTTAACCGCGACTATCCGGTCATTCAGTGTTTTACGCTGATCATGGTGGTGGTTTTTGTCCTCTGCAATCTGGCGGTGGATGTGCTGAATGCGGCGCTTGACCCGCGCATTCGTCGTCATGAAGGAGCGCACGCGTGAATTTTTACCGTTCTGCACGCTGGCCTGTCCGGCTGGCGATGATGATGATTGCCCTGCTGGCGGCGATTGCCCTCACCAGCCAGTGGTGGCTGCCGTACGATCCGCAGGTGATTGATCTGCCGTCGCGGCTTCTGTCACCCGACAGCCAGCACTGGCTCGGCACCGACCATCTGGGGCGTGATATCTTTTCGCGTCTGCTGGCGGCAACGCGCGTCTCTCTGGGATCGGTGATGGCCTGTCTGCTGCTGGTGCTGATTCTGGGAATGACCATTGGCGGGGCGGCCGGGCTGCTTGGCGGGCGCGTGGATCAGTTCACCATGCGCATCGCAGATATGTTCATGACCTTTCCGACCTCGATTCTGTCGTTCTTTCTCGTGGGCGTGCTGGGGACGGGGCTGACTAACGTCATCATCGCCATCGCGCTTTCCCACTGGGCCTGGTACGCGCGGATGGTGCGCAGCCTGGTGATCGCGCTGCATCAGCGGGAGTTTGTCCTCGCGTCGCGCCTGTCGGGGGCCGGGCATGTGCGTATTTTTGTCGACCATCTGACCGGGGCGGCGTTGCCGTCGCTGCTGGTGCTGGCGACGCTTGATATCGGTCATATGATGCTGCACGTCGCGGGGATGTCATTTCTCGGACTGGGCGTGACGGCCCCGACGCCAGAGTGGGGCGTGATGATTAACGATGCACGTCAGTATATCTGGACGCAGCCGTTGCAGATGTTCTGGCCGGGGCTGGCGCTGTTTATCAGCGTGATGGCCTTTAATCTGGTGGGTGACGCCCTGCGCGATCACCTCGATCCTCATCTGGTCACGGAGCATGCCCACTGATGCCAAAGCAGATTGATTTGCAGAATATCGTGCTCGAGGCGGATCGCACGTTAGTCAACGGCGTCTCGCTGACGCTCAAACGCGGGCGGGTGCTGGCGCTGGTGGGGGGCAGCGGCAGCGGGAAATCCCTGACCTGTGCCGCTGCGCTCGGCGTATTGCCTGCCGGTGTGCGTCAGACGGCAGGGCGAATTCTGGCCGACGGCGAGATGGTGGCGCCAGCCTCCCTGCGGGGGATTAAGATCGCGACCATTATGCAAAACCCGCGCAGCGCCTTTAATCCGCTGCATACCATGGCTACCCACGCCAGGGAGACCTGTCAGGCGCTGGGTAAAAATTCCGATGACGCTGCGCTTATCACCGCATTAAACGCCGTCGGGCTGGACGAGGCGGAACGCGTGCTGAAGCTCTATCCCTTCGAGATGAGCGGCGGCATGTTGCAACGGATGATGATCGCCATGGCCGTGCTGTGCGATGCGCCGTTTATCATCGCCGACGAGCCGACCACCGATCTCGATGCCGTGGCCCAGTCGCGCATTCTGGATCTGCTGGATGACATCATGCAAACCCGCGCGCCCGGTATGCTGCTGGTGACGCACGATATGGGCGTCGTGGCGCGCCTCGCGGATGACGTGGCGGTGATGGACAACGGCGTCATCGTTGAGCAGGGCGACGTTGAGACGCTGTTTCGCGCGCCACAGCATCCGGTGACGCGCGGGCTGGTGTCGGCGCATCTGGCCCTGTATGGCATGGAGTTGACCCAATGACACTGCTTTCCGTATCTGCGCTTTCACATCAATACGCCCGCTCAGAATGGGTGCTGAACAACGTCGCCATGAGTCTGAAAACCGGAGAGACCGTGGCGCTACTGGGCCGCAGCGGCTGCGGGAAAAGTACGCTTGCGCGCCTGCTGGTAGGGCTGGAATCCCCGAGCCAGGGCGACGTGCTCTGGCAGGGCGCGCCGCTTTCGCAGCTCAACCGATCCCGGAAAAAAGCGTTTCGCCGTGAAATTCAGATGGTGTTTCAGGATGCCATCAGCGCGGTGAATCCGCGTAAAACGGTGAGTGAAATTCTGCGTGAACCGATGCGCCATCTTTTGTCCCTGTCTAAAGCAGAGCAGATGGCCCGCGCTCGTGAGTTGCTGCGGGCGGTTGAGCTGGATGACACGCTACTCACTCAGCGCCCGCCGCAGCTAAGCGGCGGCCAGCTTCAGCGCGTGTGCCTGGCGCGGGCGCTGGCCGTTGAACCAAGGCTGTTGATCCTTGATGAAGCCGTGTCGAATCTCGATCTGGTGCTGCAGGCGAACGTGATTCGCCTGCTCAAAAAACTCCAGCAGCAGTTCGGTACTGCCTGCCTGTTTATCACTCACGATCTACGCCTGGTCGAGCGCTTTTGCGACCGGGTCATGGTGATGGACGCGGGGAACATCGTGGAGACGCAAACCGTCGGTGAGCGATTAACCTTTGCGTCCGCTGCCGGACAAACACTACAAAACGCGGTCCTTCCCGCATTTCCCGTGCGCCGTCGCGCCAGACTTTGAGGTTACATCAGATGCAACGTGTCACAATTACGCTTGATGATGATTTGCTGGAGATGCTGGACAGTCTTAGTCAGCGCCGTAGTTACAACAACCGCTCAGAGGCCATCCGTGATATTTTGCGTGGCACGCTGGCGCAGGAGACCACCCAGGAGCATGGCAGGCAGGGATTCGCGGTACTTTCTTACGTGTATGAGCACGAGAAACGCGATCTGGCGCGGCGTCTGGTCTCGACGCAGCACCATCACCACGATCTTTCGGTCGCTACGCTGCATGTCCATGTCAGCCACGAAGATTGCCTTGAAATCGCGGTGTTAAAAGGCGATATGGGAGATATTCAGCATTTCGCCGATGATGTGATTGCCCAGCGCGGCGTGCGGCATGGGCATTTACAGGCGTTACCTGATGAGAAGTAACGCCATCAGGCCGTGACAGGCAGGGCGATGTGATGATAGATCGGCCAGCTAAAGCTGAACTTTGCACCGCCGAGATCGCTTTCGTCGCAGCTGACGCGCCCGCCCATCGCCTGAGCGATAGAGTGAACAATCGCCAGCCCCAGCCCGCAGCCGCCGGTGGCGCGGTCGCGGCTGGGGTCCAGACGCACAAAGGGTTCAAACACCCGTTCACGCTCGGCGGCGGCGATACCAGGGCCATCGTCTTCCACCGCTAAACAGGCCTCGCTGCCGTTCAGATGCAGGCTGATGCGAAGCCTGCTTTCGCTGTAGCGCAGGGCGTTATTCACCAGGTTATCCAGCACGCGCTCCATCAGACGCATATCCAGCGCGCCGTAATCACCGGGGCTGTTATCGAGCAGTAATGTGCGCTGCGGATTCACGCTCTGCACATCGTCAATATGGCTACGTATCCACGCCGACAGATCGGGTGAGCTGAGCTTGAGTTCATTCTGCGGGCGATCGAGACGGGCATAGGTGAGCAGCTCTTCGATCAACGCTTCCAGCTGGCCAATATCGCGATTGAGCGCCAGGGATTCCGCTTCCGTCAGGTTTTCGCTCATCTCCAGGCGATAACGCAGACGCACCAGCGGCGTGCGCAGTTCGTGGGCGATACCGTCAATCAACGCTTTTTTACTGGCGATCAGCGCATTGATGTTATCGGCCATCTGGTTAAAGGCCACGCCCAGGCGCTCGAAGCTGGAGGTGCTGTCAAAGTGGATGCGCTCGGTAAAGTGACCGTCGCCAAAACGCTGGGCCGCTGCTTCCAGACGCAACATATCCTGCCAGTGGGGCCGCATCCAGATTAATACCGGAAAGGCCAGCGAGATGGCGATGAACGCCAGCAGCGCGATATCCAGCAGGCGCATCTGATGTAAAAAATAGAGATAAGGAACCGGGCCGACCGCCAGCACGTAATGGCTGCGCGGAATACGCTGAATAAAGGTGTACTGATCGTCTAATGCCACGATATCGCCATCGCGCAGGCGCTGTGTGGTCTGGGGGTCTAAATTGTAGTTCTTGAGCGGCTCGATGCGCATATTAAACGACAGATTCAGATCCAGCTCTTTCAGCGTTCGCGCCCAGTCGTGCGGGGGGATTTCACGTAATTCGCTGCGCATCAGATAGAGCGAGCTTTTCATCAGGTCATCAAGCGACTGCCTGCCCGCGCGCTCGGCGGTGAATTTGTAAACCAGCCCGACCAGCATGGTCATCACCAGAAAACAGACAAACAGCAAAAGATAAAACTGCACAAACAGCTTTTTCATGAAATCACACCATTAACACAATGAGTTAGCGAACTGATTTTACCTTTGGGGCACCAGGGCGGCAGTGTTGTGTTCATCAATGCCCCAGGTAAGTGGCTATGAAAGCAGGGTTTGCCCCGGCTGACAACATGCAAACGCATCGGGCTTAAAGATTCACGGCGCTTTTGGCACACGGTGTGTTATTTGAATTCGAGACCAAAATAGTGCCCGAATTTGATAATATCCTGGCGATATAAATAACGAATCTCCTCCTGACCATATCGATAAACACCGCCATCAGGAATGAGAATAACCACACAGGGAAATCCTTGAGGCATTTTATCCTGCACGGCCATTTCAATCTCATCAGGCGAGAAAATGGAAGGGTATTTGCCGTCAATGCCTAAATATTCAGTTGTGAACCACGTTCTGAATGCATCTTCATTGGGAAGATGTTTCATCTACTCGTTCCGTTGTGAGTCGTATAAGTATCAAAGGCGCTCATAACTCTCGGTGGCTGAGCGTAAATGACATTGTGTATAACCTGGTTAGCTGCTACGAGGGTATCTGCTAATTACACTTTTAACTTTAGAATTCAGTCTTGAATTTTTATTCAGAATCGTTCATTCAGGTAAGCGAACAAACGCCTGTTCATTTTTTTATTAAGATTCGTTTTATTATAAATCATGGCGATTTCTATAACCGGCAGCGGAATTTTTGTATCCAGCGTTTTAATATTAAAGGCATCTTTGAAGCGTTGCATCAGCCAGCGGGGGACAATAGCGACCGAGTTTGATGATTCGATGTAGCTGAGAATAGAGATAAAAGAAGGGCTTCTGAGCGTAAAGTTGCGGTCAGACCGCAGATTGTTTTCAACACGCTGACGCGTCATTACGGCAGGGAGTTCATCGGTATGGACATAGCAAAACATTTCATTTACCACATCTTTTTCGCTAAAGGTCGTCTTCAGTCTGGGATGGTTTTTCCGGCAAATAAAGACTAAGTCTTCCTCACCAATCAGGAAGGATTGCGTTGAGAGTCCCAGGTTTTTATTGACACCAAACACCATGTCAACCTGGCGCAACGATAACGAATCGCTAAAACTATCAACCATGTTGTCGCTCACCCGATGGATAATTTCGCAGGTGATTTTTTCTTTCTCGAAAAACGCGCTGATCATCGGAATAATTTTAATGGATAAATAAATTGGGCATTGAATAACCAATTGGTTATGGTATTCATCGTCTGCAAAATGTTCAACATTACTGATCAACGATTCCAGACTGTCTTTAACTTTTAGATGTAATTTCGTAGCGATGGTGGTGGCACGTAATTTCTGTCCGTCGCGAAGGAAGAGTGGGTCACCAAAATAATCCTTCAGTTTTTGTAGCGACTGACTAATGCTGGGAGAAGAGGTATGTAGCAGCGTTGCCGCATTTTTCACACTACCCGTGGTATACACTGCATCTAAAACCACCAACAGGTTAAAATCAAACTTCCTTATTTTAAGAGACTCCATGCGTTCCTGTTTCATTTTGCTGACTTCCAGTCCTTATTACCTGCTCAATGATATTCCTTGTTAATAATCATAGTAGCATTTGTTGAAGGTAACGCCATCTTATGCGTCACGAAGGGCGTTTGACTTTTCCCATTCGATCTATCCATTTGGAAAACTCTTCTTCATAGATGTACACGATTTCTTCATCCAGACAGTTAAACTCATTTTTCTGTCGGTATGCCAGGCAAGGAAAGGATAAAGGCAGGTTTTCTCCCAGTGCTGTTTCAATTTCATGCGCATTGAGAAGACTGGGATATTCGGTATTTTCCTCGGAACAAATAATTTGCATATACCACTGCTCATATTCCTCCCGGTTGTCAAGTAAAGCGATCACCATAGCGAGTTATGCTCCAAAATTGTTTTATATAAGGTAATCATCATCGTAAAAGGTATTAGCGTCAAAGCAATGGCTGATTTATTAATGAATTAATTCGAATGTTGTTCTTGCTTTTTCTTAGTTAACAAGAAAGATCTCTTAAGATATTCAAGGTGAATTATTAATGTTTTATTAACTCCGAAATAAAAAATGTCGCATTTAGAAATAAAGTTATTTTCTTATAATTGTCCCGTCGTCACCCTAAAGCCACTGAATTGGCCTTATGACAAACATTTACTCATTTTGTAGGATTTAACTTTATGAAACTTAAAGTACTCACCTTTATTCTTCTGGGCCTTAGCCCTTTTGCGTTGTTTGCTGCAGATGGCGACATCACATTTACGGGTAAAGTCACCGCTTCAACCTGTTCTCTGAAGGGGTTTAACGGTGTTGCCGCCACGTCATCCTTGATTGAACTGGCGAATGTGACACCGGCTTCTTTTGACGTTGCAGCCGGCTACGCGGGCATGCAGGATTTCACCATCGATCTGCAGGATTGTGATATTACCACCATGACAAATGCCCGCGTATCTTTCAGCGGCACACCCGATACCGTCGATAACGCTATTCTGTTAAATACCGATAGCAACGCGCCAGCGACCGGCGTGGGTATCGCTATTTTAGAAAATGATGGTGCCACGCTGGTTGATATTAACGGCGGTATGCCGTCTCAGTCCCAGGCATTAAGTGCGGGCGACACCGAGCTTAAATTCAAAGTGGCTTATAAAGCCAATACGGCGACACCGGCCGTCACTGCCGGGAATGTCAAAGCCAAAGCCTTTGTCGATATTACGTATAATTAATTTTTAATTTTAATTACTGGCTGATTACGTGTCATAAAAAAGCAGGCCTCTTTTGAAAAGATATCATTCCAATTTAATAATGAAGACTTTCATTTTAGCGTCTGCTTTAGTTTCGTCTTATTCTCAGGCAGCAGCAAACGACAGCGCCTTTGACGCTGACTTTCTGCGCAAAGATTCTCAGGAAATACCTGAGCAATTTTATCACCCGGATCAGGTGGACGCGGGGGTGAAAACCGCCGATATCGTGCTCAACGGCCATATTCTGTTTAAAACCAAAGTTGAATTTATTACCACCCGGGCCGGTGAAAGTGCCACGCCCTGCCTGACCCAGGCGCTGCTGCACCAGACGGGGCTGGACACGCATCTCGACGAGCTGGCGAAAGCGGGGAATGAGACCTGCTACGACTTCCTCAAAAAATGGCCGGACGCCCGGATCACTTACGACGAGTCGATGCAGCAGCTGGTCATCAGCGCCCC